>NZ_JACDNP010000009.1:81777-95178 GCF_013839425.1 Halorhabdus salina | reverse complement strand
AAACTTCCTCCGGGCAATAGGGGGGTATCGACTATTCTAGTCCTGTCTAGTATTTTGTTTATACTCTTCGGGATCAATAGAATAACTAACGCAGTGGAACTCAATTAGGGGATGAGTAGTATTCTCCCCGATACGTGGGATAGTATTGGTTCCATGAGTGAGGATCAGATTGAGACGCTCAGACCGGCCTGACCATGGAATCGGATCCATTTGGACGGCGGGGCCGAGGTCAACGGTGATTGGGCTGGCACTCGCCAGCAACATTTGATCGCGCCGACACGACTATGCGAGTAGATACCGTGACACAGCTATGGGAGTCGCGCGTCACCGGTCCGGCACCGGCCCTGCAGTCCGGGCGCTGGCGTCGCAGATCCATCCGGTGTTTATGTTACCGCCGGTGGCCGTCTCACTGATAGGGTCACTACTTGCCGCCCGGGAAACGGGATCGTTCGTCCCGACAGTGACCGCACTGCACGCGACGGCGATATTCGCGGCCGTCTATACCGCCCATGTCAAGGACGGCTACGTCGACTTCTTCGTTCGCGACGAAGACGACGAGCACCCGTTGTCGGCCGCCGGCTGCCGGCTAGCCCTGGTCGTCGCCGGGTCAGTCTTCGTGGTCGCGCTCGCTGGTGTCTTCCTGACCGCTGGGCTGGGTGCCGCCGCACTAACCGCGCCGACGTGGGCACTGGGCTATTTCCACGCGCCACAGCTGGATACGAACCCGATCACCGCGACCGGCGGGTATCCGGGCGGAATCGCGCTATCGTTGCTCGGAGCGTTCGTCGCGGGGCATGGGTCCCTGACGCCGACGGTGTTCGGCCTGGCAGGCGTGTTGCTCGCGGTATTGCTGGGAATCAAGATCATCGACGACGGACAGGACTACGCGTATGACCGCTCGATCGGGAAGCGGACCGTGGCCGTCGTCCTGGGCCCGAATCGAGCCCGACGACTGGCGGAGGGGTTTCTCGCCGCCGGATTGCTCGGTGTCGCCATCCTGGCCGCCGTCGGCGTCTTCCCCACGGGGACGATACTCGCCGTCTTTGCGTTTGGGGCTGTCGCGGCGATCGCCCGCCGGGCCGACCCACGGCTGGCGACGATGTTGCTCGTCCGCGGGGCCTACGTGTTCCTCGCGCTGTTGCTGGTCGCACTGTGGTATCGGCCTTTTACCGGCCCGCTCCCCATCGACATCGGCGTCATGGGGCCGTACACGTACCTCGCGACGGAAGTTGCCTTCGGCGCGCTCGCCCTGGCACTGTTGTGGCGAGCCGAGGCCATCGCGAGCGCCGCCCGGACAATCGCCGTCCTCTATCCGCTGGCCTACGTCTGGGACTGGTATACGCTCGAAGTGGGCGTGTTCGCCATAGAGCTCCGGACCGGAATCGACCTGCTCGCTATCCCCATCGAGGAACACCTGTTCATGATCGTCGTGCCGGCACTCGTGATCGGGATTCACGAGACGTTACGGGGTAGCGATATATGAGGTGAGTACGCATACCAGGTGGTACGTACACTCGTGAGGCGTGTTTCGATCCCCCGTGGTACGCCATCTCTCGGAACCCTTATACATCCCGCTCCCTTCGATAGATTCGCAATGGCAACTGGTACGGTTGATTTCTTCAACGACACTGGCGGTTACGGTTTCATCGAGACTGAGGATGCGGACGAAGACGTATTCTTCCACATGGAAGACGTCGGCGGCCCGGACCTCGAGGAAGGACAGGAAGTCGAATTCGACATCGAACAGGCCGAGAAGGGCCCCCGCGCGACCAACGTCGTCCGCCAGTAAGGCTTTCGACGCGGTTGCGATTCTCCTAATACACTATTTACCGGGTAGCCGACGGCTCAGCGGTCCGTGTGCCGTCGAGCGTCCCGATCGCCTACTTCGTGATGTCAGATAGTGGGACGAGGCGGTGGTCCATCGTCGGCTTCGTGTACCCGGAGGACTCCTCAGTGACGCCGGCAGTGTAGACTTTTACCTTCTGCTGGAGGACGTGTGGCTCACCCTTGTTGTTGTGGATCACGTCGACTGATTCCCAGGCTTCGGCTTCCATACGTGACCGCAGCACGTGCCGGATAATAAGTGCTGTCGGCGACTCGCCGCGGACGCAACGCTCATGCGGACAGTTGTCCTATGGTGATGCCAATGACGCAGTCGCCAACCTACGACTTCTGGCTGTTCGATCTCGACGGAACGCTCGTCGATGTCGACGCTGCGTATCCGCGCCAGATATTCGATCAGGTCGGCAAGCGCCTCGGGTACGAGTTTAGCGATCGGCAGGTGCGGATTCTCTGGCACGGCCTGGCTGGCGCGCGCAACCCCAAGTTACGGGACTGGGGGATCGATCCCGACGAATTTTGGGCAATATATCACGAGGTCGAAGACGCCCAGGCGCGGGCCGGGGCGGCCTACAGCTACGACGACGCCCGAAGACTGCTTGGGGCGATCGACGGCCCGATCGGAATCGTCACGCACTCACAGCCGTACCTGGCGAACGCGACGCTGGAACGTGTTGGCCTCCAGACTGAGATCGATGCGCTGGTCTGCTGTAACGAGCAACTGGGCTGGAAACCCGATCCAGCCCCGGTCGAGCGAGCGATGGCCGATCTCGGTGTCGATGGCAACGGCCACGCGGGGGTCATGGTTGGGGATAGTCCCCAAGACATCCGAGCCGCACACAATGCCGGCCTAGACGGGATTCACATCGAACGGTTCGACGAGGCCGACCGCCCGGATGACATCGATGGAGAGTATCACGTCGAGGCACTCGACGAACTCGTCTGAGCTGTTCGACTAGCCGCGCGCTGAGAGAGATCGCCCCGCAACGAAAACACTCATCAGACTGTCAAGAGAAGCGCCAGGAGATGGTGTCGTTCGCCCTCCTCGGCGGTGCGATTGTGGCGCTGGCCGGTCTCGCAATACTGGCGCTTGGCGTGCGCGAGTTGTTCTTTGCCTGGCGCGTCTATCGCGGTGACCCGCTTGCCGTCTTCGAGCTCCCGAACGAGACCGGCCCGGTCGAAGTGATGGGGACGGCCCAACCTGACGACGGAACCACTGAAGCGCCCATCTCCGGGGCCAAAACGCTCGTCTGTGAGTGGGAAGTCCAGGAGCGACGGACCAGCGGCGGCGCTCACGGATCGAGCACCTACTGGAAGACGCTGGACAAGGGACTGGTTGGCGGGCCCTTTCGACTGGCCGACGACACTGCCAGTTGTCGGGTCGAACCCGCGGGATCGGGCCGGCACTTCGAAGAGCACACGGTGACGGTTCCTGGGGGGACGGCCCCACCAGAACGCATCCGGCAGTTCGTCGCCGAGAACCCGAACGTCTCGCCACAGGACAACACGCTGGACATCGGGGTCACCGAGTTGCATTTGGGCAACGAACAGCGATTCGTCGAGCGGCGACTGGACCCGGGCGAGGATTGTTACGTCTACGGTCGCGCTCAGTATGATCCGACCGCGGGCAGTCGCGGGGGTGAGGTCAGCGTCCGCATCGACGGCAGTGGAGTCAGGCGATTCCTGCTCGCGGACCGTCGCGAGCGCGGCGTCGCCTGGTCCGTCGCGAAGATCGGGCTAGCGGCAGTCGCCATCGGGCTGAGCGTGCTGGCGCTAGGAGCCGTCTGGCTGGTCGCCTGATGATTGCCACGGGACAGAACAACCGTCCGTCCGACTGTCGATACCACCGTGTTTTTGGCCCTACCGCTCGAAAGATGGTCCATGTCAGCGCTCCGCGAGGCGATCGAGGACCTGCCCGAGGCAGTCTTCGCCGACTTGCTCGAATCCGAAGATGCCTACCTGCTCGTGCTCGACATGCCCGGCAGTACTGCCGAGACAGTCGATATCTCGGTCGAGAGCGGGCGATTACTCGTCGAGGCGCGTCGCGAGAAATCGATTGCCGAGGACTTCGAGTACGTCTCTGAGGAGCGATCGCTATTCCTCGATGTTGAACTGCCGTTGCCACCGGCTGTCGCCCCCGGTGATGCCAAAGCGACCGTCCAGCGGGGCGTCCTCGAACTTCGACTCCCGAAGTCGACTGTGACGACAAGCGAGTCGATCCCCGTCGAGGACGCCTAGGGGTGGCTGTCGGGTGTCCCTCCGTACCTACTGGCGGTTCGTCGCCGTCATCCGGCAGTTTCTTCCGCTTGCCATCACCTACGCCCGGGACCGTCGGCGGTTCCTTCTCTTTGGTCGGAGCCGGAGCGTCTCCAGCGAACGGCGTCGAAATCGGGCCGAGCGACTGCTCCAGTCACTGTTGACACTCGGGCCGACGTTCATCAAACTGGGACAGTTGCTCTCGACGCGGCCGGACGTGCTCCCGCCGGAGTACGTCGAGGAGTTCTCGAAGCTGCAGGACCGCGTGCCGCCAGCCGACTGGGAACAGGCCCAGGCGGTCATCGAGGACGAACTCGGCCCGGTCGACGAACGGTTTAGCGAGTTCAACACTGACGCGATCAGTGGCGCGAGCCTGGGCCAGGTCTACTACGCCGAAATCGGGGACGAGCCAGTCGCGGTAAAGGTGCGTCGGCCGGGCGTCGAAAAGCTTGTCGAGTCCGACTTGCAGGTCGTCCAGTGGCTATTACCCATCATCTTGTACTTCGTCGATAACGCGCGATCGTTCTCGCTCGAAACGTTGGCCGACGAGTTCGCCACGACGATCCGAGAGGAGATGGATTACGAACGCGAGGCCGAGATGTTGACGGAAATCCGGGCCAATTTCGCCGACGACGACCGGGTCCGGATTCCACCGGTCGTCGAGTCCCACTCGACGGGACGGATCCTCACGATGGAGTACATCGAGGGGACGAAGATCAGCGACGTCGCGGAACTCGACCGTCGCGGCGTCGACCGGACGGCTCTAGCCGAGAATCTCGAACGCGCGTACTTCCAGATGATCGTCGAGGATGGCGTCTACCACGCCGATCCCCATCCAGGGAACCTCGCCGTCCAAGACGACGGGACGCTCGTGTTCTACGACTTCGGCATGAGCGGCCGGGTCGATGCCTACCTGCAAGACCGGATCATCGACTTCTACATGGCCGTCGCCGATCAGGATATCGACGCCATTCTGGATGCGCTGATCGCGATGGGGACACTCTCCCCGGAGGCCGACCGGCAGGTCATGGCCGAGGTGATGGAGCTGGCGATCGCCGACGCCCGCGGCGAGGACATCGAACAGTACCGCGTCCAGCAGATCATCCAGAAGGTCGAGGACACGATCTACGAGTTCCCGCTCCGTCTCCCCTCGAATCTGGCGCTCGTGTTGCGGGTCGCGACGGTCGTCGAGGGCGTCTGTGTGACCCTCGACCCCGACTTTGACTTCATCGACGTGGCGACGGACTTCCTCCGGGAAGAGGGCTATCTGGAGGAGAGTGCCCGTGAGTTCGTCCGTGACCGGGCGAAGGAAGTTGGAGCAGCCGGGCGGTCGGCGGTGCGGATCCCGCCCAAACTCGAGACGACGCTCGACCGGATCGACCGGGACGACTTCTACGTCAGGGCCGACATCGAGGACTCCAACGGCCTGTTGGACGCTCTCGCCGCGCGGCTGGTCCTCGGGCTGTTCGCGACTGGCGGGTTCGTCTCGACGGCGATGCTGTACTCGTTTTCGACGTTCCGGGCGACATTGCTCTCGCTGCTGGTGACGCTGATCGTGTTGTTCTGTCTCTATCGGTCGTTCCGAGAGCGTCGGTCTACCCGGGCAAAACCCCAGTTCACCCGCCAGCAGATGCGACAGCGAGAATCGGCGGGAGAGCCGGAAGATCCGTCGATCGAGGCAGACGGGCCGATCAGCGACGACGAGGCAAAAGCGCCCGAGGAGGATCGCTGGACGTAGTCGCCGGAAGACCGCCAGCGGCGGCGCGACGTGTTCCAAACCGTTTATACTCGTCCCCGGCCAATCCGGCTACATGGCAAAACAGCAGACTGAAGTGCGGGAACTCGACGAAGGGAGCTACGTAATGATGGATGAGACGCCCTGCAAGATCACTGCCTACAGTACGGCCAAGCCGGGCAAACACGGCAGTGCGAAAGCCCGAATCGACGGCAAGGGTGTCTTCGACGGGAAAAAGCGCACCCTCTCCCAGCCGGTCGATGCGAAGGTCTGGGTGCCGATCATCGAGCGCAAACAGGGCCAGGTCGTTTCGGTGTCAGGCAACGACGCCCAAGTGATGGACTTAGAAACCTACGAGACGTTCACGATGCGCGTCCCCGAAGACGAAAGTCTCGAACCCGACGACGAAATCGAGTACCTCGAGCTCGAAGCGCAGCGCAAGATCGTATAGATGGACTTTCCCGGCGCACTCACCGATCGCAGCGAAGCTGCTTACGCGATCGTCGGTGCGCCACTCGATGCTTCGACAACCTTCCAGCCGGGTACCCGTTTCGGGCCGGAACGCGTCCGGCAATTCGCACGCTCCTTCGAGGATTACGACCCAGACACGGACAGTTACTTCTCTGCGCATGGCGTCTACGATCACGGTGACATTGGCGCAGTCGGCGCGATCGACGATGCGGCCGAATATCTGACCTTCCTCGAAGGGGAACTGGACGCCCTGCAGGCGGACGAGCTGGTGCCGCTGCTCCTCGGCGGCGAACACACCGTCAGCGTCGCAGCCGTCCGCGCGCTCGAACCGGATGTCTTCGTCTGCCTTGATGCCCATCTGGACCTCCGAGAGGACTACGCCGGAGATCCATACAGCCATTCGACGGTGACACGGCACGCCCTTGACGTGGCCGACCGGGCGGTGATTCTCGGCGCACGCGCCGGGAGCGAAGCCGAGTACGAGCGAGCCAACGAGGCTGACGTGACGATCGTCCCGCCCGAGTCCGTCTCCGCGTGGACGCCCGCGGTCGAAGGAGAGACCGTCTATCTCAGTGTCGACATCGACGCTGTCGATCCCGGATTTGCCCCCGGGACCGGGACCATCGAACCGTTCGGCCTTGAGCCGCGGGCGGTGCGCCAGGTCGTCCAGTCGGTCGCGCCCCTCGCATCGGGGTTCGACGTGGTGGAAGTCAACGATCGGGACAACGGCCAGGCTGCCGCACTGGCGGGGAAGCTGCTGCGGGACTTCGTCTATACGCACGCTGAGAGCTAGCGTGCTGGGTTGGTCCGGTCGATCTGACGCGCCGGATCGGGTGGAACCGGAACGGGTTTTTGTCGCCCGCGAGCATCATCGCATACATGGATCGATTGGCGTCGTGTTACTTCTGTGGCGTCGCGGTCGAGGCACCGCTTGAGGAGTATCCCGTCGTTCCCCGCGACTTGCGTCCGTCGGTCGAAGACCAGAGCACTGTGGTCCTTTGCCCGGAGTGTCGACGGAAGCTCTCGACGATCGTCGAGCGTGTCGTGACGGCGACCAGCGATCCCGGCCAAACCGAACTCGGCGAGTCCGCCACGGCGGAGAGTGACCCGGACGGACATGCTGTTAGCGAGACCTCGGGAGAGCAACCGGGAGCGACCGTCGAACGCTTCGACGAGGAGCGGCCGAACCTCGTGGACTTCGAAACCAGTCACGAACGCGACGAGGAGATGATCGCCCGCGAGGCCGACCCGGACGAGGGCACCCCCCAGGAGACGACCGCCGAGGAGTGGACGGACGCACCCGGCGGGGAGAGCGCGACCGAGCAGGACACGGACCAGACGGCGGACCCCGAGGACGGACAGCCGTCGGGACCGGGTCGCTCCGAGCAGAGAGAGACGGCCGCAGGGAGCGGGCAGGCCGACGGTCAGTCCGACACCACAGCGAGCGGATCGGACAGCGGTGGCGGGACAGATCGTGACTTCTCGACGAGTTCCTACAACAAGGTCGTGCGACTCCTCCAGAACCGGGAGTTCCCCGTCGAAGCCGAGGAGATCACGACAGTCGCCGGCAGTGCCTACGGGATCGGTCACCGCGAGGCAGACGAGGTCCTAGACGCACTCGTCGACCGCGGCGTTCTCGACCGTGACGGCAACCAGCTCTACCGTTCGGACGACTGACACAGCGTAGTCCTGTTCCCGACCGTGGGGCCACACCAACACACAGTATCGTCAGACAGAGGATGGAACGCATGACCCGATCAAATATCACCATACGAAGGGCGACTGGATATATTATCATCGTAGCATTATTCATTTCCTTGGTTTATCCTGCGGTTTTGGGCCCGATACGTGGCGACCCATCCGAAGACTGGATGTCTGAAATCATCGTTGCCCTGCTGATCGTCCTCCTTTATGGTGGGCTGGAACTCATCGATCGGCTCTCGCTTGCGTCTCGATACGGATCGAACGCCGATAGAGCGGCGATAGTGACGTTGCTGACAGCGATCAGCGGTACCTGTGCGGTCGTAATCTACACGGTACCGGACTCACCAGCGGCAATAGGGTTACTCGCGGCCTGCGGAATTGGTGCTATCTTGATCGTCCTCTTCGGGGGCAACAAGAAACAATCAAGTCCACCTCCATAGAGAGAATATATCCGTCCGTACTGGTTAGCTACAATCAGCTAGCGTCACACTTCTCACCCCAATTCTGGAGATCGAATCGAATACCCGCAGTCTTGACCGTCTCGGGACGACATCAGTTAGTCGCTCTGCAAGGAAACTGCAGATCGACGAGACCGTCGAGGAGGACAGGTTATTACTCTACAGACTCTTGGCTACCGTTTCTCATTCGACTCATGAGATAGCTTGCGCCCCCCAGACTGGTCACTGTACCGAGGACACCCAATCCCGGACCGGACGTCGATGTACTCGCGTTCGATTGTCCACCCTCCGTTGCGGAATCGGTAAAGGACTCACCAGGGCGGGATTGGTCGTGTTGGCCTAGCGTGGTGAGTGTGACACGCGAGCCTTCGCTCGATCCTTCGATACCAGCATCCACCGCGTAGATGTTTTCATCCCAACTCCCGACGAAGACGGTGCCATCCACCACCGTCGGCGACGACCCCACCCTGCCGTCCGTCTCAAATGCCCACTCTTTCTCGCCCGTGGTCCCATCCACCGCGTAGAGGTTGTAGTCATCACTCCCGACGAAGACCGCCCCATCCACTACCGTCGGCGACGAGCGCACCCTGGCGCCAGTCTCGAAAGCCCACTCTTTCTCGCCCGTCGCCGCATTCAGCGCGTAGATGTTTTCATCCCAACTCCCGACGAAGACGATGCCGTCCACCACCGTCGGCGACGA
Source organism: Halorhabdus salina (assembly GCF_013839425.1). Lineage (GTDB taxonomy): Archaea > Halobacteriota > Halobacteria > Halobacteriales > Haloarculaceae > Halorhabdus > Halorhabdus salina. The sequence continues at coordinate 86,015 of NZ_JACDNP010000009.1, read as the reverse complement.
GTCCACCTTGCTGTCCGTCTCAAATGCCCACTCTTTCTCGCCCGTCGCCACATCCACCGCGTAGAGGTTGTCGTCGTAACTCCCGACAAAGACTGTCTCATCGGCTACCGTCGGCGACGAGTAAACATTCTCGCGGGTCTGGAAGGCCCACTCTTTGTCGCCTGTTGCCGCATTCAGCGCGTAGAGGTTCTTGTCGTTACTCCCGACGAAGACCGTCCCATCCACTACCGTCGGCGACGATTCCACCCAATAGCCGGCCTTGAAGATCCACTCTTTCTCGCCCGTTGCCGCATTCAGCGCGTAGAGGTTGTAGTCATCACTCCCGACGAAGACTGTCCCATCTACCACCGTCGGCGACGACTTCACCTCGGCGCCCGTCTCGAAGGCCCACTCTTTCTCGCCCGTCGCCGCATCCAACGCGTAGAGGTTGCAGTCATCACTCCCAACGAAGACCGTCCCATCGGCTACCGTCGGGCTGGATATTCGCGAGGACATCCAATTGCCAGTCTCGAAGGCCCACTCTTTCTCACCCGTCGCCGCATCTAGCGCGTAGAGGTCCCAACTCCCGACGTAGACAGTCCCATCCACCACCGTCGGTGATGAGTGGGGATAATTGCCAGTCTCATACCGCCAGATCTCTTCACCACCCGAACTCGCTTGCGCTGTCCCACTTTGACTTACTTTCGAGCCGATCACTACTGCCGTGCCGATACCTGCCGCTGTGCGTAGGTACTGTCGCCGTGTCGTCTGCGTTGATTTATCAGTCACGTCTATGATCGCGCTATTCACTCTGCCCTTGGTGGGCAATCGTCGTGCTCGCACTAGCTACCAAACAGTCACTGCAAACACCCAGATCGACAATGGCCGACTGAATCAGTGCCATAGTGCGAATATAAATCAATAAAACTTAGATATTTCGCAATTTATGACTGTATTTCTCTCTGTTATATCTGCGCCGTTTCGAGTATTCAAAACCCGGTGGTGATTTCTGTCGCTTATCGGTGTGAAACAATTTTAGATCCGCAAAACGGCAAAGCGGCTGTCTGATTTGCAACAAGACTCCCGAAGGACTACAGTACCGCCAGCATAATCGGCAGGTATGAACTGTAGGGAACTCTGCGATCGCTTCGACGACCGCCTTCGAATCGCCGACTATGCCGACATCGACGCCAGCGCCGATGGCTTGCAGGTCGGCCCGGAAGATACGGAGGTCGAACACGTCGCCGTCGCGGTCGATGCCGCCGTCGAAACGATCGAGCGTGCCCGCGAGGTCGACGCCGACCTGCTGGTCGTTCACCACGGCCTGTTCTGGGGCGACGGGATCGACCGCGTGACGGGAGAGTCTTACCGGCGACTCGCTCCACTGCTCGCGGACGACCTCCCGCTGTACGCGGCCCACTTGCCCCTGGACGGCCATCAGGATCTCGGCAATGCGGCCGGGCTGGCGGACGTGTTGGATCTCAGCAATCGCGCGCCGTTCGGCGAACTCGGCGAGGAGTACATTGGCCAGCGCGGTCGGATGCCCTCGATGACCGTCGACGAGCTGGAGGAGCGACTCGCCACCGAACTCGACACTGGCGGCCAGCCGATACAGACTCTCGACTTCGGGCCCGAAGAGATCTCCGAGGTTGCGATCGTCACCGGCAGTGGGACCGACTGGATCGAGGAGGCCGCCGCGAAAGGAGCTGATGCGCTGGTAACCGGCGAGGGCAAGCAGGCGGCCTACCACCGGGCGAAGGAGCTAGACCTCACTCTCGTCCTGGCTGGTCACTACGCGACAGAGACCTTTGGCGTCCGTGCGCTCGCGGGCCTGGCCGAGGAGTGGGGCCTGGAGACGACGTTCATCGACCACCCGACCGGCTTTTGAGCGATGGCCGTCGAGGAGTCAGGGGTACCGGCCTACGGGGCGATCGACACCCACGACGAGTTGATCACGTGGTCGCGCGCCTACGCGAAAGAGGCACGCCGCGAGTGGCTGTTGGACGTTCGCTTAGACCTCGTCGAGTGGACTGTTTCGACGCGGGCGCGTCGCCGGGCGGCGGCAGTCAAACGGCCCCAAATACCGGACGCGACTGTCGGCGAGCCGATCGACTGGACGCGCGTCCCCGACAGCGACGGCCGACCCCTGCCTTGTACCGTCGCTCTGACCTGGGACGCCTTCGAGGCGTTCTCGAAGACGGAATGGGCGTCGACGCTCCGGCACGAACTGCTCCACGTCGAGCAGTTCCAGCGCGATGGCACCACCGACCACGGGCCAGCGTTCAAGCGCCGGGCGCGAGCGGTCGAGACCGATGTCCACTGTCGAACGTTCGCCACGCCCCGATGGCTGTTCCGCTGTGGGGCGTGCGGCCAGGAGGTCGCCCGCCGGTACCGTGAGTGTGCGTTCGTCCGCGAGTACGACGACTATCGATCGGAGTGTTGTTCGGCACCGCTGACGAAGAGCCAGCCCGAGTTGTGAGACGGGCATCTCGCTCGGAGCGATCGTACGCTTCAAGCGCCTCGCCGTCGGAGTGACGGCCATGACCGACGAGCACACAGACAGTGATCGCGAGACGTTCGCCCACGATCCGATCGGCCATGCTGAGGTACGGGCCGGGATGACAGTCGAGGAACTGACCGCCGAGTACGGGGACGGCGGCATCGGCGCGAGCGCACTCCACGAGGCTGTCGACATCTACAGCGAAATGCTTGACGACGACGTGACGAACTTCCTCGGGCTAGCAGGGGCGATGGTCCCCGCCGGGATGCGTCGGATCGTCGCCGACCTGATCCGGGACGGGCACGTCGACGCGCTGGTGACAACCGGTGCGAACCTCACCCACGACACGATCGAAGCCATCGGCGGCAAGCACCACCACGGCGACGTCGTCGCTGAGGATACAACCCCCCGCGAACACGACGAACAGTTGCGCGATGAGGGTGTCGACCGCATCTACAACGTCTACCTCCCCCAAGAGTTCTTCACGACTTTCGAGAAGCACCTCCGGGCCGAAGTCTTCCCCGATCTGGAGGACGAGGGAAGCGTCTCGATCCAGCGACTGACCGAAGAACTCGGGCGGGCAAACACCGAGGTGAACGAACGCGAGGACATCAAGGAAGGCCCAGGCATCGCCGCGGCGGCCTACGAACACGACGTGCCGATCTACTGTCCTGCGGTCCAGGACTCCGTACTGGGTTTGCAGGCCTGGATGTACAGCCAGACCAGCGAGTTCATGCTGGACGCCCTGGCCGACATGACTCAAATTACCGATATTGCCTACGAAGCCGAGCAGGCCGGCGCGCTGGTCGTCGGTGGCGGCGTCCCGAAGAACTTCGTCCTCCAGACGATGCTCGTCAGTCCGGACGCTTATGACTACGCCGTCCAGTTGACGATGGACCCGCCCCAGACAGGCGGGCTCTCAGGGGCGACGCTGGACGAGGCGCGTTCGTGGGGCAAGCTCGAAAAGGCCGCTCGCAACGCGTCGGTGTACGCCGACGCGACGATCACGTTCCCGCTGCTGGTTGCCGCCGCTCGCGAGCGGATCGGCGAGTGAGAGACGAACTGGCGGCCACTCTTTGTTACGAAGACGATTCCAGTCGCACATTCGCGTCGCCGAATTGCCCGAATTTCGGCGCCGACATCGACGCAGACTGGCAGTTCTGCCAGGCCTGCGGGGCGACGCTCGGCGGGAGCAAACCCGAACGCCCGCCCAGCGGCCAGACGGATCGAACACAGGCAAATCGACGCAACCCCCGAGACTGATCCCAGGACCGGCCCGGCTAGCCCGTCGAGGGTGGTCGACGACAATCGTCGACGGGGTCACTGCCAGCGGATCAACCAACAGACGGGACACGACAGCGAGGGAGACAACGCCACCAGCGTGGCGGCACGGCCAATGCCCAACACCAACCGAGCCAGCGTCCACCAGGGAGCGATGCTGGCGGCGAGATCACGCGGCGACAACTCCGCGGTGGTGGCGCGCTCGCGACCGCCAGCGAACCGGAACTACTCGATGTGATGGTCCAGGCAGCCAGCGCCTACGTGCTCATGGACGACGAGAGACAGTCGGTGCTACTCGATCGCGAACGCGAGACCGACCAGCCGGTGCCCGCGCCCTACCACCGGGTGGGTGAGAGTACCCACACTTCGACAGGCCCTATCGCCGCGGCGGGTGGTTCCTCACAGCGTCGCCACCAACGGTTATTGGGCCAGCGGTCAGATATCTAGACGTATGTACTACCGACGACTCGGCAAGACG
>NZ_JACDNP010000009.1:0-81767 GCF_013839425.1 Halorhabdus salina | reverse complement strand
GGACGTGGCGATTCGGGATGGAACACGAGGAAACGGGTGTCGTCGAGACGGGTCGGGAAGAGGCCCACGAGCTGCTCGACACCTACGCCGAACTGGGCGGGAACTTCATCGACACCGCCAACGGCTATGGTGGCGGCGACAGCGAGCGCTGGATCGGCGAGTGGCTCGACGAGCGTAATCGAGAGGACTACGTGCTCGCCTCGAAGTGCTTCTGGTCACAGGAATCGCGCTTCCAGGAGAACCTCTCGTCGAAGAACGTGCAGGCCGAAGTCGACGGATCGCTCGAACGGCTGGACACCGATTATCTGGACATCCTCTATCTCCACCGCTTCGACGACGAGACACCCATCGAGAAGACCCTCCGGACGATCGACGACCTGATCAGCGAGGGGAAGGTCCACCACGTCGGCCTGTCGACGGCCGATGCCTGGAAACTCACCAAAGGGCTCTGGAAAGCGGACGTCAACAACTACGAGGCCTTCACCGTCACCCAACCGCTCTTTCACGCCGCCTACTACGAGGACGTCGCCGAATACCTGGACGTCTGTGCCGATCAGGACCTGGCAGTTGTCCCGTACTCGCCGCTTGCCGGCGGGTTCCTGACGGGCAAATACGAACGCGTCGGCGACGGCACCTACGAACTCGACGCTCCGGGGGATACACGCGCGCAACTGGACGACCGCTTCCTGGACTTTTACGTCTCTGAGCGCGGTTGGCACGTCCTCGACGAGGTTCGGGCAGTCGCCGAGGAGGTTGAAGCAACGCCCGCACAGGTTGCCCTCCGGTGGTTGATCGACCAGCCCGATGTTACCTGCGTCCCGATCGTTGGGGCCCGAACGGTCGAGCAACTCGATGAAAATATGGGCGCTGTCGAAATCCAACTTACCGACGAGCAGTTCCAGCGGATCTTCGAGGCCCGCTACGACGAGAACGGAGCCCTCTATCAGACAAACGCCTGAGGAAGTGTCACCGACGAGGAGCGCTCTTTCGAACGAGCTACCCGAGGAGTATGGTGCCCGAGGCCCACGGTACTTGGTCGATCTCCAGTCCGAACCGGTCGAGTAGTGCACAGTGACTCTCGACGTGATCCGTCACACGTGGAATCGATACCTTGCCGCCCCCTAACCCCAGGAACGGGACGAGTTGGTCCGCAAGGTGGGCGTCGACGGCCACGGGCGAATCCCGAACGGCGAGCGCTCGCTCGACGGCCTCGCTGGCGACGTTTTCGGCGGGTTTCCCGCGTTTGCCACGGGCCGTCGAGCCGGCGATCGAGTGCTCAAAGTCGAGTCGGATTACCAGGACCGAGCCCGTCGAGGGTGTCGCCGCGTACCGGGTCGTCACGGCCGTGTCATCCACGTCCGCCGCCGCGAGTTGCTCAGTTGCGGCCGTCGCCTTCCGCCTGGCAACTGAGGAGTCGCACAGGTCCAGCGAGGCAGTCGAATAGATCCGTGCCCCGTCGAGTGAGCCTGGTTCGACGAGATCGATGGGCTCGACATTTGAGGGTGCGAGTCGAAGGGTTGCCTCACCGCCACCCGCCGGATAGAAGCCCGGGCGATCGACAGTGACGGCGGCGTGGATGCCGTGGTCGGTCACGACCGGGAGTTTTACCTGCCGGTAATAGGCCATGGGCGGTGACCACTGCACGTCCGTCCCGCCACTGGCGGTGAGGACGAGCGGTTCATCGAGGACAGTGGCGAGCGGGAGCACGGCATCGAACAGGAGCGTGATGCTCCCCGCCGTGCCGATCTCGGCGTGGTACTGGCCACCCTGGGGGTCGCCCGGGTCGAACGTGACCGTCGTCGCGCCAAGTTCGTTCCCCTCGACCGTCGCGTCGCAAATGTCCACGAGGACCTCCAGGGCCGTCTGATGCTGGGGCCGGAGGCCCGGTTCGGGGCGCGAGCCTCGGACGTCGGCCATCTCGAAGGGTGTGCCGGTCACCGCCGATAGCGCCAGTGCCGACCGGAACAGCTGTCCGCCGCCCTCGCTACCGTCGAGTTCGAGCATCGACGAGGGTTGGGTCGGACCAATCGTGAATGTGGGGGTACAGGTAGCAATCGTTTTGCGACTGCCGGGATAACGTCACGACGGCCGATGACGAGCGCACGGGCCGAGCCGGCCTCACGACCCGGCGATGACGAGCCCTATGAGTACCGAGGCCACGCCGATCCAGACCCACCACGGCCGCCCAGAAACTCAAATAATCATTATCGTTAACAGGGGATTTTATTTGACGACCATCCCACGTTCTGGCACTGTGACCATCGACGCTCGTCGCGTACGGATCGTGTTGCTCCTCATCGTCGTCGTGTTGGCACTCCCGCTGATGGTTGATTTCGCCACCAGATCGGGATCGGTCGACACGACGGACCCGGGACCGGCGACCGAGGCGACACCGACCACGACGAACCCGGCATCGGCCGAGACGACTGAATCGGTACAGTCGACAGTGACTGGCGGGACGAATCACACAGATCGCCAAGCACAGGCGGACTACGAGCCGACGGGACTAGTCGCCTACGTCGTCGACGCCCAGGGACCGAGTCAGTTGACGATCGTCGATCGATCGACCGGTGAGCGCGTGTTCAACCGGAGCGACTACGACCTCTATCACGACGTCGACCCCACACCGGCGGGCGAGCAGACCCTCTTCTACGTGGCGAGTAACATCCGGGGCGAGGCAATTTGCCCGGCTCGACTCGAATCGCCCTGCGCCCAGGACGTCTTCGAGCGGGTCAACTACTCGACCGGCGAGGTCGAACGACTCCACACCCGATTTGTCAACTACAATGGCTCTTCGAATATCCACGACGCGGATCGCGTCGCCGAAGGGAAATACCTCGCCGCCGACATCCAGTACGACCGAGCCTACGTCGTCGACATCAGAACCGACACCGTCGAGTGGACCTGGAACGCCGCCTCGGAGTTCAACCAGTCCTCTGGTGGCGCACCGAACGACTGGACGCACGTCAACGACGTCGAAGTGCTCGAAGACGGCCGGTACATGGTCAATCTGCGCAATCAGGACCAGGTCGTGTTCATCGATCCCGAGACGGGAATGGATCACAACTGGACGCTGGGAGCCGACGGCAACCACGACATGCTCTACGAGCAGCACAACGCCGATTACATCCCCGAATCCCAGGGCGGTCCTGCGGTGCTGGTCGCCGACAGCGAAAACAGCCGAATCGTCGAGTACCAGCGCCGGAACGACACCTGGGAACGCACGTGGCTGTGGACGGACGAGCGAATGCGCTGGTCGCGAGACGCCGACCGACTGCCGAACAACAACACCCTCATCACCGACACGCTGGGCACTCGCTTGCTGGAAGTCTCGCCGAACGGAACGATCCTCTGGGAGCGCGAGGTTCCCCGTGGCGTCTACGAGGCCGAACTCCTCGGGACGGGTGCCGAGAGTGACGGCGGGCTCAGCATGGCAGCGATCCGCGGGACCGCAAACCAGACCGACGTGAGTTCGGTCGGGGGCGTCTCCGGGCAGCTACAGAAAGGATTCCTCGGTCTGTTCCCGCCGCTGGTCTTGCACGGCTTCCTGTACGTGATGCCCACGTGGGTATCACCGCTGTCCGGCGCACTCCTCCTGGTCGATCTCGTGATCGTCGTCCTCTGGGGGCTCGGTGAAGGCGTTCGGTTCGGTCGTCGGCAGTACCGGGCGCGGCGTGGTGACAGCGGCGAGCCACCGGCGAGCGAGGACTGAATCTCGCGGCTGACGGGCCATCGATTAATGATCGTCGCCCGCCAACAGCCATCCATGGACATCGTTGCCGTCGCAGCCGTCGCCGAGAACGGTATCATCGGCGACGGGCCAACCTTGCCCTGGGAGCTGCCCGACGAGGTCCGCCGGTACCGGGAGCGCGTTGCCGGCGAAACCGTCGCTATCGGCCGTCGGACCTTCGAGATGTTCGACGACCCGCCCGGAGCCCGACAGATCGTCTTGAGCCGTGCCGAGCGCACGCACGCCGATCCGGCAGTTAGCCACGCGAGTGGCGTCGAAGCGGCGATCGAACGCGCCAGCCGGGATGGGGCGTCAGTCCTGTACGTCCTCGGCGGGGCGGCGATCTACGAGGTCTTTCTCCCGTATTACGACCGGATGCTGTTGAGTCGAGTCGACGGCACGTACGACGGCGACGCCGCATTCCCCGAGTTCGACACTGCTGTCTGGAACATGACATCTGAAACACGCTTCGACGGGTACACGCTCGAGCGGTGGGAACGCGCGGACGGGTGAGTGTCAGCACGAGCAGTGATCGGGGAGTCGCCAGCAGAAAACGAAAGTGAGCTGCTCTGCACAGCACCGCGTCAGGACGATCGCGACAGTGAATCGTGGTCGTCCGGGCGGAACACTCGCAAAACATCGCGACCGAGTGGCCGCGATTCGACCTCGACGAAGCCAGCGTCGGTAAACACCTGGTTCCAGTCGCGATAGTACAGCGGGACCTCGTCGTTGACGTACGTGACTGCGGGATCGTCGGACTGGCCGGTCTCGACCTCGCCCTCGTTTTCGATCGTGACGAGGAGGTCGTCCGTGATCCGGGCCAGTTCGTCGAACACCCAGTCGGCATCGGGATGGATATGTTGGAGTGTTTCGATGGAGTAGACTGCGTCGAATGTGCCGTCAGCGAAGTCCCCGACGACGTCCTCGATCGCTTCGAAATAGAAGGTGCCGTCGGCCGCGAGATCCGGATACGCATCGGTCATGACGTCGAGGGCATCCTCGTTGACGTCGATGCCCGAAAGTGATTCGAACCCACGCTGCTGGAGATGAGAGAGGTGCCGGCCGGAGCCAAAGCCCAGTTCCAGTACCGAGTCGTCCCGGTCGAGAGCCCCAACCAGTAGGTCACCGATCGCCTCGCTTTTCTCGTCCGGGCCGTAATGAGCGTAGTACGCCGGCGAGAACTCGCCGGATCGATCGGCCCACGTGCGGCGAACGTCGTTTGAATCCACACGCACCGTTCGGTAGGGAGACACAAAGATCCCCCGACACGCCGCTCGTGAATAGCAAGCAGCCATCCAATGCAGTCACGTTTTCAAGTGGGGAGCTCGTTGGTCCGGTATCGAGATGGCCGACGAGCAGACCGAGCGGAACGAAGTCGCGTGGTACTACGACGCCGTGACAACCGTCTCCCGGACGTTTGCACTCACGATCGACGAGTTGCGCGAGCCGATGACCCGCGAGATCTGTCTCGGGTACCTGCTCTGTCGGATCGCCGATACCGTCGAAGACGCCCGCCACATCCCACCCGGAGATCGGGTCCAGCTCCTTGAAACGTACAGTCGCACTCTGGATCCAGACGACGAGACGTCTGTCGAGGCGTTTCGAACGGCCGTCGAACCGTGGATCCCCGAGGAGCCAAGCGACGACTGGGATGTCGTTGCTCGCGCCCCGGAGGCAGTTGCCGAGTTCGATGCGCTCCCCGCGGCCTCCAGAGACGTGATCCGCCCGTCGATTCGAGAGCTCGTCGACGGAATGGCGACGTTTGTCGAGCGATACGCCGACACCGGCGGGCTTCGCCTCCAATCGTTCGAGGAGCTGGAGTCCTATTGCTGGTACGTGGCCGGGACTGTCGGTGAGTTTGTCACCACGCTCCTGCTCGAAGACGTCGATCCGGCACAGCGAGACTCCTTCCGCGAGGACGCCGAATCGTTCGCCCTGTTGTTACAGCTCGTCAACGTCGCCAAGGATGTCGCGACGGACTACCGGACGGAACGGAATGTCTACGCCCCTCAGGAACTCCTCACCGACGAAGGGCTCGAACCCGCTGACATCGCCGACACATCGAGTGGGGCGGCGTTCGCCCCGATCATTACCCAGATCGTCGAGCGGGCCGAGCAGTACCTCGACGGGGCACAGTCCTGGCTCGAAACCATGCCCGAAGTGCGTGGCAACACTCGGTCGGCGTGGGCGATCCCGTTTTTACTCGCTGTCGGGACGATTCGAGAGCTGAAGGCGAACCCGGAAGCCGTCATCGAAGAGGGTGGCGTCACCGTCTCCCGCCGTGAGGTGCTTGCGGTGCGCGCCCGGTTCGCCGACGGCAACGAGCCGGACATCGAGGCCCTTCGACGGCAGATGCGCCAGGCACCGCTCGGGGACAGCTAACCGAAAACGACCGCTCCCATCGAGTGTGCTTCCCGCCACCGAGTTTCTACCCGAGACTGGATTACCGAAAGACCACCGACTGGAGAGTTCTCACCACAGGAACGTGAACAGCACCGCGAAGGTGACGTAGGCACCGACCGTCGACAACAGCGGGACGACGTTCTGCATCACGATAACGCGGCCGGTCGTCGCCGGATCGAACAGGTCGGCCGCCGAGGGAATGTCGGCCGAGTCTTCCTCGCCGATCTCGGGCACTGCCTCACCCGCTTCCTCGGCCGCGAGGGCACCGACAGAGACGTCAGGAGTCTCCTCGCCGCGGACCACCTCGGGAAGGGCAGTCGTCCGCGTCGCCCGGCCCCACCCCAGCCCGACGATCGAGGTCGTCGCGATGATGACGAAGCTCGCGGGGATCCCGATGATCGAGAGGCCGATGACGATCGTCGAAGAGACGATCGCGACGACGATCGCGGCCGTCAGCGGCAGGTCGGTGATATCGTTACCAAGCGTGTCTAAGGTCCGCCGGGCGATCGTGAACGCCCCGACGGCGACGGCCACACAGCCAAGCAGGATCATCATATCGATGTCGGCACCCGCGCCGACCAGCGGGGCGATGGCGTTGGCGATGTTCGAGGTTCCCGAAGAGAAGGCCATCAAACAGCCAATGGCGATAACGACGATGCCCCCGACCGCCTCTCTGCGGGTGGTGTTCGGTCCAGCGACGAGTCGTGGCACCACACCGGAGTGATCGATCTTGAACATGGCGCCCTCCGTGGTCGTGATCGCCACCCACTCGTTGATCCGCGGGTAGAAGTATCGACCGATCATCCCGGAAACCCAGAAGCCGACGATCGGCGCGACGATCCACCAGATCGCGATCCCGCCCATCACGGCCCAGTCAAGCGTGCCCGTCGCGACCCCGAGGCCGCCCAGGGCCCCGACGGCCGTCATCGATGTCGAGGCAGGGACGCCGTAGTAGTTCCCAAGGAACAGTGCGCCGCCGATGAAAAACAGGACGACGATACTGGTCTCCATCGTCAACACGGTCGCGTCGGTGAACAGTTCGCTACCGAGCGTATCGACGACGCGCCGGCCAATTGTCCATGCCCCGACGAGGAAAAACACGGCCATCAGCCCTGCAGCGGCAGTCTTCGAGATTGCGTCGGCACCAACGGCCGGCCCGAATGCCGGTCCTGTAGTCGCGCCGCCGATGTTGAACCCGACGAACAGCGCGACCGTGATACCGACGAGAAGGAGTACTTCGACCATACAGGGGCGAGGATAGCCGCTCCCTTAATGGTAAGTTTTCGGTGCTGGCGTTCCAGCGAGTATCAGCAGCTGTGGGGATCGGAGATGAATGGTTATTCGTGTGGGCAGGTCGAAGTGTCGACCATGAACCAACACGACGACCAGACGCACCTGACAGCGGTGACCGAACGATGAATCCCTCACGCGTCGACTTCCTCGTCGATCTCGCGTATGGGACACTCATCTTCGTCGCGATCGGGATCATTTTCGTGGCCGAAACCAGCGTCGGCGTTGCCTTTGGGCTGGGTGCACTGATCGCCTACGTCATCCACATTGCCTGGAAAATGGGACGATTCGACCCCGACTGGATGACTAGCGAGATGGCCCAACGGGTCGAAGAAACCGTCCACGACGAGGTCGAACAGACTGTCAGCGACACTATGACTGAGGAAGTCGAACAGACCGTCGAGGAAGCGGTCCACGGCGAAGTCGAGGAGACAGTCAGCGAAACCGTCCACGATGAAGTCGAACAGACAGTCAGCGAAACCGTCCACGATGAAGTCGAACAGACAGTCAGCGAAACCGTGAGCAAGGAAGTCGATCGTGTCGAAGAGAGCGTCAGCGAGGAAGTCGAGAAGACCGTCGAGGAGACCGTCTCCAAGGAGGTCGACGATGTCGCCGAAGAGGTCAGCGAGACCGTCAGCGAGGAGGTCAGCGAGAAAGTCGAGGAAACCGTCAGCGAAGAGATCGGCAAGGCCAGCGAGGAGGGCGACGAAGACGACGAAAGCGACGAGGACGCCTGAAGACTCCCTGTCGGCCGAACGGAAGCCAGCCACTCACTCCGCTGCCGTGCTACTAACGCGGGATACCATTCGGACAGAGAGCGCACCGAACAACAGATCCAGCGCCAGCAGGATCGCGACCGCCGGGACCAGCGTGTCATACAGCCCACCGAACTGTGTCACCTCGATAACGGACAGGGTGTCTTCTCCGAGCACCAGTGCACGGACGGCCTCGACCCCGTAGGTGATTGGATTGAGAATCGCGACGAGTTCGAGATCCGAAGACAGCGGGATGAACGCCGGCGACAGAAAGAGAAGCGGGAACATGAACAGCATCGTCGCGGCGTTGAGTGCCTCTTCGTCCCTGGTGAGGATGCCCAGGATATTCGCCACCGACATGAACAGCAGGCCGACCAGCAGACAGACCACCAGGATGCCGACGATGCCGGCGATACCAGTTTCGATCGTGGCGCCCATCGCGACGCCCAGCCCGAGGACGGCAAGCAGTTGCATGACGATCCGGGTCAGTTCCGAGAGGGACTTCCCGGCGACGACGGCCGTCCAGCTCATCGGCGTCACAAGTACCTTCTCGAACATGCCACTCTCTAAGTCCCCGACAAGCCCGACGCCGGAGGTGAAAGCCGACCCGATCGTCGCCTGCATGAGCACCGCGGGCAACAGGTAGGTAAGATAGGCGACGTTCCCATAGCCCACCCGTCCGAGGGCGACCTCGCTGACGTCGCCGAACACCGTCGCGAACAGCACGAGCGAGAACACGCCCGCGACGATCTCCAGGAAGAAGGCTGTCGGGTTGCGGAGTGCCTTCCGGTTCCAGCGGGCGAAGTTGACGCGGACGTCACCGAGCAGGGAGTTCCCAGTCGGCGGCTCCCCAGGACGATTCCGGTTCGTATCCCCGCCATCGGTCGGGCTGACTCCATCGAGTGCGTCCGCGTCGGCACCCGGCGCGCTCATCGGTCGTCCTCCCCGTCGGGAGCATTTGCAAGACCAGCAGTCTCCTCGTCGGCGATTGCAAAGAACACGTCCTCAAGTGAGGGGGCACGCACATCGATCCCCGTCACGTCGATCCCCTGTTCGCGCAAGGCCACGAGGAGGTCCGGGGCTGTGGCCCGTGCCCGCTCGGTCACAATCCGTAACGCGCCGTCGTCGATCTCGACTGAGCCAGCCGAGGCGATGGCGTCCGTTCCCCGAGCGATTTCGGCCGCCCGGTGGACGGATGAATCGCCTTCGAAGGTAACTTCGAGGACTTCCCCGCCGACACGACGTTTCAGTGCCCTTGGGGAGCCGCGCTCGACGATCCGACCGTCACGGATGACCGCGAGTCGGTCACAGAGTTCGTCGGCCTCCGCGAGGTACTGCGTGGTGAGAAAGACGGTCGTCCCCCGGTCGTTGATGCGCTGGACGTACTCCCAGAGACGGTTGCGGGCTTTCGGGTCGAGGCCCGTGGTCGGCTCGTCCAGAAAGACCAGTTGCGGGTCGTGAACCAGCGCGGTCGCGGCGTCGAGGCGCTTTTTCATCCCGCCGGAGAACCGCTCGGCAGGGGTGTCGGCCACGTCGGCCAGGTCCACGAGATCGAGCAGGTCGTCGATCCGCTCGGCCCGATCACCCACGGGAACCCCGTAGGCGTCACAGGCAAAGCGAAGGTTCTCCCGGGCGGTGAGTTCGCCGTCGACGGCCACTTCCTGGGCCATGTAGCCGACGGTCGCCCGAACGGCCGTGGGTTGCTCACTCACGTCGAACCCGTTGACGCGGACAGTTCCTGCAGTCGGTTCCAGCAGTGTCGAAAGCAGCTTGATCGTGGTGGTCTTGCCGGCGCCGTTGGGTCCGAGAAAGCCGAACGACTCCCCACGCGGGATTGACAGCGAGACGTCTCGAACCGCCTCAGTGCCGTCGGGGTACGTCAGCGCGAGGGTCTCGGCCGCGACAGCGTCTTGCCCGTCCGATGCCGGGGCTCGGTCGCCGATACCGTCGTCGGTCGGTCCGTCAGTCATCGTCAGATCGGAACAGCCCCGGCGGGGTGTGCTTGCTGTGAGGTATGTGAGTGGGGTTTATTCGACCGGGCTAGCCACTGCGAAGATTGCCCACAAACGGAGGTTTATGCGTCCGATCGACGGCGTGTTCAGCGATGCGATACCTTCGCGTTACCGCCGCGGTCGAAAACGACGGCGGAACGCTGTTCGATCTGCTGGCGAACACCGCATACGTCCGGGTCGCCCGCGCCCAGGAATGGAACCTCACAAATCCGGACGAGCCGACGTTTCTCTACGCCATCGAGGGAGATCCCGACCGATTCCGGGAGGAAGCCCAGGCACTCGCCGGTGTGGAGCGCGTGGATATCTCTGTCGAGGGTGATGGCTCCTTCCATGCGCTCGTCCAGGCCAGACCGGCGGCCGTCGATTGTGTCACCCGCGGGATCGCCCACGGCGGGCTTGTGGTTCGAAAGCCGATCGTCTATCGCGACGGCGAGATCACGGGCCGCGTGATCGGCGACCCCGAACCGCTCCAGGCGGCGATGGACGGCGGCCCCGACGGCGTCCGAGTCGACGTCGAGGAAGTCGGTTCGTATCCAGGATCACTCGATCAGCCGACGGCAGCCCTGAGTGATCGCCAGCGCGAGGCACTCGAAACCGCGTTCGCACTGGGCTATTACGAGTCACCGCGCAGAGCGACCCACGAGGACATCGCCGCCGAACTCGAGTGTGCACCGGCAACGGCGAGCAGTCACCTCCAGAAAGCCGAATCGAAACTTGTCGGTGCCGTCCTCGACGAGTTCGGCCCCGCTGTCTGACGCACAAACACGTGGTGTGTACAGTGCACCGTGCCAGTTTCACTTTCAGCCCGCTACAGGCTGCCAGCTAAGGGCATCCTCGCGAACCGTTCGCCCATGGGTGCCCACCTGCCGACACTCGACCCCGGCGTGACCGTCCTCGAGAGCGACGACCCGACCGCACTGTATCGGCTCGTCGGCCGGCAACTCGCCGAGACCGACGGGCCGGTCCACTGGCTCGACGCGCGTAACGCCGCCGTCCCGCGAGCGATCCGCGAGCACGCGGTCGGACGGACCGCCGACCGCGTTCGCGTCGCCCGAGCCTTCACCGCCTACCAGCACTACGAACTCGCCCGTGACCTCCCCCGGGCGACCTCGCTGCGGTCGTCGCTGATCGTTGCACCGAACCTCGCCGCGCTGTACGCCGTCGAGGACGTCCCCGACGCCGAGGCGGAACCGATGTTCGACGCGACGCTCGAAGTGCTCACCGAACTCGCCGCGGCGCTCGCCGTGCCGGTGCTCGTCACCACCGATGTCGAACGCGAGCGAGTTCGAGCGGCAGCCGACCGACTGCTCGAAGCGGCCGATACCCGGGCCGGCCTGCGGTTCGACGGTCCCACCTTCGGGACGGACCTCTATCGCCACGCCTGGGGCTACCAGACGACGATCCCCTACTGGGCGAATCTGCTCGGCGCGGCCGACGCGACCGACGAGCGAGACGCGCCGACGGCCGCCGATCCGGCAGTGCCGGGGGTGTGACCCGTGGGCCGAACCGCCCCAACACTCAGAGAGGAGTTCGACCGCCTCGAAGCCGAGCACCGACCGTTCCGCCGGGCGCTCCGGCGGCGTCACCAGCCGGCGTTCGATCAGCTGTTCGAGCGAGCGCGGACACACGCTGACGCCGCCGCCCAGCAGAACGCCGCCGACCCCTGGCGGGCGTTCGTCCTGACGGTCCTGCTCGCCCAGGAACTACAAGTGCAGCGACTGAGCGATGACGATCACGATCGACGTTGAAGCGGGGACGCCGGTGCGCTGGGTGACCGACGGCGACGGGGCCACCCCCATCCCCGACCCTGACTACGAGCCGGCGCTGTACGCCGCCGCCCGGAACGACCGGACCCGCTACCTCGACTGGCTGGCCGACGCTCTGGCCGCCGACCCGAAGGTGACTGTCCTGAGGACCGAACGCCACTTCCGATCACTCGGGGCCGAAGAGCGTTCGCCGATGCTCCGGATCAATGTCGACCGACTCGGCGAGGTTCGGCAGGTCGCCCGCGAGATCCGCCAGCGCGAGCACCGCGAACACGCCCCCGGGACGCTCTCGCTGTACGACATCGATCTCGATCCTGGCTTTCGGTACTGCCTGGACACCGACTGTGACCCGGCGCCGGACCGGCCACTCCGGACGCTGGACCTGTCCCTGCCGCCCGCAGCACTCGCCGACGGCGACGTGACTAAACTTTCCGTCGAAGGAAACCCCGGTGGCGACGATCATGAGGCCGTCCGCGAGACGGTCGAAAACACACTCGCAGAACGGAATCCCGACGTGCTGGTCGTGTCTTCGGCCGATCTGGTGCCGTTGCTGTCGAAAGCAGGCGTCGACCTGGGGCGGCGACCAGGCTATCGGCAACTGGCCGGCGAGAGCACGTACGTCAGCTACGGCCAGGTTGGCCACTCCCCGGCCAGGTACGCCGTCCCCGGCCGGGCGATCGTCGACCGTTCCAATAGTTTTCTCCTCTCGAAGTCCTCGATGGCGGGGCTACGGTACTTCCTCGACCGAGTTGGGAAACCACTGCAGGAACTCGCCCGTGACAGCATCGGGGGCGTGCTCACCGCCATCGAAATCAGGGAGGCCCGGAACCGGGACGTCCTCGCGCCGGCCCAGAAACGCCAGACTGAACGCTGGAAGTCCCTGGAGACGCTGCACACCGCCGATCGGGGCGGGTTCTCCTTTCAGCCCGAAGCAGCCATCTACGAGAACGTCCACGAACTCGACTTCGCGTCACTGTACCCCAACATCATCCGGGAATATCGCGTCTCCCCGGAGACGGTCTGCTGTGACTGTCACGACAGCGGGGACGTGCCCGAACTGGGCTATAGCATCTGTAATTCCATCGACGGTAGTTTTCTCGGGGATGTCCTCGGACCCCTGCTTGACGACCGGCGCGAATTGAAGAACCAGCGTCGCGAGCGGACAGGGCCGACACCCGAACTCGACGCCAAAATCGAGGCGATCAAGTGGGTGCTGGTGTCCTGTTTTGGCTACCAGGGCTACCGGCACGCCAAGTTCGGCCGCATCGAGGTCCACGAGGCGATCAACGCCTACGCCCGCGAGTTCATGCTCACTGCCAAAGAACACGTTGAGGCAGCGGGTTGGCGCGTCGTCCACGGAATCGTGGACAGTCTGTGGGTGAGGCCCGATCCGGATCGCGAGCAACGGCCGATCCGCGAGGTCGCCGCCGAGGTGAGCGAGACCGTCGATATCGCGCTCGAACACGAGGGCCACTTCGACTGGATCGCCGTTTGCCCGCGCAAACGAGCGAGCGGGTCGGCGTTGATGCGGTACTTCGGCCGGTGGGGCGACGAGACCGTGGGAGATGGCGAGCGCTACAAACTTCGGGGGATCGAAGCCCGTCAGCGCAGTACCTGCCCGTTTGTCGAACGCGCCCAGCGGGACCTGCTCGAGGTGTTCGACCGGGAACGTGCCCCCGAGGCCGTGTGTGGGCAACTCGTGCGTCATCTGGCGACGCTCAACCGCGGCGACGTGGCGACGGCTGACCTGCAGATCACCCAGCGCGTCAGCAAATCAGCGGACGAGTACGAATGCGCCTCGCGGGCGAAAGCGGCCCTCGAACGCGCTGAGGAGGTCGGACTCGATCGTCACCCGGGACAGTCCGTCTCCTACGTCGTGATCGACGACGACCGGCGCGGCCCCGATCGCGTCCGACTGGCGTTCGAGGACCCCGACGCGTACGATCCCGACTTCTACGCCGACCGGGTCGTCCGGGCCGCCGAGAGTATCCTGGCTCCGCTGGGCTGGGAGAGCGACGACATCCGCCGATGTCTCGGAGAGACGTGGGACGCGACGCTGTCGTCGTTCGAGTGAGTGCCGAAACGTCGTTTGCTCGCCGTGTATACAATGAATGACAACGAATGCAAAGCGAGATCGATGAGCTTCGTGGTCATCGATCGCGGACACGGAAGCCGGAGAGTGACGAGGCCGACGTGGCGTCACTGCTCCCATTCGACTTCGGCGACATCGTCAGTCTCCCGGAGGATGAACGGGCCGATCGAGAGCGTGTGTTTGGTGACCGTCGCGATCCGCACGACGTAGGCCCCCAGGAGGAGGAAAGGGGCCAACGCGACCGTCGTTGCGGCCGCCACGATCGGGACCAGCGTTTCGACGCCGGCGACTGCCGGAGCGTGGAGGGGCGCGTCGAAGAACGCGACCATGCTCACCGAAACCACCAGTGCGGGGATTGAAATCACGAGAATGCGCCGCGAGAGGTCGATGAGATCCCACTGGAAGTACAGCGTCTTGAAGTGTTCGCGAGCGGGACCGAACAGTTCCAGCGTGTCGATAAGCTGTTCGAGGGCGGTCCGGGTCTCCTCGTCGAGGCCCTCACCGTGGCGCTCGTGGATGCGTCGGGCCGTGAAGATCTTCCAGGAGTAGTTGAAGTCAAGTGCCGAGGCGATCACGTCGAACTCGCCAAACCGGGCATCGTCGAGTCCCTCCGCGACAGCGTCGGCGTTCCCGAGCAGGCTGTCAGTGAGATCTTCGACCGCTGCCTGTAGATCCCCGTCGGCAGTCCTCGCGTCACTCGGCGCGTCGACACCGACAGCATCTCGGAGGTCCTGTGCGCGTGTCCCGGCAACCTGGACGAGCGCTCGAAGGAACTGTGCCGGCCGAGCTGGACTGACGGGCGTGCCGACGGCATCGGCGACGTCCTCGCGGAACGCCATAGACTCCTCCATGCGCTCGCGCTGGTCGCCCGCCGCGCCAAGCTCCTGGGAGAGTACCAGTTGATTCAACGTGAGCACGAGCGTGACCCCGGTGATCGTCGCCGTCAGCAGTGCCTGGAAAAGTGTCTCAACCGAGTCACTCGAACGGATCGCGACCTCGGCAGCCGGCAGAAGATAGCCGATACCGGTCAGTGTGAGGAACACGACAGCAACAAGCAAGCCCGTGACGATCCAGCGATCGGCGTCCATGACCAGCCAGAGCTTCAAGGTACTGCCGCCGGCCCGCTCGCGGAGCCGATCGCTCGGCGCATCCCCAGCACCTGGCATGGCCGGGGCTACTGGCGGCGACGGGAAAAGTCCTCGGCGCTCCGGAACGCAACGGGTCTACACCACGGTGCGATGGAACGATGCGAGTAGTCACTGTAGAGTGATACGAGAGAGTGCCGTGACGTCGGTACTACCGGTCCAAGGAACGACAACGCAGTCGCTCGTCAGTCGATGTGGCCTTCGCGACGGAGCTGGTCGGCGTCGGCGTTGTCGTAACGCCACTCGACGTTTGCCTTCTCGTCTTGCCAGTCCCACGGCTCGGCCAGCACGACGTCGCCCTCTTCGATCCAGACGCGGTACTTCATGCGCCCGGGGATGCGTCCCATACGGGTTTTACCGTCCTCACACTGCAGCTCGACGTGGTTGCCGCCGTTGTGCTGTGTCACTACGGCGAACACCTCGTCGTCGTTGGGCATCCGGAGATTCCGTCGCCCTGATTCTTCGCTCATATCAGCAATAAGACCCGGACACGCTAAAGGCGTGCGGGACCGGTGGTATCTCGCCCCATGGGCGTGACTCACAGAGGCAGTCGAAACACAGTCAGCCACGAGCAGAGACAGGGACGACAGTCAATCGCTCCGACCTCGTATCGGGCAGTCCGGCACGATAGAGAGTCCATTGACGGCGGAGCAAACATCCAAACCGATGCCAACCCAACAGCCGCCGATGGAGCCGAATGTACTGGAAACGCTCGAGGGAGACGTCGCTCTCGTGACGGGGGCCAACAGAGGAATCGGTCGCGAAATCGCCCGCGGGCTGGTCGCCCGCGACGCGACGGTCTTTGGCGGCGTTCGGGACCCGAGTTATGACCTTCCTGACGGCGTCGAGGCGGTCGAACTCGACGTGACCGACGAGGCGTCGATCGAGAGCGCGGTCGAGGAAGTGGTCGAGTCCGCTGGCCGGGTAGACGTGCTCATCAACAATGCCGGCGTCGGCGGCGATGGCGACGGAATCGTAGCCCTCGCGACGGACGATTTCGACCGCATCCTCGACGTGAACCTCCGCGGGCCGACGCTGTTGAGCAAGCACGCCCTCCCACACCTACTGGAGACTGACGGCGGCCGGATCGTCAACGTCTCCTCCGGCGTGGGAATCCTGACCGAACCGATCGAGTCCGAAATGCCGGCCTACCGCATCTCGAAGGCCGGGATCAACGCGTTGACGGTCTCGCTGGATCAAACGTACGGGTCTGACGGACTCATCGCGAACGCCGTCGACCCCGGCTGGGTGGCGACGGACCTCGGGGGTTCGAAAGCGCCCCGCGAGCCCCAGAAGGGTGCCGAAACGCCGATCTGGCTCGCTCGGTTCGGCCCCGGTTCGCCGAGCGGACTCTTCTGGAAGGACAAACAAACCATCGAGTACTGAGGGGATCGTCGCTGCAACAGAAAACGGTGTACCGACAACCGACCTCAGGCGCGGTCGTCGGGGTCGTCCGTCGAATCGTTGGTCTCGTCAGCCGATTCCGAATCAGGTTTGGTCGCTGGCGTGTCGTCGCCGGCGGCTGGCTCGTCGCTCTCGGTGCCGGGTTCTGTGGCCGACTGGTCGTTCTCGGTGTCGGGTTCTGTGGCCGACTGGTCGCTCTCGGTGTCGGGTTCTACCGTCGATTCGTCACTCAGAGTCCCGCTTTCGCCGGGTGTGTCCTCGCTCCCAGGCGAGTCATCCCCAGCGCCTCCTGCTGGCGGTGTCTCACCAGACGCGCTGGGCTGGCCGGCCCGGGGATCCTGTGGGTCGGATCCACCCGGTGGCTGTCCCTGGCCGGCACGAGTGGGGCCGTTCGCTCCGCCCTGTTGGGACTGTCCCTGGGGCTGACGGCCACCGGGCTGTCGTGGTTGCCCGTTGTTCGTCTGTCGTCGGTGGTTCTGCTGCCCACGTTGATTCGGTCCGGGCTGTTGGCCGCTCTGGCCCGGTTGACCGCCCTGACGGGACCCCTGGCCACGCTGTCCCGGACCAGCCTGCCGTTGTCCGCCCCGTTGGCCACGCTGGTCCGGCGGCTGTTGGCCGGCCTGTCCGCGAGGCCGTTGGGCGGCCTGCCGGGATCCACCTGCGCCGACCCCTCGTGGCGCAGGACCGAATCCGAGTTGCTGGCGCACGCCGTCGAAATAGCCCCGCTTGTCGGCAAAGACGAGCGCGAGCAGGACGATCCCGACGACGAGTAAGAGGAGCGACTGGGTTCGAAGTTGGGCGAAGATGCCATCGACGAGGGCAACCGCCACGTCGGCAAAGCGCTGGCCATCCGGCCCGCCGATGGCGTCCCGAATCGCCGACGTGAGGGGATCACGCGCCAGCAGTGCCGGGAGGAATCCAGTAATGCCGGCGATCAGCGAACTCGCCCCGGCCGTCCGGCCGACGGTCCACGGCGAACGCGTGACTACGGCGAGAACGCCAATCAACAGCAGAGCCAGCCCGGGCAACACCAGGGTGAGCAAGTCGACGAGCTGGACGCCTCCAGCAGCAGTGTCGAGGCGATCTCTGGCATCGGCGTCCATATTCTCAGTCAACGAGAGGGTGTTGGGCAGCTCTTGGTCGAGGCGATCCTGAACGATCACCTGGGCTCGCTCGGCAATATCCTTTTTGAGGGATTCGACTTTCTGGCTGTACTTCTGGTAGGTGAGATCGCCCGTCAGCGCGTCGACCGTCGCGAATTCAAAGTCGACAGCCGCATCGGTGATCCCCTGGTCGTAGCCACCGATCTCCTGGCGCGTCGCCGTTTCGAGGTCGGACTTGAGTTGCTCGTTGACCGTATTCAGATCCGCCCCGTCGGGCAGCGACGCCTGGAACTCGGCCCGGGTCTGCTGGAAGCTCGACTCACTCTCGAGCAGCCCTTCGACGGTCGTTGCGTCGATCTGTCCGCCGGCCCCGTCGACCTGGTCGGCCGCGACGTCGGCCAAAGCGGGCGCGTCGACGGCGATCATGCCCTCGGTGACTGCCTCAGCGAAGTTGGATTTTACCGGTACGAGATCGACTTCAAGTAACAACGCGTCAGTCTCACCGTGGAGAAACGCGTAGATGGCTTCGATATTCTGGTTGGTCTGGGTTCGGACGTAGGACTCGGTGAGGGCGTCGTCGACGAGTTGCTCGGGTTCGACTCCAGAGGCGTCGATCTGGGCGGGCAGCGACCCGCCAGCGTTGAAGTCCACGGCCCCAATCTCGTTGCTGATCTGCTCTTCGAGGACGTCTGTCGCCTCCGCATACGCATCCTCATCCTCGAGCGTCTCAGTCACGTAGTCGGCACTCAACGCGGTTTGCCCGGCAGTAATGAACGCGTTACTCCCGACCAGGGCCACAATCAGCACCACCCCGGCGAGCCCGAGGCCGATCCGGCGACCCAGGCTCATGCTGGGTGCCCTCCAGATGTTGTCGAGTGTGACCGCTGGCGTCGTCGATCGCTCTGGTCTGCGTGGTCCATGTCTGTCAGTTCGTTCTCACCCAGTGAGTAAATGGTTGCGGCCGGCGAGGGTCGACAGTCGAAGCGAATCCGGAAGGTACTGAACGGTGGGCCGTGAGATCGAACGTACGCGTGCGGATTAGCCACTACTTCGAGTGGGAGGAAGCGATCACCGGCGGACAGGCCCAGTCAGTCCGCCAGCAACGGACAATCCTCGACCGGGCCGGGATCGAGTACACGACCGACCCCGACCTCGGGGCCGATCTCTTACACCTCAACAACATGGGGCCCCGGTCAGTCTACTACGCCTGGCGAGCCCAGCGAGCGGGTGTCCCGGTCGTGATCCATACCCACCAGACTGCGGCGGATTTCAGGGAGAGTTTCGCGTTCTCGAACGTCCTCGCTCGACCGTTGGGGCCCTACCTCGAACGGGCCTACGCGCTGGGCGACCGGTTGATCTGTCCGTCCGAACACAACCGCAACGTGATCGATTCCTACTGTGACGTCCCCACGTCGGTCGTCTCCAACGGGTTCGATCCGGACCGCCTCGACGGGTTCGAATCGCTCCGCGAGGAATATCTCGATCGCTACGATCTCGACCCGCCGGTCGTGTTCAACGTCGGCCACGTCATCGAACGCAAGGGCCTTCGAACCTTCATCGAGACAGCCAGGGCGATGCCGGACCTGGACTTTGCGTGGTTCGGCTATCTCAATCCCACCGGCGGGGGCCGACTCGATAG
This sequence comes from Halorhabdus salina, assembly GCF_013839425.1. Lineage (GTDB taxonomy): Archaea > Halobacteriota > Halobacteria > Halobacteriales > Haloarculaceae > Halorhabdus > Halorhabdus salina. The sequence continues at coordinate 62,428 of NZ_JACDNP010000009.1, read as the reverse complement.
CCTGCTTCGCTCCCGGGGAGCCAAGAAGCTGGTCGCAAACGCGCCCGACAACTGCACCTTTACCGGCTATGTCGACGATATTCGGGGAGGGTTCGCGGCGGGGGACATCTTCTTCTTCCCGACGAAAAACGAGAACGAAGGGATGGCGCTGCTCGAAGCGATGGCCTGTGGTCGGCCGCCGGTCCTCAGAGATATCCCAACCTTCGAGTGGCTGACCGATGGCGAGGACTGCTTGAAGGCAAGCGAGGACTTTACCGACCCGCTCGATCGCCTGCGCGATCCGGAGCTGCGCGAACAACTCGGCAAGCGGGCCAAAGAACAGAGTGACGCCTACACCATCGATGCGATCGCCGACGACCTTCTCGCGGTCTACCGTGACGTCCTCGACGACGATCGATAGCCCCCGCGCCGGGAAGAGTGGGCGTGGCCCACCATATCACGACTCACGGAGTTCCCTTACGTCTGGATCACGTCCGGACAGTATGAACTACGAACAGGCCCTAGAGCGAGCACACGACGCGCTGCCCGACCGCCCGGCGGCCGACGAACAGCGACTCTCGATTCCGGACCCCGAAGGGGAGGCCGACGGGGCGTTTACCCGACTGACGAACCTGGGAGCGATCGCGGACGCCCTCTCCCGGGATGCCGAACACGTGCACCGCTCGATCCAGCGTGAACTCGGTACCAGCGGGCAGTTCGAAGATGATCGCGCCCGGTACAACGGCGAGTTCGACGGCGTAGACTTCGCCGCGGCGATCGACAGCTACGTCGCCGAGTACGTCACCTGCTCGGAGTGTGGCCTGCCGGATACCGTTCTGGCGACCGAGAACGGCATCGACATGCTCCGCTGTCAGGCCTGCGGGGCATTTCGCCCTGTCGAAACGCGCGCAGCATCGTCGAGTTCCCAGGGCCAACGCCCGACCCTGGAAGAAGGCAAGAGCTACGAAGTCAAGATCGTCGGCACCGGCCGGAAAGGTGACGGCGTCGCCGAGAAAGGCAACTACACTATTTTCGTCCCGGGAGCCAGCGAAGGCGACGTGGTCGAGGCATACATCGAATCGATCAACGGTAACCTGGCCTTTGCCCGCCAGGCCTGAGCTCGGTTTCTGGGTTGGTTCGTCGTCGTGTCGATTTTCTCGGCGGAGAATCCGGAATCAGTGACACTGAACCGGGACCGACAAGCCACCGCCACCCCGAGTGATACCCATGGAGTCGATTGCCGGGCAGGTTACCGACGCGCTCGACGCGGCCGTAACTGGCTATCAGGAACTCGACGGCGGGATGATCGGCCGCGTCCACCGCGTCGAGTTCGCCGAGCGATCGCCGGTCGTTGCAAAGACTGGGGAGACGCCACTGTCGATCGAGGCGAAGATGTTGGACTACCTCGCGGAACACTCGACGTTGCCGGTCCCCGACGTGTTGTGGGCCAGTGACGAGCTCCTGGTCATCGAACATATCGCGGGCGAGTCGACGATCACGCCGGCGGTCGAGCGAGACGCCGCCGACCACCTGGCGGCGTTACACGACGTTACCGCCGAGACTGTCGGCTTTCCCTTCGAGACACTCATCGGCCCGCTCGACCAGCCCAACCCCTGGCAGTCGGACTGGATCGCGTTCTACCGGGAGCAACGATTGGGCCCGCAACTTCGTGGCGCTCGCGAGGAGGGACCGTTGGGCGAGGACCTTGCAGCGCGGGTGCAGGCGGTCGCCGCCGACTTGGAAGAATTGCTTCTCGCACCCGAGGAGCCGGCACTGATTCACGGCGACGTCTGGCGGACCAACGTCCTCGCAGCCGATGGCGAAATCCGAGCCTTCCTCGATCCGGCGACGTACTACGGCCATCCCGAGATCGAACTGGCATACATCGACTGGACCGAGACGTTCGGCGACCCGTTTTTCGACCGCTACCGATCGCTGCGGTCGATCGAAGCGGGCTTCTTCGAGACCCGCCGGTTCGTCTACCGGCTGTATCCGCTGTTGATTCACGTCCGGCTGTTCGGCGACGAGTATCTTCCCGGTCTCGAGGCAGCGCTTTCGGAACTCGGGTATTGACTCCCAATCCACCAGCGACAGACGGGCAGAGCGTTTATCGCCGTCGCTTCCCACTACCTGGGTGATGGACGCCGTTCCACTCTGGCGACTCACCCGGACCAAGTACGGGCGAGCGCTGTGGGACGCACTCACGAAACGGGGGATCCGAATCGCTCGCCTCCGCCTCTACCGGACAGAGACGTTCGACGTCCCTGAACCGTCACTCTCGCCTGACATCTCCCTGACCGTCGATCGCGGAGACGATCTGGATAGCGACGCCGTCGACGCACCCATCGCCCCCGACGACTGGATCGTCCGGGCCGTGGCAGTCGACGGCATCGTGGGATCAGTCGTCCTCTCGATCGACCGGCAGGTCACCGTCGAGCCGATCGATACAGCCCTGAAATTCGATGGGGGCTACATCTGGGCACTGTACGTCGCCCCAGCCTATCGGCAACGCGGGATCGCGTCAGCACTCGTCGCCCAGGCACTGGCCGTCGCGGCCGACGAGACCGAAGCCTGCCTGGCGCTGGTCGCGCCGGACAACCGCCCGTCTCAGCTGGTCTTCGAGGGACAGGGATTTGCCGTCGAAGGAACGCTTTCACACGTGGGCCTGGCCGGAATCGAGTGGACAAGCGACCTCGACGAGTTAGCGGGCGTCCAGATAGTCGAGGGCTGAACGGCACGACAATGAGCGGCCGGTGTCTCTCACTGCTCAATCGGCGTGACCAGAGCAGGTCCCGTCGCCGTCGGATCGTTGACGGCCCGCGAGACGGGATTGGCACGGAGCCGCTCGACTCCGATCGGTTCTAGCAGCGACGTCGCTCGATCGGAGTCAGCTGACAGCCAGGGACTCTCGGCGTCGGGCGACAAAATCAGCCGGCGGCATAAACAATCCGTATCGACCGCACATGCGTCGATGTACGACCACTAACAACCAAAGAGCGCGGACCAGAGAGGATTGTCCGCTCGCGTTCCTCGGGCACCGTCCGGCGCGTCCGTTCGCCAACGCCAACGAAACCCTGCCCCCAGAAATGTTGCCCGTACGTTCAAATCCAATGACGTCCAAAAGACGGGTAGTCCCATGGCCGACGAGCCCGCGTTCACGATCGAGTCCCGGCCACAGCGGAAGTATGATCGTGCCGGCCGACTCTCCTACGAAGGCACAATGATATTTCGGCTCGAACCTGTTGGCGGACTCTCAGACAGTGCCCTGCGAAAACACCTCGATAGCGTCCTCGACGACGGCCCGTATCAGTACGGTGACTTCCTCGATCTGCCGATGGTCGTCTATTTGGTCAACGATGAGGAGACCGGCGACGTGTTCCGGGCGTCGATACGGGACGGGGCGATCCGACTGCACGTGCTCCCCGAAACAGAATCGGCGGGCCTACGACAGTGCTTCGAGCGCTTACAGGACCACACCGAAGATGGATGGAACGTTGACAGCCAGACCACGACCAGCGGAGGGCGGTCGGGCAAATTATGACCGGTGACGTAGAGTACACCCAGGGTAAGTAGTGGACTCATTGTACCAGCGAGCATCGGGAACAGAATTGTTGCCTCGCGTACGAGGGGAGAAGACCGATAGTGGAAATTTCAGCAGTGATATTTGGGGGCGTGATTTATCGAGAAGTACGGCGTCGACCCGACCGTCCGGGATCTGATCGACACCCATCGCTGAGGCCCCATTGCCCCGTCAAGCACCCCTTCTCGTGACTCAGACGCCGTCGACAGTCGCCCGGTAGTCACTGATCTCCGTTCGGGCATCCTCGATGGTCGCCGCTGTCTCGTCGTCTGTCTCCTGTTGAATCTCGTCGAGCGCCGTCTGGATGCGCGCCATGCGACCGTGATCCGGCCCACGGTCGGCCTCCGCGAGCTGGTCGAGTTGGTCGGCGAGATCCGCGAGTCTGTCGGCGTTGTCCCCTGCGCTGTCGGCTGCCGATTCGAGTATCTCACTCGCTGTCTTGAGTTCAGTTCGCGTCATGAGCATCGATTACTGACCGACTAGCAAAGACCTGCCGATAGTGGTAGTTCTCTCCCGTTCCGAAACAGATCAAAACGTTTTCACAATGAGGCGTTCAGGAGTCGGTACATGGCCGATCCCTTCGAGACTATCCAAGAGTCACCGGTCGATTTCGCGTTCGCTGTCGCATACGTCTTCCAACCGACAGTCCGTCGATTGCTACTCCTGCAGCTCGTCGGTGTGGTTTTCCTGCAATGGGGGAGTTTTTCGGTTCATACCAGCATGGATCTGGTCCATAAAGCGGGGGTGATACTGGTTTTCTGGGAACTGGTCGAGTTAGGGGTACTCCTGGCAGGGATCGTGTTGCTGATAGCCGGATTCGTCGGTCTGGTGCTGAAACTGATCACCGACGCAAACCGACTGGCAAATTGATGGGTAGCCAGGCTCACTGCCGAGAGCCAACCACTGGAACCGTCTCCCGCACGCCGAAGTCGAACCGATCGGTCGCCAACAGACTAACGCCGAACAGCCCCGCGACGCCGACTGCCAGCCAGTTGCCAAACCAGGCGTTGATCGCGCCCCACAAAATCACAAAACTCACCAGGTCGTCGAGCATGAACTCGGTCCGTTCGAGTCGGTCGAGCAATCCCGCTCGTTTGAAACCCAGATCAAAGGCGAGCACGGCGACGCTCGCGCTCAGTACCCACCCGAGGTAGTTCGACAGCGGCACGCCATAGAAGTGAATCGCCGTCGCACTCGCCCAGAGGCCGTCGCCAGCGAGCGGGGCTGCGTACGCCCAGAAGCCCAGTCCCACGGCCCCCGGATCCAACACGAGATCCATCGCCAGGACCGTCGCGATGACAGCCGGCAGGCGGACTCGCGTCAGCGAGGCACGATCACCCAGCAGGAGCAGACAGAGTAGATAGGCATTCAAGACTAAAGGGAAAAAGAAGATCGGCAGTGCCGCCGGGACGGTATCCAGCAGCATCGGCCCGAGGTCGATCACGTACTCGAAGTGTCCATAGGGCAGGCCCGTTAGCACGCCCGTGAACTCGATCACGTACGTATAGAGTGTCAACCCGACGATCGCAAGGGCAGCCCGGCGATCGATCAGTGGGGCGATACCGGCGATCAGGGGCAAGCGCATCACGGCCGTCCCGAACAGGACCAGGTAGGGATTGAATTCGAGGATTCCCGGAAACCAGCCCTCGGCGCTAGCGACCAGCATCACGGCCCCGATCGCGGGAAACAGGACTGCGATTGAAAAGCGGTTCTCAGCGACATATCTGTCGAGTCGGGCCTCGAAACGTCGTCGATCAAATTCAACCACCGTACATCAGCCTCCAGAGGTACCCCATGGTCAGAACCATCCCGACCACGGTGTTGATCGCCGGGAACCACCAGTAAGCGCGATCGACAGCCACCCCCGAGAGGGCAATGGCGACCTGCAAGAACGGATAGACGGCGAGGACAGCGCCCAATAGCGGGTGGACCAGGGCGAACGCGCCGGCGGCCAACGCCCAGACAAGTCCACAGTAGGCGTAGGTTCGGGACTGGCCGAGAACGGTCGCCGTCGTGGCGATCCCGGCCTGACGATCCGGGTCGATGTCGGGGATCGCCGAGAAGGTGTGCATCGCCATCGTCCAGAGCCACCCGCCCACGATCGCCGGGAGCGGTGGAAGTTCGCCCGCGACGGCCGTGAACGCGAGGACGCCGGGCAGGACGTACAGCCCGTTCGACAGCGAATCGAGGCCGGGCGTCGTCTTGAATCGGCATGGCGGGGCGCTGTATTCGACGGCGAGGACGAGAAAGGCCACGAGTGTGAGTTTCCCGGCCAGACCCACGACAAGGGCAAAGGGGAGCGAGGCCAGCCCGGCGACGATCACGATCGCGAGGACCCATCGATCGCCGGAAAAGCGAACCTCGGGACCCTCGTCTTTCTTCGGATTCTCGACGTCGATGTCGGCGTCAAAGACATCGTTGACGCCGTAGAGAAAGATATTCGCCGGTAAGAGGAAGTACGCAAACAGCGCGACCGAGAGGGGTGTGATCAACTCGGCCGTCGACTCGGCGGCATAGACAACGCCAATAATGACCGGGCCCGCCAGGTACAGCCAGAACCGGGGCCGCGAGAGGACCAGCAGATACCGTAGCCGGTCGAACAGGCTCAAACCGCCCGCGCGTCGTGACTCCGTCGCCATCATCGACTGTTCGAAAGTACGGCCTCGGCCGCGTGTTCGCCGCTGATCAGACACATCGGCACACCGACCCCTGGCGTCGAGTAGCCACCGGTAAAATACAGATCCTCGACCGCGTCGGATTCGATCGGTGGCCGGAACATCGCTGTCTGGCGGAGTGTATGGGCCAGTCCCATCGCGGTACCTTGATAGGCGTTGTACCGCTCGGCGAACTCCGAGATAGAGAACTGTTCCTCGACGACGATCCGATCTTCCAGTTCGACGCCGGTGTTCTGGGCAATGTCGTCAAGAATCTTCTCACGATAGCGATCCCGCGTCTCCTGCGGGTCGTCGAGCCTGGTCGCGATCGGCACCAGCGCAAAGAGGTTGGTGTGGCCCTCCGGCGCTACGTCGTCGTCGGTCTTGGAGGGGACACACAGGTAGTACGATGGATCTTCCGGCCAGGCCGGGTCCTCGAAGATATCGTCGAAGTATGCGTTCCAGTCGCTCGGGAGAACCAGCGTGTGGTGAGCCAATTCCGGAACATCGCCTTCGATGCCAAGATAGAGCAAGAATGCGGAGGGCGCGTACGTCCGCTCGTCCCAGTACTCGGCGTCGTACTGGCGTTCGTGGGCCGGCATGAGATCCTGTTCGGCGTGGGCGTAGTCGGCGTTGGCGACGACGACGTCGGGGCGGCGCTGGTCGCCGTGTTCTGTCTCTACCAGGAACCCGTCCTTGCGGCGCGTAATCTCCGTGACTTCGGTGCCAGTTTCGATAGTGACGCCCAGTTCGTCGGCCAGGTCGACGACCGCATCGACGACAGCCCCGATCCCGCCCGGACCGCCGTCGACTGGCTGGGGGTAGTAGACACCGAGGTTGAAGTCGGCGTGGCTCATCATGTTGTAGATCGCGGGCGTGTTCTTCGGTGAACCCCCAAGGAACACCAGCGTGTACTGGACGATCTGGCGGAGTTTCTGGTTCTCGAAGTAGTCTTCGACGTGGCCTTGCATCGAACCCAGCAACTTCAGTCCCAACGTCCCGGTCTTCATCAGGGACGGATCGATCCAGTCTTTCCAGGTCGGCCGATACTCGTAGACGAAGTTCTCCATCGAGGTCTCGTAGTGGCGCTGGCTCGTCGCCAGGTAGTCGTCGAACGCCTCGCCCGCCCCGTCCTCGTATGATTCGAAGAGTTCCCGATTTTCGTTGCGATCCGCACTGATATCGACCTCGTCACCGTCCTTGAAGTAGATCTTGTAGTGGGGGTCCAGTCGTTCGAGTTCGTAGTAGTCCTCAGGCTCGTGATCAAAATGCTCGAAGAACCGTTCGAACACTTCCGGCATGAGGTACCACGATGGTCCCATGTCGAAAACGAACCCCTCGCGTTCGAGGCGGCTGGCCCGGCCCCCGACCTGCCCGTTCTTCTCGAGAACCGTCACGTCTCTGCCGGCGTCGGCAAGGTGGCAGGCGGCCGAGAGCCCACCGAAGCCCCCGCCGACGATCGTCACGTCGGTGTTTGTCGAGTCGGTCATCGGGACGAACCAACGACCGGTACCCGCTTAAAGGTCGGCACGAGGATCGGCGATCACACCGATCCGTCACCCCTCACCGACACGTTCATATCCGTCGGTCGGGAACAACCAGCCGATGAGTATTAACAACAGAAGTATTCTTAATAACTTTCGGGCAGAAATGCTTCTCGGCGCTCTTTCGACGGCGATATTGCTCGGATTGACGGTGCTGGCAGTGGTCGGATTCGGCAACGACGGCGGATTGGGGAAGCTTGTCGTCATTTCGTGGGTTGCCTTCGGAGCGATGGCTGGCGGCGCACTCGTCGGGGCCTGGTCGAGTGGGCGCCACCCTCGCAGGCTCGTGTGGGGCTATGGACTGGCAAGCGGCGCAATGATAGCCAGCGCAGCGGCGTTTCTCGTCCCGCAGGCGATCGGCATCAGCCAGGACCCACGCCTCGGTGGATTCGGTATCGCAGGCGGGATCCTCGTGGGCTACAATGCCCACACGATCGGCCACCGGCTCTCGCACCTGGACCTGCCGATGGACACAACAGCGACTGAACTAGCGGCTCACGCGCTCTCGGCGGGATTGATCATCGGCCTCATCTACGGCCAGATGCCGGACCTCGGGCTCCTCTTGGGACTGGCAATCATCTCTCATAAGGGGCCGGCAGGCTACGCTGCCGCGCGTCGGCTCGCTCTAGACGGCAAGCCGACTGTCCCGCTGTTGTTGCCTGCGGCCGGCGTCGGCCTGACGGCCCTGCCAGTCGCGATGGTGAACCTGCCGAGTGCGCCGGCGATTAACGCTGTCATCTTCGGGTTCGCCGCCGGCGTGTTCCTCCACGTCGCGATGGACTTCCTGCCGTCCTGTGAGGTCGGCGGTGAGATCGACCAGGCCGCAGGCATGACTGAAACCTCACACGAACTGCTGGATCGGCTCCGCGTCCAGTCGCTCTTCTCGACGACCTTAGGCGGCGTGGCCGTCGTCTTCGCCTGGCTGCTCGTCACGTAGTCTCTCAGACGGATTGGGCGCAGACAGTTTCGCATCGACCGCCTGCATTCGGGTACTCATCGGCACACAGTGACAGCAATCCGTCTCAGAATCCCCGGCGCGTGTCCGGCTCGGATAGCACACCCTTGTAACGTGATTTGTGTCATGGGGTGTCGAGTTCCTCCCCGACCTCAAGGGTCGGGGCATCCGCCTTGTACCGCCTGTGAACGAGAAGGTGAACTCGGCGACTGCGTACCCGAACAGACCTCGACGCGACGGCGACACTTGTGGTCGATGGCGGCGGAATGGATCGGTTCTGCATGATTTTGGCCCGCCTAAAAAACGATAGCCTTATCACTGTTTAGGCAAGCCTAATTCCTAATGCCATCCAGACGAGAAATACTGGCGGGCGGCGCAACGCTGTTGGGAACAGTCGGACTGGCGGGTTGTTCAGCCCCTGGAGAAACGACGACCGAGAGGGATCCGAACGATGCCGGACAGGCGAACGCGGATCTGGCGGTCGCGGCCGAGTGGAACGCGATGCGAGCTAGAGTGCGAGACGCAGTCGCGCTTGGACGGGCCGGAGCATCCGATGGTGGTGAGGCCGTCGCCCAGAACGTCTTCGCTCGCTTCGAGAAGGCAAGCGGCGAATACGGCGCTCACGAAGTGCTCGAAGGGACCGATAGCGAGGCCTACGAGGGCTTCGAGTCAGCGCTGGGTGCCCTTCGGTCAGAGGGACTGTCCGCGGGCGACCTCCAACGGGCAAGCGATGCCGCAGACACCGCGACGGACCACCTGGCCGACGCACAAAGCGCGCTACTCAGCGAGGGGACGGTACAGGCCTACGATCTGCAGGCACTCGCGGCGGCTGTCCAGAACGCTGTGTTCCTCCTCGAGACAGACAATCCCGACGCCGCGGCGACCGTCGCTGAGGACACACAGGCACGCTTCCGAGACGGCGTCCAGAAGGCATTCGAATCGACTGACAGCGACACCTTCGAGTCCTTCGAAGGGAGTCTGGGGAATCTCGTTTCGAACACCGGATCGGGCAACAGCGAGTCGGCGCTGACCAATGCTGATTTGACCTTCGAAGCTGCCCTAGCCGGGAGCTATGCCATAGCCGACGACGAGCACGCGGCAGGGGCCGGCCACGTGGCGCTCTTCCAGGCAATGGGCTGGGACGCTGCAGCGCTTGCTTCGCTGGGTGGCCCCTCTCTCGGGGTCGCCCACGCCGCAACGCTGAGTACGTACCGGGCCCGGATTGCCGACGCCGCCTGGCTCGCCGCAGCGGGCGAGCGCGAACGAGCTGCGACGGTCGTGACCGATGTCTTCGCGCACTTCGAGGGGGCACGCGCCCACGAGGGCCTCGAATCCGCGGACGGCGAAGCCTACGAGGGCTTCGAGTCCGGGCTCGAAGCCCTCCGGACGGCCATCGAAGCGGGCGACGACATATCGGATCCGCTGGCAACTGTCGACGAAAACCTCGTGGCCGGAATCGAGGCGCTGACTGGCGAGGCGGCCCCGATTCTGGCCGCCGCATTCTTCCGGGCGCGGATCGCCGACGCTCGTGAGCGCTATCGTCGCGACGAGGGTGACGCCGCGGCGTCGATCGCCCAGGACCTGTTCACCCGCTTCGAGGAGGACGAACTCGGGTTCCACGAGGCCGTCGAGGAGACGAGCGAGGAGCTCTATCACGCCTTCGAGGAAGAGCACCTCGCGGGGCTGATCGAGGCCTTCGAGGCCGGGGACAGCGAAGCCGTCACAACCCACTACGAAGGCGTCCAGTCGACGCTACTGGAATACGCGACGACCGCAGCCGAAACGTCGGTCGTGAGCGCGGGCGAGGCAGCGGTTGTCACCGCCCGTGGGTTCGATGCTGCCGTCCTCGATACGCTGGGCAACGACGATCGCGCACAGGCAATCGCCCAGTGGGTCTTCGAGCACTTTGAGGGAGATCCCGGCGGCTATCACGAGGCACTGGAAGAGGCCGATGCCGAGATCTACGAGGGCTTCGAAGGAGCCATCGGCGCGGTGATTCAGGCAGCCGGGAACGGCGAGGCCGTCTACCCGCCGACAAAGACCTTCGGCGAGGAGGCCGTCGCCTCCGCGTACGCCGTGGTCGAGGCCGCGGGCGGCCCACAGCGTGAGGTCGCGCTCGGCATCGCCGAGGACGCCTTTGCTCGCTTCGAGAGTGCCCGCGTCCACGAGCTACTCGAAGAGGCCGACCGCAACGCCTACGAGTCCTTCGAGGCCTCCCTGGAGGGGCTGATCGAGTCACTCGACGGCGCTGGTGACGTCGCAAGCGCCGCCGATACCTTCGCTAACGCTTCCCAGTACGCACAGTTCGCACTGGTCGATGCCAGCGAGGACGTACCGCTCGATCTCGATCTCGCGGGCGCACCCTCGGGCGGCCACAGCGAGGAGAGTTCGAGTGGCGGCCACAACAGCAATCTCTCCGGTGGCCCCAACGTCGTCGAAGGCGTCCCCGATGACGCCGACCACGTCGTCGACATGACGGCCGCAGCCTTCGAGCCAACAGAGTTGACCGTCTCGGCCGGCGACACGATCGCCTGGACGCATGCCGGTGGAGAACCCCACACGGTCACGGCATACAGCGAGCAGATTCCCGAGGACGCCGAATACTGGGCCTCCGGGGACTTCGACAGCGAGGACGCCGCCCGCGATGGCTGGTCGAACGGCGAAGGGGCCGTCCAGTCCGGCCAGTCCTACGTCCACACTTTCGAGACCACCGGCGAACACGGCTACCTCTGCATCCCCCACGAAGCGGTGGGAATGGAGGGGACCGTCGTCGTCGAATAGTCGGGAATCCTGGTTAGTAACTGTTTAGACCGGCAGTATCGAGCGCATTCCCACCGGCTCGCCGACCGAAGGCGCCACAAGAAATAAGTCCTTCCGTGTTAGATATTTCTAACACGGCATGTTAAACAAACCTAACACCGGGGTCGGGAGCCCCCAGACACAGTACCGGGTTGTGCGAGCGCTCTTCCTCCTGCTAGTGATCGGGTTGTTGAACGCCGGGATCGGGTTCGAGTCGCCACCGCTGATCGCCCTCGGCGGGGTACTGTTCGTCGGCTTTCTGCCGGCGAGTCGCTGGGTGGGTACTCGACTCGGAATCGAGGAGAACGACGAGCGAGTGCGAACGCTGATCCAGACGGCGGCCAGTCGAGCGCTCTATGCCCTGTTCGCGATCGGATTCGGAGCCTACGTGCTCGGAGCGATGGTCGAAATGCAAGGGAGCCTGTCCGAACCGCTCAAGACGCTGGTCCAGCAGGGTGAGATCGTGTTCGTCTGGGTCGGCATGGCAGCGATCGTCTCGTCGATTGCCCACAAGGGATGGAACGTGGTCCGTGCCCGTCGACTGGTGGACTGAGATGGACTTCGAGACGACGATCAAGAAGTGTCGCGAAGACGCTGGCCTCACACAGGCCGAATTGGCAGACCGCGTCGGCGTGACCCGCCAGACGATCCTCTACGTCGAGAAGGGCGAGTACAACCCCTCCCTGGAACTGGCCTGGCGGATCGCCCGCGAGTTCGACGCTGAAATCGAGGACGTCTTCGAGTTGCCAAAGAAAGCAGCCGATCCCGCGTGATCATCGCCGAAAGAGTTTTTCGATTGTACAGACAATGTATGTACAGAACGATGGGGACCAAACGCGTCAACTTCCGCCTGCCCGAGGAGTTGGTCGAGAAGGCCGACGTCGCTGCCGAGGTGAGTCATACCGACCGGACCGATATTGTGATGGAAGCACTGCAGGAGTATCTGGCCGACGTCGAGGACGACGAGCGATTCCGTGAGGCAATCGTCGAGCTCTATCTGGACGACGAAATCGACTTCGACGTCTTGCAGGCCTTCGTCGGCCGGCAGGACGCCGAGTCAGTCCGTGCCTCGAAGTCGTTGCTGGACGACGGTGAGGAGTTGGCCGCCGATCTCGCAGCACTTGACGACGAGGCATGATCGTCGCGGACACGAGCGCGCTGGTTTCGCTTTCGACGATCGACCGGCTGGACCGCCTTCTCACGGGGTTCGACGTGCACACGACCGCAACCGTGGTCACAGAGCTCAAAGAGACGGCCGAATACGAGGACACCCACGCGACAGCCGCCCGAGCAGTACTCGACAGGCAGGATAACCTTGCCGTCCACCAGGTCGAGGAATCGATCGAATCCGCACGGATCGATGCGGGCGAAGGGAGCGTCGTCGTATTCGCCCGGAAACGGGACGCCGACTTTCTGCTGACCGACGACCTACGGGCGCTCCCCGAACTGCAGGCCGCCACTGAGGCCCGGGTCGCAATCTCGCCGATCGTATTGCGGGCGCTGCTCGATTGCGGCGTGCTTGACCGCGAGGACGCGCTGGCAGACGTCGAGCAACTTGCCACTGGAGAAGACTGGCTCGACGCGCCGATTTACCGGCGAGCGAGAAAACTGTTCGACGAGTAAGCGTCGGTCAACTATCTCCCCCCAGCGCTTGCCACACTCCTTGCATTTGAAGCGTTGTAACACCGTATACAATCGATAAAGCGGTTTGAAGAAGTTGGATGAGTGGGTGAGCGAGAAGAATTACGAGTTAGGCGATCTGGATGCTGTGAAACTGGAGAGTTTCTTGACTTGGATGGCTAACGGAGACGTGTCGAATCGTACTGCTTACGAGTACTTGACCGCGGTTCGCCTGTTCTTTGACTGGTACGAGAAACGCTCTGGTTTTGACGGGAATCCTGCGAGAGATGTTGACACGGATTGGATTGTGTCTTGTTTAGACGCCTAAATTCATGCGTTTGAGCGGTCGAGAGCTAGTTCGACGTTTCTGACGGCACATTTCAACACGAGCTCGCGGAACTGACCAAACCAGGTTCGAGCGCGCACGATCTCGCCGTATTTTCCACAGAGCGCGAAAAACGTCGATTCGATATTTGAGCGTTGGTGGTATGTTCTATCATCGAGAAAAAACATTGTTTGCGACGCCGTGCCAGCCGAACTCGCGGTGCTTGATGACCGGTTTAACGCCCTCTGAACAGAGTCTCCGACGAAGTATCTCCCAGTCGTAGCCTTTGTCTGCGGTCAAAATGCTCAGTTTTTCTAGGTTACGCATAAGTAGCTGCCACGCAATCTGTGTATCGTGCAGTTGTTTCATCGAACAATGTATATATAGAATTGCACTAGTTTTGCAGTCAATCAACCCGGTGGTTTTCACCGCTCTGAACGTATAAACGTGAATCCCTGATTTGAACCACAGCACACGGTCATCCATCTCCTCGAAGTCATCCGATGAGCAGTCCAATCGCTCGGACACGGCGACGATGAGTCTGTCGTCGACCTCGGCGTCCGCCTCGTCGGCGTCAGCCAGGTCGCCTGTCGACCGGGCGTCGCGCCACCGATTGCCAGGTCCGCTGGCGGGTCCGGGAAGATGACCTTCAGGACGCCATCGGCTTCATCGAGTGCGCCCGCTGGAAGCGACTAGCTGGCTACCAATCACAAAGGAGGTGTGGGCGACCCTACGACATGCCGCTTTGGGTGCCGGAGTCTGTAGTGGCGCTGCCACCCGTGGCCCCATCGCCGCTACTGACTTCGAAGTCCTCGAGGCGTGCCTGTAGCTGTTCAGCCTGCTCGGCGAGAGACTCGACGCTTGCTGTCACCTCAGTCATCGAAGAAGCCTGTTCTTCGGCGCTCGCGGAGACGGTTTCAGCCTCCGCAGCCGTCGACTGGCTGATTTCGGCCACGTCATCGAACATGGTAAGCACCTCTTCGGAACTTGCCGCCTGGTCGTCCATCGCCTCGCTAATTTCCTGCACACCGTCGTTGGTCGTCTCGATGTTTGCAACGACCTCCGTGAACGCCTCGGCTGTCTCCTCGACAGCGTCGACGGTCTCCTGAACCTGCGCGTCCGCAGTCTGGATTTCGTCGACGGTGACGGAAGTCTGGTGTTGCACCTCGTCGATCAACTGGGCCACGTCTTCGGCCGACTCCTGGGTCTCACTGGCCAGTTGCTTGACCTCATCTGCGACGACCGCAAAGCCGCTGCCGTCGGTCGCGCTGTCGCCAGCGCGTGCAGCCTCGATGTTGGCGTTCAGCGCCAGCATGTTCGTCTTCTCAGCGATGTCCGCGATGAGTTCGACGATTTCGTCGATTTCGGTCATCAACTCGTCGAGCGTCTCGACGTTCTCCACGGTGGCAACCATCGTCTCGCGGACGTCCTCGATGCCGGCAATCGCCTGCGTTGCTGTCTGTTCACCGTTCGAGGCGATGTCTTCGGTCTCCTGTGAGGTGGTAGCGACGGACTGGGTCGTCGAGGCGACTTCCTCGATGGTCGCCGAGAGGTTGTTCATCTCACCGGAAATTGTTTCGAGTCGGTCCCGCTGGTCGTCGGAACCAGTTGCGATTTCCTGAACGCTCTGGCTGATCTGTTCGCTTGCCCGCTTTGCTTCACGGGCCCCGGCACTGGCCTCCTCACTCCCGGCCGCGACCTGTTGGGAAAACGCCTGGATTTCCATCATGGCCGATTCGATATCGTCCAGCATGGTGTTGACCGATGACGCGATCTCGTACATCGCGTCGTTGTCGATATCCGTGTCCAGTCGCGCGGTGAGGTCGCCGTCCGCCGCGCGGGTGACGACAGACCCGAACTCCTCGGCCTGTCGTTCGAGGTTTTCGGCCAGCTGCTGGGCCTCCTCGCGGGACTGTTCGGCGTCTTCGCGGGCAGTTTCGACATCCTCGATGAACTGTTCGAGATCAGCACGCATCGTATCCAGAGAGGTGCCCAATCGGCCCGGGACATCCTCGTCGAGCACGGCGGCATCGAACCGCTGGTCCGAGATTGCATCGGCCTGGTCAGCGACAGTCGTGAGATACCGTGTGATGTCTCTGAACCCGGACCGAGCTTGTCCGACCTCGTCGATGCGCCCTTCGTCAGTGATGTCCTCGTCTAACTCGCCGCTGGCTACAGCGGTTGCCTGCTCCGAGAGTTCTTTGAGCGAGCGCACTGGTCCACGCCGAATCATGAGACCAAGCACCAGTAGCCCAAGAACTGACGTGAGGACGAGGGCAAACACAATGTTCTGGGCCTCGCGTTGGGCACTCAGTGCCGTCGATTTCGGAGCGGTCTTGACGACAACCCAGTTCGAGTCACCGCCGACCGCGCTGAACGCGACCAGCGAGTCGTTCGTCGTTAGCGTCCCCTCTGTATCCTCCTCGATGGCGCTCAATGTGGCGTTGGCCCCAGTCCCGTCGTACGGGGACAAGAGTGCATCCTCGTTTTTGTCGAACAACAGGTCGCCAGTCGTGCTACCGACGACTGAGGTCTCCGTGCCGTCGATAGAACTCCGGAATTTCTCGGCGCGCTCACCCGTCTCGATGACCATCACCAACGCATGGTCGGACTCCGGGACCGGCGAGAGCATGGCGATGGACGCCTTTCCCGATGCGGACGAGTACACCCAGGACTGGGTGACCTTCTGGGGGTCGTTGAACGTCAACTCACTGAACGGCTGTTCCATCGCCCACACGATTTCCGTATCGGTGATTTGGGTGTCCTCGGCCTCCTGCCGGGTGCTAGCCGTTATCTCTCCAGTCTCGTAGTTGACGTAGTGGAGTGTAACCACCTCGGACGGCAATTCGTCCATTTTCGCGGCCATCATCTCGCGGGCGTCAGCATCACTATCGGACGCCAACCCCCGGTGTTCGGACAGGGACTTCGTCGTCTGCCGTTGCGTGTCAATCCACTGTCTGACGCTATCGGCTTCCAGTTGGGCGTTGCCCAGCAGGGAACTCTCCTGTTGCTGAGTTACCTCCGCAGACACACGTGTCTGGGCATAGAATCCGACCGAAGCGACAACTATCAGAACGAGGAGTGCTGAAATCGCAAACTTGCGAGTGTAGCTTCGTCGGATTATCGTCGGTAAGTAGCGTTCGGATTTCATTGTCTTGTTTTCTTATAGGTGTCCAGTATGGAGGTACGGACTGCCTCTCGCCACAATCCACATGATGGTTATTCGTGAAGGTATACTTAATCCTGTGCACAGTGTTATCGTGTCTGATACTCACGGGAGTTACAGGCGACAAGATCGATGAGCTACTAGAAGAAGACGAAATCACAGTAGGCACAAGAAGCGATTCGTCGGCGGTGGTGAGCACAGAGATATGGCGGTTCTCTACACCGTCAACGGTCAGACTCACGGAAACGAAGGTGCAACCTTCTTAACTAACCGATGTGAGGAACCCAGACTTGGAACAGACACTCTCGTTCTTGTCGATTGTTCTGACTTAGCTGGGACAGATCTGGTTGATCTCTTTCAACCGACTCGTGACAGAGTGATACGCTCTGAGATCGCAAATGCCTTCCGTGAAGGAACAGAGGATGCCATCGAAAACGACGAATGGCTCATTGAGGAGAAGGAACGTTGGCGTCAGAAATTAGCAAGTGACGAATCTGGCGAAATCTTGGACGAATTTCTACAGAGCATTCTGGAAGAAGATCCCGACCTCCAGAGATTCTTCGAGAGCGGTGACAAAGCGACTGCCGACGTGCCTGCTGAAGAAGAGGCTCCGTACAACCCGCCAGAGGTTCCAGACACGTTCGAGATCATCTAGACGTACGACCCGAGCGGAGACCACGAATTCCATGACACTGACAAGGACGGACGGTATTCTCTGGAAGTCCCTGTCAACCGTACTCGACAAGTCCGCTTCTACCTGAACGCTCCGAACGATTACCTCACTGATGATGGACAGGGAGAGGTGAGGATTCGTCCCACTACTGACGCAGTGAAGTGGACGAATCTGAATAAAGGAGTTCTAACTGTTGGAATCACAGTACCAAATGACTACAACAAAGGCGACGTTCTCACCCTAACATTGAACGTTTCCAGACCAGACGATGACGCTCTATCTCAACGGGTCAACGTAGAGTTTGTAGAGGAGCAAGAAACAAAGACCCGAAGCGGAGACCCGCCTGAGCCGACAGGATACGCTGGTCTAAGCTTACCAAACATCAACAGAGTCAAAGAAGATTGGGGTGACCACAAGTTCGATGAACACGATAGTGTGAGAATTGCCACGGCTGGAGACAGTATTAGCGACATGGATATCTACGTCAACATGCACGCAGCGGCAATCCGACGAGTCCTTCAGAACAGGAATCTCAGAGAGCTCGTGCACATTCGTTCAAGAACGCTACGTTGTTTCAGTTGCTCTGTACAGCGTTGCGATGTACGTCAAGTTCCAAGAGAAGTATGAAGAAGATGACTTGATGGAGTTCGCCTCTCCAGAAGAGTTAGTGGCTTCATCGATGCGTGGAATGGGTCAAGTCCTACTGCACTCGATTGCCCCGAAACAACTGCTCTCAGAATGCTAACCGAGATTCTGGAGCTCCTGCATCGTCTGTCTTCCCCTCTCGTTCTCTTCCTCGTACAATGTGCCGTCTGAGAAATCCTGGAACTTTTCTTCTGCTTCTTCCAACACTTCCCCTTCCAGTTTGTGTAGGAATTCAATATCTGGTGGAATCTCTCATCCATATGTATCTTGTTGTGGCACGACCGACAAACTGTGACCGTCTCTTCAGGGAACTAGCTCACGTGGTGATGTATCGTATCGTCCCAGTCAAGCGGGTCTTCGAAGGCTTCACAGAATCTACTCGGTAGTGCCTCTTGTTCACACTCAACTGAACAGTAGTTCTCGTTCTCACGGATGTCCGTACCACAGACACGGCAGTAGCCATCTGGGAAACCAAGCGGATCAGAGAGCGTATCGTCGTCAGTACTGAGTGGCGACCCAAGTCCAGCGTAGAAACTCAGGCGAAGCAGTATCTGATGATCCAACAACCGTTCCCCTTCCTCCTTGAGCATCCGTCGCTTAGCCCAGTCAGGCACCGTGAGGTCGATATTCCAGTAGAACAGGGGTGAGTATCCTCCCAGATTTTCACTTCCCGAGTCCCTCGAATATCCAAAAAGAACGTCACATCACCGAATTTCGGGAAGTAGAAGAGATTTGGTTTGTTTCGTGACTCCTGATAGCCAATCTTCATCAAGCGGACGCCGTATTCGTAGAGCTCGTCGTACACGTGCGTGTAGATCTCGTTGCCGAATTTGTCCTCTGGTTTCATCACCTCACCAACTATGGTGCACGTTAACACAAGTTGACTCATGAATTTCACTCACAGATGCTACTGCTGTGGATGTTGCCACGCCACGAATCGAAAATAGGCTCAGTTACTTGCTCTGAGTAGGCTGAGAGTCTGTTGAGCCGTTTGACGCTTTTGAGGGATATTTGAGAGGTGAGTATATACAGTTTCATCGGTTATTCCCAACCAGTCAGCAACCTGCTTGTGAGAATGCTCACTCGTGAGCCACCAAACCTCGTGCTCACGCACGGTTAGTGGAGTGTCGTCAA
Organism: Halorhabdus salina; assembly: GCF_013839425.1. GTDB lineage: Archaea > Halobacteriota > Halobacteria > Halobacteriales > Haloarculaceae > Halorhabdus > Halorhabdus salina. The sequence continues at coordinate 43,354 of NZ_JACDNP010000009.1, read as the reverse complement.
GAGGTGTTATAGTAGAATCTGGAAGTCTTCGTCGAGGCCACGGATGGAAACAGGTGAAGTCTGTCGGTTTTTTTTGGAATAAGGCCGAAAGATGTGAGTAGAAACTTCTGGAGATTACTATATCTGAGCATTCAGTCGAGCAATCGCAGGTCGGAGGTCGTCGAAAGATTCCTCGGTTTCAGGCTCACCATCCACGAATCGTCCGAGAGAGATCTCATCTGAGGACAGAGTGAATCCTGTCTCACAACGTCTATGCGATCCCATTGGTTGTTGTGATACTGGTTTTACCGCGGACTTGGGGATCCAAATGTAAAGCCTATAACCACCAACTGTATAGGTTATGTGTAACATGCAATTTTGCGACGAATGCGGCTCGATGATGAAAAAGCAAGACCGGATGATGGTCTGTGCCAGCTGTGGATGCGAGGCGGAGCAAGAGGGCGATGCGTCTGATTTCGTGACGACAACTGAACAGACAGGTGATGAATTAATCGAGACTGAGGAAGACGCAAACTTCGAGGGGAAGCCAACGGATGATAGCGTAACCTGTGATGACTGTGGAAACGGCGAAGCGTGGTACACGATCAAGCAAACTGGATCTGCTGATGAGCCACCAACTCGATTCTTCAAATGTACTGATTGCGGGAATCGGTGGAGAGACTACAACTGAGAATCGTTGTCGAGTCCAGAGTCAACGGTTTCAAACAGAGATTCGAATTCTCAAATAGCGATAGAAATTCCGATTTTTGATTACAATTATGCTACACTCTTGCGTTTCTGGCACTTGAAAAACCGCGTCGGCGGTTCATCCGCCGCACCGGTCTGTTTGATCGTGTACCAGGCTTCGCCGTGGCCACACTCGTCACAAACCACGTCGTCAGCGGTGGGTTTCCCCTCGAAGTTGGCGTCTTCCTCGGTCTCGATGACGTCGTCGTCGCTCTGATCTTCCGTCGAGACGAACGACTCGGCCAGTTCCTGATCTTTGGGCTCGCGATAGCCACAGCTCTGACAGATCATCTCGTCGCCGTCAGCGTGCATCATCGAACCACACTCGTCGCAGAACTGCATTGATACGCAGACGGACGGGCCAGGGGGCCAAAAGTCACTCGTCTGTCCCTACTCGGACTCGTAATCGGCCAATTCCTCGCGTTCGGCGACGATCGGACAGTCGGCCACCCGGACGGTCTCGCTGTCGACGAACTCGATGATGTCCGTGCCCTCGTTCGAACAGGCGACCTCGGGCGGGTCGGAGAAGTAGTCACACTGCTCACAGTAGCTGTGTTTCGACACCTCGGCGAAGCGTCGCTGGCCCTGTTTTTCGGTCTCCGGTTCGGCTTCGCTCCGGGAGAGGGTCTCCCACATCTCGGAGTCCTGTTCGGCGTCGACAGGTTCGCTACGCTCGCCCAGTTGCTCGAACGGATCGGCCTCGCGGCGATCGACGCCGAACCGATCGAACGGGTCGTCGATTCCACGCTCGACGACCGGTTCTTCCTCGACGCTGTCGCCTGCATCCGGCTGGTGATCGACGTCCGCAGGGGTGGAGTCAGTCCGATCGTCTTCGTATCCGAAGTCGTCGAACCGGGCCGCCTCGGCATCGCGGTCGCGGTCCTGTCGATCAGCAAGGTCGGCGAACGGATCGTCCGGACGATCCTCGACGTCGATCCGGTCGAACGGATCGTCCTCGCTGGCGTCAACCGCATCGAATGGGGTCTCGTCGCTGTTCTCGTCGTCTTCGTCACTCATCGCCAGTCACCTTGTCCTGTCGCCGAAACATCGCCATCTCGGGCGTCTCTGTCGTCTCCGGCCTCGATCTGGGACGCGGTGACCAGCGCGGGTTTACTGAAAAAGCCACTCGCCGGTTCGACGTTGGTCACCGCGGCGTTGCAGTGCGGACAAGCGGGCCGAGTCATCAGGCTAATTTCAACAGCATTGCCACAGTTCTGACAGACCGCCCGGCTAACGTCGTGTCCGGCCGCAGCGGCTTTGAGCCGTTCGAGCGTGTCGGTTCCCCGCTGGTCGCGTTCGTCCCGGAGATCGCTGATCGCCCAGCCAACCGTCCGGAGTTTCTCCTCGGCGTCTGTGAGTCGTTGTTCGCGGGCCTCGACCGAGTCAGTGAGATCCTCGACGGCCGATTCCAGCGCTGCCAACTCGTTCGCGTCGGGAGCCGCGTCGATCTCCGCCTCCAGAGCGGCCACCTCGGCTTCGATATCAGCCAGACGGTCGTCGATCGTCTCCAGTCGATCAAAGGCGTCGTGGGCGTGGTCAGCTGATGCCTTCCCGTCGGTCTCGCGTTTGACCTGGACGACCCGCTCGCGAACGTCTTCGAGTTTCGACTGGAAATTCCGTTCAACGGCCCCAATGCGTTCCTCGACGGCTTCGCTATCTGCGAAACGCTCGCTAACTGCCGCGGCGACGTCGTCGGCGATTTCGGGCTGTCGCTGTTCGAGGACCTCAGCCACGACGGCTTCGATCCGCTCGCGGTCGACGGAACTGACTCCAACGTCCGCGGGGGTGTCACCATCGTGGTCTGCAGTCTGCCGGTAGGCCGCCACGAGCTGTTCGAGCACCACGTCGCGGTCGATGTCGAGTTCAGCGGCTCGCTCGTCGAGCCACTCGACCAGGTCCGCGGGTAACGAGGCCGTCGAGTCCTGCGAATCCGTCGACTCCCTTCCCATCATCGGCAGTTCTCCGAGCGGACAGTTAAGGGTTTGCCACGCGTTCCCAGGATCGATACTGACGGCCGGGCCGACGGTTAGCGGATCTTCCGGATGTCCGAGATGTCAAAGCCGTCGTCGTCGATCTCGGTCTCGAAGCGAACGATGTTCTCGTCTTCGAGCTGTGAAAGCACGCCCCGGAACTGCTTGACGACGAGCGTCCGGGCGCGGGTGCTGCCGCCGCTCTCCCACTCGAAGCGCATGGTCCCGTTGACGGCGTCGACCAGCTGGCCGAGTCGCTCTGGTGAGATCGTCTCGTGATTGATGTGGGCAAGAATGAGTCCATCCCAGCGGTGGGCTGCCTTTTGGAGGCCCTTGAGGACGTAATTGATGTCCGACCAGGAGATGTCCTCGTCGTTTGCGGCGACGAGATCCGTCAGTGAGTCGATCACGACGAGATTATCGGCCGCATTGTCGGTCATCAGGTCGCCAAAGGCCGACAGCAACCCTTCCCGGTCAGTCCGCGATCGGAGATCGGTCACGCTCGGCGTGCGTTCGGCGTACCACTCCCGGGGAAGTGGACTGGCATGAAAGAAGTCCGTCGAGAGGTCGTGGAACGTGATCGCGTCGGCAGCGCCCTCGACGATATCCGTCTCGAGGGTCTGTGAGAGTTCCCAGCGGAACTGTGACTCCCCAGCAGTAAAGGAGACGTAGTGGATTTCCTCAGGGAGCGTCGCGTTTGCCGCGAGATCGCCGTAATAGAGGTCGTGGAGTTCCGCCTCGCCCCTCGCGAGGCCGTTCATCGTTGCGGCAGTGTACATGAACTCGCGTGCGCCGGCCCCCGATTCGCCAGATAGCAAGACGACCGTCCCGCGGGGTGCCCCGCCGTCGATCAGCGAATCCAGTTGCTGGATACCCAAGGGGATGCGCTCCATATCCCACGGTCACGGCCAGTCCGCTTGTGTGTTACGCCGATCGGGGGCACTCGTGACGTTTGCAGCCACCGGTGGCTTCTAACCCACCGCGGGCCAACCCCGGGTATGGACGCAACGCAATTCATCGATCGGATTCGTACGGACAACGACACCGCCCTCTCGCGACTGGGCTCCTCGAAAGCCCTCTACGCCGACACTGACGGGGACATGGACGACGACACGGTCCTCGCGGCGGCCGCCGACGCCGAACACCACGCTGCCGTTACCTATCAGCAGTGGGCCGACAGCGAGGACACCGACGCGGTCGCCGACGCCTTCGCGGAAACGGCCGCCGAAGAACGGGATCACTACGAGCGCGTGTCCGGGAAACTCGACGAGCACGAACCGGGCGAGACCGTGCCCGCGATCCAACAATATCTCCGTGATCTGGACGACACTGTCGAGCGCCTGGGTGGGTTTGTCGGCCGAACGATCGCCGCCGAGAAGTCAAAAGAGCAGTTCACGGGCTACTTCGTCGGCGAGGCCGATCCCCAGACGGCACAGCTGTTCCGGGACGTCGGCGGGGATCTCGACCCGCAACTGGAGCGGGCTAGCGAATTACTCGAATCGGTCTGTGAAGAGGACGCGGAAGAAGAATGGGAGCGAGCGGCCGAGGCCGCGAGTGGTGCGATCCAAGAAGCCTACGACGCCTATACCGAATCCCTGGAGTCGATGGGCGTCAACCCGAAGCCGGTCTGTTGAGGAGCGTAGTGATACCTGTTAACGGTCAGGCACGGACGTTTTCCGAATCGATCGCAGACTGAGTGAGCGGAAGATCGATGTCGATGGCGTCGTACCACACCGACGGACGTTTGGCGTTACCGTCGTCGATCAACTCAACAAGATGTAGGTCAGCGAGTTCCTGCAGGTTCCGGTGGACCTGACTGACGTCGCGATCGACGAGACGTGCCGTTTCGCGGATGCTCGACGGTTCGTGCTGGACGATCGTCCGGAGGAGTGTGAGGGTTTTTGGCCGGGTTACCTGATGGATGTCCGCCGGATCATGATAGACGACTTCGAGGTGTGAGTCCGGTGACTCGCCCCGATCGAGGGCGTCCAATGCATCTTCGAGGGCCTCGTCGTCGCCCTCACGGAACCGAACGTGTAGCGTGCGAACGGAATGATATTCCTCGTTACCAGTCGTGACCATGTTTTATCACCTCTGACTTGAATCGCTCGTACAGCGCCCGCAATCCCTCGAACTCGATCGCTTCGACAGTGCCGTCAGCCCGATGCTTGTGGTGGCGGCCGACCTCGGGATGATCGGGGAAGTTGTCGTATCGAATGATCGTTTCCCCGGCCGCATTGCCGTACTGCATCGCGTACTTGACGCCGTCGGGATAGCGCTCGGATTCCGGAACCTCGTACGCGGAGATCTCCGCGTACCGGTCGCCGAAATCCTTGGTGACGTCGACGAGCAACTTTGTTTCCTCGTCGCCGGCCATGACCGTTGTTACCCACCACAACAGGTTAAACGTTGTCGTCCTCACGATACGGCCAGCGGTTCCATGGGGTCGATGGGCGTCAACCCGAAGCCGGTCTGTTGATCGGACGCCAAAGACCGACCACGGTCCGGCATCCGGAAACCCTGGCGGCTCGTCTCAGCTCTCACAGAGTGTGAGCACGCATTCTTTTGTCAACTGAGCCCGATATCTGAATATGACCGCACTCATCTACGGGGCCTACGGGTACACGGGCGAACTCATCGCCCGGGAAGCAGTCGATCGAGGCCTCGACGTCGTCCTCGCCGGGCGCAACGGGACGAAGACCCGCGGACTCGCCTTCCAGTTGGGTGTCGACTCCTGCGTCTTCCCCCTCAAGGACGCCCGGAGCCATCTCGATGGGATCGACACTGTCCTCAACTGTGCCGGCCCCTTCAGCAAAACCGCCGACCCGATGGTCGAGGCCTGTCTGGCAACCGGGACGCACTATCTCGACATCACTGGCGAGATCCCCGTCTTCGAGGCACTGGCAGAGCGCGACCGGGACGCCGAAGAGGCGGACGTCTGTCTCCTTCCGGGGATCGGCTTCGACGTCGTTCCGACTGACTGTCTGGCCGCTCATCTCCACGACAGACTGCCGAGTGCGACGCAACTCAGACTGGGGATAGACACGCCGGGATCGGTCTCCGGAGGGACGCTGGCGACTGCCCTCGACCAGGTTGATGCAGGCGGGATGATTCGGAGGGGAGGGGCACTCAAGTCGGAACCCCCGGGATCGAGAACGCGACCCATCGACTTCGGAACGGGGCCGACACACGCTGTCAGCGCGCCGATGGGTGACGTCTCGACGGCATACTATTCGACCGGCATCGAGACCATCGAGGTGTATCTGACCGCCCCCGAGTACGCCGAGTACCTGCTCCGGACGAGTTCCTATGTGTCACCGCTGCTGGCGATCCCCACGGTAAAGCGTGGGTTGCAGGCACTCGCCCGGGCGCTCGTCACCGGGCCGTCCGAGCGCGTACGGCAACGCGATCGGGTCTCCGTCTGGGGAGAGGCGACTGATGGCGACCGAACCGTCACGTCGCGACTGGAAACACCCGAAACGTACGCGTTGACGATCGATGCAGCGACAACGGCGCTCGAACGGATTGGCTCGGACACGGACCTGACCGGCTACCAGACGCCGGCAACGGCCTTCGGTCCTGCATACGTCCTCGATCTGGACGGCGTCGAGGAATTCGTCGACGAGTGACCGCTCGACGGGTGGGTGAACCAGCCCCTCGTTTTATTCGCCCACGGCGTATCTCGTGTGTATGGCGACGAACGACGGGGACGACGTCTCCCCGGCCGAGGGAATGGCCTATAAGGCGAAAATGGCCCTGGGGTCGATGGCCCGTCAGCGCCCGTCGATCCGGCGACTACTGGCGAACCGACGCCAGGAGTTCACCGAGGCACACGCGATATTGCCGTCGGACGCTACCACGGACGAGCAACTGACGCTTACACTCCAGGCCTGGGATCAATGTGAACGCCTGGTCGACGACTTCCGAGGGACCTTCGTGGTCGAGTCGACCGACGACGCGGCGACCCGTCCCGACCAGATTACGTTTCCGGCGCGCAACGGCGGACTCACGACCGTCGACGGCATTGCATTCGAAACCCCTGGGATCCAGTACCTCACGTTCACCCATGACGGGACCGGGGAACGGTTCGTCTCGAACCCCGTGCGCGTCACCGAGGGCGACCCGGATCGGCGACTGTTCTGGGGTGACCTCCACCTGCACTCGCAGTTCTCCGATGGCTGTGGGTCGCCCGGGCAAGGATTGCGCTTTGGCCGTGACGTGATGGATCTGGACGTGGTCGCCTACGCCGATCACGATACGATGGGGTTTTTCATCCCGCCACGGCTCCAGCGCCGCCGGATGGAACGGCAGTATTTCCCACGAATGAAAGAAATCGTCCGGGAGTTCACCGACGAAGGCCAATTTCTGCCCTTACTGGGGTACGAGTGGACCCAACAGCCCACCGTTGGCGGGCACGTCAACGTCTACTTCGACTGTATCGAGGAGGCCGAACTGTTCGACTCGATCAGCGAGGAGAGCGACACCTACGAGAAACTGTTCGATCGCTTGCGGGAGTTCAACGACCGGGGCGAGGGTCGAGCGGTCGCTGCGCCCCACCATACGGCTGAATCTTCCTACCCCTTCGATTTCGACGCCACTGACTACGACGACGAAGTGGCCCCACTGGTGGAGATCTACTCCCAGTGGGGCAACAGCGAACGCCCGGCCTGGGAGGGCAACGACCACCCCATCGAGATGGGCCATGGCGAGGCCGAGCGCCCGGGCCACCACGTCCAGGACGCCCTGGAGATGGGGCATCAGGTCGGACTCATGGCCTCGGCGGACTACCACGACGCCCGGCCAGGCCACTCGCTGTTACACGCCGACGCCCACCTCCCCTCCCTGAAAGAGTGGCGCGAGAAGGGGCTCGGCTGGGGACTGATCTGGCGGATCTGGAACGAACCGAGCTACCCCGGCGGGCTCGTGGGCATCTATGCGTCAGAACTCACCCGGGAAACGGTCTTCGAGAGCCTTCGCGACCGGCAGGTCTACGGGACAAGCCAGCCCCATCGTATTCGCGTCGAATTCGAGATCAACGACACGCATGTCGCCGATTCGGACAGTACCGTCACCGTCGAGGGCGAAACAGCCGAGCTGCAGGTGTCTATCACGGCGGCCGGAACAGCCCCAATCGAACGCGTGACGATCGTCAAGAACAACGAGGATTGGCGCGTCTTCGAGGGGACGGCCAATCCGGAGGCCGATCTCGATACTTACACCGTCGAGGCGTCCTGGATCGACGAGATGCCGATCACGGGGATGACCTGGGACGAGGCTCGCGGGACAGACGCCGATGTCTACTACGTTCGCCTGAAACAGGCCGACGACGGCATGGCGTGGGCGGGGCCGATCTGGGTCGAGAATGACGATAGCTGACGCCGACACGATTGTATCCGGGCCCTCACGAGCGGCGGCGACAGTGGTCGCAAGCGAACCCGTAAAAGTCTTCCAGCCCGAATTGGATGTACTGTGAGCGACACCGGCGGCCCCCTCTCGCCAGACCGTCCCGACGGCGAAACGACGAAGAAGAACTATGCTGAGGTGTTCTCATCAAGGAGTCGGAGTAGCAGATTCACCGTGTGAATGGCGTCACGAGCGTAGTCTTCATCCACGTCTTCAACGAATCGGTGACTTACAGGATTCCGGAGAGCTTGGAATGCACCCCGATAGAGGAACATCACCCCATCCTGTTCTCCTTCCGTTTGACCAAACGACAGTGGCCCTTCATCTGCATTGAACGCTTCAAGCATTAGCTTCGCTCCGCTGAGTCCTTGAGGGAATCCACCCTTGTCCCGAACCCGACCTTCAAGCACGGTGAAAGCTGTTCTAACCGCGCTTTGGTAATGGCCCGATTCATATTCAGATAGACACCGTTCCGCGAGTTCATCATCAAGCACAGATGCATCAACCTCCGCGAATTGGTCGGCTTCATCTTCCCAGGGATACGGATCACCACACTCATGACAATGTTCGGGCGGGTCGGGGCCACCCACTGACGCTACCCCTTCCACAAGGTATTTTCCCCTGATTGGCTCACCACACTCAGGACATTTGTGGATAGTATCAGCACCACATTGATCACAAGCGGACTGCCGAAATTCAGGATTTTCAACATAGGAATGAGTGATTTTGTGGCCATTCATACAAACCTGCATTACGTCATAAGTTCCCATAGCTTGAAATCAAATGGCACGGTAATGTGGTTTATGTTGGAAAAACAGGTTAGTGAACTATGACCAAACAGCCTGAATCTGGCGAACTCCTTGTTGGAGCGTACCTGAGGCTAATAGAAGAGTGCGAGTTGGTGATGTATAATCAGCGTACTCAGGCTGAAGGCGACCAATCGGAAATTGACGTGATAGGGGTAGATAATACAGATGAAGGGGAACAAGCGGTCTACACCTGCGAAGTTGTGACCCACCTGAATGGGCTGCATTATTCCGGGACACCTGATACCGACAGGTGGGCTGAATACGGCAATAGTGACTATCAACATTCCTTAGAGCGCCTTTGGCGGAAATTCAATTCAGACTGGAACTACGTGACTGAACTCTTTGACTCCGCTGATTCCTATGTGTTTCAACTATGGAGTCCGATTGTCCCCGGAAATTCTGATGAGGAATATTTGCTGGGCGGACTGAACGCCTTGGAATCCGAGTTTGAGGAAGAGACGAGGATGGAAATGGAGTTGGTCATCAACGAGTGCTATACTGAGAAGATGGAAAAACTTCGAGAGAAGGCATCTGAGACGGAGAAAGACTACGGTGAGCTTGGATTCCGCATCCTACAGATTCTTGAGCATCTGCGGTAGGGGTATCATCCCATCTTATCAAACATGTCACGCCGGTCTTCAACCGGTATGTAGAAGTAGATTCTTAGCCTACCCTTGGTGAGTGGAAAACCCATCAGCGAATATCTGATACCCTGAGCTAACCGTCCGGTGTACTGGATTGTTCAAGATAGTCGTGAGAAGAGTCACATTTTGGACAGCGTTTCCATCCTTCATGACGCGGTTTGAATTCATGACTACAGCTATCGCAGGTGATCCCGACCGTGGTTGTAGCTGAACCCGTCATTTCTGATTTCTCCCTGTCTGCCCACGTTATGGGGAGTCGCTTTGAGACGTGTTTTGAAGTGTAATCTGAGTATGTGTGCGAGAGTTCTTTGGAATCGACTTCTGCGATCACCCCCAGCCCACAGACAAATGCTTCTTTGATTTCCGTCTTGTCGGCTTCCTTTCTCATAGCATACTGCCGCCAATCATGGGCGTACCTGTTCCGAACAGAGGCCATTATCCGTAGGGAATCTTTCATGTCTTCAGTTATCAAATTCTCTCCCCGATAGACACAAGCGACACACAACTCCCAATTGAGAAAATTCCCCTCACTATCTTTCCATTTCCCCATCTTCATTTTGAAAAGAGTCTCAAGAAACGCTGATTGGCGAAGAACAGCGGTATCATACCGTGATTCTTTCGCGAGCGATTTTTGTTTTAGAATCTCGTACCGAAACATCGGAAGGTACGGCCCCTCTACAATAGTGGTTTCCTCAGCGAGAATCTGAAAGATAATATACTCAAACTGATATATGGTCTGAATGTGTTCCTGTCTGTTGAAGGAATATGGATACTTCATAATCTTCACAATCCTCTCAGGTGTCACTTCTTCACCAAAGAACCCTCCCTTGATTAGCCATTTACTTGCCTGTGTTCGCTCTTCATCGGAGGGTCTGCGATAGCCAATAGCGATTTCAAAATACTCCCTACAAAGCTGTATGAAGCTATCTTTATCATCCACACGACGCAGAAAATTCCCCGCATCAGTGTGGATACTCTCATCCTGCATAGTTAGTAACTTGAATCCAATCCACTCAGTAATTCCGGCGTTGAGGTGGAGAGTCCTTTCTTCAACCCACACTCTGTGAACCAACACACACCTTCGCCTCTTCCGGTTTGTTAATATAAACTCCAGGATAATTTCCATAGGGTGCGTTTCATGTACCGTTTAACCTCCAAGCGAACCGGTAAAAGCCCTCCAGCCTGAATTGGGCATACTGTGAGCGACACCGGCGGCCCCCTCTCGCCCGACCGCCCCGGCGCCGAAAGCGAATTCCGCGTCGAGGCACCGTTTGACCCGGCTGGCGACCAGCCCGACGCCATCGAGCAACTCGCCGAGGGCTATCGGTCGGGGATGGACAAACAGACCTTGCTCGGCGTGACAGGTTCGGGCAAGACCAACACCGTCTCGTGGGTGCTCGAAGAGATCCAGCAGCCGGCGCTGGTCATCGCCCACAACAAGACACTGGCGGCCCAACTCTACGAAGAGTTCCGCGAGTTGTTCCCCGACAACGCCGTCGAATATTTCGTCTCCTACTACGATTACTACCAGCCCGAGGCCTACGTCGAGCAGACCGACAAGTACATCGAGAAAGACGCCTCGATCAACGACGAGATCGATCGGCTACGGCACTCGGCGACCCGGTCGCTGCTGACTCGCGACGACGTGATCGTCGTCGCGTCGGTCTCGGCCATCTACGGCCTCGGTGATCCCAGAAACTACATCGACATGTCCCTGCGGTTGGAGCGTGGCCAAGAGATCGACCGCGACGAGTTGCTGGCCCAACTCGTCGACCTCAACTACGAGCGCAACGACGTTGATTTTACGCAGGGGACGTTCCGCGTTCGCGGGGACACCGTCGAGATTTACCCGATGTACGGTCGCTACGCCCTCCGCGTGGAGTTCTGGGGCGAGGAGATCGACCGCATCTCGAAGCTCGACCCCCTGGAAGGGGAACTGAAGAGCGAGGAACCGGCCGCCCTGATCCACCCCGCAGAGCACTACTCGATTCCAGAGCAGCGCCTCGAAAACGCAATCGGAGAGATCGAAGAACTGCTGGACCAGCGCGTCAGCTACTTCGAGCGCCAGGGCGATCTGGTGGCCGCCCAGCGCATCGAGGAGCGGACCACCTTCGATCTTGAGATGCTCGAAGAGACGGGGTACTGTTCGGGCATCGAGAACTACTCCGTTCACCTCTCGGACCGGGAATCGGGTGAAGCTCCCTACACGCTGCTGGATTACTTCCCCGATGACTTCCTGACGGTCGTCGACGAGTCCCACCAGACGATTCCCCAGATTCGGGGCCAGTACGCGGGCGATAAGTCCCGGAAAGACTCCCTGGTGGAGAACGGCTTTCGCCTGCCGACGGCCTACGATAATCGCCCGCTGACATTCGAGGAGTTCGAGGAAAAAACGGACCAGACGCTGTACGTGAGTGCGACGCCGGGCGACTACGAACGCGAGGAAAGCGACCAAGTGGTCGAGCAGATCGTTCGCCCGACCTATCTCGTCGATCCTGAGATCGAGATTAGCCCGGCGGAGTCCCAGGTCGACGACCTCATGGATCGCCTCGATTCGCTGCCCGACGACGAGCGGGCCCTGGTGACGACGCTGACCAAACGGATGGCCGAGGACCTCACGGAGTACCTCGAAGAAGCCGGCGTCGCCGTCGAGTACATGCACGACGAGACCGACACCCTCGAACGGCACGAACTCGTCCGGGGGCTGCGGGCCGGCGAGTTCGACGTCCTCGTCGGGATCAACCTCCTCCGGGAGGGGTTGGACATTCCGGAGGTGAGCCTCGTCGCTATTTTGGACGCAGATCAGGAGGGATTCCTGCGGAGCGAGACAACCCTTGTCCAGACGATGGGCCGGGCCGCCCGGAACGTCAACGGGAACGTCGTGCTCTACGCCGACGATCCCAGCGATGCGATGGAAGCGGCGATCGAGGAAACCAAGCGGCGGCGACAGATTCAGCGGGAATACAACGAGGAACACGGCCACGAACCGACGACCATCGAGAAGGCCATCGGCGAGACGAATCTGCCCGGGAGCAAGACCGACACCGACGGCTCTGCGACGACCGATCCCGAAGATGAGGAGGCGGCGGCACGGCTGATCGAGGAGCTCGAAGACCGGATGCAGGACGCGGCGGACAATTTGGAGTTCGAACTCGCGGCCGACATCCGGGATCGCATCCGGGAGTTGCGCGAGGAATACGACCTCGGCGGGCCCGACGGGCCTGGTGCGGACGGCGTGCCGGCCCCCGAGCGCTGATCGTGCGTGGGCAGCGCCGAGTCCCACCCGAGCCAGAGTAGCGGTCTTTTTGTGGCTCTCGCCAGAGACGAGACGTATGACAGCCCATCGCTGGTCGCGCCGGGCCGTGTTGGCGAGTCTGACGGCCGCCGTCGCCGGTTGCACGGGCACGGAGGGGCCAGCCGAGACGACGGACCCGCCGCCAGCGACGACCAACGATCGGCCGACCCGAAGTGACGAGGAGTCTCCGGCCACGACGACGGACGATCCCCCATCCGAAACTGACCGCGCCGAGACGACCACGACCAGCGCCGACATCGACCGACAGACGGACGTGCCGTTCAGGGAAACGCCCGAGCGGACGCTCGAACTTGATCTTTACTCGCCCCCGGGCGGTGCTGAGAGACCATTCGTGATCTTCGCCCACGGCGGGGGCTGGATCGGCGGCGACAAGGGGTACCGACCGATGTTCGACGAGCTGGTCGATGCCGGGTTCGTCGTCGCGGACGTCCAATACCGGCTGGCCCAGGAGAAACAGTATCCCGCGGCCGTCCGGGACGTCGTCGCGGCCGTGAAGTGGCTCCGGGCCAACGCCGACGCCCACGGAATCGACCCGGAACGTGGCGCGCTAGCGGGGTACTCCGCCGGGGCACACCTCGCGGCACTCGTCGCTGTCGCCCCGGATCACGAGTCGTTCCAGCCCGCCGCCTTTCATCCGGACGTTCCGGTCGCCGTCGACGCGCTGGTGGGCTACAGTGGCCCCTACGACTTCACCGAATCCGGTACCGGGGACAATCCACTGGTCGCCGCGTTCTTCGGCCCCGAGGCGGACGCACAAACGCTCCGGGAGGGATCACCGGTCACGCACGTCGACGGCGGTGATCCGCCGGCATTGCTGGTCCACGGAACGGCGGACGGCGTCGTTCCGTATCGCTCGACGGAGGTCCTCGCCGACGCTTACCGGGACGCAGGCGTGACGGTCGAAGTACTCACCGGCGACGACGCCGGGCACGGCATGATCGACAACCCGGACTGGCGTGAGCAGACGCTCCCGAAACAGCGACGATTCCTGACCGAGCACCTCGACGGCAACGGTTCAGAATGACAGATTGGGGCCCCTCCGGGCTAGCCAGTGTTGACGGTATGGGGCGCGTAGCTGGCGGTATCACTCGCCAGATTCGAGTCGATACCCCTCGTTGTCCGGCGAGACGACGCGAACCGTGCCGTCGACGCCGGCCGCGTCAAGTGCCTCGACGGCCGCCTCACGGACACTATCGCTCCGCTCTGCCCCCGTGATCGCGTAGACCGTCGGGCCCCAGGAGGACTGGGTGACGCCGTCGACCGCGGGCACCCCCGAGAGGTGCTCGATCAACTGGCCTGCGGGCGGTCGGTAGACACCACCCTGTTCGTCGGCGTACCAGGCACCGTTGAGGCGACCCAGGCGCGAGATCGCTGCCCCGAACGTGGCCCGGTCGCCTTCAGCGATCGCGGGGAGCAAGCGCTGGGTCAGCAACGGAGCAATCTCGTCGGCGATCCCGGGATCGGCCCGTTCGACAGCGGTTCGCATGCTTTCGTCCTCGCGTTCGTCACTCCGACCCGTCTCACCCGCCGGCGTGACGAGGACGAACCGCCACGTCTCGGGCACGTCGTGGCGAGCGACGACCGGCGGCGTCGTCCAGGCTCCCGTCTCGGGCGGGCTGTGGGTGAAGCGCTCGGTCGGGTGGCCGCCGTCGATCACGAACCCACCATCGAGAAAGGTAGCGATCCCGACGCCGCTACGGCCGCCACGACCGAGTGCCGGGGCCCGGTCCCGAACGGCCGATTCCCGATCGTACGCGTCGGCGATCGCGACCAGCGCGGCGAGCGCGAGGCGCGTCCCGCTCCCGAGGCCGGTGTGACGGTCGAAGCGCTGGCTGACCGTGATCGCTGCGCCCGGAACGTCCAGGGCCTCGATCGCCCTGCGTGCGTATGGTTCGACCGCCCTATCGGAGCAGACGAGGGTTTCGGCGCGATCGGCGTCGAGGACGAGTCGGGGCTCGTCGATCGCGAGACCGATCCCCCCGTAGAGTCGATCGCGCGCGAGCGAAAGGTTCTGAAAGCCGGCATGGAGGCGTGGGCCGACTGAAACTCCCGTCATTGTCGGTCGTTGGGCAGGAGGTGTCTTGAAGACTGGCACCGAACGAGTGGCGGTGTGTAGTGAAGCGTAAAAAGTGAGACGGTGTGAGTAGATGGTGTTCTATGCCAGAAATCACACGCCTCAGTGGCAATAGCGACTGGATTGAGTTAGATTTCTGGAGTGCGAGCGGACATCGCGCCGAAGATTCTCTGGGTCCGCGAGCACGAACCTGCAGTCTTTGCCGAGACGGAGCTGATCCTGTTGCCGAAGGCTTTTCAGCATCCCCGAAACCGGAGGTTTCCGAGGGCACGGGCCATGCCATTAGTCTGTCTGCGTTGCTCGCATGCCGCTTCAGGAACGTTTCTGACGTCCCGAGAACCGTACGTTCTCGTGGGCACAGAAGACGCGCCGCGTCTTGCGAACGGTGTTAGGTCGGCGTGTCTCTCGAATGTGCAGAAGAACGCGGCCTATCGGTGTCAGAAGCATACACAACGGTGTTAGAAGCGGGACTCGACACGTTGGAGACTCAAGACCAGCAGTAACGTGACAATTTCTCACCAGATCTTGTGCGATTCACTCCCACCCTGTTTACCCCTCGGTTCCGACAGAGCGTCGGGACACTCGTCTCTCACGGGCGGGGTTCTCTCGCTGAATCAGGCTGGCTCGTAGCGAGTTCGAGAATCGAGTAGGGGAAACGAATTTGTGGCACTGAGCCATTGGCGTCCACACAGTGATACCCAGATCGTCCCGGGCGGCGACACCAGTTATCGGGAATATTTTGCTGGTCGCCATCGTGGTGATACTCGCCGCGACAGTCTCGGTGTTTGCGCTTGGGTTTGCCGACGACAGTACCCAACCCGGCCCGATCGTCGGGCAATCAAGCGGCGAGCTCATTTCTGACCAACCGACCGGTAAACGTACTGATCAAATCGTTCGACTTACCCACATTGCGGGCGATGATTTAGACGTATCCAAGTTGGAAATCGCTGTGGATGCAACGGATGCCTGTGGGAAGCAATCCCGGATTGTGAATCTCCCGACAAACACTCTTGGGTCAGCAAATTATGACGGCGACAATATATTCGACTACTATAGCCCGGACGGAGGAGAACTTGATACGAGTGCAGATGGTATTTGGAGTGCTGGCGAAACTGCTACTTTTCGAATTAAGAGCGGCGGATGTAAACTCAATAGCGGAGATACGATCACTGTTCGAGTTGTCCATACGCCGACGAACGCGGTCGTGATCGAACAAACATTGTCCGCAACATAGGCGAGCGCGAATCCCGACAGTACGGGTTTGATAACAAGATGACGCACAAGTCGTCTAAGCCGGTGGAAAATTGTGAACCACGACGGGGCTGCTCGTTTCGCTACGCTCCACACCCTGATTCAAATCCCCATGGCTTTCGCTGCTCACGTTCGTTCGCTCGTAGAAGAGCCGGTGGGGGGATTTGAACCCCCGGCCTAATCCTTACGAAGGATTCGCTCTAGCCAGTCTGAGCTACACCGGCAGACTCGCACTGCTCGTCTGCCGAGGATCGCAGTTCCTTCGGAACTGCTCACCACCGGCACGCTTCGTTCCTCGCGCCCCGAGCCTTGCCTCACTGCGTTCGGGTAGGCACTGGCGTGTAATACCTGATAGTGGACAAGACCGCAATAAGGATTGCGAATCCGAATCCCTTAGCGAGATAGTCGCACGTCCAGCACCACGTTCAACTCGTGGGGCGCGTACGACCGGACGGTCCGCCGAGTCTCGACCGCGACATCGTACTCATCGCCGGCAGCCTCCCGGATCGCTCGCTCGCCCGGCCCGAAGGGGTCGTCCTCGTGCTGGATGTCGTAGTAGTGGACGACGCAGTCATCGCTCGCCAACTCGACAGCCGTTTCCAGAAATTCGTCGGCGCTGTGGGGCAGATTCATCACGAGCCGATCGGCCCAGTTCCCGTAGTCGGCTACCACCTCGCGCACGTCACCCTCGATCGTCGTAACTCGATTCTCGACGCCGTTGCGCCGGGCGTTCTCTCGGAGGTACTCGATCGCGTCGGGATTGACGTCGACGCCGACACACGTCGCGCCGCGGTCGGCGAATGGGATCACGAAGGGGCCGACGCCGGCGAACATATCGAAGGCTTGCTCGCCCGCCGTAACCTGCTTGGCAACGCGATGGCGCTCGGTGGCCAGGCGTGGCGAGAAATACATGTCCGCAAGATCGACCGCGAAGTCACAGCCGTACTCTCGGTGGATCGCCTCGGTGCCGTCGCCAGCCAAAATATCCCACTCGCGGACACGCTGCTCGCCTTTGACCTTCGAGGCTCGGTTGAGCACCGTCTCGGCCGGCAGGTCCGAGGCCATGATCGCTTCGGCGATGTCCCGGGTGCGATCGGCGTCATCTTCGTCGAGGATGACGACTTCACCCAGTCGTTCGTAGCTGGGTTCGAACCCCAGCACGTCGGCAGGCATCGTCTGCGTGTGCCGTGCGGGAACGTCTCGCTGGACCACGGTGCACGCCGACGGGACTGCAGTCGGGTCGGTCACAGGGATGTAGATCGAGCCTTCCTCGACAGTGATCTCGTGGCCTTTGGCGATGACGTCCCGGTCGGCAAGGATGGTGCGGGTTTTCTCGCCATCTTCACGCGGGACGCGAACACACGGGACAGTCATACGTCAAGTCAGTGCCTATTCGCGGTAAGCCTAACGTTTCACGGAGCGGTCACCAGCTATCCCCGACGCCACCCTTTGCAGCCAGCACGTGCGAAATGGCCTCGGAAATTGTGGACTGGTATCCAGGACGCGATAACAGTCGAAACCGAATCCAATAGTGCGCTTGCAGTAGGTATCTGCCCAGACGCGACGATCGGGCGATCGATTATCACTCGAAACCGCTGAACGGTGTCTTGTCCGAATTGTTCGCTGCGTTGGCTGGGCTGGGTCTAGTCTACTGGCTGGGGCAACGCCAGCCGGTGAAGGGGAGCGTCTCGCGAACCAGCCAGAAAGTCCGCACGCACTGGAACAGCTCGTTTGATTCGTTCGGCTGGTTTCGTCTCACTTGGATGGGTCAGCCGTCGCCGACAGCGACGGCTTTAGCCAGCGTTATCAAAACGGAAGGTATCGGCGTAGAAAGCGGTCTCATTCACTTGATTGATCGGGAGCGATCGCATCTAGTCGAACGGTTATCGCTCAAGTAGCGCAGTCATCCTGCTCGTGAAGAAGTGGTTCTCTCGGTGGCTTTATTATCTCGAAACACGATAGCTAGTAACGGCCGATGGGCCAGTCCAATCAACAGGACGAGCTATTCGGGACGGCTGCCGGGGACGAGAGCGAAGAGCGGCCGCCAGAACTCCGCGCAGAGATATTCCTGTTCGCCCGGGATCAAGCCCGGCGGCGGTCGATCCACAAGGCGATTCCGGACTCGATTTCCGTTCGAACCTTCGAAGACGCGGACACGCTCACGGAGGAGCTGGGCGGAAACGTTGCAGTTGTGTTACTCTCGATGCGCCGCTCCGAAGACGAGCTACTGACAGCGAGCCTCAGCACGGTCCAGGAAACGAAATACGCGAGAGTTGGACTCCTGACCGGAGATCGGGATCGGATCAGAGAGACGCCGATTCCACACGACGAAATCTTCTACAAGTCGACCGACCGCAAGACGTTTCGAAATCGGCTCAAGCGACTCTACGTTCAGGCCTACTATGAGGCATCAGTGCAACGATACTATACGGTCAGCATCGCCAGACAGAACCGGCTTGCGAAACTCGACGACCAACACGAGGACGACGAACGACTCCGGAAGCTCACAGATTCGCGGGAGTTGATGGAATCACATCTCCAGTACTTCAAGCAGTACCTCCAACCCGGCGATATCGAGGCAATCCGGGATCGACGAGAGTCGATCGAGCGGATGATAAACGACCTCTTCCGTGACGATGAGCTCTCTGTCGCGGGGCTGCCAAAGAAATGTTCGAACTGCGGGCTCGCCTGGGACACCTGGCACGGGTCAGATCTCGAATCCGGCTACAAGAAGATCGGTGCGGACACGTGGCGCTGTAGCGGCTGTGGGACCGTCATCGGCGGGAACGACCCGGACAACTACCGAGTCAGCTGAGGCAGGGTCGGGGCGATCCAGACCGCCATTCAGGACGTGGAGCGGTCGGTTTTTCCCGCCGGCACACCCAACGGGGGTATGCTCACGTTCGTCGGGCTCGGACTGTATGACGAGCGCTCGATCACGCTCGCCGGCCGGGACGCCATCGCCAGCGCCGACCGGGTCTTCGCGGAGTTTTACACCAGTCGCCTCGTCGGCGCGACCGTCACAGACATCGAAGCGTTCCACGACGTCGACATCGAGGTTCGCGACCGAGCGGGCGTCGAGCAGACGCCCGACCCGGTCCTCGACGCAGCGGCGACGGGTGACGCAGTCTTCTTGACAGCTGGGGACACGATGATCTCGACGACACACGTCGATCTCCGCCTGCGGGCCGAGGCCCGTGGCATCGAGACCCGCGTCATCCACGGGACGAGCGCCCAGGCGGCCGCAAGTTCGCTGACTGGCTTGCAAAACTACCGGTTTGGCAAAGCGACGACGCTCCCATTCGAGCGGTCACACGGTGGCGATGGGGTGCCGGCAAGCGTCGTCGAGACGATCGAGGACAACGCCGAGCGCGATCTCCACACGCTGGTCTTTCTGGACATCGACGTCGACGACGATGGAGAGGCCTACATGGCCGGCGACACCGCTGCGGAACTACTGGCCGACCACTGGCGACCGGACGCGCTGGGCGTCGTCGTCGCCCGCGCCGGGAGTCCCGATCCCGTCATCCGGGCAGACACCCTCGACACGCTGGCTACGATGGACTTCGGCGATCCCCTGCACTTGCTTCTCCTGCCAAGTTCACTCCATTACATCGAACGGGACGCACTGGCGACGATCGCCGACGCGCCCGAGTCACTCCTCGAAGAGTACCTGGCCGAGTGAGTCAGTTATTCCGTCTCCTCGACGCCCAAGGCCCCTTTAAGCTCGTACTCGCGGCGAGTGACCAGATACATCCCTTCCTCGACAACGCGGAGGACGTCGGGCACCCAGCGGACGACGAGCCACGTGATGGCGACCAGGGCGATCACAGAGCCAAACTGGGCAATGATACGATCGCCGATGAAGTACGACACCAGATACGGGTCGTTCGATGAGAACAGTGAGAGGATCAGATCGGGGAAAATGTGCAACCGCTGGTTGCCCATCGTGTAGGCGATAAAGACGTTCCGAGCGATGTTGAGCACGTAGATGACGCCGATCGCGACAGCGAGTGCCTTGGCTTTCCGACGGAGCGATCCTCGCACTGCTCCGATCAGGCCGACGAAAATAGACATACTTCCGATCCCGGTACAGGCCATCCTGATCGTGTAGGTGATCGCGTGGCCGTCCGGGGCATAGAGGAAAGTATTCTGATACGGGAAGTGCTTGTCCGGGAGTGTACTCTCGGTTCCGAGCGTCGACCCGTCCGGAAGGACGAGATCGGCCGGGAGCGCCGGATACCAGTCGCCGAGATGATAGTTATTCCCCAGCAGCGACAGGACGAAATCGGTGTGGGCCGTCGTCAGTTCGATCAACGGCCGACGGACGAACGCCAGTGCTGAGAGGGGAAGGAAGAACAGCCAGGCAAACGCCACAGCCCGTGAGACAACAAGCAGTCGATGCCGGCCGTCGAGGATCAGGTAGGCGACGTACAGCGAGAGCGGGATGCCGATGATAACGCCGGCACTCTCGGTGATCGACTTCTGGGCGAAGACGAAGTAGTGGACGTAGGCGAGCCAGTAGCCGGTCAGGACAACCCAGCCGCCTGCGTAGACGCGAGCACCCAGTTCGTCGTCGTATCGTTCGAGGATAGCCCCGGCGAGGAACACCCCGAGCACGAGCCAGGCGATCGACCCGGCGTAGCCGTGCAGCGCAGCCAGGCCGTCGATGATCGGCGCTACCATTGGATCTATCTTTGCTTTCGTCAGTCCGAATAAAGGGCTTGTCGTTGTCGATGTCTCGCGGATCCTCACCGAGCGGCCGGCCCATGCCCGATCCGGGAGGGGTGGCTCTGCCAGCTCACGGGTCGACGATACGAACCTCCTGCTCCAGCCGGTCATCAATCCGGGCGAGCTTGTACGTCAAATCGGTCTCGCCGTCACCGATCTCGTCCGCCGGCGGTGCCCGAACGTCGTAGGTGTCCGTCACGGACCAGGAGACGCGTTCGCCCGCCGGGATCAGCTGCTGGATTGCGGCCACTGGCATGTACGCGATCCCACCGCCGGTCCGGTTTAGCGCCGCGACGAACCGACCGTCGATGTCGCCCTCATTCGTAACGGTGAATTCGATCTCCGGTTCGGTACCCGGTGTGACCGTCTCAGGGGCAGCCCATTCGACCGACAACGGTGGTGCCGGCGACGCGAGCCGATCACGCAGATCCTGCTCAGGGTACTACTCCCCAGTGGGCCAGATCAATGCCGCGTCGCTCGCGTCCTCGACCTTGGGGAGTTCGAAGAGGGCCCAGCCCGACCCGCGTTCAGCGTCGTACCGTTCGTCCTCGTGGTGATACGCCCGATAGAGTCCGAACGTCTGCTCGGCCGGTCGCAGCTCGTGACGGTCGCCGCCAAGGCGGAACTGTAACGCTTCCCGTGCCGGTGGCTCTCCGTCGGTGACGTCGATCCACAGGGAGAGATACTTCGCCTCATCGCCGCCGGTGACGCCGATACTGTCGGGGTTGGTCAACTCGACGACGGCCGGCTGTACTCGTTCGACGGTGACCGACAGTTCAGGCCCGGACACGGTCGTCGTGTCCGTCGGCGTCTCGGTCGAGGTGTCTGTCGGCGTCGATGTGTCCGTTGGCGTCACCGTCGCTGTTGGATCGTCCGTATTGGCCCCGGTAGAGCCAAGACAGCCAGCGAGACCAGCGATGCCAAAGCCACCCAGTGCGAGAAACTCGCGTCGATGCATATCTCTCGATTCGAAAGCCCACCTAAAGGCCCTTGAGATGGCTACAACAGGCGTTTGAGTTACCGGGAGATAGCTCCCGCAACCAGAGTGGTAGAAAAGTATACAGCGTAGTAACTGCTATAGACAGGTATGGCGACGTCCGTAAAGATCGCGACGGACACGAAGGACAAGATCGAGCAGTTACAGGCCGAGATCAAACTCGAGACGGGCCGGAAGGTTACCCAACAGGAACTGCTCGACCGGATCGTCAGCAGACAGTTCGACTCGAAAGCAGCGTTGATCGATTCCTTCCGGGACGACTGAGAGGTATCCAGCGCGGAGATCGCCCGATACGGTTATTCGATCGTCAGCTCGGTCTTTGCCTGGACTTCCTCGGCTTCCTCGAAGTCACCGCCCCCTAGCAGCCCGCGGGTGGCTTTCTTGCCCCACTCGACGGCTGGCTGGACGAACGCGTCAACATTGTACAACTCGCCAGCCATGACCGTCGCGGCCTCCATGCTGTAGAGGAGTTCGCCGAGTCCGTGCTCGTCGACGCGGTCGATCTCAACGCGGACATTCGGCAGGCCCGCATTCGCGAGGCTGGCCTCCGTGGCCTCGAATTCGGCGTCGATCAACTCGCCCAGCGTCGAGCCCCCGAGATACGACAGCCCCTCCAGATCGGTCTCCGGAATCGCCGTGTCATCGCGCTCGGTGGGTCGGATGAAGGTGACCATCTTGTCGTGAGGGCCAGCCCGGTAGAGTTGGAGCTGGGAGTGCTGGTCGGTCGCACCCATCGCCCGGACGGGCGTCTGGCCGAGCCCGTCCTTGCCGACACTTTCCGCCCACAGCTGGGAGTACCATTCGGCGAGCGTCTCCAGGGATTCAGCGTACGGCAGCAGGGCGTTGACCCCCGCGCCGCGCTGATCGAGCGCATAGGCGACCGCGCCGTAGGCGTAGGCCGGCGAGTCAAAGAGCGACGGCCCCAGATCGTCGTCAGCGGCCCGGGCGCCGTCGAGGATCGCCTCGATGTCGTGGCCCTGCAACGCCGCGGCCGCAAGTCCGACCGTCGAGAGCACGGAGAAGCGGCCAGGCACGCCGTCAGGGACGCGAAGCGACGGCAGATTGTGTTTCTCGGCGAGATCCCGGAGGTTGCCTTCGGGCCCCGTCGTGACCCACGTGCGTTCGGTCCAGTCGACGCCCGCGTCAGTCATGGCGTCCCGAACCACCAGGAAGTTCGAGAGCGTCTCGGCGGTCGTCCCAGATTTCGAAACGACGTTCAGCGCCGTCTTCGAGAGGTCGAGCTCGTCGACGTGGTCGGCCACCCACTTCGGATCCACGTTGTCGAGATAGTAGGCCTCGACATCGCTATCGAGGGCTGCCGAGATCGTCGCCGCGCCCAGCGCACTGCCGCCGATGCCGACGTTGATGAGCGTCTCGCAATCGTCGAACGGTTCGACGGCTTCTTCGATCGCTGCAACGTCGACGTTGTCGGGCTGGTTGAGCGCTTCGTACCCGTGTTCGTTATTCGCGCGTCCGTCCTCGATGCGTTCGTGGGCCGTCGCGACACGATCGTCGAGTCGATCGAGTGCTTCGCGGGGAATCCCCGGCGTGGCGACCTCGTCGAGTGCGTTGCCGATGTCTACTCGCATGCCCCAACGATCCGAACGCACCCACCTACGTTTATCGATTCCGGACGACAGGTCGCCGACAGTCGAGCGTACGGGGATTTTTTGTCGCGTCCGGCGAACGATCGCCCGATGAGCGACGATTCGCTTGGCGTGCCGGCGACCTGGACCAGCGGGACCGTTCGTGTGAACAGTATCGACGTTCACTACGTTCGGACTGGAGGGGACGGCCCGCCAGTCGTGCTCGCCCACGGCGTCTACGAGGACGCGTTGTGCCGGAAACCGCTACTCGAGGAACTCACAGACTATGACGTGATCGCTTACGACGCCCGCGGTCACGGGCGTTCGTCGGCCCCTGAGACCGGTTACGAAATGGACGATCGCGTCACCGACCTCGTGGGCGTACTGGAGGCCCTGGAGATCGATACGGCGACGCTTCTGGGCCACTCGATGGGGGGAGACACTGTCGCGGCGACCGCCGCTGCCCACCCTGATCGGGTCCAGGCGCTCGTACTGGTCGATCCGGCGGGAATGCTCGGGGAGGAGAAGGGCGACGACACCGAACGAGACCGCGACGATCTCGTTTCGGCGGTCCGCGAACGGATCGCCGAGTGGCACGAGCACACGACTGCGGAACTCCTGAGAGACGATCCGGAACTGCAAGCCCACGTCGAGGCGGGTCAAATGCGGTTGGCGAAGCGAATCGCGGCCGCCAATTTGCGGGTCGATCCGGCGATCGCGGCGGTCTTCGAGGATGGCTGGCTCGATCCACGGGAAACCTATCCCCAGATCACGGTACCGACGCTGATCCTCAAAGCCGACGCCGACGAGGGCGAGCGAGGGCGTCATCAGGACGTCGCCTCGTTGCTGCCAGATGGCTCCCTCGTCCACGTCGACGGTGCCGGTCACACGGTCTTTCGAGACGAGCGCGAACAGGCGACAGCGGAGTTGCGATCGTTTCTCGAATCAGTGTGACCGGAACAATCGGATCGTTACTGCAACTCGATCTTGATGACGAACGGCAACTCGCGAATCTCGTTGAGTAACTCGCCCGGCAACTGTTCGTCGGTGATGACGTACAGCCGGGGCTGGTCGGTAAACTCCGGATCTTCGGTCATGACCTGCCGGATCGAGATGTCCCGATCGGCGAGCATGTTCGTGATATGGGCGACGATGCCGGACTCCTCGGCCTCACGGACGGTAACGGTCATCGCCGCCAGGTCGAGGACAGGTGCCAGGTCCAGCAGGCTCGGAATGGCTGAGATATTCTGGAAGATCCGCCGGAGTTGTGGATCGGAAAGGATTGCGTCGGTCGTCGCGTCGACGACCCGGCGATCGACGTCGATCTCGCGGGCGATACCCGTATTGGGGATTTCGATGCCCCCCGAAACCACTCGCCCCTCGTCGTTGACCGAGAACCCGCGTTCAAGCAGGAGGCGAATGACTCGCTGCTGGCTCGGGCTGTCCTCGAACTTCTCCATGATCGCCTCGAAGGAGGCCGACTCGGCCATGGTCACAGCTCGCCCTTCGTCGATGGTGCGTCTGTCCGGCGGTCGTCGATCCGCGTCGCATCGTCCAACGCTCTGGCCAGTCCTTTGAATAGCGCCTCGATCTCGTGATGAGCGTTGGCCCCCTCGACGCCCGCGTGCAGGGTGAGTCCCGCATTGGTCGCCAGCGAGCGCAGGAAGTGTTCGGCCATGACGCTCGTGAGATCGCCGACCTCGCCCTGGGAGAACTCGCCGTCGAAGGCAAAGAACGGGCGGCCGCTGACGTCAAGCACGATGTCGGCGACGGCTTCGTCGAGCGGGACGCGGCGATCGGCAAACCTGACAATCCCGGCGCGATCCCCCAGCGCCTCATCGATCGCCTGTCCAAGCGTGATCGCGACGTCCTCTGTCGTGTGGTGGTCGTCGACAGCGAGGTCGCCGTCACACGCGACCGTCAGGTCGAACAGGCCGTGGGTGGCGAAGCTATCGAGCATGTGATCGAGGAACCCGATTCCCGTCTCGACGGTCGCCTCGCCGCTTCCGTCGATGTCGAGCATTACCTCGATCGCCGTCTCCCCCGTCTCCCGAGTCACCGTCACCGTTCGGTCAGTCATGGATCGACCCAGACGGCCCGGCTATTTGGTGATTGTGGCTTCCCGGGAGATGTCGGACAGCGGAGCGTCTGAGCGAGGCCCGGCCTTCGATAGCGTCGAGAAAGTCACGACAGTCCAGGGCTGCTCGCGACTCACTCTAGCAGTCCGCCCCGGAGCAAGATCGACCGTCTGGCGGCCAGGATCGTCGGCAGGACGCCGATCGTCACGACCAGCACGACGAGTCCGAGCACGCACCACCGTTCCACGTCGAGTGGGCGGCGATCGTCCCGACGACCGCGATCGCGACGACGTAGCCGAGTGTTCCCGCCGGGCCGAGGAGACCGAGCAGCCCCTTCGAGACCCGAAATTCGGTCGCGAGTTCCGGAATGACTGCCCCGCGCATCTGCAAGCCAAGTCCGGAGAGGACGATCGCCAATGCGATCCCAGCCGTCCACTAGCGGCGAATGCCGGCGGGTGGCTCCTCAGTCACGACTGGGCTATTTCCGGCCGACCGAGTTCAGTCCACCGATCGGACGCCTGACGGAATGTGGTGGCTCAGCGGACCGCATCTTGTGCTGTCGCGAGCGTGAACGAGCCCTCGTAGAGTGCGCTCCCGACGACGACTGCGGCCGCACCCGCGTCTTTCAGCGCCCGTACGTCCTCGATCGAGGCGACACCCCCGCTGGCGACGACGGGAATATCTACAGCTTCGACGACCCGTTCGACTGGACCGGTTCGGACCCCGTCCAGCCGCCCTTCCACGTCGACGTCGGTGAACAGAATCCCGCCTGCCCCGAGGTCGGCGTACCGTTGGGCTGCCTCAGCGGGATCGAGACCCGTGCCTTCCGTCCAGCCCGAGACGACGACCTCCCCATCGCTGGCGTCCAGGCTGACGAGGACGCTCCCCAGATGGGTCTCGCTGATTTCTTCGACGATCTCCGGGTTCTCGACGGCGGCCGTCCCGAGGATGACCCGATCGACGCCGGTGTCGAGCAGGTCCCGGGCACCCTCGGCCGTACGGATGCCGCCACCGAGTTGGACGTCGACGTCGACGGCGTCGACGATTGCGTCAATCGCCGGGGCATTCTTGCGTTCGCCTTCGAAGGCACCGTCCAGATCGACCAGGTGGAGCGTTTCCGCGCCGGCCTCGGTCCAGCGTTCGGCTGCCGCCACTGGATCACCGTAGGTCGTCTCCGTCCCTCGCTCGCCACCGACCAGCTGGACGACCTCGCCATCTTGCATATCCACCGCCGGGATAACCTCGAACGCCGGGAACATATCTCCGTCCGGGTCAGCCACTCCATAAAGGGTGTCGATCGATCGCCCGACCATCGAGTTGTGTATTTGTCCACTTCCCTCATATATATCCAATACAATCCAGTAGAAATCAGATTTGAAATTGGAGGGAAAACATTACGGTGGGTAGAACTAGATTGTCGTCACGACCCGTACGACGCGACACCCGTGCCCGTCACGGGCCGGCCGACTGCGGGACATCCAGAACCCACTCATGACATCGAACGAACGTGACGTTATCGACGCCCAGAAGCGACGAACTGTTGACGGCGAGACGCTGACCGACGAGATCGGGATCGACGCCGAGGAGATCCGCTGGCGGAAAGCCTTCACGCAGTTCGAGGCGGCGGATGCCGAGCGACTGGCCGGGATGTCCGCGGATTTCGACGATCTCGCAGACGACCTCGCTGAGGAATTTTACGATCATCTGCAGGAGTACGGCGACACTGTCGACGTGATGGGGCGCTCGAGCAAGGGCGTCGAGCAGCTAAAACAGACCCAGTCGGGCTACCTTCGGGCGCTGGGGGATGGCGAATACGACCAGTCGTACTTCGACCGGCGGGCACGGATCGGGAAGCTCCACGACATGCTGGACATGGGGCCGAAGTTCTACCTCGGGGCCTACGTCATCTACTATCAGGGGATCATGGAGACGATCGCCGAGAACGTCAAAGCGGAACTGGCCGCGACTGACGGCGGCGGGGCGATGTCAGTCGGTGTGGCCAGCGAACGTGACGCCGATGCGGCCGCTCCAGAGAGCGACCCTGACGGATCAGTGGACACAATGACGCCGGAGGAAGCGATCGACGCTATCGTCGAACGGTCGCTGTCGGCGCTGAAACTCCTGAATCTCGATCAGCAGGTGGCAATGGACACCTACATCCACTCGTACAACCAGCGCGTCGAGAGAGAGTTACAACGCCGTCGGGAGGTCGCCAGCGAAGTCGAGCAAGCGGTCGATGAGACCCACGACGCCGCCGAGGATCTCGCGGCGAGTGCCGAACAGATCAACGACGTCACCGACAATCAGGCGACGAACGTGAGCGAGGTCGCTGGCGAGGTCTCGAACATGAGCGCGACGATCGAGGAGATCGCCGCCACCGCCGAGGACGTCGACGAGACCAGCGCGCAGGCCGAGCAACTCGCCGAAGACGGCCGCGAAGCGGCCGATGACGCGATCGACGTCATGCAATCGGTCGATGGCTCGGCCCAGGACGTGGCCGAGGATGTCGATCGTCTCCAGCGCCGCGTCGGTGAGATCGACGAGGTCGTCGACGTGATCAACGACATCGCCGAACAGACGAACATCCTCGCGCTGAACGCCTCGATCGAGGCCGCCCGTGCCGGCGAGGCTGGCGACGGGTTCGCGGTCGTCGCCGACGAGGTAAAGTCACTTGCCGGGGAGTCACAGGAACACGCCAGCGAGATCGAGTCGATGGTTGGCGCGATCCAGGACGATACCGAACAGACCGTCGAGAGCCTCGCCCGGACGACCGAGCAGGTCCAGCAGGGGATCGATCGGGTCGAGGCTGCGATGGCGAATCTCGAGGACATCGTCGACGCAATCACTGAGACCTCGGGGGGTATTCAGGAAGTCGCCGAAGCGACCGACGATCAAGCCGCATCCACGGAGGAGGTCGCCGCGATGGTCGACGAACTCGTCGAGCAGGCCGAGACCATCGCCAACGAGGTCGACGAGGTGGCCGCCGCCAACGAAGAACAGACGGCCAACGTCCGCCAGATTCAGGAGGTAGTCAGGCGGTTGAACCGAGACGATTAGGGGTCGCTGAGGCTACCGACCGTGCAGTTGCCCGTCCGTTCGAGGACGATCACGTACTGGTCGACGCCGAAGTCCTGTGGATCGCCGTACTGTATCGAGCGCGGATTGACGCCGGCCTGGAGGAGGTCCCACGTCGAGTCCCGTGGCGAGCCAGTCGATAGGAAGATCGGTTCCGGGCCGAACCGGCCGCCGATCTCGTAGGGATAGGTGTCCGTGTAGAGAAGATCACGGAGGTACGCCTCGACGGTGGGATCCGTGTAACTCGCCGAGAGCGCACTGTGATTCTCTGACGCGAGATACAACATTGCCTGCTGGTGGTTGAGAGCGATAAAGTCCGGACACCGCTCGGGCAGGTCGCCCATCCAGTCGCCGATCGACTGGCTTGTATCGGTCCGGTTCGACCAGCGATAGGTCTCCAGCCCGTGCGGGACAGCCGCTTCCTGGGGATCCCAGGGGTAGGTTTCGACCGTCGCGTTCGGCCCGGCGTTGCTCGAAATGTACGAGACGGCCTGGTCACGTGGCTGGGACGCGTATCCGACGGTGCCGATCCCGGTGTAGATGGCCGTCGATACGACCAGCCCGACGACCAGCACGCGAGCGAGGCGCTTCCGGCGCTCGGCTAGTCGTCTGAGTGCGATGGCCAACAACAGGACGAGCAGCGGAATCGTCGGCATGAGATGGTGGGTCCGGAGGTAGGCCCACAGCGAGAACACGCCGAGTGCGACGACCAGTCCCGACAGGATGACGATGACGCCGTCTGTCTCTCGCGACCGTTCACGGAGTCGACCGAGAGTCGCAGCCAGGCCACCGAGGACGCCGACGAACAGCGGCCAGCCGAGGCCGTTGAGGTAACTCCGAGTGATCCACCACCACGAGGGGTGATCGTACAGCCAGCCGTGGGGCGAGGATTTCGCCGAAACACCCCTGCCGATCCGTTCGAGGACGACCATGGGCCCTTCGGCGAAGACACTCGGGAACGACAGGAAAAACACCAGCAGGCCAAGTACCACCGAGCGCTTGATCACCGTCGGTCGGTACACCGAGTCCCAGAAATCAGCCGAGCGTCGGGCCCGGAGCAGGTACGCGACTCCGAAGAAGATCACGCCGATCCCCGCCGTGAGCTTGAATGCCATCGCCAGTCCAGTCAGCCCTGCCCCGGCGACCACAAGGTCCCCGTCGCCGGTTTCCAGGAACCGGAGCGAGAGATACAGGACCAGAAGTAAGCAAAACAGCATTGGGACGTCTTCGCCTGCCTCGTGAGTCAGCGAAACCAGTGCCCAGGTCAGTGCCAACAAGAGGGCAGCCAGTCGACCGGTCGCACGATCGCGCAACTGCGTCCCGATTCGATAGACGAGATAGACACACCCGACCGCCAGTACGACGGTCGTGAGCCGCGCGAGCACGATCGTCCCCGTCCAGACCCAGCCCGGGAGGGCGTGCCAGTGAGCGAAGAGATCCTTCGTCGCGGCCGCCCGGATGTTGGCGAAGATCCCGAGATCACCCGAAACCACAGTGAGCGCGATCACCGGCAGCGCCGTCAGCCCGTAGAGATACATCGTCGGGCCGTAGGCCCGCCAGTGGGACAGGCCGTCCCGAAGCCCCTGGACGCTCGGGTCGTCAAGGTAGAAGCCCAGCACTTCGAGCGGGTCGACGACGCGCCAGCGCTCGTCTCGGGTCGCGAAGTTGGGGACACGATGCCAGATCCAAAACAGGGAC
The DNA here is from genome assembly GCF_013839425.1 of Halorhabdus salina. Taxonomy (GTDB): domain Archaea; phylum Halobacteriota; class Halobacteria; order Halobacteriales; family Haloarculaceae; genus Halorhabdus; species Halorhabdus salina. The sequence continues at coordinate 12,996 of NZ_JACDNP010000009.1, read as the reverse complement.
AGAGCCGCCGACAACAGCAGGATGTACCGGAGTTTCCGGTCTGCTGCCAGGTCAGCTTTAACCTGTCCGCGTGCGCGTCCGAGCAAGTCACGGAGGGCGCCCATCGAGGGACCATCCGGCGCTCGCCCGAATAAACCTGCCGAGAGCGACCGAGCAGCGGGCGGCTGTGAAGCAAAGACAGAACAACTACCGCAGCCAGGTGACGAAAATTGTCCGCGTCAGCCCGAAGGCATAGCCAAGCGTCGGTTTCTTGCTCTCGCCTTCGTCTCGCTCGCGGATCGTCACCGGCACTTCCTCGATCCGGAGCGCGTTCTTCCGGGCCTCGATCAGGAGTTCGGGGGCGCTAAAGCGCTCTTCGGTCAACGTCAGCTCGGAGAGGGCCGATCCGCGGATCGCTCGATAGCCGTTGGTACAGTCCGTGACATCGAGTTTCGCGACCAGGTTGATCAGCGCCGTGAACACCCTGATGCCCGCCTGTCTGGCCGGCCCGTTGTCCGAACGGTCGTCGCCGACGTATCGGGATCCGACCACGAAGTCCGCCCGGTCGGTCGCAATTGGGTCCAGTAACTCTTGGAGGTACTCGACGGGGTGCTGGCCGTCAGCGTCCATCGTCACGACCGCGTCGGCACCGTTGCGTTGGGCGATCGCAAAGCCAGTCTGGAGCGCGCCACCCTGGCCCTGGTTGATCGGGTGTTCGACAACCATTGCGCGCGTGTCAGCGACCACGGTGGCAGTGTCGTCCGTCGACCCGTCCGAGACGACGACCGCCTGGATGGCGTAGCCCCCGGCACGCTCGGGTAGCGAAGCGACCACATCGGCGACCGCCGCGCCTTCGTTGTACGCCGGAATGACGACGAACGCCACCGGGTCTTCGGGCGTCTCGACCGTCGGTGCGCGCTCGACCGTCAGCGAGCGCGTGAGGTCACCGATCGTGAGATGATTCGAGCGCGTCCGGGCGAACAGCCAGAGGACGAGCACCGTCAGCGTCACGTTCGACAACAGCGCGATGACCAACGGACGCTGTTCGATGTTGAGCAGGGCCCCGATCCGGTTGAACATCGTCGGCGCGAAGGCCATCAGCGCGATACCCCCAGAGAGGGCAAGCGAGACCAGCAACTCCGCCTTCGAGAAGGTCGTCCGGTAGCGTTCCAGGCCCCACAGGAGGACGACGACGGCGAGGATACCAAGGGCTGTCGTCAGTTCCGGGCTCCCCAGCGCGGGCGTCTGGAGGACCGTCACCCCCCTATCGAGGGGCAGGAGGGGCAATGTTCCCATTGGCTAGACGCTCGGCGATGCGGATATTAGGCCTTGTGCATCGTCGGCCGACACCGACAGGCGTACGTGGACCGGCCGAGAACTCCCGGGCCGACCCATGGCGTCACCACCGCGGGCCGCCCTCACGATCGACGCCGAGAGCTTCGCTCACACGCCCGCCTATCGAACAGCGAGTGGCACCGTCCCCGATCCAGATGTCGGCCCCGAACAGATCGACCGTCTCGTCGAGACCCTCGACGCCCACGAGGCGACGGCCACCTGGTTCGTCGTCGGTGAACTGGCCCGCGATCACCCCGATCGGATCGAACGAGTCGCCTCGAAGGGCCACGAGATCGCCTCGCACACGATGACCCACCGCCACCTCACGGAACTCGATGCCGACCGGCGACGGTCGGAACTGCGGGACTCGCGGGAGTCCCTCGAAGCCCTCACTGGCCAGCCAGTGGCCGGGTTCCGGGCACCCTCCTTCGAGATCGCGGCCGACCACTTCGAGATGCTTGCCGAGACGGGCTACCGATATGACTCCAGTACCGTCCCGTGTCGATCGATCCCAGGCTGGTACGGCGGCGAGTGGTCGACCCAGCGGCCGACAACCGCCGACACAATCCAGTCTGGCGCGCCAGCGTCGATCGGCGAACTCCCGGTCGCCGTGATGCCCGGCCTGCGATTGCCCCTGACGGGGACGTGGCTACGGTTTTTCGGCGTCCGCTATACGATCGCCGGGATGCGATGGCTGGCGAGGCGGGGGATCGCGCCCGTGCTGTACGTCCACCCCTGGGAGTTCGCCGATCTGCCACGCGTCGAGGGGGTTCCCCGCCGCGTGTACGTCCGGACCGGCGCGTGGATGTGGCGAGCGCTCGAACGTATCCTGAACACCGACTTCGAGTTCGTCACCGCCCGGTCGGTACTTGAGAGCGAGACTGACGCCTTCGAACCGGGCACGCCAGCGGACGCGGACGGATAGATTCTGGCCGATCGCGTGCCCAGACCGAAGCTATTGTATTCGCCCGGGGGGAGGTTGACCCAAGACCGACATGACCGACGACATCGTCCTCGTGACGGCCGACTCCGTGCGCCGGGACTTCGTCGACGCGATGTCGTTTCTCGACAGCCACGACGTCCTCACCGGCGTGACCGCCGGTCACTACACGCGCCCAAGTCTGGCGGCGCTGCAATCCTCCCGGTTGCGCGCCGCTATCGAATCGAAAGTCATCGGGCCGACACTGGCGAACGTGCTCGCTGAGGCGGGCTACATCACTATCGGCCTCGTCCCCTCGGCCCAGGCCGATCCGACGTTCGATTTCAACGCCGGCTTCGACTACTACGACAATTTCATGTCCGGCGCGGGCAACCCAGCGAAGAACCGGCGCAGCCGCCTCCGGGAGTACCTGGGCTCGTTCGATGTCGTCCGGCAAGTCTACCGGCGAGTCTACCCGATGGCCGCCAACATGGACGACCTGCCCGACGACGAGGAAGTCCTCGAAACCGCGATCGAGCAGTTCAACGACGCCGACGCGCCGCGGTTCCTCTGGATTCACCTCATGGGAACCCACCGCCCATACGGCTCCGGTGACGAGGGGATCCCCAACGACCTCGACCGAACAGCCGAAGCCGCAGGCGGTCGCCACTGGTTTGGCTCGAACGAGGTGAGCGAAGCGGGCCACGAACGGATCGTCTCGGCCTATCGTGACGCACTCGGACGGGCCGACGAGCGGATCGAGCAGTTGCTCGAAACGATCGACAGCGATCCAATTTTCGCGTTCGCGGCCGACCACGGTGAAGAACTCGGCGAAGACGGCTACTACTACCACCAGGGCTATCGCCGCCGGGTGGCCGACTCGCTCATTCAAGTCCCGGTCGTCCTCGACGGCGTCGAGACGCTCGGAGACCGGCTGAGCCTGCTCGATATCGCACCGACGCTGGCTGCGGGCGTCGGCCTGGAGATCCCCGACGCCTGGCAAGGGACTGATCTCACGAGTTCTCGGACCGAACAGACGATAACGGTCGCGCCGTGGCACGAAGAGGCGACGGTCTGCTGGCAGGACTTCGAGCGGAAACTCATTGCTCGCGACGCCGAGGTATCGCTCCACCGTGGCGAAGAGACAGCGGCCGTCAGTTCGAGTGACGTCTCGGCGGACGTCGAGCAACAACTCAAGGACCTGGGGTATGCCGACGCCGGCTAGCCGGCCTCGAAGGGAGGAGCGAAACGATGAGTGAGAGACGCCAGCGGCTGGTGACCGCCGCCCGCTACGCGATCGGACTGGCGGTGCTCGCGTGGCTGGTGAGCCAGACCGACTGGGGACGAATCGTTCGCACCTTCGGCCGGATCGAGCCGCTCGTCGTCCTGGCGATCCTCGGCCTGTCGATCGTGGGGCTGCTGGCTCGCTTTTGGACCTGGCACGTCCTGCTCAATCGACTCACTCGGACGCCGTTTCGCGTGGCGGCAGGCACGACGCTGTCAGTCGCGTTCGTCAATCATCTCAGCCCGACCCAGGCCGTCGGGCGGTCGCTCGCGCCTGCCGTCCTCCGGCAGTACACGGGCCAGTCCTGGGGTCCGCTCGTCGCGGTCGCTGCACTCCACACGGCGCTGTACGCGATGCTGTATGGACTGGTCGCCACCCTCGGTCTGGTGGTATTCGGGATGCGGATGGAGCCGTGGTTGCTATTCGCCCTCGCGGCATCGGCGGGGGTCTACCTGGTCGTGGGACTGACGGTGATCGTGGCTGGGACACGCCTCGACGGCGTGGGCGCGCTCGCGAGCACGATTGAACGCCGAATCCCGACCCATCGCATCCCGCTTGCGGGCGGGGCAATCGAGCGGTTTCTGGGGGCGCTGCCGGACCTGAGCGCCGAGGCCGCCGAGACGTTTTCCACGCTGCTCGGTTCCCCCCGGACGCCAGTCACGTACGCTTCTGGGTGGGTCATCGCGCTGATGGTCGTCCCCGGCGCACGGAGCTGGCTGCTCTTAGACGCCGTCGGCGAGCCGTTCACGCCGGCGATCCTCCTGCCGCTGGCGCTGGTGACCGCCTACGCCGTCACGTTCGTCCCCGTCACGCCCGGTGGCGTCGGCGTCGCCGAGGCCTCGGGGACGCTCGTCCTGGCCGCACTGGGCGTCCCGCCGGCAGTCGGCGCGCCGACGATCCTCATCGATCGCTTTCTCGGCGTCTATCTGCCGGCGTTGGCGGGCTGGTACCCGACGATTCAGCTTGATCTCTCCCGGACGAGCGACGAGTGAACAGGAGCTATATAGTATATAAATACCGCAGCGGATGCAATGTACGGATCCGGCCTAATCGCATGTTATGCCGTAACATAGTCAGCGATTTCTGCCCGCTGTACTGCGATTATTGGCCAAACAGTGGCGTGCGATCCACGTCACGGGCGGGCACAGAAACCCGTACATTTATATAGAACCACAGACAAACTTTCGATCGACACATGAGCCAGCAAATGCAGGGCCAACCGATGGTCATTCTCGACGACGAGGCCCAGCGGATGAAGGATCAGGACGCCCAAAGCCACAACATTTCGGCGGCTCGAGCGGTCGCGCAGTCGGTCCGGTCGACACTCGGACCGAAGGGCATGGACAAGATGCTCGTCTCCCAGATCGGAGACGTCACGATCACCAACGACGGCGTCACCATCCTCCAGGAGATGGACATCGACAACCCGACCGCGGAGATGGTCGTCGAAGTCGCCGAGGCCCAGGAGGACGAAGCTGGCGACGGCACGACGACGGCAGTCGCCACGGCGGGCGAGCTCCTGAAAAACGCCGAGGACCTGCTGGAGCAGGACATCCACCCGACAGCGATCATTCGCGGGTTCGATATGGCCGTCAAACAGGCCCGCGAGGAGATCGACGACATCGCCGAGACCGTCGAGCCCGACGACGAGGCGATTCTCAAGTCCGTCGCCGAGACGAGCATGACCGGCAAGGGTGCTGAACTCAATCTGGACCTCCTCTCGGATCTGGTCGTCAGCGCGATCCAGGCCGTCACCGTCGACGCCGACAACGGCTCGACGATCGTCGACCTGGAGTTCATCGACATCGAGTCCAAGCCGGGCCGACCCGCAAGCGACTCGAAGCTCGTCGAGGGTGCAGTCGTCGACGAGGACCCCGTCCACGAGGACATGCCGACGAACCTCACGGACGCGAACGTCCTCCTGCTGGATACGGCACTGGAACTCGACGAGACCGAAGCCGACGCCCAGCTCAGCGTCGACGACCCCGAGCAGCTCCAGCAATTCATCGAGCAAGAAGAAGCCCAGCTCCGGGAGATGGTCGAGACGATCGACGAGACGGGCGCTGACGTCGTCTTCTGCCAGAAGGGTATCGACGACATGGTCGAGCACCTCCTGGCCAAGCGGGACATTCTCGCCGTCGAGCGCGCAAAGAAATCCGACATCGAGTTCCTCACGGAAGTTCTGGGCGCGCGGATCGTCTCGGACCTGGAATCGCTGACCAATGCCGACCTCGGGACCGGCGACATCTCCCGGGACGACGACGATGAGTGGTTCGTCGTCGAGAGCGACGGGCACGGTGTGACGCTGTTGATCCGTGGGTCGACCGAACACGTCAGTGATGAACTCGAGCGGGGGATCAACGACGCCTTAGATGTCGTCGCCTCAACCGTCAGCGACGGTCGCGTCCTGGCTGGTGGCGGCGCGACCGAGGTTGAACTCGCTGGTCGCATCCGCGATTACGCCGACAGCGTCAGTGGCCGTGAACAGCTCGCGGTCGAAGCGTTCGCCGACGCGCTCGAACTCGTTCCGCGCGTCCTCGCCGAGAACGCCGGCCTCGATTCGATCGACACGCTAGTCGAGCTTCGCTCAGCCCACGAGAGCGGCGATGAACGCGCCGGGCTGAACGTCTTCAGTGGCGACGTCGTCGACACCTACGATGACGGTGTCGTCGAGCCGGCCCACGCCAAGACCCAGGCACTATCCAGTGCTGCAGAAGCCGCAAACCTGGTCCTGAAGATCGACGACATCATCCAGGCCGAACAGACGGAAGGCGAAGGCGGTGCGGGCGGTCCGGGCGGCGCCCCCGGCGGTATGGGCGGTATGGGTGGCGGTATGGGCGGCATGATGTAAGCGAGGTTTCCAGCGCAGCGAGAAACCTCGAGAAGGCGAGCGGCGAAGCCGCGAGCCAGAAGAGTCGAAGGAACTGAGGCTCTCCGGACAGCCGAGCGGGGAGGTACCGACCCGCGAGGCAAGCGGGGCCTGCGTGAAGCGGAGGTTTCGTTACAGGCGAACGGGCCGTTGGCCTGCGAGACGAGCCCGGCCGATGTCCACTCCGAGCCCCTTTGGACGTGCAGTGACTCGTTTTCAGACTGTTCTACGCATCACTCTTGGCAGGGAGATTCAACTGCCGGCTGAGAATTGGTAGCTAGCGAGAAAGCCGAGAGCGTCAGAATCGAGTCAGTAGTTCAGTCCCGATCGCCGGCCCCGAGGGCACTTTCACCGACCTTCTCCGACCCCTCGATGCGCTCGGCACCGTCCATGTACGGGACGAGCGCCTCGGGCACGGTCACGGTCCCGTCGTCGTTCTGGTAGTATTCGAGGATCGCGACGAGGACGCGAGGCAACGCCACCCCGGAGGCGTTCAGCGTGTGGAGGTAGTCGGCGGATTCGTGACGTTCTGGCCGATAGCGCAGGCCGGCCCGTCGGGCCTGGAAGTCCTCGAAGTTCGACGCCGAGGACACTTCGAGCCAGCGGCCCCCTTCCGCGGGGCCGTCGTCCATGTCGTCGCCCGGTGCCCAGACTTCGATATCGTAGGTTTTCGCCGAGGCGAAGGTCAGATCGCCAGTACAGAGGTCGAGCACCCGATACGGCAATCCAAGGCGACGGAGCACCGCTTCGGCCTCGTCCAGCAGTCCCTCCAGACGTTCGTCGCTCTCCGCTGGTTCGACGAAGTTGACCAGCTCCACCTTGTTGAACTGGTGGACGCGGACCATCCCGCGGGTCTCGGTGCCGTGCTCGCCTGCTTCCTGGCGGAAATTCGGCGTGTAGGCCTGGTGTTTCAGCGGCAGATCGTCGGCCAGCAGAATCTCGTCGCGATACATGTTCGTCACCGGCACCTCGGCTGTGGGACACAGCCAGAGGTCCTCGTCTTCGAGTTTGTAGGCGTCGTCGGCGAATTTCGGGAGCTGGCCCGTGCCCGTCATCGACTCGCTGTTGACGGGGATTGGCGGAAATACCTCCTGATAGTCCTGCTCGCGGTGAACGTCCCGCATGAACTGGATAAGCGCGTGTTCCAGCCGGGCCGCTTCGCCTTTCAGGAAGTAAAAGCCACCACCCGAGACTTTCGCCCCGCGCTCGAAGTCCAGAATGTCCAACTGCTCGCCGAGATCGTAGTGTGGGGTCACCTCGTCGGGCAGATCACGCAATTGGTCGAATCCCCACCGGCGGACTTCAACGTTGTCGCTTTCGTCCTCGCCCTCGGGAACGCCCTCCTGGGGGATGTTCGGAATCTCCAGCAGTCGCTCTTCGAGTTCGGTTTCGAGTTCGTCGGCACGCTGTTCGACGTCCTGCAGTTCGGCCTTGAGTTCCTGGGAGCGCTCGATGGCCTCCTGGGCCGCTTCCTCGTCGCCAGCCTGTTTCAACTCGCCGATCTTCGAGGAGACTTCGTTACGCTCGTGTCGCAGGTCGTCACCGCGGGCTTTCAGTTCGCGCCACTCTTCGTCGATCTCCAGGATTTCGTCGAGGTCGACGTCCGTGACGCCGCGAGCGGCGAGGATCTCTCGAACCTCCCCGGGATGCTCGCGGACGTACTGGCGTGATAACATGGACGCTGTTTCTCGGTGGCGTTTCAAAACCGTATCGCTCTGGCCGTCTCCCGGAAACAGCAGTTGCTCGTCGATCGGCTTTCCGGAGAAACCCCGTCTATATCTTCACCTTGTAACCAGAAGCACTTAAAGAAACTCGCGGGTCGAATCAACGCATCCCGAGCAGTCGAGTGGGTCGCAACTGACGATCCGTCAGTCGTATTTCGGCTCTCGCTTTTCGGCCCGCTCTAATGCCGTCTCGACGACGTCCCTGACGTCGCCGTGGAAGACGCCGCCGTGGCCGCTGTACATGTGCTCGACACCCTCGGGCAACCGGTCGAGGATTTCACGGATGCTCTCGATAAGTCGCTCGCGAGACTGGCCCGGGTTGTCCGTCCGGCCGAAACTACCGTACTCGAAGGCCCCATCGTTGTGGACCACGACGTCACCCGAGAACAGCGTCGACTCGCTGAGCAGCGAGACGTGATCGTCGGCGTGGCCGGGCGTATAGACGACCTCGAAGGACTCGTCGCCGACCTGGAGCGTGTCACCGTCCGCGAGTGCGTCCGTCCGGCGTGGATGTGCAGCATAGGCGTACAGCTCGGCGTCGAAGGCATCGAGGACGGCATCGAGTTCGGCGACGTGATCGCCATGCTGGTGGGTGAGCACGACGGCGTCAACCTCGTCACTATACTCGCGGATGACGTCGACGACGCCAGCCATCGATCCGGGATCGACGATCGTCGGGCGGTCACCGGTCGCCAGGTAGGCGTTGCAGGTGAACGTCTCCGCGTCGGCTGTGACATTGTAAACGTCCATACACGAGCGTGGGACCAGCGTGCTGTTGAGTCTGACGGTGGTCCGGGATGGTCCCTGGTCTGTCTCGTTAGCATAAAACACGGAGAGTGCGTGTGATTTTTCACCACGAAAGTCATAGTCTCACATGACATGGGGTTCGGAAGCTACGACGAATCCGAACAGGACAAGCAGGACCTTGATGCCGATTTCGACGATGATGACGGGGTTAACGCCGAAGAAAACACACACAACGGCGACGTCGAGTTCGAATTCACCGCTTCGAACGACGAACTGCTCGATCAGTTATCCGATATCAAGGAGAACACGTGACGTGACTGGCGTGGCCGTCGCCGGGACCACCCTCGAGGGACCTCTCTTCGACCGCCCGAGACGGTCACCGCCATGAAATCCGGCGTCCGTGCCCTCGGAATCGCCGAATCCTTTTCCGGCAAGCAATCGACGCTCTGTGGCGCAGTCGTCCGCGCGAGTCGCGTCGTCGACGGGTTCGTGTTCGGTCGGTGTACGGTCGGCGGTCGTGACGCGACCGCAACCGTCATCGAGATGGTCGACCGCCTGGACCGGGCCGACGTCCACTACCTCATCCTCGCGGGGATCGCACCCGCGTGGTTCAACCTCTTCGACCTGCCGAGGCTGCACGACGAGACGGGACTGCCCGTCATTGCCGTCACTTTCGAGGACAGTTCGGGCCTCGAAGCGACGCTCCGTGCGGAGTTCGACGGCGACGCACTCGACTGGCGGCTGGCAACGTACCGGGCCCAACCCCCACGCGAGCGCGTCACCGTCAACGACGAGACTGTCTTCGTCCGACAGGTCGGCTGTGATCACGAGGCGGCCCGAGAACTCGTCCGCGCGTTCACGCCCGAGGGCGGGCGGCCCGAACCACTTCGGGTGGCTCGACTGGCCGCCAGAGCCGCCGATGCGGAATTCGACGTGCAGTAAAGCTGAGCGCCAGTGTCCAGCGAACGCCTCGGGATCGATAGCGACGCTTTTGCCGACACGGCCCACACCCCCGGCCATGGAACACATGGACGACCTTTCCGTGACCGGCTGTCGACGTTGCGAAGCGCTCGTCGAGTCGCGCTCGCGAATCGTCGACGGCGTGGGGCCCGCCGACGCCGACCTGCTGTTCGTCGGCGAAGCCCCGGGCGAGCAGGAGGATCAGGGAGGCGAACCGTTCGTCGGCCGGAGCGGGGACGTCCTCGACGATGGGTTGCGGGACGCAGGACTGGCTCGGGCGGACGTGCGCATCACCAACTGCGTGCGGTGTCGCCCACCCGAGAATCGCGATCCAACGAGCGGGGAACTGGCAAATTGCCGACCGTACCTCGAACGCGAGATCGAGATTGTCGATCCCGAAGTGATCGTCACGCTGGGGAAGGTGCCCGGCGAACACCTGCTCGGCCGGGACCTCGCCGTCACGAACGAAGCGGGATCGATCGAGGACGTCGAGATCAGTGGGACGACTCGGCGCGTGCTGGTGTGTGTCCATCCAGCGGCGACGCTGTACGATCGCAGTCAGCGCGAGACGTTCGAGTCGACCATCGAGCAGGCGAGCGAGCTGGCCGGCGACGGTGGGCAGGCGGAACTGGGCGACTTCTAACTGTCCACCTTGATCGACGGCGAACGGCCCGGGACGATGAACCGGCCGGCGTTCGAGCGTGAAAGCGTATTCGTCGACTGGAACCCGAGAGGGGTCGAACGTCCAAGGCCCGCATTTCCCGGAGCCGAGGCTACACGGGGCGTCATCGAGTGTCTGCATGATGCGATCCACTCGGTCTTGGGCAGAACCAGCGTCGTTTCTTTAAGTGGTTCTGGTTATAAGGTGAAGATATAGACGGGGTTTCTGAGGTGATTTTTCGTACACGAGCCACGGCTGCGTAGCCCGTGGATTCAACTGTCCGTAGCGACGACTAGGTGACGATGAACGGCGAGGGCGTCGACAGCGGTGGACAGGTCGCCGAACCGGCCGAGCGTGAGCGTCGCGAGTGGCGCCAGCAGCGGGACGTCTCCACCCAGCCGGGCGACGGCTCACTTTCGCGGGCACAGGCCCGGCGAGACGAACTGATCAGGCAGTGGGATATGGTCACGCCGAGTGCCACCACGATCGGTCGGCCCGACCGACCCGGCGACGACCTTGCTGACTCGCTGCGGCGCTTACACGACGAACAACATCCCGCAATGGCCGGTCACGCCGAGCGGATGCACCGCCTCGACAAGGCCCGGATCACTCACGCCCTGTGTAACGCCCTGGATCTGACGCCCTGGGAACGCGATCGCGTGCTGGGCATCATGACCGAAATCGATCTCACGGCATTTGGCAGCCAGCGGGCGATCCCCAAAGTCGCCCTGGTCGCCATCCAGCACGTCGTCGACAGCGAGCGCCAGGGTGCACTCGGCCTGGACGATCCCGAGCGACTCGCCGAATTGACGCCCGACGAAATGGCCTCGCTGTACGATCACTTCGAGTCGATCACCGACGACGAGCGATACCGGCACCTGCTCGAGACGTACGATCTGGACATGACCAGCGTCAATCGGCTCGATCGCGTTCTGGACGAGCAACTCGACGAGCAGGGGCTTCAAGACGCCGTCTTCGGCCGCTCCGGCCAGAACGTCCAGATCTGGGCGGTCTCCGAGTGACTGGTGCAAAAACGATTCTGGCTGTCTTCGATCGTCTCGAATACTCACGAAAGCCGAGACGGAATCGCCATTGGTATATCGCTCAGTGATCGAGCAATAGCCAGAGAATGGTTCACGCGAGCGTCATCGGCTGTGGCCACATGGGCGGGGCGATCGTCCGCGGGCTCGCTGACAGCGAGCACCGGGTGACGGCCTGCGACGTCGACGAATCGGCGCTTGATGCCCTCACGGGCGTCGCTGACGAGACGACGACTGACCCGACAGCGGTCGAGTCACCGGTCGTCGTACTCGCTGTCGAGCCGGACATCGTGGGAGAGGTCCTGCGCGAAGCGGATCTTTCGGCCGACCAGACGGTCGTCTCGGTGGCGGCGGGCGTCTCAACCGACTTCCTGGCGGCGCGAACGGATGCCGCAGTCGTCCGGATGATGCCCAACCTCGCTGCCGAGTTCGGCGAGATGGCTGCGGCAGTGACGCCCGAACCAGGGGGAGACGTTGCCGCACTGCTTGCCGATCTGGGTACCTGGGTGACAATCGAGGAAGCACAGATGGACCTCGCGACCGCGATCAACGGCAGCGGGCCGGCCTTTGTCTTCTACCTGATCGGCGCGATGGCCGAAGCGGGCGTCGCGGGTGGGCTCGACCCGGACGCCGCCCAGGCACTCGCGGCACAGACGTTCAAGGGGGCCGCCGAGACTGTCCTCCAGAGCGATGAGAGCGTCGAGGAACTGATCGACGCCGTCGCAACCGAGGGCGGAACGACGATCGAAGGCATGGACGTCCTGTGGGACAGTGACGTCGAAGCCGTCCTCGCTGAGACCGTGAAAGCGACCGAACGCCGCTCGGCGGAGATTACCAGCGAGGTCGCCGATAAGTGACAGCAAGGCGGTTCCCGACGACGCGATCCAAATGAGCCGCGCATGTCTTTTGGGTATGATGAAATAGTTGTGGCTGTGACGCCAGAACCACGAGTTGGCGGCACTGCTGGAAGCAAGATATCGAAATTCCGTTACGTGACTATGTATCAGGTTGAACAACCAATTATGGATGTGATTCTATTCGGCCCAGCAAATAAGTCAAACTACTCCGAAAAGAAAAAGTATTGTAGAATAGTATATACTAAATAAAATAAATATGCTATCACGCCGATCCATGCTCACTGTGTGCGCGGGCATCATCACTACTGGGTGTCTTGAAAATAACCAATCGATTTCAGAAGCCACCGTAGATTCTGTTATTGTTCGGAATCTTGACGACACGGCACATACTCTTCAGAGTAAAATTGAACGTAACGGTGAAGTGATAGTCAACAAAACTATCGAAGTTTCTGCTCGGAGTGATGGGCGTAAATCGCTCGCTGTGCTTGGAGAGACATTTTCGAAGACACCAGCAGAGTACCATATTTTCGCCACTATTGAAGGATCAAACACAGAAATATCCACGGAATTAGGGGCTGTTCAGGAGTTGAATTGTATTAACGCTGAGATCCGTATTACAA
>NZ_JACDNP010000008.1 GCF_013839425.1 Halorhabdus salina | reverse complement strand
TGGGATCTCGAAATATGACTGGCTAAACACAGATGATAAAGAGAAGTTATCATCGGGCGTACCGTCCATAGGATATGGCTTAATTCGCAGACTTATAATGCTTTATGGAGCTCAATTGCCTTGTTTTGCTACCAATTGAGAGATTTCTCAGGCGCTCTCATGGGAAGGTTCTATCAAGCTAACCCGGAAAAAGACGCCGTCTGGCGATATGGTATCGCTCAGACGGCTGGCTCGGATGTGCCGGAATATTGTCAAATAACACGTAGAAGATCCAGACGTACCCGCCGCGCCGGACGGCGCGGACGGATACGCCAAATGGACACAGATCGCGTTGATCTTGTTTCGTATTGAGATGGAGAAAAGTCTCCGAGAGACCGAAGACTATCTTAACGAGATGCCCGGTATCTTGGCCGTATTTGGCCTTGACGAGGCACCGCACTACAGTTCGTTCTATCGATGGGAAGACAAGTATCGGATGCGTGAGCTACGCCGCCTGCTCCGCTGAATCGCGGAGCAGGCGGGCTGGAGTGGTGAAGCTGCAATCGACGCCAGCGGGTTCCAACGCGACCAAACGAGCTACCACTACCGCGACCGCGCGAACTACTCGTGTGGAGAACTCCGTGAGGAGTGCCGTTCCGAGTCAACGCGACCGCTGATCAAGCACAGAGAGCAGACACCGCTACAGAAGGCTCACAACGCCCGGATGAACGAGGACTACAACCAGCGTTGGATGAGTGAAACCGGCTTCTCGCAGTTGAAGGAAGACGACGGCGAGAAGTTGCGCTCCCGGAGTTGGCACGGCCAGTTCCGGGAGCTGACTCGGAAGTGCATCGTCCATAACCTGACGCAGGCGGCGAGCCCTTAACTCGCCGCCTGCTCCCCTTCTCCGGACGTATCGGGAAGAGGCATTGCCGTCGTCACCGAAGCAAGAACGCTAGATACCATAGTTCTGACCCTTCAACAAACGATGGTAGCGGCGACTACTGCATCTTCTACGTTCGAAAAGTCGTCTCTGACGCCGTGACTCTGTAGGCTATCAACCCCACCCCGACGCTATCTGGCGTTCAACAAGGCATCTTCTCGCCAAACCGGTCCATCTCAACGTGCTCCCCGAAGGCTGGCTTCGAGAGCATCTCAGCGCAGTGGGTTATGGTATCGTAATCGAAGCCTGTCGCTTCAGAAACACACGGAATAGATACGTAGTTCGGGGATTTCGCACCGATGTGCTGGTCGCGACACAGTACTTTGAGTATCGACGCTTCGGTCTGGTGTAGCTCATCAACTGCGTCCATTCGGCCATCATCACGCTGTTCACGGGCGAGTTGCTGTTGTAGATTTGCGATCTTCTTGCGCTGTTCCTGTGTCCGTTTTTCCAGCTTCTCGACGCACTCAGGCAACACCAGATTTGACCGCTCCACCTACCCCTGGTACCAAGCGTCCATCCCAAGTGCGATCAGTTCACAAAGTCCCTCGCTCCATCGATGCTCTCCGCCCTTACGGACGAGGCCATCTTGCTCTTGATGAACTCACCCACCTCTTCCTTGCTGGGATTCATTTCACCCGGCCGACCGAAATAGAGACGAACCATCCGGTCCGTTGGGTTCTTTTCCTGGCTCATGTATCGTATTAGCGGCTCAAATCCCAAAGAATCATCTATAATATTGTTAGTGTCGCCCGGAACACTAACGACCGACCTCATCCCTGGCGGCGTGCCGGGTTGGCCGGGAAACCCTCGTGCCGGGCGGGTCGCCCGGAAGGGCGACCGAATGCCGAGGCGGTGGAAACCGCCGAGGCGGGTGGCGCGTTAGCGCCACCGAATGCGCGACCGGCTGTAGCCGGGAGCGCGGGAGACGCCAAAGGCGTCTCCAGTTGCCGAAGCGGCGATAGCCGCTGAGGCGGGTTGCCGTAAGGCAACCAAGTGCCAAGACGGTGAATACCGTCGAGGCGGGTGGCGCGTTAGCGCCATCGAATGCCGAGACGGCAAAGCCGTCTGGCGATGTCGCGTGCCCGGGTTCGCCGCGCTGTCATCGCACCACTTTGGGTACACTCGGGCGGGGACTAAGGCACGCATATAGCACATCTCGCCGTGAACAGTAAAGCGCTTCGTGGTCCTCAAACAGTGTACGTCGACTCGCGAAGTTGGACGTACCGGTCACCGCGGAACGACCAGCGTTTGCGCCGATACCGAAGATAGATACCGACCCCTTCCAGTCCTGCCGAAAGGGCCTGGCGCTTGCGTGACCCGTCGGTCCGTAACATCCGACCGATGATGCTGAAATACCGGTCCCAATCGCTCGGTCCCAACCCGCGGACCAACTCGGCGAAGGTGACGTTCCGGCGGACCTCGTCACCGATGGCTTGCTTCCAGGCATCGTTGTACTCCGCCATTCGTCCCTCTGCGGCGAGTTCGCCGGCGATCTTCCCCGTTCGAATCGCCACGTGATCGCCGCCCTCGTGGAACGCCGAGGTGGCCCCCATCGCTCCGCCGACCACGGCGACGTTAGCGCCCGTGGGAGACTCGATCGGCTGCGTCGACGAAATCGGATATGCCTCCGTCCCGGATTGCTTCCCGTGGTCGTCGACGATCGGGAAGTCCGTTACGTCGTATTCAGGGAACTGCCGCTCAAGCAATCGCTGGATGTAGATCCGGCCCGGCGGAATGGCGTCGTCATCGTCGGAAAGCAACGCGTAGGAATCGCGATCCGTCACGTCGTCGATGTCCATCCCGATCGGCATCGTTAGCCCGACACGAGCGACCGTATCGTCGTTGGGGAAGATCCACGGATACGCGGTGTGACCGGGCATCACACCCCACCAGAATTCGATGTGGTCAGGGTCGAACAGTTCCTCCGGGAATCGGCGATATTCTTGATAGGCGATGTGATTCGCCCGATCGGGTGCGAGATACTCCTCGGCGCTCGTTTCAGCCGGCAGGAACTGATCGAGCACGTCCAAGGTTACCGTTCGTTGCGGGCCGTCCGCGAGAACAAGTGCCTCAGCCTCGATTTCAGTCCCATCGGCGAGAAGAACTCGGTGACTCGGCGTCGATCCAGTGAGATCTGATTCGATATCGGTAACGCTCGTCCCGACCCGATAGTCCGCACCGGCCTCTTCAGCCAGACTCCGGAGCCAGTCGTCGAACCGGGCCCGGTCGACCGTGAACCCGAACCCGTCGTATGAGGATTCAATTCGAGTGTCCTCGATCGTCGCCGACTCGGAGGGGCCGTGAAACGTTGCTCCATCGAGTTCGCGTAACACGACGTCCGAGGGCATGTCCGCAGGGTGCTCGCCCATAATGTCGACCCAGTAATCCAAAATGCCGGCGGCATCCGTTGAATCTGGCCCGAGTTCGTCCCTGTCGGTACGGGGAACGCCCTTCTCTACGAGGACGACATCGGCACCGCTGTTCGCCGCGGCACGGCCCGCCGAAGAGCCTGCTGGGCCGCCGCCGACAATCACGACGTCAGTCCGCTCCATACCGCAATCGTGACCTGGCGGGCCTTAAAACTCGTGTCCTGCACTTCGCACGGTATTCGCCTGGCGCGATTGCTGGTTCTGTGTGAGATCCGGTAGAGCAACGTCTTCGGCGAGTCCATCGCGGGCCAACTCGGAGAGGCGCCTCGGCGAGATACCGCTATCGATCGCTTGTTGGAAGTGGTTTTCGATTCGGGTATCGAGGCATCGGACGGCCTCCTTCGTTCCCGGTCCCGCGTGATCGGCAGTCGCGGTCAAACTCGCACGAAGTGACACCATCCGAAACAGATCACGGACGGCTCTTGGCATGTCTAGGCGCGATAGGCCCCGTTCGACGAGCGCGCGCAATTCAGCGCCTGAGACCGGCTTTTGAAGGTATTCGTCGATTTCTAACTCGGTAAGTGTCTGATCCGGTACGTTCGCCGTAACCATCGCAATCACGCCGTTGTACCCCGTAGAACGAAGCCGGCACGTGACTTCATCGCCATTCAGTCCAGAGAGGTTTCGATCGAGAAGGATCATGGCGACATCGCCATCGACAGCCGATACTGCCGACTCGCCGTCTGCTGCCGTGCGTACGTCGTATTCATCGGCCAACCAGAGCCGATGGAGCATCTGAATGTCACTGTCGTCTTCGACGACCAAGATCGTTTCCTGCGTCCCCATACTGGATAGTACTCTCACTGGAACGACCGTCAATACCAGTCTCCGTTTGAATCGTTCAGGATCGTTTAATCTGCAGTTTGCGCATCTCTTAGCGGTGTTTGCCGGTAACCGGCTGTTGACCCCGACTCGGTCCAACAGCGTCCCTCGCCATGCTTTTGTCCGTTCCACTGCCTCTGTTAGGTATGCGGCGTTTGATCGCTCACGACGGAGGTACGAGCCGTGAATAGCCCGGATGTCCTCGTGTTACGGGAGAAGCCCCACGGTATCCCTGGCCAAGAGTATGCCAAAGCGTTGCAGGAGCGGCTCGGCGAGACAGCGACTGTCCGAGCAGCACAGACGCCAGCCCAAGAGCGCGAAGCGATCGCGACAGCCCCAATTGTCTCGGGCGGACACTTCGACGAATCGCTCCTTTCAGACGCTGAAGCGCTCGAATACTTCGCCTGCATGTATGCAGGTTACGAACATCTACCGCTCGAACGAATGCAGGACCGTGACATCGCCGTCACGAACGCCGCGGGTGTACACGGGCCGAACATCGCCGAACACGTCATCGGTTCCTTCCTCGCGTTTGCTCGCGGGTTCTTTCGGGCCCGCCGCCAGCAGCAACATCACGAGTGGCGAGGGTTTCAGTCGCGCGAGCTCGACGGCAGTCGAGTTGCCATCGTTGGCATGGGAGCAATCGGACAGGCGATCGCCAAACGACTGGCGGGGTTCGACGTGACGACTGTCGGCGTGCGCTACACGCCGGAGAAAGGCGGACCAACCGACGAAATCTATGGATTGGACGAGATTCACCAGGCACTCGCGGACGCGGCTTACGTCGCGGTCGCCTCGCCGTTGACCGAAGCAACGCGCGGGCTTATCGGCCCCGAGGAGTTACAGACGCTGCCGCCTTCGGCTGTCCTCGTCAATGTGGCACGTGGGCCGATTGTTGAGACGGACGCGCTGGTCGAGGCATTACGAGCCAATCATCTTCGGGGGGCGGCACTCGATGTGACCGACCCAGAACCCCTGCCGAATGATCACCCGTTGTGGGACTTCGAAAACGTGTTTATCACGCCGCACATGTCGGGACATACGCCGGAGTATTACGAACGATTGGCTGATATCGTCGCGCCGAACGTGGACTCGATTCTCCACAAGGGAACTCCCGAATCGATGCAAAATCGCGTCGTCTAAGGCCGCATGCGAGCGTCGAAGTGTCGTTTTCGATGGGCCGTCGGTTCGACGAACGGCCACAGTGTCGCCGTCGAAGGACCACTACCGGTGAGTTCGGACAGGCTGATCTGAATGGGCTCTCACTGAGAAGGGGGGAACCGCGTCCGCTGATCGAGGTGGCGGACCGCCCTCGGCCGGAGTGAAAACGCAACGTTCCTTGCTGTCGAACGAAGAATGGCTGGTATGCGTGAGTCAAATCGCGAGTGGATTTTTGCCAAGCGTCCCGACGGCGAACCAGACATGGAAAGCTTCGAACTGCAGGAAAATGACATTCCTGAGCCCAGACATGGCGAACTTCTGGTTCGCGTACAGTATCTCTCGGTCGATCCGTACATGCGCGGCCGGATGCGCGATGCCGAATCGTACGCCGAGCCTTGGGAGGTTGGAGAGCCAATGCAAGGGACCATCGTCGGTGAAGTCCTCGAAAGTGAGAGTGAAAGCTACGACGAAGGCGACCTCGTGACGGGCAACGGCACATGGGCTGACTACACAGTGTTGGATGCCGAGGACGTCGCGCCGGTCGACGCGTCGGTCGCCGACCCGCCTGCATACCTCGGTGTGCTGGGTATGCCCGGACGAACGGCCTACTACGGCCTGCTGGATGTCGGCGACCCCAAGCCGGGCGAGACGGTCGTCGTGTCGGGTGCGGCCGGTGCGGTCGGGTCCGTTGTCGGCCAGATCGCGAAACTGAACGGCTGTCGAGTCATCGGATTTGCCGGGTCGGACCGGAAAATCGAATGGCTTACCGAGGATCTCGGGTTCGACGCTGCGATCAATTACAAAGAGGTTTCGGACTACCGAGGGGCACTCGACGACGTGGCGCCCGACGGCGTCGACGTCTACTTCGATAACGTCGGTGGCCCGATCACCGACGCCGTCTTCACGAAACTGAACCTCGACGCACGAGTCGCCGTCTGCGGACAGATCGCGCACTATAACGACGAAGGCGTCCCGACTGGACCCCGGAAACTCCCACAACTTATCGCGCCGCGTGCAACCGTCCAGGGGCTCCTGGTCGGTGACTACGTGACCCGATTCGAGGAAGCCAGCCAGCAACTCGGCGCCTGGGTCGCGTCCGGGGAGCTTGTCCACCGGGAGACGATCGTCTCGGGACTCGAAAACGCCCCGGATGCGTTCCTCGGGCTGTTTTCGGGTGACAACATCGGCAAGCAGGTCGTTGCCGTCTCGGAATAGCCTCGATTTTACCCGCGGGTTCCAGCCGTTCGAGACTGCTGCCCGAGACTAGGCTCCGGGGACTCAACGGTCGAGTGAATCGACGCGACACATGCTCGAGAGCGCCACCTGGGTGGTCAGCACTTCAGGTTGGGCGAGTTGCCACGTACCCGTCACGGGCCTCCAGGATCCAGTACACGAGAAGAACACCGAGACCGGCCACGGTCAGCAATACGTCTGTTTCGAGACTTCTGAGTTGCCAATCCGGACCGAAGAGAGCAAACGCACCGAGTGTGAGCCAACATCCTAACGCGGCGAGAAATCGCCAGTGAGAGCCAACAGCGAGTTCACCTGCCTCACCGCGACGAGCCAGATAGAAATGACTGGCGCCCACGCCGACCGTGTAATACCCGAGAAGCCCCACGCCCGCAAGCCAGTCCGGCGGTGAGGCTACTGCGATCACAAAGAGCAGTGCGAATGCCCCGCCGACGGCGATTCCGTAGACGGTATTTTCACGGGAGACCATACTGGCCAGTCTCCGGCGGCCGTGAAAACAGTTGGTATCGCCGTTTAAACGTAGCCCTTTTTGAGTAGCAACTCGCCGTTGAGGATGCTCGCGCCGGCCGCTCCGCGGAGCGTATTGTGGGCGAGACAGTTGAACTGGACACCCTCTTCAGTCGCCTGGATACCGCCAACACTGATCTGCATCCCGTCCTTCCGATTCCGGTCCAGTCGCGGCTGCGGGCGGTCAGGCTCCTCGAAGACTTCGATCAGCGGCTCGGGCGAACTGTGGAGGTCCGCAGAGGGGTACTCGCTCATCGCGTCGGCGACGTCCTCGGCAGTCACGTCCTCGCTCAAATCTGCCCAGACGTTCTCCAGGTGGCCGTCCAGCGTCGGGATCCGGTTACAGGAGGCAGCCACGTCGGCCTCGAGCCACTCGACCTCGCTGCCGTCGAAAGAGCCCAGGAGCTTGCGGGATTCGGTCTCCATCTTCGTCTCCTCGCCGCCGATGTGGGGGATCGCGTTGTCGATGATTTCCATCGAGGAGACGCCGGAATATCCGGCCCCGGAAACGGCCTGGAGGGTCGAAACGTCGACGCGTTCGATGCCAAAGGCCTCCTTCAAGGCGGCGAGGGGCGGAACCATCGTGATCGTCGAGCAGTTGGGGTTCTTCAGGAGGGCACCGTCCCAGCCACGTTCGTCACGTTGGACCTCGATCAGGTCGACGTGATCCGGATTGATTTCAGGGATCGTGAGGGGAACATCCGGGTCCGCTCGAAAGTTCGAGGAGTTCGAGGAAACAACGTAGCCCGCCTCAGCGAAGCCAGGTTCGACGGCCTCACCGACCGAAGAGGGCAACGAGGAAAAGAGCAGGTCCACGTCCTCGGGGACAGCATCGGGGTCGGTCGCCCCGACGGTCATCTCGGCGACGTGGTCTGGAATCGGCGCGTCGATCCGCCATTTGGCTGCCTCGCGGTACGACTTGCCGGCGCTGTCTTCGCTTGCGGTCAGCGCGGCGATCTCGAAGTCCGGGTGGGGATCCAGCAACTGGACGAGTCGCTGGCCCACAGCACCTGTCGCACCCAGAATACCGACGGTTACTGGCATGACTGGAGGCTTGGGCTACCACCGGTCAAAACTGTTTGGATCCCCGGCGTCGAGGACGCTTTTTTCCGGTAGCTGTAGACATATCAAACTATTTTAATCCCAGGTAGTTGGTCAGATATGACTGACCAATCCCTCCAGCAGTTGCAGTCACGCAACTCCCGGCCCGTCATCCGGGAGTTCATTGGCGCAGCTGCCCTGTTGGTCGCCGTCGTCGTCGTGAGTACGGTCCTTACAGAGGTGGTCGAATATTTTGCCGTAGCGGACGCGACAACCGACGCCGCCACGGGGCCACGTGGCGGTTCCACTGACAGGGTGGTCTTTGCGGTCATTGTCGCTGGCCTCGGCGCGGCGGTGGTCGGTGTCGGCTCCTGGCTGTTCCGAGAGCGGGTGGCCACATTCGACTCACTCGAAGAGTCAGCGCTGTTCAGAATAAGCGGTGTGATCGGTTTGGTCCTGTTCGTGGTCGCCTATCTTTCGGTGGGCGTGTTCGATGCCCCACTCCCGGATATCGTCTTCGACCTCGTCGGACCGGTCACGATGGGTGGGCTGGCGATCGGGTACCTGCAGTATCGTGACGCCCCACTCCAGCTTGGGCTGCCAGACGGCGAGGCACTGCCGACCGTCCTTGGTGTTGGGGGCGTTGCAGTCATCGCAGGCAGTGGCCAAGTTGTACTCAGCTACTCGGCTCGTAATGGGGTGTTCGGCTCGTTTTTCCGACCAAGTGTGAGCTTTATTGACATTCTGCTAAGCGTCGGTATCGTCGGCATACTGGGTGGTGCTGGGTTCGCACTGCTGTACACCGCCGCGGTCCAGGGTCGGTTGCGTACTGTCACACAGCCTGCAAACGCCGTCGTGGCAGTCACAACACTGCTTGCCGTCCGAAGCTGGGCGATCCCAGAACTACGATTGCTGATCGGATCCGGGGGGCGAAGCGCGTCTCCGTCGCTGTTTGGCCCGTCGATCGTCGTGGCGGTCGCTGCGATCACCAGTGGGATCGTCGCCGCATGGGTGTTCGCTTACGGACTGGAAACGCTCCGTCACGAGATTGACCGCGACGTCACGCCGCTCGTTGCGGGGATCGGCGTTGTCTGTGTCCTCACATTCGCAGTCAGTATCGCCGCGGGCATCCGGGGATATGGGATTGGGTTTGTCTGGGGAGTCGCCTCGCTTTCGGCTGTCAGTGCCGCGGGGAGTGTCGGGTTCGAGCGAACGCGATCGGTCTGGGTCCCGGCACTTGCGTTTGGGGCCTATTGGCTACTGGTCGATTCCGCGCTGACCCAGTTGCTTATCGGGATACTCAGCTGAAGAGACGACAGCTGGCAAATACGCACGCCAGAACGAACAGCGACGCGTCTGGAAGGAGAACAACCGACCGAATCAGGCTTCGACGCCGCCGGCTTCCTTGCGGGTGACGTAGCCGGCGATCCGGTTGCGGACGCCTTTCGATTCGACGTTCGTCAGTTCCGAAACGACTTCCTTGTTGTGCTCGAAGTCCGTCGAGAACGCTTCCGGATAGCGCTCCCGCAGCGTCGTCGCGGTCTTCTTGACGTAGGCGGGTTTGATTGCCATACAGAACCGTTACTGAGTGGGGCCCCTAAAAGGATTCGAAACGTTGGTCGGTCTCCGGCAAGTCCAGGATCTCGTAGAGTCGATCGAGGGCGGCCAGTTCGCGATCCCCACCAGTTCGTTCGATGACGTCGGCGAAATACGCCAGTCGTGCTTCCAACGGTTCGTCGTCGTAGGCGGGAACGTCAAGCCGCGAGGCCGCCACTGTCGCTTCGATCACGGCCGCGTGTCCACGGTTAATCGTCGGCACGACGCGGTTCTGGACGCTCGTCTCGACTGGCCGTAACTCCCAGTCGATCCACTCGGTATCACCCTCCTGACCCGTCTCTCGCCGTTCGACTTCGACGCGGGCCCAGGCGTCTGCACTGTCGAGAATCGACTCGTCGATCTCTCGAATCGTCAACGCCGCTTCGACGAAATCGACGGGATCACGAGTAAACTGGACGGAGCCCTCGCCCTCCCGCTCGAAATTCACTCGCGTCCGCGTCCGACCCCACGTCCGGGCCGTCACCGGTTCCCCGGCATGCAATCCGAGGGCGGCGACGTTGTAGCGTCCGTCCGGGCCGCGTGTCGTCACGATCGATTCGGTGACGCCCCGAATCTCGACAGGCCACTCGTCGCTCATACCTCGACCCCCCGACACAGCGCAATGAAGATGCCACCGGCGAGGATGTCGGCCGTCGTCCCAGGATTGATGCCATCCGCGACGAGTTCGTCGGAGAGTTCCTCGGGGTCGACCCCCTCTTGGGCGGCCGCCGCCCGCTCGCGGACAGTCTCCGCCACCTCGTCGCCGTGATTGATCGCGACGAAGGGATCCGGTTCGGCCGCAAGAAGGTCGAGGAAGGCCTCTGCCGAGCGGTCGGTAATCGGTCCCTCCCGTCGTTCGATCGCATCCGCGGCGTCAAAGGTCCGCTCGAACCCACCGGTCCACTCCCGGGCGATGCCGTCCCGATCGGTCGAACGTGCCATCACGTCGTACAACGACAGTTCGCGCTCACGAAGGGTGGGGATCGCATCAGCGCCACGCCGAACGTCCAGAGCGTCCATGTCGGTGGGTGGGTCGGCAACAGCGACCTCGACGTGCTCGAACGCGCGATAGAAGCCTTCGGCGTCCGTGACAGTCGTCGACTCGGCGACGGCCGTGGCACGCTCCTGAGTGAGGTCGCCCGTCACAGCCGTCCGTACCAGCGGCGCGAGCAGGAGCAGCCCACCGAACTGGGTATTCGTGTTCGCGCTGTCGCTCATCCCTTCGATTGCCTGCTCGAAGGCGTCGCCGATCGGTGGGCCATCCGGGTTCGCGAGGGCGTCCAGCCCGTCGATCACACCGACAGCGCCGGCGAGGAACTGCTCGAACCGGAGGTCGTCGTGATCGCGTCGTCGATCGACGTTGCCCGGCGTGGGTGTCGTAGCGACTTCGAGCAACAAGGCAAGTTGGGCTTGCTGGGCGATCGATCGCGTCATCGGTTCGCCTCCGTCGATTCGTCGAACCACGCGTCAGTCGCTTCGCGGACGCGATCGAGGACGGCCGGGCGGTCGCTCGGTCGCCCGACGCTGACGGCGTCGGCCCCGTAGGCCAGATATTCCCGGACTGTCTCGCGATCCCGGACGCCGTTGTTGGCGATCACGAACAGCTCCGTCGCGGCGACGACCTCGGCGACGACGCCCTCGCTGTCCATGGCGTCGACGTGGATCGCGTCAGCACCCGCTCGTTCGATCCGGCGGGCAACGGCGGGCAAGTCGGCGCCGGGAACCTCCGTCCGGACTTTCACGCTGACAGTCGCCCCAGCATTTGCGACCGCCTCGACCTGGGCGGCCAGTCGCGCTGGCTCTCTGAGGAGCGACTGGCCCGCGCCGACGTCGCACAGTTCCGTCTGGCGACAGTGAGCGTTGATCTCACAGATCGCGCCGTGTGCCGCACAGACGTCAGCGACCTTTCGGAGCGGGTCGAGGGTACTACTCCTGACGTTCAGGCCGGGGACGATCGGCACGCCGGTGAGTTCTGTGAGTTGTTTCTCGGCGAATGGGAGCGGATCGTCGGGCAGAAACTCGTCGCGATCCCGGTCTTCGACCATCGTCCGGGCAGCCCTGCGAGTCGGCTTGTCGACTGCCAGCCCACCGAGAACGGCCGCGCCGACGGACGGTGCTGCTCCCTTCGCCCACGTGGCATCGGACTCCCCGCTGAGACTGGCCGCCACGACACGTGGCTTGAACGGCAGTGACGTTTCAGCCACGACGCCGTCGCCGGTTTCTCCCATCAGGCCACCACCTCCAGGGCGTCCTGGACAGCACGAGCGACGCGCTCGGAATCGTCCTCCGAGTTGAGCGTCGTGTCCGTTCGCACGGTCGGCCGGTCGAGTGTCGTTCCGTCGGCCGCGTCGAGGACGAATGCGTCGGCGAAAGGGTAGGCTTCGGCGACGCCGGCAGTACTGGGCTCGAACCCCTCGGCGGCCATGAGTTTCGCCGCTGGACCGGAGAACACACGATCCTCGACGAACGGCGAGACGGCGACGACCGGCGTCTCGGCCAGTGCAGCAGCGATCTCGTCGATAGCGGTCATCGGGCCGATGCTCGTAATCGGATTCGAGGGACCGATCACGACAGGATCATCGAGTGCGTCACGGACCGCGTCGGTCGTTGTCGCCGCCTCGGCCCCCCGGAACTCCACGGCGTCGACCGCTGGCTCGCCCTCGTGAGCGACCCAGAACTCCTGGAAGTGCATCGTTCGCTCGGGCGTGTGGATCAGCGACGCGACAGGATCGTCACTCATCGGCAGGATCTCGCGGTCGGCATCCAGTGCGTCACCGAGCGTCCGTGTGACTTCAGTCAGGCTGTGGCCGTCGTCGAGCAAACTCGTCCGGGTGATGTGGATCGCTCGGTCGCGGTCGCCGATGTGCATGAACTCACCGACCCCCGAGAAGCGGCGCCAGCGAGCGATCGGCCGGCCGGTTGTCTGTCGGTCCGCAGAGAGATATCGTGGTCCGCGATCCAACCCGGCGGAATCGGCGAGTGAGTGCATGAACTCGTGTGTCTCGGCAGTATCCTCTTTGATCCCCCACCACGTCGCTCGATCGAGGAGATCGCCGTCCAGGAACAGCACGGTGTCGACGTCGGGACAGACCAGAAACCCACCGAGTTCGATGTCGTCGCCCGTGTTCGCGACAACTGTCGTCTCAGCGGGCGAAAAGACTCCCTCGGCGCCGGCAAGGAGTTTGGGGGTCCCAGTCCCCCCAGCGAGAAACGTAACCATAGCGCTCGATAGGGAGGTCGCTGCCGTAAATCGCACGCCCACATCAGCCAATTGTCAGCGCTGAGAACTGGGGTGCTAGCTTCAAGTCACTGGACAAACACGCCCCATATAATGGCCGAACTGTATGACGAACGCGTCGGGCCTCACCGATTTGCATCGGCGGGTCCCGACGAGCCCTACGTCTATGGCGCAAGCTGTCCAGGGTGGCACTCGACGGTAGCCCACCGCGAGGCCATCGACGAGTGGATCGGGTTCATGCGCGACAACGATGTCGAACGCGTCCTGAGTCTCCTGACTGGGTCCCAACTCGGCCGGATGGATGCGAACGTGGCCAGGTATCGCGAGGCGTTCGGCGCGGAGTCCGTCGCGCACGTCCCGGTCCGTGACCACTATCTTGCCGATCGTGACACGCTGGTCCAGGAGATTGTCCCGTTCCTCGAAGACGCAGTGCAACGCCAAGAGCGGGTCGTCGTTCACTGTCTCGACGGCATCGGGCGGACTGGTCACGTCCTTGCGGCGTGGCTCGTCCACGGTCGCGAGTATACCCCGGTCCAGGCTATCGAAACTGTCCAGGAGATGGGGCGGGCACCGACCGAGGCTGTCGACGCCGGCAACGCCAAACGCGGTGAACTGTTCGAATTGCTTTCGTCCTACGAGTGACGCCAGGTACACAGGCCGAACGATACCTCCAGTGCCGACGCTGTGTAGCTGGCAGTACCCCCGATACCTTTTGCCGTGGGCCGACCAATCCGGGCTATGACCACGATCAAGGATAGCGTCCACGACCACATCGAGATCGGGGGCGTCGGCCGTGATTTGCTCGATACGCAACCGGTCCAGCGGCTCCGCCACGTCAGCCAACTGGGCACCGTCTCGTTGGTATACCCGTCCGCCAATCACACCCGCTTCGAGCATTCCCTCGGCGTCTATTATCTCGCTGACCGGGCGCTCGACCATCTCGGCATCGAGGGCCAGCAGGCCGAGCGTGTTCGCGCGGCCGCCCTGCTCCACGACGTCGGTCACGGCCCCTACAGCCACAACGTCGAGTCACTCATCTACCGCCATACGGGCAAGTATCACGACGACGTCCACGACTTACTCGGCGACGGCGAAGTCGCGCGCGTCCTCTCCGAGCACGGGCTCAATCCCGATGCCGTCGCCGATCTGGTTGCAGGCGACGGCGAACTCGGGCAGCTCGTCTCGGGTGAACTCGACGTCGACCGCATGGACTACCTCGCGCGGGACGCCCATCACACCGGGGTTCCCTATGGCACGATCGATCACGGACGCCTCGTCCGCGAGTTGCGCTTTCGCGACGGCGAACTGGTCCTCGCCGAAGGCAACGTGCAGACGGCCGAAAGTCTCCTCGTCGCTCGCGCGCTGATGACGCCGACCGTCTACAGTCATCACGTCGCCCGCATCGCCAAAGCGATGCTTCGACGGGCGAGTGCCCGCCTGCTCGAAGCGACTGAGACCTCCCCCAACCGCTTCCGCCGGATGGACGATACAGATCTCATCGTCGCGCTTCGATCGACGGAGGCGACCGCTGAGATCGCCCGGCGTCTTTCATATCGAGACCTCTATAAGCGTGCGATCTGGGCCGAACGGGAGGCGGTGCCGGCGGATATCCTCGACGCGTCTCAAGAGACCATTCGCGAGTTCGAACGAACGATCGCCGCCGAGGCGAACGTCGATCCCGCGTCGGTCATTCTCGACGTGCCCGACGATCCCTCGATGGTCGAGTCGAGTTCTCGCGTCCTCGTCAACGGCGAGGTACGGCGACTCGGTGAGCAGTCCACGCTGGTCGGCGCCTTACAGACGGCTCGACGCGACCAGTGGCGACTTGGCGTATACGCCCCTGAGAAAGTCCGTGAGCGGGTCGGTGACGCGGCCGTGCGCACGCTCGGTCTCGCCATCGACGGCGCTCGAATCAGCGACACCCGTCGTGGGATTCACGCAACGCTCGACGAGTTCCAGTGACGACCGTGAACTGATTCATCGAGGGGGTGCTCACTCGTCGGAACTACCCGTCGGATCGTACTCGAAGATATCTTCGATCGAACACTCGAAGTAATCGGCGAGCTTGAACGCCAGTTCGAGGCTCGGATCGTATCGTCCCCGCTCGATGGCGTTGATCGTCTGCCGAGAGACGTCGACGGCCTCGGCGAGCTCACCCTGTGTGATGTCTTCCTTCGCGCGCCAGACGTTGAGGTTGTTTTCCATAATTACATTTTTCGGCGATAATATTCGATTGCGAGTTCGTAGACGACGACTCCGCCGATCATAATCGCGAACAAGACCGGCACGATGGGGAGTTCCGCCCCACCGAAATACAGGAGAAGTAAGACGACACCAATAGCGCCCGATTGAAATGCGAACGCCCATTCTGCACCAGATCGCCGGATCCGCTCGACACGTTCGTCGATCTCTTTGGTTTGTTTGAGACGATTTTCGTAGAGAATGCTCCCCGCTGTACCGGTGATAACGGCGAACGATGCGGCACCGAGCCGACTCCCCTCGAGACCAAATTCGACGAGGACGTCGTGGCCGAACATGACGGCAACGCTGAAGAGTGCGATGACTACGTACTGTGTTCGGATTTTTCCAAATGCCATAGTTACATCTGTCGGCGGTAATACTCGTTTGCTACCTGTTGGAGGACAATACTCCCGATAGTGAATCCCCAGAGTACCGGCACGATCGGGAGGTCGATGTCAGTCATCGTCAGCACCAACATGACCACGGACAGCCCGACCACCAGTACGCCCCAGGATATTGCGGTTGCCTTATAGGTAATCTGCTTGCTCCGTTCGTCGGCGATCCCTGCCCGCTCTAATCGGTTGTAGTACGCGTATCCGCCCACACCGGCGACCGCCATCACACTGATACCGATCCAGAATGGGGAGAATTCGGGGAGGGAATCCTCGACCATGGCCATGCTGAAGCCGAGGCCAAAACCGCCAAGGAGCATCACCACAAGGACGATTCTGATCCGGCCGAAGGAACTCCGGTTGTTGAGTGCCATTATGTAAAGTATGCTTTCCTCTTTGACTATAAAACTTTCCTGATTGTCGTCCTGAGCTGATACCGTTGGGAAGCCCTCGCGTTCGTCCGGAGTGGCAACAAGATTCCCTGAGCCGTCCCGAATGCGAACCAGCAGGCGTCTATGGGTGAAACTAATGAGGTCCCGGCCCAGACGGGTGAGAAGATTACCCCTCGAAACCGTCAAACCATGTTCGCCCGAACGGACAGCTATGGAACTGGAAGGGACAATCCTCCACGGGCGCGATTTCGACCCGATCGAGGGCCGGGTCGTTGTCGAAGACGGCGAGATCACCGCTGTCGAGGAAACGAGTACTGACAGCGAGCAGATCGTCCTCCCGGCGTTCGTCAACGCCCACACGCACATCGGCGATTCGATCGCCAAGGAAGCGGGCGGCGGTCTGAGTCTGGACGAACTCGTCGCGCCGCCGGATGGGCTGAAACACCGACTCCTCCGAGAGGCGACCCGCGAGGAACTGATTGCTGCGATGGCTCGCTCGCTCCGATTCATGGAACAGGCCGGTACCGGCGCGTTCATCGAATTTCGAGAGGGGGGCATCGACGGTGTCGAGGCCATCGAAGCGGCGCTGGACGGGCGGGACATCGAGAGTGTCATCCTCGGTCGCGAGACAGTCGAGGCAATGGAGGCGGCCGACGGATTCGGGGCCAGCGGTGCCCGAGACGGTGAGTTCGGTGCCGAACGGACGGCGACTGCAAACGCGGAAAAACTCTTTGGCATTCACGCCGGTGAACGCGACAGTGCCGACGTCAATCCCGCACTGGACCTCGATCCGGACTTTCTGGTCCACATGGTCCACCTCGAAGACCTCCACTACGAGCGCCTCGACGATGAGGAGACACCAGTCGTGCTCTGTCCCCGGTCGAATCTCGTCACCGGCGTCGGGACGGCACCCGCCCGCGAGTTACTCGACCGGACAACCGTCGCGCTGGGAACGGACAACGTGATGCTCAACAGCCCGTCGATGTTCCGGGAGATGGAGTTCGCAGCCAAACTGTACGACGTCTCAGCGAGGGAGGTCCTTCGCATGGCGACCGTTGCCGGGGCGGAGATGGCCGATCTGAACTGCGGCGTGATCGAACCCGGCCGTGACGCTCGCCTGCTCGTTCTCGACGGCGATTCGGACAATCTCACCGGCGCGGAAGATATCGTTCGTGCCGTTGTTCGACGGGCCGGTGTCGCCGATGTAACCGACGTCATTTTCGAGGATTCCTGCGCGGGTGGGGACACGAACTATTAAACGGGTTGTCGACAAACGTTAACATACGTCCATGTACGATAGAATCCTCCTGCCGACTGATGGCTCCGAGGGGATGGGACAGGTCATCGAGCACACTGCTGGGTTGGCCCGCCATCATAGGGCGGCAATCCACGCTTTGCACGTCCTCGACACGGCCACGATGAGTCGGATGCCCATGGAAACCTCCTGGGAGGCTGTCTCGGGGATGTTACGTGAGGAGGGCGAACGGGCACTCAACCAGGTACGGGACAGTACCGGTGACGTCGCGGTCGAAGGGTCGATGACGGAAGGCGTCCCGAGCGAGGAAGTCGTCGACTACGCAGCGAGTCACGACATCGACATCATTGTCATGGGCACCCACGGACGTGGTGGACTCGATCGACTCTTGCTCGGAAGCGTCGCCGAACGGGTCATCCGGACGGCACCCGTCCCTGTGATGACGATCCGGGTCGGTTCAGTCCCGAACGAAAGCGACGAGTGAGAGCGAAAGACGACAGCACTCGACACAATAGGGTCTAGCTGAACGGATAGTCCTGAAGCGCCGCCGCCTCGTCGGGGTCCGGGACGTCGTCGTACAGCCGCCAGGACTCGACGTGTTCGACTGTCTCGCCTGGATCGACGGTCCGCAGAGGGCCGAGGGTTTCGATTTCTTCCATGTCCGCGTCGGTATACAGTTCGAGTGCACACCCACGGTCGGGATACGCACCGTCCGGCTCGTACTCGATGGACTTGACGAAGGCGCGGCCGTCGTTGACGTACGCGATCCACTCGTCGACGCCCGTCGAGCCGACCTTGCACGCGCCCTCACCGTCCGGATCCTGCTGGACCCGGAGGTGACCCTCACGTAGCGATAGTCGATCGTCGCCCAGACTCGTGTACGGCCAGAAGGTCAGCGAGCGATCCGGCAGTCGATCCTGGGTCCCGGCCCGTGCGGCCGGGAGAAAGCCGGTCCCGCCGCCCGCCATGACGGTGATCCCCCAGGGGGCGAGTTCGATCGGCCACACCCCGTCGTTCGTGACGCGGTGAGTCACGGTGACTGCCGGTTCGTCGTCGGCCATCTCGACGGTCAGTGCCTTCCGGATGTGGGTGTCTGGCTCGGTTGGTTGGCGAAGCGTGACGGTCCCGTCACCGAGTTCGTACTCGACTGGCTCGTTATCGGGCGTCAACGTCCGTTCGCTGACCTCCGGGGCATACCAGAGTCGATGGCCCCCGTAAAACCGGTATTCGTCACCACCGCCCGCACCGAGATCGGCTTCGATCTGGTGGAACTCGTTGGGGCCGTCGAGAAACCCGAAGGAGACGATGCGTGGGCCGACCGCCGTCGGCGCGATCAATTCGACGTGCTCGTTGTGCAGTTTGATGCAGTCGTCCCAGCCAGCATACGAAATCAGGTCGGCAGTGGTGTCACCCATGACTGGCAGTTCGACCGCCTTGAACAAACAACTACCGAGAAGTGACGTGTCGCTGATACCTGGATGAGAAATCGGGTGACGGCGATTCAGTGATCGCCGACGTCCTCGTAGACCCAGGGTTCGTCGCTGCGCTCGTATTCGAGGAGTTCTTCGTCGTCGAAGAACAGCTCGATCTCTCGCTCGTTGGCACCCGGATCCTCGTGATCCGAGCCGTGGATGATGTTCTGGCTCAAGTCGAGCCCGTAATCACCACGGATCGTGCCGGGCGCGGCCTCGGCGGGATCGGTCGCGCCCATCATCTGGCGAACTTGTCGGGTCGCGTCGGCACCTTCCCAGACCATCGCCATGACCGGTCCAGACGTGATGAACGCGACCAGGTCGTCGAAGAACGGCTTCTCGGTGTGTTCGGCGTAGTGCTCGCCGGCGAGGTCTTCGTCGATCTGCATGAACTTCGCCCCGGCGAGCTTCAGGCCGCGATCTTCGAGACGCGTGATGATTTCGCCCACGAGTCCGCGCTGGACAGCATCGGGCTTTGCCATGACGAAGGTTCGTTCGTCGTGATGGCTCATGCGTCAGCCTCCGCTTCACTTTCCTCAGCATCGTCAGCGGCTTCTTCGACGGCCTCGTCTTCGGACTCCTCGTCAGCCTCCGCTGCACTCTCGTCTTCGTCCTCAGCAGCGGCATCCTCGGACGCTTCGTCCGTTGTCTCCGGTTCCGTTTCTGGCTCCGCTTCGACTGCTTCGCCGGCGGTCTCGCTGCCGGCTTCTGTCCAGGAAAGGTCTCGGGCTTCCCGGCCGAGGTCGGCGTTTTTCTCACACTTGGCCGAGCAGTAGTGGATCGTCGTCCCGTTCGTGCGGACGAACATCGTCCCGGTGCCCGGCTCGATCTCGGCGCCGCAGTAGTCACATTCGCGTGTCTGTGGCATTATTGCCCTCCAATGGCGTCTGCCTCACGGGCGGTCTCCCGAAGCTGGAGGATATCCCCTTCGCGGACCGGCCCGAGGACGTTGCGGGTGATGATACGACCCTTGTTCTCGCCCTCGCGGATGCGGCACTTGACCTGCATGGCCTCGCCGTGCATCCCCGTCCGGCCCACGACCTCGATGACCTCCGCGGGCGTGGATCCGTCGTCTTCGGACTCCTCTGCGCTCATGTCAACTCACCTCAGCGCAGGTCCTCAACCTTGTCGGCGATATCGTCGACATCCTCACTGGCGTCGCCAGCCTCGACGATCGCGGCCGCCGCACTGCCGACTTCGAGCCCGGCAGCGTGACCCAGATCGTCTTGGGCGCCGACGAAGATGAACGGAACTGATTTTTCGTCTGCCAGTTCCGGCAGGTGCATCACGATCTCTTCCGGCTGGACGTCTTCGGCGACGAAAATCAGGTCGGCGTTGCCGCGTTCGATCGCCTTGGTCGTCTCGTTGGTTCCTTTCTTTACTTGGCCTGTGTCTCGCGCGATCTCGAGCGCCTCGAGGGCGTCATCTTCGAGATCCGCGGGAACATCGAAATCGACGTATACTGGCATGATTGGATCACCTCCTGCACGTGGGCTCGCGCTCCCCCGCCGTTTCGAACCCGTGCCGGCCGTTCCGGCGGGCCCGACGTCGCCCGGTGAACCGACGTTCCCGGACGCTATGAAAGTCCTAGATGGCTAGGAGCATCATCAACCCCGTGCAGGCTGTACTCGAATGTGACCCGGCAGACGTAAAAGCGCTTTCGAAGCCATCTGCCCGTGGGAGCCGAGCACACAGGCCAACAGAACCGACTACCGTGTCGAGCCGGTGAGCCGATCCATCGATGACTCGACCTCTTCGATCATTGTCACCTGTTGTTCCGTGTTAGCGACAATTTCCTGTACTTCGGTAGCGACTGTTTCAGCTTCACCGAGCGCATCATCGATCATCGCTGCGATTTCTTCCGCACTCGCGGCCTGATCGTCAGTCGCATCGGAGACCTGACTGATACCCTCGACCGTCGCAACCACTTTTTCGACGATCGCCTCGAAACGAGACATCGCTTGATTGACTTGCTCGATGCTTTCGTTTACTTGCGTTGTCGTTCGCTCTAGGTTTTCGACAGTGGATTCGGTTTCGGTCTGAATATCTCCGACCATCTCTTCGATATCACTGGCGTGGGTCTGGGACTCTTCAGCGAGACTCTTGACCTCGTCTGCAACGACAGCAAAGCCCTCACCGGCTTCGCCTGCCCGAGCGGCTTCGATAGATGCGTTCAACGCAAGCATATTCGTCTGATCGGCGATATCGTTGATCACCTCGACAATCTCGTCGATCTCGTCGACGCGGCCCTGGAGAGCGTGGACGTCTCCAGTCACGTCGTCGGCGGAATCGGCAGCATTCTCCATGACACGTACAGCCTCCTTAGCGGAGTCCCGGCCTTCTTCAGCGAGACTTTGAGCTTCGGTGCTGGTATCTTCGACCTCGTCAGCTGTCGATGCAATTTCTTCGACGGTCGCCGAGAGATCCGAGACTTCGGTGGCGATCTCACCCATGTCGTTGGCCTGCCCGCTCGCCAGGTCTGAAATTTCCTGGGAGTACTCGGCGATACCATCGGCAGAATCCTGTAGCTGCTCGATATCGTTATCGATCTCGTCGACGACTTCCTGTATCGTTGTGCCCATTTCATCGACGACGTCGATGAGCGTGAGGAGTTCTTCGTCGAGAATGCTCTCTGTGGCCGTGAAGTCGACATGCGCTTCGAGGTGTCCGCGCTCGTAGGCATTGAGTGTCTGTTCGATCGCGTCTAACAAATCGGCACGTTCCTGACGGTACCGTGCCGAGTGCTCTAGGTCCTGGACGATCTCAATGACACCGATCAGCTCGTCGTCCTCGTAGATCGGGGTTGCGATGAACCAGATGTCCCCACTTAGCTCCGCCGTATCTTCGTAGACTGGAGTCTTATCGCCTTCGAGCATCACGTACTCGTCGTTTACGACGCCAACTCCGGCAAAGTCGCTGTCTGCGTTCCGTGGAGATTCAAGAACCTTCTCTGCGAGGAGCGACTCTGACGGATCATCGTACAGCACTTGGCCAATGTTGTCAACTCCACGAACATCTTCACCGGCAACTCCGAGGAGCGACTCGATATGTCGGTTCCAGTTGACAACGTCACCGGACCTGTTGAGGACTAGCGCCGGGAGGCTGATGACGTCCAAGACAGTTTCACAATCTAACAAGTTCGAGGAGGGTTGTTGCGTATGTTCTGTCATGACACTTCCGCCAAAATTCGTTTCGAGCCCATTACATAAAACAGCGAGTGTTAGTTATCAGTAATGATAACATTACAACGCAGGACCCATCGTTGTTACTTCAGGATTGAGATGTGTGCGATTCACAGTCCGGCACACCCAAGGTTCCACCCAGTCTACACACCGGCGATGGGGAATTCGATCGGACGCAGACTCCGGGCTGAAGCCCAACGAACCGACGAGCGGCGACTCGTCGTCGTAGCGGGAGAGTCGGACGCGCGTGAGTGTGCTTTGCGGAGCGTCGTGGCTGAAGCTACTCTCGACAGTGGGGATATCACGTTGATTAGCCAGGAGGCACTGCTCGCGTGTGAGCGGATCGACCCCACCCATAGCGACACGCTTCTCGGACAGACCCGTGACGGTATCGTCTACGACGTCAGCGAACGATTCGATCCCGATGTACTTGCCCACGTCGTCGGTGCTATCGCAGGTGGCGGATTGGGAATCCTCTTGACGCCACCCCTGGACGCGTGGCCAGATCGACGTGACGGCTTTGACAGGTCGCTCGCGGTTCCGCCATTCGGGGTCGAAGACGTGACTGGGCACTTCCGGCGGCGGGTCGTCGAGACACTCCGGGCGCATCCGGGAATCGCGATCTTCGACGCCGACGCGGGGACCGTCGAGAGAGACGGGCTAACGGATCCAGCACCTCGACTCCAGAAGGCAGAGCCATCACCGTCGGACGACTATGCGTTCCCCGCGAGTGTCTATCGACAGTGTCGGACAGCCGATCAGGTCGAGGCGGTACAAGCCTTCGAACGGCTCCGAGAACCGGGGCAGACGGTCGTCGTCGAGGCCGATCGCGGCCGGGGCAAATCGAGTGCCGCCGGGCTCGCCGCTGGAAGTCTCGCCGCCGCCGGGCGGGACGTACTCGTGACGGCTCCCGAGCGTCGAAACGCCACAGAACTTCTCGAACGGGCACGCGAGTTGCGTGACGATCTCGATATAGAACGAGGAGATGACGCCGATCGCGACTCCGGATCGTCCACGGACGAGGACTTGCCGATCCGGATCGGCGACGGCTCGATCCACTTCGCTCGGCCAACCGCGGCAGCCAACCGTGCGGGGGGTGTCGACGTGCTGATCGTCGACGAGGCGGCCGCCCTTTCCGTTGACGTGCTGTTGACGTGTCTAGACGCGCCGGCTGTCGGGTTCACGACAACTGTCCGAGGGTATGAGGGGACGGGCCGGGGCTTTGAGGTGCGCTTTCGTGATCGCCTCGCCGAGTCCGACTTCGAAGTGACCGAGCGGACGATGGACGAGCCGATCCGCTACGCCGCTGGCGATCCGATCGAAGTCTGGCTCTTCTGTGCGCTGTTACTCGATGCGACACCCGCGGCTGACCGACTGGTAGCCGATGCGACGCCCGGGACCGTGACCTATCGGCAACTCGACCCGTCAGCCCTGCTCGACGACGAACACCTCCTCCGGGAGATATTCGGCTTGCTTGTCGTTGCCCACTACCGGACAGAGCCGGCCGATTTCGCCCGACTGCTCGACGCACCGAACGTCTCTGTCAGGGCACTCCTCTATGACGGCCACGTTGTCTCGGTGGCACTCCTTTCCCAGGAAGGCGATCTTCCGGCCGATATTCGGGCCGAGATGTACGAAGGTGGTCGAATCGGGGGGAATATGCTACCGGACGTACTGGCGAGCCAACTCCGTGACGAGGACGCGGGGGAGCCTGTCGGCCAACGCGTTATGCGGATTGCAACCCATCACGCTGTCCGGGGGCGCGGACTCGGATCACGGTTGCTGACCGAGATTGAAACCGAGTTCGGCGACGAGATGGACTGGATCGGCACTGGGTACGGTGCGACGCCGGAACTGGTTGCGTTCTGGCAGGAGAACGGATACAGTGCTGTTCACCTCTCAACCTCGCG
The DNA here is from genome assembly GCF_013839425.1 of Halorhabdus salina. Taxonomy (GTDB): domain Archaea; phylum Halobacteriota; class Halobacteria; order Halobacteriales; family Haloarculaceae; genus Halorhabdus; species Halorhabdus salina. Next base: position 106,912 of record NZ_JACDNP010000008.1, on the reverse strand, counting down.
CAACGAACGCAGTGGCGAGCACTCGGCGATCATGCTGCAGGCGACATCGAGGGAAGGACAGGCACTGCTTGGTCGCCACACCACGTGGTTCCTCAACCGCATCGAGGGAATGCTATCAGACCCACTCGCGGATCTGGACCCGGACGTAGTGGGGGCCGTGCTCCGATCGATCGCTGAGCCACCCGAACTCAACCTCTCCGATCTTGAATGGCGTGTTCTGGCTGGGTCGCCACACGGAGCTGGACTGTACAACACTGCGCCCGACGCGTTTGCCCGTTTGTCGCTCCGGCATTTAGTCGATCCCGCGGCAGAATCGCTCTTGTCGGCCCGCCAGGAACGCGTGTTGGTCACGAAGACGCTCCAACGTCGTTCCTGGGACGAGGTTGCCGAGGAACTGGCGTATCACTCCCGGCGAGAGTGTATGCGTGCGCTGGGAGCGGCAATCGAAGGGCTAGTCGAAGCGTACGGCGAGAGCGTAGCTCGTATCGAACGCGATCGGTTCGAGTGATAGCGCCGTGAGACACACTCGCTCGGGGTCGAGGTCCTGAGAGAATCACCGACTGAACGAATCAGTTTCGAGTGCCCGTTTGATATTTTTCAACCCGTCGCGTTGATGATCGCGGAGACTGTCTATCGTCGAATCCAGGACAGTTGTGACACAGCGATCGATGACCGGGCTGATAACAGGAATCGATCGCCCGATTTCGAGGCGTTCGGTCAACACGATTCCCGCGTCGATCGGTTCGATCGAAAAGAACAGTTTGCCCCCAAGAATCGACCGCGGGAACGTCACTTCGTACACAAGCCGACTGTTAGACACGACCGTCTTCACCCGATATTTTCCCCCGATGAGCCGGTCGCCGAACCACTCGTACTGACAGAACACCGAACCTTCGGTGACGGGGTCCCCCGATAGCGATTCGAAATGTACGTGATCGTCGGACATGAGCAGATAATTCTCGTCCAGATTCGCCGCGAAGGCGAACATATCCGTCGGCGACGCACTGATTTCGATCGAGTCTTCGAGAACGATCACGGCTGGTCCTCCCGGATCAGGCCGGCGGCGACACTGCGGATCAACACGTCCCGGGCAGCCTCGTAGTCCTCGCCGATCTCCTCGCGATGGAGCGCGAGGAAGGCAACCGATCTGATCGCGTTCGCAATGGTTTCCGGGTTCTCCTCCGGAAGAATGCCTTGCTCTTGCCACTGAACGATGTACGTGAGGAACCGCTCGACGCTGTTCGATCGGCGCTTCTCGATCGCCTCGGCCGGAAGTTTCCGGCGGAGCAGTGCGTATTCACTCTGGGTGAGCAGCGACCGGGCGAGATCGTTCGTCTCGATCGCTTCGAGCATCTCGCGAAGAAACGCCTCGAGAGCGCGTTCCGGATCGTCGTACGCACCGAGCGTGTTCTCGACGAGTGGGTCGAACACCCGGTCGGCCTCGCGTTCGATGACAGCCAGATACAGTTCCGCCTTGGAGTCGAAGAACTGATAGAACGTCCCCTGGGCGATACCGACGTCGTCGGTGAGTTCCCCGATCGTCGTCTTCTGGAATCCGTACCGGCTGAACCGATCTCGGCCAGCTTCGATCAACGCCTCACGGATCCGATCGCGGTCGTCCTCGGTGAACGGACTCATGGTGCCTCCAGTAGCCAGCTAGCAGAAGACGTTCGCAGGGAGAGCATGTTCAGGGCTATCGTTCGATGCCCGACGTCGAACGATCGCGTTCCGAACCCCCACGTTTCAGCCAATCGTCGAACAGGTCCCGGCGGTGCGATCTCGTCGTACCGTCCGTACAGTGCCAGAATGTCGTCCGGGTCGGTGGCAGGATCGTCGAATTCGATCGGCGTGATGACCTCGAACGCCTGTCTGAGACGCTTCTCGGGAAACCCATGCGCAATGGCTTTGTCTCGAAGGAGAGGCGCCATCGCTGATTCACACATCGTCTCGAACAGATCCACACCGGGAATCGTCAGTACGGCTCTTTCGATATCGACGAACGCGAGCGTCTGAGCAGCGACGTTCCCACCGAGACTGATCCCACTCAATCCGATGTGGTCGTATCCCTGTTCGTGAAGCGCGCCGATCAGTGCCCGCGTGTCAGCTGTCGCCTGGATAACTCCCTCGATCGTCCGGGGAATGTCTCCCGAAAAGAGTTGTTGGCCCGAATAATCGGATTCTGGAGGGGCGCGCTCCATGTGATAGGGCTGAGCTATCACGAACACGTCCGCGCCGGCATCAAGCAGTGGCCCGGACAGTACTCGTTCGGCCCAGAACCCACTCGCCCAGGCACCATGGAGCATCACGACTGCCGTCTTGGAATCACCGTCACCTGCTCGCCTCCATCGCTGTCCGACGACCGTCTCGTTACACTCAGCAGTCGTTACTGGCGACGGGAACCGAAACTGCGTCCGGGTCGTCCGGAACCGCCCGGTTGACGGGCCGAAGGAAACCGGTGCCGGTTCGACCGCCTCGGGATGGACGTTCCGAGGCGATTGCTCTGTGAACTGGTCGAGATCCTCCGTTGTCGAGTCGATAGAAGCCTCCGGCAAAAGCCGGGCTGCGAGGTGGCCCTGGGCTCTGTCGACCGACCGGTGAATTGTCTCGATCACAAGACCGAGTTTGAACCTATGAATAGAAATATTTTTCGTTCATATGTGTTGCCTTGGTCGGAGAGTACAAATTGTGGTAGAGTGCTCACCAACTATCCAGTCAAGATCGGATGTGGTATCGGCGGCAAGACGCAGGGCTCGACGAATCGTGTGACCCGCCAGCAAACCGAAACCTACTCCCTGAACAATCACCGATAGAACGGTAGCAATGGCCGACTCGAAGGAGGGGCTTCGTAGCGCGGAGGTCACCGAAGGGGCCGACCGCGCACCCCACCGATCGCTGTTTCGTGCGGCTGGACTGAGCGACGAAGAGATCCACAATCCCCACATCGGGATCGCCAACTCCTGGAATGAGATCGTCCCCGGGCACGTCCATCTCGACGAACTCGCCGAGTACGTCAAGGAGGGCGTCCGCGAGGCCGGCGGCACCCCCCTGGAGTTCAACACCATCGCCGTCGACGACGGCATCGCGATGGGCCACGAGGGCATGCGTTCGTCGCTGCCCTCCCGGGAGGTCATCGCCGACTCCGTCGAACTCATGGCCAACGCCCACCAGTTCGACGGGATCGTCGCACTGGCCTCCTGCGACAAGATCGTCCCCGGCATGCTGATGGCGATCGCCCGGCTGGACATCCCGGCGATCGTCGTCACCGGCGGGCACATGGCCGCCGGCGAGTACGAGGACGAACCCGCCGACCTCGTGACGGTCTTCGAGGGCGTCAGCCAGTACGAGGAAGGCGAGATGACCGACGACGAATTGTACGAACTCGAGTGTTCGGCCTGCCCCGGTGAGGGTTCGTGCGCCGGGATGTTCACCGCGAACACGATGGCCTGTGTCACCGAAACGCTGGGCCTCTCCTGGACCGAGTGTGCGACCCACGGCGCGACCGACCAACGTAAGTTCGAGATCGCTCGCGAGTCCGGCGAGCGGATCCTCGATCTCGTCGCCGAGGACCGGCGTCCCTCCGACTTTCTGACCCGCGAGAGCTTCGAGAACGCCGTCGCCGTCGACCTTGCACTCGGTGGCTCGACCAACACCATGCTTCACATCCCCGCCATCGCCCAGGAAGCGGGGCTGGACATCACACTCACTGACTTCGAGGAGATCGCCGAGCGGACCCCCCACCTCGCACACATGAGTCCCGCCGGCCCCTGGCGAATGGAACACTTACGCGAGGATGGCGGTCTGCCCGCGCTCTATCGCCGCATCGAGGACCTATTGCATCTTGATCTCCCCACTGTCGACGGGAAGACGATCGGCGAACGCATGGAGGAAGGCGACGAACCGGGAGAAGTCATCCAACCGCGAGACGATCCCGTTCACGAAGAGGGTGGACTGTCTGTGCTCCGAGGGAATCTCGCACCCGAGGGCGCAGTCGTCAAGTCCGGCGCGATGGACGAAGATATGCACCAATTCGAAGGGCGTGCGCGGGTCTTCGAGTCCCAGCAGGCGATGCTCTCGGCCTACGACGAGGGTGCGATCGAGCCCGGCGACTTCGTGGTCATTCGCTACGAGGGGCCCAAAGGCGGCCCCGGCATGCCCGAGATGCTCGAACCGACCTCGAAGATCAGCGGCTCGCACCGATTGTCGGGTGAGGTCGCGCTGCTGACGGACGGCCGCTTCTCCGGCGGGACTCGGGGGGCGGCGATCGGCCACGCCAGTCCCGAGGCGGCCGCGGGCGGTCCGATCGCGCTCGTCGAAGAGGGCGACACCATTCGGATCGATGTCGACGAGGGTGTGCTCGAACTTGACGTCTCTGACGAAGAACTGCGCGAGCGTGCTGCTGAATGGGAGCCGCCGCAACTCAACGCGACGGGGAATTTAGAGCGCTTCGCCGCGCTGGCGACCAGCGCCGCGACTGGGGGCGTCCTAGAAGTGCCTGATCTGCCGACGCCGTCGATCGAGGTGCCCGACGCATCCGGTGACGCGACAACCGCCGACGACTAACAATCGTCTTCCCAGCGGAAGACGCCAGCTCGCTGGATACTTTTCCCTGTCCTGTCCTCTCCAGCGGTTTGAATCTATATAGAAGACGGCTCTTACTGAACACAGTGAAACAGCGCCATATGTTTCGAAGTTGATAGCAGGGAGCGTGCAAGATATAGGGCACAGAGCATCCATGCAGCACGACGGCTGCTCTTCTTTTGTGGCTGAGATAGTAAATCATCTGCTCAGTACGTGTGCCTGTTCAACGATCTCTGGTTGGGGCTGTATCACTGATTATTGGTGAATGTGTGATAGTCGTGCCGAGAAGCGCCAACAGTATTATGCTATTTGTTGTCATGGAATAAATCGCAAATGAGTCCGTCCCTACCAATCACCGTCGTATCTGTATTTCAGTAACCTCCATACCGAAGCGTTTACGTCTGTACTGACCGATCAAGCGGGGCCGATCCAAACTGACCGCGAGTGGAAAACTCGCTCGTTGTATTCAGCAGTGTCCTCACTAACTCTTCGGACGTTGTCAGTAGGTGTGACTGATACAGAAGATGAAGCTACCACTATCACCATTTTCTTTCACCCGTCTCTCGCCGAACTATCCGCCTATTGAGCTTGCAGAGTTACCAGATATTGAGTGATTAGTCGTGCGGGACCGTGGTGTTTCGTAGTTTCCCACCACATTCGGAACACTCAGTTGAATGTTCAGTTTTAACACTGGTTCCACAGTCTTGACACACGTACAGGGACGTTTCGGAAGGGGTAATGCCTGTTTCTATCCCCAATAATTATTATAGATGTGGACGGATAAAGTGTGGGGCAGCATAATACAATCGCGGAGCGCAGGAGGGTGCTACAGACGGTCCACCAGCGATCGGATCAGCCCGGGACGTTCGAGATTCGCGTCTGCCCACACCATCCGGTGGTCGGATGCAGTCTCGGCGGCCTCAGCCAGCCCGGACCCCTCGTCGTCCGCGGTCGGCCAGACGACGGCACCGCCCTCGTAGGTAAGATGCGGTGACGGGAGGACATAGTCGACCAGCGAACCGCCACCGAACTCCGCAGTTGCATACTGATTACCGACTGCATTACCGCCAGCGCTCGTGGGGAGTTCTTCGGTGTAGAAGTCGTCGTTTTCGATGAAGAACGTGTCCGCCGGTCCACCGAAGCCCGTGTTCATATCCCCCATCAGCACGTAGGGGGCACCGTCCTCAAGCCCGCCCTCGTTGCCGTCGTCGTCGTAGATGTAGTCCGCGCTCGCGACGTAATCGGCCCAGAACCGGTTCTCGTCGTGGTTCCACCGCTCGTTAAAGTTGTTCGCCCCGTCGAAGGCAGCTGGAGTCGGATGGGAGACTAATCCGTGGACGACCTCCCCGTCCATGCGGATCGGCACGTCGATGTGCGTCTTCGAGGACAGCCGATAGATCTGGGCCTCTTCCGGAGTCAGCCAGAGGTCACCGTCTTCCTTCGAGAGGGTCTCGGAACCGTCGTCAACCGGCATCAGGTTCCCCGGCATGTCCTTCCAGCGGAACTTCCGGAAGGTCCGGATCTCCGACTCGATGATCGGATACTGGCTCGCGATGGCAAACGCGTAGTGGCCGGGATAGAGCCCGAACCCGAACGCGTCACCGGGACGCGAGCCGGCTTCCCCGTCCTTGTTGAAGTCGTAGTTCGTTTCTCCCTCGTCTTCCGGAAGGACGCCGGTATTGCTCTTCGGCTGGAGCGTGTAGGGGTAAGCGATCGGGTCGAGGTGATCCGCCTGGGGTTCGCGCAGGTAGTTGTCGATGAACGCCCGGACGTTCGTTTTGTCCGTCGCTTTTCCTTGCTGGATGTTGTTCGTTAACTCTTTAAGAGCGATGACATCGGGACGGATCTCCTGAATGACGCGTGCGGCCGCCTCAGCCTGTTCGTCGGTCGAATCGTCAGCAGAGAAACTGGATTCCGTCTCCTGTACCTGCCCGGTCGTCAGCTCCTCGATGTTGAACACCGCGAACCGGGTCGACGTGCGATATTCTTGCGCACTCGCCGTCCCTGCCACACCCGCAGTCGCTGCTGTCGCACCGATACTCTTGAGAAACGTCCGCCTGGTCGTGTTCTGAACCATCAGTTAGTTACATAACTCGGATATACTTATATATAACCATCAATTTTCTGATTAAGGGTTTGTAACACGGATAGATGGTAGTCACGTCCACTGTATCGACTAATTCTCTTCGCCTGCCATTTGAGCAGCACGTCGTGCAAGACTCGCGCCTTCCATCTTGCACGGCAACTCATAACAATGTTACTAATCAGATAGTTATTTCACTAGATCAGGGAAGAGCCTAGAAGACATATCCATCCCAAGCGTGAAGTTACGTATATGTCCAATTCGACCTCCGAGATTGGCGACGATGACTCGGAAACGGTACAGATCAACCTCCGGCTCAGTCAGGCATTTCTCGACGACATCGGTACCACCTGATACGGTCGTGCGTAATTGTTTTGCCGGCCACCTGTGCCGAACACACTTTTTCAGCTCTGAACAGACGCAGTATCTGATCCACTGCCGAAATTGATTACGCCCGACCGAATGAAAGGAACAGGGATTCAATTCCCGTAGCGAGTTCCTCCGGTACGCCGCCCGCGACGCTGTGAAACATCCGGCGTTCTCCCGGGACGGGTGGAAACAGATCGCGGCGAGCGAACACGAGTTGCGGTCGGACGGCGCCAAACTCGTCTCACGAGACGAGGTGCTGGCGATGATGGGCCGGAAAAACGATGACAAGTGAGGGAAACTGGACCTGGGCGTTCACGTCCCAAGCCGCAGAGCAGTTTGACAAACTCGATCCGCACATCCAGGATCGAATCGTCTCGAAGCTCTTGCCTAATCTGGCGAAATAATGTATGATCTGCTCACACGACTACTAGTTGGCATGCAAGATATAGAGGATCTATCCAGCACGGTAGTCTCGTTCGTTCCGTTCCATATCTACTAAAACTACCGCGCTCTACTGAGATGTAGACAGTAGCCGTTTCACTGTACTCTGTCCGTAATAAACTTCGTCGGACAAAGCTCATCTATTTGCTAGCCAATAATACCAACCATGGTAGATGTTGACTATCCCGGTCATTTGCTGGAACACGCCGTGAAATTATTACCGCTCCCCGTGATTCTCTTTGCTGTTCTATTCGCTGGCGGCGCACCCGCGACAGCAATGCGTGATGTGATCGAGACACTACTATCGGATGGCAAAGGCTTGATCGGCGCGGCTCTGAACGGAGAGCCGGCGGCGCTGTTTGCACTGGCGATCCTTATCTTGGTTGTTGTCTTGGTCCAGATTGTCATCCCTGGGCGAAGGGAGTTGTTCCGGATATTCTGGAACCGATAGGATAATTACCCGATGACCGCCGGCTACGCACCGCGGGTCGGCTAACTTTTTCCCTACACCCTACTAAGCCGCGATCATGGCGAGTGGTTGGGAAGGCGGCGAGCCCGACGCCCCGCGGATCACGGACCTCTCCGGTATCGGGGCCGAAAACTTCAAACAACGAAACACGAATTTTCTGACGAGCGACAAAGAGTATGAGCTATTCGACCATCAGACCCACCAAGACGCTCGCCACAAAATCTGGGTCACCCGAAACGGCGATCTTCGGCAGATTCTCAGAGACTTCCCGACCGACGCGCCGGTCTATGAGCAGTGTGCTGGCTGGGTCCATGCCGTCGCCGGGCGTCACTTCTTCCCCGATGCGAACCACCGCACGGCGATCGCCACACTCCGAAAACTCCTGCAGGACAATGGGATCCCCCCAGGACAGTGGCCACCAAGACTCACTCGCGACGTCGTGCTCCGGTCACACGCAATCAGAAGAGAGATCGAGAACGTCAGACTCGACACGCTGTATCGCCACGACCGACTCTTCTTGGTGTGGCTCTTGTACTTCAAAACGGTCCTTCGAGTCGAAGGATAGGAAAGCGATTACTATTCGTCGTCGGCCGACGCAGCCAGCGCTTCGTACAATTCCGCGTTTTCTTCGACGTCACGGGCCATGTCTCGTTCGGCCTCACGATTCAGTGCCATATTGGTACCAATGCGGTACACGGACTTAGGTATTCGGGATAACGATGGATGTGGCGGCGGGGTGATGTCAACGAACCTTCTCCGCACATGATCAAACATTGCCCTATGGGCAATGTTTGATCTGACGGCGGGTTCTCTCCCGATGACCGCCGGCTACACCAGCGCGACGATCCATCCGCTGTAGCCACAATATCAGCTGGTGAAGACGTAGGCGCCGATAAGCATCCCTGCGATCAACGCAATGCCAGCCACGATCATCAGGACAATCCCCTGGCCTTCACGGCCGCGTTTGTGCACCTGATACCCGGAAAAGATGCCAGCAATCCCGAAGACGGGTGGGAATAGCATGAGTGCGATAACCGAACACCCGATTGAGATGTACGCCCAGCCCTTCCAGCTCAAGCGACCGGACTGGGTGGTCTGCTGAGATGGTGTCTGGGCCGGTTGTTGTCCGGCCTGCGATGGCGGTGACTGCTTTTGTTGAGTCTGTGTCCCCTCACCCAGTGCTTCGCCACACTCAGGACAGAACTGGGCCTCTCCATCCACTTCCGACCCGCACGAGGGGCAGTAGGGCAGAGCGGGGACATCGTAGCGGCAGTACTTACGGTTTTTTCCCAATGATCGCTGGCTGAGACCGCGGGCCGAGAGCAATCATACAGTAATTATCAGATCAGTCTAATAGCTAATTTCGAACCCAATCGTTTAAGAATGTTCCTGTACTGACCTATCCTGTGACCTCAATCTACACTAACCGTCAGTGCAAGATACGCGCCTTCTATCTTGCACTGATCGACCCACTCGTTTCTTGATGGATTCTGCTATTTCACTGTCTTCAGTAAGAGCCCGTTCTCGAAACTTCGCGTCGGTCAGTACCGCCTCGCGTGCATGCTTGATCGGGGATCGCCCGCCCCCGAAGTTCATCGGATCGAACATCGAAGCAGCGCGTATACTGCTGACGACGATTAGAACCCGCTTTCCCACCGGAAGACGCCGTCCCGCTGAATGACTTCACCGTCGACCGACAGCGTCGCGTCTTCACTCATCTCAGTGATCAGATCGACGTGGATCGCGCTGTCGTTGCCCGACTCGCCCTCTGGCAGACAGGCGTCGTAGGCCCGGCCCAGTGCGAGGTGGACGGTCTCGGCCATCTTCTCGTCGAAGAGGATATTGTCCGTGAAGCGGTCGATCCCCCAGTTCATCCCGACGCCGAGCTCACCGAATCGGCGCGCACCGTCGTCGGTGTCGAGCAACGCGGCCAGCGTCTCCTCGCCGCTCGCTGCCTCGAAATCGACGACTTCACCGTTTTCGACGGTGAGACGGACATCCCGAAGGCGCTCGCCCCGGACCGTCATCGGCACGTCGAAGGTAATCTCGCCGTCGGCGTCGGCAGGGGCGGTAAATACTTCGCCACTGGGCAGATTGTGCGAGTCGTAGGCCACCGAAGCTGCGCTATTGACTGCCGTCCGATTCTCGATCGAGAGCGAGAGATCCGTTCCGGGGGCGTCGATGTGGACCTCGCTCCCGTCATCGAGGATCGTCTTGAGCCGGCCCATCTCCTCGGCCAGGGACTCCCAGTCCCGCAGGGTGGCATCGTAGACGAATTCGCGGTATTCCTCGAACGCCATCCCGGCCTGCTGGGCGAGGGCTCGCGTCGGGTGGAGTGTCGAAACCCAGTCGGTTGCCAGGCGGGCTTCGCGGATGCCCTGGCGCGCTCTGGCGTGGGCTTGCTGGCGCTCGTCGGGCACGTCTGCCATCGCGGCGGTATTTCGGGACCCTTTCAGGAGCAGAACGCGATCCGCGTTCTCGTACAGCGACTTCTCGAATGTCGGATCAGCATCGAATTCCCCATCGTGTGCACGGAGATACGCGCGCTGGATCTCGTCGGATCGATAGACGCTTACGAGATTGGCCCCACGGTAGCCGAGGACCTCGGCAACGGCGACGGCAAGGTCGTGTGCCCCTTCGTCGATACTGAGGACGATATCGTCACCACTCTCAATCTGTGCACTCCAGTCGACCAGAATCTCGGCGTGTCTTCTGATGCGCTCGTCCATAGACAACACCCGGGCGGCAAAAAGAAAACAGCGACGAAGCCGTTACGCGAGGTCGAAGGCGATGTATCGCTCGCCGTTCGTCTCGCTGACGTCGGTGCCGATCGAGACACTCTCACCGACCTCGACGTCTTCGCTTTCGGCCCGAATCTGGCCGGTCAGCCGCACATCCCCAAACTCGGCGATCCCGAGCACGAACGGCACGTCGTCCGCGAAGGCCGGCGTCGGGACGTGCGTGACGTTGTAGGTCAGGAGTTCGCCAGTTTCCGGGAGCGCTGCCTCCTCGAGATCGTCACTGGCACACTCGGGACAGAGTCTACGGGGCGGGAGGGAGGCGTGGCCGTTGGCACACTCGATGTAGTACGGGTCGCCCTCCTCCAGAGCGTCCATGAAGTCGTCGTAGCCATCGTCTCTGACTTCCTCGCTCATGCTTCCACCTCCAGGACGTGAACCACAGCAGACGCGACTGTCCCACCGGCGTTGTGCGTCAGGCCGACCTCGGCATTCTCGACGGCGTCGCTGTTGACGTGATCGCCGCGGAAGAGCTTCGTCATCTCGGTGATCTGGGCGACGCCAGTCGCTCCGACTGGATGGCCCTTTGCTTTCAGGCCGCCCGAGAGATTGACGGGTAGCTCGCCGTCGGCAGTCGTCTCGCCCTCCCTGGCGGCGGTGATCGCCTCGCCAGGGTCGTACAGACCGAGTCCCTCCAGGGCGAGGACTTCGGCGATCGTGAAGCAGTCGTGGACTTCGAGGAAGTCGACGTCCTCGGCGTCGATCCCGGCGTCGGTGTATGCCTCTTCGGCGGCGTCGGCCGTTGCGGGCGTCCAGGTCAACGAGTCACGGTGCTGTAAGGCGAGGTCGTCGGTTCCCTGTCCAGTCCCGGCAATCGAAACGGCGGCGTCCAGATCGTGCTCGGCGGCGTAGTCCTCACTAACGAGCAGCGCTGCCGCGGCCCCGTCGGTGATCGGACTGGCGTCGAACAGCCCCAGCGGGTCGGCGACCGGGAAGGCGTCCAGCACTTTCTCGACGGTGATTTCACTCTGATACTGGGCGAGTGGGTTGTTTGCCGCGTTGGCGTGGTTCTTTACCGCGACTTCGGCGAGGTCCTCGCGGTCGCCGCCGTGGGTGGCGAAGTACCGTTGGGCCATCAGGGCATAGGCGCCCGGGAAGGTGATCCCGTGTTTGATCTCCCAAAGGTCGTCGGCGGCGACAGAGAGGCCGCCGGTCGCACCGGTCGTGCCCATGTTGTGCATTCGTTCGACGCCGCCGACGAGGACGACATCGGCCGATCCAGCGCGGATGGCGTGGATCCCCTGTCGGACGGCCATTCCGCCCGAGGCACAAGCGCTTTCGACGCGCGTCGCGGGGACGTCCAGGCCGAGCATCTTGGCCATCAGTGGGCCCATGTGGCCCTGGCGTTCCGAGAGTTCCCCCATGAAGTTGCCCACGTAGAGGGCATCGATCTCCTCGCGATCGATCCCGGCGTCCTTGATCGCGCTCTCACCTGCGTCGGCGAATAGATCTCGTCCTGTTCGGTCAGGCATCTCGCCAAACTTCGTCATCCCTACCCCAGCTATCGGTGTTGACATATGTGTGTGATCCTCCGTCAGGACCGTCGTTCCAGTCGTTGATATATTTTGAGTCCGACGCGTGTCGAAAATCCCGGTACCGACAGCGTAATCGACAGCTGTTTCGATGCTAGATTCGCGGAGCACGAGTAGTCATCCTGTGGATTGACACCGTGAAGACTGCCAGTGCGATCAGACCGGAGAATATCGTCAACTGTCGTAGTTGCTATAGACGATAGTACAAATGACAGTTTTTGATACACCGCCTTCCGGGGTTGATTGGCACAAGCAACAGCTAATTAAACCTTTGTTCCGTATCCGGCGACAACATGGTTCAGACACTGGGCGTCGCGCTGGGCGCCGGGTTTGCGGCCGTTGCCGTCCTGTTGCACTACGTCAGCGGGACTGGCTGGGAGCCCACTGAAGATATCTCCGCGGAGGTACTCGAACGCCGGGCTGCAGCCGTCCCGGAGACTGACTTTCCGGAACCGATGAATCGCGCGATCGGCGGCGGCGGGGCCGCGCTCCCTGCTGAAGGAGCCGACGGTGAACTCGCAGAAGGTGAAACCGAAGCCGAAGAGACTGGTTTCGATCCCGACGCGATCGCCGAAGACGAAATCGAGTACCACGAAGTCGAGTTCGCCAAGGAGGGCGAGACGATCGAAGTGGCCAACAACGAGACGATTCTCGAAGCCGGCGAGGACGAAGACTGGGACCTGCCCTATTCCTGCCGGCAGGGACAGTGTCTCTCCTGTGGTGGGCAAGTCAAAGACGGCGACGCCGACGAGTATATCCGCCACTCCAACAACGACACGCTCAGCGACGACGAGTTGGAGAAGGGGTATTGTCTCACCTGTACGGCCTATCCGACGAGCGATCTCACGATCGAGACCAGCGAGACGCCCTGATACGGATTGCTGTGACTGTTTCCGCTCGAACCACACGTAGTCGTGCGGTCGATTGGGTCTCACTCACAGCAATCCGTATGTCTCGGGCCGGTTCACAACCGTTTTATTCGCCCCTGGAAAACAATCACGTGAGGGCGCGTAGCTCAGTGGACAGAGTACTTGGTTCCGGACCAAGAGGTCAGGGGTTCAAATCCCTTCGCGCCCGTGCAGCGAGTTTTCGAACGTAGTGAGAAACGAGCGAACCGGCACGAAGGATTTGAGCAGACCAGTCGCGCGCAGCGAGAGCGAGGTCGACCGGAGGGAGACCTCGATGCGAACGGCGGAGCCGTGAGCAGAGCGAGCACGTCTGGGCGTGGTTCAAATCCCTTCGCGCCCGTAACATTTTGCTGCGAGCAAAACGCGAGCAACAAATGTGCTATCGGAGGGGTTTGAGCCCTGGCAGTCTTGCGAGTGGAGCGAGCAAGACGTTGTCAGACCGAAGCTCTGACAGAAGTCGCAGCGCGAACAAAGTGAGCGACCGTCTGCCTCCGGTTCAAATCCCTTCGCGCCCGCTGTTCTGTGCGAACGACAGTGAGCTCTGCCAGCTGTATCGAAGGGATTTGAAGTAGAGAACACGCAGCGCCGAGCGTAGCGAGGCGACCGTGTTCGCGTGGTTCAAATCCCTTCGCGCCCGCTGTTCTGTGCGAACGAGTTTTGCGAGTGAGTGAACCGGCACGAGAGCCTCCAGAGAACTCTTCGGACCGTGTCGAACCCGAACTCTCGTCGTCATTGGCTTCATAGATACTGGATTTCTCCTGTTAATCATCGGCGAAGTGTACCACACGGTGCTAGCATACGTCGAAGAGAACGACACGCGACGGATTGACCAACTCGTTATCTATACCGGAGTCATAGCGATGCTCAGGAAAGCCATCATCTTTCGAACAGGCGAATATCCCACACTCGAAGACGCCGTATTCGCCGCTGGATCGTATGCAATTCGTATCTTTGCGCTAGTTGCGCTGCTGTTTGCCGAACGGGTTTACGGGACCGATTCCTCGTTGCTGTCCGACTAGCGGTGAATGAGACGGACTAGCGGTGATCCGGGCATAGCTGAATTGCTTGCATCGGCGTGTACAGGTTGTCAAGGCAGATGACACGGGGTCGTTCAAAATCGAAGATGTTCGTGATGAGCGTGTGACGAAGTCTCACGAACCGACGAGCGGCCCAAGCGCCGTGTGCAGCTGACGAGACCCAAAAACGCTCGAACCATTGACCCGAGGCGGGTGACCGCTACATTCACGCGTTTCTGCCCGCGGTGTGAGACACCAAAGCGTCTGAAAAGCGTTCGGTTGTCCCGGAGCGGCTCGTTCGTATTGGGCTTTTGTGACAAACAAGCCATGAGAGAGACGCACGCCCGAGTCCGAGATGAGTGCGCTTGTTAGTCGATAGCGAGATGGTACGGCGTTTCGGCGATAGTTTGGCGAAGATCTGCGATCGAATCGCGCCCAGTTCCGTTTGCTGCTTCCATGATCGCAAACACTTCCTGACGGGAAATTTTCACTCCGCCTTCGGTAAGTGCATCTTCTGGGCGGTCACGCAACTCTCGAATTGTCCCTACGCTCAACAGATAGGGCACCGACCACGCGGCGATCGTATTACCGTGAGTGAGTGGCATTGCATCGATGTACTCCAAGGCATCATCGAGAAATGTCGACGCGTAGGCAGCAGTCCGTTCGACGACCTGCGCAACTGCGTTTCGGTTGGTCGCCTGGAGAATCGCATCTTGCTTGATCCCCTCGGCGGCGAGCCACTCAGCGGGCAAATAGACGTTGTTTTCTTCCGTATAATCGTCGTAGACGTCTTTCGCGACGTTCACTAGCTGTAAAAGGAGTCCGAACTCGGTGGCGGTATCGTCCAACGTTCGGGCACGGGCCTGTCCGATTTCGTCCCGCGTCAGTAAGTTAGTGATGAGCTCGCCGACGGTCCCAGCGGCGTAGTAGCAATACTCCTCAAGTTCAGCACGATCGCCGAGACGCAGTCCGCCGGAAGCTGCGTAGCGTTCCAAGAACAGCACCATCCCGTCGACCATTTCCCGGACTGGTGGAACGATGGCTCGCTGGACAGATGCTGGCTGAGCAGTGAACGTCGCCCAAATTGTCGGAGAGCGAGCAACGACGGTCCAATCGGGGCTGCGATTGTCTGATGCGGGTAGCCAGTCGTCAACGGCGTCCCGGAACGCCAGTATCGTTTCGTCACTGGCCGGATCAAGCGCAGCACCGAACGTTCGAAGGAGGGACGCCTGCGTAGCAGGCGGGATGTGATTGGCGTCTTCGACAGTATCGGCCACGCGACACAGAAGATACCCCACGCAGATCTGTGACGACATCGGCTCTGACAGGGCGTCGACAGTTAGAGCAAAGGTTCGGGAAACACCCTGTACCGCGTCGTAACACCAAGAGATGTCGGGCTCGGGAGAAGAAACAGCTACCATGGGAGGTTATTCACAGAGTACTGAGGTAAAAGATCCACCACAGGAACCCAAAGCCGCCGAAGCCAGACAGTAGCAAGGCTAGTATCGTTCGTTCCTGGGTAGCGTACAGTTTGTACCCGCAATACACGGCGGCAAGGCCTAACAATGGAATAAACACGAGTGACAGGATGGCCGCAGTCAGGCCGACAGCGACGTACAGACGCCCATCCTGATTCCAAGCCTGGACCGAATTCAGAACGCTGTCTCGTGACAGGCTCATATGAGGTGAATTCTCCACATGGCAATTACTAACTAATTGGTTAGTAAGTATATAACTGTTACGGCCTAGTTGTAAGCAACCCAAGAGACGATACCAGCCAAGCGTCCAGGTGACCCAACCGGCAGTTCGTTGAACAACGCAACTGTTCGCGTATCACTGTCTGTGTGCTTCTTTCGCGACCGCGAGACATCCGGACAAGCGAAGAGACAAAGCAGACTGAACCAGGCTACTGACTGTGCGAGGGACTCTCGACGAACAGTTGTGCCGTGAGATACTCGTCAGCGGCTTGTCTCGCATCGGCCACGATGCTGTCTTCATCTAAGTAGATCGAGCGAGCACGAGCGCCGTTGACAATCATGAGCAGAGTCTGAGCGACGTGTGCCGGATCAACATCGCAAAAGACTCCGTCGGAGATGCCCTGCTCGATGACCGTTTTGAGGAGATAGCTGATATATTGATCAGTCTCCTTGAACCGGAGACTGAATGATTCCTTGTGGAGGGTCTGATTACGCATTTCAGCGAGCGCAACGAGAAGATCGTGGTGGTCCCGCGGATCCATGAGTAATTTCTCGACAAGTAATTCGAGACGTTCCTGGGGATCGGTCGCCTGTACTTCGTGGAGTGCACTCACGTATTCGCCAAGTATGTGATCGAGGAACGCCAACAGCAGATCGTCTTTTGTGTCATAGTGGTAGTGGATAGCCGCAGTGGTTTTGCCGTACTCCTTGGCGATCCGTTTGATTGTAAGATCCGCATACCCGTACTCACACAATGCACGATAGGTTGCGCGCATGATTTCCTCGTGACCGTCTGGGTCAGGAGTTCGCGGAGAATCTTCCATGCTAGGAATACATAGAGACATCACGCAATTAATTGTTTTGACCGCTCGATAAGCACTCGATCCCAGCGAGGACCTGGCGTTAGATGATCTTTCGTCCCTTCGCAATCAATAGCAGTCCGACTCACGGGCCCCTGACAGCGATCAAAAGATTGATACTGACCAATTAGTTAGTAATCTACGGAGGGAAACACAGCCAGCAAGTGATTCTCGCGCTCATCGCACAGTCAACAGCCATCTGAACTGCCCAACACAGCTCCAGTGGGACCAGGTTCTGTCGGCCCGTCGCGACCCACCCCCTGTGTCTGGACGTTTCCCTCCCCGAACCCGCATCCACGCTCCACGCATCGACCACGCTCCCCCGTAACGAATGGCCGTCCCGGAACGGCGGTCCAGAACCCCCATAACTGAGGACCGCTCCGGGCAACCATTCGACGAAAACGACATCCAGTAGCTCGTGTGGACTGCCTGCTTCTCTCTCACCTGCAACAACTGCGATAGCACAGTTGGGAGAGAAAGAGTCAGGCGCGGTCCCAAGCGTGCCCCATCGGTGAGATTACCGCCGGTCCACTACGTAGTTCGTTCCAAGTGTCTCGTCGAGATACGAGTAGAGCATCTGTCGGGGTCCCGTCGGCATTGAGGCGTCCGCCGCAGTCGTTGCTTGCTGGAGCATCATTCCATTTATGATGAGAACAACGTGGGCCGCTATTCGCGTCGCGTCGACAGATGCGAACTCGCCAGCCTCGATGCCGCGCTCGATCATATCAGTAATCGTGATTCGAAGGCGCTGGTCTAAGATTGTGAACCGCTCACGGTAGGCGATGTCCGAGACTGCCTGCACACGGAGTTCGAGCAGGACCGCGATCAGTTCTGACTCTTCGTCGACGTCCGGTGGGACAAGAAGCGTCTCGAGAAACTGTTTGAGTGTGTCCTCTATCGATGTATCCGCACTGAGAGATGGGTCGCTACCATACCCCTCAATAGTGTGATCGAGCAGCGCGACAAGTACATCGTCCTTGGATTCGTAGTAGGAATACAGGAGCGATTTGCTCTTTCCAAGCTCGGTAGCGATATGTGCTATCGACAGGTTTGCGTACCCGTGGCGACGAAGCGCCTGGAACGTAGCCCGCCTGATTGCCGCCCGCGTCTCGTCTCCGCTCACCTCAGTCATGACAGAGCCGCATATCCCAACTCGCTGTCTCCTCAAGCAGTGCGCTCGGCAGGACGGTCAGCCCCGCACCACGGACAGAAATCTACAGCAGGATCTAGATCCCGTCCGCAGTCCGGACACGCCTCGAACGATGGTTCCGAATCGGTGGTTGCAGACAGCCGATCCCGGCGAGCGACCAGGAACACGTCAACAATACTCATGATACTGATCAAAAACAGCGGGACCATCGACAGTGAGCCAGTCAGTCCTCCCGAGGCGAGAGGCTGGCTTGTCTGTGGACCGACGAACACAGCGCTGCTCCAGACGAGAAGAGCAAACCAGCCGACTGCGCGTTTCCAGCGACCGAGATACACGTGCCCAAGCCCTGTCAGCAGAGAACCGAGCAACGCGGCAATGTACGGTCGCGGATCATACTGTTGGCGGCTCATATGCTGAATAACCGTTCAGTAGGTAGTAAATCTTGTGGCTCCGGGACCGCCTTGGCTGGTGGCGCGAGTATAAAGACAATCGCAAGACTGAGCGGTAGTCGGTCGACAAACAAGACGAACAATATGAGAGGAACATAGACCCCACAAGACCAGTATATGACGAATACGTGTTGATTTGTTCGTGACTGCCGAACGATACTATGTGTGGACGTTGCCACAGAAGAACGTATTTTCGCGCCCACTCAGACGAATCCGTCCCAGGTTCCGAAACCGCCACATATATACTGACTAAATGTTTAGTCAGCGTCGAGATCAGATAATGACCGCAGACAATACGAGGAGGCCAGACAGTGGGACTGATTGACCGGCTGTTCGAGCAGGTGATCGAACACAGCAAGATCGCCATCGTGGTGCTTCTGGTGTTGACGGTCGCCGTCGGCGCTGGAGCGACACAGGTATCACAATCATCGTCTCTGGATCAGTTTCAGGGCCAGACAACAGAGTCCGAAAAGTTAGATTATATAGATACGAATTTCTCCTCAGGAGAATCGAACACGACGTCGGTACAGGCAATCATCCGGGACGAGAACGTCCTCGATAAGGAGTCACTGACGGAGATGCTGGCAATGCAGGCCGAGCTCCGTGCCAACGAGACAGTCAATCGCACGTTGGCCAAGCAAAACGCGATTGTCGGCATCCCCAATATCGTCGCAACGGCTGGCATCCAAGCGGAGATTGGCCAGCAGCTACGACCGACTGCAGTCGAGTTCGAGCGATTGAACGCGACAGTCGCGAGCGAGCGAACAGCCATCGCAGAGCAGACCGCACAGCTCAAACAACGCGCCACAACGCTCAACGAGACGGCGGACGGACTCAAGCGTGCTCTACAGACAGTCCAGCGCACGCCCGCGTCGGACGCACGGACGCTGTTCGAGCAGGTCGACGCGAACTCGACAGTGGCGCTGGACGACGAGCACTTTCTGACGTTCAATCAGTCGGTCCAGCAGCTCCGGGCCGCAACCAACGAGTCGCAAATCCAAGCGGCCTACAAACTCGGAACGCAGGGAGTCCTTCGTTCGGAATACCAGCAGCTACAGCGCAATCGAACGGCACTCCAAGACCGGGCAAGCAGTCTTGAGTCGAAAGCACAGCGCCTCAAATCAGTCGGTGCGGAGCTTCAGACACTACAGTCACGACTGGACAACGCGAGTTCCGCGTCGCTGTCCGCCCAGCGTGAGCAACTCGCGTCAATGAACGAGTCCGAAATCGACGCTGTACTCGGCCAGATTCTGAGCGAAAACGGCGGAAGTGGGCAGGCGTTCGCGTTCATGCCGACTGGGTATGAACCCGGTAGTCCGAACGCCAACGCCACGATGTGGATCATCAGCCAGACGTCCGAGGGCGAACTCTCAGCCGGTGCCGTCAGTGATCGACTGATGGATTCCCAGCTCGCGATGGAATCGATCGTGTCGGGAGCGACCGTCGAAAACGACGAAGCGATCGTCTTCGGGACTGGCAAAATCTCCGACGAGATCAACCGGTCGATGACCGACTCCCTGGCCATTGTCGGGCCACTCGCGCTGTTGTTCGTCGTCCTGGCGCTGATCGTCGCCTACCGGGACGTCCTGGATATCCTCCTCGGGATCGTTGGAATCGGTGCCGTCCTCATCATGACATTCGGGTTCATGGGCTGGGCCAACATTCCGTTCAATCAGATGTTCATCGCCGTTCCGGTGCTGTTGATCGGGCTGAGCATCGACTACGCGATCCACACCTTCATGCGTCATCGTGAGGAACGCCACAACGACCACACCGCGAGTAGTGTGCGTGGCGCAATGGGCGTCGGGCTAGCCGGGGTTGGCGTCGCGCTGGTCTGGGTGACGGCGACAACAGCCATCGGCTTCCTCTCGAATCTCACGAGTCCGGTGCCACCGATTCAGGACTTCGGCATCGTGAGCTCAGTCGGGATCGTCGCCGCACTGCTCGTGTTTGGAATCTTGATCCCAGCACTGAAAGTGGAGATCGACGAGTTCCTCGAGGGCCGCGGGATCGACCGCAAAAAGCCCGCCTTTGGAACCGGTGGCGGGCGATTCAGTTCGCTGCTCAGTATCGGTGCGACGGGGGCTCGCAAGGCACCATACGCCCTCATCATCGTCGCCGTCTTGCTCAGTGCGGCCGGGGCCGTCGGTGGATCGCAAGTCGACACGAGCTTCGACCAAGAAAGTTTCCTCGCTGAGGATCCACCGGACTGGACGAAAAACCTCCCGGAGCCGTTCAAACCCGGCGATTACTCCGCGAAGGAAAACCTCAAGTACGTAAACCAGAACTTCTTGCGCCAGGACTCCCAGGCGCAGATCCTGATCGAAGGACCCGTCGCCACGAGCGATGCGATCGGCGAATTACACGACGCACGCCTGGCTGCTGGCAACGATTCGGTGGCGCCGAACGTCCAGGTGCTCTCTAATGGGAATCCGGACATCCAGAGTCCGCTGTCGGTCATGCAATCGGTCGCAGCCGACAACGAGACGTTCAACGCCACGTTCACCCAGGCCGATACGAACGGTGACGGCGTGCCCGACCAGAACATCAACGCGGTCTATGACAGTCTCTTCGCAACCGCACCGGAAACGGCTGCGGGCGTAATCCACCGGACGGACAGTGGCTCCTACGAGGCAGTCCGAATGGTCATCTCCGTCGAAGGTGGCACGTCAGGCAGTGCAGTGACGACGCAGATGCGAGACATCGCGGGGACGGTCGATAGCGATGGCCTCACCGCCACTGCGACGGGGCAGACGATCCTGTTCAAAATCGTCCAAGATCAGCTCCTCCAGACGGTGATCGAGAGTCTGCTCATTACACTCGTCGCCGTCTTCGCCTTCCTGATGTTCACCTACCGTATCACGGAGGGAAGTGCCTCACTGGGGGCGTTTACACTGCTCCCGGTGGTGATGAGTGTCAGCTGGATCCTGGGCACAATGTACCTGCTTGGGATCCCGTTCAACATCCTCACGGGGATGATCACGAGCCTGACCGTCGGGCTCGGGGTCGCCTACAGCATCCACCTCAGTGAGCGGTACAACCAGGAACTCGAACGCGCCGAGACGATGTGGGACGCCATGGAGACCGCTGTCACCGGCACCGGCGGTGCGCTGTTGGGCAGTGCCGCCACCACGGTCGGTGGCTTTGGCGTGCTTGCGTTCGCGATCCTGCCACCGCTCCAGCAGTTCGGCATCATTACCGGCCTGACGATCATCTACGCGTTCCTCGCGAGCGTGCTCGTCTTGCCAAGCCTGCTCGTCGTCTGGACGAAGTACTTTGGCCCTGAGCACGCAAGCGTGGACGACACGCCGACGGCAGAAGCTGCGCCGACTGACGACTAACCCGGGCAGGTCGAACACCCCACACGCCCGAATTTCGCCGAACGGCCGTGCCTGGATGGTACGATTTTTGGGTCGAACTGTGCTTGTTGCCATACAGAAGAATGTCCGACAGGAGTGAGTATCCCATGTGGAACGAAGCAGTGTGCTGTCCAAAGAGCCACCGTAACGAACGAAGCCGGACCGACACCCGTAGGCGGTACAATTAGGGATGTGTCGGTACCAGTAGTGCTCAATGGGACACGTTCGGACCTGGCTGAGACGAAATCGGGAGCGACTTGCAGTCTGGTCATTCGTGATTGTCTTTGTGGCGATCGTCGGCGTTTTGCTGTACTTCGGAACGCCGTTTCACGGCAGTCCCGAGAGCATCCAGGCTGTCCAGGAGAACGACCAGGTCGCCCTCCAAGTCGTCGGCGGCGACTACGTCCTCACGCCCGCAAACGCAACGTCGGCCACTGGACTGGTGTTCTATCCCGGGGCACGCGTCCACCCGGATGCATATCTCTCGTCGGTGGCGCCGCTGGTTGCCGAGGCGAACGTCACGGTCGTGGTCGTCAAGTTACCGCTGAATCTGGCCGTTCTGGAACGGGGCGCAGCGACAGGAGTCATGCAGGAGTCTGCCGTCGACCAGTGGTACGTCGGCGGCCACTCGCTGGGCGGGGCGATGGCCTGTCGCTACGCGAAACACAACCCCGACCGCGTTTCTGGCGTCGTGCTGTTCGGCTCCTACTGTGACCAGTCGATCGAGGAGACCGATTTGGCCGTGTTGAGCGTCGCTGGGGAAGCGGATACCGTACTGGACTGGGGGACCTACGCGCAGACTACGGGAAACCTGCCGGCAAATGCGACGGTTCGAACCATTCCAGGCGTGAATCACACGCAGTTCGGTAGCTACACCGGCCAGCCGGGCGATCAGCCGTCAGGAACGACATACGCGGTCGCCCACCAGCGGTTGGCAAACGTGACAGTCTCCTGGTTCCAGCAAGCCCAGTCTGAAAGGACCGGGTGATCGGCAGCGCGGCAATCGTCGTGGTGGCTGAGAAAAACAAACTGCTATCGTCCACCGAATTACCGACTTCGCGTCGTCACTTCACACCCATCCTCGGTGACGATGATCGTGTGCTCTTTCTGGCTGACATAGTGGCCGTCGTCTTCCTTGAGGACGGGATAGCCGTGGATGATGTCCTGCTGTTTGAGCCGCCGGAGGGCCATCTTGGGCCGCTTGACGTCAAGCCAGCGGGTGGCAAAGGGCAGGGTCTTGAACTCCTCGGCGATCTGCTCTAAGGCCTGTCTGGCCCGCCGGTCCCGAATGCTACCTTCGCGTTCGAGCGCGAAGATCTCCTCGTCGCTGCCTTCTCGGACCTTGCCGGGGCCGTCGGTGGCGAACGGTTCGATGGCGACCACGTCACCGGCTTCCAGCGTAACGCTCTGGTCGACTGCACGATTCGGGATGTTCGGTTCCGTGTGTTGTTCGTACTGGCCGAGTCCGTGGCCCGTAAGGTTCACGACGGGGTTGAATCCGTAGCCCTCGATCGTCTCCTCGACGACGGCACCGATCTCGCCGGTTTCGACACCCGCTTGCACGATGTCAAGGGCTGCATCGAGCGCCTCGGCGGATGCCTCGGCGAGTTCGTCACGGCCAGCGAGGTCGACAGTGACGGCCGTATCAGCCAGCCAGCCATCGACGCTGACGCCGATGTCGAGATTGATCAGTTCTTCACCAAAGGTTTCGTCGTCCTCGACGCTGGGCGTCGCGTGAGCAGCTTCCTCGTCGATACTGATATTGACCGGAAAGGCCGGCTCCCCGCCGAGTTCTCGGATCCGATCTTCGGCCCACTCAGCGATTTCGAGGTGGCTGACACCAACCTCGACGCGCTCTGCGGCTTCGTCACGAACTTCAGCGAGAATCTCCCCGGCTTCCCGGTGTTTCTCGTACTTCTCTGCCGTCAGGTCCACGTCGTTCATACCTGCAATAGGGAGGGCCGGCGGAAAGTGTTTGCCGATCGCTTCGACGCGGCGAGCGACCGTCGCCTAAGTCTCGTCAGTGGCTGTCTCGTCAGTGGCTGTCTCGTCAGTGGCTGTCTCGTCAGTGGCTGTCTCGTCAGTGGCTGTTGCAATTCGCTCACGAATGTCCTCGATGTCCGAGTCGTCGGCGAACACCTGAACGGTCGTCTCGGACGTTCTAATCTGGAGGTAGTGTTGGGCCGGACGATCGTCGCTGTCGTCCCGCAGCCGCGACCCGACCAGGCCGGCGACAAACAGCACCGCGCCAATGACGATCGGCGCCAGCGCCATCCGGGCCGACACGTCGACGAACACCCAGAGAATTGGTGTGACCAGTAACCCCAGTGCCAGAGCCAGTCCGCCAACGCCAGCTAGCAGTCCAGCCCCGGAGGGCTGCATCGACGTCGGTTCGAGGTCGCGAATATTCTCGAGTGGCACGGTTTCGAGGTCCTCGTCGAGCCAGAGGAGTCGCTGATCGGTCAGCCCGAGCGTCTCCGAGTCGCCAAGCGTCGGAACTGACAGCGACAGTCCGCGCGTGGCCCCGTCGACGGCCCAGGTTTCCAGCAGTTGCTCGTCATCACCGAGAAACGAGCGCAGCGCTTGCTTGGCTCGGTCGCTACTCATCTCACTCACCACCCCACTTCCGGGCAGCCTTGGGGCGTGAGGCGATGTCCTGAACGTTCAGTGGCTCGTCAGCGGACTCCATCGCTTCGAGGGCGGCCTCGGCACTTTCCAGCGTCGAGAAGTACGTAATCGTCTCCTCGACACAGACCTCCAGAACATCCCGATCACGGGAGATCACGAGGTCGACCTCGCCGTCACGCAGTGCCTGCTCGATCGCCGCATTGTCCTCGAAGTCCTCGAAAGCCAGCGTCTCGAAGTGCTCTTCGAACCCGAGGATGGGGAGGTCCACGATCGCCGTGCCGTCGAGGGGGATCGCCTTGCCGACCGCCTGCTGGGCCTTCTGATAGGCTTTCCCGAAGGAGCCAGCAGTCCCCATGACCTCGCCCGTGGACTTCATTTCCGGGCCGAGACGCGGGTCCGATCCTGGCAAGCGATCGAACGGCAGGACGACTTCCTTGACCGAAACCTGCTCGGGTTGGTTCTCCTCGATATCGAGGTCGTCGAGATCGGTCCCGGCCATGACTTTCGCGGCAATCTTGGCGATCGGGACGCCTGTCGTCTTCGAAATGAACGGGACCGTCCGCGAGGAGCGCGGATTCGCTTCAAGCACGTAGACCGTTCCGTCCCGGACCGCCAACTGAACGTTGAGCAGTCCTTCGGCGTCGAGTTCGCGAGCGATCTCCTCGGCAACCTCGCGGATGCGCGGCATGACATCCTTGATCTCCTCGCTACGTGGCGGTATCATACACGCCGAATCGCCGGAGTGGACCCCGGCCGTCTCGACGTGTTCCATGATGCCACCGATGAGCACATCCCCACCCTCGCCGGCAGCGTCGGCGACAGCGTCGACGTCGAGTTCGACGGCATCGGCGAGGAAATCGTCGACGAGAATCGGCTTGTCCGGGCTGACCCTGACAGCTTCTTCGATGTAGGTCTTCAAGTCCTCGTCGTTGTAGACGACATCCATTGCGCGCCCACCCAGAACGTAACTCGGGCGGACGAGGACGGGATAGCCGATATCGCGAGCGAGTTCGAGCGCCTCCGCCTCACTCGTGGCCGTGCCACCCTCGGCCTGATCGATGCCCAGTTCGTCCATCAGCCGGTTGAAGCGGTCCCGGTCCTCCGCGAGGTCCATCGCGTCGACCGAGGTGCCCAAAATCTCACAGTCCAGCCCGCGGCGGTCGAGTTCCGTCTCCAAAGGATGCCCGATATCGACAGAGGTCTGGCCACCGAACTGGACCATCACGCCGTCAGCCCCGGTCTCTTCGATGACGTCGGCGACTTCCTCTGCGGTGATTGGCTCGAAGAACAGTCCGTCAGAGGTGTCGTAGTCCGTCGAGACCGTCTCGGGATTGTTGTTGACGACGTGGGCGTCGATGCCCATCTCCTCTAAGGCGCGGACGGCGTGGACCGAACAGTAGTCGAACTCGACGCCCTGGCCGATCCGGATCGGCCCGCCACCGACCACGACGACGCTCTCGACGTCCGGATCGACCTGCACTTCGTTGCGTTCCAGCCCCGAGATGGGCTCGCGGGCCGAATAGTAGTATGGCGTCGAAGCCTCGAACTCGCCGGCACAGGTGTCGACCTGCTTGAACGAGCGGGGTGGCGCGTTCCCCTCGACGTCCTCGACTGAGACGGTGCCGGTCCCGCCGTCGGTCTGGGGCGTGACCTCGCTGTCCGCCTCGACGACCCCGCGCTTATCGAGCAAACGGTCAGGCAACCAGGAGGCGTGCGTATCCTCGAAGGCCCCGCCGCTGGCCAGCGTGGCGACTTCGTGGTTCGTAAAGCCCTCCTGGGCCGCGAGTTCGAGATCGCCGTTGTGGGCGGCCTCGGCAGCGTCGGCGATCCGCTTGTACCGCTGTACGTACCACTCGCGAATCTCGGTGAGTTCCGAGACTGCCTCGACACTGTACCCGCGCTCGAAGGCTTCGAACATCGCATACGGGCGATCGGGCGAGGGGCGCACGAGGTATTCCGATTCGAGTTCCTCGTCGTCGATCTCGGCCCAGTTGACCGCGGGGTCGTACTCTGTTGAGCGCAGCGCCTTCAACAGTGACTCCTGAAACGTTCGCCCGATCGACATTGCCTCTCCCGTGGACTTCATCGCCGGACCGAGTTCGAAGTCGACGTCAGTGAACTTGTCAATCGGCCAGCGCGGAATCTTCGTGACGACATAGTCGATCGCTGGCTCGAAGGCGGCGGTGGTCTCGCCGGTGATCTCGTTTTCGATCTCGTGGAGGCGCTTGCCCATCGCGACCTTCGCGGTCACGCGGGCGATCGGGTACCCAGTCGCCTTGCTCGCCAGTGCCGACGAGCGGGAGACGCGGGGGTTGACCTCGACGACCCGGTATTCCCCGCCGGGCGACCCGTCGTCACGCCAGGCGAACTGGATGTTACAGCCGCCGTGGATCTCCAGTTCGCGGATTACCTTCAGCGCCGTGTCGCGCATCTCCTGGTGGCCATCGTCCGGAATGACCTGGGAGGGCGTGACGACCATCGACTCCCCGGTGTGGATCCCCATCGGGTCTAAGTTCTCCATGTTGCAGATGATGATACAGGAGTCATCGGCGTCGCGCATCACCTCATATTCCAGTTCGATCCAGCCGTCGATGGACTCGGTGATCATCACGCGGTCGTCACGGGAGAGGCGCAGCCCCTTCCGGGTGGCCTCTTTCAACTCGTCCATGTCGTCGATGACGCCCGATCCGGCCCCGCCGAGCGTGTAGGTCGTCCGCATGATGACCGGGAGGCCACCCACCTCGTCGACGGCCTCCTCGACCTCGTCCATGCTCTTGATAGTCGTCGAGGTCGGGACTGGTTCACCGATTTTTTGCATCCGCTTCCGGAACTGATCACGGTCCTCCGTTGCGTAGATCGTGTCGAGTGGCGTGCCCATCACGTCCACGTCGTGTTCTTCGAGGACACCCTCCTCGGCGAGTTCTGCGGTGACGTTCAGTCCGGTCTGGCCCCCAAGCCCGGCGATTACCCCATCCGGCTCCTCCTTGCGGATGATCTCGGCGATGGCTTCCGTGTTGATGGGTTCGAGGTAGACCTCGTCGGCCATCTCCGGATCGGTCATGATGGTTGCGGGGTTCGAATTGACCAGTACCACGCGCGCACCCTCTTCTTGGAGTGCACGACAAGCCTGTGCCCCCGAATAGTCGAACTCGG
This sequence comes from Halorhabdus salina, assembly GCF_013839425.1. Taxonomy (GTDB): domain Archaea; phylum Halobacteriota; class Halobacteria; order Halobacteriales; family Haloarculaceae; genus Halorhabdus; species Halorhabdus salina. The sequence goes on along the minus strand of NZ_JACDNP010000008.1, from coordinate 79,422 downwards.
CCGCCTGTCCGATCTGGATCGGGCCACTACCGATCAGCAGGATCGTACGATCTTCGTCGTCCGTCATTGTGCATCTGGAGTTCGTTCGTCGTAATAAACCCGGCGAAAGGTTACGATACTCGCAAGTGAATTTCGAAAATCGTATTTAGAGCTTACCTGCCAGCCGCCAGTGCGTCCCGATCGACGAAGAACACGAACGTTTTCCCGCCGAGGTTGTACTCGAAACCGAACGCACCGATCGTCACGGGGCCTGGACGCAGCAAGACGGCTTCTTCACGGACGCTGTATCCCGGGAGTCGGGGTTCGAGGACATCCCGATGGGAGCTGTTTGCGATCACGATCGGCGGTGGGTCGGCCGGCATGGAATCGACGTCGGCCGCGCTGGTCACGGTCGCATCGGTCGCTTCGGTGTACCACGGTAACGGCAATCGGTCGTACCAGTTGCTCGCGGCCGGCGGCTGGTCGTTGTGTGACTCGTTGTCGACGGCGAGATCACTGTAGTATAGCACGTCAGCCCCCTCGTTGGTTGCCGCGATCGTCTGGAGGTCATCGACGATCGGCCGGAGATCACCACCCGGCTGTCCACCTTGGGCGACGACGTTGAGTCCATGTGGCGGTTGCTGATAGGTGAGGGTAGCACTGGAGCCGACGACGAACGCACCCGAACTGACCAACAGTGCTGCAAGTCCAACAGTGGCGACAGCTCGGCCGTCCAGACGCGCAGCCTGGAGTCGGTCGGAGACGGCCACGAGTCCAATTGCCGCTGGAATTGCCAGCGCTATCACAACGTGAACGGCGAGCCATGGCGCTTTGATGTCCGCAACGTAGGGGTAGCCGACGAACGCCGACAGCGCCCACCAGCCACAGAAGCCCACGAGCGGTCTGGATCGCCAGCGGATCGCAAGCAGTGCCAACAGAACCGTCGCCGCGGCCGCCACAGCAAGGACGGCCCCGAAGTGGGCCAGGTACGGCACGTATGGGTGAGCGTGCATATCCGGGGCGAGCCAAAGGTCGACGAAAGCGGCCGCCGACCCAATAGTGGCTTTCCAGATGACGCCCGGGAGAAGCGACGGATCGACGAGTGCGCTCCAGAGTCCAGCGCCCGGATCGGGGGACCGAGGTGCATAAAAGAACACGAGGATAGCGAGTATTTCCAATGGGAGGAGGGGTAGCGTCCGGCGCCACGCCCAGAGACGGTCCTTCACGGCGACGGTTCGGTTTTGGACGGCATCGAGCGGATTTCCGCCATCCCGGCGAGCAGCAATGGCAGTACCGACACTGAGCATCGCCAGCGCACCCAGCCAGGAGACGGGGTAGAGAATCGCGTTCTCTTTGGTCGTCAGCGCCAGCGCGAACGCGACCGCTGCCAGGTGGAGGTAGCGCCGTCGGTCGGTGTCGATCGCGGCCACGATCGCACCGAGGGTCACGAACGCGAACAGCGCTAGCGGGAGATCGCTGCGCATGAACCGTGAGTAGTACAACAACAGTGGGTTGAGGGCCAGAACGACGCCGAGGGCGATCGTTTCGGCGTCCCGCAGTCGGGTCCGAAAGAGCAACGCCGAGAGCGGAAGGAGACTGCCGAGCACGGCTACCGGGAGCCGCATGAGTAAGTCCGATGCGCCGGCGACACCGATCACCCACCGCGTGACGTGCTGGACGAACGGGCCGTGAATGATCGGGCGGTACTCCCAGTGACCGCTCGCGGCGGTCCGGAGAATCCAGTAGCCGACCCGTCCCTCATCCCAGTGGGCGATACGAACACCAAGCCCGGCCAGCCTGACGACGAGCGCGAGCGCGGCGACGAGGGCAAGGGCTCGACGAGGGTTCGCAAGCCGGACTCGATCACGGAGACGCTGCACGGCTACGGCCACGAATGAGGCCTAAAAACGTGTTGCGATCGGCGATCGACCGGACAGCAACAGAGGGACCGCCTTACCGACCCCGCTCGTCGAATCGATAGCGGTACGGCCGGTCCTGAATGACTTCGATCTCGCCCGTGTCGGCGTGTCGGCCGAGGACGGTCGCCACCTGGTGAGCACTATCGAAGGATTCGCCGTGTGCCTCGAGCAGGTCGAGGATCTCCCGCGCGGTCAGCGGCCCGTCGCGATCGGCCTCGCGGATCACGGCGCAAATGGTCTCGAAGTCGCCGTGGCGCAACATGGTATGACACACGGCCCCAACCCACATTAAACACCGTCAGACTGGCGTCTGACGGCTGTGCCGGCGAACTGCCAGACTGAGACGCAATTGGTTGTCACACAAGCGAGGGCGGGCCCAATACTGTCACACAGTGGGTTAGACTGGGGAATCCCGTTCGCCATCGAAGTCCCGCTGTTGGCGATACACTTCGACGAACTCGCCCACGTCGAACTCAGCCATCTCGGTTTCGAAGGCGTCGATCGCCGACTCGTCGTCGGCGTGGCTGACGGCGTGTTCCATCAGTTCGACGACGAGTTCGACGACGATTTCGTGGAGGCGCCGGGAGTCAAAGTCAGTGATCCAGACGAGTCCACAGCCGATGTCACCGTCGTCCTCGACGTCTTCGGCCACGACGGCGTCGGGAAACTCCTCGAAAACGATCCCCATGAGGTGGATAGTTCCCAGCTGTTCAGCCTCGTCTGTCGTTTCGACTGTCTCTCTGAGCACGTCGACGAGAAATTCCGGGAGGAAGCGACCGGGCGGATGCACGTCCATGACGACGGCGTGGGTGTCGCCACAGTCACACTCGAACTCCCGCATTCCCATGTCCAGGGCAGAGAGGCCGACGGACTCGCCACAGGGGAGTTCGAGACGGTTGCCAGAGCCGGGAACGCGCGGGGAACTCATCGGCTGGACGTTGCTCGCCGGCGGGGTTAAACAACTCGAAGGGTGCAAGGCCACCCGAGAACTGTCGCTGCTTGCGGACCTGTCACACGCAACTCGTCTAGGGCCAGTCGTCTCGCGTCTCTTCGTTCTCTGCCTGGGCCGGCGGTTCGGGGTCGCCGAGTTCCCACTCGGCGGCCTCGGCCGCGGCTTCGACGTCGAGGTACTCCCAGCCCTGCTCGGTAGCCAGTGCCTTGGCGTCCTCGTCGGACCCGACGTAGACGTACCGCGGGGTTTCGAACTGGTCTTTGACCGAGGTGAGACTATCTTTGCGCCCGCGCGGCCCGGAGAAAAAGTCCTGGCGAACCCGGTGTTTGCGGGCGAAGTTGGTGACGACGTAGGTTGGCTCCGTCGAGACGATGCCGACGTACTCGCTCCACGTCCGAGCGTCGTTGAAAACAGCGTCGGGGTGGGCGAGTCGCTGTAGCGCGTCCAGATCGAAGGCGAGAGTCATCTCGCCACCCGAATCGCTCTGCATACGTCTACCAGCGGACTGGGGCGCAAAACGGTGTCGATACGTGTGACGAGAGACGACAACTGACGAGGATTAGCTGGCCTACAGTTCGACCGCGGGGGCGGCCAGGGCGTCTAGATCGACCTCGGGTTCAAGCAGAAGGTCTCTTTGATCGCCGACGGGCCGTTCCTGGCGGATAATGCGTTTGAAGGCACTCTGCTGCGAGAGATCCCCGATCAGGACACCACCGATCAGACACCCGTCTTTGAAGGTGAGTCGTCGCCACTCGTCGTCGCTGTAGGTGCATTCGGCGGACTCGTCGCCGAGCGTCGGGTGCCCAAAGGAAAGAAATGGGAAGTCAAAGTGTGTGATCGAGTACGTCGGCACGTACCGGAACGTCTCTGCAGGTTCGTCAGCGACCATGTTCTCACCGGCGACGGCTCCCTGCTCTTTGGCGCTGCCCCACGAACCGTTCTGGGCGCGCTCGTCGAGAATGACATCGAAGTACCGGGTGAGATCGCCGGCCGCATAGACGTTTTCGACGCTGGTTCGCATATGCTCATCGACGACGACCCCGCCGTCCAGTTCGACGGGCGACTCCTGGAGGAACTCCGTGTTGTAGTCAAGCCCGACCGCGACGGCCGCGAACTCGGCCTCGTGGAACTCGCCGTTGGAGTCGACTGCCCCGGAGACGTGGCCGTCGTCGTCGACCTCGAAGCGCTCGATGCCGCTCTCGAACACCGGCGTCACGCCCAGATCTCGAAGTGCTTCGTGAATCAGTTCAGCCCCATCGAGCGTGAGCGCGTAGCGCCACCAGCGGTTGCCCCGCATGAGATAGTCGGCGTCGACGCCCTGAGCGCCACAGATCGCCGCGAGGTCGATCCCGAGCAGTCCGGCCCCAACGACCACACCGGTCTCGGCCTCGCTGGCGTGCTGGCGAATGCGACGCGCGTCTTCGAAGGTCCAAAAGTGATGAATCCCGTCGGCGTCGCTGTTCTCGATCGGGAGTTCGATCGGCGTGCCACCGGTCGCCACGAGGAGCTTGTCGTATTCGAAGGTCTCCCCGTCGCTGGCCTCGACAGTCTGGGCGTCGGTGTCGACACCCGTGACCTGCGTGTTGAGGTGGAGCTCAATATCACGGTCGTCGTACCACTCTTCTTCGTGAATTGCAATGGGATCTTCGGGGAGTTTCCCCTTGGCGAACTCCTTGATCAGGATCCGATTGTAGAGGGGTTCGCCTTCCTCGGTGATGACGGTCACGTCGGCGTCGGGATCCGCCTCGCGGATCGTCTCCGCGGCGGAACTGCCCGCGATACCATCGCCGAGGATTACGTGGGCCGTGGTCATGCTCTCGATATTGGAACCGGGGCCTAATGTGGATTGCTATCGTCACAATCGGCAGCATTAGCTGGTTTCCGCTCGTCCGTTCGGACCCGCTCCAGATCGACATCTCGGGTCGATCGTTCCATGGAAAGACATCGTGCCCGTCATTCGTGTCATCCCAGGCTATCGACTCCCGGACGTTGATGTGTCTGGCTAGCCAAAAGCCAGGTATATGAAAATCAAACAAGGCGTCAAACACTGGGCGGCAAAGCAAAGCCTGACAGCACCGGTCGTCGGCGACATGGTGGCCGACCGCCTCGTCGACATTCACACCGACTTCTTCTTAGATTGGGCCGACGAAGAGCGCCGCGAGGAGCGCCGCGATCGCCTCGAAGCGCTGTTCGATGCGACGATGGACACCTACGTCGTCGCGCTAGAGGACGGCTACCCTGAGGCAGAGGCGCGCGAAATAACCCACGCCCAGGCCAACTTTGACTTCTACAACCACGGCTGGACCGAGATGATGGAGTTCCCCGTCAATGAGGTCGAGGCTCACTACGACCGCTACGCCGAGTTCTTCGAGACTCACGGGATCACGATCGACGATCCACTGGGCGAGTTCCTGCCTGAGAGTGGGCTTCCCGACGCGCCCTCGACGCCGGAAAAACTCGACGACCCCGACCACCCCCACGCAATCGGAGGCTTCGCCGACGATGTCTACGTCGAGACCGACGACGGCGAAGTCGTGGTCGGCGGCGGTGAGGAGCCCGAGGAAGTCGATGTCGAAGACGCCCCTGGCGTCGACCCGGATGCCGTCGAGAGCGAGATTGGTACCTGATTGACCGCAACGGCGGGGCAACTGGCGTCGCCGATCGGCCCGTCAGACCGGATCAGTTTCGTGACGAAACGTCTGTAACTCCATCGTTCGTCGCGGTTCTCGGCGAAGAACTGGCAACTACACACGAGGCGTGAATTTCGAACGCCTCGATGTCGCGGCCGAGACCTATTGATTATCGGCCCCGCTTTCGATACCGAAGAGCATGAGCACCCAGGACACTCTCACGCTATCGATATGTCTGACGACGTTGTGTCGAGACCGCCAAGCGCGGAGTCGTGATCGGCGGTAGCGAGGACCTCGACAGGGCCGATGGCAAATCCCTGGCGTGGTGTTTCCGCTGTGGAACCGCCAATATCCAGGGTGAAGACGAGCCCATTGGGCATATTTGCAATGCGAAACCGTTTTGTTATGCTGTGTTGTCAGTTCTGGCGTGACCGCCACCAGCCAGCCAGCGGATCGGTCAAGCCCCCATCCGGTCAAATCGTTCAAAGAAAGCTGGCAACGTGGGAAACGCATTGTGTCTGCGTCTGTCGCGATCAACATGGTGCTGTTCCCGGTAGCCATCGCATTCGGTCACACACCTGGTGTGTCGATGACACAGACGATCGGTACAAGCAGCCTTGTCTCAGTCGGAGCAGCGCTGGCACTCACACGCTGGCGTCCGAACGCCAAGCCAATCAGTTGGACAACTGCTGTCGTGACACTTTTGGGGTACGGAATCGCGGAAATGTGGCTCGGAATTACAGCGCAGTCGCCAGGATGGATCCCCGTTCGTAACGCACTCGGTCTCTATCTCGTGGTGCTTGGTTTGGTTGTCGTGTATAGTCGAACACGATGATCCAGTATCCAGACGAGTGCGGTGACAAGGAGTCGGCTCACCACTCGATGGGGAGAGAATTACTGTGTTTCCTGGACTCGTTCGGCACACGTCTGGCCGGCGACGATCGCGCCGTTAAGCGAGCGTTCCGGATACTGGGCTTGTGAGGCCATCCCCGCGTAGTAGACGCCCTCGGCCACGTCGTCGCCAAGATCGTAGGGCACCACCATGTCGAGATAGCCTCGCTCGTAGATTGGAGCCGTCTTCGGGTTGCGTGCCGTCTCGATCCAGTTGACTGACTCGCGGTCGAATTCGGGGAAGAGGTCCTCGATCCCGGAAAGCCAGGTTTCCTCGACGCCGTCGTCGTCCTGTTGCCAGAGGTCGTCGTCCATGTCCTGGACGTACTTAACGGCGTACAGCAGGTGTTCACCACCATACCGCTCGGGCGGGACGTAGTTGGTGTGCTCGATCAGTGCACCGAAAGGAGCCTCGTCGGCGATATTGAGCCAGTAAGTGTCCGTCAGTGACTCTTCTATACTGAGTACCGAACAGACCGTGCCCTGGAAGTCGATCTCGCAGGTGTATCCCGTCAACTGCTCCAGCACGTCCGGCATCGTGGCGACGACGACCGCCTCGACATCGTGGGTCTGGACCCCCGCCGCTGTCTCGACAGTGAGCGACTCCACTCCAGCGCCGTCGATCGCCACATCAGTCACGCGGGCGCCAGTCACGATATTTTCACGGCCGACGGAGTCGATCAGTGCGTCGATCACCCGACCGAATCCACCGTCGAGGTAGCCCAGGAGTTCCCCCTTGAGAATGTCCCGTTCGCCGCGGAACTTCACGCGACCGAGCAGCCAGGCCGCACTGACGTCCTCCCAGCGGTCGCCGAACTTCGCCTCCAGAAGCGGTTTGAAGAATCGCTCGAAACAGCCCCGCGAGGTGTGATCGAGGATGAACTCCTTGACGGGCACATCCTCGAAATCCTCCAGTCGTTCGTAGGTGTCGAAGCTGGGGATGCCGCCACGGATGTCGACATCCAGCACGAGCATACCCAGCCGGAACTTGTCATACAGCGAGAGGTGCGGATAGGCCAGAATCTCCCAGGGCTTGTCCATCGGGTGGACGACGCTGTCGACGTAGTAGGCGTCGCTGCCGTAGCGCCATTCCAGATCCGACTCCAGGCCCAGTTCGTCGATCCACTCGACGATCGTCTCCTCGGATTTCGAGAGGTGGTGATAGAACTTCTCGATTGGATCGCCGGCGGTCTCGTAGGTCGCTGCGAGACCACCGAGGTCCGTGTTCGCCTCGAAAACGCGAACCTCTCGATCCTGCTTCTGGAGGCGGTGGGCGGCCGCCAGTCCGGCGATCCCGCCCCCGACGACGCCGATCATGGATCGGCTTGTGCTGGTTGGTGAATAGGCCTTTCCCTGTCGGCCCGTCCCGTGTGAGACCGAATCTGATCCCCAGAGGGACACTCAGACGATCAGAAATCGCGTTCCGCGTCGCCTCGCTGAAATTCGAGGACAGCAATTGCGCCCCGCGGATCGTTGTCTTCGAACCAGATATCCCCACCGTATAGATCCATCATGACGGCGACGAAGTACAGCCCGAACCCATGGGCGGTATCGCTGATGCCGAAGTTGCGCTCAAACAGCGATTCCTTGAGGTGATCGGAGACACCGGGGCCGTTATCAGCGATATAGACCTGGACCCACTCGCCGACATTCTGGACCGTAATCTCGATGTGAGTCGTCTTGGTGTCGTTGTGCTCGATGGCATTGCGGACAACACTCTCGAAGACGTCCGCGAGGAGGTCATTCGCCAGGACCGTCGATCCATCCGCGATGTCAGTCTTGATGGAAACATCGTGCTCGCCTGTGACGTCTTCGAGGCCTGTCGTGAGCGTCCGTTCGAGCGGGACTGACCAGAGACGCTCGTCTGTTTCGTCGGTCAGTGTATCGGTGATCGAGCGGATCGTTTCAGTCAGCGTCGCCAGTTCACCCGACCGCTCTTGGATCCGAGTGAGATGGCGCTGGCCGTCACTGTCGCTGTCGACGAATCGGGCCAGCAGATCGGCGTTGCTGTCGATGACCTGCATGCCGTTGCGGATATTGTGTCGAAGGACACCGTTGAGAAACTCGAGCTGTTCGGTTCGCTGGCGGACGATCCGCCGATTCTCCCGGAGTTCCTCTTCTCGGGAGACTCGTTCGATCGCCGTCGCCGTCGCGCCCGCCAGAATGTTTGCGAACTGTCGATCCTCGGCCGAGTATTCATCGGCTGACGCCGAACCGACGATCAGCAGGCCGTCGTCGTCAAGCGGGATGACGAGTAATGGCCCCGACCCGTCAACACAGTCGCCGATCGGGCCCCAACTCGCGCCGTCGGTTTCGATGACGCCCGGCCGTGTGCTCTTGTAGGCGTCCCACAACGCCCCGTCTTCGGGCGTCACGTCCGGCGGACGCCCGTCGACAATCGACGCAACTTCCGTCGACAGCGCTGCCGGGCGAAGGCAATCGTCTTCAGCCAGCAAAACCGCCGCGACCTCCTGATCGAGGACGCCTTCGACGAACGAAACCGCGATTTCAGCCACCTGATCGTCGATGCGAGCCTGGATGAACTGCTCGGTCGTCGCCTGCAAGGCCTCGACGCGGTCGAGCCGACGTTGCTGGACGGTCACGTCCCGAAGCAAGAGCAGCCGTCCACGACGGTGTCCGGCCCGGTCAGTAATGGCCTGTGTCTGTGGCCGAAAGACGGCATATGAACCGTCGCTGCGTGCAGGCCCGAGGTCCGAGACGGGCCGATCCGTGCCGAGTCGGTCGAGCAATTCCGGAGCGACGTCGTCCAGCGCTTGGCCCGATAGTGTTTCGACACCGAGCGCGGCGACAGCCGCCTGGTTGTGATCGATGATTCGATCATCGGTATCGAGCACGAGGACCGGATCCGGTAGTTCTTCGACGAGAACATCGCTGGCAAGCGGGGCCACGGTCAGGAAGTCGTACTCGAACAGCGCCCAGCCGACGAAAGCACCGGTTAGTGCGAACGCGAGCGGCGTCATATCCAATCCGGGATGAGGTCCAAAACCGAGTACGTCGACCGCATTAGCGATCAGCGGGAAGAGACTCGCACCGACGATCGTCGCCGTCTGCCGGCGATACACGCGTCGCGAGCGGACAGAGAACTCGACGAGGCGGTAGTACCCGAAAACGAGCAACAGATAGGCGACAGCAGTAAACAGCCAAAACGGTGCTCCCCGTGGATTGACGGGTGCCGTGATGCTGTTGACAGTCTGAAACGTCACTGCCACGTCGGCCAGCGAGTGGAGGGGTGCAGTGAGCAGAGTGAGCGAGTAGGCAAGCGGTGCAAGCCAGAGTGTAACGAGCATGTGCGGTCGATCCCAGTTGTCGTATCCGGTATACGCCAGCGCAAACAGCACCCAGAGCGGGGCGACGTGTGAATAAGCCACGGTCGAGAGGACGGTCAGCACGGTTGCGGCCGTCGAGCTCGTGGTGAGCAGCGCCAGGGCGTCCGCAACTGCCCAGACGCAGACGACAGCCGCGAGTCCACCGAACGGAATCGCTTCGGGGACCTCACGGTGACGCCAGGCGTAGACGGCGAGCCACCCAGTCACGACCCCGGCAGCAAGGTCACCGGCCACGAGCACGAGGCGAGCGAAATCTAACTCCATGAGGGCCAGGTTGGCGATTGCGGGGACGGGGGCTTATCAGTTGTGCGTTCGATTAGGTGGCCGACACGTTTCGCCACCCGAAGGAGCCTCGACAGTTCGCTACCTTTTTGCCAGCAGTCCGGCAACAGCGAGACATGTTGACGGCGCGGGCACCAGCCACGAGCGCGAACCTTGGGAGTGGGTTCGATGTCTTCGGGATCGCGCTCGCCGCGCCGGCTGATGTCGTCCGCGTCGAACGCGACGCCGAGACGACGATCGAAGTGACAGGTGCCGGGAGCCAGTACATCCCGGAAGACCCCGAGAAAAATACCGTCGGTGCCGTCGTCGACGCGCTGGACGCGCCGGCTCGGATCGAGATTGACAAAGGGATTCGCCCGGCCTCTGGCCTCGGTTCCTCGGCTGCCAGTGCGGCCGCGGCGGCGGTCGCGCTCAACGAACTCTACGATCGCGGAAAGTCCCGCAAAGAACTGGTCCCGATCGCTGCCGAAGGCGAGGCAGTCGTCTCCGGGGACGCCCACGACGACAACGTCGCGCCGGCAATTCTGGGCGGCTTCACCATTGCGACACCGGACGGCGTCACACAGATCGACGCAAATATCTCCCTGGTCGCCTGTCTCCCGGAAATTGTCGTCTCGACTCGTGACGCACGGCGCGTCGTCCCAACGGAGACGTCCGTCGACCAATTGGTCGAGACGGTCGGGAACGCGGCAACGCTCACCGCGGGAATGTCCCAGGACGACCCGGATCTCGTCGGCCGAGGCATGGAAGACAGTATCGTCACGCCGGCCCGAGCGAAGCTGATCGACGGCTACGACGCCGTCCGGGAGCGAGCGCTGTCAGCGGGCGCGACTGGCGTGACGATTAGCGGTGCCGGCCCGGGCGTCCTCGCAGTCTGTCGAGACCGCGACCAGCGGGCCGTCGCGACGGCCATGCTCGATGCGTTCGACGAATGGGGTGTCGACGCTCGGACCTACCAGACACGGATCGGTGCTGGCACCCAGCTATACGAGTGATCGCGCCCAGTCCACCAAGCTCGGTCGGTACCGCTATGAGTCGTGAGTGGATCGGCTACTGCTCTCCAGCGATCCAGCCTCGGCGTCGCGAACAGTGAATCCGCCGGTTTCGGCTCGCCCAGTGAGTTCACGCTGCGGGAACGGGATCTTGATGTCTTCGCGTTCGAAGGCCGATTTGACCGACATCACAACGTTCTCGACCGCGTTCCACTTTCGTGGCGGCGTCGGATGATCGATCCAAAACCGCATCTCCATGACGATCGCCGAGTCGCCAAACGCCTTTGGCACGATCTGTGGCGGCGGTGCATCGGCGATCACGCCGATCGATTTGATCGTCTCCAGGGCGACTTCCTTTGCGCGTTCGGGACTGGACTCGTAGTCGATCCCGACGTCGATGCGCAATCGGAGGAGACCGCGCTCGCTCCGGTTGACAATTGCTCTGTCGCTGACGCGGTCGTTCGGGATGACGACGACCTCGCCGTCGAAGTTCTCGAGGCGCGTGTTGACGATCGTGATGTCCGTGACGACGCCTTCCTCGTCGCCGATCTGGACCCAATCGCCGATCGTAAACGGTCGGGAAAACATCAACACGAATCCGGCGATGATCGATCCCAGCGTCTGGCGAGCGGCAAAGCCGACGACAATTCCGAGGAACCCCGCGCCGACGAGCAATCCCTGGAGGTTGATGTTCCAGATCGTCAGTCCCAGCAGGCCAGCGACCACGAGAATCGTGAGCTGGCCCATCCTGACGACGATCTCCTGTTGGTGATCAGTCATCCAATCGGCTTGCTCGCTGATTCTCCCGACGGCCTGTTGGAGTTGATCGATGGCGATGTATGCCGCGATGGCCAACCCAACCGTCAGCAGCAACTGCGTCAGCATCGGGATCGACTCTTTGATCAACACGAGCAACTGCCAGGCTTCGGCCATACCACCCCAGACGACCAACAGAGCTACCGTAGCACCAAACAGGATGGCAGATTGCAGCCCACGTACCAGGAGGTAGGTGGCCGTTGTCGGAACGTACTGACTCAGAACGTCCGCACCCTCCGCAACCTTGCCGCGGACGAATCGGTCAGTGAACAGCGACCAGACGCGGCCAAGCACACGCGGCACGACGACGACCGCCAGCAGGATCGCGACGAGCAGAACAATCGCCGACCACGCCAGCTTAGCTTCGGTACTCGTCAACGCAGATAGAAAATCACGGGCCTGCGTCACAACGGACGCAACGGATTCCATATGCTAAATCCCGAGACGAACAGACTTGACGATTACCCTCGCGGATAACCACCCAGACTGGCGGACGGGCCGACCGAGTCGCGGGTGATACGGATCAGAAGACCCATCATGAGTCCGCAACACCTGACGAATCAGGCCACCGCTGGCCACACACTCGCTTACCGTCCCAGCAACCCGCTCATCCAACACGCACCTTTATAAACCCGGTGGGTCATGTCAGAAACATGTATTGCCACGAGTGCGGGGACGAAGTCCCCGAATCGGCCGGGATTTGTCCATCGTGTGGGGCGACGTTGACAGTCGGATCCGAGGCTGAGAACGAACCGAGCGAGCGAACAACTCCGAACGAACCCGACCAGCAGGGGAGGCCTGAAAACCAGCCCCCAACTGGACAGAACAAGTCGCCGGGAACAGACACGGGGCCAGAGACTGACGACGAGTCAGAGAGCCAGCAGCCCTCAGACCCGGCTGGGGGAATGCAGCAGTCACCGGGAACCACCGATCGGGGAGAGTCGAAAGGTCCAGACGGCCAGCCGTCTAGAAGTGGGCCACGTCAACAGCCCGGGCAACCGGGACAGAGCGGGCCATCACCGCAGGGAACAGGTACACAGCCCACACAAGGCCAACCGACAGACACACAGCCACCGCAGGGTAGCGGCCCCCAACAGGGACAGGGTTACCCACAACAGAGCGGACAGCCACCGCAGGACGGCCAGCCCCGACAAGGCAGCCAGCCTCCCCAGGGACAGGGTGGGCAACCACCCCAGGGTGGACAGCGACAGTCTCCAGCCCAACCGGTCCAGGGGCGGCCAGGGGGCCAGGGCGGTGGCCCCGGACAGCCAGCACCAGCGGGTGGTCCAGGCGGCGGCTACGGCGGTGGCTTCGATCTCGACCGGTTACGGACGGTGCTTCCGTTGCTGTCAGGAGGGATTGCCGGGGCGGTCGTCGGAGCAGTCATGTTCGCCCTCGGAATCGGCATCGCGGTACTGATGCCTGAGGGGCTGGTCGACAATCTCCTCGAAATCGGTGCGGTGACCACGATGGATCTGCACTTCGCGACGCCAGACCATATCGTTCCGTACCTGTACGCGACGTTTGATACGTTCCAAGCCGGCGAAGCAGCGTTCGGGTTCCTCTACCTGCTCGCGCCGCTATTGCTGTATCAGACGGCGAAACTCATCACCGACTCGAACCTCTATGAGAACGCATCGCTGACAGACGGCGTTCTCACGGGAGCGACCGTCACGTTGGGTTATCTGCCGGTCATGCTGATCGCCGCGGTTCTGGTACCGACAACGAGCAGTTCAGAATTCTCTATGATGACTGCGATCGTCCTCGCTGGCCTCATCTACCCGCTCCTGTTCGGTGGTCTTGGCGGCTTCGTCTCGTGGTACTTCGGGCCGAGTGAGCGCAAAGCCGGCACGTCGTACGGCACACTCGCCTTCTTCGGCGTCCTGATCGGGCTGTTCGCGACGAGTTACGTGTACATGGACGTCTCCGAGCTCGTCGAGGTCTCGACCCTGGACCGGTTGCTGGCCTCGTTCGTGGTGTTTGCCCAAGTTCATGGCCTCTCGATCGGCGAAGGCGTGAGTACGGCGGCGATCCCGTACCTCGTGACGGCCCTGATCGTCGGACTCGTTGGCTTCGTTCGCGTCCGCCGGAGCAACTACGTTCGCTCACTGACTGACGCCTTCGCGAAAGGGACGACGCCAGCGATCGCGTACCTGACGCTGTTCGGGCTGTTCACCAGTCTCACTGTCGTCGCAACCAGCGGCTTCGTAATCGACGAACTCGAACTCGGCCAGATATTCTACGTGTTCGCCCAGGCGTTCAATCAGAATGCGGTCGCCGGCATCGGCGAGTACGCCAACCTGATGCTCGTGGGCACGATCGTCTACCCGGTCGTCGTCGGCGGCGCTGGCGGCGCGCTAGCGTGGTGGCTCGAAACCCGTAATCGCGCCCCAGCGCCCCAACAGCAAGCGCCCAGGAATCCGCGACAGTAACGCGCGACAAACGGACTACCTTTCTCACTGAATCAGCCAAAAAAACAGCTATCGACCTTCAGACGCCGCGACCTTGCATCTGCTCGTCTTCGGGCAGGTCCGCGTTCGCGTCGCCTTTCATTCCCGAGCCGATGTTCGACGCGATAGCTGCCAGTGTCTCGGGATCGTCCCAGTTGTTGACAGCCTCGACGATCGCCTCGCCCATGGCCTGGGGATCCTCGGCACCGAAGATGCCCGAGCCGACGAAGATGCCGTCACATTCGTGGTGCATCATCAGCGCCGCGTCGGCAGGAGTTGCGATCCCGCCGGCGGCGAAGTTGACGACCGGCAAGCGCCCCATCTCGGCGGTCTCGTGAACGAGTTCGGCCGGCGCTTCGTGCTCTCGCGCCCAGGCTTCCCGTTCCTCGTGGCTCATCCCGTCCAATTTCCGGATCGCGCTCTTGATGGTGCGCTGGTGGTGGACGGCCTGATTGACGTCGCCAGTGCCGGCCTCGCCTTTCGTTCGGATCATCGCCGCGCCCTCGTCGATCCGGCGCAGTGCTTCCCCGAGATTGCGAGCGCCACAGACGAACGGACTGGTGAACTCCCGTTTGTCGATGTGGTAGGCGTCGTCGGCCGGCGTCAGGACTTCGCTCTCGTCGATCATGTCGACGCCGATCGCTTCGAGGATCTGGGCCTCCTTGGTGTGGCCGATGCGGGACTTGCCCATCACCGGAATCGAGACTTCGTCGATGATCTCCTCGACGTCGGCGGGGTCGGCCATCCGCGCGACGCCGCCGCGTTTGCGGATGTCCGCCGGGACTGCTTCCAGGGCCATCACGGCAACTGCGCCCGCATCCTCGGCGATGCGGGCCTGTTCGGGGTTGACGACATCCATGATGACGCCACCTTTCTGCATCTTTGCGAAGCCACGCTTGACCAGATCGGTACCGCGACGCAGGTCTTCGAGATCGGTTTCGGTCATTGCGGTTAGATTGACCGTGGATTCACTTAACGAGTCGCTTTCGCCTGTCGACCGCAGCGTCCGGGCACTCAATTTTCGCCATCGTCTTCCCGCCAGAACAACTCATCAACAGTCGTGTCGAAAAAGTCCGCGAGGTCGAAAGCGAGTTCGAGCCGAGGGTCGTAGCGTCCCTGTTCGATGGCGCCGATGGTCTGGCGAGTCACGTCGAGGGCTTCCGCCAGGTCCTCCTGGGTGAGATCGTGCTTGACCCGTCGAAGTTCGATATCGTTTTCCATGCTTCTGTCATTCAGTTGTGCGATTGGACGTAGAGATACGTGCCATACCAGCCGAACAGGCCGATCCCGATGTTCAGCGTCAGTATCGTTTTCGCGGAGACCGTGTAGGAGAGAAGTAGTTCGGCCCACAGGAGCCCCCCACTCACCAGGACGATGATGGCAAGCATCCAGAAGGCCGACTTGTACGTCAGCAATCGCATCCGTTCGTCGGTCCGGGTCACTTTCGTCCCGGTTTCCCGTTTGTGGATCCAGTAGACGATAGCGGGGATGAAAACCACCAGAAACGCTAGATTGGCGACGTCACCCGATCCGACGAACGGCGTGATTGCGACCGACCCGAGACCCACGCCGAGGAAGCTAGCGACGAGCGCCAGCGTCCGACGACGCGAAACCTGGCCACTCCGGCGGCGGAACTCGACGACCCACGACAACCCGAGGACGAAACTCCCAGCGATCGTCAGGCCGACGCCCGGGAGATATTCGACGCCAGATTCGAGCACCATCGCGTAGCCGCCGCCAAAGAGTGCAATCGCCAGTGTGAACAGGGCGATCACACCGACTCTTTTGGTATCGAGCATTCTTTCACACCCATCAATTGTGCGTCTGTAGGTAGCGATACGCGCCGAGCCAGCCGAATAGCGCGATCGCGCCGACGACGGCGATCATTGTCTCAGCCGACACGACGACGATACCGACCTCCCGCAGCCAGAGCCACAGCCCTGCCACGACGATGAGTGCGACAAGCACTCCGTAGGCCGCCTTGTACGCCAACAAGCGCATACGTTCGTCAGTCCGACCCAGGAGGCCCATGCGTTCAGTCCGACCTGGCGTCTCTGACTGTAGGGTATCGAGCCAGTATATGAACACGATGACGAAGACGAGGGGGAATCCTTCGTTGATTTCTCCGCCAATCAGTCTCGAGCTGACGACACTCCCGACCCCGACGACGAGAAAACTCCCGACGAGCGCTCCCGCACGCCGCCGTGAGACTGATCCTGTCTGCCACCGGAACGCGATTATCCCAGCTAGCCCCAGTACGGCACCACCTGCGATCGACAGGGCTGTTCCTGGATTTATCCAGGTGCCCACGTCGACGATGATTGTGTCTCCAACCCCAATGAGGGATACTCCAGTTAGGAACAATCCGATCATCACCCATTTGTCCCGGTCCATGTGTATATGTTCTTTTCCACTATGTTAATGAAGTTTTTCATTTGGTCGGTCCCCGCCGCTCGAGCCGCGACTTTATGACTGACAACGAAACCAATGCCTTCGTGTTCGATCTCGGCGTCAGAGTCGCGTTCGCCCCCGAAGCGACACTCCTCGCCGTTGGCGCAATCGCCGGTGGAATCTGTCTCGGGACGATCAGCGGGCTGACGCCCGGCTTGCACGCCAACAACTTCGCACTGTTGCTCGCAGCGGTCGCCCCAAGCATTCCCGCTCCACCGCGCCTGGTCGGGGCGGCGATGCTCGCTGCGGGCGTGACCCACACGTTCCTCGATTTCGTGCCCGCACTGGCCCTTGGCGTCCCCGACCCGGCGATGGCCGCAAGCGCGCTCCCGAGCCACCGACTGGTACTCGCCGGTCGTGGGCGCGAAGCGCTCCGGCTGTCGGCACTCGGCAGCGGGCTCGCGGTCGTCTTTGCACTGCCGCTCGCGGTTCCGGTGACGCTCGCTATGTTACGGATCTATCCCACACTCGCTGCGAATCTGCCGGTCGTCCTGACGGTGATTGCCGCGGCAGTGATCGCCACAGAACCGACGACCCACGCCAGACGGGCCGCGCTGCTCTCGTTCACCGTCAGCGCACTTCTCGGCGTCCTGACGCTTGACGTCCCCGCGGCGGGTGTCTTACCAGTCGGCAGTATGCTCGCCCCACTGTTCGCCGGGCTGTTCGGCGCGCCGGTGTTACTCGACGCCATGCGCGGGTCGGGGATCCCACCGCAAGACGACCCGACGGTCCGGACGACACAACGCTCGGTGGGCGGGCTCGCCTTCCTCGGGACCGTCTCAGGCGCAATTGTGGGCTATCTCCCCGGCGTCTCCAGTGCCGTCGCGGCGACGCTTGCGCTGGTGAGTACGCCAACGAACCAGGGCACTCGCGGGTTCGTCGTCACCACCAGCGGCGTGAACACCTCGAACACATTGTTTGCCCTCTGTGCGCTGATCGCGTTTGGAAATCCCCGCACCGGCGTCCTGGTCGCACTCGATCGATCCGGTTCCCCGCTTGCCTGGCCGCTCCTGCTGGCTGCGGTGTTGATCGCGGCAGCGATCGGCTTCGTACTCGTACTCGTTGTCGGGGACTGGTATCTCCGGACCGTCCAGGGATTGAATCACGCCCGCCTCTCGATTGCCGTCCTCGGGGTGTTGGTCGGCCTCTCGGGGCTCTTTGCCGGACCAATCGGGGTCGCTGTCTTCGTTGTGAGTACCGCAATCGGACTGATTCCGGCACGCCTTGGCGCACGGCGCGTCTCGCTGATGGGCGTGTTGCTCGGCCCGTTAATACTGGGCGTCTGAGCGTGACGTACCCACACCGGGACAACTCAGAGATAGGACTGTCGCCGGAAGTACATGACCATCAGGCCCGCGACGATGGCCATCCCGAGCAGGACGGCTGGATAGCCGAACTGCCAGGACAGCTCGGGCATGTTGTAGGGACTGTCGGCGAAGTTCATCCCATAGACGCCGACGACGAACGTCAGCGGGATAAAGATCGTCGCGACGACGGTCAACACCTTCATCACCTCGTTGGTGGACTGGCTGAGTGCGTTGAGATAGATGTCCCGCGTGCCGACGACCAGATCGCGGTAGGTTTCGATGAGATCGACCAACTGGATCAGGTGATCGTAGACGTCGCGGTAGTACTTCTCGGTGTCCCCCTGTATCGCCTGGACATCGCCACGAGCGAGGACGGCCAGCGTTTCGCGAACCGGCCAGACGACTTTCCTGAAGGAGAGCAGTTCACGCCGGACGCTATTGATCGATTCGAGCAGGTCGGCGTCCGGGGATTCGACGACCTCGTCCTCGATCGCTTCGATCTGTGTCTCGAGGTGTTCGAGGATCTCGAAGTACTCGTCGACGATGACGTCCAAGACCCGATAGGCGGTGAAGTCCGGTCCACGTTCGAGCAATCGCTCGTCACCCTGGCGAACAGCCGTCTGTACCCGCCCGATAACGTCGGCGCTCCCGGTTGCGACGGTCACCAGCCAGTCCTCGCCGATGAAGACACCGACCGGTTCGTCGTCGATCTCCTCCTCGAAGGTGGTCTCGCCGCGAGTCAGCCGGGCGGTCTTCACTAAGGCGAACGTGTACGCACTGAATTCCTCCGCCTTCGCGCGGACGTTGTTCGTGACGTCTTCGACTGCCAGCGCGTGGAGATCGAACGCGTCGGCGACAGTGTCGATCTCAGCGGTCGTCGCGTCGCTGACGTGGACCCAAGTGGTGCCAGCAGCCGACCGCGCCGCGTCGATGTCCGACTCGGACTCGACGCCGGTGCCGTCGTAGGCAAGCGCCTCGATCACACTCCCCCCTCCGTTGAGCGATCGATCGCCAGCAACGTCAGGCCGGTCATCACCCCAGTCAGCGAGAATGACCGGCCAGGATAGGCCACGAACAGGCCCGCGAGATACGCGCCGAGTCCGAGTACGGAAAAGACGATCCCGACAGTTAGCAGACGCATACCCGCTGTCTCGGCAGGCTGATAGAAAAGCGTTCGCCCGTGTGGATGGCAGGATTCGATACCCCGTGGAGAGACAGTTACACGCTGCCAGCGCCACTCCGATCGGTCGACAGTGGGCTGGTGGCAGGGAGAGGCACCCGATCAGGACGCATAGTGTGAGCGGTCCCGTCAGCTGTCACTCGGCATCCGCGGGGCGAGTATCGACACCAGCGCATCCATGTCCCGCGTCTGGTACCAGGCCGTCCCCGGGCCGCTGAACTCGAAGACGACGCCTTCACCGCTCAGCAGCGTCGACTTGAGGCCACCGACGCGCCGCGTTTCGAAGTCGATCGTATCGTCCCAGGCGACGAGATGTTCGTTGTCAAGGACGTAGGACTCACCAGGGCTGAGGTCGAGCCGCTCGAGACCGCCGTACGCGTCGATGAACGCCGACCCGGTCCCCTTCAGCGCGAGTGGAGTGAGCGATGCCTCGCCCAGCATGGATTTGAGGCCGCCGAGTTCGGAATCGATCTCGACGGTCCCCTCCGCCGCGAGGAACGCGCCATCGATAGTGTAGAGCGTCTCCCCCTCGAGTTGATGTTCCATCACGTCACCGGGCGAGGGCGGTGCGAAGGTGATCTGCCCGGGGCCGTCCTCGGCGACGAAGTTGTTCACGAACGCCGACTCCCCGCCGAGCATCGCCTTTGCCGAGCCCAGAATTCCGTCACCGCTCGATTCTGTCTCGACGGATATCGTCGGGGAGTGGCCGACCATGGCCCCGGGTTCGGCCATGATCGACTCTCCGTGCTCCAGTTCAACGATGAGATGCGTGTAGGACGGTCGGTGCGTGTACTCGAAGTTCATATTCCATGAGCACCCTCTCAGCAGAGCGGGTTAAAAGTATCCAAGAGTGACGGTAATAGCGTTACGGCGACGCACATGTGGCCGAACGCTACCATCGTGCCGGCAACGAAAACAGCCGATTCGCGGGAATAGACTTTTTTCAGCGGCAGCCAACGTCCGGATATGCGATATCTCGTCGGCACGGATGGCTCCGAAGAGTCCAACGAAGCTGTCCGGTTCGCATCCCAACACGCACTCGCATTCGACGCGACCCTGGAGATCTTGCACGTCCTTCAGCCCGATCCAGAGTTGAAAAACGGCGAGATCATCCTTCCGGGCGGGAGCAAAGCTACCGAACACGCCAACCAGCTCCTCGAAGACGCTCGGCAACTGGCAGCCCGAACTGTCGAGGATTCGGCGGACGGCCTCGCCATTCAGACGGAACTGCTGACCGGCCGACCGGCCGCCGAGATCGCCGACCGCGCCCGGGAGACCGAGGCCGACACGATCTACGTCGGGCACCGGGGTCTCTCCGAGGAACGCCAACAGGTCGTCGGAAGCGTCGCTAAGAGCGTCATCGACAAAGTAACCGTTCCAGTGACGATCGTCAGGTGAGTGGGGACGGCCGCCCTCGCTTGACCGGGTTCACGATCACTCGCTGTGGTTTTCGGCGATCGAAGGTAACCGCGTTTGATTCACGTCGCCCGGATACACGATCTGCATCGGGAGGCCGCGGGCGTCACGCGGGGGTTCCGAATCGGTGGGGAGTCGGGACAACTCGTCGTCGGGGCGGCGGGCCGCGAGTGCTGCGACCATCGCGTCCAGCACGTCGTCCTCGCCGCCGGCCAGCGGCGCGTAGTCGGGTTCGAGGTAGCGCTCGCAACTGTCCTCGTAGATTGTCGTCGCCGCGGGGTACTCCTCGGCGAGGAGTGCCCGTCGCCGATCGATTCCCTCGGTCGTTGTCTTCGGTGGGACCGTACTGTGACCGTTGAGTGCGTAGAAACAGAGTTCGGGGTGGGTCTCGACGAGGCGATCCCTGGCACCCGGGTTCATGTCGATGAACTCGTCGACCTCCCGAATGCGCGGGACGATCGCCCACGCCTGGTTCTGGATACTGTAGCCGGCCGCCTCGTTGGTCTCCTTGGCGGCGGCGAGATTTTGCTGATAGACCGCCTGCCGGACAGGTGTATAGAAGACGCTGGAGCCCCGCTGGCCGAGGGTTCCCTTGGCTTCGACGTCGCAGGCTCGACGCCCGCTCGACGGGAGGCCGATCGGGATGTCGATGAAGATCCGCGTCGCGTCGCTATGGCGCTTCCAGACGCTCCAGATCGTCGGGAAGAAGTCGGTCTCCCAGTCAGTGTCGTACAGGACGACGCCGAACCACCCCTTTCCGGCCCAGTCGAGGCCGATGTACTTGTCCATGTGTGGGGGCTACTCGGAGACTTTTGAAAAGTGTACTGCGGACGATGGTGTATTTGACTGCTCGACGCTGTGGCGATCCACACCAGGGAGAGGGACTTGCCAATCGTCGTTGAGGTGTCGAAAGACTCGCGCGGTTGGGATCCTGATCGGCGACGAAAGACGCCAGTGCAGACTTTTCAGGGCAGTCGATACGTCGGCCCGTCGTCACTGTCCTGGACCTCGACGCCCAGCGCGGCGAGTTCGTCTCGAAGGTCGTCGGCGCGCTCGTAGTTGCCAGCCTCACGTTCACTCTCCCGAACGTCCAGCACGAGTTCCACGAGATCCTCGGCCAAACGGACGTCACCGCCGTCGCCCTCATCTTCCGCCAGCGGCAACCCGAGCACGTCGACGCCGAACTCCTCGAAGGCCTCGATCGCCCCTCGAAGACCCCGGTAGTCGTAGGTGTCGTGGCCGTCGACGTGGCGGTTGACCGCGTTCGTCAACTCCAGCAGCGCGGCCAGCGCCTCGCGAGTGTTGAAGTCGTCGTTCATCGCTCGGGGGACGTCCTCGCGGACGGCCTCGACGGCTTCCCGCAGGTCGTCATCCTCGACCTTCGTCCCCGCGTCGACGCTGTCGGCGGCCTCGACGGCGCGCTCGTAGCCCCGCCGGAGCGTCTCGAAGCGATCGGCGGCTTCGGCCATCGTTCCCTCGCTGTAGGTCGCCCGGCTGTGATAGGCCGTCGACAGCAGGAAGGTCCGAACGACGCCGAGGCCGTGCTCGGCGATGGCCTCCTCGACCGTGGCGAAGTTGCCAAGCGAGGAGGACATCTTCTCCGCTTTCGTTTCCAGCAGGCCAACGTGTAGCCAGTAGTTGGCGAACTGTTGGCCGGTCGCCGCCTCGCTCTGGGCGACCTCGTTCTCGTGATGGGGGAAGACGAGGTCCTGGCCGCCGACGTGAATATCAAGCGTCTCATCGAGATGGGTCATGCTCATCGCCGAGCACTCGACGTGCCAGCCCGGTCGCCCTTCGCCCCACGGCGAGTCCCAGGTCTGGGCGGTCTCGCAGGCCGATTCGGCTGGTGCAGCCCCGTCATGGCGGTGCTCGGCGATGTCCGCGGGAGCGACGCCGTCAGCCTTCCAGAGCGCGAAGTCCTGCGGGTGGCGTTTCTCGCCGCGCTCCTCGGGATCGCCCTGGGCGTCCAGCTCCTCGACGGTCTGGTTCGAGAGGTCGCCGTACTTCTCGAACTCAGTGACGTCGAAGTACACCGAGCCGTTGGCTTCGTAGGCGTAGCCCCGGTCAATCAGCGTCTCGACGAGGTCGATGATCTCGGGGACGTGCTCTGAGACCCGGGGATAAACGTCGGCCCGCTTGAGGTTCAGCGATCGCATGTCCCGAATGACGTCCTGAATGTAGTTGCGGGCCACGTCAGCCTCGCTGTCGCCGACCTCGCCGACGCGGGCGACGATCTTCTCGTTGACGTCGGTGAAGTTCTCGACGTGGTGGACGTCGTATCCAAGCCAGTCGAGCCAGCGGTGCATAACGTCGACGTGGACCCACCCACGGGCGTGGCCCAGATGGGGCGGATCGGAGGTCGTCAGGCCACAGTAATACAGCAGGACGGAGTCGGAATCGCGTGGCTCGAAGCCCTCTTTTTCGCCCGAAAGCGTGTTCGTCACACGAAGGGTCATTGGCTGAAGGTTCGGCGGCGAGCGTTTCAATCCGTCGGATCGGGTGACGAATCACGTCAGTGGCGGGCAGTCGAGCCCCCCGCGCCTCCGGCAGTGCTGTCTGCTGGGACCCTTACACCAGCCCTTCGAGGAACTGGACCGTCCGGGGACCGTCCCGACGTTCGACGAGTACAACGAGCGATTCGTCCGCGACACCTGCCGCCGTCACGCTGACGTCTTCGGCGTCCAGCCGAGCGAGGGCGCGAGTCAACAGCCACGGGTCGACATCCCCGGCGACCAGGACTGCCGTCAGGGACCCTTCTCCCGGAGCGAACGCCCCATCGCCGACCACCAGGAGGCCTTCAGCAGGATCCCCAACACGGCCAACCCCACTCTGCATCGTGACCCGCGCCGACCGGGCCGATTCGTCGCGTGCTGGAAGTTCCTCGCCGTACCGGCGGAGGGCGGCGGCAACGGCGTCCACCTCGCCGACGTCAAGCAGCCGAGCGGCCGCGGAGTAGTTGATCACTCCGGCCCGTAACGCCTCGTGGATGAACGGCCGGGCCCGGACAGCCTCCCGGGCCTGCTCTGCGAGTGTCATACCGCTGGGTGGGGCCGGTAGTCGCATAAATCCCCAGTAGGCCAACGGCTAAGGCCGTCCTCGGCCAACGCCTGGCCATGTCAGCGCTGGTGATCGCCGCCCACGGCTCCCACCTCAATCCCGAGTCGAGCCGGCCGGCTCACGAGCACGCCCGCCGCATCCGCGCGACCGGCGCGTTCGACACCGTCCAAACGGCGTTCTGGAAGGAAGAACCCCACTTCCGGGAGGCCCTCCGGACCGTCCCCAGCGATGAGGTCTATCTGGTGCCGCTGTTCATCAGCGAGGGGTATTTCACCGAGCAGGTGATCCCCCGGGAGTTCCGTCTTGAGGGCTGGACCGGCTGGGATTCGAATGGGACCAGCGCCGTCACCGCCACGCTCTCGGCCGAAGACACCGGCCAGACGGTCCACTACTGTGGCCCCGTGGGGACCCACGACGCGATGAGCGACGTCATCGTCCGGCGCGCGGAGTCAGTCACGGGCGACCCCGACGTCGGCGATGGGGTTGGCCTCGCCGTGGTCGGGCACGGCACCGAACGCAACGAGAACTCCGCAAAAGCCGTGACGTATCACGCCGATCGGATCCGTGCTCGTGGCCGCTTCGATGAAGTACAGGCCCTCTTCATGGACGAGGAACCGGAGGTCGACGACGTGACAGACTATTTCACCAGTACCGACGTAGTTGTCGTGCCCCTGTTCATCGCCGACGGGTACCACACCCAGGAGGACATTCCGGAGGACATGGGGCTGACCGAGGATTACCGCGAGGGGTGGGAGACGCCAGCGACGGTCGAGGGCCACCGGATCTGGTATGCCGGTGCCGTCGGAACGGAGCCGTTGCTCGCGGAGGTCGTCGCCGAGCGGGCAGCCGACGCCGGTGCCACTGTCGGCGACAGTCTCGACCGTCTACGAGCGGGTGACGCCCCAGTTCGATCGGCCTGAGAGGGTGACACACGAAATCGGACGAGAGCCGCGTCGTTGCATCCCTGACGTGACCTGCCGGTGGCGGAGCGTTTTATCCGCCGAGAATCTACAGACGCATATGGACCGCGAGCCGGTCGAGGCCCTTCGCGAGGCGGCAGCCGCAGGCGTCGAGTACGACGGACTGTCGGCCAGTCTGGACGGTGAAACGCTCCAAGTCGCCGTCGAGGACTCGACAACGACTGTCGACGACAGACGTCTCGACGACCTACCCGAGCCGTTCGTTCCCTACGTCAGGAACTGGGTTTACTGGCACGAGACCGCCCCCCAGCGGCCGGCTTTTCGGGCGTTCCTCCGGTGGCTCGAACGGGCGAACGACGGCGAACCATCAGCGGTCCCGGAACGCTACGACGCCCTCGAAACCGGCGTGACCCGGACCTGGGGGCAACTGTTGCTTACAGCGAGACTGTCCGAGGGGGGGCGGCGTCGATACGAGCTTCGCCACGTCGACGACCGGGATGTTCCCGCCGGTGACCTTCAGGTCCACGGGGGTCCGAACGACGCAGAGACGATCGCCAGACACGACGACCGTGATCGCTATCGACCGCTGAAGACCGCGCCGACGTTGCGTTCCGGCTGGCTGTTCCCCGACCTCGGCCCCGACGAAGTGCTCTCGGTCGTGAGCGAATTCTATCCGGCCACGATCGAGAACTGGTTTCGGGAGCGCGAGGGGACGCTGGACGTGACCCACTACCGCGAGGCCGCCGAGCGCCAGACTGGCCGATACCGGTCGGTCTCGGAACTCCCATCCGAAGCCCTCGAGTGGGCCGCCGACGCCTGTTGTGTCGACTCACAGTGTCTCAAGCGCCGGGAGTGGGACGAAACTGCGGACGAGCCCCTCGACGTGCCGCGAGGCGACGGACCGTTCCCCTGCCGAGAGCCGTGTTCGCTGTTCGTCGCCGCCGCCAAGGAGTGGACGAGCCTCGAAGACGAAGCGACGCGGACCTACGAGATCGAACTCACACCCAGCGAACGCGACCAGCTCGAAGCAATCGTCGACGCTGTCGCCGACGGTCGGGTCGACGAGATCCGTGAAGCCGACCTCGGAGACGGAGCCAATCGCTATCGAGCGCGGTATCTTCGAGCCAAGCGGTTCGGGGACGTGGAATCGCCAGCCTTCCAGGAAACTGATCGGACCCACGGCAGCGAAGAAGACACGTCGGACTGAGGACAGTCACTCGGCGACGAGAACGTATCCGGCCACGAGCACACCGAGCAAGACGGCAAGCGCACCCAGCGCGACGACAAACTGCTTGACGAGGACGGCGACAGCGAGGGCGAGCACCAGCGCCACACCGGCCAGACCAATCACTGGGAGTGTTGGGTCCGCTTCGAAGACACTGTCTGTGGGCTCTGTCTCAGTGGGCTGGGGGTGGGCCAACGACTCGTCGACCGTGACTGATCCGTTCGGCTCGTCGGGTTCAGTGAGGATAATATCGACGTATCTCGTCGTCGCCCCGTACCCGCTAACGACCTTGAGTTTCCCTCGTTGGGCAACACCGTCTCGGACGGAAACAGTCACGAAGCGTTCGTGGTTCTCATCGACGTAGTGATTGTTCGCGTCGAGTCTCGCGATGTCAGAGAGGGCATCGTCGAGGCGTAAATGGACGTGTGAGGCTTCCCCGTGATTGACCAGTCGGACATCGAACGTGCCAGTCGTCTCGTAGGACGCGGGCACCGCTAACTCGTGGAGTTGCTCACGGTTGACGTGGACTACCAGCGGATCGGCCACACGTGACAATCCGCAGGGACTGTTGAAAAAGCTTCAGGCCGGAGCATCTTCCCGCATGTCCGGCGGGAGGAGGTTCGGGATACCGTCTTCGATAGGATAGGCCTCGCCACACTCGCTACAGGTCAACGTGCCGGCGACGATATCGCCGTCCTCGCGTTCTGCGACGTCGAGTTCGAGGTCCTGTTTGTCCAGCGGACAGCAGATGATGTCTAACAGCTCTTCCTGCATACCACATGTCTGGCTCCCGCGAGCCAAAAGCGTGCCGCTCGACGTGACGACTGGAACGGGACAGCCACGTATCACCGGACCAGCAATGGCGCAACAGATCTCACTGACGCCCCAATCCACGAACCGTCAGAAGAAAGCAAAACGCAGGTATCGAGCCCACTTAGTACGGGTGCTGGCGAACGATCGTGTCTTCACGCGAGGGGCCGACACCGATCGCGTAAATCGGGACGTCGAGATCGTCGCTGATGAACTCCAGATAGGCGCGAGCGTTCTCGGGCAGCGCATCGTAGCCGTCCTCGACGATGTCCGCCCACTCCTGGTTCTCCCAGCCCTCGAAGGTCCGGTAGACGGGCTCACAGTCCGCCCACCGTTCGGTGGTTGGCGGAATCGTCTCCAGTCGTTCGCCATCGAGTTCGTAGGCAGTCGCGACCTGCAGTTCGTCCAAGCCGGCGAGCGTGTCGATGTGGTTGATCGCCAGCCCGGTGAACCCGCTTGCTCTAGTCGAGTGACGCAACATCGGCAGATCGAGCCAGCCGACCCGGCGCGGACGGCCAGTCACGGTCCCGTATTCGTCGCCGGCCTCGCGAATGTACGTCGCCATATCTTCGTTTTCGCCGTCGCCCTGCTCGTCGTAGCCGGGCGTGTCACCGACGACGCCCCCAAGTTCCGTCGGCAACGGACCGCTACCGACCCGTGAGAGATAGGCTTTGACGATCCCGATGACCTCACCGTCGCCGATGACGCCCGGCGATAGACCGGTTCCGACCGTCGCCCCGCCAGCGGTCGGATTCGAGGAGGTAACGAAGGGGTAGTTGCCGTGATCGATGTCGATAATCGTCCCTTGGGCCCCTTCGAGCATGAGGGCCTCGCCCGACTCGTGGGCGTCACTGAGATACGCGCCAGCGTTGACGGCCATACCCGCACGTTCGATGCGGCGGCCGTATTCGCTGAACTCCTCGAACAGTGCGTCGATGTCGAAGGCGTTGGGGTACTCCTCGAAGCCGTCGGGATCGAGGCCGTAGACGTCCTCGACGACCGCCCGTTTTTGTGGGACGACGTATTCCAGGCGCTCTTTGAGTACCGCGGGATCGAGCAGATCGCCGACCCGAACCCCGCGTCGCCCAGCTTTGTCCTCGTAGGTCGGTCCGATGCCGCGGCCGGTCGTCCCGACTTCCTGGTCGTCCTCGCTTTTGACGTCTTCCTCGATCCCGTCGAGGACGCGATGGAACGGCATAATCACGTGTGCCCGCTCGGCGACCCGAACGTCCGGGTCGAGGCCACGATCGGCGAGCATTTCGAGTTCGTCGAACAACGTCCGTGGATTGATGACACAGCCGTTGCCGAGAACGCCCACTTTACCCCGGATCGCGCCACTTGGAACGAGTGAAAGTTTGTACTCCTCGCCGGCGTGACACACGGTGTGGCCGGCGTTGTCCCCGCCCTGATAGCGGACGACTACGTCGGCTCCGTCGCTGTAAAGGTCGACAACTCGACCCTTCCCTTCATCTCCTAACTGCGACCCGACGATCGTGACAGTCATTAACTCCGGGTTTTTTCCCTCCCGATAAACCGATTTCGGTCCCGTACCTCTGATAGTGACTCTATCACAAGGATTATACTCCCGGCCACTCTACGTGACGCGAGGAAATTTTCGTAGACGGACAACAACCTTTAAAACCTCCGAACACAAGTTAACATGTGCCATGATAGATAGGCTTGAGAAAGAAGTGGACATGCTGGAGCGACATCTGCAGGTTCTGCGGATGGTCATCGAGAACGAACCGATTGGCATCGTGAAGATGTCCAACGAGACGGGATATCCCCATCACAAGGTACGGTACTCGCTTCGCGTTCTCGAAGAGGAGAACCTCATCGAGCCGTCCAGCCAGGGTGCAATCACAACCGAACAGACCCAGGAGTTCGTCGACGATCTCGACGAGAAAGTCGACCAGACCATCGAAAAGCTGGAAGGCATGAAGATCGACGACGCAGCCGAAGTCGAGAGTTAATCGGGTCGTTTCTACCCGTTAAGTCACAGTTCGGGGACAGCCATGTGGAACTGTTCTTCGCGTGCTTCGACCAGACAGAGATGAAAGCCCTGTTTTCGGGAAATCTTGACGTAACTCTCCCGCTTGTCCCGGCTCAGGAGGCCACCGCCAGTCGCATCGGCGGCCGTCTCCAAGGCACCGGGTTCGAAGAAACTCGACGTGACGAACATCGCAGCGGCGAGGCTCGCGTTCGATTCGCCGATGCGAGTAGCGGCCGTGACCAGCGAGGACATCTGGTCCTCGGTGGCCGCCTGTCGAGAATCGTTGATGTTTGCGACGACCAGCGGGTTTCCCATCCGATCGCGCAATACCACGTCGAAGGACTCCTGTGAGCGTTTCGTCTGACCGTCTTCTGTATATTCGACAGATATCGTGCCGTTGAGTTCGATCCGATCGATCCGGGGGAGCGCGTCGTAGAGGTCTGCAAGCGCGTCTTGATGGCCTGTATCGCGGATCTCGAAGAGCAGTTGCCGCACGATCCAGGAGACGTAGCGGTGCTCGACGGTACTGTGCAGGTGCGTCTCGAAGGACTCTCCGGAAACAACCGTCCCCTCCGACTCGAATTGGGTATGAGATTCGACGTCGAGATTTTGGTTGACGTCTGCCCGGGTCGCGCCGTTCTCGTAGGCTGATTTCAGCGTCGGCTCCCCCTTCGAGGCGTATCTGACGAACAGGTCGGTCCCATCTAAGGCCTCCTGCTGTCCGAGTCGTCGTTCAGGGGTATCGGCGTCGGCGTCGTCATGAGCATCCAGTCGGGATTTCAGCATCTCCCGTTCATCACGGAGGTCAGACAGTTCCCCCTCCAATCGCTCGAGTTCTGCCTGCAGGTCATCACGCTCGGTTTCGAGTTCGTCACGTTCTCGTCGAGCCGTTTCGAGATTCGATTCGAGGGTTTCGATGCGGTGTTCACGGTCCTCGATGGTCTCCCGGAGCGTCGCGACCGTCTCGGCATCCACCTGTGGTTCGGGCTCCGGTTCGGAGGCTGGTTCGGGGTCACTGGATGGGGCGACTTGCGCGTTACGTCGCTGGTTCTCTGGCTGGGCAGTCGGGGCTGTGTCCGTGGAGTGGCCCGTATCGGTGACGTCGCTCTGGGCAGTCGAAGAGCGTTCACTCGCTTGGTCGGGCTCGCTGGAGGACAGTGGTTTGGCTGACTCACCAGTCGGGACCTCGGGCTGGCGTTCGCGCTTGTCCCCGTTCCAAGAGCGTTCCGGATCCAGTGAGGGAAGCGTTCGCGTTTCCAATTCGACAGGGCCTCCAGACGATGGCGATTCCCCTGGACGGGACGAAGATCGCTCGGCCGGGCGGTCGACTCCATTTGTCCCAGTCTCGCGTCGCTGATCGGCCGTCGACGACTGGCCGGACGAAGTAGGCCCCTCGGTGGTCGGGTCCGCCGATTGTTCGCGAGCCTCCGACGGGCGATCAGCCGTCGTTCCCCCCGCTGTCGGTGTGTCCGTGTCGTCTTCCCCCGGATGTCGCGTCGATTCGGCGGACTCTGTGGGTGATTGGGCATGTCGGTCCGCCCGGTCGACACGCTCTTGGGTGGCCGCTCCGGCAGGCGTCGTCGATTCGGAGTTCGTGTCCGTCGTGGATGATTCCGCCGCCGATGTCTCGGTAGGGGCCGGTTCGTTCGACGGCGACTCACTGGCATGTGCAGTTGGTTCCGTACTCGCCTCAGCGTTCGAGTCCGCTCTCGTCTCGGCCGTCGGCTCGACACTCGATTCACTGGTCGATTCGTCCGCCGGAGCTGGTTCGGTCGAGACATCCCCATCTGATACGTCGGATTCGGGCTGCTCAGCACTGGTATTGGGTTCCCCGACTGTCGACGGCGTCGCTGTCTCGTCGGTTGGGGTCTGTGCTGATGATTCCTGATCAGCCGGTATCGCGTCGGAATCGTTGGGTGCGGTATCGTTGGCCGCCTCGGCGTCAGTCTCACTGGAGACAGGATCAGACACTTCCTCGGGATCGGTCGCCGATGCGTCCGACGACCCGGCAGCAGCCCCACCCGTGGACTCGGACTGAGTCTCCGGCTCGGGAATCTCGATCGGTTCGATATCGACCGGCCGGACCTCGTAGATCCCGACTTCGTCGTCGGCCCGCTGGAAGGCTTCGTCTTCGACGAGGAGCTGGGAACTCTCGCCGACGAAGGCGACGCTCATCGATCGGCCGCCGTGATAGACGATGTAGTAATCCCCGCTGAGAACGTTTTCGGACAGTTGGATGAAGCCCGTGAATCCGCCGTCCGAAAGCGTCGAATCGACCTTCGACAGCGGTGTATCCTCGGTGTAATACTTCGCTCGAACCTCGTCGCTGCGCGCTTGCATGACGATCAGCAGGGAGAGCGCGGGCGTCGGAGAAGCGTAGGCGGTCCCGTCGGCGTCTTCGAAATCGTCGATGGTCCCACCGACGATGCCGACAACAGTGCCGTTGAGCATACAGAGCGTGCCACCGGTGGCGCGAACGACGCCGGAGAACTCCCGGTCAGCAAGCGTCTGGAGCCCACGATAGCCTCCCTCGAACGAGCGCGTCTCCCACTGCTCGACTCGCTCGATGGCTTGTGTGGTCATTGTGACGAACAAGTCCCATGCGGGCCATATACTTTGCGCCCGCGTGCTGTACGGTCCCCGACAGACCGGCCGCCTCCGACGGACCTTTCCGGTCGGCAAGCCAAGACGTAGCCATGAGTGAACAGGCGAAGGTGACGGGGGATTTTCGCCGCGCGAGCCCCTGGCCGGTGTTCATCGCGCTCGGGTTCGCACTCGCGGAACTGGGCATCTTCGTCGGGTACTTCGCGGTCGCCGTCGGCGGCCTGCTGTTGCTGGGTGGGAGTGTCGCCGGTATTCTCGTCGAATCGGGCTACGCGAGTAGTGTCTGGCGTCCCCTTGCCGGCCTCGGCATTGCATTCGGCCTCCTTGGCGTCGCACTGGTGGCAAGCCAGGTCGACCCGGCCACCCTGGACGCCCTCTCTGTCGTGACCGACCCGAACGGCATCGTCGGGCGTGGCCTCGCAATCGTCGGAAGCGGCGCGATTCTCGTCGCCGTCGGCGTCACTGGCTTCCTCCTGGAGTAACCGAACCGATTGAGCGCGCTTCCGGCGCGGCCCGATTTCCGGTTCCAACAGCCTATTTATCCGTACTGCCGAACGACCGACCATGGAAATCGGTCCGCTCGATCACGAAACCCTACTCGATCTGACCGTCAATATCATTCCGTTAGGCATTCTCGTGTTCTTCTTCGTCGCGTTCATCGTCGCCAGCCCCTTCGGGTGGAACACCGTCGCCTCCGGCCTGCAACTGGCGATCGTCGGCACGATGATCGTCCTGCTCACGGTCCTGACGTACTATTCCGGCCGAGCGATCGCCAACGCTGAACGCGACGGCGAACCGGAGGAGCCCCCGGGCGTACTACCCGAAACACGGGAGTGACGGACTGTAGTGTGGTGACGGCGAATCCTCCAACTAAAGTATTTCTATTATGCCGAGCCAGTACATAAAAAGCCCCCAATAGCAGGGGACGACTACATAAGGGAATGGTGCCGCCAACACACACTTTTTGTACGGCCCACGCTGACTGACGAGTATGGCAGGACAGCAGCTCGCGCTGACGGTGCTGATGGGGCTCGTCCTGGTCGGGGTCGCTGCACTCCTCACGCGCATCGAGGACTGGCGGCAGTATACACCCCTGGCCGGTGGCAGCGCCGTCGCCGTCGGCGAGGACACCGGGTACGGCCACCGCGAGAAGCCCTCGGGCGTGATCAGGTGGCTCACGACCGTCGATCACAAGGACATCGGGATTCTCTACGGCGTCTTTGCACTCCTCGCGCTGGCGATCGGCGGACTGATGGTGATGGTCATGCGGTTCGAACTGATTACGCCGGCCTCAGACGTGGTCAGCGCACAATTCTACAACGCGTTGCTGACGAGTCATGGCATCACGATGCTGTTTTTGTTCGGGACGCCGATCATCGCTGCCTTCGGGAACTACTTCGTGCCGCTGTTGATCGGGGCCGACGACATGGCCTTCCCGCGGATCAACGCCATCGCATTCTGGTTGTTGCCCCCTGGTGCGCTCCTCATCTGGGGTGGTTTCCTCGTCCCTGGAATCGCGCCCGCACAGACCAGCTGGACGATGTACACGCCGCTGTCGGTCGAACAAGCCCACGTCGGCGCGGACCTGATGCTACTGGGGTTGCACCTGACCGGCGTCTCGGCGACGATGGGGGCGATCAACTTCATCGTGACAATCTTCACCGAACGGGGAGAGGACGTCAACTGGGCGAATCTGGATATCTTCTCCTGGACGATGCTCACCCAATCGGGACTGATCCTCTTCGCGTTCCCGCTGCTTGGCAGTGCGATCGTCATGCTGTTGCTCGATCGGAACCTCGGGACGCTGTTCTACGCGGTCGGAGAAGGCGGCGGCCCGATCCTCTGGCAACACCTGTTCTGGTTCTTCGGCCATCCGGAGGTGTACATCCTCGTCCTCCCGCCGATGGGACTGATCAGTTACATCATTCCGCGCTTTTCAGGCCGGAAACTGTTCGGGTTCAAGTTCGTTGTCTACTCGACGCTTGCCATCGGCGTGCTCTCCTTTGGCGTCTGGGCCCACCACATGTTCGCGACCGGGATCGACCCACGCCTGCGAGCCTCGTTCATGGCGGTGTCCTTAGCTATCGCGATACCGAGCGCCGTGAAGACGTTCAACTGGATCACGACGATGTGGAACGGCCGGATTCGACTGGCAGCACCGATGCTGTTCTCGATCGGGTTCATCTCGAACTTCATCATCGGTGGCGTCACCGGCGTCTTCCTGGCTGCCATCCCCATTGATTTGATCCTGACGGATACCTACTACGTCGTCGGGCACTTCCACTACATCGTCATGGGGGCGATCGCCTTTGCCGTCTTCGCGGGCATCTACTACTGGTTCCCCATCTTCACCGGGAAGATGTACCAGCGGACCTTGGCAAAGTGGCACTTCTGGCTGTCGATGATCGGCACCAACGTGACCTTCTTCGCGATGCTGTTGCTCGGCTACATGGAGATGCCGCGCCGCTACGCGAGCTACGATATGGTCACAGTCGGCCCACTCGAGGCCCAAACACTGCTCCACCAGGCTGCGACCGTCGGCGCGGTGATCCTCCTCGTCGGCCAGGTGATCTTCGTCTGGAACGTCGTCTCCTCATGGCTCGACGCCCCGAAGGTGACCGACACCGACCCCTGGGATCTCAAGCAGTCCGGCCTGTTCACCCGTGAGTTCGGCTGGCACGCCGACCGGCTGACTGCGGCCGATGGGGGCGAACAGCAGACCGTCACTGACGGCGGCGAGAAGCACGAAGCAACTGACAGTCCACAGCCTGGCGACACCGAGGCGTAAGCGAGTCGATACTGCCGGATTTTGTTACCCGATAACGAGGACGAACGCGGCGATCCCCATCATCAGCGCGATCGCGACCAGTGCTGCCAGCAGGAGTTCTTTCTCTTCCATACCAGCTCTTCGGTCGGCACGTGAAAAGCCTAATCGGCTCCGGCACGTAGCGAGTGTGTGTCAGTCAGGACTGTCAACAGGGGCCGCCGGGTCGTGCTGGTCGTCTACCTCGTGGTGATCGCCATCGCCGGACTGATGGGCGCGATCCTCGGGGCAACGCGACCAGACATTGTCGATCCGGTCCTCTTCGGGGTGGTGCAACTCCCCGCGTCTCCGCTGGGCATGGCCGCCTACGGAATGATCACGGTTGGTATCGCTATCGGCGTCCTCTTAGGTGCCGTCGCGTACGTCGCCGCACGGTTCGACACGCACGAACCCGGGGGCGAGTGAGGCTAGCCAATCGGGCTAGGTTCGTGGCGGTTCCCCGCCAGTCTGGACCTGTTTCCGGATCTGCTCGGGGACAGTTGGGTCCCGAAGCGTCGTCGTGTCGCCGAGGTCCTCGCTGTTGGAGATGTTCTCCAGCACACGTCGCATGATCTTCCCCGAGCGAGTTTTTGGCAGATCCGAGACGAACAGGACGCGATCGGGGCGGGCAAAGGCACCGATCTGGTCTTCGACGGACGCGATGACCTGTTTGCGGACGTCCTCGCTCTGCTCGACGCCGTCCCGGAGGACGACGTAGACATCGGGAACATGGCCGCGCTCGGCATCCTCGCGAGCGACGACAGCGGCCTCGGCGACAGACTGGACTTCCGCGACGGCACTTTCGAGTTCCATCGTCCCGAGGCGGTGGCCGGAAACGTTCATCACATCGTCGAGTCGGCCGAGAATCCGGTAATAGCCGTCCTGGCCGTGGACCGCGCCATCGCCGGTTTCGTAGACCCAATCGCGCCAATCGTCACTGTCAGTATCCGAGAACCGCTGCCAGTACTCGGCGATGAAGCGCTCATCGTCGCCGTAGACCGTCTGGAGCATCCCCGGCCAGGGGCGCTCGATCACCAGGTTCCCGGCCCGACCACTCTCAGATTTAATTCGTGTGCCGTCGTCCTCGTAGAGCGCGGGCTGGATGCCCGGGCATGGACGGCCCGCACTGCCCGGCTTCATGTCGGCGAGGGCCGGCAGATTCGTGATCAAATGGCCACCGGTCTCGGTCTGCCACCACGTGTCGACGACGACCGCGTCGCCGTCGCCGACGTGCTCGTAGTACCACTCCCAGGCTTCTGGCTGGATCGGTTCGCCGACGGTCGTGAGGTGCCGGAAGTCGAAGTCGTGGCCGGCGAGATGTTCACTGCCCCACTTCATGAACTGTCGGATCGCCGTCGGTGAGGTGTGGAAGATGTCGACGTCGTAGCGTTCGGCGATCTCCCAGATGCGTGATCGATCGGGATGATCAGGGGTGCCTTCGTACATGACGCTGGTCGTCCCGAGTGCCAGCGGGCCATAGACGATGTAGGAGTGCCCGGTGATCCACCCGATGTCTGCGGCACACCAGTAGGTGTCCGTCGGCTTGATGTCCAGCACGTATTTCGAGGTGCCCGCGGCGTAAGCCAGGTAGCCACCAGTCCGGTGTTGACAGCCCTTGGGCTTGCCCGTCGTTCCTGAGGTATACATCAGGAACAGTGGATCTTCGGCGTCCCGGGCAACCGGTTCGACGTGGGCACCCTCCTTCTCTGCGAGGACGTCGTCGACCAGCACGTAGGGGTCCTCGCCGGTGAGTTCGATCTCCGCGTTGAGGTCATCGTGACGAGACCACAGCAGAGCCGTCTCGACATCGGTATCCGGATCCGCAAGTGCCGTGTCCGCCTTGGCCTTGTGATCGAGCCACTCCCCACGGCGATAGTAGCCGTCGATCGTCACGAGTACGTCGCTGTCGGCGTCGGCCAGCCGGTCGGCCAAGGCGTTCGCCGAGAAGCCGGCGAACACCACTGAGTGGACGGCCCCGATCCGGGCACACGCGAGCATGGTAATCGGCAGTGCCGGCACCATCGGAAGATGGAGCGTGACGACATCGTCTTCGGACACACCGACCTCCCGCAGGGTCGCCGAAACTTCGTTGACCCGCCGGTGGAGATCCTGGTACGTCACGGTCCGTTGTTCGCCGCCTTCGCCCTCCCAAATCAGTGCGGCCTGGTTCTTCCGGTCGGCGAGGTGTCGATCGATGCAGTTCACCGACGCGTTCAGCGACCCGCCGGAGAACCACTCGAAGAAGGGGGGGTCGCTCCCGTCGAACGTCTCGTCCCACCGCGTTTCCCACGTCAGCAGGTCGGCATATGCCTCAAACCCGGCAGGGAAATCCTCGAAGCTGTCGTAGACAGCTGGATCACTGATATTTGCCTGTCCAACGAACTGTGGCGGCGGTCGGTGATAGTCCCGATCCGATAGCCTTGCTTCTAACCCCAATTCATCACTATCGTTCATTAGTAACTCACGACAGTGACCTGCACGTTCGACTACATGAGCGTCCGCAAAGCGGCGACATTACCTGGTATCCGGGACCGGGCTAGCAGTTACAGAACGAAAGTACGCCCAGAATCGAGAACTCCACGACCTGACCCGAGTCGCAGTAGCCCAGACGAAACGCCCAGGAGCGTCACTCCTCGTCCTGATACCGTTCGGTCTGTTCGACGAGCGGGTGGCGGGCGTAGTCGACAATCGAGATGTCCTCGATAGACGTCAGGCCTTCCTCCTTGGCGGTCTTGGCCATCTCCAGATCAACCGATTCCTCAATGGCGATCACGTAGGCGTCCATTTCCTCGGTGCCGAGTTCGGCAGCAGCGGTGGTCCGGTGGTGGCCATCTGCCAACAACAGGTCACCGGCGTTGTCGATAACCACGAGTGGTTCGGCCAATCCACGCTCTATTTCGTACATCCGGCCTTCGAGTTCGTCTCCGTAGACTTTCGTCTGTGTCGGTCTGAGTTGAGACAGCGGGACAACGCGACGTTCCTGGTCGGTCTCGGTGTCGTGAACGTCCTCGATCGTCTCGCGTAACTCATCGACCTTCCCGGGCGTCGCCCGCTCGATCTGGCTCCGAAGTACGTCGGTGTTCGTGATAATCCCGACCAGATCGCCGTCGTCGTCAACGACCGGGAGGCGTTGGATACCCGATCGAAGAATGACGCGGGCCGCGTCGTCGACGTCCATCTCGGGGTGGCCGACCATCAGATCGGTCGACATTACCGTCTCGATTGCGGCCGACTCATCGGCGAGAAGGAGATCGCTTGCACTCACAAATCCCTGCACGTGTCGTCCGGTACAAACCGGGAATCCGCTGTGATCGCTACTCTGGGCGATCCGACGTGCTACCTCACCTACCGTCTCGTCCGGAGCGACTGTCGCGACCTCGTGGGTCATGTATTCCTCGACAGTCGGCGAATCATCAGCACTGGCCATCGTCGTCACTGATGGTGTCTCGGTTGAAAAATCCCTCGCCAGCGCGCGGAAATTCGGGTCGCCTACTCGCCGTTGCGAGCTGTCGAACCCCGGTCACGCCAGTCACCGGGGGCCCCATCGCGGCGATCCTGGTCGGTCTCGCTGGTCACCCAGCCATCGCTCTCGGGAACATCGACTGTCGATTCGTCGCTCTGCCCGTAGGTCCCAAGAGAAACCTGCGAGGGATGCAGGTCCAGAACATTCAGAAACTGATCGGCGACGAGATTGTCGACAATATTCAGAAGAGAAGGATCGTCTCCGTCGATCGATTCCAGGACCCCCAGTTCGATCTGTGCGCCCGCCATATCCGCGTGGCCACCGGCACTCCCGATCTGGCCGAATGCAGCGCGAAGCGTCTCGCCGAGATCGAGATCCGTCCCGCGGGACCGTGCCGAAATATAGATGATCCCCTCTTGGATTCCGTACACGAGCGTCGTCGTGATGTCCTCGAGGTTGAGAAGTCGATCGGCGGCCTGTGCCAGCGTGTCGCGATCGTTGATCGCCCCAACGCCGCTCAACAGTACCGAGCCGTGTGATTGCCGACGCCTAATTGCCGCAGCGATCGTCTCCAACGTGTCGGAGCTGACACTCGGATTCTCGATACGTTCCAGCGCGCCTAGGTCAGCCTTGGGAAGGAGTTCGGCGCCAGCCTCGAAGTCCGCGACCGAGACTTCCCGACTGAACTCGTCGGTATCGACGCGGATACCGAACAACAGCCCGGTCGCCACGTCCGACTCGATTTCGATCCCGAGTCGGCGAGAATAATCGACCAGTAGCGT
Organism: Halorhabdus salina; assembly: GCF_013839425.1. Classification (GTDB taxonomy): domain Archaea; phylum Halobacteriota; class Halobacteria; order Halobacteriales; family Haloarculaceae; genus Halorhabdus; species Halorhabdus salina. The sequence continues at coordinate 41,153 of NZ_JACDNP010000008.1, read as the reverse complement.
ACTCGTCGCGCCGGCATCGCTCCGGAGATCCGCGAACCGAGCACTGACGGGACCACGTGGCGGATGGTGGTCGATCACCACATCGACTGTGGTGTCCTCGGGCAGGCCATCGTTGACGCCGGGCCGAGCGTGATCGACCAAGGCGAACCCACCGAATTCGGTGAGATCCGATTCGGCATCGAGGTTGCGGAGGTCGTACTCGAGGAGATTGACCATCGCCCGGTTCTCCTGGTGATTGATCGACCCAAAATAACACGCCTGAGCCGAACAGCCCACGTATTCAGCGATACGCTGAAGCGCGACGGCGCTGGCGATGGCGTCAGGATCCGGATTGTCGTGCATCACAACCGCGAGCGGGCCATCGATATCGGTCAGGACGGACCGCAACTCGTGCATCGACGTCCCGCCGGTCTCGACACGTTCGGACAGGAACGTCTCGAAGACGGTACCAGGATCCACGAGCCGATCGGCCAGACCGGCCAGTGATTGCCGGACATCAGCTGGTGGTTCCCGGCCAGTGTACGCCAGGAGAAACGCGTCTGGCAATGATTGGGCGGCGGCTGTAGCTGTCTGTAGATTGCGTGATGGATCGTCCCCGGCGACAACCACACTGTCGGCGTCGGGGACCGTTTCGAAGACGCTTGACTCCGTCGGATCGCCGACCATCACGTCGACGGACGGCAGTCGTTCACGGAGCGTCTCGGCGCGCTCGCCTGGCACGATGACCACGACCCGCCCTGGTCGTTCGCTCAGGGTTTCGACCAGCGTCGTCCCGAGTGCCCCACAGCCCACCACCAACCGGGTGCGCATGTCCCGACCGTGGGACCTACAGCACCTAAAACCCTCTCTCCTGGCTCCGGCACGCGCCGATCGATTACTTCAGACGTTCCTGCAAAAACGAGGGATGGACGGCTGCGACACCGTCTAAGGCTTCGATCTGGTCGTTGATGACGTCCCCGAGCGCGTCACCGTCGGTCGCACGGACTTCAGCCATCAGCGTGTGGTCGCCACTCGAAGTGTACAACGCCTCGATCGCCCCAACATCCTGTAGCGCCCGGGATACTTCGACGTAAGCCTCACTCTCGACATCCACGCCGACGATGGCAATGGATTCACTCGGGAGTTTCTTGGGATCGACATCCGCCGAATACCCGACGATAACGCCGTCATCTTCGAGTTGTTGTATGTACTTCCGGACTGTCGGCTTCGAGACACCAACCCGGTCTGCGATCTCGGCGTAGGACGCCTGGGCGTCATCCTCCAAGACGCCCAGGATACGCTCGGCCGTCGCTTCAGCGCTCATGAACCTTCTTTTGTTATACGTGGAAAAATATCTTCCGAACGTGAAAGGGATAGCCGGCTTTTGCAGCCGGCGGAACGCCTCACGACACGAGACCGGTCGATCCGATTACGTGTGGTGTTCAAGCAGGTCGTAGCTCCGCTTCCACTCGCTATCCTCGTCGAAGTACTTCTCTGCCAGCGGTTCCTCGGGCATCTCACCGGTGGCCTGCTTCTCCTCAGTGTAGGACGGCCGGTCCTCGTCGACGTAGAACCGACCGGTCAGCACTTCGCCTTCGTAGAGTTTGGACTCGACCTCGTACATCATCTCCGCGGCCTCTTTGCGGTCCGTGACGTCGAAGTCGAACTCGTCGGATTCCTGGACGTCCGTGTAGGGAACGTAGGATTTGGCGTCCTTGTTCCAGGTCGGACACTGGGTCAGGAAGTCGACGTGGGCGAACCCGTCGTGTTCGATCGCTTCCGCCAGGATCTCGGCTGCCTGGTTCGGGTTGGTTGCAGCCGTTCGCGCAACGTACGACGCTCCCGCAGTCAGGCCCAGACTCAGCGGGCGGATCGGGTCCTTCGCCGAGCCGTGAGGCTGGGTCTTTGACTTGTGGCCCTTGGGACTGGTCGGTGACGTCTGGCCCTTCGTCAGCCCGAAGATCTCGTTGTTGAACACGATATACGTCATATCGTGGTTCTCCCGGGCCGTGTGGATGAAGTGGTTGCCACCGATGCCATACCCGTCGCCGTCACCGCCGGCGGCGATCACTTCGAGGTCGGGGTTGGCGAGCTTGGCCGCCCGGGCGATCGGCAGCGACCGGCCGTGAATCGAGTGGAACCCGTAGGACTCGAAGTAGGAGTTGAGTTTGCTCGAACAGCCAATCCCGGTCACCGTCAGCACTTCTTCGGGTGTCCGGCCAACTTCGGGCATCGCTTGCTTGAGCGCCTTGAGGACGCTAAAGTCACCACAGCCCGGACACCAGGTCGCCTGCGGTTCGATTCCGGGCGTATACTCTTCGGGGTCGATCTCGCGATCCTCGTCGATGGCACTGAATGCACTCATGATTAGTCACCTGCCGCTGGGACGAACGTAGTCGAATCCCCTGGAACGGCGTCGTCGTCCCCGACGATCGCCTCGAACCCGTCGACGATCTCGGCGGGTTCGAAGGGGTTGCCGTTGTACTTCAAGAGGCTCGACAGTTTGTCGCCAAAGCGACCCAGTTCCTTCTGGGTAAGCCCCTTGAACTGGCCGCTGGCGTTCATCTCGACGACGACGGCCTCCTCGACGCTCTCTAAGAACGCCGTGACTTCGGCCTCGGGGTAGGGCATCAGGTCGCTGACGCCGAGAGCCTTGACCGCCTGGCCGTTCTCGTTGAGTCGGTCGACGGCCTCGAAGACCGTGCCCTGCTGACTACCCCAGGTGATGATCCCGTACTGGGCGTCCTCGGGACCGCGATAGGCCTGGTTCGAGGACTCTTTCTCGTCGAGGTCCTCGCGAATGCTGTCGAGTTTGCCCATCCGGCGGGCCATCTGTGCGACCCGGTTGTCCGGATCCTCGTCGATGTGGCCGTAGGCGTTGGTCTCGTTGCCCGACGTGAGGTGGCGGCCTCCTTTCTGGCCGGGGACCGTCCGCGGGCTCACGCCGCCCTCGGCCTCGGCGTCGAAGCGCTTGAAGGTGCCCGATTCGTGGTGGGCTGCCTCCGTGATCTCTTCCTCAGAGAGGACCTGCCCGACGTCCGGGTCGGGTTCCCGATCGAAGAAATCGATGGGGATCGACCGGAGTTCGCCCTCGATTTTCTGGTCGTACACGACGATCGCCGGGAGCTGATAATCGTAGGCGAGTTCGAAGGCCAGGCGCGTCTGCTCGTAGGCCTCCTTGATACCCGCAGGGGCAAAGACAACGCGGTTGGAGTCACCCTGGCTCGTATACAAGACGTGCTCGAGGTCGCCCTGTTCGGGCTTGGTCGGCATGCCTGTCGACGGGCCGGCCCGCATCGCTTCAATCAGGACGATCGGCGTCTCAGTCATCTCGGCAAGGCCGAGCGGTTCGGACATCAGTGCGAACCCGCCGCCCGAAGAGCCAGACATCGCCTTGACACCAGTGTGGCTCGCGCCCAGCGCCAGCGCCGCGGCGGCGATTTCGTCTTCGACCTGTTCGGCGATGCCGCCGAACTCGGACATGTGCTGGGACATGATCGTGAACACTTCCGTCCACGGGGTCATCGGATAGCCGGCGATGAACCGACACCCGGCGTCCAGGGCGCCATACGCGATGGCGTTCGAGCCGTTCATCAGCCCCAGTTCCTGTTCGTTCTCGCCGGTCGGCACAGTCAGGTCGTGAGTGTGCTCGAACTCCTCGGCACGCTCGAAAGCATCTTCGAGGACGTTCAGGTTGTCTTCCTGAATGTCCCCGGACATGTTCTGACGGATCAGTTCCTCGAAGAACGAAACGTCCATGTCCAACAGGGCGGCCGTGACGCCGACGCCAGCGGTATTGCGCATGACGTCCCGACCGTGTTCCCGTGCGATTTCCCGGAGGTTAACCGGATAGACGTGCCAGTCGTTCTCCTCGGCACGCTCCTCTAAGTTGAGTTCGGCGACGTCTTCCTCGTCAAACAACCCTGTGTCGTAGACGATGATGCCGCCCTCACGGAGTTCGTCCAGGTTCTCCGCGAGTGGCTTCAGTTCCTCGTTGCCATAATAGGCATCCTCAGAGGGGTTGCGAGCGAAACTATCACCGAGCGATAGCAGGAAGTTGTACCCGTCGCCTCGGGACGTAACTTCCTCGTCTTTCGCTCGTACTTCGACGTACGTGTGGCCGCCACGAATACGGGATGGATAGTGTCGATGGGTGAAAACGTTCAGCCCTGCCCGCATCAAGGCTTTCGCGAAGTTCTGGCTCGTTGAGTCGATTCCGTCACCGGAACCGCCTGCGATTCGCCAGATGAGTTCGTGTGCTGTCATTGAATATCATCGGCCCCGATGGTGCCGTACGAAGAAGACGAACGGACCGACCAAAAGGGTTTGGCTTGTGTCAATTGTCGAATGATTATGATAATACCCACGTGAGAATTTATTGCGGGCTGTCGGTGGATCTTCGAGTCGGGGAGAAAGCCACTGTATAGTAGCCAACTCGACAGTTGAGGCGCACAGATCGAGTACTCACTGAGTGATCTCTCGGATCGGTATCCGGGTGGAATCAGAGCTAGTATCACATGTCGATAGGACTGTTCGTCCGACCGGGACTGGCAGTGTTGACCGACAGAGAGACACTGTCATTGGCCGACGCCAGCGTTAACTTTCGGCTCTCCCACGTATCAGTATGGATATCAAACGAGTCCTGGCGGGCGCGTCAGTGAGTGCGACCGGGATGGGTGTCTTTCTCATTGCACTGACAGCCGCCGCGGCCGGGCTTCCGACCATCTATGACCTCGGATTGGCTGGGCTAGGAATCGTGGTCGGCTTGCTGTTGGTCGCGACCGGTGCTGGCCTATTCGCCTTCGAGGAATTAGAGACATCCCACGTCATCCGGGTGGCGGGCTGGAACGCCCTAGGCGTCGTGGTCCTGGCCCTCGTGCTCGGACTCGTCCTCGCCAGTCCGTCGGTCACACTCCCAGCGGCCGTCATCGCCGACGTCCTGGGCGTCAGTGCCGTTGCCCACGTCTTGATCGGTGTCAACGACGTCCGCCGGATCAGAGTCGGGGAACTGGCCCGAGAACGCCAGAAGCTGGCAGTCCTGAACCGGATCGTCAGACACAATCTCCGGAACGACGCCCAGATCCTGCTGGGCAACGCTGAGAGTCTGGCTGTCGAACTCGAGGACGAGCGACAGGCGAAAATGGCAACAGTCGTCGCTGAAACGGCCGAAGGACTGGCAACGATGAACGACAAACTCGGCCAGTTCCAGGCAGCCATCGATCACGATCCATCGGACGAGCGTGCCGTCGACCTCGAAGAGACAGTCACGTCCGTCCACAAGGAGCTACGAGAGGAGTACCCGGAAGCTGCGATTGACGTCGATATCTCCGAGGACTGTCTCGTCCAGGCCGATGACAAACTCGCCGTCGCGATACACGAAGCCGTCGAGAACGCGGTCGTTCACGGTGGAACAAACGTGCATATCACTGGCTCCCAGAGCGACGGTCACGTCGAAATCGCCGTCGCGGACAATGGCCCCGGCATCCCCGACCACGAACTGACTCCCCTCGAAGAGGATACAGAAATCACGCAACTCGAACACGGAACGGGCGTCGGACTGTGGGTGCTGTACACGATTGTCGATGCCTACCGGGGGACGCTCACATTCGATACCGACGACGGGACAACTGTCACGATCAGACTGCCCGCCGCGTAGTCGGACGTCCTGAGTTCAGGAAGTCGAGCACGTAGATTGTGGCCGGCGTATAGTCGACGTGGGTATCCGTTGTGAAAACCTTCATTATTAATAATCGCAAAGTATTTGATCACGGACTGCATATCTCACGATGTGAAGGGGAATGGCTACAGAGATACTGGTGCCGACTGACGGGAGCGAACGGGCCGAATCCGTGACAAATCGAGCGCTCGAACTGGCCGAACGAATGGACGCGACAGTCCACGCACTGTACGTCGTGGACACGCAACGGTACAGCGAGCCGGCGTTGAGCAGCGTCGAAATGGTCATCGATCAGTTCGAAGACGAAGGCAAGCAATACCTGCAGTCGCTCGTCGAAGACGGCGATAGCCGGGGGATACAGGTCGAAGGGCACTTCCGGCGGGGCGACCCAACCAGCGAGATCGTAGACGTGGCGACAGAACTGGGGGTCGATATGGTACTTCCCTGTCTGGAAGACGTCAGCCCGAAGCAACTTCGCCGCCATGGCCTCGACAGCGAGAAGATCGGTGCCACGAAGCGACCACTTACCGCCTGACTCGACTGATTCTCACGCTTCGATCGCCTGCATCAACTCGACGAGTTCGTCGAGTTGCGGGAACGTGTACACCTTGACGTCGACATTCGAATCTAGCGCCTGGACGCGTGAGTCGAACATCAACGCCATCTCCGAGTCTCGATCGCCCACGAGTTCGTCGATCATCCCGCTGCCCGGTCCATAAGTGAACGTCGGCGTGGACATGTCGATCGTGGTGTCCAGGACGTTCGCCCAGCCGTCGATGAACCCAGAGGTCATGATGTTACCGATCTCTTGGATCGCCGACCGCTCCATCTCGGTAAATCCGTCCTGGTCCGGGTCAGCTCCGCCCATATCACCGATCATCCCGCGAGCGAGATCCTTTGCGCTCTCTGCGTTCAACAGAAAGAGAATGTGCCCGTGGGGCGGTTCCTCGAGTTGGATGCTGATGCCGATCTGTTTGTCGTCGCCGACGTGGGTCTTGATGTCGGGGATGTCGATGAAGTTGATCTTGGTAATCTCCATCTCCGTCTCCATATCCGTCATCTGGCTGAGGTGGTCGGCGACTGTATTGCCACCCTCCTTTGCCATCTTGTTGAACAGTGCGAGTTTCCGGATGTCGATCATCAAACTCATAGGTGGACGTTATGCGTCTGTTCCAAGCCCGCCCTAATAAGTCATGGACTTGCAGTTCTCAGCGGCGAGAATGACAGCGGTGGCAGTCACTCGGTGCGATGCCCGACTGCGACACCTTCACCGACAGGCAAGAGTGACGCCTCGAAGTCCGACTCTTCGTGTAGTGCCTCGATGAAGGTCGCGATCCCTTCTGACATCTCGTCGGCGCTCTCGCTGTCGCCGGTCAACAGGTCCGTGACGGCGTCAGCGTCGATCGAGCCGCCGGCGATCGCATTGTCTGCGACGACGATCCCACCGGGTGAGATGTTCTCCCGGATCGCTTCGAAGGCCTCACGATAGCGGGTCTTCTCGTTGTCGATCAGGGCGACGTCGAAGAGGCCGTCGTACGTGTCGACGATGTCGAGGGCATCGCCGTGTTCGTACTGGATCGTCGCCTCGAAGTCGCCGCGATCAAGGTACTCTCGAGCGAGATCGAGTTCGTCCCGATCGACCTCGGTGAGGACGATCTCGCCGTCGGCCGGGAGCGCGCGAGCGAACCAGTAGGCCGAATAGCCATAGCCCGAGCCGAACTCGAAGACGCGCTCGGCGCCGACCATCCGGGCGAGGAGTTCGAGCCAGCCGCCGACCGCGGGGCCGACCGTCGGGAATCCCTCGCGGTCGGCGTACTCGTCCATCTCCTCGATAACGTCGTCTGGTTCCGGGCCGACGACAGTCGCGTAGTCTTCGATCCACTCCGGTACCGTGGGCATACCGGCAGGAGGGGCGAACAAGACAAAACAGCGTCGGTCGTGTGGGTGTCAAGACGAGGACTCACCGACTTCGACTGACCGGGAACGCCACGCGATCCGGATTGTCGTTGAACCGTTCGAGAATCGCCTCATACATGGCGTTGCGGGCGCGTCTCCCCCGCCGCGGGTGTCCTCGATGGCGATCCGGTCGCCGACCTGGTAGGATCGGTTGAGCAGGATGTAAAACCAGCCGATCAACGAGAACAGGGGCTGCTGGAGCGCGAAGGTGACGGCGAAGCCGACGACGCCAAGCGAGACCAGCATCCCGAGCCACTGGTCGGTCAGCGCGCCCAGCGTAGCGACGGTGGCGACGATTCCGAAACCCAATCGGAGGACGTTCCGGGCGTCGTGACGGCGGCGCTTGTCCACCGCGTGCGTAGTGACGTAGCGGAGTACGAGTCTATAGGCCCCGATCGCCCCTGCCAGGATCGCGACGATCGTCAGCGCTTCCACGAACACCGCCTCGCCGTCTGCCCCCAGCCAGGGGACGCCGACGTGTCCGACGGCGAGGGCACCACTCGCACTCACCAGCGCAAGGAAGACGAGTGCGTCTGCGACCCGGCGAGTCATGCCTCCACGGTCACGGGGCCGACTGACAACGGTTGTGTCGAGCAGTGGTATTGCCTTCTCAGTAGAAGCCCTGAATGCACTACTGCGGGTTCAGATCGATCTGAAAACGGCACCTGTTCGGCGGGCATCTGACAGCGACAGGACAACGATCCGGAACATTCTTTGGGATAGTTTCTGGACAGATACTATGGTCCGCCTGTCCCGCAGAGCTCTTCTCGGCAGCGTCGGAGCACTCCTCGGTGCAACCTCGGGCTGTCTGGGACTTGCCAACCGTTCCGAGTTCAGTCCCGCTGACTGGCCACTACCCCGATCCGACCCGGGACAAACGAGTTACTCGCCGACAGCCGGTCCGGTCGAGACAGCCGAAATAGCGTGGTCCCGATCAGTTCCAATGAGATCCGGAAGAACACTATTGCTCGCTGATGGGACGCTGTACGCACTCGTCGCAGACGGAGACGGAGAATCGTTTTCAGAGCAATTCTCGCTACACGGCATCGATTGTGACACCGGCAAGACTCAATTTCGCGTCCCGAACGTCGGTCGGTTGTTCGCGGTAGCGGAGACACGAATCTACGACAACGGCATCGTCCTTGGAGGCGGCTGGAGTCCGTACGGCTGGGATACGTTCGGAATCAATCCGGACGGCAGCCCCGTCCCACGTCGGTGGGCGAGTACAGCCCCGACACCGTCTACGAGAATATATTCGCCAGCCCTCACCCAGACAGTCGTCGACGGAACCTGGTATTATTGTCACGGTCATGATCCCGTTGAAGTCGTCGCTGTCGATGTCGACGATGGGCGGCGAACGTGGCGTCGACGGTTCGAAAGACGAGAATCACCATCGATAGCCGCGATTGACGGCCGAATCGTACTCGCTGTCGAGCGGGACGATGTAGCTGTCGAGAAAGATGACGAATCGACGATTCACGTCCTCGATCCAGACGGCGGCCACACCCAGCAGAAGCGATCCGTCAGCGGAGTCCAACAGGTGATGGGAAGAGACAGCACTGTCTACGTCGAAACGAGGCAGAATGCAACAGCCTCGACGATCAGCGCATATGACGTGGAACAACTCGAACAACTGTGGGAGGCACAGGTTTCTACAGCGGATTGGGTCCGTCTGGGGAGTGCCGTCGGACTAGACCTTGCACTGGTAGCGGTCGGATTGGCCGAAGGTGCCGACGACAATACGTCTGACCTGATACAGGTCCAGGCGTTCGATCGGCACAGTGGCAAACAGCGTTGGGAGCAAACCGTTGCGTTTGGTTCGATCTATCTCTCCAGTTCGGACGTTTCCGTATCCATCGGAGACCGGACTGGCTACGTCGCTACCGAGGGTGGAGATGTTTTCGCCGTCTCGATGGAAGATGGGGCCATCCGATGGCAGATCAACATAGACGGTGGTGGGGCCATCAGCCAACCAGTAATCGGCGACGGGCGGTTGTATCTGTTCGTCCAGCGGAAAGGGATAGTTGCCCTAGGGGAACCATGACCGACAGATCATTCAAACTGCACTGGCTGCTCGAATATACCGGCCAATACCTTCGCGAGAATCGAACGTTCGTGCTCGCGTTCGCGTTCCTGGGAGTCGTCCAAGGTCTGGTGTTGGGCCTGTTGATTGGTGTCGAGATGCCGCTGATTACCTTCGCGTTCCCGAGGCAGGGACCGATCTATCCGATGCTATCGCTCGTGCCGAACGGTCCACTCGTCGCACATCCCCTCCTGGGGACGTTTTTCGGGCTCAATCCCGCGCTGATTACCGTCTACGTTGTGAGCGCCATGCTGGCAATTGTGGCGATCACGCTCGCACTCGCCACGGCAATCTGGCGAAGTGCACCCGAGACAGACGGGTGGCTCCCGCCTGGCCGTCGCTTACTATGGCTCGGTGTCTACGTCGCCGTAGCGGCCGTCGCTTCGGTTCCGGGATTGGTCGCAAACGCCCCGGTCTCCGGCTGGCTAGCGCCGATTGCAGTGACACTCGTCGTGGCATATCTCGTCACGCGCCTGTTCGTTGTGCCGGTGACGATCGTCCGGGACGGGCGAGGGTTGCCGGCCGCGATCCGGTGGAGTTGGACGGTCTGTCGAAACGTACTCGTGACGATCGCAATTCTCGGTTTCGCGCTCTTGCAGTACTGGTTTTCCGGGATGCCCTGGATCGTCGTGACCAACGAGTCGACGAGGCTAATCCTCGCCACTGTGTTTGGAACGACGGTCCTCGGGGCCGCGTATACAGCGATGATGTGTGCGACCTACGATCTGGTCCCGGCTGCGTTCCGGGAGTGAGACAACCGACGAGCGACGTGGCCGCTTTCGATGGCGTCGACAACGAAGCTATGACGGTCGGCAATCAGCCGACCCGAAAGAGCCCACCTGTTTCCGAAAGACTCGTTGAATATTTAAGATATCTTTGTCAATACGCCCCCATGGATTGGTTCCCAGAAGCGGGAGTTACCAGACGGCGCGTTCTCGGTTCGATCGGCGCGTCAGTCCCAGTCATGGCAGGCTGTCTGGGCAGTGGAACCCTGCCGAACCCGAACCCCACGGATTGGCCCCAGGCTGGCTACGATTCCGGAGCCACGTACTTCAAGTCCGCCGGCTCCCCGCCGGTCGAGGAGCCCCAACTCGCGTGGGACGCATCCGTCTGGGCAACTGATATGCAGTCCGACGCAACACTGACTGATCCAGGGACGTGGGAAATTCGGACGCCGCTATTGATCGTCGACGATCGGGCCTACTGCATCGACGGCACGATCGTCGATATGGCGGACGGGCGTGTCCGGGATGACGCCACGACGACCGGTGAAGGGAAAAGACGCGACACGGAGTGTCATCACACCTACGCCTTGATCGAATTCGCACGGACGAACGCCTATCGAGACGGCACGCTGGTAGCCACTCGCCGCCGCGGAATGCGTGACCACCGGGGCAGTGCAGGGGACATCCTCGAAGGACTCAGGCCACCACCGTCGGTCGACGCCGACGGTTGGTGCGGGACGACGAAACGTTGGACGGCGGGTTCGCGTCGGGGTTTCGATGCGACCGCCGCCGCAGGACGGATTGAAGACGGCGTTGTAGTGACGGTCGTTCCGGGTGAAACAGGTCCGTTCAGCGTCGTTGCGATCGACGCAGACGACAGGCGTGCCGAGTGGGAGACGACAGTGTCACACCCCGTCGACCGCCTCCGTGTCGAGGACGGACGTGTGTTCGCCGCCACCAGTTCCGAGACGGGTGGGAAACTATCAGTACTCGACGACACAGGAATCAGCAGGACTGTAGAAACCGGGGCAGAAACCACCCTCGTTGCCGTCCGGGACGGTATCGCCTACCTTCGGGAGTCACAGTCCGGGAATTCGACTGCCTCGATCGTCGCATTGGACAGCGAAACCGGAGAATGGCGACCGCTCATCGACGCACCGTCAGCACTCGACGACCAACTGGCTGGATCGACCGCCGGGATCGGAGACATCGTCGTTGGTCCAGAGCGACTCTACACGGTGGTGAACACCAAAGGGACGGACAGCGACGTCTGTCTGGCAGTGAACCGGGACGACCAAGCCATCGAATGGCAGCGCCGACTCCCCACGACCACTCGAATCACCGGGACGGACGACGCGCTGTACCTGCACCGTGCCGACGGCCGGGCAGTCGCGCTGGAACCGTCGAGTGGTGATCGATTGTGGACGTACGACCGACTCTCGGCATCCGCCAACGCTGATCCCGGTCGCCCCGTTGTCGGGAATGACAAACTCCTCTTTCCGTACGGGAAGCATCTCGTCGCACTGGAGGCACCATGACGAAAGATACGCGGCGTCGGACGTGGCTGGGCAGGGTACTCGGGTTCATGATCTATCCCGGAGTATTTGGGATCGCCGGGACGGTCGCGGTCGCATCAGTGACCGGGTACCGACAGCTCTCGATCCCGCTTGCCGACCTGACGCGCCTGTCGCCGCTTTCGCTCGTCAAAGTCCCTGGGATGCCACAGTTGGTCGGTCCCGCCACGCTCGATCCTGCCGCGATAGGCGGTTTGGGCCCGTTGGTTCTGCTGGGGACGCTCGGACTCTGGAGCGGTGCTGTACTCTCGATCACGGTCGCGGCCGGACTCGTCTGGTGGTGGCTAGCACAAACGCAGACTGCCCGAAGATTCCCGCTCACTCGGTTCGGATACCTTTGTCTGTACGGGGTAGTCCTGACAGCGCTCACCGATCTGTTCTCGTGGGAAATCGCTGGGACAGGAATCGTCGGATGGATCGCCCTGGTAGCGGTACTCGTGGTCCTCGGGCGGTTGTTCGTGGCGCCAGTAACCATCGTTCGAGACGGTCGAGGTCCGCTGGCAGCGATTCGATGGAGCAACGAGCAGATCGGCCATCACGGCTTAACACGCTGGACAGCACCCGCAGTCGGCCTGCTGGGAGTACTCGGTCACTTCGCCGCACGACTCAGCACCGTTCCGTCTGACCCGTTCCTGGGACTCGTTCTGTCGACAGTCCTCGGGACCGCTATCCTCGGACTGGGCCACGCCCTGGCGATGGATCTCGTGTACTGGCGCGTCGAAAGACAGCCGCACGCTCCACTCACCGACTATTTCGTCGAAACAGTCTGAGACAAGATACGATTTCTACTCCTGCCGGACGCTGCCGTCTTTCCACTTGATGTTACAGCCACGCGAGGGGCGAAACTCCGCGGTGATTTCCTCGCCGGCCAGCAGGTCTTCGACGATGTTGCGCATCTCGAAGGTTTCGGGTTCGTCGTCGGGACTCATCGCGTCGTCGATGCGGCCGTGATAAGCCAGGCGGAACTCGCCGCCGTCGTTTTCGAGCAAGAAGGGGTCGGGGGTACAGACCGCGCCGTAGTCGCGGGCCACGTCCTGGGACTCGTCACGGAGATACGAATCGAAAGCGATCGTCCCGTCCTCGACGAGTTCGACCATCTTCTCGAAGGAGTCGTCGGGATACTCCTCGGCGTCGTTGGAATTGATGCCGACGACCGCCAAATCGTCGAATTGGGCGGCGAGTTCGTTCAGCGGGTCGAACTTCGCTATCGCGTACGGACAATGATTGCAAGTGAACACGACCAGGACAGCCTCGTGATCGGACAAGTCCGCCAGTGCGTGTGTCTCGCCATCGGTCCCGGGCAGTTCGAACTCCGGTGCGACCTCGCCGCGTTCGATCGCGTCCCGTTCGGAATCGAGTGCAGTCATTACGCTGGAGGGGTACGCGCTCGTCACACAAAGACGTTAAGCCAGCGAAACCGAGCCGTTGGGTATCAAGCCAGCGACCACGCGCTGGGACCGTCCAGCAATCGGCTCAATCGTCCAGGCGGTCGCCAAGCGCTCGGTCAAACTGTTCAGCAGCCGCCAACACTTCGCTGTCCGCGTTGAGGACGTAAGTTGCCTCGCCGTCCTGCTTTGGGTCGACCGATTCGAAGACGCCGGCAGCGGCAAGATCGGCGATCGTCTCGTCCAAATACAGTTGCTTCAACGTAACGTCGGCCTCGTTGGCCAATTCAGATCGCGTCATTGGTTCGTCCGGTGCTAGATCCAGTGCCGCATCGAGCAATGCCGCCGCGGATTCGCTAGACGCGACAAACGTCCAGCCAGCGCCGGATCGCTTTTCTTGACCCATGTAATACGAGTACGGCAGGCGCGCTGTTAAACGTGATCGTTGCTGGCAAATGCGCTCGTCGGCCCGTCGACGACAGTCTTTCGAGAGGGGCTTTTCGCCATCGCCAAATTCCAACCCACCTGCCGATTGCTGCCTGGAAGAGACGGAAGTACGGCCCATCACATCGGGACAGAATCTGTGAGGGACGTCGATCACGGGGAGCCAGTGAACTGTCGTCATTACGATCGATCTGGACCGTCTCGATTGAGTCCGACCAAACCTGCGTGAGCGGGCCAAACTGTGACTATATCGATATCATTTGGGCCACAGTCCGTCGCCGCTGTCCGGCCGATCTGGTTTTCGAGAAATAGAAGACAACGGGACAGTTCGACACGACCGAGAATCAGCACAGCCCTCGTGTGGGGGCAAACCAATCCTCCCGAACACCAGATATAACTTCCCGGTGATATAACTGTCGGCTGATGGATTCCCTCGAACTCTCCGTCCGATTACTGGCAGGTCTCGTTCTCATCCTGACCAACGGATTTTTCGTTGCGATCGAGTTTGCACTGACCCGTGCTCGCCAGTACAGCGAAGCGGAGTTCGTCGGCGACGGCTCCAACCGAGGACTCCGGCGCGCCTGGGAGATGACCCAAGACCTCGAACTGTACCTGACGACCTGTCAGGTCGGCATTACCGCTTCCAGTATCGCTGTCGGGATCGTCGCCGAACCCGCGCTGGCGGAGATCTTCGAGCCGATCTTCCACAATACGGCCCTCGCATCGATCGGTGCTGGCGGGATCATCGCCTTCCTGATCATCAACCTCGTCCACCTGACCCACGGCGAACAGACGCCGACATACCTCGGCGTCGAGCGATCCCGCTGGGTCTCGAAATACGGTGCCCAACCGCTGTACTGGTTCCACTATCTCATCTCGCCGATCATCGCGCTGGGTGACGGCATCGCGAAACTTACGCTGAAGCTGTTCGGCGTCGAGATGACCGGCGCGTGGCTGGAAGCCGAGCAGGACGTCATCGAGTCCCGGGCCGACCTCCGCAATCGCGTGGGTTCGGCCCTCGAAGAAGGTGGCCTCTCCGAGGAACGCCGCGAAGAAGTGATGAACGCCCTGGCAATCGGCGAACAACCCGTCCGTGAGGTTATGGTCGATGCCGAAGACATCGTCGCGCTCTCGACGGCAGTCGATCCGGCAGAAAATTTCCAACGGCTAGGGGAGCATCCACACACGCGATATCCCCTCGTCGGCGAGGAGTTGACCGACTTCGAGGGAATAGTCTACGTCCCGGTCCTGACGCGCCATCGCGAGGAGCTCGCTGCGGGTGAGGTAGACTTTCCGGATCTGGCCGCCCCGCCGATGACGCTCTCGCCGGACGTCGACGTTAGCGACGCGATCGACCAGTTTCAGGCCGAAAATCAGGAACTTGCCCTCGTCATCGAAGACGGCGATGTTGTGGGCATGGTCACGGTGACCGACCTGCTGGAATCGGTGATGGGAGACGTCGAAGATCCGATCGACACGCGGTATCTCGACGAGTTCGAGGATAGCGAGGTCGCCCACTCGGATTCCGGGGATCAGTAGATCAACTCCGGATCGCCTTCCAGGACGTATAGCGTTCGGGCGGCGACGTTGACGGCGTGATCGCCGATGCGTTCGAGATCACGGATCATCAGCAAGACGCTCGCAATCTCGTCTATGAGCGCTTCGAGCGTCCAGGCGTCGATTTTCGGGTCGCGTTCGAGTAGCTCCCGCACCAGGCGCTCGCTGGCCTGCTGACACAGCGCGTCGACGTCGTCGTCACGGTGAGCGATGACCCGACACGCTGGGGCGTCCTCAGAGTCGTACGCCGCGAGTGCGTCGGCGAGGAGATCGCGGGCGCGCTCCCCGATCGCGTCGATATCGAGGTCGGGGAGGTGTTGGCGGCGACTCGACAGCGTGTAGCGACCGAGGTTAGTCGCCAGATCGCCAACGCGTTCGAGATCGGTCGTGATCTTGAACGACGCGGCGACGAACCGGAGATCGCTCGCGACCGGCTGTTCGAGGGCGAAGAGGTCGATGCAGTCCGTTTCGATCGCGAGGTACCGGCGGTTGATCTCGTCGTCGCCGTCGATCACCTCACGGGCCAACTCTTCGTCACCTGCCGTGAGCCCACGCAGTGCCGTCTCAAGTCGGGCGAGTACGATCTCGCCCATCTCGACGACGGCCGCCCTGAGATCGGCAAGTGCCTCACGGTAGGCCTCTCGTGCCATTGAATTACCCGAATTTTCCGGTCACGTAGTCCTCGACGCGTTGACTCGCCGGGTTCTCGAAGATCGTCTCGGTGTCGTCGTACTCGACGAGTTCCCCGCCGGTGAGGAAGACGGCCGTCTGGTCGGAGATGCGAGCGGCCTGTTGCATGTTGTGGGTGACGACGACGACGGTATACTCCTCGGCGAGTTCCTCGATGAGATCCTCGATCTTGGCGGTGGCGATGGGGTCCAAGGCGCTCGCCGGTTCGTCCATCAGGATCACCTCGGGGTCGACTGCGAGACACCGCGCGATACAGAGGCGCTGTTGTTGGCCCCCAGAGAGCCCGAGGGCGTTGTCGTCCAGGCGGTCCTTGACCTCCTCGAAGAGGGCCGCCTGTTTGAGCGAGCGCTCGACGAGTTCCCGCTCGGCCTCGCTGTCGTCGCGACCGAGCAGGCGGGCCACCAATCCACGATTGAGCTCGCCGTGTTTCCGGGGACCGTAGGCGACGTTATCCCGAATCGGTTTGGGAAAGGGGTTGGGCGCCTGGAACACCATCCCGACGCGTTTTCGGAGTTCGACGAGATTCGTGTTTGGACCGTAGACCTCGGTCCCGTCGAGTTTCACGGACCCCTCGACGCGGGCCGACGAGATACGGTCATTCATGCGGTTAAGCGATCGCAGGAAGGTTGACTTCCCACAGCCCGACGGTCCAATCAGTGCCGTAACACTGTTCTCGGGGATGTCCATTGAGACATCCCTGATCGCCCGTTCGTCGCCGTAGTAGACGTTCAGGTTCTCGACGGAGAGCTTCGGATCTGCCGACAACCGGTAGTCCGTCCACTCGGACTGGATTTCCTCTGCACGTTCGCCACTCGTAGTCAGACCGCCCGTTTCGTCGGTACCTGCCGTTTCGATTTCGCTGATAGCGTTACTCATAGTCGAGTTTCCTCCTGAAGTGCCGTCGCGTGAGTATCCCGATCAGGTAAAAGGACAGCACGACGGTCAACAGCAACAGTGCGGTCGACCAGCCTTTCGAGGGAGACCCGCTGACGCCGGCTGCGATGACCGCCCATACCTGTTTGGGAAGGGCCTTCGACGCTTCGAGCAGGGCCTCATTGTAGACGAACGGTGGACTAGCCATCAACCGGAAGCCACCGAGGACATCGACCGGTTGGCCGGCGTCGCCGACGCCAAGCACGAGGATCAGTGGCGCAGTCTCGCCCGCGATCCGGCCGACCCCAAGGATGACGCCGGTGATGACGCCAGGCACCGCCGCCGGGAGCACGACGCTGCGAACGGTCTCCCACTTGTTGACGCCCAGCGCCGCGCTGGCGTCCCGGTACTCGTTGGGGACCGACTTGATCGCCTCGCGAGCGGTGATCAACACCAGCGGCAAGAGCATGAACCCGAGGGTGATCATGGCCGCCATGAGGCTGGGCGTGTCACCGAGCCGCGGGAGCAAGAACGCGGCCCCGAACAGGCCAAAGACGACGCTGGGCGTGCTCCAGAGAGCGTTGGTCGTAATCTCGACGAGGGCGGTGAACCGCCCCCGCTCGGCGTACTCCGTCAGGAACACCGCCGCGCCGACGCCAAGCGGGATCGCGAACAGCGACGCCCCCACGACGATCCAGACCGTCCCGACGACGGCAGGCAGGATCCCGCCCGGCTCGGCCCCCAGCGGGATCGACGAGAACAGCACCATCGGCCAGGAGAGCGTCCCGCCGTCGCTGAGGGTCAGTCCTGCCACCGAGAACGGTGCATCCGTCGTCGCGACGTGACCCGCGAGCAGCACGACGAAGCCGGTCGCCCCAGCCAGACCGAGCCGAATCTCCTCGGCCAGTAATCGCCGGGTCAAGCGCTGCTCGGCGTCACTCGTCCCCGTCGCCCGCCGGGCCATTGTCGCCAGCGCGGCGACGCTGAGTCCGGCCACCGTGGCGAGGATCGCCGAAGCCGGTAGCAGGTCGAGGCCCGCGATCGAGGGCGTCGTCCCGGTCGTCGGTTGCAGGACGACTGCGCCTGCGAGCAAGCCCAATGCGCCGAACAGCCCGACTTTCACGAACTGTGCGTTGTGTCGCGCGCGCCTGGCCCGACTTCCGTTGCCGGCCAGGAGACCACTGACGGCGACCAGGGACAGGACGCAGGCGGCGGCGCTCGTGATGACGACGGCCCCGAACCCGAGCGTTCCTCCGAGCCCTAGGCCGAATGGCTGCGATCCGCCCAGCAGGAGGACGACTGCGAGCACGACCGTGGCGGCGACGCTTCCCCCGAGGGCCCGCTGGACAGTCGGTTGCCGATCGAAGGTCCGGCCGACACCGGCGAGGCTCCCGTACTTCCGGAAGAAGTACGCGAACAGGACCACACTGGGGGTGGCGACGACTAGTGTCCCGACAGTCAACTCCGGGGTGACAGTGAGGGCCGTCTCCAGCGTCCGCTCTTGCCGATTCTCCATGATCGTGTAGGTGAACTGGTGGACGAACGGCTCGCCCCGGACGACCAGTGAGACGAGGAGGGCCGCGACGGCGCCCACGACGGCCAGCGGGAGAACGCGGACAGTCTCCCTGACGCCGCCGTGCCAGTCGGCAGCCCCCGCCGGTCGACGGGCGTACGCGAGAGCTGCGACCAGAAACGGCGAGAGGACGACCAGTCCGGACAGCGCACCGATCGTGAAGCCGTGGACGGTGTAATCCAGGCCTCGGACGGTCACGAAGGCCACGATCGAGACCATGACGACGACCGTCATGGCCGCGTTCAGGTAGATGACGAGGAACGAGCCGTACTGGCGACCGCGAGCACCGTAGCGCGCGCGGGACTTCGCGGCCGCCCAGCCCGCGAGCAGCGACCCGAGCATGACGAACAGCGAGACGACCACGCTGCCAGTGAGCCCGCCGTTCATCGGCTCCGCCGGGATAGACGACCAGCCGGGGTCGACCACCGAGCTGGCGACGACCAGCCCCAGCAAGGAGACGACCAGGGCCACCGGTAGTGTCGACCCGAGGTCCTCGCGGGGGAGAACGGTCGCGGCCGCCAGCATCACGGCCAGTCCCGTGCCAACCACGACGACCGGGAGCGTTCCGCCGAAGACGATCCCGTTCAGTGCGATCCCCAAGACGAACCCGATCGCACCGAACAGCAGTCCTGCAAGCGCGCCTGCACTCGCGTTCGGTTCCGTGTCGACGAGCCCGGCCCGCGAGGCGATCCCCGCGAAGCCGACCGCGAGGCCGTCAAACAGGAGAACAACGCCCATCAGCGTCTGCATGTCGACGCCGGGAACGGTCGAGAAGACGGTCAACAGGATCACTCCGCCGACCAGTCCGACACCGAGTCCACGGATGCGCCGTGAGGGAATTTCGACGACGTTCAGGACAGCACAGGCGGCGACGAGCCCAACGCCGCCGACCCCGGCGGCCGATACCGCAAGCATGACGTCGGTCAGGGCGACACCGCTCGTTTCGGGTCCGAGCGCCCCGACCAGCGTCGCCAGCCCCAGGACGAAATTGAGGGCCGCGACAGCGATAGCGCCGTCAAGCGCCCGGTCGTACGCGCCGAGTTCGTCGCTGACCAGTGCTGTTTCTCGATCGTGCACGTAGGCCTCGCTCATCGTTCACCCGTGAGTTTCCGTTCCATCCGTCGTTCGATGTACTGGGCGAGCACCGAGATGGCCGCGACGATCACGAACAACATGACGCCAGCGACGAACAGGACGTCGATGGTCCCAGCCGACGCGCTGCCATAGGAGGTGGCGATCCGACTGGTCAGCGTGACGCCTTGGTCGAAGACGTCGTACAGGGGTCGAGCGAAGCCGGTGCCCGCGCTCATGATCGCCGCGACGGCCATCGTCTCCCCGATTGCCCGGCCGAGCCCGAGGATGACCGCCGCCGAGATGCCCGAGAAGGCCGCGGGAATCGAGATGCTCTTCATCGTCTGCCACTCCGTGGCCCCCATGGCGATGGCCCCGTCACTCATCGAGTCGGGAACACTCGAAAGGGCGTCCTCGGAGACGGAGACGACCGTCGGCAGCGCCATCAGGCCGACGACCGCCCCGGCGATGAAGAAACTCGCCCCGGCATCCAGGAAGGCATCTTGCACGAAGCCGTTGAGCACTTGGAAGCCGATGAATCCATAGACGATCGAGGGGATCCCCGCCAGGATCTCGACGGCGGGTTTGACGATCTCGCGGACGCTCTCGCTGGCGATCTCGGCGATGAACAGCGCACCGGCCAGCCCCAGCGGGGCCGCGACCAGCCCCGCGATGATCGTCACGAGTACCGTCGCCCAGATGGCCGGCAACAACGACACGACGCCCGAACGCGGGTCCCAGGCCGTCTCGCCGCCGGTCACCGGCAGGACGGCGTCGAGCCAGAAGAACCACCGAACCGCCCCGTTCGGTGCCTGTGGCAGGGCTGCCAGCGCCAGGCCGTGTGCTTCGACGGCCGGCCAGGCACTCTGGAAGAGGAAGTACGTGATGAATCCGACGGTCAGGACCGTCCCGACGGTCGCGACCGCGGTCAGTATCTTCGCGACTCTCGCCTGGTGGGTCCACCACCCGACGGTCACCGTCAGCATGAATCCCACGAGCGGGTAGACGACCAGCTCGTTCGGTCCGAGAAAGGTGTAGCCGACGCCGACGATAGTGACGAAACTCGAGAGCCCGACGAGTGCCTCGCCAGGTGTCGGGTCAGTGCCGACGAATACCCGTCGGGCACCCACGAGCCATCGCCAGATACGCCCAGGCAGACCGATCAGTCCTGCTCCAATCCGGCCTGGCAAGGCCACGAGCCATTGCCCGACCCGGCAGGGGAGGGTCACTAGGCTCCCGAGGATGTGACTTACCGTTCCGACGACGAGAGCCCACGTCGCTCTCGTAAATCGATCGATACTCCGCCGAACCGTTCGTATCAAACTGTCTCCCATCGTGATGGACTGAAAACACCGAGTTCTGGACGTGCTCACTGCGGTGGTGGACAATGACGGTGGGCGGTCTCAGGTCTGATCGGGGAGCTTCTCGCGCTCCTCTTCGAGGCGGCGCTCGCCCAGCGTGAAGTAGTTGTTCGGCGCGACGAACGTCTCCTGGCCAAAGGGGTGCAGCATCATATTGATGACTGCGGCCTCCTTCATCGAGGTCCCTTCCCAGGTGTACATGTGGAGGTCCCGCGAGAGTGGGTACTCACGGGAGTCCAGCCCGTTCTCCGGGTCCTGGTAGGAGTAAGTCGTGCCATCCCACGCTAAGGAGATAGGTTCGACGTTCTGGGTACCGAGGAACGCCAGCGCGAGGTAGCTGATAGCGTTGTCGGCCTGGGCGACCGCCTGGGCGAGGCGCTGGTTCTGGCCGTAGCGGTTGGCGACCTGCGTGTCCTCGGTCGGGTTGTCGAAGACGTTGCTGACGAACGCGGTTCGGGTCCCGGAGTCACGGACGCGTCCGAGCACGCGGATCTCCTTGTTGGGGCCACCGAGTTCGCTCCAGTTTGTGATCCGGCCCTTATAGAGATCCTTCAGCTCCTGGCCGGTGATCCCCGTGACGCCGGCTGCTTTGATCTCAGCGGAGACCACGAGCGGCTGACCGTCGACGGCGACGACGTGATCGACGAACTGATCGTAGGAGTCCCGCTCGGGGAGCTCGTCCTCGACGTTGCCCGAGGAGTTGCCGATGTCGTAGACCTCGTCCCGGACGTTTCGGACGCCGGTCCCCGAGTGGGAAAGACCGACAGTCCATCGGAACGGTGGCGCGTTATTATCGTCGGGTTCGAACCCGTAGAGGCTCGCCCAGTAGTCCGCGAGATTCAGATCCGTGTCGATGCCGTACTCGCCGTGTGGCCAGTACTCGGTGTCGTCGGCCGGCCGGTTGGCGTTCCAGTAGGCCGCCGCGTCTTCGGCGACTGGGTAGACCGTCGAGGAGCCACCAGCCTCCAACGTGGTCGTGTCCTGTTTCTGGGCCGTCGTGCTCTGCTGTGCCTCGGTGGTCGCCGCCTGCTGTTCGGTCGTCGTTTCCGTGGCCGTCGCCGTCTCGGTGGGCGTCGACGTCGGCTGGTCGTCGGCCGCTGGCTGGGCCGTCGTCGTGTTTCCCCCGCCACTACATCCTGCCAGTACGCCGACGCCGAGCGAACCAGCGGCGATGAGGAATTTCCGTCGTGATGCACGGTCCGGACGCGTCGAATCTCGCGTCATCAACGTAGAAGGAGGCAGATTTGACTAAAGAGGTTTATAATAGGGGTATACCCGGGTATCGTATCCTCCGATGTTCTCCCGAACGATACCGACGGCTCGGTTCACTCGTGAGTGATATTGATCAGTATATAGCGACTCGGAAACGAGAGCAATCACTCTCCGAATGGATGCGCCACGTTTGGAGGCGGCCTGTGCTTCGATCAGGCTTCCCTTCTCACGTTTCAGGGCAAGACAGTATCCAACATCGAGTGCGTCCCCCCCATCGTCGTCTCCTCGAACTCGTCGTTTCCACAGATCTCACACTCCTCGGGGGCGCCCTCACTAACGTGGGTGACGATCGTCCGGGTTTGTAAGTTGCCACACTGGGTGCACTTCCACTCTTTTGTCATGGTTAATAGTTGTTTTTGCTGTGTATTCAATCTTTCTTCACGAAGATTTCATAATCGAACTGACGGATATTATAGCTGAACTGCAGTCGTTTCGACCCGCTACGGGACAGTAATCTGATAGCAATGCCGGAGAACCTGTCCGTTCGGCTTCGCGCTGCTGTGTCTGTATTTCTTCGGACTCGGTTGTCCTGGTCGTCCGCTTCAGGATTCGGTAACTGGCCCGTCCGTCTCGTATTCAGCCCCCCAGCGGCGGTCGTTATAGGAACGCTGCCGGTCGCTGTCGAACTCCTGCCCGATGCGTTCGCGCAACTGTTCTTTGCCCGTCACGCCGATCCTGGCGAGTTCGTCGGCCTTGGCGACTGCGAGGGGTGGCCCACGCTCGGCGGCCACGTCCGCGACGATCTGTCGGGCCAGTCGCTCCCGGCGGTCTGGCTCCCGCGTCACGGCGTACGGTGCCTCAACCCGGTAGACCAGTTCGTCGCGTGGGTCGAACAGGGCGAAGAACGTCACTTCGTAGGCGTCCGGGTCGAGGTTGCGGTCGATCCCGAGTGCGTCACCGGCCGTCGAGAGTGGCCGATCGGTCCCGACTCGCGAATGAAACCAGTTGGTGTAGGTGATCGCGTCGGTCTGGAGGTCGCCCGATTCGATCCGCGAGAGGACGTGTTCGAAGAAGGCGTTGTCGTTGGCCCAGGGGGCGGTTGCCTGTTCCCTGATCGCCCGGATCAGGCCGTTCGCGGCGCTGTTCTTGACGAATCCCACCAGTGGAATGTCCCGATCGACGAAGCGTTCGACCAGTCGGACGTAGTTTTCGACGACATCCCGCGGCTGTTTGTCCCCTTCGAGTAGATCGGCGAGTTCGGGGTGGCGGTCGGCCCAGGCGAGCAGGCCAGTCGGGTAGATCGGCCCGTCGAGAATCAGCAGATCCTCGACCTTGCTGGCGTGTTCGAGTGCGTGATGACTCTCGGCGAGGTACAGCGCCAGGGCGTGGACGACGGTCTGGGCGTACCGGTCGACGCGCGGGACTTCGAGCAGGCGGGTGTGCGTATACCCATCATCGTCCTCTCCCCATTCGTCCTGGCCGAGGGACTCACGCTGGTCGTTGGTGTGGGCACTGACGACAACGGTCCGCTCGCGATGGAGATCGAGATCCGAGGGCACGCCGGCCATGGCGGCCTGGGCGACATCCAGTACCAGCCCGTTTTTGAACGTCGTCGGGTTGATCGTCCCCGAGTCAAGTCCATGTTGGGTCTCGAAGGGGCGCTCCGCTAACGCTACGTCGGGGAGTGGCGCTGCGCGGCGAAACTGGCCATCGAGTGGTTCGATGACGGCGTCGCCGTCCCGATAGAGCGGGTCCAGAAAGTCACTCCAGGCCGTCTCGGCGAGGTCCTGGTGGTCAGCATCTTCGACGCGATCGCCGAGCCGACCCGCCAGGCGGGCTATCCCCTCGACGTGCACTGGGTCCAGCGTCATTGGGCGCCCTTTCGGGCACGCAAACAAAAATCGGTCGGGTACCACGAGACGTTCCCCGAGGCGGATCATCTCCTGAATTATAATGCTTAATCAGTGGACGTGCGTGGGAACGTGGAGTGATTTCCCGGCAAATATCAAAAGGTATTACGCTCGGGACTCTTCTCCCGGATATGGACGCAGGACTGATTATCCTCGACGGCTGGGGTCTCAACGACGACGAAAACGCCCGCGACGCGGTCAAGGCCGCGGACACGCCGAACTTCGACGAATACTGGGACAGCGGTTCGCACAATCGCCTTGACGCATCAGGCCGGCGTGTCGGCCTGCCTGAAGGGCAGATGGGTAACAGCGAGGTCGGCCACCTCAACATCGGCGGCGGTCGCGTCGTCAAGCAGGACACCACGCGAATCACCGACGATATCGAGGACGGCGCGTTCTTCGAGAACGAGAACCTACTGGCGGCGATGGAGTACGCCAAGGACAACGACGGGCAGGTCCACTTCATGGGCCTGGTCAGCGATGGCGGAGTCCACTCGCGACAGACGCACCTCCACGCGCTGATCGAGATGGCCGCCGACAACGGCGTCGAGGCCGTCACGCACGCGTTCATGGACGGCCGGGACACCTCGCCGACCGGCGGCGCGGACTACCTGCGGGAACTGCGGGACGTCATCGCCGAGAACGGCACCGGCGACGTCGCGACCGTGACGGGCCGGTATCACGCGATGGACCGCGACCAGAACTGGGAGCGCACGAAGAAGGCCTACGACGCGATCGTCCACCGCGAAGCCGAGTTCTCGGCACCTGATCCTGTCACGGCGACAGAGGAATCCTACGACCGTGACACGACCGACGAGTTTATCGAGCCGACGCTGATCGAGGACGGCGCAACACTCGAAGACGGCGACGCAGTCATCTTCTTCAACTTCCGGTCGGATCGGGCCCGCCAGCTGACGCGGATGCTCAACTCGATCGACCCGGACTGGGACTTCGAAACCTCGCCACCGGAGACTCACTACGTGACGATGACGCAGTACGACGAGACGTTCGATCTCCCGGTGGCCTACCCGCCCAACCAGCCCGAGAACACGCTGGGCGAGGTTGTCTCTGAGGCTGGCGGCACGCAACTCCGGCTCGCCGAGTCCGAGAAGTACCCCCACGTGACGTACTTCCTCAACGGCGGTCGCGAGGTCAAGTTCGAGGGGGAACTACGGGAAATCGTCGAGAGTCCGGACGTCCCCACCTACGACGAACAGCCGGAGATGAGCGCCGAAGGGGTCACCGACACAGCCATCGAGTATATCGAGAGTGACGATCCCGATCTGATGGTGCTCAACTACGCCAACCCCGATATGGTCGGCCACACCGGCGACTTCGACGCGACGGTAACCGCGGTCGAGGCTGTCGACGAACAATTTGGCCGACTGGTCGAGGCAGTCCAGGCGGCGGGGGCGGACATTCTCATCACCGCCGACCACGGCAACGCCGACGACCTCGGAACCGAGGACGATCCCCACACCGCCCACACACTCAACGACGTGCCGATCGTCTACCTGACCGCTGCGGGCGACGATGGCGGCCACACGGTCCGGTCGGGTGGCTCGCTGTGTGACATCGCGCCGACGTTGCTGGAACTGCTGGCCCTCGACGCACCTGCCGAGATGACCGGCGAGTCGCTGCTGGAATAGATCGCGTTCACTTCTCTCGGTTTCCAGTCCGTGACTCGTCCTCGTAGACTCCGGACGCCCTTCGGACTTCGTCTCTCGATGCCAGGAAGTTTATGAGTGTTCACGGGCTATCGAGGGCTACCATGAAACATCCAGGCCTGAAGTTCAGGATGGCCGTCGTCGGGTCGATCCTGTTTGGCTTCTACGCCGTGGTGGCGCTCGCTCTCTATGCCGCCTTCGGTGGCGGGACCACCATCCTCGGCGTAATCCTGCTCGGCAGCGTCGCCTTCGTCGGCGTCCAGTACAAGATCGGTAAGTGGGCCGCCCTCCGGAGCGTCGGGGCCGAAGACATGCCCGAAGATGACCCTCGCTTCCGCGAGATCCACCGCTCGATCGAGCGGATGAGCGACCGAATGGGCATCGACAAGCCCCGGGTGATGGTCGCCGAAATGGGCGTGCCCAACGCCTTCGCCGTCGGTCGAAAGAAAGCCGGCGTCGTCGTCGTCTCGTCGGAACTCATCCACATGCTCGACCACGAGGAGCTCGAAGGCGTGCTCGCCCACGAACTCGCCCACATCCGGAATCGCGACGTCGTGATGATGGTGATCGGCCAGGGCATCGCCTCGATCGTCGCCCTGGTCGCACAGTTCGCCGTCCTCTTCGCCGGTGACAACGACTTCGGCGACTTCATCATGGCAATGGTCGTCGGCAACATCGTCCAGTTCATCGTAACGATCTTCGTGATGGCGATCTCGCGGTACCGCGAGTACGTCGCCGACAGTGACGCCTCCGAGATTACGGGCGGCGAACCGCTCGCACGCGCACTAGAGAAGATCAACTCCGCCGATCACTCCCAGAGTCGGGTCGACGAACAGGCCAGCGCCCTCTGTATCAAAAGTGAGGAACGCAGCCTGCTGTCGAAGATCTTCTCGACGCACCCGCCGACCGAGGAGCGGATTCGACGCTTGCGGTCCTGATCACTCAAGTCGAACCGGCCCTTCCTCGTCCGGGGCTTCTTCGAGCAACCAGGCGAAGACGGGCACGTACGCGAGCCAGGCCAGCAGATACCCCGCACCGACGAGGACGCTTTTCGCACCAAAGCCGCCGTAGATGCCGTCGACGATCCCGATCAGCGCTACGACCACGACCAGGGTGCTAATCGCAGGCCGGTCGAGCCAGTCGTAGGCGACGCCCAGTAGCGATCCCAGCACGTAACAGAACGCGTATCGGCCGATCGCAACGAGCGCGACGTTCCCCCAGAACAGGACCCAGACCGGGACCTCGAAGTCACTCTCCAGACCGGCCAGCAGCAGTCGCACCGCCCGGTAGAACCCCTCTTCGTGGGTTAGCATGACGGCGACCGTGAGGACGACCGTCAGGGCGCCGACGACGCGACCGGCGACGACGCCAACGCTGCCGGGATCAGTTCGTTCGACCATTCGTCGGCTGCGTTCCGCGTTACTTGAGCGTGACCGCGGTGCCGTACGCGATGACCTCTGAGCCGCCGTTTGCGATCTCGGAACTCTCCAGGCGGATGTTGACGATGGCATCGGCATTCATCGAACGGGCGTCCTCTGCCATCCGCTCCATGGCTTCGTCGCGAGCGTCGGTCAGCAGTTCGGAGTAGGCCTTCAGTTCGCCGCCGGTGATGTTGCGGATGCTCTGGGTGATGTCCCGCCCGACGTTGCGGGCCTTGACCGTGTTGCCGCGGGCGATACCGAGCGATTCATCGATCTCTTCGCCTGGGACCGTCTCTGTCGTAACGAACTCCATATCTCGACCTGTGGCGGCCCCCTACTAAAACCGGGCCCTGAACTTCGGGGACTGAAGTGGGGGCATCGTTTGACAGAATGATGGCACTGTCGACAGGTGGAAGACGTTCTACTGGCTCATTTCGGAGGTCCTCGGCCTCACGTGTTCTACTCTCAATCCTGATTCTTCGTATAGTTGGGGGCCCTCGAACGTCGACGATCTGATCGTCGGGTATACACGACCAGAGTCTCTCGATCATCTTGGTACTCACGTCCGTCCGCCAGGGCCAGGCCGGGATCTGGCAAGAGACGCGTATATAAATATAAGGTTATAGCTGTTAGCCAATATCAAAATATATTTGTGGAATGGTCATTGGATGAATATTTATGAGGCAGGGCTGCTACCGGCTACTGGTCGTACTGATCACACTGTCGCTCGTGACGACTCCGGTGTTCGGTGCGTATACTGCTAGTTCACCAGACGGATCTGACTCATCCGTTCCAGTTGAGGGCCGTGCATCCAGCGTCGTCGGTTCACAACTGGGTGGGGATGAGTCACCGCGAGAGGGGACTTCCACGAACAGAGTACTCGATCAACGGCCGGTAGGATCGCACAGCGGAGTGCGTGACAGACATCCGAAAACCGTCGTCCGCGGAGAGGCCGGGACCTTCGTGTCGTTCCCTGGATCCGAGTTCGGCGACGAGAACGTCACGATCTCTCCGTATCCAAGCGACGGAGGTCACGACCTTCCCAGTGTGAGCCCGACCGTCCGGATCTCGACCGAAAACCAGCCGTCCGGGGATCCGACGGTTTCGCTGCCGCTTTCCAGTTCGGTGAACGCGTCTGATTTCGACGACTTGGCGATCTATCACTGGAACGCGAACGGGATGGCCAGCGGCTGGCAACGTGTCGGGACGACCGTCGACGAGCAGTCTCTGCGTGCGAACGCGACAGTATCCTCACTCGGCGTTTTCACCGTCCTGAACGAGACAACCTGGAACGAGTCTATCCGGATACCACGACCCGACACGATCGCACCTGAGAACCCCGAAGGTGTCTACGTCGGTACCGACAACGGGACGTTCCGGAAAGTCACGACCGACAGCGGCGAGACAGTCTGGAATCGCTCGCTCGCCAGTGACGGGGAGACCGCTATCGCTGCCGATCCTAACGGGACGGTATACGCAGCGACAGACGAGACGTCCGTCGTCTCCCAGTTCGATTGGGTAGACGGGTCACGGAGTGAACGCGTCGAATTCCAGCGACATATTCACACTCTCACAACCGCACATTCCGGGAGTGTCGTCGCGGCGGCCACCGGGGATCGAGGGGGGAATGTCACCCTGGTCGACGCCGAACGCGGGTACCGTCCCTGGACACTGATTCACTTCAGCAAGCACGTGTCCGACTACAACATCGACACTGTCACGGAGGGCACTGACGGTGGGATCTACGCCGGGCTCTACTTCGAAAGCCGACGCGAACCGACGCGGCTTGTTCGATTGAACAGGACAGCACTCGAAACGCCGACCCAGGTTGGGGAAAACGACAGTATACTCACCCGTTGGGAGACGAGGCTCGAGGCCCGCTACATTAATGCTCTCCAGCAGCGAGGCGACCGTCTCTTCGTCGGAACGTCGACCGGCGTTTGGAGCGTCGGTACCGAGAACGGCACGACGTTGTGGTCGACACCGATTGACGGGGGTGTGTCCCGGATCGCGTTCGGACCGAACGGGACGGTGTACGCCACCGATGTGACTGACGAAGGAGTGAGACCAGATCTGATCCGGTTGGATCCCGAAACGGGATCGGTCCGCACCCGAACGACGCTACCGTTGAACGCGCAGACGACGGTCAGCGATCTGACGGTCGGGACTGACGGAACGGTCTACGTCGGATCGGAAACCGGGGCAGTGTACGATCCGAACGCCGAACGGAACGATACAGC
This sequence comes from Halorhabdus salina, assembly GCF_013839425.1. GTDB lineage: Archaea > Halobacteriota > Halobacteria > Halobacteriales > Haloarculaceae > Halorhabdus > Halorhabdus salina. Next base: position 11,755 of record NZ_JACDNP010000008.1, on the reverse strand, counting down.
CGAGAAGATTGAGACCGATACGTCGACGTCACAGACCCAGGTTCGCCCTGCTGTCCGGGAAAGATCCACATCGTCTGACCAACCGCCTCTTTCCAAACTCAGTGCCGGCACTGGGAACGCACTTCGCAACGAGTCTGCCAATCAAACCACAGTCTCGATTCAGGCGATCGAACAGCACATTACCCCGGACGACGGTCTGACTCTCCAGTTCTCCGCGGAGGGTGAAACCGCTGGGACGATAGAGCTCGAGACCACGAGCGGGCAAGTGCTGTTGCAGCGATCGGTGACAGCCATCACACAGCCGAAGCAACTCTCTGTTTCGGGGCTCCAGCCTGGAGAATACGTCGCGACGATCGAAGCGGAGGGAAGCGTTTCCAACGACTCGACGGGGACGATCACGGTTGAGGATTCGACCTCGACGGGAACGATCGAGATCTCGGTGCAGGCTGCCGATCGAAATATTACGGCGGGGGAGACACTCATCTTAGAGCTCTCCGCGGAGGAAGCGGTAGACGCGACGCTACGTCTCAGCGAAACTGACGGCTCAATGTTGCTCGAACGGTCCGTAACGGCGACAACGCAGACGTCACAGCTTTCTGTGCCGAACCTGAGCGCCGAGACGTACGTCGCTACCATCGAGGCAAAGTCGGGCAACGCGAGTGACTCGACGGAAGAGATCTCGGTTACCGGTATCGAGGACGGGAACAACACCGACCTCTCGGTGCAGGCTGTCGACCGCGACGTCACGACCGCCGAGGGACTCGTGATCCGATACTCTGCCAGTCAGCCGACTGAGGCTGCTCTCACTGTTCGAACGACCAACGATCAGACGGTTCTCCAGCAGGAGGTCACCGCCAGCAACCAATCGACGCGGCTCTCGATCGAGGACGTGACCGCCGGCGAATACGTGGTGGTTCTCGAGGCGCTCGAGGGCGACGAGCGTGACACAACCGAGCAGATTACCGTCAGCCAGTCTGACGGATCCGCGCCGACGGGGCTTTCGATCCAGGCGCTCCAGACGGAACTCACGACCGAGCAGAACCTGACGCTGGACTATAGCGCTGACGGGACAGCCGACGGACAGCTGCGAGTCGCGACCGCTCGTGGCCAGACAGTCGTGAATACGTCCGTCAGCGTCAAAGAACAGACCACGCGACTGACGATCCCCGGTCTGGGTGCTGGCGAGTACGTCGCGACGCTAAGCACCCGGGAAGGTGATCTGACTGCCAAAACGGAACGGATCACGATCGAGTCGGTCGGCGATCCAATGCTAAACGTCAGTGCGCCGCCGAACGAATTCACCCGGAGTGAACCGATCGAGTTACAAATCGAGTCGAACGCCCAGCGCAACGTGACGTTCGACGTCACGACGACGGACGGTGAATCCGTCCACAACGGCACGCTGTCACTTCCGGGTGGCGAATTGACGTTCCGATTGGGTAGCGTTCCGGCGGGTACCTACGTCGTGACCGTCCGTGCACAGGACGCCAACCTGACGGCGAAAACTGATCCGGTCACGATCCGCGTCGTCAATCCGCAGGTCTCGGTACAGCCGTCGATCGCTCGGCCTGGCGAGTCTATCACGTTCGCCTCGATGACCAACGAGTCCGGGCGGAGTGACTCGATCGTCGAGACCACGTGGGACTTCGGTGACGGAACGGTCGAAACCGTCGAAGGGGCACAGACGTCCCACACATACACCGAACCGGGCGAATACGAGGTCAACGTCACGATCGTCGATTCCTTCGGTGGCGGTAACGAGTACACTGTCACGAAGCGCGCCTCAGTCGGAAACAAGTCCGAATTCATTGATCCGAAGGGAACGGTCACGGCGATCGCGCCGAACGGATCCGTAAAGTGGCAACACGAAACTGACGCCGGCGTCACCGCGCTCGCGGAGACGACCGGCGTCGGGCCGGAGACAAACCCCGAGGGGGAGACGACACCGATCTGGTCGATCGACGTGCCGGCGGACAACCGGACGCAGATCGCGGCAGCGGTCCGAGTGACTGGGGCCGACAACGCGACAGGGACGTTCGTCGCATACAACGACGACAACAATCGAACTCGCCGGACGACGTTCAATCGGAGCACCTGGACGACCCTCCGGTTCCCTGCGACCGAGTTCGCCGGCGAGGAGATTACGTTGAGCGTCCGGGGTTCGGAAGGTGCCCAGGCCGAGATGGCCGACGTCCGTCTGCTCAGACACGCCGACGACGACAGGCTGCCGAACTACGTCGAACACGCGTCGTTCAAATTGCCGATCGGGCAAGGCAGGGAAGTATCCCTGGATCCGACGAGCAACGACACCGACGGCGACGGCGTCGTGGATCACCGGGAGGTCTACTTCCTCCCGGCGAACGGTTCGGCGCGGAGCCAGTCGATGCAGGTCGTCGGGGCCATCAGCGACCCGACGAGCGTCGACACGGACGAGGACGGCCTCACTGACGTCGAGGAACGGCTCTACAAGTGGGCCAATCCTGTGCTCGCCGACACTGACTGGGACGGAGTCTCGGATCCGAACGAAGATGTCGACGACGACGGACTTCCGATCGCCGCAGAGATCGAAAACGGGACCTCCCCGATGACAAACGATACGGATCGGGACCGTCTCTCGGATCGTGCGGAAATCGTGACGCACGGCACGGACCCAACAGTCGCCGATACCGACGAGGACGGGCTTGCCGACGGTGACGAACTCGCACTTCCGGCGGATCCGACCGATCCGGATACGGACGACGACGGGACTGTTGATGGTAACGAAACTTATACGAGCACGACGAAAAACGAGAGCGTCGGCGTCCGCGTCGACCTGACCGGACAGGGGAATCTGGCAGATGGGGTGACGGTCGGCGAGCAGACCGAACCGTTCGCCCGAGGCGATCGCGTCGCGAACATGAGCGTCTCGGAGATCGTCGAGATCGAGTCCGACCGGGATTTCGAGTCGGCGACCGTTACGATCGAGTACGACGAAACGTTGCGGGCGGCGGAAAACGAGTCGGACCTCGCGGTGATGACGTACGACCCCGAGAAACAGTTGTACGTTCCGTTGAACTCGACGGTTGATCCCGAGAACAACACTGTCAGCGCCGAAACCGAGCACTTCTCGACGTTTGCCGTGTTCTCAGTCTCGAATTGGATCGATGATGTCACAGCCCACGAGTCTCCGGAACGCGGTGACGCCGGTGTTGCCCAGCCGGTGGACGTCGTGTTCGCCATCGATTCGTCGGGATCGATGGGTGACAACGATCCCAATGGCTTCCGGAAGCGGGCTGGGACCGAGTTCGTCGGCGGGCTCATCGAGGGGGATCGAGCCGGTGTCGTGGACTTCGATAATTCCGCACACGTCGACCAATCACTCACGACCGACTTCGAGACGGTCAACGCGAGCGTTCGGAGCCTGGACGCCAACGGTGGAACGAACATCGGGAACGGCATCTCTCAGGCGAACCAGCATTTCGCAAGCGCAAGTAACGACTCGCGGGCGAAGGTAGCGATCCTGTTGACTGACGGACGGGGATCGGGCGGACGGTCTCAGGCCCGAACGGCGGCCGACTGGAACATCACGATCCACGCCATCGGGTTCGGCGGCGCCAACGGGGCGAAACTCTCCGATATCGCTGGAATAACCAACGGCACGTACCACTACGTCGACAGCGCGTCGGACCTCCCGGAGGTCTTCTCCCGGGTCGCCGGGGAACTCCCGGAGGACTCGGACGGAGACGGGCTGCCGGACGTCGCCGAGACGGAAGGAATTCCGATCGGACACGCTCACGAGGAATACCAGACGATCGAGACGGATCCCAACGACCCGGACACGGACGGCGACGGAATCGACGACCTGGCGGAGGTCGGCCCGCTCATCTCCCAGAACGTAACGGTCTCGACAGTGACCAGCGGCGGCGGACACGTCAGTTACGGGTCGACGACACAGGTTCACGTCGAGTACCGGAAACTCGACAGCGATCCGACGAAGGTCGACAGCGACGGCGACGGGTTGACCGATCGCGAAGAGCGTGACGGGTGGGAAACCGCGATAGCGTCCTCAGTAGACCAGGCGAACTCCTACGCCGAAGCAATCAAAGAGAACCCATCTTCGGCCGCTGACGTCCTCGATCAGGAGACAGTCACGTCCGATCCATTCACCGAGGACACCGACGGCGACGGTCTCGACGATCTGACTGAGCGGATAAACAAATTACACCCACGCAAAGCCGACAGTGACGGGGATACGCTCTCCGACGAAGCGGAGCACGTCTCGAAGGGCGAATCAACCGAGTTTGCGCCGGCGATATTCGACAGTGAGCCACCGACAGTCATCGTCCGCTCGATCGTTGCGGAGGACGTCGGACGGACATCCTACGATGTCTCGTTACGAGCGGCTGATGCAAGTGGACTCGCTGGTACCTACCTTCGAAAGAAAGGCGAGGAACAATATATTATCGAAGGGGATGGTCGGGATGAGTTTAGCTATGAGGTCTCGTTCGATGTCGAACGAGGCTTGCTGGAGAAGATCCAGGTCGGACTCGGTGGCTTCGTCACGGGCACGTCGGTAACGATCGAATCGTACGACATCCACGGCAACAAGAAGGTCCAGACGTTCCACGGGGCGGATTCGTTCGGACAGACCGCGAAATTGATCGGCAACGCACCGCTGCCGGGGGATGTCGGAAAACGCGAGGGCATCACGCTCATGAGTTTCTCCTCGGGTGTGACGACCTCCGGGAAGCAGGCGGTCGTCGAACTTGTCGAACTCGTGCTCCATCCCGTCGAGAACGCGAACCAGATGAAGGAGTTCGCCGGCTATATCACGAACAATCCGGGCGTGGTGTCGCGGATTCCGGAGATGATGGCCGAACAGATCGAAGACAAACAGCGGACGCGCAACCCGTTCCTGAAGGGTAACAGCGAGTACGACACTTTCCGGAAGAGCTGGTATACGGGCTACGTGACGGGGTCCGGCATCTCGATGGCCATCGGCGACAAAGGATCGAGCGCCATCGTCGGTCGCCTTTCCCAATCGAGCACGCGCATCGGCCGGGCGATGCGGGCGTTGAAGAGCGCGAGGGCGTCGCTGAAGGCAGGCGTCTCGACGAGGACGATGGCGCTTGCGGGTCGAATCAATGGCCGACTCCCCGACGTGGATGTCGATACCGGCCAGATAGCCAACCGCTTGAGCGAGGTCTCCCAACCGATCCGCCAGCGGACGACCAGACAGTTACACGATCTGGATGACGACACCTGGCAGTGGATCAACGACAACGGGATCGTCTACAAGTCCGCGTCGAAGGCCACCCGCGTCGTGCGGGCGACCGGCCAGACGGGGAAGCGAGCGCTACAGGAACTCGGGACCGACGGCCGGGCGGCACTGTTAGAACTTTCCGATCAGATCAAGACCGAGCGGGCGATCCTGCGAGCGTGGGAACGCGGCGAGATCGACACGGGGGAACTCGCCTCGACGTTGCGGCGATTCGACGGGATGGCCGATGACGAGTTTTCGATCGCAAACGGGATCGTCAGACGGAGCGACGACGAAGGGCTGGAACTTCTCCGACGTGGCGAGGTCTGTAACAGTCCCTGCAGAAAGATCGATGAAGTGCTGGACGACATCGACGACGCCTCGATGACGATTTCCCAGGACGACGTTGAGGAGGTGGGCGCGGTCCTGTCAAGAGAGGTTACCGACGGCGAGGTATCGCTCGACGACGCGGAGGAGTTGATCGGGGATATCGACTCTTTGGCAAGCAACGGCAGGGACGTCACGGATCTGTTCACCGAGAACCCGAACGTCGGAAGGAGTCTCGGGCGGGCATATGCCGCGGGTGATCTCGACGCGAGTCACGTCCGTCGGCTGGACGAGTTGGTCGACGCCGGGGACATGGATTCGGCGGATGTCCGTCGATTCTCCGAGATGCTTGAGCAGCGCGATAGTGATGCGTTGATCGATGATTCGATCGAGGCTGATGATCTGTTGGATGTTGCTCAGAAGGACAAATTGGGCGAGACTCGACTGTTGACCAAGCGAGATGGAGAAGTCATTCGATTACAGTCAGGAGACATTGAAAGTGGCTTAGAACATATCGAGGGTCGCCATGTCAATGGAAACATCGTCCGTCGACAGCAGGCCAATGGAAAAGACACCGGTGCCGCCTCGTTCTTCCCGACTGGTCGCAAAATCGAAGTTGACGGGAAGACGAAAGAGTTGCCTGACAAGATGAGTGACCAAGACGTACAAGAGCTAATATACGAAACGGTCGAAGAAGGATCAAGAGATCCCGGACGTGGAGATAGAATCCAGTACACGCTCAAGCCATCAGATAATGGATACGACTACGGTGTTGAGCGTATGAAAGTAATCGTAAATGGCGATGGGTCGATACATACAGGTTATCCAAAGTCTGGAAGTGCAGTAGAAAAATGGTCTTTCCCGGCCGATGATTGGGTATGAACGAGGTTTCACTGGTGATTGACTTTGACGAACGGGCACAAAGAGGGTTTGAGAAAGGAAATTTCAACGTCTCGGTCGGTGTTAGACTGCAAGTCGGGGAAACATACATCCTTGGTAGTTCCGACGCTTACACCAGAGATTTCATCGAACCCTACGTGATCGGGCTTCTTGAAGGTGCCATAGCCGCCCTTGACGAAGAGAGATACGTATTTGACTATTACATCGACGCAATGTATCTCGTGTTCGAACCGGTGGACGAGGGCCGGACAAATCTGGCGTTCTGTTACAGCGAAGAGGCTGTCGAGAACCCGGATTACCGTGGCGAACAATCGCCAAAACTCCCCGAACCGGAAGCTGTCGCGCCGACTCGAGAGCTCGCTGTGGCTATCGCTGACGGAGCTCAGACATATCTCGATACTATCCGCGAATACGATTCCGATGCTGGTTCCGATTACGTCGAACCGCTGTTAGATGAGTTATGTGATCGGATCGACAGCATCGGGAAGTAACTGATTGGCACCCAACTTTTGGCGAATTTCGCGACTGATTGGCCGTCCGCCAGCGGACGACCAGACAGTTGCGCGATCTGGATGACAACACCTGGCGGTGGATCAACGACAACGGGATCGTCTACAAGCCCGCCTCGAAGGCCACCCGCGTCGTGCGGGCGACCGGCCAGACGGGCAAGCGGGCGCTACAGGAACTCGGCACCGACGGCCGGGCGGCGCTGTTGCGACTCTCTGACGATATTGAGACCGAGCGGGCAATCCTGCGGGCGTGGGAGAACGGCGATCTCTCAACGGAGCATCTCACTACCGCGTTGCGACGCGTCGAGGAGATGAGTGTCACCGAGCGCCGGATCTACAAACAGATGGCGCGCGTGTCCGGCGACGATGCAGTAGAAGTGATGGCCAAGAGTGACGGGCCGGCGCGGCGCGTGATGACTGACGGCGGTGTGGACATGGACTTCCGGGAGTCGATAGCCCGAGCAGCCGACAGTGACGCGACCGACTCGTTCGATGAGATCGACGATGCAGTTCGCAAGATAGATGATCTGGATGGCGAGGCGAACGTCCGGGCCAGAGAGTTAGTCGACGAGACTGACGGGGCCGGGGTCAAGCTCGTCAACGAGTTAGACGACGACGGACTTCAGCACGTTTTCAACCTCGACATCGACGCGGCCGATGCGTTCCGCACGGCCGCCGCGCGACACGTCGATGCGGGGTACGCCGACGCTGACGAGGTCGCCGAATTCGCCAAACATGCCGACAATCTCGACGGGATCGACGGCCTGAAAAGCGGTCCTGTCGATGACTTTGTGAATGCTGGAGTCTCTGGGAACATCCGTGGTGCCCTCGACGAAGTGCGCCGGGCCGACGAAATCGGGGCTGGGAATATCCAGCGGATGAATCTTGAAGTCTACGACGGGAAGGACCAAGTTGGAGAGCTAGATATTCAGGTTAAGTCCGGCAAAATCGTCGAATCTAAGGGTTCGTTTGGCTATCAGAAGGATGAGATAGCCAGCCAATTTGAAGGAAAGTTAAGTGCCATGCGGTCTCATTCAGATGTGAAGCTCGATGGAAATACTCTCGAGATCCGGGCAAACAAGATAGGCGATAAAAGCCTAGTAAAGTCTCAGATCGAGAAATGGGAAAATAAAATTGCGACTTCCAGCGAATGGAGTAACGCCGACGTGTCGATTCAGGTTATAGATGAAAGTGCGAACACGATCATAACCAGATAGGATAAATGATGAGAGATTACGACTGGATACAAATTGCATATATATTCGATACAGAACCATCGTATGACACCTACAAATCATTCTTTAGAGAAGTGGAGAGATATCTGAAAATATCGGATGAATTCAATAGTATTGGATTAGATTTGGAGTGTGAAGAAAAAAAGAGCAGCTGCGGTGAAATAGCTGAAGAAGCTGCACAATTGGCAACCGAGGAACCATCGTTTCGCGTGAAAATATCGACAGAATGGGATAATGTAACAGCCTCATTTGATAAGGATGGTCTTGGGTTCCCCAAATACGAATTAACACCATATCTGACTTTCACAACGTGGATCTATGCACTCAAGGACACTGATATCAAAGAGCACCAAGAAAAAGTTGAAGAATATCGGAACAATTTCGCCAAGATCCATCAGTTTGCAGCGAATATCTTCGACCCAAAATGGGGCTTTGGCCGCCGCGGTGGCCTCGCAATCGGAGATGACGAGACGGTCGAAGAACTTGCCGATCGAACGCGTCCGCCACTGCACGAGTACAACGTTTTCCGGGAGGAAACGGTCGAAGCGATCGGTCGGGAGCAAGTCCTCTCGGCACCGGCGTACTACGTCGAGGAACTCGATTCAGGGGGTGTCTTCATGGCAGTGACCGAGCCACCCAAGCAATGTGGACACGAAGACCAGCCGTGTGAGGAGGTTGCCGAGCAGTTAGGTCTCTCGCTGGCGAAGACAAAACGCTATCACTGACGCTTCTCTTTGACTCTCTTGACCTACTTTCGAGAAGCAGCATCGCGTTAGTGTAGTTCGACGACGTAACAGGCGGACAACTCAGAGCCTGGAAACGCGGTGAGCTGTCGGATGGGCAACTCTCGACGGCCCTGCGACGGACCAACGCGATGGATGCGAGCGAGCGACGAGCCTACGAGGAAGTGATAGAAGCGACTGGCGACGACGCGGTCGAAGTGCTGGCCAAGAGTCACGGACCGGCAAGGGAACTGGTGGCAGACGGTGAGAAAGAGATAGGGTTCCGTAAAGGCGTCGCCCGGGCAGCCGACAGTGACGCCATCGACTCGTTCGATGAGATTGACGATGCCGTTCGCAAGATCGACGAGTTGGATATCGAGGCGAAGTCCTCGGCGACAGAAACCTACCAGAATTGGCAGCAGGAAGGGTGCAAATCGAGACGACGAACAGGAAAGCCAACTCAATCTATAGTTGTACTATCAAAGGGAGCGAGGGACGGTTCGCTCCCAGACGTTCTCAATTCCTTCGGCCCCGTGTTTCACCTGCTCATATTGCGTAGTCGCCCATTCTACTGATTTTTCTTTTTCATTGACTAAGACTCCGCGAACCCCCTGTTCGGTGAAGATGACAACTGCTGCTTTGATCGAGTCCACGAGCCAGATACCGTAGGAAAACGGAATCGAGCTACGGAATAGATCCACTCCGGTGTGTCCCAGTAAATTTGGAATGAATTCTGGAAACGATGCACGAATCTTTTCGAGCTGTTTTTCTGTGAATACTATTTCGAGCGATTCGATCGCACCGTCGACAACGTGATGGTGAATCTGTCTGGCAAAGCCAGTCGTGAGAGTCGGTGTAGCGACACACACTTTTTTCGAACTGTCTTCGAAGTCAAATAGCGTTTGAAGGACTGCGTCCGGAACTGACGACTCGGCGGTGTGAACTTCCGCCCCCTCGAGGAACTGGCTACTGAGAGAGCATTCATATGATTGGTCTTGAAGCAAGGATGCAGCCTCTGAGAGGTTCCTCAAACGCTCTCGATAGTCTGCTCTAGCTTGGTAACTGTATCGGCCGAGCAATGTCGGTTTCCAGATACCGTCTTCGTATTTGCCGAGTCCCACATCGGCGAGTTCACGGAGTGAACGGTTTAGCGTCGATCGGGAACATTCGACGATGTCTTCGAGCTCAGATTTTGGCCGAGGCTGTTCAATTAACGCTTGTAGATGATGTGACCGTTTCGAGAGTACGTTGTCAAGTTCGCAGCTGGAGGGCATGTCTCCCTGTTGTCTCTGTGATGGATAAGTATCTAATGAATATAATACATTATATATTTGTATTTTTTAGTTATGTATTTGTTGGTGGGCACCCCCACAACCTGAGTCCGGGCTCAAATGGTGAAGTCCTCCCCCACCGGTTCGAAATAGTTTCACCAAATAATGTGAATGCAACTATAGGTATTGTTGCGAGCGTGGTGTTCCCACGTGCCTGAAGACATTAGAGAGACCACGGATGTATCGAAGCCGTCCCAGACACAGACTCATTCTTCGACTGGAGAATCCAGCAAGTTCAGTCGGAGGACCATTCTAAAGGGGATCGGAGCTGTCTCTACAGCGGCGGTGACTGCGAATGCACTTGCCTCGACCGCAGCTGCCGATGACACGCCAACGACTGAACCAAAAACTCCCGGTTGGGCTGTTGGCAAACACGATAGAAACCAGAAGCGAGGGCGCACAGCGCGAAACTACGAACTGGGTGCGGTTCTCCAGTACGAGGGGTACGATCCTGACACACACGAGCACACGTTTTCGATGTCGTGGTCAGGGTTTTGTTCGATTCGTAACGACAGAACTGTCCAGTCAGACGGGATCGGCGGGCAGTTCTTACACATTGACTGCCCAGAGTCCGTAGAGCACTTGGGTCCGAAAGGGGATTCGAACAAGAAGGGGATCGGACCAGTCGATCGGGAATCCGAGTACAATCCTGGCTATGGAAAACTCTTAGCTACAGCTGTTGGTGTGTCTGCGATCCCAAAAACGCCGATCCCGGCAGGTGGTTTCGCTCCAGGATTTCTAATGGCAGGCTCAGACATTATTTTGGACTATTTGGTCTTTAACGGAGCCGAAAAGCCTGACGGGTACTGGATTCACGAAAGTTATACCGATGCCACCCAGTACGAGATCATTCATGGAGAGCGCGTTGAACAGGCATGGGGGTTCTACAAAGATTTCCGCCTGAAAGATCCATCTCCAGATGACTCGGACCCATCAGTCGTACGCATCGCCTGTGGCGAGGGTGAGTTTGGTGGAACTGGAGAATTAGTCAGCAACCCACCCGGTGATGTTGAGTATGGTCGTCAATATCTGAGGGAACAAGCACTCACGGATTCGGTATGGTATCAAGGTGATAAAGGAGCAGGTGTCGAATTCGAGTTGTATCTTGACGGAGAAAATGGTGTCCGTGTGAACTCACCTGTCTTCGAACCTATTTACAGCTTTGACTCCATCGCTGCAGACTATGATAAAAATGTCAACGGACGAATATCAGAAGAAGAGCTCGATGAAGCGAAAGCGGATTGGGAGAACGACGAAATCAGCAATGTAGAGCTCAATCACGTGACCAGTGCTTACTACCGAACGCAGCGACGAAAAAGGTAAATCTGCTCTGAGTTGATAAGGTATTTATAATCTATACATGCAATATGCAGTGTAGTTAGACTCAAATAACGTCAAGGAACCACTAGAACCTCTTAATCATACACTTTCAAACATGGGACGGCTTATCGCAGAAACACGTCTTGGACAGTTCTTTCAATTTTTAGGATGG
>NZ_JACDNP010000007.1 GCF_013839425.1 Halorhabdus salina | reverse complement strand
CAAACGCCATGCGAATATTATGTGGCTTCACTACAAAACTTTCATGCCGGGATATTTAGTTATGCTAGTTACTGATTCCATGGCCAAAACTTGTGTACTTAGTACATGGTAATCTAAGCCTGTATCTTTCTATAATCGTGCGAAATATGGCTATAGTGTGGGAACTATTCTATGACACTCTTTCATTTGTCCCTGTCCGTGAGCAGAACATTGAGGTAAACTGAACGAGAACACTTAGTCTGTGAAAGGAGTTATTCTCGCTGGCGGAACCGGTTCTCGGCTTCGGCCAATTACAAACACAGGGCCAAAACAACTGGTTCCTATTGCCAACAAGCCGGTGATTGAGTACGCTCTTGAGGACCTTTGTGCCGCCGGGATTACGGACATCGGAATCGTCCTTGGCAACAAGGGACGAACTGCAATCCAAGAGCACTTCGGCGACGGGAACGACTTCGGTGTAGACATAACCTACATCGTACAGGGTGAACCGCTTGGTCTCGCGCACGCCGTCGGCTGTACCCGCGACTTCGTCGGCGATGACCCGTTTGTTGTGTACCTAGGTGATGACCTAATGAAGGAAGGAATCACTGACCTAGTGTCCGACTTCGATCCAGAAACCCACGCCGCAGGTATCGGCCTGCAGGAGGTTGACGAGCCATCCCGGTACGGTATCGTCGATGTCACGGATGGTGAGGTGGTGGACCTCGTTGAGAAGCCGGATGATCCGCCGTCAAGTTTCGCTCTCATCGGAGTCTACGTGTTTACCCCCGAGATTTTCCCGCAGATCGAGTCTCTTGAGCAATCGTGGCGCGGTGAGCTAGAGATCACAGATGCAATCCGAGGCCTCATCGATGACGGTCACAGCGTTCAGTCTCACGTCGTCCATGGTTGGTGGAAGGACGCTGGCAAGCCTGAGGATATCCTCCACGCGAATCGGCTGGTTCTTGACGACATTGATCACGATGTTCGCGGGAACGTCACGGATGAGGATTCCCTGGCGGGCCGCGTGGTCCTTGGGGAAGGGAGCGTCATCGAAGCGGGTGCGGTGATCCGCGGTCCCGTATCCATCGGCGAGAACACCCGGATCGGCGGCGACGCGTACGTCGGCCCATACACAAGCATCGGCGATGACTCTATGATTGACAATGTCCACATTGAGGCCAGCGTTGTCATCGGAGAAAACAAAATCACGGCGGAACGCACGATCGTGGATAGCCTCCTTGGAGAACAGGCGATGATCACGACGAACGACGACCGCCGTCCGACGGGCGACCGAATCGTTGTCGGCCAGAACTCTACCCTCGAACTCTGACATGCGCATTATTACCCACACCTGTCCGGATTGTGGCACCATCCTCGCCGGTAACGTCCTCGAGGACCGCCGGCGAATGAAGTGTCCCCGCGAGGGATGCGAGACCGTTCTCAGGTTCGGCGACCTCGACTCCGAGAAGCAGGAGCACCTCGTCGAGAACCGGGAAAAATATAGGATAGGGTAGCCACTTAGTGATATGACTGTCCTTGTTACCGGCGGCCTTGGCTATCTCGGCTCACGGCTCCTCAACGAACTGCCTGACCACCCTGCGTTCGCAGGCGAGGAAATCCGGATCCTCGACAATCTCAGACAGCCCCGCTACCACACACTGTGGAACCTTCCCGTCTATTCGGAGTACAGTTTTGTCGAAGGCGACATCCGCGACGAAGAAGTCGTCGCAGCTGCCATGGAGGACGTCGACACGGTGTTTCACCTGGCTGCCATCACCAACGCACCCGAAACTTTCGATATCCCGGAGAAGACATGGGACGTGAACTATGGGGGTGCACTTACAGTTTTCGAAGCTGCACGGGACGCTGGCGTCAAGGAATTCGTCAATGCGGTCACCTGCTCAGTGTATGGAACGACCGAAGAAGAAATCAGGGAAGACTTCAACTGTGACCCTGAGTCTCCCTATGCTGAGGCGAAACTAGAAGCTGAACAGGAAATGTTCGACCGCCATAATGGCGAAATGGGGCTTACAGGCCTACGCCTGGGTACTGTCTACGGTTGGTCGACTGGTATGCGGTTCGACACTGTCGTCGACAAGTTCGCCTATCTTGCAGCGACCGGACAGCCACTGACGGTGTACGAGGGTGCCGAACAACAGCAGCGACCGTACCTCCACGTGGGGGATGCCACTCGGTCAATGCTGTTCGCGGCCACCGAACTCGGCGACGGAGAAGCCTACAATGTCGTCGGGCAGAACGAGGAACTTCAGACGGTCGTGGACGCCATTGAGCGCCACTTTCCCGAAACCGAAATTGGGTACACCGAAGCCGAACAGCTGAATCAACTATCCTACATCGTGAGCGACGAGAAGATCCGGTCGGAGGGGTTCCAAACGATCTACACCATTGATCAAGGCGTCGAAGAACTCGCGGACAAGTTCCGGGCGCTACTCTGAAAAATGTGCCCCCCCGACATACTGGCGATCAATGTCCTCCATTACAGGAGTGTTCGGTAGATATCAACGTATTGTTCCGCTATCGCCGTCAACGTATTCCGTTATCTCTGGCAGTCTACCGAAGAGCGAATACACAATCTATGCGGCCAGTTCAGTACAGGATTGGACCTTAGTAAGTCTCATCGTTCCGGATAGTGTGTAATATATTTCTTGGCCACCCAGCGCCAAGTCATACCAGCCGCGAGATCACGCGCGGCACGTTTGTACTTGGGAAGGGATTCGTGGTCAGCGAGGCGAGTAGCAACACGCCCGGCTTCGGCCTGCGTTGCCACCGTCCGAACGCCGTCGCACGCTGCCACGTGGTCGTACGTGGCGATTCCACAGGTATCGGTAATGACGAGTGTCGAACTCCGAGCGAGCGCTTCCAGAGCCGTAACGGAGAAGAACTCATGAGTAGACCCCACAACAGTCACGTCCGCGCGCTGGTAGAGGTCCAGCAGTTCGACCCGCGAAACGTAGCCATGATAAGTGACATCGTGGTTAAGAACTTTCTCAGCGTATGGTTCATCCTTGACAGAGCCAGCTAGATGAACGTCACACACATTCGTATCAAGGGTCTTGAGGACGCCTAACTGGCCCTTTTTCTCTGATATCCGCCCTGGAAGGAAGACCGTGGGATTGTCTGTCGGGACATCATCAGCTAGTATCTCCTCGTCAATACCAAGGGGTATCGTCTCCGGGTCAACTCGCCACCATCGCTGGAGTACATTGGCGACTTCGGGACTTGTGGCAACGACAGTGTCACTTGACCGGGCGCTTTTCCGGGAATAGTAGCTCATAATGCTGTCGCCAAGCATTTCCCGTATGGAGTAAGTACCGAGCGGCGCCCGCAGAAAGGTCAGGGTCCCGTGGACCGTCCGCACGTCACAACTGGTCGCTGTCCCCTTTAAGCAGTGCGTGACGTCGACATTAAGCTCTGAGAGGACGCGCTCGCCCTCTGCGTGCAGGTCGAGATACCCGCGGACGCTTCCAGGGCGTTCACCAACGTGGTGAACTGGCGCTTCTGGATGACTGTGCATGTTTCCATAGGAGACTATTACGGGTTCGTGTCCTAGCTTTGCCAGTCCGGTCGCGAGTCCGCTCGTGACTCGTGAGGGACCTGTTTCCTCCTCGTTGAGGGGACCGTACAAGCCTATTTTCATCGATATCCAAGGTCTCGAAGGAGTTCCTCACGGTCCTGAGCAGCGTCAGTCTCACTCCAATCCTCTGGTTCATATGTGCCTGTATCTGTGGCTTGCGTCTTGCACCAAGGGACGCGTTTCAACGCTTTGATCGGAACCTTGTCGGGATGACCATACAGACCCCACTCACCGAGGAGATTGCCGTGGTCAGCAGTAATGAGGACCTCGCCATCGATGTTATCGAGCAGGGTGTTGACGCTGTCCAGTACGTATTCTAGGTTAGCGCGATAGTTGCGCCATACCTCGTCACGGTCAACTTCGCTGGCGTGAAGCTTGTCCCACACGTCGTCCCAGGGATTCTGTCCGAAATCGTGGAGCGGTAGCCCGTCATCCATCGGATTCGGGACGAACGGATAGTGGGGTTGCATGTAGTGGAGAATGAGTTTGTCAGGGTTGTGCTTCCGGTATGCAGTAATGCCACGATCTGTTACTGCGTCCGCCGGAATTGTCCGTATTGCCTCGTCTACCGCGTAATCCCACACCTCATCCAATACGAGGAAGTCCTCATCATCAAGCAGCATTTTGGAGAACGGATTTGCTGTCACGTACGCGACTTCGGAGGTGTCGACACCGTCGAACGTCTTTGGAATCCACTCACCCGAACTGCTCGCGACGGAGTACTTCGCATTGTCGTCTACGAAGTCGTAGTCCGCTTCCACCTCATTCATCAGATCCCAACGGCAGGCGTCAAGCACAATGCAGATATCCCAGTCCTCCTCCCATATTGGGGTGCCGTAGTTGTAGCGCTTCCCGACGTTGCGCCACATCCCGACATAGAACTCGTAGACCGAGCGTTTCACGCCGGACCAGCCGCTGGTTCGGACGCGCTCTCGCGACTCATCGATCCAGTCTGTGAACGTCATATGTAACCAAGTTCCTCCAGTTGCTCTGTCGGTACATCCATCTGCTCGCGAGAGAACTCGCCATCCTCAACCGCGGCCTCGATCCAGCTGCGCGCGTCCCGTACGTCGTCGAACAGGTCCGTGTCCATCGTCGTCGCTGCCATCGCACGTTCGGAATGGCGACCGGGCTCAACTGAACTCGAGTCCCATGCAGTATGAATACCGTGGTCACTGAGTATGAGAAGTTCGTCTTCCTCACTAAGACTGTCCCGCAGGTCGGCAACCCAATCGTTCACGCGGCGGTATGTGTGTCGGTAGCGTTCTTTGTCGTGGCGATAGATGTGTCCGCACATATCCAGGGTATGAACGTGACATCCTCCGAGAGAGAGGTCGTGATTGAGCATTTCACGAGTCCAGCCGAATTGTTCGGCCCCAATACCGAAGATTTCACGCTCGAACCCTTCGACAGTCTGCTCGCCCTCGTCGGGATTAGCTGTGTCCCAGACACGTTTGAGTTCCGCAGAATTGTGAACACCAGGCCAGTTGTGCACCACCCGACCGTTCCCTTGGAACACGTGACCGGCATCAGTTTCGGGGATGCTGTATTCAGCACCTGTGATGGATTCGGCAATGTTACCAAGTTTATCGCGAGTGTTCCCCCCTAGTTTCGACGTGAATTTCGAGAGAAAGTTGACGGCAGGATTCGACCACTCACTCGTTCCATCTCCAGTAAGACCGTGTTCCTCCGGGCCTAGTCCAGTAGCGACCGTTGGCCAGACCTCCAGCGTGTACGGCTGGTCTTTCATATATGAGAACGTATCGATCGGTCGAGACTGGTTCAATTCAAGTGCGGGCACGTCGAATTGCCGGACATGCTCGTGGTCGAGAGCGTCAAGAGCGAGTACGACCAACATTATTATGTCTGACTCGAACGTACAGGGGTTAATCGCTTCCGGTCAAGACTGGTGTGACCATCCCCTTAAACAGGCGCCACGCGTAGGTTGGATGTTTTGTGGCGAGGTAAAGCCCACGCCAGGCGTGATCGACGGCGTCCGTGCGCTCGATAGCTCCTGGAGGCCCCTCGTGTTCAATCTGTGACTGTGGGATTTGCTCAATTTCGTACCCGTGTTTGTGACAGCAGATGGCGAAGTCCGTGTCTCCCATGTGTGACCGTAACCGTTCGTCGAAGCCGCCAGCGGTAC
The DNA here is from genome assembly GCF_013839425.1 of Halorhabdus salina. Lineage (GTDB taxonomy): Archaea > Halobacteriota > Halobacteria > Halobacteriales > Haloarculaceae > Halorhabdus > Halorhabdus salina. The sequence continues at coordinate 139,437 of NZ_JACDNP010000007.1, read as the reverse complement.
GCCACGTTTCCTTCGTGAAGCCCATCAGACGGCCGGCAACTAGGCCATAGTTCCAGTCCTCCATCCCCACCAGCTTTTCAGGTTCAATACGGTCAACCACATCCCAGAAGAAGCTTTCAGAGAAGCGGACATCGTCGTCGAGAAGGAGAACCTTCTCTGTATCCGCGGTCTCGACACCCCGGTTTCTTGCTTCGTTAAGCGTCCCCTCACGGACAACCACGACAGAGACCTCCTCAGGGAGAGACTCTTTAGTAAGAACCGTCTCGCTTATTGTCGGAATTACTACTGTTACCCCGGACATAATTGTTCAGTTAGGTTTTGTTTAGAGACAGGAGGAACATATATCCCCCGAGTTGTCCTTACTCCACCTCAAGAATCTCCACTAAGCGATCGACCACATTACCCCACGTTGACAGGCCTGTCTCGTCGGTGTTGCAATTTACGGTACGGATTGCATTTTGAATCGTACTCGCACTGGCATCTGCAACATCAACAACAGCTGGGATGCTAGTCCAGTCGGTTAGTGCTCCCGACTGACGGACGACACAACAAGTCCCAGATGCTAGCGCTTCTGCCACAGTCATCCCATATGCTTCGAACTCCGACATCGTCACGTACGCCTCGGCCCCAGTGTACAGTCCCGGTAGTCGTTTGTCGTCAACGTACCCGAGAAAGTCCACTCGATCAGCCACACTTTCGTCCAGAGCAATACGCTCTAGTTCCTCCCGGTACGGGCCACTGCCTGCGATGACCAGATCATACTCTGGCAGTTCCGACAGCGCGCGAATCACGTGTTGGACGCCCTTGTACTCCTCGAGCCGTCCGACACACAGCAGATACGGATGGTCTCGCTGCTCCGGATCGGCGTTGGCGAACCGCTCGACGTCCACGCCGTTCGGGATCACAGTCGCATCGACGCCGAAGTCCGACCACAACTGTCTCTGCTCCCACTCGCTCACTGCGATCACATCGTCAGCCTGCCGAAGGGCCCATCGACCGAACGGCCGGTAGCACGACAGTAGCACATCACGAAAGCCGCTCGCGCTCTGCCCGTGGTAGTGCGTCGTCACGACAAAGCGTTCGTCAGCAACCCCGAGTGCTACGAAAAACAGCGGAAACGCGTGGTAGTTGTGCGCGTGGATGACATCGGCCTCCGCTTGGCGGATTGCGTGTGTCATTTGCGGAGCAGCGTAGAATGCGCCACCTGGACTGAGCGAGCGGAACCGGCGAACACGAACACCATTCACGGTATGGTTCGAAGGGATGTCCGATCCAGCGTCTGCACTGAACACGGTCACTTCGTGGCCTCGGTCGACGAGCCGCGTCGCGAGTTCCTGAACGTGCGTTTCTACGCCGCCAGTCCGGGGTGGATAGCGGTGCGTAACAAACAGAACCTTCATTTGAATGCCTCTCGCAACTCCGAGTCGACGTCCCACGTTCCGTCACCCTTTCCGCGCAACAGCTCCACGCTCGCGCGCAGGAGCGACACTTGTGTGTCGAAGATCGAATACACGACCTGAAGCGGGCCCAGAATGTCTCGCTGTCCGAGCCAGATGAATCCACCGAGCGCGGCGAGAACACCCATTCCGGGCCACCCCACTAGTGAGACTGCCCCGGCAGTCACGGCAAGCATGTCAAGCGCCACTAGCCACGGTGAGACGATCATAAACCACCAGTTGAACGGCAGAACGACGCGGCCGTACGCCCCATACCGGAAGAGCGCGTCTCGGTGCTGAACGAGCAACCGAATCAACCCCATCCCCCGACGATCCTTCTGCTTCCGTCGTTTCACGAACTCGGAGTGTGACGCCTCCTTGTACCGAACAGCCGGATCGAAAATCACCCGTCCACCCTGCCGTCGAATCTTCAGTGCCAACTCCGTATCGTCGGCCAGCGAGTTCGGATCGATCGGCACGATGGCGTCGTTCTCGAACGCCGAAAACGGGCCGTGGAAGATCAGCGTCGAGTCGAGGTGCGATTCGATCGTCTGGATGTGCGCCTGCACGCCGCGATATCCGGCTTCGACCTCACTTCCGCCCAGCACCTCCACGTTTCGACCGGTCACTGCAGCCACGTCCGGGTCAGCCAGGTTCGCCGCCGCTTCGCGAAGCACGTCGGACGATAACTTGGAGTCACAGTCGGTCTTCACGACCATTTCGTTCTCGGCTGCGGCGTACGCGTCGTTGAGTGCTGGCGCTAATCCCCGCCGCTCGTCTTCACGCAGCAGGTTCAACGTCGGTCCGTCGTCGGCGTGTCGATCGAAATACGACTCGATCAGTTCGGGCGTCTCGTCGTCGCTGGAGTCGACCACGACGACCTCGATTTTCTCCATCGGGTACTCCAGCGCGAACAGATCGTCGAGTTTCGTTTCGACGATATCCGCTTCGTTATACGTCGGCAACACGATACTGACGGGCGGTTCAGACTCGCGTTTTGCGGCCGGCGAGCCTGACGGGCGAATCGCTGCGTACAGCCCCGTATAGACGAGATACGGAAATCCCGTTACGACGACTATCGCGATCGTAGCCGCCACCACGATATTCATACCGCAAAGTACGGAGGACGGATTAAAGCCTCTACGGCATTATGTCGATGTTGGCCAAAAACCGATATGTTGACCAGATAGAGCACACGGGCGGTGTTTAGATTAGAATTGGTCAAAGAGCGTGCTTCTGCTTTCAGACCAACCAAATTCTCAAAATGAAAAGATGCGCCACGCGTGGCGGTGCATCTACCACGGTTTGCGGAGGTTGGCGTCGCCGATCTCCCTTACCGGGAACCCCGCTGAAGGTGTGTCAAGCGCAGCGAGGCCACGTCTATTTGAACAGGGAGCAAAGCGACCCGTAAGAGCCGCGGGGCCGGAACTGGCGAGGGTTTCCTATGTCGCCCTTACTATCTGGAAATCTCAGCTGATACAAATCAGCACCAGTTCGAAGCGACTTCGGCGAGTCCAGATCGATCCCGCAGACTTTTCCACCCTGCCCGCACACACACAGCCAATGTCCGAGTACGACGATGTCTGCGTTCTTATCCCTACCTACAACGAGGAGGGTGCAATCGGAAAGGTAATCTCCTCGTTTCGAAAGGAAGGATTCGACAATATTTTGGTGATCGACGGTGGCTCACAAGACAACACGCCAGCTATCGCCGCTGACCACGGTGCAGAAATCGTTCAACAGTCAGGATCCGGCAAGGGCCAGGCAGTCCGAGAAGGCTTTGAACTAACCGACGCCCCGTACGTGCTCATGCTCGACGGCGACTGGACCTACCGGGCCGAAGACGCCGAGGCGATGCTCGAACCGATCTTCGAGGGTCGGGCTGACCACGTCATCGGCGATCGATTCGCGGACATGGAGTCCGGTGCCATGTCCCGTCTCAACAAGGCCGGGAACCGAATCATTAACACCGCATTCCACCGCATTCACGGCCGGGAGTACGGCGACATCCTGAGCGGCTACCGAGCACTGACCCGAAACGCCATCGATCGCGTCACGCTCACGGAGGAGGGTTTTGGCATCGAGACGGAACTGGCCGTCGAGTGTGTCAAGCACAACGTCCAGACGGAGGTGGTCCCGATCGTGTATCGGTCTCGCCCTGGTGAGGCAGAAACGAATCTGCGGCCTGTCCGTGACGGGGCGACCATCTTCCTGACGTTGTACCGGATGGCCAAGACCAACAACCCGCTGTTTTATTTCGGGAGCGTCGGCGTCACGAGTCTTCTCGCCGGCCTCGCACTGGGGGGGTACGTCGCAATCGAGTGGTTCACCCAAGGCATCTCTCATGAGGTGATGGCTTTTCTGAGTGGGATCGCACTCGTCTTCGGTGTCCAATTGTTGATGTTTGGCACCCTCTCGGATATGATCGTAAAACTCCACCGCGAGCAGATGCAACGGCTGGATCAGGCGCTACCGGAGGAACGCCAGCGATCCAGCGGTGGCCAGAAGGGCACGGACGGTGAGCGAACAGACCGTATGCCCCAGCACACCCAACAACCGACCACACAGACGGACGTCACTGATTCGACGGCCGCCGAGAACGTAGCGGAATCCCGGGACGAGACGTAACCAACGGAAGTGCCGGCGCAATCAAAACGGCACCAACGATCGCAGGTGGCCCAGGATACCGCTGGGATCACGTTCACGGAGCCGTTCGAAGACTGGATGGGCGGCATCGAGCAGCTCTTGTTCGCTTTCGAATTCCCCGCGATCGATTTCCTCGAGGACGTCTGCCAGTGTGACGACGCCCCCGGAGGCATTGTACGGTATCTCGAGGTGGCCATATTCCCGGTGAAGTTCGTCACTCGTGGCTGGAAACGAAGCGTCCTCGAGGCGAGCATCGAGTGCTGGAATCCCGAACTCGATGACGTCCGGTTCCGAGAGATCGTCGTCGGCAGGTGGACGGACTCCCATGAGAGAAAGGAGGGCACCCCTGCCTGTAAAAGCCTGCGGGCCCGGCTGCCCGTCGAGTCGCAATCGCCAGTCAGCCAATGGCCTGGTTCCTCAGACGACGACGTCGATCGGGCGCCCACACGCACACGCCCCGTCGAGGTCGACCGCAACGCTCGCCCGGAACCCGTGTCGCCGGATCCAGACCGCGCCACAGTCCGGACACCGGGTCGCGTTGTCCTCGTGACCAGACATGTTACCGACGTAGACAAATTCCAATCCCTCATCGCGTGCGATCGCTGCGGCCCGTTCGAGCGTTTCGACTGGCGTCGCCGGCCGGTCGCGCATCTCGTGATCCGGATGAAACCGAGTAAAATGGACGGGAACCGACGGATTAAGCTTGTCCCGGGCCCACTCGGCGAATTCCCGGATTTCCTCGGCGTCGTCGTTGAGGTCGGGGATCGTCAGGTAGGTGAGTTCGACGTGGATACCCGCCTCGTCGGCCAGTTTGGCCCCATCGAGCGTCGGCTGGAGTTTTGCCCCCATGTGCTTTACGTGCGGGCGATCCCGGAATCCTTTGACGTCGACGTTCGCGGCATCGAGATACGGACCGACTTCCTCGACGAACTCCTCGGTAAAGTAGCCGTTCGTGACGATTGCTGTATAGCGTCCCGCTTCTTTCGCCAGGCGCGCCCCGTCCCGGACGTACTCGGCGTAGATCGTCGGCTCGTTGTACGTCCAGGCCACCCCGGCACAGTCCTGTGTGGCCGCGCTCTCGACGGCTTCCTCGGGGCTCACGTCCCGAAGTTCGAGGTCCTCGGGGCCGGCAAAGGAGATGTGGTTGTTCTGGCAAAACTCACAGGCGAAGTTACAGGAGACGCCGCCGAAACTCAGGACGCGCGTCGTCGGGTGGAAGTGATAGAGTGGTTTCTTCTCGATCGGGTCAGCAGTGCCTGGCGGCCCCGTTGGGCGATCGAAGACCTGCCCGTAGGTCAGCAGGCGCAACTCGCCATCGACGTTCCGGCGGACGTCACAGATCCCGGCCTGGCCGGGCGAAAGCGTACACCGGTGGGCACAGGCGGTACACTGCAGCCCGTCGTCGGTTTCGACGACCAGGTCGGCGGCCACCCCCTCCCTGTCGGCGAACGATGACATGGAAAGACGTACGGGAGCGACGAGCAAAAGCCTGCCCCAGCGATTTGGGTCCACAGACGGCAGATCCCGGTCGGCGAGAACGCTGAGCGGTGGTATGTACGTCGAGACAGCATGTCACTGGGGGAGAGCCGGCCAGCGGGGTCAGTACAGATGACCAGCTGGGTGCCAGAGGGAAATCGCGACTCACTTGGGGTCGGCCTCCCAACGTTCTGTCGTGTCTTTCGAACTCGGACTTGGCTATGCCGTGCTGTCCGCGCTGCTGTTCGGTGGGTATCTCGTGCTCATCAAACAGCGGTTCACTGCGTATCCAGGGCCGGTGTATCTGGCAGGGGTGAACGGGTTCGCGTTCCTGGCCTATCTGCCGATCGCACTGCTGACACTTGACGGGCCTGTCGTCCCCACGGGAGTGACGCTGTCGGGAGTGGCGCTCATCGTTGGCGTGTCTGCGCTGACGGGGGTTGCTGTCCTGGCGATGTTCCGTGCGCTCGTCGAGGGCGCAGTCTCCTACGTCGCGCCGATCAGCAAGCTCGTGCCGCTGTTCGTCTTGCCACTGGAGGTCCTGTTGCTCGATGAGATCCTGTCACCAATACAGATCGCTGGCGTCCTCGTCGCCACGGCAGCGATCTACGTCGCCAATTACGAACCAGGGGAGTTGATCGAGCCGTTCCGCCGCGCACTCACGACGCGGGCCCCCCCAACTCGCCCTGGCCAGTGCGGCGATGTTCGGGGTCGTCGACGTCGGCAAGCGAGTGATGATGCAGGAACTGGCCATCCCGCCACAGCTGTACCTGCCAGTCATGTTCGCGATCACGACGACGATGGTGCTCCCCTTTGCACAGCGTCGACCGATCCCCGACACCCTCTGGGACGATGCCTGGCTATTTGCGATCGCTGGGTTGCTCGTTGCCGCCGGCAACCACATCGTCCTGCTTGCCTTCCAGATATTGCCGGCGAGTATCGCCTCGCCGGTCATCAACGCCCAGGCGGTCGTCGCCGTCGTCGCTGGCGGACTCATCCTCGGAGAATCGCACTTCCGGGTCCGCCTCGTCGCTGCGGGCCTCGCGATCGCTGGCATCGCACTAATAACCATCGGATGATAGCCCCCTCCGGATATCACCGAGCGATGACGCGCAACCTAAGTACCACCGACAATTACCACTCGGTATATGAGTGGCCCCGAACTCGGCAAGGCCGATCGCGAATTCTTCGACGAGTACATCTACCCCCGCCTGGGGGCTGACCGCGAGGACGTCCGCCTGCAGCCACAGCACGGCGTCGACTTCGGCGTCGCTGACGTCGGCGGGCAGGCACTGGCGATGGCGACCGATCCCGTGTTCATCGTCCCCGCGGCAGGCTTCGAGCGGGCGGCGTGGTTCGCCTTCCACATCCTCATGAGCGACGTCGCCGTCTCGGGGCTGGATCCGGCTTATCTCAGCGTCGATTTCAACCTGCCGCCGGAGATCACCGACGAGCAGTTCGAGACCGTCTGGGAGACCTTCGACGAAGAAGCAAAGGAGCTCGATGTCTCGATCGTCACCGGTCACACTGGCCGCTACGTCGGGACGAACTACCCCATGGTCGGCGGCGGGACGGCCCTTGCAACCGGCGACTTCGAGAATCTCGTGACGCCCGACGGTGCGCGCCCTGGCGATCGCGTCATCGTCACGAAAGGGCCGGCCATCGAGGCGACCGGTCTGCTCGCCGTCCACTTCGACTCGCTGATGGAGGGCGACGTGCCCGACGACGATATCCAGGCCGCGAAAGACCGCTTCTACGACATGAGTCCGATCAAGGAGGCGATGGTTGCCTCCTCGGCCGGGCCGGTCACGGCGATGCACGACGCCACTGAAGGCGGCGTCTACGGTGGCCTCTTCGAGATGGCTCGCTCGGCGGGCGTCGGCTTCGAGATCGAAAAAGACCGCATCCCGATCCAGCCCGGCGTCGAAGCAGCCTGCGAATTCTTCGATATCGACCCCTGGATTTCGATCAGCGAGGGGACGCTGCTGGCGACGGTCGACCCCAACGGCGTCGATGACGTGCTCTCCGCGCTGGAAGCCGAAGGAATTCCCGCTGCCGATGCCGGTCGCGTCACGGACGGCTCCGGTCTCTCGGTTGACGGCGAGAGCGTCGACCACCCCGGCAAGGACCCCTACTGGGCGGCCTTCGAGGAGTACATGGAGAAGCTGCAGGCCCAGAGCGAGTGACGGCAAGTCACGGCCGACCCAGTGCTCTTAGGGTGCGCCGACGAGCACGAACGTACTCTCAGTTTCGCCGTTCTGAATCTCACGAGTCGACTCGGGTGCGATCCGTACCGCGTCGCCCGCTTCCATCGAAACTGCCTCGTCCTCGACAGTCACTGTCGCTTCCCCCTCGACCAGCAGATACACTTCCTCGTGCTCTTCCTCGGCGTGGTCGTGAGCCTTCCCCGACCAGCCTGGCTCGCAGTCCAGTACCGTCACACCGACAGTGTCACAGTCCAGCGCATCGCGCAGGAAGTGCATCGACTCCGCGACCGGGTCGACGTCTTCGTAGTTGACTTTGGTGTATGACATACCAGTACAAGATTCGTAGACGACGGTGAAATATGCTGTGCCAGTACCTGTGCAAATTCGCGGATCCAGTGCCCCTCACACGAAGTCGACGTCAAGGATATCGGTGAGTCCCGCGACATCGAAGTCGGCGTCAGCGACTGCCAGACGTTCGCCAAGCCGATCTGCCATGCCTGCGATGAACGCGTCCCGCGGAGCGAGAACATCGCCACGCTCGTGCAGGGCTGCCTGAATCTCGCCGGCACTCCTGGCGGCGCCAGCCGGCGCTTCGACGACGTCTAGCCACGAGAGTGCACGGTCGACGGCCTCGAAATCAGCCGGCCCAGCCGTAAACACCTCGCCTTGATAGACTTCGAAGACGACCAGCTGGGGTGCGATAGCTCGCCGATCGTGCTGGCGCTCGACGTACGCCACTGTCTCAGATTCGCCATCGAGATAGTCGATCAGCACGCTGCTATCGTACAGCGTCATCGCCCGACATCCTCTTTCATTGCTCGGCGCTTCTCGCGAGCCACCCGCGCCGCGTCACTGCCGTCCCAGAGACCGGCACCGGAGTGAATCGCCTCCCGCCGATCCTCGATCAGCCGCGAGAGCAACTCGTCGAAGGACTCCTCCTCACCCTTCAATTTCGCGAGGGTCGCGTGCGTCTCTTCCTCGACCCGGATGCTCTTGCTCATGTTGGATTGTATACGCCGCCGTATACAAATTCGTTCCGCCAGCCCGAGCCCAGAGCATCATGGATTTGTATAACCCGCGAATAGAGTGGCGTATGACTCGCAAGGAAGCCGCGCACGAGCCTCCGACTGTCCTGACGATCGCCGGCAGCGACTCGGGCGGCGGCGCGGGGATCCAGGCCGACCTGAAAACCATCGAGGCGACGGGCGCGTTCGGGACGAGCGCGATCACGAGCGTCACGGCCCAAAATACGACAGGTGTGCAAGGAAGCCACCTGCTCCCGATCGACCAGATTCGGGCACAGATCGAAGCTGTCCTCGATGATTTCGACGTTCGGGCCGCCAAAACGGGGATGCTCGCAACGAGTGACGTCATCGAGACCGTCAAGGAGTACGCTGCTGACCTTCCTGCGCTCGTCGTCGATCCTGTGATGGTCGCGGCGTCGGGCGATCGCTTGCTCGAACCGGACGCCGAGGCTGCCTACGAGCAACTGATCGCCCAAGCGACGCTGGTGACGCCCAACGCCGACGAAGCAGCGGTGCTGACGGGAATCGAACCCGACGACGAAGCGTCGGCCGTCGAGGCTGGCGAGCGCATCGTCGAGATGGGTGCCGACGCGGCGCTCGTCAAAGGCGGCCACATTCCCGGTGAGGACGTGCTCGACATTCTCGTCACGGCAGAAGAGACGGACAATCCTGCCGTTCGAACCTACCGCCACGAACGGATCGACACCGAGGCGACCCACGGCTCGGGCTGTACGCTCTCCAGTGCGATCGCGGCCCACCTCGCCCAGGGGGCAGACCTCCAGGCGAGTGTCGGACGGGCGATCGACCTGCTGGCGAGAGCGGTCCGGTACAACCTTGACGTCGGAGAGGGGCCAGGCGCAGTTCACCACCTTGTCGAAGCTCGCGAGCGGGCTGGCCGGACTGAGACGGCCGAGACAGTCCACGCGCTGGTCGTGGCATTCAGTGAACAGGACGTCGCACCGCTCGTCCCCGAAGTCGGAACCAACGTCGTCGGTGCGACCCCGTTTGCGGAGCGGCCTGGTGAGGTCGCCGCCGTCGACGGCCGTCTCAGGCGAACGATGGATGGTGTCGCCACGGCAAAGGGCGTCCGATTTGGCGCCTCAAGTCACGTCGCGCGGTACCTCCTTGCTGCTCGTGAAGCCGACGCAAGCGTCCGGTTTGCGGTCAACTGGCGCTACGACGAGACGATTGGGACGGCACTCGAAGATTTCGACGGCGACGTTGTCACCCTCGAATCGACGCCGACCCTGGAATCAGGTGCTGGTGGGGCCTTGGCCGGCGTCACCGATCCCGGGGCGCTCGTCGACCACGGTGGTGACGGTCGCGCCCCCGTGACAGTGCTATTCGGTCGGACGCCAGAAGAACTCGAAACCAGAACGGAAGCCCTTCTCGATGCCGTCTAACGCCGTTTGAGTCCCCCGACTGCAAACAGGACGGCGACCAGCGCGAGAAGGACTGTGAATCCGGGCCCGGAGGCGGTCGTTGGTGAGGATTCGTCCCCGGGCGATGCAGTCCCCGAATCGAACAACGAGGTCGTCGTGGTTCCGCTGGCCCCGTCCGCGGTTGGTGTGGCAGTTTGCGTGGGCGTCGACGTTGGCGTTGAGGTTGGCGTGGGGGTCGGGGTGGCCTGCTCGCGAACAGTCACCGTCACCGTTTTTTCGCCCGCACCGAGCTCGTACACACCCGGCTGGGGCAAGCTGATCGTCGTCTCGACTGACTGGCTGCCACCGGGAGTGAGACGAACGAATTCCTCGCCAAGGACACTTCCGTTCCGCGTGGTCGATATCGGGCCCTCCGACGGAATCGAGTCGTTGCCGCGAACAGTCGCCACTACCGAGACGTCCCCCGCCCCTTCGATAGTCGTCCGGTTGACGGTGAGCGAATCGATCGTCGGCGTCGCCGGCTCGCTGACTGTCACCGTCGTCGTGGCATCGCCAACGCCGAGGCGATACGATCCCGGCGCTTCGAACGTATACGGTACCGTGACGGTCGAAGAGTCGCCGGGAGCCAGCTCGCCATTCACCCCAGCGACGTCCTCGCCGTCGATCGTTACCGTGGTATCGTACGTGCCCGATGTGCCGCCCACGTTCGTGACGTTCACCGGAATGCGGAGGGACTCACCGACGACGAGTGTCGGAAGTGGCTCGACGGACACGTTCCGGAAGCGACTCTCGATTCGGTACGGGTCGCTGTCCGGCGGGAGTTGGTAGGTGAACTGTGCTGGAACAACACCGAACGCTGCATCGTGTTCGGTCTGCTCCCACATCGACGGCCGATCAGTCGTCGTCACGTATCGATCGGCCACCTCGGCGACTGATTGCGTGGACACTCCAGCAACGGTCTCGACGAACCGCTGGTGATCGAACCGGGAATCACGGGCATTTAGTGTCTTAAATACGGCATCGAATCTACTCGTCCGATCTGTTTCGAGTCTGATTTGGCGGTCGAGTTCGCCCGTCACGAGTCCGCCCTTGTCGTATTGGCCGCGATACGACCAGGTCGAGGGGTTGGCCAGCACGTCCTCGTCGTACCGGTCTGCCGTCCCACGATCGAGTGTCCGATGAAAGGCCTGGAAGTCGACGAGATCGCCTTCCAGGGCGAGTTTCGCAGCGTAATAGGTTGCACTCCCTTCGACGAGCCAGCGGGTCGATGTCGTCGTATTCAACCGCTGGCGGGAGTGGACGTACTCGTGAAGCCAGGTGTTGTCCGCCTCGTCGACCGATTGATCGGCCGCCACCCACATGTCGCTATCCGCGGTCTGAAGCCCTCTGACGGCCCAGTCGACGTCACTCGGCGCGACGATGGTGAAAACCTGCTCGTCCCGGTCGCCGACCCGCAGTCTGTCCGATGCCGTGGCGAACGTGGCAAGCACCTGGTCGGGATCTTCGACCATCGACGCTTCGCTCGGCACGGTCAACTTGAACGTCTGGCCATGGGCCGTCCGACTATATGTGCTGGAGGGTCCGAGGTAGGCCATCCGCTCGCCGGCGACGCCCTCGCCGGGGACAGTGAGACGCCGTTCGACGCTGACGTCCTCGCCACGCCATTGATACCCAACGCCGGGACCCGGTGGCGAGACGATCGCCCACGATCCGGTATCGGCATAGAGATACGTGCCAGAGCCAGGTTCGGGCCCCTCGCCCGTCGCGGTCCGATTTGCCGGCAGGTCGTAGGTAATCGTCGGTTCGGCAACGGCTTCGGTCCACTCGTAGCGGTCGCCCGAGGCCTGTTCGAACCCGTCAGTGTCCGTCACCGACACACTGTCAGGGACCCGCAATTCCAACCCCTCGACTCGATCGGGGATCGTCACGGCGACGGTTACGCCGATTTCGCCCGGCCGATCCGGTGTCAATCGAAGCCGTTGGGTGATCGTGATATTGGACGAATCCGTCGTCGCCAGGGCAGTCGCCGCGGGATGGGCTGCCTGCTGGGAATCGGAACCGGGGAAGGAGGCGACCGGCGCCACCGTCCCGAGAAGGACGACAACCAGCAACCCGAAAGCGATCCAACGACGTGTCATTGTCTGATCGAGGAGCCACGGCCATATGAGTTCGCTGGCCGATGTATCGACGGTCAGGCGTTGGCAGATCGCTCCCGTAGCCTTTTAGCGCGCCTCGGTCCCACGTAGTGGTATGACTGACGCCGAGGGGATCGTCGGGGAGTTTCTCTCCCTGAAAGCCGAGACTGATGCCGATCTGCTTGCGATGCAAGTCGGGGACTTCTACGAGTTTTTCGCCGACGACGCCGAGACGGTCGCGGAGGAACTGGATCTGAAAGTCTCGAAGAAGTCCAGTCACGGCTCCTCGTATCCGATGGCTGGCGTTCCCGTCGACGAGTTGACGCCGTATCTCAAAGGGCTCGTCGAGCGAGGCTATCGCGTCGCCGTCGCCGAGCAACACGAGACAGAAACTGGGCACGCACGAGCGATCGAACGCGTCGTCACGCCGGGAACCTTGCTTTCGGCGACCGACGCTCAGGCCCGGTATCTCGCGGCGATCGTCGAGGGTGACGGCGAGTGGGGCCTGGCCTTTGCCGACGTGACGACCGGCCAGTTCTTCGTCACAAGTGCGCCCGACCGGGACGCGATGTTCAGCGAACTCTATCGGTTCGATCCGATGGAAGTACTCCCGGGACCGACGGTCCGGACCGACGACGAGACGCTTGATCGGCTCCGCGAACGAACCGATTCCACCCTGTCGTTACACGCGACTGAGGCGTTCGCCCCGGGTCGGGCCCGCCACCGGCTGGGCGACCAGTTCGGTGCGGAGACGCTGGACAGCGTCAGCGTCGACACTGATCCAGTGATCGCAGCGGCCGGGGCCGTCCTCGCGTACGTCGAGGAGACCGGGCAAGGCGTCCTGGCCTCGATGACGCGCCTCCAGCGATACGGTGCCGGTGAACACGTGGAACTGGACGCCACGACCCAGCGGAATCTCGAACTGACCGAGACGATGCAGGGCGAGCAGTCGGGGTCGCTCCTCGATACGATCGATCACACAGTCACGAGTGCCGGGACACGGACGCTGCGGGCCTGGTTGCAACGCCCGCGCCGATCGGAAGCGAAACTCCGCCGCCGGCAGGACAGCGTGGCTGCACTGGCCGGGGCCCCAATGGCACGGGAGCGCTTGCGTGAGGAACTCGGGGACGCCTACGACCTCCAGCGCCTGGCCAGCAAGGCCGCCTCCGGCAGCGCCGATGCCCGAGATCTCAGGGCGGCCGCCGAGACACTCGCGCTTTCCGAATCCGTCCAGCGGATCGTCGCCGAAACGCCCGACTTGGCCGACTCGCCGCTTGCTGATCATCTCGATGGGGTTGATCAAGCGGCTGTACGCGAACTCCAGGCGGAGCTGGACGCGGCCATCGTCGAGGACCCGCCGGGGACGATCACCGAGGGGGGGATCATCCGAGAAGGATTCGACGACGAGCTGGACGAGATTATCGAGAACCACGAGGCTGCTCTGGAGTGGATCGAGACGCTTCCCGACCGCGAGAGCAGTGAACACAGCATCACGCACCTCTCAGTCGATCGCAACAAGACCGACGGCTACTACATCCAGGTCGGCAACAGCGAGACCGGGAAGGTTCCCGACCACTACGAGAGCGTCAAGTCGCTGAAAAACGCCACGCGCTACACTACTGACGAACTCGAAGAACGCGAGCGCGAGATTCTCCGACTAGAGGAACAGCGCCACGAGCTGGAGCGGGATCTGTTCGAGCAGTTGCGTGACCGCGTGGCGACACGGGCGGAACTCCTCCAGGATGTCGGTGCCGCGCTGGCCGAGGTCGACGTCCTCGGGGCCCTAGCGACTCACGCCGTCCGCAACGACTGGACGCGCCCGGAATTGGTCGACTCGCGCGCCCTGGACATCGAGGCGGGCCGTCACCCCGTGGTCGAACAGACGACGGAGTTCGTTCCCAACGACCTCTGGATGGACGACGATCGCCAGTTTCTGATCGTCACTGGGCCGAACATGAGCGGTAAATCGACGTACATGCGTCAGGCGGCGCTGATCGTCCTGCTGGCCCAGATCGGGTCGTTCGTCCCGGCCCGTTCGGCACAGATCGGCCTCGTCGACGGGATCTACACCCGCGTCGGCGCACTGGACGAACTCGCCCAGGGGCGTTCGACGTTCATGGTCGAGATGCAGGAACTCTCGAACATCCTCCACTCGGCGACCGACGAGTCACTGGTGATCTTAGACGAGGTGGGACGAGGCACGGCGACGTTCGACGGCATCTCGATCGCGTGGGCGGCCACCGAGTACCTCCACAACGAAGTGCGCGCCAAGACCCTCTTTGCGACACACTACCACGAGTTGACGAGCCTCGCCGAACACCTCCCCCGCGTCCAAAATGTCCACGTCGCCGCGGACGAGAGCGACGGCGACGTGACCTTCCTCCGGACGGTCCGGGACGGCCCAACAGACCGTTCGTATGGTATCCACGTCGCCGATCTGGCCGGCGTGCCCGGTCCCGTCGTCGATCGCTCCCGGGACGTGCTCGACCGCCTGCGCGAGGAGAAAGCGATCGAGGCCAAGGGCGGGTCCGGCGGCACGACCCAGGCCGTCTTCGATCTCTCCGCCGGGGAGTTTGGGGCCGGAACTGCGGCGAGTGCCGACGGCGGAAACCCCGACGAACGCGATCGGATCGCCGACCGCTTCGGACAACCGGCTGAAGACGTCCTCGAAGAGTTGACAGAGCTGGACGTCAACGAGACGCCACCCGTGGAACTCCTCACACAGATCCAGGCGTGGCAGGACGAACTGGAGCGGAATTGAGGACCCACGGCGATCGTTGCGTGTCTCAGCTGTCGAATCGGAACGCCAGGCTGTACATCTCCCCGGCCGATTCCGAGCCGATCGTCTCGACCAGTCGATCGGCCTCGGCCGTGAGAGCGTCACCGAGATCGCCGTCGAGGGACGCTGCTGCCTCTCTGGCTACGTCGGCGTGGGTCTGGACGTGGGAGTCAGTCCACGGCACTGGATCGAGCAGCGTTCGCCGGCGCTCGAACGTCCAGCCATGGGACTCGAAGACGCTCCGGAGTAGCGAGGCAGGATAGAACGTCAGCGGCTGGCGACCTGTAGCGAGTTCACCAGCCGCGTTTTCGAGGGCGAACAGGTCAGCCATCGCCGCCGACTCGGGCAGTGGCGCGTAGTCGTCGACCACCAGTTGTGCCCCCGGCGCGGCGACCCGCGTGAGTTCGTCCGCGATAGCCGGCAATTCCGCCGTCGTGACCACGTTGAACAGCGCGTGAGCCGTGACGACCTCGAAAGTATCGTCCGGTAGCGGAACCTCTCTGAGGTCGGCCTCGAGCGTGCAGACTCGCCCATCCCCGCCGACGCGCTCGCGGACTGTCTCGGCGTGCTCGCGATCGTTCGTCACGGCGAAAACCTCGCGAGCACCCTCACTCAGAAGCCCGAGCGTCGCGCTCCCCGCGCCAGCACCGGCCTCCAGACAGCGCTTGCCAGCCACGGCTCGATCATCCAATGCCGTCGCGACCGTCTCCGGAACCGCCATCGTCAGTGATGCAGTTGTTCGGGGACCGGACTCTCGGCGTGACGGGCGTCCTCGACGATCGCACGCTGTGCCGCCTCATCGAGTGCTTCGTAGCGATCACCTGCCGAGAGGACCATCTTGACGAGTTTCGGGTCCCCGGGCGTGACCACGGTGTCGACCCCACGCGAGAGCACGTAGTTCAGACGGTCACGGATCACGTCTGGTTCGTCGACCGGTTCGTACCAGTTGGCGTACGATCGCTCGTGTTCCGGCAATTCCGCTGTGTCGGGCCAGGACCCTTTCGCGAAGCCCTTGATCGCGAGCGTGCCGATGTTCTCCTCGTCGGCTCGTTGGAGGACGGCGTCGTAATCGTACTCCTCGCTATCCTTGGCGTCGACAACGGGATTCAGCGGGAACATCAGCGTTTCCAAATCGTCGATCTCGTCAATCGCGTCGCGGATCAGTCCCGGATTGCCGTGGCTCGTCAGTCCGATGTGGTCGATCAGGCCCTGTTCTTTGGCTTCGCGAAAGGCCGCCAGCGCGCCGTCCTCAGCTGTGATCGTCGCCAGTTCATCCTCATACTCCAGCCCGTGGACCTGATAGAGGTCGATCGTCTCGACGCCGAGCCGATCGAGTGAGCGTTCGAGTTTCTGCCAGGCACCCTCGTAGGAGCGTTCCTGGGTCTTACAGCCCAGGAAAATGTCTTCGCGGTACTGGCGGAGTTTCGGCCCGAGTTTGAGTTCGGCGTCGCCGTAGGTTGGCGCGACGTCGAAGTGGTTGACGCCGTGGTCGAGCACGAGTTCGACCAGCTGGTTTGCGCCCTCCTGTTCGAGCCAGTTCAGTGCGATCGTGCCGAAGGTGACGACCGAACTCGTTTGTCCGGTCGCGCCCAGGTCGCGGGTTTGCATACGACTAACTACCTCCTGGGGCACAATAAGTCTCCATCCCGGGACGCCCCTGGATTCGATCGGTTACTCAAGCACCGTCGAGGGGCGCTTGAGATAATAGTCCTGGTCGGTAACCCGCTCGTAGATGCGATAGAGCGTTTCGACCGCGGTCGGATCGGGGTCGAACTGGATATGTGGGGCCATGTGATACCCCTTCGCACTGACCAGGAAGAAGTACAAGGTCTGGTGATGTTTCGGCGTTGCATCGACGACGCCCATGTCGGCCCCACCCAGGTCCTCAGAGAAGTCGTTGAGCATCGTCGCGACGTCTTCGTTGAGTTGCTCGTCCGGGCGATAAGATGGGGTACCGAACGTCTGCTGAAAGAATTTGGTCGTGTTCGCCAGGAATGGGTTCGACTCGATGCCTGTCGGATCGACATCGGCGAAGGTTTCGTAGAGATCCAACATCGCGTGGAGTTCGTCATCGGTCAGTGCGACTGGCATCACGGGGTCACCCTGCGGGATCGCGTAGTCGGGAAACGAGTACGCACTCGGGTCGGGAAGGTCCTCGAAGACGTCTGTCAAGTCCATGGGTGTGCCTACAACGGCACGTGCCGTAACTGTTTGGCGAGACCGCACACTCAAGGCCGCGGCCTGCAAACGAGACGCCAACGCGCCCACATGAGCGAACACGAGGAGATCAAGGAACTCGACGAGACCACCGTCGAGCGGATCGCCGCCGGCGAGGTCGTCGAGCGCCCGGCCTCGGCCGTCAAGGAACTACTCGAAAACGCCCTCGACGCCGACGCCTCCCGGGTCCACGTCGCGGTCGAGTCGGGCGGGAAAGACGCCATCAGCGTCAGCGACGACGGCGTCGGCATGACGGAATCCCAGGTCCGGACCGCGGTCCGGGAACATACCACGAGCAAGATCCGGAACATCGCGGACCTGGAGGGCGGCGTCGGGACGCTCGGATTCCGCGGCGAGGCACTCCACGCCATCGGGGCCGTCTCCCGGTTGACGATCACGACGCGCCCACGAGGCGGCGATCGCGGCACGCGCTTGCGAGTCGAGGGCGGTGAGGTGACGAGTGTCGAACCGGCAGGCTGTCCGGAAGGGACCACGGTAACCGTCGAGAATCTGTTCTACAACGTCCCTGCACGCCGGAAGTACCTGAGTCAGGACGCCACGGAGTTCGATCACGTCAATTCGATCGTCACCAACTACGCACTGGCGAACCCAGCCGTCGCCGTGGAACTCGAACACGACGGCCGGGAGACCTTCGCCACGAGCGGACAGGGCTCGCTTCAGGAGACGATCATGGCGGTCTACGGCCGCGAAATCGCCGAGTCGATGATCGAGGTTCGGGCCGCGGACCTCCCCGAGGGCCCGCTAACCGACGTCTCCGGACTGGTCAGCGAGCCGGAGACGACACGTGCCGGCCGGGCGTACCTCTCGACGTTCGTCAACGGTCGCTTCGTCCGGTCAAACGCCGCCCGGGACGCCGTCATCGAGGCCTACGATACGCAACTGGCGCCCGATCGTTACCCCTTCGCCGTGCTAAATCTCTCTCTGCCGGCCGACGTGGTTGACGTCAACGTCCACCCCCGGAAGATGGAAGTCAGATTCGCCGACGAGGCCGGCCTCCGCGAGCAGGTCCGGACTGCCGTCGAGAATGCCCTCCTGCGGGAAGGCTTGGTCCGGTCGAGCGCCCCACGCGGAGCCTCATCCCCCAACCAAACGACAATTGACCAGGGCGAACGCGAAACAGCAGCGAGTGTCGAAGGGAATCGCCCGACTCAAGACGACGACACCTCACGCGTGGCTGGCGAGACATCCCCGGAACCAGCCCCCGACAGCAGTGATGCAACCGATGGGCGAGACGACAATCGGGCTAGTCACCCAGACGCTGTGACAGCGCCCCAGGAATCTGCTCCACAGTCGACGCCAGATCGCGCGCGGTCCAGCCGGACCCCGGACAGTCAGCACGGCGAGTCAGCGGAGGACGGCGAAGGTCCGGCCAACAGCGACGAATCAGAGATAGCACCCACCCGTATTCGAGAACCCGGGGCACAGACCACCCTCGGGGACGGTGAGGCCCCACTCGACCGCGCGTTCGACTCACTGCCGTCGATGCGAGTGCTCGGGCAGTTCAGAGACACGTATGTCGTCGCCGAGACGGATACGGGACTGGTGCTGATCGACCAGCACGCTGCTGACGAGCGGATCAATTACGAGCGCCTCCAGGACGCGTTCGACGACGACTCGACGACACAAGTACTGGCAGAACCGGTCGAGCTATCGCTGACCGCCCGGGAGGCCGAACTGTTCGAGCAGTTCAAGCCGGCACTCGAACGGATCGGCTTCACCACCGACCGAAGCGACGAGCGGACTGTCGCCGTCAGAACTGTCCCGACTGTCCTGGCCGAGACAGCCGATCCCGAACTCCTCAGGGAAGCGTTGGCGTCGTTTGTCACAAGCGAGACGGATCTCGATGGGACTGTCGAGGCGGCCGCAGACGAATTACTCGCTGACCTGGCCTGCTACCCGTCGATTACCGGGAATACGTCGTTGACGGAAGGATCCATCGTCGACGTGTTGGAACGGCTTGAGAGCTGCGAGAACCCCTATGCCTGTCCGCACGGCCGGCCGGTCGTCATCGAAATCGACGCCGACGAACTTGCCGACCGATTCGAGCGGGATTATCCCGGCCACACGACGCGTCGATTCGAGTGACGGCTGGTCCGCTGTGTCCCAGCGAGGTCGTTTCATATTCTGTAGTTGACCGTGTACATTATTGGGGGCGGGTGTGATGTGGTGGTCATGGGTTCCCTCCTCACCGTGGGTGAGACGCCGCTCCGGTTCACACCACCTGGTTCAAAACAGTTCGTCGGTAGTGACGAAGTCTCGATGTCGGCCGTCGGGACCGAGAGTAACGTCGCCATCGCCGCCGCAAATCTCGGGACCAACGCCCGCTGGCTGTCGAAGGTGCCGGCGACACAGCTCGGGAAGCGAGTGATCAGTGAGTTACACCGATATGGCGCAAAGACGGATGTTACCTGGAGTGAGACCGGCCGACTTGGCATCGAGTTCTATCAACGGGCCAGTGCACCGCGAGAGGCTGTGATCGTTCACGACCGTGACGGTGCGGCCGCCGCCTCGATGACGCCGGGCGAGTTGTCGATGGATCGCGTCCAGGCAGCCGACGCTGTCTTTGCGGCGGGCAGTACTGCCGCCCTCTCGGAGACGGCCGTCGAGACGATCGAAACGGCGTTACGGGCCGGTCGGGCCAACGGCGGCCTGTCAGTGTTCGAACTCGACTTCAGGCCCCGGTTGTGGTCGCCGGAGGACGCGCGTCAGGCTTTAGCGAAACTATTACCCGAGGTTGACGTCCTGATCGCTAACGAAGACCAGCTTGAAACGGTCTTCGAGCGGAGCGGGGAGTATCGGGAAATTGCCCACGGCGTCGCCTCGGAGTGGGACTTCGATCTCCTGGCGATGACGAGAGGCGAGTACGGCGCGATCGCCATACAGGATAGCGTTTTCCACGAGTGTGAATCGGTCGAGACGGAGACGGTCGACCCGGCTGGTCAACACGATGCTTTCGCCGGGGCGTTTATCCAGCAGCTCCTGACTGACGCTCCGCCGGACGAGGCACTCTCGTATGGCGTCGCCGCAGCGGCAGTCTGTCGGACCATCCCTGGACCGATTCCGGCGATCGACCGATCGGACGTCGATCGCGTCAGCGAGGAATTATAACACAACGGCTTGCTCCCCTTCCGTACCCTTTCGGTGTCGTTAAAGATTTATGACCACTCGTCGTGGTGTCGCGTATGTCAGTACTCCGCAGCCGTGTGGCCGTCGTCATCTGGGTGGTCGTCCTCGCTGGGGCGATGACCGTCGTTCCCTTTGGGGGAGTTGGCCTCGCCCAGGGCCAAGACAACGTGACACTCACCCTCGCCGTCGAGGATCGCTACGGGAGCGATGTCGGCGATGTAACACTCACTGTCTCCTGGACAGATGGCAACGAGACCGTCACGACCAGAGCGAACGGACAAGCCTTGGTCGACGTGCCACGAGGATCGAACGCGACGATTGCCGTAGAGCCCGGAGACTACGTCCGGAACGTCCCCATTGAGATAACTGATGCAAGTGCGGAGACCGTCTCCATTGACGTCGCCAGAAAGGGGTCGATGGATCTGCAGGTGGACCGTTCTGGAGGGTCCGTGGCGAACGCAACAGTCCGCCTCAAACAGAACGGACAGACGGTCCTCACGGGAGAGACAAACGCGAACGGACAGTTGCAGACCGGATCAATCGAGCGTGGCCCCTACGAGATCACAGTCACGAAGCCAGGCCACCTGAACTACACCGAGCGCTATCAGGTGACTGGTGACATTTCACAAGCGATCACCCTCGAAGAAGCATCTGTGTCTGTTACCTTTGACGTTCGGGATGATCACTTCGATCCGCCCCAAGCGGTCGAACAGGCCACCGTCGAGGTGGCGGACCTCGGCTCGGTGACAACCCTTTCGAACGGCGAAGCAACGTTGCGCGTCCCAGTCAACACTCAACAGGCCATTACCGTTCACAAAGACGGATACACCACCAATACAACGACGGTCACGGTCAACGAGTCGTCGATCGAGCACAATGTGACGATCTCGCGCACGCCGGATTTGCAACTGCAATCCGCAAACGACCGGGTTGTCGTCGGTGAGAGCGTCCGAGTGGTCGTCACCGACGAGTACGGCCAGACCGTCTCGGGCACGACCGTCAGCGTCGAGGGCGACACCGTCGGCACGACGGACAGCAACGGGGCACTAACGGTACCGATCGAGACCGCCGGCGAGTTGGCAGTCGTTGCGACGACCGACGGACTCCGAGCCGAAGCCACCGTCGAGGGCGTCGAACCCGCAGCCGAGGAGACGGCAACGGTGACCGAAACCGACACCCAAACCGAGACAACAACGGCAACTGAGACCACGATGACTACCAGCGAGACAGATACGCCCGAATCGACGACCGCGACGACAACGAGCGGGCCTGGCTTTGGCATCGGGGTCACGCTCGTGACATTGCTTTCCGTCGCCCTCCTGGGTCGCCGAGAATAACGGATTGCCCGCACTGACGACGCGCGAGTTTTATGCGTCGGCCCGGTAGCGCTAGCCGATCAATGACGGGACTTCCGGCGCGACACGAACAGTACGGCGGCATCATCACGGCGCGGGCTGGCACCCGAATCGTCGCGCACTACGGTCGTCCAGAGCGAACGTATCGTGCCGTCCGCAACGTAGCCGGCGTCATCGAACACGGCCTCGGGGTAATCGTCGTTAAAGGGGCCTGGCGTGAGCAGCTCGTCGAGGAAAATTTCTCGAACCGCCTCCCGGACGTCGACGCCGGACAGTACGGATTTGTCCTGACAGACGGATCGATTGTGGCCGACGCGTACGTCTTCACCGTCGAGGATCGAATTCTGGCATTCGTTCCCCCTGATCGAACCGATGCCGTCGTCGAGGCCTGGAGCGGCGATGGAGTTGTCGTGCAGGACAACTCTGACGCATTCGCTGGTTTCGGGGTGTATGGCCCGGAAGCGACCGAGAAAGTCGCCAGCGTCTGTTCGGCGACGACACCGGATTCAGCACTGTCGATCGATCGCGGTGCGATCCAAGACAGCGGCGTCACTGTCATCCGGGATGACGGCGTCACCGGCGAGGAGGGGTATCTCCTCATTGCAGCGAGTGCGGACGCCGCCGAGGTCTTCGACGCACTGGTCAATCGGGGGCTCAGTGCCGCGCCGTTTGGCTACGAAACGTGGGAGACGCTCACCCTGGAGGCGGGGACACCATTGTTCGAGACGGAGCTGCGCGATACCGACCCGGCCGCCATTGGTATCTCGAACGCCTTTCCGCCGGCCGAGGATCCGTCGCAAGGAGACCACCGCCTTCGAGCGTTTACGGCAGCCACAGCGCCCGTAGATGGCACAACAGTCTACGCAGGGGGCCGGGCGGTCGGCGAGGTAACACGCGCCCGGGAGCAGCCCAAAGACGAGGGGGCGGTCGGGTTTGCGATGGTCGAGACAGACGAGGAAACCGTCGCTATCGGCGACGAGCGACTCGCGGCGACGATCTCGTCACCCCCGTTCGTCCAGGGGTCCGACCGGTCAGCCCGGTTGCTGGAGGAGTGAATCGTCCCGACGGAGTCGGCTGGGACGAACAATGCGGCAGTCAGAGTGAGACAGTGTCTTTTCCGTCCAAGGCCTCAGGGACGACCAGCGTGATCGTCGTGTGTCCACCACTCGAAGTTTGGAGCTGTACTTCTGCCGTACTGCCAGCGGATAGATAGCTCTCGATATTGAATCCCTCGCCGTCGAGTCCGATTTCGAGCGTCGCCCGATCGACCGGATCGTTCAAAGCAGCGTTGCTCTCGATCGAGCTGTCGTTATCGCGTAACGGCGTCACGACGAACCCCCCATCAACCTCGTCGACTCCACTGGCATCGGCAGCTGCAAGGGTGAACGAGCCGTTTGACTGAACCAGTTGTACCACTATTTCGTCGAGAGTGACGTCACCCGATCCGGGGGCGAGTCGAACAGTCATCTCGACTGTCGTCACGGCTGGTGCTCCGGAGGCGTCCATGCCGACTGTGCCGACTGTATTCACCTCGACGAGCCGATTCGTGACCTGCTCGGCCGCCTGCTCTCCGCTCTCTTCTGCACTGCTCTGGAGGAAGCCGCCCGCGTTGAGATTCATGATTCGCTCGACGAGCCACTCACCATCCGATTTCTGCAGGTGGATCGAAAGGGTCGAGGATGCGGCGTCGCCCGCGGTTGAGACATCGGCCTCGATCCGAGCGCTTGTCTCAGTTTGGGCTTGGACTGCGGTGCGCTGTACTTCTAACTCGGCAGTGTCGAACGGCGCTAGATCGCTCTCAGAGACGTCCTGAATCGGCGAGTCAGTGGCAGCAAGCGATCGTACCTCGACCGCGTCGCCGTCGTCGAGGGCCTGGATGAACGATTTGGCTGCGGCTGTCGGTCCCTGGCCACCCGAGAGGAACTGATCGTAGGCAAACACGCCACCACCAGCGAGGGCCAGCAATCCGGCACCGAGTCCGAGCAATCGACGGCGACTGGTCCCGCCACCTGGACTCGTGCCCCCCTGGCCACCTGGCGGTCGCCCACCATCGCCACCCTGGGGCGAGGCTTGCCGATGGGATTGGGACCCAGCCTGCTGCTGACCAGTTTGCTGTCGTTGATTGGTCCGTTGCCGGCCGGCCTGCTGGTGACCAGTTTGTTGTCGCTGATTGGCCTGTTGCTGCTTAGGTTGTTGCCCACCGGTCTGTCGTCGACTGGGTTGCTGTCGAGTGCCTTGCCCGCTGCCGTCATCACGGCGTTGTCGGTTCGATCGGTCCTGGCGGTCGCGTTGGGACGCCGGCTGCTGGTTTTCCTGTGGTGGGACTGAATCTGCACTCGGGGGGCCGCTGTCTGCTCGGCCACCGGCGGCCTGTTGGCCCTCCAGGCCAGTTCCTCGAAGCGACGCCTGGCAGGAAGGGCACTGTGTGACTGTCGGATCGACTTCCGACCCACAGTTTGGGCAATATGGCATCGTTGGCTCGGTTGAGAGTCGGGCGTGTCATAAATCCCCAGCCTGGGTCCGGCGTTACCGCGCAAACAGCGCCCGCAATTGCTCCCGTGAGAACAGCGACGACGGTTCGTCCATATGGACCCCGATCTTTCCCGAGAACAGCCGGAGTCCAGCCCGCTGGATCGGTTCCGGGACGGAGTACCCCCGACGGACCCACGCTCCCAATCGAATTTCCCGCCCCAGGTCCGCCCGCCAGGCGTCCTCGTAGTCGGCAAGCGTCGCCGGCCGGTCGGGATCGATCGTTTCGGCGGCATGATCGGCCGCTGTCATGCCGTAGCGGATGCCACCGCCGGTGAAGGGCTTCGTTTGGGCGGCAGCGTCACCAATCAGGAAAACCCGGTCGCTCGTGATCGAATCGGGCGGGCCGATCGGGATGAGTCCCGAGCAGCGGCGCTCTGTCTCGACGCCGTAGGCGTCAGTGAGCACGTCGAAGCGGTCGCCGACGGATTCGCCCGGCGGCGTCGCGAGGCCGTACTCGACGCCGGCCGCCCCACGCGGAATCCGCCAGGCGAAAAACCGCGGGACGTTCAGGTGAACGTCGACGAAGTCCCCGTCGTCGGGATCAGGGTCGAACCCCAACACGCCGTGTAAGAGTTCATCTGGCTCCGGAAGTCCGACGGTGTCTCTGACGCGGGACTGTGGGCCATCACACCCAGCGACCAGCTGTGCCCGGTGAGTTTCGGTGCCGTCCCCGCCTTTGACAGTCACCGCGACGTGGTCGTCGCACTCTTCGACGTCGGTGACAGTGTGGCCGTCCTGGACCGTCGCCCCGGCGTCGCTCGCAGCGTCAGCAAGGGCCCGATCGAGGCCGACGCGATCGATCACCTGGGAGATGACGTCGTCCTTGTAGAACGGATAGGCGCGGCTGTCCGGGCCGCCGAGATGGAAGCGCGCGCCGCGAATCTCGTTTTGAAGCAAGTCATCGCGGTCGGCCTCGGGGACGTACTTGAGGACATCGGTACTGACATGGCCCGAACAGGCCAGGGGCTCGCCGATTGTCCCCTGCTCGAAGACGAGCACGTCCAGGCCGTCCTCGGCCGCTCGGCGGGCGTAGCGACTCCCCGCTGGGCCCGCGCCGACGACGATCACGTCACGCATGTGTTCTTGGCCACGGGGTCGAGAAGTATAGGTCTTCACGGTCGACACTGCCGTGACCACCGGTCACCGGTCACGACGACGAGTCGATCGTCCAGTTCGACCGACCTGGTGTCCATGACGGACCCAGGGGGCCAACGTTTCAGTTCCGCGAAGAAAACAGCCCGGCGGCTAGTCGTCGGCCGCTGGCGGGGCGGCGAGTTCCCGATCGGCACGCGGGCCCTCCATGTCGATGGCCGGCAGGAGATCCCGGAGGTACTGCCCGGTGTAGGAGTCCTCAGTCCGTGCCACGTCCTCAGGTGTGCCATGGGCGACGACAGTCCCTCCGTTTTCCCCGCCCTCGGGTCCGAGATCGATGATCCGGTCGGCGTTCTTCACAAGGTCGAGTTCGTGTTCGATGACAACGACCGTGTTCCCATCAGCCGTCAGACGATGAAGCACGTCGATCAGCTTTCGCTCGTCCTCGGGGTGAAGCCCAGTGGTCGGCTCGTCCAGCAGGTACAGCGTCTCACCGCTGTCTTGCTTGCCCAGTTCCTCTGCAAGTTTGACGCGCTGGGCCTCCCCGCCCGACAGCGTCGTCGACGGTTGGCCGAGTTTCATGTAGCCAAGACCCACATCTGCCAGCAGTTCGAGGCGGCGTCGGATCCCGGGGTGGCTCTCGAAGAACTCGGAGGCTTCGGCGACGGTCATCTCCAAAACGTCTGCGATGGTTGCGTCCTTGTAGGTCACGTCCAGGGTCTCGGCGTTGTACCGGTCGCCGCCACACTCCTCACAGGGGACCTCCACGTCGCTCAGGAAGTTCATGTCGATGGTGACCGTGCCCTGCCCGCCACAGGCTTCACACCGCCCGCCCTTGACGTTGAACGAGAAGCGACCTTTGTCGTAGCCGCGCTGCTGGGCGAGGTTGGTCTCGGCGAACAGTTCGCGGATGTGATCGAAGACGTCGGTGTAGGTCGCCGGGTTCGAACGTGGCGTCCGACCGATCGGTGACTGGTCGATGAGTCGGACCGTCTCGATCTGTTCGATCCCGTCGATCGCGTCGTGCTCGCCTGGATCGACACTCGTGTTGTCGTTCATCTCGCGAGCAAGCCCCTTATAAAGCACGTCGTGCATCAGCGTCGACTTGCCAGACCCCGAGACGCCGGTGATCGCGGTGAACGTCCCGAGCGGAATCTCGACGTCCAGGTCTGTGAGGTTGTGCTGGCGGGCGCCCTGGATCCTCAACGAGCCCTCGGGGTCCCGACGGTCGTCGGGCACCGGGATCGTGCGTTCGCCGGCCAGGTAGTCGCCGGTAATCGACGCCTCACTGTCGAGAACCTCCTCGAAGGGTCCATTGACGACGATCTCGCCGCCCCGTTTGCCTGGGCCCGGCCCCATATCGACGATGTTGTCCGCCCGCCGCATCGTCTCGGTGTCGTGCTCGACGACGAGGAGAGTGTTCCCGAGGTCGCGAAGCTCCGCCAGGGTGTTCAGGAGGCGATCGTTGTCCCGCTGGTGGAGCCCGATCGAGGGCTCGTCGAGGACGTACAGCACGCCCACGAGTCCCGAGCCGATCTGGGTGGCCAAGCGGATTCGCTGACTTTCGCCCCCTGACAGTGTCGATGCCTCTCGATCGAGCGTGAGGTACTCCAGGCCGACCTCTTCCATGAATCCAAGCCTGGCGCGGATCTCCTTGAGAATCTCCGTGGCGATCGTGGCGTCACGCTCGCTCATTCCGTCTTCCATCCCCTCGAAGTGTGCCAGGGCGTCCCCGATCGACAGTTCGTTGACTGCGGTGATCGAGGTTCCCTCGACGAGGACGGCCCGCGATTCGGCTTTCAGCCGCGTTCCCTCACAGTTGGGGCACGTCGTCGTGGCCATGAACTCCTCGATGTGTTCACGCGCCCGATCGGAGTCCGTCTCGACGTGGCGACGTTCGAGGTTCGGGATGACGCCCTCGAAGCGTTCGGTCTTCTCGCGGGTGCCGTTCTTGGTCTGCCACTGGAAGTGCACTTGGTCGTCCGTGCCGTAGAGGAACTGGCGCTGAATCGCCGGATCGAGGTCCTCGAAGGGCGTTTCCAGGCTGACGCCGAAGTGCTCGGCGACGTTGTCAAGCTGTCGGGAGTAGTACGTCCGGTTGTAACTCCAGGGTTCGAAGACGTGCTTCAGTGGCTTGGCGGGGTCGGTAATCACCAGATCCTCGCTGACTTCTTTGGTTTCCCCGAGCCCTTCACACTCCGGACAGGCACCGTGCGGGGAGTTAAACGAGAAGCTCCGGGTCTCGATCTCGCTGATATCGATGCCACAATGCGTGCAGGCGAGTTCTTCGGAGAACTCAACGACGAGTCGGTCCGCTCCCGACCCGCCGCCCTCGCCGTCCTCGGCCTCGTCAGCGAGGTCTCCAGTCGAACGGGCACTCGCACCGCCCAGTTGGGCTCCTTCGGGCGGATCGGGGACGATCACTTTGAGCACGCCGTCGGCTTCGGTCAGGGCTGTCTCGACTGAGTCGGTGATCCGCGAGCGGGCCTCGGGGGCGACCTGGACGCGGTCGACGATGACGTCGATCGTGTGATCGAAGTTCTCGTCGAGGTCGGGCCGGTCGAGCGTCAGATCGTATTCTTCGCCGTCGACCTCGACGCGACTGTATCCCTCGCTCACGAGATCGTCAAAGCGGTCCTCGAAGGCACCCTTCTGATCCCGGACGATCGGCGCGGCGATCTTGAGTTTCGTCCCCTCGGGGAGGTCGAGGATCCGCGAGACCATGTTCTCGGCGCTCTGTTCGCCAACCTCACGGCCACATTCGGGACAGTGTGGCGTCCCGACGCGGGCATAGAGGAGGCGGAGATAGTCGTGCAGTTCCGTGACGGTCCCGACCGTCGAGCGGGGATTGTTGGCGGCGTTCTTCTGGTCGATGGAGATCGCAGGCGAGAGTCCCTCGACCGATTCGACCTGTGGTTTGTCCATCTGGCCGAGAAAATTACGGGCATAGGCGGACAGCGATTCGATGTATCGACGCTGCCCCTCAGCGTAGATCGTTTCGAAGGCCAGCGAGGACTTGCCCGACCCGGAAAGGCCGGTGACGACCGTCAGTTCCTCGCGCGGAATCTCACAATCGACGTCCTTGAGGTTGTGCTGTTCGGCCCCGCGGACCTCGATGACGTCCTTGCTCATTCGGAGTATGCCACGGCCCGGATCCGTGAAACCCTGTCGGTACAGGCCTGTCTCGCGTGAGTGACCGGTCAGATACCGAATTGATTTGGTACGATAGTTACCCAGAACCGGCAACAATGGGTAGTTGTAGCATGGCAGACCTGACAAACATATCACTGTGGGCAGGCACGGCAGGAATGTTCCTGGGGATGCTGTACTTCATCGCGACAGGCTGGAACGTACAGGATTCCCGGCGAAAGAAGTTTTACATCGTCACAACGTTCATCGCGGCGATCGCGTTCGTGAACTACCTGGCGATGGCGACAGGGTTCGGCCGGTTGCCGATCGAAATCGTCAACGACATCATCGGGACCAGTTTCGAGGAGCCTGAAACCATCTACTGGGCCCGGTACACCGACTGGATCCTGACGACGCCGCTGTTGTTGTACGACATCGCGTTGCTCGCGGGTGCTGATCGGAACACCACCTCGACGCTCGTCGGCCTGGACGTGTTGATGATCCTCACGGGTGTCGTCGCAACACTGCAGTTCACCGGCGCGGCCGGACTTGAGGCCGAGGCGCTCCGCATCGTCTGGTGGGGCGTCTCCACTGGTTTCCTGCTGGTGTTGCTGTACTTCCTGTTCTCGACCCTGACGGCCAAAGCCAACGAGTTGTCGCCGGACACGCGGAGTACGTTCAAACTGCTCCGGAACATGATCGGAATCCTCTGGCTGGTTTACCCGATCTGGTGGATCATCGGAACCGAAGGTGTCGGCGTCATCGGGATCGGCCCCGAGACGGCCGGCTTCGCCGTGCTGGACGTGACCGCGAAGGTGATCTTCGGGATCATCCTGCTGCGTAGTCACAACGTGCTGGACGACGCCGCGCCGGCGTCCAGCGGATCCGCACACGCAGCCGACTGAACGCGGCTCCACCCCGAATCCATTTTTCGCGCCACGTCGCCGAGAAGAGAGTTCGAGAGATTTTTCTTCCCACGTAAACAACCCACAAAAACGGTCTCTCGTGACACGGTTTCGATCGGTCGCGCTCTTGGGCGACCGGGAGTTTGCCGCGTTGGCGGGCACGGCGTTTGCGCGCAGTCAAGCGTATTCGACGATTCTCATCGCGCTGGCGCTGTACGCCGACCTCTTCGAGACGACCGGTTTCGTCGAGGGGCTGTTCGGTACCTCCTTTGCAATCGTGCAGTTGCTGGTCGTCCTGCCGCTGGGGCGGTCCGTCGATACGGGCAACGCCAAGCGGTACCTACTCGCCGGATTTCTGATAAACGTCGCCGTCTTCGTCGGGTTCATCTTCGCCGACAGTGCCGTCCACGTCATCCTGATCCGAATGCTACAGGGCCTGGGAGCCAGCGTCCTCTGGATCACGGGGGCAACGATCGTCGGGGAGATCAGTCCGAACGCGAGCCAGGGACTGTGGCTTGGCTCGTACAACCAGGTCGCCTCGTTCTCGTCGCTGCTGGGCGATCTGGTCGGCGGCTACCTCCTGTTTGCCTACGGCTTCACCGTGCCGTACCTGGTACTGACGGCGATCACCCTCGCCTCGTTCCTGCTCGTCTGGGCGTTCCTGCGTGACGATCCCGGCGGGCAGACAAGTCCGGACGAGGCTGGCGGTCTCGACGCGTTCCGGTCGCTGCTCGGCTTGCCGACGCTCCGGGCACTGGTCGGCTTTCGGTTCGCGTTCAGTTTCGGGAAGATGGCCGTCATCATTTTCCTCCCGATCTACGCACGGACGACGTTCGGCATCTCCGCGTTCGCGATCGGGTGGATCATGGCCGGCGGCAAGCTCACGAAGGCACTCATGCAGGGCTACGTCGGGACGCTCACGGATCGGTTCGGCCACGAGTATCGCTTCGTCGCCCTCGGTGCGTTCCTGTATGGTGTTGGGACGGCAATCATCCCGCTGGCCGCGTTCTTCGAGGGGCGGATCGAGCCAATACGGATCGGGCTCCTCGGCGACACACAGGTCCTCGGTGGTGCCTTCGTCACGCTGTTTTTCGCGTACTCGCTTTTGGGCGTGGCCGACTCGATCCGCCTGCCGGCCAGCATGTCGCTGTTCGTCGACGAGGGCGAACGGTACGACTCGGTGGCCAGTGCGATGTCGCTGCGATCGATCTCCTGGAAAGTCGGCCAGGTCGCGGGCCCGGTCCTCGTCGGGACGACGATGGATTTCGTCTCGACGGAAGCCGGGTTCGTCCTGGCTGCCGGATTCATCGCCGTCGCGACGACGGCCTACGTGCTCACGGCGCGACAGGCATATTTGCAGGAACCGCCCGTCGAGCCGACGCCAGCCGACGATTGACTGCTCGGTGGACGCCGATCGTCTCATACGCCGGGCGGTCGGGCACGCGGGGCCGACCGATTCACTTCGTTCGCTCCGGAACGGTTCCAAGGAGCGCCGAGAGTGACGGAAGCGCGCCGCGTTCGACGACCCAGCCGAACAGGACCAGTCCCTGGACGAGGAAGAGATTCGTCATCAGGAAGAACATCGCTTCCTCGATCGGGAGGCCGAGCAACGTCACGCCGGTCGTGTACGTCGGCGAGAACGTCCACAGCCCGAGGCCGATTGCCAGCCGATCGGCCACCCAGAGATACGCCGTGGGCACTGCCAGCGCGCCCAATACGCCACGCCCTCTTGCCAGCAGGACGGGCCAGCCAAACCCCCACTGAAGGGCAAGCACTGGCCCTGCCCACGCCAAGATTGCACCGAGATACCGGAACGTCGTCGCGGTCAGAGCGAGCAGGCCCAGCGCACCGACGAGTAGCCCACCCACGACGCCAGCTGCTCGCTGCCGTGGCGTGACGGACGATCCCGCCCCGTCTGGCCGGACCACCATCGCCGTCCACAGCCCGGTCAACACGGTCTGGCCCCCGATGAACAGCACTTCCTCGTAGGGGACGGCTCCGACGTGCCCGACGACGATCGAGCCGTATTCCCAGACGCCCGTCCGGATAAGATAAGCATCCCACGGGAGCGTATAGACGAGGGCGACGCCGAGTAACAGCCCCGTGCCTGCAAGCTGTGCCGGATGAAACCGATGAGTGACGAACAGGGCTGTGGCGAGGGCGACAATCGGCACGCCGACGAACAGCAGCGTGAATTGCAGGTAGGTCAGGACCATATCGCCCCCACCGGGACCGACAGGACAGTCCGAGCGTCGTCCCCTGGAACGCTCAGCACTGTCAGGCAGACCCAGTCATCTGTCCCTATCGCGACGGTCGCTCGGTTTTCCATGGCTGATAGTACAGCTACGTCCGCATCACGCCTCAAAAGTCCACCCACTCAATTGGGGTCGGTAACGCAGCCGCTTCGACGCCAAAGTGTGTGGGCGCGTTCTGAATCCGCTGCTGACGATGCACTGCCACTGCAACTGTGGTCAGTACCGATTGACACGCGACCAAATCAGTTCGGTACAAGCTACAACTTGGTGACGAACGAACCAGCGTATAGCGGTCGAGCCAGGTGTCGTTACGGGACACCGACCGCTCGCCGCGTGTATCCACCTCGGAGTGGTGATTGGAAGTGTTCACACACGAAGCTTCGATCACGGTCGGCGTGCCCCCCAGGACGGGCTTCCAATTCCTGGCTGACCCCCGAAACCAGGTGAAGATTACGCCCGGCCTGATCACCGTCAGCGCGACGCCGCCAGAGGAAGGGTTTACGACCCGGTATGAATACGAACTCGCCGGCGTCACGCTTTCGGGCCAGCTGACCGACAGCCTCCGTCGCCCACCGACCCGGCTCGTCCGCTCGCTGTCCGGTGCACTTGATGGAACGGTCCGGTATCGGCTTGCCGCCACTGACAACGGGACGCGGGTAACCTGCTCGATGGCGGTCCGGCTGCCGGCGGCCGTCCTCGATGCCATCCCGACGAGTGTCATCGAAACGAGAATCGAGCAAGCGGTGACGGCGACACTGCAGACGCTCCGGTCCTATCTTGAATAATAACCACCGGAAGGCGGTGGCAGTCGGGGAAGTCATCGCTCACAGAGAGTGGGTTAGTCGTCTTCGAAGAACGCTCGCATGAGTTTCTTCTCGGCCGTCCGGAGGTGCTGATAGTACGTCGAGGGAACCACATCCATCGATTCGGCGAGATCCTCACCCTCACACTGGCGGGGCCACTCGAAGAATCCACTCGTGTAGGCCTTTTTCAGTGCCGTCAGTTGCCGATCGGTCAGCTCGGCCTCGACAGCTGCCGCGAACGATCGCGGAGTCTCGTCGGCGTCCTCGGACTCGTGATACGCGATCAGTTCGACAACGTCGTAGGCCGTTTCGAGTTCCTCGACGATCGCCCGGCCATTTTGCTCGGTAGCGACGGTAAAGCGGACGCGAACGCTCTCGTTGTCGATCGAGATCGTCTCGACATCTGCCCCGTAGCTCGCGAGTGCGTCGACGAACTCTGCGCCAGCGGTGACGATCTCGACGACACACTCCCCGTCGGCCGTCGAGAGGACTGACACGTCCGTGACGGCCTCGTAGCGGTCCTCGGCCCCGAGGACTGCGGCTTCGTCGGCTTCGGAGACGGCAAACAGGAACGCGACGCGCCCGTCATCGTGGACCTGGGTACCACGATAGACGATCGGGTCGGTCGCCGTATTCGCGAGGTTAACGAGGAACAGCGACGGGTCCTGGAGATCGACTTCAATCGTAATCGTGACGTCAGTCGTGACCGTCCGCTTGCTGAGGACGTCGTTGATCGCCGCGCCGATCACCCGACCGAGCGCGCCCAGAATCGCCCGTTCAGTCTCGTCAAAGGCCGCCGGGTCGGCGTCGAAAACCGAAAGGACGCCGTAGGTCGTCCGGCGATAGGAGAGCGGAATGAGCACGCCCGACCCAGCCTGCCCCGAGTCGAAGCCGACTGGTGGGTCGAGTGTCGTCGCGTCACCGAGTCGCTGAATCGAATCCGTTTCGAGGGCCGCCGCGATACGATCAGCGCCCGGTCGACCCTCGTCGAGAGCAATCCTCACGGCCTCGGGACCGTCCTCGCTATACTCCGCGATTGAGACGGTGTGGGCGGTCGGATCGTACGTGCCGATCCAGGCCCGGTCGAACTCCTCACCGGAGCCGATTCGATCGACCGTCATCTGGTGGATCTCGGTCCGATTGTTCGCCCGGACCAGGATTTCAGAGAGGTCACCAACGAGCCCCTCGACGCGATCGAGCAACCGACGGAGCGTCTCTCGTTCCTCCCGGATCGCGGCTTCGGCTTCCTTGCGCTCGGTCACGTCCTGCTGGAAGGCGACGAAGTTGGTCACGTCGCCGTCGTCGTCGCGGATCGGCGAGATAGCCAGGTTGTTCCAGAACGTCGAACCGTCTTTTCGGTAGTTCAATAGTTCGGCCGACACTGGCGCTTCATTTTCGACGGCCTCGCGGATCTCGACGGTCGTCTCGGCGTCGGTGTCTTCGCCCTGCAGGAATCGACAGTTGACGCCGATCGCCTCCTCCTTGTCGTAGCCGGTGATTGCCTCGAAGGAGTCGTTGACGTAGATCAGGGGCTCGTCCGGCTCGGTCGCATCGCCGATCGTGATCCCGACCGGGGCCTCGTCTAAGGCGCGCTCTTTGAGACGTTGCTCCTCGGTTGCCGTCCGGTCGTGGATCGGCATCCTGATCCGATCTTCGTGGGTGGCGGGCACGGCGTCGTCGAGTTCCTCGAGAACCTGCGTCGCAAGATCCGGCGAGGACTGCGGGACGAATGCCGTCACGTCGGCCCTGACGGCGCGCCGTGCGACGTCGCCGTCGTCACTCGTCGGGAGCAAGAACACCGGAAAGTTCGGGCGCGTCTGTCGAATCGCTTCAAGCAGCGACAACCCGTCGAATCCATCCGCGGAGTGGTCGGCGATCACGCAGTCGACGGCCCCGGATTCGACCTGCGAGCGGGCGGCTTGGAAATCACGTTCAGTGTCCACCGCTACGGTCCCTGCCCGGGATCGTAGCGCGTCGGCCGGCAGCGGGGGACCATCCGGATTGTCCCCGACCCGGAGGAGATGACGACCCTCGGCTGACTCGCTCATGAGACGGACGTACACGGACGATCGCCCTAAAGGTCAGGGCTGTCGATCTCAGCGCGCAATCCCAAGTCTCGACAGCAGGTCACGCTTCCCCCGCGCATCTTCGAGAACGGCATCGGCGGCGTGCTGGCCACTGATAAACGCCATCGGCACGCCGATCCCCGGCGACGTGAACCCGCCGACGTAGTACAGCCCATCGACGGATTTGGCTCGGTGGGACGGTCGCATCGGGCCAGTCTGGAATAGCGTGTGGGCAAGGCCCAGTGCCGTCCCTTGCGGGTAGTTCAACCGCTCGGCGAAGTCACTGACGCACATCGAAGACTCGTAGACGATCCGATCGCGGATGTCGACGCCGACGTTGTCGGCCAAGTCGTCTAGAACCAGATCACGGTACTCCTGGCGACGCTCTGGCGTGTCGTCTAGTCCCGGAGCGATCGGCAGGAGCGCCACCACCGCATGGTGGCCGTCGGGCGCGACCCCGTCGTCGGTCAGGGACGGCACCGCGAGGTAGTAGGCGGGATCGTCCGGCCAAGCTGGGTCTTCGAAAATCGCTTCGAAATGGGGGTCCCAATCGTCGGGGAACACCAGCGAATGATGGGCCAGCGGCCCGACGTCGCCCTCGACGCCGAGATACAGCAGGAGCGCGGAGGGCGCGTAGGTCTGGTCGTCCCAGTGATCGAGGGCGTGATCCCTGTTGCCCGGCGAGAGCAACTCGCGTTCGACGTGAGCCTGTGGAGCGTTGGACACAACCCTGTCAGCCCGACGCCGCCCCTCGCTGGTCTGGAGTGCAAAGCCGGTCGTCGTCGACTGGAGATCGGTCACTTCGGCGTTCGTTCGGTACGTGACGCCGAGCTCCTCGCCGAGGTCGGCCAGCCCCTCCACGACGCTGTACATCCCGCCCTCGGGATAGTAGACGCCGAGATTGAAATCGACATGGGCCATGAGGTTGTACAGCGCCGGCGTGTTGTGTGGCGCGCCCCCCAGGAACACGAGCGTGTACTGCAGGAGTTGCTGGAGTTTCGGGTTCTCGACGTGGGAGGCGACGTGATCCTGCATCGATCCGAGCATTTTCAGCCCCGGACCGAGCCGAACGACGTCGAGGTCGATGAGGTCCCGGAAGCGAGACCGATCCTCGTAGACGAAGTGCTCCATCCCCACGTCGTACGTGTGTTCGGCCTCCGCGAGATAGGCGTCGAAGGCCTCGCCGCCGCCGGCCTCGTAGGCTGCGAAGGTTCGGCGCGTCCGCCCGAGGTCGGAGGTGATCGTCACCCAGTCACAGGGAGGATCGATATCGTCGTCGGAGGGCGTCCCGGCACCCGGCACTGGATCGCTATCGCGGTAGAACACCCGATACTGCGGATCCAGTTGGTGAAGGGTGTAGAAGTCCTCTGGGTCGTGGCCGAAATGGTCGAAAAACCGTTCGAACACATCCGGCATCAGATACCAAGAGGGACCGGTATCGAAGCGAAACCCGTCGGTTTCGAGTACGTTTGCCGCGCCACCGAGGCGGTCCTGGCGTTCGAGGACGGTCACGTCAGCACCGGCGTCAGCCAGGTAACAGGCCGTGGTGAGGCCGCCAAAGCCGCCGCCGATCACGTCGATCGTCTCGCCCGCAAGCGGAGATTCCTTGCGCATGTTAAGGCACATACCAGATACCGCGGCCCTGGTCTAAAAACGATCCGACGAGTACGTGTGGCAGCGCGATGATGCTGATCGCGATACTCCAGAACGCCACACCGCCCGCAAGCAGCGGTGCGCCGGCCAGTGGTCGGGTCGCAGCCAGATAGATCGCGCCGACGACCGTCGCGGTCGCGACGGCCCCGACGATCAACACGCCCCAGGCTGTCATCGCCACGACGCGGGGATCGTCGTTGTCGAGCAATCCAGCGAGGATTCCGCCCTCGGCCGGGATGTCGTCTTCGACGGCCACGTGCCTCCCGGTCTGTCGAAGCGAGTACCACAAGGGAAAGTACAGCCCGACCGCCACGACCACCGGGACGACCGCGAAGTACCCGACCAACAGGAGCGTCTCGGCGGCGTCGAGGAGCCAGGCTCCGCTGCCGTCCCGCCCCAGGTATCCCCAGGACAAGTGAGCGACAGCGAGCGTCCCGAACCCGACGGCGATCAGCGGGCGCGTCACCCCGAAGAGGTGACTGAACTGCGCGAGTGCGCCCGGATCGAAGATGCTGACCATGTACGCACTGAACGTCTCGAACGTGCCCGGCCAGAAGACGATCGGGACCGCCATGACCGTGCCGCCACGGACCAGTGCGGCGAGGTGTCGCTGTGATGCCGACCGGAGGTGACCACTGCCAGTCACAGCGTCCATGACGTGGAGGCCACCGTAGCCGCCTTTCAGGACCGCGACGACGATTGCCAGTGTCAGTCCCGCCACCGGCGCAACCATAAACAGGCCGATGAACGCCCCGATCAGCGCCAGGTACCCGGCGACGTACCGCCACTGAAAGGTCAGGCCGCGCTGGCGGATGTTGTTGAAGTGTTCGTACCCGCCGTGGGGAAGGTTTAGCGCGACCATCCCGAAAAGATAGATCGCGGCCTGAGCCTCCATTCCCAGCCGAATCCCGACAGCGGCAGCCACCGCGAAGGCGGCGGCGATCGAAGCGAGTGCGACCCGCGAGACGGTCACCGCAATCGGTTCGTCCACTCGCAGTCGAGACGCAGACGCGAATCGCCCGTGAGCGGTCTGTCCCATGGGCCAATAGTGGGACGGAACCGGCCTCAATCGGCAACCCAACTGATTGGGTAGGTTCGATCCACGGCTCGCCGGAGATTTATCAGGGACGCAAGCGAACTCCTCGATCGATGGCCATTGAAACGCTCGCGTGTCCGGACTGCGATGCCGAGGTTACGATGGGGCTCCCCCGGAACTCGACAGTGCGGTCAATCGCCGCCCAACCGCGGGACGAACCCGACGACGAGCGCGTAAAGGTCCGGGAGAACGCCTGCCCGAACGACCACCGACTGTACGTCACCTTCGAATTCTGAGTACGGGAATCACTCCGAGCGTTCAGCCCAGGCCTGCTCCTGGAGTCGCTCGGCGACGTGGCGACGGCCGTTCGCCAACTCCTCGTGGACGTGGCGATCGAACGCCTGTAAGTCGGCGTAGACGCCCGATTCGAAGTCCTCCAGGACGTCGTACGACCACCGATCCTCGTCGATGACTCCCCGCGGAAGTATCTCGTCTCTGAGCGTGTCTGCCAGTTCCGTCTGTCCGGCCTCGCGCAACTCCTGTTCAGCCACCGCAAAGTGGTCCATCGCGTGGCCGGTGTTGTGATGGAACGCGACCAGGTGGCCGTGGGCTCGATGGAGCCACTCGATCCCGAGTTCGATCCGATGCAACGCCTCCCGTTCAGTCGCTTCCGGCGTCGATGCAGTACGATCTCCCGACATGCCATATGTTACTATGTGACGAAGTATAACGGTGTCGTCAGAGTCAGTTTCAACTGAATAGGACGAGGCAAGCGTATGGTCCACGAAATCGAGAACCGACCATCCTACACCCTCCTGTCCGTCGAACTCGACCAGAGCGAGGGGATCCAGGCCGAAGCCGGCGCGATGGTCAGCCACACAGACAGCGTCGAAATCGAGACCGGCGCACAGGTTGAAATCGTCGGTTCGCTGAAACGCAAGCCTTCGGCGGCGAGGAACTGGTCTGTGTGTTCGAGAGCCAGGGTTCGGTCTGGCTCCAGACTCGCAGCACCGACGCCTTCCTCTCGTGGCTGATCCCCAACCTGCCGAGCGATGGCGGTGGCGGGGACCTCGACAGCGGGTTCAGCGTAAACTTCTGAACAGGGGGCCAGCCACAGCCCTGTCAGTGACCGAAATCACACTCAGAGTGCGCTCTCGACCGCGCTCGCCACATCCCGGGCCTTTTCGGCCAGCGCCTCGGGCACGTGACCGGCTTCGACCGCCGCATCGAGTTCGTCGTCGTCGACGCGCTCGACGGTCCCGTCTTTTTGCTTGACGACGTCGACGTGCAGATCGACGTATCGCACTTCGGTGGGAAACACCTCGACCGGCGTACAGACGTTGACGTACGTGCCGCGCTTTTCGCCCTCATTACTCCGGTAGACCGTCGGATACCACCACTTGCCCTCGGTGAGTTTCGTGACGGCGACGTCACCAGCCTGGCGTTCGATCCCCAGCCCGTCGTAAGTCCCGCCCGGTGACATCTCGCGTTCGACCCGGACGGTCCCGTCGGGATCGCGCTCGGTGACCTCGCCCCGACCGAGGCTGATCGTCCGGCCGTCGGGCTTGCCGTGGGCGATGGAAACTCGATCGCCTTCGGTCGGTCCGAACTGTCGAGTGACGACGTCGAAGGGGAACGAGCCCGCAAAGTCGGGTGCAAGCGCTTCGACGAAGTCGACGGCGGCACTGGCCTGTTCCGCACCAGCCTTGATCCGGTGATGGCCGGGCATCGTCGCCGTGACGGACCGGCGGCGCTCGTCGAGTTCGAACCGGGATTCACGACCGAACAGGACCCACGCCGTCGACTGGCCCCCGAACACCTGTCCCGTCCGGGTCCGATCGTCAGCTTCGGTGAGCGCTCGATCGAGATCGTCGGCGCGGTCGATCAACGGCTCGAGAGCGGCTTCGAGCACCTCGAAGTCCGCGTCGTCGGCAGCACGCTCCCATGAGACGCGCCAGCCGTCAGGAATCTCGACGGAGAGTACATCGAGCAAATCGGGCCCGCTCGTGCCAGTCGATTCTTCGCGCACTAGCGACGCGAGTTCCCTCGGGATCGAGAGTTGTGTCGTCACCTCGGGACGCTCGTCACTCCAGGGGGCAACGGACCTGTCGACCTGCACGCGAAGCCGATCGTCAGTCTCGACGTGGGCCTCGGTCGCGCCGAACGGGAGAAACGCCTCATCGTCGCCAAGATCGACAAGCGCGCCACTGCCAAGCGTTTCC
Organism: Halorhabdus salina; assembly: GCF_013839425.1. GTDB lineage: Archaea > Halobacteriota > Halobacteria > Halobacteriales > Haloarculaceae > Halorhabdus > Halorhabdus salina. The sequence continues at coordinate 99,939 of NZ_JACDNP010000007.1, read as the reverse complement.
GTGACGACACCATCGAAGACAGCCCCGCGTGGCGTCGAATCCGCCCAGGACAGTGTGTCTCTGGCGACCCTGAGCCGATCGACGACCGCCGAGACGGCCGCCTCGGCACCGATCACGCCGACACCGAGTCGATCGCCGTCGGGCACGATCGACGCATCCGGCGGTGCCGTCTCGAAGTCGCCGTCGAATCGGCGTTCGATCGGGCCGGACGGCCACACGACCGCAAATCGATCATCCGCGACGAGCAAGTCAGTGAGTGCCGTCGCGTAGATCCCGCGACACTGGACACTGAATGGGGGACTCGTCGTCATAGCGCCTCAGCATCGCGGCCGAACCGCACCCGGTCGTCGATGGTCGAGCCGAGGGAGAGTTCGACGCATTTGCCGTCTTCGAGGACGCGACCGCCCTCGATGGGAACGCCCCAGCCGTCAAACCGGAGATAGCCCCTGATGTCGTCGGCGTGGGTGTAGAGATCGATATACTCGACAACATGGGTCTGGTGGTCGGTGTCACTGTGGGCCATCTCCATGTCGGAGACGACCTCGCGCTGGGTGTCGAAAAACAATTCGATGGCCTCAGCCTCCTCGCGCGCGGCCTCGACGGCGATCTCGGCCGCCGCCTCGATGTCCTCGGCGGAGAGGCCAACCTCTCTGAGTGCGTGCTGGGTTCGCGGATCGAAGTGCATGTGCTCGCGGTTGGCAGGGCGCGTTTGAAAACGTCGCGGTCCACCGCGAATAGTGATCGCTAGCCGCTCAGGCGACGATGTTCAACACGAGAACGAGGACGCCAAACAGTGCGCCAAAGGCGACAATCGTCTTGGGATCGATCGTGATTGCGTTACGGTCTTCTGCGTCAAAATACCGGACGAGACCGGCACTCGACATCAGTCCGCCACCGTCGTTGCTGCTCATACCGGAGTGAACGTCATCGATCGGCCTAAGGCTTACGACACGACAGCCCCGGTGAAGCGAGGGACAGTCTGATTCGTCGAAAGTCGGACAGTGGAAACCCTTATTTTGCCGCCTCGGCTAACCACAGTAGGCATCATGTCCGTCACCCTCAAGGACTTTCAAGCAGACTGGTGTGGCCCGTGTAAGACCCAGGACCCGATCCTGGAAGACCTCATGGACGACTGGCCGGACGTCGAATTCGAGAAGATCGACGTCGACGAGAACCAGGACGTCGCCAACGAGTATCAGGTGCGGTCGCTGCCGACGCTGATTATCGAAGACGACGACGGTATCGTCGAGCGGTTTATCGGGGTCACTCAGGCCGACGACATCGAATCGGCGCTCGAAGAAGCGTCCGTATAACGACGTCGCCGCCATCTTCGCCGCTTACGACGCCGATCACGCACGTCCGCAGCGTTGCCTGTAGACTATCCGGAAATAGTCGTAACAGGATCGGGTGCTCACTCGAAGCGAACGCCCACGTCGTGGAGGGCGTCGTTGTACTGGGCCAGATTGATCAACAGCGGCGTCACCGATTCGACCTCGGCCGCGTTGTCGATCGGGCCGGCGTGTAACGCTCGCAGTCCATCGACATCCTCGGTGAACGACGTGACTGTCTTGAGAGCCTGATCGTCGTCACCGACCAGCAAGACGTCCATCGAGAGGTCGGCGTCCAGATTCGCCAGTCGACCGGCAGCCAGGTTGTGGAACGCCCCCACGACGGGAACGTCCGCCGGCACAGCGTCGGCCGCAAGCGCCGTGACGCTGCCAGCCCCCGGCTGGTTGTAGTGAATCCCCGCCTCGTCTCGCTTCATCCCCACCGCCGGACTCACGAGCACCGTACCGGCCGATAGATTGCCCCTGACAGCCTCGATCGTCTCGACGAGGTGGTAGGCCGGGACCGCGGCGACGACCACATCTGCGTCGATGACAGCCGCTTCGTTGGCCATCCCCTCGATGGTCACGTCCTGACCGCGGTTTGATACGGCCGTCTCGTATTCGTCTGCAGCGCTTCTGGCACGTTCGGCATCGCGGGACCCGATGACAAGCTGGTGGTCGGCGTGAAACGCCCAACGGAGGGCTAAACCTTCCCCAACGTCACCGGTGCCGCCGAGAATCGCAACTCGCATGTGAAACCATGAGTCGAGGGCGGTTAAGCCTGCTACGGTATTGGCAACTCCACGGCCCCGCAAGGAGATCACTCACGCACGCGATTCCAACAATTCAGGAAGCTCGTTGACCGTTTCGACAACTGCCTCGGCACCAGCATCGTCGAAGGCTCCACGCCCGCTGTCGCCGGTCAGCCCCCCCGTGAGCACGCCGATCCCGTGGTAGGTCCGGTCGGGATCGGCCGTCTCGGCGTTGACAGCCGTTCGGATGTCGTCTAAGGTGTCGCCCGCAAAGGCGACAGTCTCGGCGTCGAACCGCTCGGCGAGCGTCTGCAAGGCGGCGGGATCGGGTTTTCCCGCCTCCCAGTCGTCCATGGTGAACCGGTGTGGCTCCGGGATCGAGAGGCCGGCACGATCGAGGGCGATGTCTGCTTCCGCTGCTGGCCGGCCCGTCAGGATGCCGACGTCGAAGCGAGTCTGCAAGGCGTCGACGGTCTCGCGGTTGAGAAGTACTGGCTCGTCGTGAATGTAGCCCGCTTCGTCGAGTACCGGTTCCGCGCCCTCGATGTCGCGGTACAGGTCGCTCCCGAGGTACAGTTGCTGAAAAATCTCGCGGTTGTACTCTCGGTCGAGTGCCGCGTTGATGCGCTCGCGGGCGTCGGCGGCAAGCTCGTCGTCGATGACTGACCGTGCCCCACTGAATCCGCCCCCGGAGGCCGCAATGCAGTCGGTGAACGTCTCGACGCTCAGTTCGAACCCCTCCTCGCGAGCCAACACGTACAGGGCAAGGGCATCAGTCAGCACCCAGTCGTTGTTGAAGCCACCGGCGTCTTTGAACGGCTGGAGCGCCGAACGAGCGATCCGCTCGCCGTGAACCCGGGCCACCGTCTCGACGACTGCCCGGCGGTACGAATCCGCCACGTCGACGAGGACCCCGTCGACGTCGAGGACCACCGCATCAGTTTCCATTCGTGCTTGACGGAACGAACTCACTCCCAAAGGGTGTTCCGACTGCTTAGCAACACAGTCGTCAGTGAGGGGGCGCGGCCGATCGAAACCACTGCACTGGCGGGCGTCTCCGAGGGCGAGGTTTTTAAGCATCCTCCGATCATATACTGATCCATGCACGTGGACATCGTGCCGGTTGGTGACCTCCCCGCGGTCGTCAAGCGGGAAGCTTCCGCCGGGTTGCGTTCTGTTTTCGAGTGTGACGTCAGCGTCCACGATGCCCGATCAGTCCCCGCCGGCGCGCACGACCCCGATCGTGAGCAGTACCGTGCCGAGGAGTTCATCGACCTTGCAAAGCGGGTGGGTGTGGGCGAGAAGAACGTCGCAATTACAGCCAGAGACCTGTTCTATCGAAACCGCAACTATGTGTTCGGGCTCGCGTATTTGGACGGCAGCGGCAGCGTCATCTCGACACACCGACTCCAGACGTCCTCGGATGGCGGCCTCTCGAATAAGTCTTCCTCGGAGGTGTTCGCCGAACGTGTCCGCAAGGAGGTCGTCCACGAGATCGGCCATACACTGGGCCTCGAACACTGTGACAACAAGCGCTGTGTCATGAGTTTCTCGCCCCGCGTCCGTCAAGTAGATGTCAAGGAACAGACCCTCTGTGGGAGTTGCCAGCGGCGCGTTCTCTGACTGCGTTCGATCGTTTCCCGCCCGCCGCTCAAGTGTTAGAGACCGCATTGTCCTCGAACAGGGCCGCGAACAGTTTTCGCTGGGCCGTCCGCAGGTGCTGAGTGAACGTCGACTGGGTAATGTCCATGATCGCAGCGACATCTTCCCCGCTGGTCTCCCGGGGCCATTCGAAGAAGCCCGCGAAGAACGCCGTCCGGGCGGCCTCCAACTGCCGATCGGTGAGTGACTCCTCGAAGGATGACTGGAACGCCGTCCCCGGCTCGGCCTCACGCTCTTGCTCTCGCTGGGCGAGCAATTCGAGTTCGGAATGGGCCGCCTGGACGGCCTCGACGACCGATCGGATATCGTTTGACCGGGAAACCTCGGCACGGATCCGGCCGTGCCCATCGGTGACTGAAAGTCCGGTCACCGTCGCGCCGTATCTGGCGAGCGTCGGGACGATCGCCGACTCGTCGACGACGAGACGGACGAGACACCGCTCGTCGTACTCACACAGCGGTCGTCCGTCACGGGATTCGACATCGTCAAAATACGACGAAACGGACGCTTGATCGGCTCCCGTGACAGACACGTACGCGATGGGGTCCCCCTGATCACCAGCCACATGTTCGAGATCGACCGAGCATCCGAGAGACGCAGAGAGATCGACCAGTGGATCCGTAGCGCCGTCGACGAGGAACTCCAGTTCCGTGACCTCCGCTGCCGCAAGCGTGCGTCGACTCTCCGCGGCATTGACCGCATCACCCACGGTCGAGCCGAGTTCGGTGAACACCCCGCGGTCGATCGCCGCAAAGGCGTCCTCGGTCGCGGATTCGACGACGAGCACGCCGTAATCGGCGTCCTGATACGACAACGGAATCACGACCGCCGTCGCGTTCAGCGGATTGTCGAGTCGCGTCGCGTCAGCGTCGACGAATGCCGGCTCGTCACTGTCAAGGACATTATCGATCACGCGCCGATAGTTGGCCGTCGCGTCGATCCGGGTATCGAGTGTGCTCTCGTCGATCCCGGCACGAGTTCGGACGTTGACGTTGTCGTCGACGAGTCGAGGGTCACCGACCCACGCTGCCGCGAACAGTGGTGAGCGGGCGAACCGATCACACAGCGAGCGCTCGATTTCCTGTCGGGACGTGGCCGCGACGAGTTCGCGGTTGACGTCGCGCAATACCTCGTTCGTGTTGTTTAGCCGTTCGAGCCGGTCGTTCTGGTCGGCGATGCGGACCTCGCGTTCCTTACGCTCGGTTACGTCGCGCTCGACGGCGACATACCGTTCGACCTCGCCGTCCTCGCCGGTGATCGGTGCGATCGTCATGTCGACCCAGCAGAGGTCGCCGGACTTCCGGCGGTTGATGATCTCTCCCTCCCAGATCGATCCCGCGGCGATTGTCTCCCACATCTCGGTGTAGAAGTCCTCGTCGTGCTCGCCGGACTTCCACAGCCGCGGGTTCTCCCCGACGACTTCGTCCGGGTCGTGACCCGTCACCGCTTTGACGGCCGGATTGGCGTACTCGATCGTGCCGTCCGTGTCCGTCAGGAAGATGGCGTGACCGGCGTGTTCGATCGCCTTCTGAAATCCTCGCAAGCGCTCGGTGATGCGCTGTTCCTCGACGACGTAACTCGAGAGGTAGTAGACGGTGAGCACCGCAAGGATACTCACGGCCAGCCCGGGGAGTTCCTCGATCGGGTCGGTCGACCCTTGTGCGGAAAGGATCTGTCGTGTCGCCATCAACGAGAGCATGACCGTCAGAAACGCGAATCGCCGGTCGTTGGACCGGTAGAGCAACACCAGCGAGTACCCCACGCCGAGAACCCGCAGGACGATAGAGGCGAGAATGACGAGATTCATGGCACGTATTCGGGCGTCACGGCGTATATATCACAAGGATGTCTCCGACCGCTGAGCCGCGCTCGAACGAACCTTGAACGGGACCGCAATCGAGCCGGCCAAAGAGTATTGGGTGGGTGGTTATACCGGGTATTCGGTCCGGGGTGCGGAGGCAAACAGTATTGGGACGACGCTCTCAGGGGTGTCTTTCGTACGTCTACGTGATGATCCGAGCCACTGTCGGAGCGAGCGGCTGTCCGAGCAACCAGAAGGGTGACCCGCGATGAGTAGCTCCAACGACGACGTTCAGCCGGGCGTCCCTGCAGTCGAGACGGCGTCGATGGACGCGATGGTCGAGACGGAACGGGCCGATCCACGCGAGGAACTCGCGAAGACGGATCACGACACCGAATTGGGGATCGCGATGGCCGAGGACGCAAAGCGCGTCTCCCAGGGCGAAATTTCGGCCGAGGCCTACTGGGAGAAATACGACGCGGCCGCCGAACAGGAGTTCGGCGACGCCTATCGCGAAACCCCCAACCCGTCTATCGAGAGCACCGACCAGACGATCGACGCCGGGACGGCCGACTCGCTGTCCTGTACCATCGGCTCGATGGAGTCAGTCGCCTGCGAGATCGACGCCGCCGAGAGCGTCGAGGGAGGAGCCGCTCCGGAGGACCGAAAAGCGCGCTGGGGGATGGTTATCGACCTCCAGAAGTGTGTCGGGTGTGACTCCTGTACGGTCGCCTGCAAGGCCGAGAACCGCACCCCACCGGGCGTCTCCTACAACGTCGTCATGGAAGAGGAACACGGCGAATTCCCGAACGTTACCCGAACAAACGTCCCGCGGCCGTGCATGCAATGCGAGGAACCACCATGCGTCCAGGTCTGTCCCGTCAGCGCGACCTACAAGATGGACAACGGCGTGGTCAACATCGACTACGACCGCTGTATTGGATGCCGGTACTGTATGATCGCGTGTCCGTACGGCGCGCGGTACTTCGACTTCGGCGAGAACTACGACGACGAGGTCGAGGAAGCCGGCGAGATTACCAGCCCCGAGTACGGCGTCGATCGCGGGAAGCGAGAGGATGGTAAGTCACCGATCGGCAACGTCCGAAAGTGCAGTTTCTGCACCCACCGGCTCGAGCGCGGCGAGGAACCGGCCTGTGTCGAGACCTGCGTCGGCGACGCCCGCAACATGGGCGATCTGAACGATCCCGACAGTGACGTCGCCGAGATGGCCGACTCGACGCGATCGTTCCAGCTCAAGGAGAGCGAGGGAACCGATCCGAACGTCTACTACCTCAAATAACCCATGGCGACAGATACCTCACACTTCGAGTTCGATCCGGGGTTCACCGACAACCGCTTGCGAGTCGCCTGGTACGCCGCTCTCGCCGTCCTCCTGATCGTTGGCGGGGCCGCGATGATCCTCCGGATCACCGACGGCATGGCGAGTACGAACCTCACGAGCACGACCCCCTGGGGCGCGTGGGTCGCCTTTTACATCTACTTCGTCGGCCTCTCGGCCGGGGCGTTCCTGGTGAGCACGCTCGCGAACGTCTTCGGCGTCTCCGGGATGCACCGGGTCGACCGCGACGCCCTCTTCGCGGCGATCATCAGCATGGTGGTCGCGCTCATGTTCGTCTGGGTCGACCTCGGCCGGATGGACCGGATGTTCTTCCCCTTCATCTGGCGACAACTCACCTCCGCGCTTTCCTGGGAGGTCCACGCCTACGTTGCCTACATCGCCGTACTCGTCACTGAACTGTACTTCTCGATGCGGATCGACCTCGCTCGCGTCGCCGAACGTGGTTCCGGTCTCCGGGCCCGTCTGAGCGGCCTGCTGACGCTCGGCCGCCGTTCGACCAGCGAAGCCTCCCGCACTACCGACCGCAAGTGGCTCACACGGGCTGGCATTCTCGGCATCCCGCTGGCGATCTTCCTCGTCCACGGCGGGACCGGCATTCTCTTTGCCGTCTCGAAAGCCCGGCCGTACTGGAACAGCGGCCTCTTCCCCGTGATCTTCATCGTCTCGGCAGTCCTCTCGGGGACGGCGCTGGTCATGATGCTGTACGTCCTCCGGACGAAACTCTTCGACGACGAGCCGGTCGATCGGAACTTGCTGAATCGACTCGCCGTCCTGCTGGCCGCCTTCATTGTCGTCGACGCGGCGCTGACGGGCATCGAGATGCTGATCGCCATTGCCAGTCTCCACCCCCACGAGGTCGAGACCTGGGCAGTCATTCTCTTCGGGGAGATGTCCTGGTCGTTCTGGTGGTTCATGGTCGGGATGGGGTGGCTGTTCCCGCTCGTGATGCTCTCGAAACGCGAGTGGCGAGAGACGCCGTGGCTGATGGTCCTTGCGGGCCTGAGCGTCGTCATTGGAATCATCGCCGTCCGGTTCAACATCGTCGTCCCGCCACAGATCCTTCCCGTCATGAAGGGGCTTCCCCACGGCTCGTACTTCCCCTCCGCCGTGGAGTGGGCGACGAGTATCGGCATGATCGCGGTCGGCCTCCTGTTGTACACGATCGGCGCGGAACTGCTTCCCCTGACGCCACTCGATCGAGGTGATCACTGATGTCTACAGACAGCGATAGCACAGAGACGGACGTATCGGACACAGACAGCGACGGCACAGCGTCTGGGGGTGGACCGTCGCTGACGCGACGCGATCTCGTGAAAGCAGTCGGCAGTATCGGCCTCATCGGCGCGGCGAGTGCCGCCACGGTCGACGTCGACACTGAAGACCTCTGGACCGACAGCCAGCAGCACTACGTCGGCGACGATTATGGTGAGTACGGTGCCGAGGACGTGATCCACACGACCTGCGGGCAGTGCAACACCTTCTGTCCGATCAAGGTCAGACTCGCCGACGAGAGCGGGACGGGCGGATACAGTTCGCTCGTCCGCAAACTCGCCGGCAACCCCTACTCGTTCCTGAACACCCAGCCGTTCGCCCAGGTCCCCTACGACAGCGACCCGAACGACGTCGCGATGGGTGACGTCGCCGGCAGCGGCGACGTCGACACCGACCGATGGTCGCTGTCCGGCGGTCGGATCTGTCTGAAGGGCCAGGCCGGTATCCAGACGGCCTTCGACAGCTATCGCGTTCGCCAGCCGATGAAGCGCGTCGGCCCGCGAGGTTCCGAGCAGTGGAAGACGATCTCCTGGGAGCAGGCGATCGAGGAGATAGTCGAGGGTGACGACGAACTCGACCATCCCGGACTTCGGGAGATGTGGGGATATGCCCCCCAGGGCGAGGTGATGAACGACTGGGAGGCCGTCCAGTCCGACGAGATGGACAAAGCCACCTTCGACGAGAAGTGGGGCGAGGCCCTTATCGACACTGATCACCCCGACCTCGGGCCGAAGGCCAACCAGATCGTCGACGTTGGCGGGTTCCGGCGGAACTTCATCCGCGCGCGCCTCTGGCAGCAAGGCCTGGGATCGATCAACAGCACCCACCACGCCGGAACCTGCGGGTTTTCGAGCGTCATGGGGAACGTCCGCTCCCACGACGCCAAGAAGAAACGACAGTACCCCGACATCGAGAACACCGAGTACCTCCTCGTCTGGGGGACCAACCCGATGGTCGCCAACAAGGGCCCGACCTGGCTCGCCCCGAAGTTGACCAACGCCATCGCAGACGGCATGCGCATGGACGTGGTCGACCCCCGGCTCTCGAAGACCGCCGAGAAGGCCGAGACGTGGGTCCCGGTCGAACCTGGCGCGGACGGGGCCCTCGCGCTCGGCATGGCGCGCTGGATCATCGACCACGACCGCTACGATCTGCAGTATCTCCAGAACCCCGCTCAGGACGCCGCCCACGCCGACGACGAACCGACCTGGAGCGACGCGACCCACCTCGTCATGGTCGAGGAGGACGCGGGACCGAAGGCCCGCGCGGCAGACCTCGAACTCGTCGAGGCGGACGCCGAGACAGCCGACGATTTTGTCGTCATCGACGCCGAGACCGGCGAACCCCGTCCCGCGAGCGAGGTCGAGACGGCCGTCCTGGACGTCGAGGAAACGATCGGGGGAACGCGCGTCGAGAGCGTCTGGAGCCAGTACCGCGATCGGGTCTTCGAGTACACACTCGAGGAGTACGCCGAGATGGCCGGCGTCGACGCCGAGACCATCGCGGAGATCGCCGACGAGTTTACCAGTCACGGCAAGCGCGCGGCGATCATGTCCTACCGCGGCCCGGCGAAACACGGCAACGGCTTCCACAATACGCGTGCGATCGCTACGCTCCAGCACCTCATCGGCAATTACGACTGGAAAGGCGGCCAGATCACGCCCTACGCCGGCTACAGCACGATGTCCGGCCGCTACGAACTCGGGACAGTCCCCGACGGGAACTCGCCGTGGGGGATTCCGCTGCTCCGAGGGGGCGTCAACTACGAGGATACCTCGCTGTTCGAACGCGACGGCGGGTACCCCGCGAAACGGCCCTGGTTCCCGGTCGCGCCGCCACAGGCGACCCAGGAACTGTACGGCAGCGCGGCTGAGGAATATCCCTACGGGATCGAGGCGCTGTTCATCCGGCCATACTCGAACAATCACGTTATGACAGTCGCAGGCGGCGATCAGATCCCGCCGATCCTCCAGGACGAGGAGACGATTCCGCTGATCGTCGCCTCCGACACGGTGATCGGCGAGACCAGCAAGTATGCCGATTACATCCTGCCCGAGCCGACCTATCTTGAGCGGTGGGAGAACTTCGGTACCTACCCGAACAAGCGTCTGGCCGACGAGAAGATCAGCCAGCCCGCCGTCAACGTCGTGCCCCAGGCCCGACCGTTCGAGGACGTCCTCATCGACATGTGGAAGCGCATGGACCTCCCCGGCGTCGGCGCGGACGCGATCCCGGACGCCGACGGCGATCTCTGGGAACTCGACCAGGCTGAGGACTTCTACCTGAAACTCGCCGCGAACATCGCCTACGACCGCGATCCTGTCCCCGACGCGGACGACGACGAACTCGCAGCCTTCCGGGCGAGCCACGAGAAGGGACTCGGCGACGCGTTCGACGTGACGGACTGGAAAGGTGCCGTCACGGACGAGGAGTGGCGGAAGGTCGTCACCGTCCTCAATCGTGGCGGGCGCTTCGAGGAACCCGTCGAGGACTATTCCGATCGCTTCGCCGAGCACGGCCACGAGTACGATTACGCCGAGCGCTTCGACGACAGCAACGCCTACGACGGCGAGCACATGCGCTACAAACTCGGCTCGCGCGTGGACTTCTACAGCGAGGTAGTCCCGAACGGGAAGCACTCCTACACCGGCGACCGCTTCGATCCACTGCCGAAGGTCGCCGACGTCGAACACTACAACGGCGAGGTCCAGGCCGCCGTCGCGAGCGAGGACGACCGCGAGCGCCCCCTTCGGCTCATCAACTGGAAGCCACGAACCCAGGGGATGCACCGGACCCAGAACAGCCCGTGGCTCAGAGAGACCCGGCCGGAGAACCCGCTGTGGCTCAACCCGCAGGACGCCGAGGAACGCGACGTCGAGAACGGCGATCCGATTGAAATCGACGCCGGTCGCCGGACCGTCGAGGGAATCGCGATGGTCACGAGCGGCATCCGTCCGGGCGTGGTCGGCGCGATGTGGGGCTGGGGCCGAACCGGCGACGGCGCGAGTGCCGAAACGATCGACGACGAAACCCGCGGGCCGGTCGACGAGGACGGACATACGCCCTACCAGTTCGACGAGCCGATGACCGAGGAGGCAGGGCTGGCGAAGGGGCGGGACGCCGGCTTCGCGATCAATCACATCCAGCCGCTGGACGACACCCTCGAGGACACCGGCCTCTCGGATCTCGTCGGCGGCAGCAACGCCCAGTACGACGCCTTCGTCGAGGTCCGGCGACGGTGATTGCCGTGACGGAAACTACCCCTCACGACACGGAGGCCTCAGAATTAGATCCGGACGAGCAGTCCGAAGCGGTCGCCGTGGCCCGTGCCAGGGCCGAGGTCTACGGGCTTCTGGCGGCGGTCTTCGACGGCGACGTGGAGACGCTCGCCGCCGCGATCGAGGACGGTGCGTTCGTCCGTCTTGCGGACGCCCTCGCGGCAAACGTCGAGACTGACGCACTCGATCGCACTGACCTCGACTGCGAGGGACTCCGGATCGGTTACGACAATCTCTTCGCTGTCCCGGGGCCACACTACGTCCCGCCGTTCGCGTCGGCCCACGCAGACGAGCCAAGCGAGTCCTTCGAGTCGGACTCGCCGTATCACGAGGAAGGCGAGGCCGGCGAGTTCCTCGGCGATCCCGCCGCCGCGGCGGCGAAAGCCCATGCAGCCACGGGATTCGAACCGGAGCGTGGCGACGGTGTCCCCGACCATCTCGCGGTCGCCTTCGAGTTCATGGGGGCGCTCTGTGATCGGGAAGCCGAACTGTTGGCTGGCGACCAAGACGGCGCAACTTCCGAAGAGCTATCGGCGATCCGTGCCAGCCAGCGTGAAGCCCTCGATCGACTCGACTGGCTCGAATCGTTTCAGGAGGCGGTCGCCCGAGAAGATGCTGTCGAGGGCTTGTTCGCCGAACTTGCCGTCTTCGCCCCCCAGTTCGTCGCCTGGGACCGCAACGACGGGCTGGTGACGAACTGACTCTTACTGCTCACAGTGGCAGCCGTCGGTTGCTCCAGTACTCCCACGCACCCGTCGCCCGGCGCTGACGCCCGCCGCGACGACCCCGACTGCCAGTGCTGTCACGACGACCTGGATGAACGTCCCACCGACGGCTGCCGTCGCACTGCCCGAGAGCGCACTCCCAGTGGCTGCCGCCGTCGCCGGAGCGAGGAAAATACAGCAGAGACTTGCGACCCCGCCGATCCCCAGGATCGACCACGTCGAAGCCGAGTCTGTCCCTTCGCTGGCGTTCAAGGGCGACATGCTGACAATCCGTAGCGTAAGTTCACTGATCTATAAGAGATATAGCGCGAGAACCACGGGCCACCGTGCCCGTGGGTGAAGCGCGTCGAAATCGGTAATAAACTGCGCTATAAATTAGCGGGTAACGACCAGAACACAACCTCAAAGTAGGGAATTGAAGACCTCAATTCCTTTGCTGGTCGTCGGCGCTGAAATGAAAATGCGACTCCTCTCAAACGGTCTCTTAGAACCGAGATGAGACGGGAGTTGTCGGGTCGTGGTGGAGCGACCGACCTCCACGGACACTCGCCGTTGGCGAGTGTTCGGGTGTTTACCCGCGCCGGGCACGAGCCGTCAGGCGAGTGCGGAGGGAATTAAAGTTCGGTGCTGGTGCAGTGCGGTCCGAAACCCGGACGCCCCGCGCCACCGAGCGCGGGGTACTTCACCTTGTCTCGTCGAACGGTATCGGCTTGCCCCGGACAAGACATACCGATGTCGAGCAGACGCCGACGGCATGTCCCGCCCGGACCGTACTCGAGCGGACTTCGATTCGTCTCAGAACACCCCTGGTGCAACCACGTACACCAGCAGCGTGCCGATCGAGCCGGCAAAGATCGCGAACAGGACCGTCGGGACGATCACTTTCCGGAGAATATCCCCCTCACGGCCGGCGATCCCGACGACGCCACAGATCGCCGCGATGTTCTGGACGGAAATCATGTTGCCGACCCCGCCGCCGACGTTCTGAATCGCCACGATCAGCCCTTTCGAGAGGCCAACGTTCTCTGCGGCATTGTACTGCAAGGCGTTGAACAGAATATCAGAGACTGTGTTCGAGCCGGTGACGAACGTCCCCAGGGCACCGATCCAGGGGACGACCATCGGGAGGGCACCGCCGGCCGCATTCGCCAACACTTCTGAGAGGACCTGCATCATGCCGGCGACGTTCTCTGGGTTTTCGGCCGATCGGCGCATGATCTGGGTGAGCGAGACGACGACAACCAGTGTGATCGCCGCCGGGGCAACCTGTCGAATCGACTCCCGCCAGGCCTCGACCGTCCCTTCGAAGTCCAACCGGTACAGCAAGCCGGTGCCGATTGCGATGGGGATAAATGGCATCGTTCCGGGTAGATAGAGGTACTGTAAGTCCCACCCGAGTTCCGTACCCAGCAGACCCGTGACCCCAATAGTGAACTCCTGAAGCTGGCTCTCGATGCCCAGGCCAGGCCAGCGAGTCACCAGCAGGAAACCGGCGACGAGGAGGTACGGTGTCCAGGCAAGCCAGACCGGCATTTCCTTGGTTGGCTCGTCGTCACTGATCGAATCGAGATCGAGGCCGCCAAGCCAGGTGTCAGACCACCGACCGCGGTCGGGAAACGACCACTTGTGCTCGGGAACGAGTACGTTCGCGTTCGCCATAACGATCCCGACGCCGATCACGACGAAGCCGGCCGCGATGTCCGGCAACGAGTAGCCGACGAACCACGCGACGGCCCACTGGACGAGGCCGGTGATCACTCCCAGCACAAGCGCGAACGGGAGGACCGGAAGCGTCGACCGGGCCGCCCCGCTCAACGACCGTTCGTCGTCGTCACCGAACCAGTAAATGAGCAGAAAGACGCCGAGCACACCCCAAAAGACGAAGGTTAGCCCGGTCATCACGCCCGTCCACTGACCGACGAGCATCTTGAACGCTTCTGTGCCCATGCCGTCGATCAACTCGGCACTCATTCCCTGATCGACGCCGCCGATGATCGGCGTCCCAGCGGCCCCAAACTGTGGATTGGGCGCGTTGAAGAACAGCCCGAATACCGCCGCGGCCAGGGGCGGGAATCCCAGCCCGATGAACAGCGGCGCAGCCAACGCTCCCGGCGTCCCGAACCCGGCAACGCCTTCGATGATGGTCTCGAATCCCAAGCCGATCAACAGCAACTGGACGCGACGGTCGCTCTCGATGCGCCGGAAGAACCACCGAATCGTGCTGATCGAGCCGCCGACTTCGAGATAGTTCATCAGCAAGATGGCCCCGAAGACGATCAGGATGATGTCGACCGCGCCAAGCACGCCTTTGAGCGCGGCCGCCGCGAACCATGCCCCTTCCATGCCCCACACACCCAGTCCGAGTGCCGCGGCGATGACCCAGCCGACAGTCATCGATCGTGCGGCCGACCAGCGCAGCCCGGCCAGCAGCACGAACGAAACGACAATCGGGAGGCTCGCCGCCAGCGCCAAGAGCCCGGTACTCGTCATGTATTCGACCGTGACAGGTCCCGCGACAATAGTCACACGGTTCCAGTCGCTATTTGCCACGATCGATCGTCATCGTCAGGCATCGAACCGCCAATTTCGGACCTGCCCCAACTCCCCGAATCTGGATCCCTCGTCCTGATGGGAAACTTACACGTCCAGCTCGACTATTGGCAGGTCCTCGTTCCTGACGACCGCTGCCAGTCGGTCCTGGCAGGCGAGTAACTCGTCGGGTTCATGCGCGTCCGAGCCAATCGTGAACGCGACACCCTCAGCGAGGAGCGTCTCCAGAAACTGCTCGCTTGGATGGAAATCACCATACTCCCGGGTGACGCGCCCGGCATTGATCTCGGGGACTGTCTGCGAGTCGGCTAGCGCGTCGGCGATCCGGTGATAGTGGCCCTCGTCTAACAGTCCCCGGAGCGCCGGATTACGTTCGACGATATCGATGTGGGCCGCGATGTCGACCAGTTCGGAATCGAGCAGCGCACAGACGCGCTCGACGTACGTCTCGACCGCGTGCTCCCGTTCGGCAGGCGAGAGCGCGGCGAAGTGCTCTCGATCGTGGACGTTCGCCCCGTCGATTTGGTGAACGCTGCCGATGGCGTAGTCGAACTCCGCGTCGGCGAGGAAGTCTTCGATGGCTCCCTCGTGATCGGGGTGGTAGTCCATCTCGACGCCGTCGTACAGCCGGAGGTCGGTTCGGTCGCGAGACCGCTCGATCGCCCGGCGCCGGCGCTCGTGCGTGAGATCCAGGTTGAACCCGAACGCATTCCGGTAGGCGCGAGCACCCTCGGTCCCGAAGACGTTGCAGTGGTCGGCGAACCCGAGCCCGTCCAGACCCGCCTCCTCAGCGGCGGCGACCATCCGGGGCAACAGCGACCCGTCGGAGTAGGTGGTGTGCACGTGATAGTCGTGCATCAGTAACTCGTTTGGTGAGGACAGACTTGCGGGTTTCGCTCCCGGTTACTCGGGGGCGTAGTAGTACTCGCCAGCCTGCTTTTGCTCGCGATCGAGCTGACTCTCCGGTTTGTTGATCCGTGGCCGGGAGGTGCGTTCGTCCCGACGGAACGTGATGTCCAGATTGCTCAGGAAGTCGTTCATGCCGTCGCGCATCGATTGGGGCGTGCTCGCGTGACCCGAAACAGCCGGTTCGCCGTCGAAGACCAGCAGGCGGTCGGCCAACAGGTCGATCATGTAGATGTCGTGGTCGATGACCATCGCCGTCGCGTCGTGGTTCTCGGCGTAGCGACGGATCGCACTGGTCGCAAGCACTCGCTGCTCGACGTCGAGGTGGGCGCTTGGCTCGTCCAGCAGGTAGAGGTCGGCGTCCCGCGAGAGGCACGCCGCGATCGCAACGCGCTGGCGCTCTCCACCCGAGAGGTCAGTGAGTTGCTGTTCCATGATCTCCTCGAGTTGGAGGGGCTGAGCGATCTCCGTGTTCCAGTACGAACTGCCGAAGTCATCGGCGATCGAGCCCAAAAAGGCGTCGACGCGCATCGGCTGGTCAACCTCGACGTACTGAGGCTTGTAAGAAATATCGAGACTCGCGTCGATATCGCCCGCGTCAGCGTCGAGGCGGCCGGCCAGCAACTTCGCGAAGGTAGACTTCCCGATCCCGTTCGGCCCGACGACACCCAGCACCTCACTCTCGCGGATCTGACCCGATTCGACGGCCAGGGAGAACTCGTCCTCGCCATAACTCTTCTCTAAGGCCGGATACTCGATGACCGTGTCGCCGGTGCTGATCGAGCGCGGGGCATGTTCCTCGAACTCGATGGCCTCCTCGCGGATGCGCATGTTCTCGTTTTCCAGATAGCCTGCGAGATACTCGTTGATCCCGCTTTTAACCGACTTGGGATCAGTGATCACACCGAAGGCACCCGGCCGCCCGTAGCCGACGTGGATGGCGTCAGCAAGAAGGTCCAGAATAGCGAGGTCGTGTTCGACCACCAGCACTGACCGGTTCTGTTCCTCGGCGAGTTCCTGGATCAATCGGGCGGCGGTCATCCGCTGGCCGATGTCCAGATACGGTGAGACTTCGTCTAAGAAGTAGAAGTCGGCATCCCGGGCAACAGCCGCCACGAGGGCGACACGCTGGAGTTCCCCGCCCGAGAGCGTGTCAATGTCCTGATCGACGACAGGACCGATTCCGACGCGCTCGATCAGGTCGTCAAGCACACCGCGTTCGTCAGTCCGTTCGAGCAACTGTCGGGTCGTCCCGTCGAACTGGTCGGGGATCTGGTCGACGTACTGTGGTTTCCGGGCGACCGTGACGTCACCACCCAACAGGGATTCGAGGTAATCCTGCAGGGCCGTCCCACGGTAGGCGTCAAGCACTGCCTCCCACTCCGGGGACTCCTGGAATTGGCCGAGATTCGGCGTCAGTTCGTCGGCAAGCATGCGTACCGCGGTCGTTTTCCCGATCCCATTCGGCCCGAGAATTCCCGTCACGCGCCCTTCTTCGGGGGCCGGAAGGCCATAGAGCGCAAAGGCGTTCTCCCCGTAGCGGTGGACTGGATCATCATCAAGTTCCTGTGGCAGGTTGATGATCTCGATAGCGTCGAAGGGGCACTTCTCGACGCAGATCCCACAGGATTCGCCGAGACAGATCTCTTCGCTTATCCAGACTTGGTCGGCCCCCCCGCCGTGGGGTTCGCCCTCTTCAAATCGTTCTTCACGCGTGGTGATGCACTCTTTGCCCGTCCGATTTGGCGGACAGAAGTTGGCACACTCGTAGTTACAGCGGTCGGGTTGGCACCGATCGAGATCGACAACGGCGATAGAATCATCAGCCATGTATCAAATCCTCTAGAAATCACGCGGATGCAGTCGTCAATAGGATCGACCAGGTCACGAACCACATCGAGAACGTCATGAAGGCGATGTAGAGATAATCTTTCGTCGAGAAGTCTCCGATGTCGACCCCGGCAACTTGCAAGACCGGTAGCTGGACGATAATCGCGCCAGCGAGCAGTCCAAGTGCCGTATTGTCTGTTGCGGCAAGCCCCATCACCTCCGACCCCAGCCCGGACAGCACTCCCATCACGGCGGTCAGGGCCGTCACAGTCACACTCTTTACGTGACCGGTCAGTTGTCGCGTCTGTTCGGTAGCCATACCCCAAGGTGGGCCACCCGGGCTAAAAAGGCGTTCGTTCCCCGGTCCGGGCCTGAGGTCCCGATCCTGACTGATCATTCCGATGGACTATCGATCGAACTCCTCAATCTTTATACGGCCGGCGTCCCGAATAGATTTCAATGGCAGAATCCGACGGAGAGGGGATCGAAGACCTCCCGCCGAGCGCAAAACTCGTCTACAAGGTCCTCGAATACAAAGGGCCACTAACCCAGAAGGGTATCGTCGAGGAGTCGATGCTCTCGGCCCGTACAGTCCGCTACGCCCTCGAACGACTCGAAGAGGTCGATGTCGTTTCCGAAGACGTCTACTTCGCGGACGCTCGACAGAACCTCTACGAACTCACGACCGAGGACGGTACCGAACAACAGGACCAGGCCGTCTCAGACTGACTGTCGAGTCTTTTCTTCTCGGCGACCGACATCGTTTGTTGTCCGGAGACAGCCCATAGCTCGAACCGGCAGTTACACTAGCAAGGTTTTGGGCGCTTTCGGCACGACCAGCACCTCACTCCCGGGTTCGATCGCTTCCTCGACCGTCCCCTCGGCGTGCATCAGGCACTCCTCGACGAGTTCAGGGTCCTCGCTGTTCGTGATGTAGGCGTCGGCGTGCCGGAGTGACCGCACCGTCACGAACCCGCGCTGGGCACCAGGCTCGTAGCCCTGCAGCATCGCCTGGTAGCACGATTCGGCGTCCTCGGCCCCTGAGAGCCATTCGTAGAAGCGTTCTTCGCCACGACCCGCACCGTAGCCCTCGTCGAGCACCGCGGGCACGACGACGCGACCCCCCTCTTTGACAGGGGCACCATCCGAGAGGACGACGTACGTGATGCCGCGCGTCGTCTGGTAGAGTTGGGCGTCCTTTGGCGCACCGACACCCGAGATGACGGCGTCGTATTTCCCGTCAACCTCGAAAGCCAGTGCTTCACGGGCCGTCTCGGCCAGGTCGCGGACGACCGCACCCGAGTCACCCGCTGCAGCGTCCAGAAAGCCATTGGGGCCGGGCGTAACATTCAGACAAAAATCGAGCCCGAGCATTTCGCCCGCCTCCTCGACGGCCTCCCGGAAGGGGTTGCCGTCGATCTTGCCCAACTTGACCGATTCCTGGCTGAGCATCTCCGGGCCGTGGGTGTACTTGATGAACGATTCGCCGCCGGCACCGATGACGACCGTCTTTGCGCCCCCCGAGAAGCCCGCGTACTGGTGGGGTTCGCTCTGGCCCGTCGTGAGGACGAGGTCGGCCTCGGCGACTGGCCGATAGATCTCGATCGGCACGTCGTTTACCTCGCCGACAGTCACGGTGTCGTCCGGGTCGTGATTCTCCGCGAGGGCGGCGTATTCGCCGAGTTCGGCTTCGATTTCGTCATCGTCCATTGGTCGATGGAGGCCCAGGCCGAGCACGATCCGCACTTGCTCGCGGTCGATACCGGCCGCTTCGAGTTCTTCGAAGAGGACGTCGACCATGACGCCGTCCGGTGCGTCGCGGGTCACGTCCGTGACGACGATCGCCACCTCGTCGTCGGCGTTCGCGCGTTCGGCGAGTGGTGGCCCGTGTGGATCGCCGACAGCGGCCTGGGCTGCCTCGCGGACGTCGACTGGTTCGCCGCCAGGTAGCTCAGCGATCGTCACGTCACACTCAGGAAGGTCAACGTCCACATAGCCGTCCCCACGTGGAACTTTGAATGCCATGTCGACGGACAGGGGGGCGAACCACAAAGGAATTGCCCACTCCCATGACAGTCTGAATCGGCCCTGTGAACGCGGGAGCGGACCTGTTAGTCCTGCCAGTGACGCCCGAAGACACGCATTGCGGCCGCCTGCTCATCTGGCATCACTTCGAGCACGATCGGCCCCTCGAAGGCTGATCTTCGAATCGTTTGGATCGTCTCGCCCAGATCGATCTCACTGTCGCCAAAGGGGGGTCCATCGTGGCGTCGCGTGTCGTCAGTCAGGTGAATCAGGCCGATCTGCTCGGGATAGGTCGAGAGAAGTCGATCGAGCGCACGCTGAAACTCGCGTTCGGCTGTATAGAGGTGGGCCGTATCGAGTACCAGTTCGCTGCCGCGCCCGAGAATCATCTCTTCGAGGTGCAGGGTGCTCGCGCCGGTGTTGTTCTCGTGACCGTGTGGGGCCTCGAAGCCGATCCCCTCGACCGCCGGCCCAAACACCTGCAAGACGCGCTTCCAATGCAACACGAGGGAAGCATCGAGTTCGACCGCGAGGCGATCGGTCAACTGGTAATAGTCCGTTTCGTCGAGTTGGACGTGCGGTGTGTGGACCGAAGCGGCACTGACCGGGGATTCCCGCACGGCCGCCACCGTCTCCTCGAAGGCATCGAGATGAGCGCGTTCGAGATACAGCTCGACGGCGCCAAAGCCGCGGTCGATCGCGGCTGACAGCGCAGCCGGTTCGGGCGCACACTTGCCGACGGAACGTCGGGTGCCAAAACCCAACCTCACTCGCTGCGAGCCCACTCGACCATCCGACCGTACCGTTTGTCCGTCGAGAGTGCGTCAGCGTCACCGACGAGCACCAGCGCCCGCTTGGCCCGGGTCAGGGCGACGTTGATCCGCCGATAGTCCTCGAAGATGGGTCCATCGAGACTCCCCGTCGCGACGAACGAGACGACGATCACCTCCTTACTGGAACCCTGGAAGCGATCGACGGTATCGACAGTGGCCCCCTCGGGTACGCGCTGCCCGATCTCGGCCACCTGCGCGCGGTAGGGCGCGATGACGCCCACGTCCGTCGGATCGAGCCCGGCCGCCAGATACGAGTCGACCGTTTCGGCGACGGTTTGGGCTTCCGTGGGGTTGGTATTCCCATCAGCGCGGCCGTCCGGGTCGATGAATGCCACTCGGTCCTGAAGTTGGGCGGGCAGCGCGGACGGATCGACACCATCGAGATCGGCGAGGGACTGCCCCGCAATCTCTCCGCTGGCCGGGCGGAGTTGACCATCGTAGAACTCCCGCGAGGAGTAGGCCTGGATGCGCTGGGCCATCCGGTACTGGCGATCGAGAAGGACGCCGGCCTCGGGATGGGTGTCGATCAGGCGCTCGAACAGCGATCGCGAGAGGTCGGCGGCGTCTTCGGCGACGTCACCCTCGCTACGCACGACTGGCGGCAGTTGCTGGTGGTCGCCGACGAGGACGAACCGGTCGGCGCGGGCGACGGCCGCAAGCGCCCCGGGTTCGGTCAACTGGCCCGCCTCGTCGATGACGGCCACGTCGAACTCCTGCTCGCGCATGATTCGGGAGCCACAGGTCGCCGTCGTGGCGGCGACGACGGGCGCGTCCGTCAGTGTGGCTGCCCGCTCGTCCGGATCACCGGCCGGATCGAGCCTGACGTGAGCGAGGTCCTCGCGCACGCCAGTTTCGGTCCCCATCCGCACCACGTCCGAGACGCCCTGATCGAGCAGCGCCTCGACGGCGTTATCGACGGCCCGATTCGTAAACGCTGAGAGGAGGACTCGCTCGCCACGGTCGAGAAGCGCGTCGACGAGCGTCGCGAGCGTGTACGTCTTGCCGGTCCCCGGCGGGCCGTGGATTAGCGCGAAGTCCTCGGCACCGATTGCGCGGCGGACCGCCCGGTCCTGGGCCGGATTGTTCTCGACGAAGGTCTCGTCGACATCGCGGAACGCGGGTTCTTCCCGGCCGAACAGGACCGCCTTCTCCGCATCGGACTGTCGGAGGAGTGCGTCGTGGACGGCCGTCAGCATCCGGTCGGTCGACAATTCGGACGGATAGACGTCGAGGCGGCGAAGTTCGACCGGTTCGTCGGCGGTGACGACGATTTCCTCTGTTAACCGCTGCACTCGCGCAAGTTCCGCGTCCCCACGGATCGGATCGCCGTCGTTGGCAAGCACGACATCGCCCTCCCGGATCTTCGAGGTCGCACCTGTGGCTTTCGCGCGTAACTCCCAGCGACCGCCGTCAAGTTCCCGCCGGCCGGTGGGTTCGAGGTCGATCAGCGCGCGGTCGGCCTCGGCTCGTTCATCGGCGTCCTGCCGCCAGAGTTTGGCGTACTCTCGGTGGGCAGCGCGGCGTTCGGCCTCGATCGCCCGGTACTGCCGCCGGAAGTACGCACGTTCAGCCTCAGGGATTGCATTGCCGATCTGGCCGGCCTTCGACTCCTGATCGAGGCGTCCCGAGACAGCCATGCAAGTGTCTTGTTCGAAGCAGTACTCGCACTTGGCATCGGCCTCGTAGCCAGTCGGCACGTCCATTCCGTGTTCCATCGCGGCGATGTCGTTACGCGTCCTGAGAACAAACTCCAGCAGGCCCGACCCGATCGAAAACTCCTTGGCCGGCGAGAGATCCCCGCCCTCCTCGTTGCGGTCGACGGCCGCGTTCTTCGTATAAAGAAGCGTGCCCGTGTTGGGTGGCTCATCGCCGTGTTCACCGAGGATCAGCGCGTAGGCGGCTGCCTGGATCTTGTCCTGGAAGCGGGGTTCGCGGTTGGTGTTTTTGCCCGTCTTGAGTTCGACGGGCATCCCCCGCCGCACGGCGTCAGCCCGCCCTTTCACCCCGTAGCGCTCGCTGATGAGCGTCTGTTCGGACCGCCACTCGCCCGCCTCGGGGCCGAACGTCGTCTGGCCGCCGTCAGCAAGATGGCCCTGCTGGAGCCAGCCCTCGATCGCGCTGGCGTGATCGAGCGCGTCCTCGCAGACGGTTTCCGCATCCCGACCCAGCAAGCCGAGTTCGAGTCCGACTTCCTCGACCCGCTCGGCAACGGCGGTCTCGACGTCACGACCGCGCAGGAGATCCCCGAAGACCTCGTGGACGATCGTCCCCTTGACGACCGGGAATGCCAGGGGCGTCCCCGAGAGTTTGTTCAGGTAGTACATGCGAGGACACTGGACCCACGAGCGGACGTCGGTCACGTCGACGATGAACTCCGGGTCGACGACGACCATCGTGTCCTCGCCGGTCTGGTAGGTCGTCTCGCCGCGGTACTCCCGCTCCTCGGCGTCGTAGACGGCCAGTTCCATGCCGGGTTCGAGGACGTCAGCCGTTTCAGTCCACTTCCCCCACAGCGTGACCGTGACAGCCTCAGCGCGGCCATCGTCCGGGCGAACCTCGACCTCACAGAGTTCGCGCTCACCGTACTGTGTACTGACGGTCTTGGTCTCGCTCACCTCGACGACGGGGCCGCGTAGATGCACAACGGGAGCAAGCGGGCAGCGGGAAAAACGCTGTCGATGGCCCGGGTCGTCCCGCGGGTGCGTTGCAGCGACTTGTCGGTATTGCCGCACGCCCGTCGCTTAGACCGCCTCGACGGCCTCGATCAGTTCCGCGTAATCGGGTTCGTTGGTCGGGTCCTCGGCCTCCCAGGCGTAGGTCACCGTGCCCGCCCCGTCGAGGACGTACACCGCGCGGTTTGCGATGCCGTACAGGCCGAGGTCGGCGATGTCGATCGAGAGGCCGTAGGAGTCGATGACGTCGCCACCCATGTCGCTGACGAGGTCGAACCCGAGGTCGTACTCCTCGGCGAACGCGCCAAGCGAGAACGACGAGTCGGCGCTGACGCCCAGCAGCGTCGCACCGGCGGCCTCGAAGTCCGCGAGGTGCTCTTGCAGTGCAACCATCTCGTTCGAGCACGGGGGCGTAAATGCACCCGGGAAGAACGCGAGGACGACGGGACCGTCCCCAAGGTGGTCTTCGAGGTCGAACGTCTCGTGATCGCTTCCCTTGTACGTTGCCGTGAACGTCGGTGCTGTGTCGCCTTCTGAAACCATATCACTGGACGATATGATCCCGTCACTCAAAAGCCCGGCTATCGTGACAATCTAACCGAACTGTCCCGATTGACGCCACGCACTCATGCTGGACGGTCCACGCATTCGCAACGACCGAAACGTTCAGGCTGTCGGGTTCCGTCACTGAGGTATGTCACCGACAGTAGACGAGCTCCGCAACGAGATCCGCCAATCGACCGGTCGGTTCGAACGCGAGATTTCGACCGGATTTACCAAGGAAGACCTTGCCGCGATTTCGGGGGCTGTCGGCCACGACGTCGGGGACGGGAGCTTGCCGGGGAAAGCCACGATGCGCGAGGCGATCGAGCAAGGCATCGATACGCTCGACGACAACCGTGACGCGGAGAGCCCATTCAGAAAAGCGGAACTGGAGACGATCGCCGCCGTTGTTTCCACAGACAGCTGAGTCGTTGCAGAGTACGCGTCAGAGTACCACGTTAGTCAGCCGTCTCCTCGTCGAGTCGACGGACGGTTTTCCCGAGTCCGTCGTGATCGAACGTGGGACTGGAGAGCCGAGCGGCGATCACTGTCAGGGCGGTCGAAAGCAGGAATGCCCCGGCGAAGGACGTCAGATAGAGCGGATCAGCCGCCGGTAGGGCGTCGCCGACAAGCGGGATCGCGGTGATGTAGCCGCGCAAGTCTGGGAAGTACGCCAGCCCGAAGGCCAGGCCCGCGAGACTACTGATCAATGCGCCAGGCCCCGTGAGCCGCCGAGAGTACAGCCCATAAATGAGTGGGAACGCGACGGCCGCACCCAGCAGATCGGCGAGGAAAAACAGCCGGAGGACGCTCCGGGCGCGGAGACTCACGTAGATCGCCGCCAGCGCGACGGCAACGGTGAACGCCCGGGCACCGAGAGTAAGCGTCCGGTCGGTCGGATCGTCGAGTAGTCGCGGGAGGTCGGCGGTCACGAGACTCGACAGCGCGTTGAACAGCGTGTCGACGGAACTCATCACGAGCAACAGCGCCAGCAGGACCACGATCAAGACGAGCCACTCGGGGAAGGCTTCGCCAAGGAGAAGGAAGAACGAGACGTCAGCGTTGTAGCCAGCACCGGCAGTCACGACGTTTGCGTGGCCGGCGGCGACCACTCCGAACAGGGCGGCCACCAGGATAATCGCGCCGTTCGCGAGCGAGGCTGAACGGAACCCACGTCGCACTGTCTCGCTATCCGCCCCCGCGTAGATGCGCTGCCACCATGTCTGGTTGATGAGTTCCGCGCCGAGAATGGCAAACGAGAGTCCGAGTCCGAACTGCAGTCCCGGCCAGTAGCCCGGATCGAGCAACGCGGGATTTGTCGACATGATCCCGTCGTAGACCGCGCTGGGACCGCCAAGCGAGAGGATCGCGCCGATGGCCGCGAGCACGAGCAACGGTAGGACGACAACCGCCTGGATCGTGTCGGTGAAGATGCTCGCCCGGAGCCCGCCGTAGCCCGTGTAAACGAGTACGAACCCACCGACGAGGACGGCCGTCTGCCACTGGGGCACCTCAGCGATCAGCGCGAGGGCCCGGGAGATACCCGTCAACTCGGCGGCGAGGAAGACGAACATGTACAGCGCACTCACCACGAGCACGAAGGCGTACATCGCCGCGCCGTACCGGGCGTGGGCGTACTCGGTCAGGGAGTGTCCGTCCGGGACCACTTCGCGGAGCCGGGGACCGATCTTCGCGTAGGCGAGCATTGGCAGGGCTTCACCGATCGCATAGCCAACGACCGCCGCGATCCCGAAACTCGCGCCGGCCTCGGGAGCCGACAGCAGGATCCAGACGCCCATCACCGAGGCGACCAACGTGGCCGTCATCCGGCCCTCGCCGACGGAATCCCTGGCCGTGATTAGATCCTCGACGGACCCGACGCGTCCCCGGGAGTGCCACAGGCCGAGCCCGGAGAAGACCACGAGGGTCAGGACCGTCAGGCCGAGCGCGAGCCCAGTGCTCACCACGAGTGGTCACCTCCCGACGGGGCCTCGTCAGTCCCATATGCCATCTCGAAAAACGCGCCCTCAAGTTTGACCGTGCGGGCAAAGAGCCGCTGGAGGCGCTCGCGGCGGCGAGGCGACGCTTTTGCCCCCTCCCGGTCCAGTTCCTCGCGAAGCCAGCCGACGAACGACCGGAAGTTCTCGTTTGCGTGAAGGTCGATCCACTCCCGAAGATAGAACGCGCCGGGTTCGGCATCGCTACTCGCCGTGGCCCAGGAGCGGTAGATCCACTCCGCGGGGACCAGTACAGCCAAGGTCTCCGCGTAGCCACCCTCCGCCCGGGCGCGACCGAGCAGATCTTCGAAGGCCCGTGTGGTCAGGGTCAGTTCCGGATCAGTGTAGGTCTCGGGCGGGATGGAAAGCGCCTCGAAGGACCGCTCGAAGTAATCGTTTTCGTCGTCGGTCAACGTCCCCAGAAAGGCCACGAGTCGTGAGCGAGCCGCCATGCCGGGTGCCTCGCCGACCGCGTGGCCGAACGTCCCCACGAGTTCGTCAAGGAATGCGTAGTCCTGTTGAAGATAGCGACCGAAGACTGCCTCATCCAGTTCGCCGCTCGCCAGTTCGGCGACAAAGCGGTGCTCGACGGCCGCCGACCAGTCAGGTTCGGCCCTGGCGCGCAGCCAGTCGGTGAACCGGGCGTCCGAGCGGTCTTTCGCGTACGCCTCATAGGTGGCCGGCACGTCGCTACCGGTGGTGCCAGCGGTCATATCTCCCACCCCTCCTGTCGCCAGGCAGCGTCCCAGAAGCGGTATTCGTAGCGGGCGGAGGTCTCGAACAGTTCGCGGTACCGTTCGCGGTCTTCAGCCGTCGATTCGGCAGCAATCTCGTCCATGAGATCGAGACACCACTCCGCGAGTTCCGTGAACTCCTCACCGGCGTAGGTGTCGATCCAGGCCGCGTAGCGTTCCTCGGCGGGGCGGCCCTGGGCATCGAGGCGTTTGGCCGTCTCGTTGAACCCCCACATACAGGGCAACAGCGCGGCGACGGTGTCGCCGAACGACCCGATCGAGGCCGTTCGCACGAGGAAGTCAGTGTACCCGCGCGTCGTAGGCGAGGGCTCGGTGGCTTCGAGTTCGGCCTCGCTGATACCGAACTCGGCGGCGTACTCCCGGTGGAGATCCATCTCGGTATTGATCGTCGCATCCAGTAACTCGGCGAACCGGCCCATCCGAGCCAACGATGGGGCCTTGGCGGCCCCCAACGCGAACACGCGACCGTACTCGATCAGGTAGACGTAGTCCTGGCGCACCCAGTGTTTGAACGGTTCCTCGTCGAGCGTCCCCTCGCCCAATTGGGCGACCATCGGATGCTCGACGATCGCCGTCCAGTGGTCGTCGGCGAGCGGTTCCAAATCGTCGGTGAAGGACATAGCTGACTGCTGGGACTGAAACGCCTTATAATTGGCTAATACTACATTGTTATATCTGGCTTCGATCGACCGTCACGTTCATTCTAACCGATCGACTACGTTCGCCCATGCGCGTTCGCGACTGGCAGGACATCCTCGAGGACGTCGTGGAGAACGACACCGACCCAGACGGGTGGCGCGCCGTCGGAGGCGACCGCGCCAACGGCATCGGCGAGGACCTCTATCTCGGGCACCCCTCGGTCGGGGTCTACCAGCTCAAAACGTACGCGAAAAACCCCTTCGAGGTCCAGGGTGTCGGCGCGGAAGTTGCCCGCAAACTCGACGACGAGATCGAGCCGCTCTTTCCCGAAGACGGCTCGGGACTGTTCGGCGTTCAGCCACCGGTCGAAGACGAGAGCGAGGCCAAACAGACGGCCAACCGTCTGGAAGAAGTCCTCAAGACCCACGCCGAAGCACCGACGACGCCTGACGCGCTGTTCGAGGACATGATGGACGCCATGGACAGTCCAGCCTACGGCCCGATGGAGTTCGAACCCAGGGACCGACCCGACGCGATGGGCGACCTGACGGACACCTTCGAGGAGGCAGAACAATTGCTCGACGCCGAACTCGAGGACCTCATCGACGAGAGCGTCGATCGCGGCGTTTACTGACGAGATTGCGTGACTTCGGACACCGCTATTAGGACGGCTCGACCCGGGCCAGCCACCGCTGTGGGTGATCGAGTTCGGCATCCGTCGGCAGGTTTTCCTGGCGATCCCAGACGGCACTCGCGCCGGCCAGGCCACGCTCGTCGGCGACGACGTCGAAGAACTCCTTTCCACGCTCGTACTGGCGGCGCTTCATCCCGAGGCCGAAGACGTACCTGAGCAGGCGCTTCACCGGCCCGCCGCCCCCTCGACGCTCGTCGAGTTTCGCGCGTAGCTCGGCAGACGGTTCGTCGAAGGCCCGATCCATCACCAGTTCGGCGTAGCCCTCTACGGCGGTCATCGCGGTGTTGAGATCCGTGTACGCCTCTCGATCGACACTGCCCTCGGTGAGTTCCTCGATCGCACTCGTGATCCGCGTTTCCAGATACGTCGAGAGCCACGGTGCCGCGCCGAACTCGGCCGCGTGGGCAACCTCGTGAAAGGCGATCCAGCGGCGGAAACGGTCCAGTGGCACGTCGAGATCAGCGGCCGTCCGCGTAACGTTCGGGTGGACGAAGTACAGCGCGTGCTCGTCAGCGTCGGGACCGGCGAGCAGTAGCGGGTCGTACTGTCCAATGACGTTCCGGGCGAGAAAACCCAGGAGAACCGACATGGTCCCGGTATTGACGACGGTTGCCGCTCGCGGGGTGGCAGCCGTTCGCTCGGCTAATGGGGTGGTGATCAGCCGGAACGTGTCGGCGTTGGCGTCGATCCAGTGGTGGCGGTTGAAAATCTGGACTGTCTCTGGAAGCGTGACGTCGCGGTCGATCGCTGCGGCGATCGCGTCACGGGCATCGCCGACGTCCTCGGCGTAGGCCTCTCGCTCGGCCGACGAAAGGGACAAGTCTCCAGAATCGGTCCCGTTCGTAGCGGCCTCGACGACGGCACTCCAGTCGACGACGCCGTCGCCGTCGGCCGATGCAACGGCTTGCAAGCTCCGATAGGCGTCCATACCAGTGGCTGGTACTCCGTGCGGTTAGACGTTCGCTTTCGAGTGGTCACTCGACGAGTTCGTCTGCTTCGTCGAGGACGTCGTCGGTCTCCAGCGGGCTGGCGTCGTCACCAAGCAATTGCCGGACGATTGCAATCGCCGCGACGGCGAGAAGTATCCCACCTGCGATTTTCAAGATGCTGGGGCCGCCATCATCTTCGTCACCGACCGATTGGTCAGTCGTGTCGTCGCTTCTCGTGCCGCCGAGACCGTCCATACCGGGGATCGCCCCCTCCTCGAAGTGGAGTTCGATGAATGTGAACTGTGCCATGATTGAAAGGATGAGCAGCGACCG
Organism: Halorhabdus salina; assembly: GCF_013839425.1. Taxonomy (GTDB): domain Archaea; phylum Halobacteriota; class Halobacteria; order Halobacteriales; family Haloarculaceae; genus Halorhabdus; species Halorhabdus salina. The sequence continues at coordinate 71,055 of NZ_JACDNP010000007.1, read as the reverse complement.
TATAGAAGTTCCGCCTGTAGTAGCGTGTCGTTCATGCGATGCTCGAAAGCGGCTCTGAAAGTGCACCTGACAAGTGAGTCGTGGTCTTCAAGCCGGTGCCGTGCCCAGGAGCTGTATGGACAAGCCACAGCGAGAGTTCCTCGAATCGTTGCTCGAAACGTCGAGTCCGTCGGGATTCGAACAGCCTGGCCAGCGGGTCTGGGTAGAGTACGTCTCCGCGTTCGCCGACGAGGTCCGCACCGACGAGTACGGGAACGCCGTCGCCGTCCACGAGGGTGATGGTGACGCCGAGATCGCGATCGCCGGGCACGGCGACGAGATCGGATTTATGGTCCGGGAGATCACCGACGACGGTCTCCTTCGGCTCGCGCGGATTGGGGGCTCCGACCGGACAGTCACACGCGGCCAGCACGTCACCGTCCACGCTGACAACGGGCCGGTCGAGGGTGTCGTCGGACAGGTAGCGATCCACTTGCGGGACGGTGAGGACGAAGTCGACGACGTGCCGGAACAGTACGTTGACATCGGCGTCGAGAGCGAGGAAGGCGCGCAAGAACTGGTCGAGATCGGCGATCCGATCACGTTTTCCTCGGGCCTGCAATCGCTGGCTGGCACGCGGTTGGCGGCCCGCGGCATGGACAACCGGGTCGGGATATGGACGGCCGCCGAAGCGTTGCGCCGGGCGAGCGAAGCCGACGCGGACGCGACCGTCTACGCCGTCAGCACCGTCCAGGAAGAACTCGGCCTCCGCGGGGCGCGGATGGTCGGGTTCGATCTGGATCCCGACGCGATCATCGCGGTGGACGTCACGCACGCCACCGACACGCCGGACGTGCCCGGCAAGCGATCGACTGGTGTCGAATTAGGTGCTGGGCCAGTCGTCGCTCGCGGGAGCGCCAACCACCCGCAACTGGTCGCGGCAGTCCGGGATGTCGCCGACGCCGAGGATGTCGACGTCCAGCTGGAAGCGACGGGCATCCGGACGGGAACCGACGCCGACGCCTTTTACACCCAGCGTGGCGGTATCCCGTCGCTGAACGTCGGACTCCCCAATCGCTACATGCACACGCCGGTCGAAGTGATCGACACCGACGATCTGGACGCGGCGGCCGCGGCCCTCGGTGCATTCGCGATCAAAGCGGACGAATACATGCCCTTCGCCGTCGATCTCGACGCCGAAACGTAGCGTCGGCGGGACAGTGTCGGTGGCGGACGGTCGAAAGATCAACGGTCCGTCAGGTTTATCCCGCCGTCGCTCCCTGCCTGCGGTATGAGTGATCGACCGCTGGACATCCTCGAGGCAGCACTCGATAGCGAAGTGACCGTCGCGCTCAAGGACGGCACCGAACGTGTCGGTGACCTCGCGGGCTACGACCAGCACATGAATCTCGTCTTGCAAGCGGGCGAAGACACAACGATTATACGCGGCGACAACGTCGTCACGATACAACCATGACCGGGAAAGGAACCCCCAGCCAAGGGAAGAAGAACAAGACGACTCACGTGAATTGTCGACGGTGCGGCGAGAAGTCCTACCACGTCAGGAAAGGCGTCTGTGCCTCGTGTGGCTTTGGCAAGTCGGCCAAGCGACGCGACTACGCCTGGCAACAGAAGGCCGGCGAGTAGGCGTATGGACGAGAAGTGCGGCGTCGTCGGCGTTTCACTCGCCGACCGTGAGGCCGCTCGTCCCCTTTACTATTCGCTGTACGCCCTTCAGCACCGCGGCCAAGAATCCGCGGGAATCGTCACCCACGACGGCTTTCAGCAACACAGCCACGTGGAAATGGGGCTTGTCGGCGACGCCTTCGACGAAGCGGACCTGGCGGGACTCGCTGGGTCGGTGGGGATCGGCCACGTCCGGTATCCGACAGCCGGGAGCGTCGATAAAGACTGCGCCCAGCCGTTTACCGTCTCCTTCAAGAGTGGATCGCTGGGGCTGAGTCACAACGGCAACCTCGTCAACACCGAGGCCGTCCGGGACGAACTCGCCGAGCTCGGCCACGCGTTCACCTCGGACGGTGATACCGAGGTTATTGCCCACGACCTGGCGCGGAATCTGCTCGAATCAGATCTCGTCCGGGCAGTCAAGCGCACGGTCGAACGGATTCACGGCTCGTATTCACTGACAATCACCCACGACGATACCGTCCTGGGCCTGCGAGACCCACAAGGGAACCGGCCGCTGTGTATCGGGGAACTCGACAGTGGGTACATCCTCGCCTCGGAATCGGTTGCCATCGACACACTGGGCGGCGAAGTAATTCGGGACGTCCGCCCGGGCGAACTCGTGGTCTTGCACCCGGACGGCGAGGGCTACGACACCTACCAGCTCGTCGAGACCGACCGGACGGCGAACTGCTTTTTCGAGTACGTCTACTTCGCCCGGCCAGACTCGATCATCGACGACAAACTCGTCTACGACGTCCGGCGGGAACTCGGCCGGCGACTCTACGAGGAGTCTGGCATCGACAGCGACGTCGTGCTGCCGGTGCCGGACTCGGGACGAGCGTTCGCTTCCGGGTACGCCGCGGCCGCCGAAGATGTCGAGTTCGCTGAGGGGCTGATGAAAAACCGGTACGTCGGGCGGACCTTCATCATGCCCACTCAAGACAAGCGGGAACAGGCTGTCCGGCTGAAACTCAACCCGATCAAGAACACGATCGAGGGCAAAAGCGTCACACTCATCGACGACTCGATCGTCCGCGGGACGACCTCGAACCAGTTGATCGAACTCCTCCGGGACGCCGGAGCCGAGGAGATCCACATGCGGATCGGAGCGCCACCGATCGTCGCGCCCTGTTACATGGGTATCGACATGGCTTCACGCGATGAGTTGATCGCTGCTGATCGCGACGTCGAGGACATCCGCGAGGAGATTGGCGCGGACAGTCTCTCGTACCTCTCGATCGACGCCATCGCCGAGACATTAGGCACTGACCGACGCGATCTCTGTCTGGGCTGTGTCACCGGTGCGTATCCCTACGACATCGACGGAGAGACGACCGACCGGGAAATCGTCCCGTCGGAAGTCGGTGGACCAGGCGTTGCTGACGATTGATCGGGTCTTTTCTGATTTGTGTTCAAGCCGGAAATGCGACGTACAGCAGCAGGTAGACGACGATTCCGAGCGCAAACGAAATTGCCCACAGCGCGGCGGCGATCCGGCCGATCCGTGGATGAGGTGTCGTCGAAAGCTCCGCAGGCTCGTAGGCATACGCTAGCAATAGCACGTAAAAGAGCAGGGGCACGCAGAGAATGGCCAGCGAGACGTGGATCGCGAGAATGAGTAGATACACGGGCTCGATAGCAGCGGGACCACCAAAGTGAGTCGTCCCTTCGAGGGTGAGTCGATACAGATACAACGACAGGAAGGCGACGAAGAGGACGAATGCCGCCCCCATCCGTTGGCGGTGGGCGTGCACATTCTGGCGATGAATCGCCCGCACGCCACCGACAATAGCCACGAGCGCGAGCGCGCTCATCGCCGCATTGAGGTGTGGTATCGCGGTGATCAGTGTCTCGGGAGCCCGGGGGAGGAGTGATGACGGGACAACTCCACCCACGGTCCCAAAGATAATCGCTAACGAGACAACTGACAGCACCGCAGCTAATCCACCGACGTGTCCGCGAACGGACGATCGCATATCGGTGTATGCGGACCGCTTCCAGAAGGCCATTGTGCTCTGGATCGGTCAGTAACGCTGCTCCAGAAAATCAACGCCACGCTTTGCGGTCGACGTGATAATCCGATTGGATCCACGCGTCGAAGTTCGCTCGATCGTAGATGATGTAGTACTGCTCGCCGGTGTGTTCCGCGTCGATTCGGGGACCGTCCGGTTCTGACGCGCCGCCTGATGAGTCCATTCCTGTCTTTGTTTTCGTAGTGACATGTAGTCAGTGACTGTGCGGTACATCTTACCCATCCAAACAGAATAGCAAAAAAGCTGTCGTCTTGTTAACGAACCGTGACGTCGCTGTTCGACCGGTGAGAACGAGCGTCGATCACGGCGATTTCGCGTCGGTCGGGCCAACTAACTCGGTATACATCTCGGTCATCGATCGGTCGTCTGTTGTGAGTTCCTCGCTGGTCTCATCGAAGACCACACGGCCGTGATCGAGGACGGTCACTCGATCAAGGACGGTGGCAAAGTCCGCAATCCGGTGGGTCGAGACGAACACCGCGTTGCCGGCCCCGGCATACGACGCCAGGAAATCGAGAAACTGTGATTCGGAGACGTCGTCAAGGTCAGCCAGCGGCTCGTCGAGCAATAGAAATCGTGGCCGTTTCAGCAGGGCAAGAGCTAGATCGAGTTTCTTTGCGTAGCCACCGGACAGCGCACCTGCGCGGCGGTGACGAACGCGATCGAGGCCCAGCACATCCACGACGTACTCCTGCCACCCGTCAGCCGGCACGTCCATCAGCCGGCCGAATACGTGCAGATTCTCCGCGACCGTGAGGTCAGGATACCAACTAGGCCGCTGAAAGCCGACTCCAACGGTCGCCTCGGGCCGCGATATGACGCCCCCGGTCGGCTGTGTGAGCCCGAGCAAGATTCGGAACAGCGTCGTCTTGCCTGAGCCGTTTGGGCCGACCAGACAGTGAAGCGTACCAGGTTCAACTGCGAGAGAGACACCGTCGAGGGCGACGACCGGGCCGTACTCGCGCCGGAGGTTCTTGACAGTCAGCGTCTGCGGAGCGTTTGCTATCATGAAATCCACCGCCTATAGGCGATAATCGACAGTTCCAGTCCCGCGCCGGCCAGGACAGTCACGATGACCAGGCCGACCAGCCAGTCGGTAAACAGCGACAGCGGCAGGTCCTTGAGCATCGCGCTCCGGACGACGATCATCCCGTAGTGGACCGGGACGAGCCGCGCAATGGCTCGCCGGAGCGGGGAGAAAAAGCCGACAGGATAGATGAGCCCACCGAGTGCGAACAGCCCAAACAGGACGAGGACGTTCAGAAACCGCCCCGTTGTGCTGAACCGCGAGAGGAACATGATCGTCATCGCCACGATCGACATGAGGAGAAAGGACACAAACAAGGCTGCAATCGCTCCTGGTGTGAGGACAGCGAGGCTATACTCGAACTGGCGGGCGACCACCCAAAAGATCCCGACGGGAATCGACATGAGTGCCGTAAAGAAGAGGAGTTTGCTCACGGCCAGGGCTTCGAGCGACGATTCCGTGCGGATCCGATCGAGTGCGGTCCGTTCGGCTGCCAGGTTGTACGGCACGTAAGTGAACGCGAACAGCGTGATCACACCGAACAACAACAGTGGCATGAGAAACTCAGGAAGTGTGTGTGTCGGTTCAAGGACGGTCCGCGTGACCCGAACGTCGACGGGAAGGGCCGCGGACAGACGGGCGTTCGCGATGCTCGTGATCGCTTTCGAGGTCTCTCTGAACGGGACCAGACTCCCGTCGACGTGCAGGACAAACTCCAATCGACCGTCTGATTGGGCAGCGACGCCCGATGGAATCTCGATGACGGCATAGACCGACTCCCGACGGAGGTCCTCGAGTGCGTGTTCGGTCGACTCGTATCTGACGGGATCGGAGAAGAACGTCACCGCACCCTCGACCACCGAGAGGTCCGCATCCGAAACGTTCTCCCCGGCACCGACGACAGCGACGGGCATATCGGTCGGCACGACCGTCTGGAACGCCACACTCGCGCCGGCGAACACCGCCGGCACGACGACGAGCAAGACGATCAACGCCGCAAGATTGCGCTTACTCCAGACGAGTTCCTTCCTGAGGAGTGGACGAAGACGCATAGGCAAGCAATGAGTGCGTCGAGGGAGCCACCGATGAAGCTATCGGAGTCGATCAGCCCATCAGGCTGCCACTCTGAGAGAGTCGCTGCATGAGGTCGACGAGATCGCTGGCAGGATACTGGAACGACATCGTCACGCGACGCTGATCTTGAGAGACCTCCAGTTCGTCGATCAGATCCGACACTGCACTGCTCTGGGAGCCGACTGTCGCCAAGGACAGTAAGCCATCGACGGACTCTTTGACAGTCTCGGCGCTACGCTGGTCGGTGGCCGTGACCTGCATTTCCATCCCGACGTCACTCCCGCTCGTGTAGTAGACGCCCGACATCGTTTCGACGTTCTGGACGATCTGGGCCCCGTTGGGCATCTGATTGGCCTGCTGGGCCGCTTGATCCGGCATCGTACTGGAGACCTTGACGTACCCGTCACGCAAGTTCTCGAAGGACTGGCGGAGTTCGCCGCTGAAGGCCTCGGCGTCGCCGTTCTCGACGTCGATCACGTCTTTGACCGTCTGTTCGTACCCGATCACGAACGTCCCGTCACCCATCGCGGCGATCCAGCTGTCGGGACCGAAGCCCTGAGATTGGACGTAAACGGTCGTGCCAGCGTAGCTGCGTTCTTCGAGTGCGCCCGAGCCGGCGGTATCTTCGATCGTCTCGATGAGGTCAGCCTCGGACCAATCGGACTTGACGATAGCGCCGGCGTACTCCGCTGAACTGCCGCCAGTCCCGGGATAGCGGGCAAACACAGTCGCCGAATCGAAGGCATCGATATCGAGCGGTGACTGACTTCTGACCTGCTCTAACATGTCACTGTAAGAGGTCGGGCCAGCATAGAACTGGTTCTGGGCACTCATCTCTAGTGCCCCGTCGACCATCGTCTCCGTCGTCTGATCGTCAACGATGCCCGAATCCATGTACATCACCATGTCGACGTCCTCGGGAACGGTGTCGAGGGCTGCCCCGTCACTCCCAGCGCCGTCGCTGAGGAACGGGACGTCGCCACCAGTCGCGACGAACACGCCGGCCGCAGCCGCGCCACCGACGATGACGAGGATGGCGAGAATCGTCAGCGGAGTCCATTGAAAGCCACTCGGCAGCCAGGACCCGCCGCCACCCTGGGGTGGTCCCCCGGGTTGGCCACCCCGCCCAGGCGGTGGCCCTCGTTGCCCCTGCTGGGGCTGGCCTCGCCGTTGGCCCTGGGGCTGATTCTGGCGCGGTTGGCCTCCCTGCTGTGGCTGGCCTCCCTGCTGTGGTTGTCGCCCGCCCTGTGGCTGGCCACCTTGTTGTGGTTGTCCACTCTGGGGTTGTCGTCCGCCTTGCGGCTGGCCGCCCTGGCGTGGTTGTCCACCCTGCTGTGGGTTCCCGCCCTGTGGCTGGTTCCGTGGATCCCGCCCTTGTCCAGGCTGGCTCTGAGACGGCTGGTTCTGTGGGTTGCGACCACCCTGTGGCTGGCCTCCCTGGCCCTGGGGCCGACCCTGGTGTGGCTGTCTCTGCCCGTGAGACTCCTGGGGCGGTTGGCCCTGGCGAGGCTGGCCTTGGGGCTGGTCACGCGGCGGTTGGCCCTGGGGCTGACCCTGGCCCGGTTGCTCTCCAGGCCGACCCTGCCCGTGCCCATTCGGATCGGGTTGTTCGCGGGGCTGTCCACCGTGTTGACCGTGCTCGTCCGGGGAATTCGACGGGTCGCCACCCGCAGACCCGTCGCCCCCGCGATCGGTTCTGTCGCCGTCGTTTCCGTTGTCCTCAGGCATTGTATCACCTCGAACCGGCCCGGCAATGCCGGGAAAACGGCTCGAGCAACTGTATAAACGGTGGCACAACTCACATTTAATACTTGGTGTGATCTGCAAATTGACCGCAACCAGTCGGGGCTGCTGGCTGGGATACCTTTTTGCCGGCGAGCGCCACAGGTACGGTATGGACTGGCCCCACGACCCAGACGGCGAGGAAGGGAGCGAGGGTCGCCGCAAGTACGGACAGGCGATCCTGGCGAAGAAACTCGACGCCGACGATTTTCCGGTCGCAGCGACAGCGTTCCGTGACGAGTACGGAGACCACCCGATTCGTATCGACGAGGAGACCGTCGTCAGCGTGTCGGACATCTTCGAACACGTTGAGGCGGACAGCTTCGAGACGTTCCCCGAATTTCACACCGCTGTCGGCGATGCGATGCGCGAGGCGGGCTACTGGCCGCTCGAACGTGAATCGGCGTGACAATCGTGAACATAACACGTCCGCGTGCATAAACGTGGTGGGAGTATCTTTTAGAGCGAACGTAGCCAATGGAGATGTATGAGCGTCGAGAGCACGATCAGGGAGGTGATGACGCGGGACTACGTCGGCGTCAGCGAATCCGACGATGTCCTCGACGCGGGCCAACTCCTTCGGGATGAAGGAGTCGATGGGGCAGTCGTGTTACGGGGGAACGAACCTGTCGGGATGCTCGAAGTCGACGGCGTACTCGATCACGTCCTCGAAGACGGTGACGTCGAGACAGTCGGTGACGCGATGGTTTCTGAGGTCGAACGTGTTGGGGCGGAACAGCCTATCTCGACAGCGGCGGATCGACTCGTCTCCAGCGACGAGTCGGTGCTTGTCGTCACGGACGAACGCGACGACGTCATCGGCGTTGTAACCGAGGCGGATCTCGTCAGAGCCGTCGCACTGGGTCGCGATCCGGACGACCAACGGACCGAGAACATTGAACCGGCACGGACCGGCCAAAATCCCGACACTGACGAGCGATATTCAAACCAAGGGATCTGTGAGCGGTGTGGCGCACTGACCAGCGATCTCGCCTCGTTCAACGGGCAGTTGCTTTGTAGCGACTGCCGGGATATCTGAGGAGCGCAATCCCCTTACTGGCGAGGCCCCAACCCCGGGTCGTGTACGTCGAATCGCCCACAATGGACGCCGCTGACGAGCTCGCGGACATGTGGGTCTCCCTCGCAGCCGATCAGCGGGCGTACGGCTCGCATCTAGAAGCCGAGACCAACCGCGGACAGATCCGCTCGGCGATCAACCGCCACACCATCAGTGGTCGTCTCAGGGTCGTCCGCGAGAGCGATCGATTGCTCGGGTTCGTTATGTTCACGGTCGATTCGAGCTCGCTTCGTCGGACAGTGTCCCGTGGGCTGATCGAGAACCTCTACGTCGTCCCTGATCGTCGACGCGAAGGGATCGGCACGACATTGCTCGACGCCGCAGAAACGGCATTAGGCGACGAGGGAGTCGACGTGATCGCACTCGACGTGCTCGCACCCAATGACGGTGCCCGAGCGTTCTATCGCGACCGTGGGTACAACCCCCACCGGATGAGCGTCGAAAAGTCGATCGAAAGCGATACCCACTCAAAGGGGGACGAATAATCACCGCTTGTGCCAGGGGAGCTTGGGCGGTGCAAGCACTCGACTTGTAATCGAGAATTCGTGGGTTCAAATCCCACCCCTGGCTTCGAACGATACGTGTCGAGCCAGAACACCGAACACCCCGATTTTGCGGTGTTCCTTTGTCAGTGAAATGTAATTCGATATGATAGGATCGGAGTGAGTGGGGTGACAGGAGCGATTCAGTGCCAGCGAGTCGCGTCTCGGTTTTTCTAGGATGGCCTCAGGCGTCGTTCATGCGACGTCTCGTTTCTCGACCACAGGCCCGACACTCTCTCACGCGATACGGTTCGCGTGAGAACGCGGCGTTCGTCTGGTCGTCGCTCTCGGTCACGAGCGCGAGTGACACCGCGTGTGGTTGGTCGGTCCCACAGGCCGGGCAATGCTCCATCATCGTATCCGTCGCCTGGTCTGTGCTGGCCATCCTATTTCTCAGGTTGGCATGACGGAGCATAAGAAAGGCAGTCCGTTCGGACCGTTCACCGCAGGACGGGAGTCCAATTGCGTCGAGAAACCGAGAAATGCCACAGAGACAGTTCATCACCGGCATGCGGCTTGTGAAGTGGCCCGTTTTGGGCCAAACGGCCGAAAGAAATACATAGTGGAAGGGGGACCTCCGACAGAGCGGAACCGATTAACTTCCCAAGCAACGTGTGCACATATGGATCAGGTGTTCGCGCCGTGGCGCATCGAGTGGGTCGAACGGGACGAGAAGAACCCGGACATCGACGACTGTGTTTTCTGTGAACTCCCCGAACGGGACACAGACCGCGAGGCGTACCTCCTCGCCGAGAACGAACACGCCTACGTCCTTCTCAATAACTACCCCTACAATCCTGGCCACGCAATGGTCATCCCGCGAACCCATACGGGGGCGTACGGCGACCTGCGTGACGCGGAGTTGCTCGATCACGCACACCTCAAACAGCGGACAATTGCCGCGATGGAAACGGGTCTGGACCCGGATGGCTTCAATGTCGGCTTGAATCTCGGCGGGAGTGCGGCCGGTGGGTCAATTGGCGATCACCTCCACACGCACGTGGTCCCGCGTTGGGCGGGCGACAGTAACTTCATGGCGGTCATCTCGGAAACGAAAGTAATCGTCGAGGCCATCGCCGAGACGTACAATCGGCTCCACGAGGCATTCGCTGCTCAAGACGGGGCCACCGCCGTCAGTGACGACACAGCCGTACAATTTTAAGAAGGCCCGAATACTGAGGAAAGCCTGCAGTCAAGCCAAACAGGAAGGTCCATTACTGGCGGTCCGCAACGAGAAACCGATGAGTCGCCGCCACACGCTTCGTCGGGTGGGTCTGTTGCTGTTCGTCGCGAACCTGGCACTGTTTATCGCCAAGGGAGCCGTTGCCCTCCAGACGGGCAGTCTGGCGCTCGAATCTGAGGCCGTCAACAGCTTAGCAGACACCGTCTACTCGATGGTGATTTTGGCAGGACTATATCTGACGACGCGCCCCCCGGACTTCGAGCACCCTCACGGCCACGAACGGATCGAACCGTTTGTCTCGTTGTTCGTCGCAGTTGGCATTTTCATTGCGGCAGCTGTAGTCTTTTATCAATCCGGCACGGCGTTGCTCGGTGGACCGATCGACCCGGTACAGAGTCCGTTGGCAATCGCCGTCCTTCTGGTCTCAGTGCTGGCGAAGCTGGGGCTCTACCGCTATTGCCTGGCAGTCGGCCGGGAGTGGCAATCCCCCGCGCTCGTCGCAACCGCACTGGACAACCGCAATGATGTCTGGACGGCTGGGGCCGCACTCGCCGGCGTCGTCGGGGCGGGACTGGGTGCCCCAGTTTTGGACCCGCTCGCGGCGATGATCGTCGCAATCGGCATCGTCCACACGGGCGTCGAAGTCGTCCGAGATAATATCAATTACCTCGTTGGGGCGGCCCCGCCGGAGGAATTGCGGGGCGAGATCGTTCAGCGAGCGCTCGAACATTCGGACGTCGAGGGTGCTCACGACGTGATTGCTCACTACGTCGGCCCCGAGATAGACGTTAGCCTCCACATCGAAGTCGAGGGCGATCGCACGCTTCGAGAGGCCCACGATATCGAAACGGCCGTCGTCAAGACAGTCGAAGATCTCGATCAGGTTGACGAGGCATTCGTCCACGTCGATCCCCGGGAACTCGGCGAGTGGAAAGCCGACCAAGAAGTCGACCGGCTTGCCGACAATGATGGGACAGCATAAACGGTGGATATTCAGCCTGGGAGCGGTGAATTAGATAAACGTTCGTTATATTTTCACTATGGCGACAAAAGCTGCCGGTACCGTGGCTCTTGGTGCCACAATACCCCAAAAGTATTTGTTACCCTCGAACTTCGATCATATCGACGTATCATGTCTTTGCTCGAAAACGACGTTGCTGTTGTAACTGGTGGCTCGAGTGGTATCGGCCGAAACATTTGCGAGACGTTCGCTTCGGAGGGAGCGTCAATCGTCAACGCAGATATCCAGGAAGCGCCCCGCCAGGGCGGGAATCCGACCCACGAAATGGTTGCCGAGGAATACGGCGTCGAAGCGACGTACGTCGAGTGTGACGTCTCGGAAAAAGCGGATCTGGAAGCTGTCGCCGACGCAGCCACGGAACTCGGAGGGATTGACGTGTGGGTCAACAACGCCGGGATCTTCCGTGGCGAGGAGTTCACCGAGGTCACTGAAGACGAATACGATCAGTTGATGGATATCAACGTCAAGGGCACCTTCTTTGGCGCCCAGGTCGCCATCGAGCAGATGGTCGAGACCGGCGGCGGCAGCCTGATCAACCTCTCCAGTGTGGCCGGACTGGAAGGATCAGGCGATTTCGTCACGTACTGTGCCTCGAAGGGTGCTGTACGACTCATGACCTACTCACTCGCTGATAAATACGGTCCGGAGGGAGTCCGCGTCAACGCCATCCACCCGGGCGTGATCGAGACCGAGATGGTGACTGACGACGTGCCGATCATCGGCGGTGAGGGCGAAGAGGCGTTCCGACAGCAGGTGCCACTCCGGCGCTTTGGGCAACCGGACGACATTGGGAATGCCGCACTCTTCCTCGCCAGTGACATGAGCGACTACGTCAACGGCGAGTCCCTCGTCGTCGACGGCGGCCAGACCAACACCTGATCGGCTGAGGAAATCCGATCGAATCGATCGAACGCGGGCGCGACGGATCGGCGCGTTTTTTAGCGTTCAATCGGCAGGGACACACATGGATACGCCGATCGAGTTCGGAACCGATGGGTGGCGAGACACCCTCGATACGTTCACGACGCCCCGGATCAAGATGGTGGCACAGGCCGTCGCCGACTACCTCCGCGAGGAGGCAGACCGCGCAGGCGACACCGTGGCAGTCGGATACGATGCTCGCGAATCCTCACCGGGATTCGCCGAGGATGTTGCCGAGGTTCTCGCGGCGAACGGGTTCGACGTCCTCGTCGCCGAGCGGGACTGCCCGACACCGGTCACCGCCTGGACGATCGTCGACCGCGATCTGGCCGGCGCGATGGTCATTACGGCCTCGCACAACCCGCCAGAATACAACGGCGTAAAGTACATCCCCGAGAACGGCTCGCCCGCGCTGCCCGAGGTGACCGAGGGACTCGAAGCACGACTGCGCGAGCCCGACCCATTACCTGGGGCCGAACACGGCGACATCAAGGAGGTAGACTTCACCGAGACCTATTACGAGCACGCCCTAGACTTGCTGGAGCCGGATCTATCCGATCTTACGGTTGTCTACGATGCTATGCACGGCAGCGGCCGGGGCGTCACCGACGAGTTGCTCGAACGCGGGGGGGCGACCGTCCACCGCCGCCGCTGTGAGCGCGACCCGGACTTTGGCGGGACCCCGCCGGAACCCTCGGCGGAGAACCTCGAAGAACTGGTCGCGGCCGTCCGTGAGCACGACGCCGACCTGGGCGTGGCCAACGACGGCGACGCCGACCGGATCGCCGTCGTCACGCCAGCGCGTGGCTTCCTCGACGAAAACCTGTTCTTTGCCGGCTTGTACGACTACATGCTCGAAGACGACGACGGCCCAGCGGTCCGGACCGTTTCGACCACGTTCCTCATCGACCGCATCGCCGAGGCCCACGGCCAGACCGTCGCGGAGGTCCCAGTTGGATTCAAGTGGATCGCCCAGGCGATGGAAGAGCGCGATGCCTTGATGGGCGGCGAGGAAAGCGGCGGGTTCTCGATCCGTGGCCACGTCCGCGAGAAAGACGGCGTCCTCATGGCGTTGCTCGCGTCGGTGGCGACCGCCGACCGATCGCTCGATGAGCGGATCGATACGCTCCTCGCGGAATACGGTGAGATCCACCAGGATCGCCGAAATCTGGACTGTCCGGATTCGGAGAAAGACCGAGTCGTCGGCGAGATTGAGCAGGCGTTGCCCGAGACAGTCGCCGGTGTCACCGTCGAGACAGTCAACGACGCCGACGGGTTCAAGATCCTTCTGGAAGACGGCTCCTGGTTGCTCGCTCGTCCCAGCGGCACGGAACCGAAACTCCGGATTTACGCTGAGGCCGACAGCGCCGACCGGGTCGACGCGCTACTTGATGCGGGCGTCGACATTGTCGAACCGATCATCCGAAATTCAGGAGCAAACCCACAGCTTTAGCTGTGGGATGAATCCGTCACTACCCATGGTCTTGGAGCAGGCCGACTCTCCAGCGTTGAACAAATACTAGTGCTACAGATGCCATATGGAAGTGCGGCGGATCGTCCCCGTTTCGCTCGACGTGGACAGCGGGACGCTGAACGTGAACGGAGGCTATTCTCCTGCCTCGTCAGAGGCCAGAACGGGAGTCCACGCTGAATCCCACGACTTCAGTCGTGGGTAGCTCAATCACGCCACTTGTCCGGGGGACGAACAGTCATCACTGGAACCGTCGCTGTTCGGACCAGTGTCTCTGTGGTACTTCCGAAGAGATATCGATCCAATCCGGTCCGACCGTGGGTGCCAAGCACGACTAGATCAATGTGCTGGTCCGCGACGTACGACCGAATCGTCTCGGGGATCGACCGGCCGGTTACGACGGCTGTCGAGATGTCCGAGACGCCAACCGATCGGGCCGTCTCCGTCGCTTCTCTGACGGCTGTTCGTGCGCGATCTTCCATGTGCTCGCGGCTAGTGGTCGAACGAACGTTGGCGTCAGATCGCGTCCGTTCGACGACCGACAGCGCGGCAATCGGGACGTTCGCGACGCGAGCCAGTGTCGCCCCCACCTCGACCGCTGCTTGGGCTGCCCGGCTCCCGTCGGTCGGGACGAGAACCCGACGATACGGATAGCGCAGTTCCGCATCCGGCGTCGCTGTGAGCACTGGGATGTCTGCGAGGCGCATGATCCGGGCCGTGACGCTACCGAGCAGTAGGCGTTCGAGTCCTGATCGCCCGTGGGTCGGTATGACGATCGCATCGACGTTCGCCTCTTCTGCGTACGCGAGGATTTCCTGGTAGACCTCCCCCTCTCGTCGAACTGATTCAGGTTCGAGTCCTCGCTCGCGAACGCGATCACCGGCGAGTGCCAACAGTTCCTCAGGATCGGATCCCGATTCGTCGACCGTCAACAGATGGACGCTTGCGTCGTGATCGTTCGCCACGTCGAGGGCGTGTTCGAGGACTGCCATCGCGCCCGCGCTGCCGTCTGTCGGAAACAGGATCCGGTCGACCATGCCGGCGATGATGACCCCCGGTGGCAAAAGGCTACCTCAGAACGCTCGCTCGTACTGCGGTGGCACGCGAACGCGATCGAGGGCATCGAGTTCCACGGCAGCCCGCAGCGTGAAATACGGATCCCGGAGGTGTTCACGGCCGACAATCGCGACGTCAGCCCGCCCGTTTGCGACGAGTTGATCGGCCTGCTGGGCCGTCGTAATCGCCCCGACAGCACCGACGCGCAGCGACTCGGGCGTTTCCTCGTTGATGCGTTCGGCGAACCCGACCTGATAGCCAGGGCCGGCCTCGTCGGGGTGGGACGCCGGTGAGATCCCGCCGGAACTCACGTCGATCAGATCAACGCCGAGATCGGCGAGGTCACCTGCCAGTTCGACGGATTGCTCGAGGGTCCAGGCGTCTCGATCCGACAGCCAGTCCGTCGCCGAGATTCGCACGAACACGGGTTTTTCTTCCGGCCAAACGTCACGGACGGCCGTGACAACTTCCCGGAGCAGTCGTGTCCGTCCCTCGAAGTCACCGCCGTACTCGTCGTCACGGTTGTTGGTAACCGGCGAGAGGAATTCGTGGAGCAGGTAGCCGTGGGCGGCGTGCACCTCGGCGATCTCGAAGCCGGCTTCCAGGGCGTTCTCGGCACCCGTCCGGAACGCATCGATGACGTCTTCGATTGTCGCCTGATCCATGCGCTGGTGTGGCGGGGCTTGCTCGTCGTACGGCCAGGACTGACCGCTCGGGCCGATCGTCTCCCAGCCACCTGCTTCGGGCTGGACTGGCTCGCTGCCGTCCCACGGGCGGCTCTTGGAGGCCTTCCGGCCGGCGTGGGCGAGCTGGATCGCCGGCACTGACCCCTGCTCGGCGATGAAGTCGGTGATCGGTTGCCAGGCTGCAACCTGTTCGGCCGACCAGATTCCCGTGTCTTCGGGTGAGATCCGTCCGCGAGGTTCGACGCCCGTTCCTTCTGACATAACGATGCCGGCACCGCCGACGGCCCGGCTCCCGAGGTGGACCCGGTGCCAGTCCGTCGGGATCCCGTCGCGGTCCTCACACGAATACTGGCACATCGGCGAGACCATCACGCGGTTTGGGGTCCTCACGTCCCGCAATTCGAGCGGTGAAAAGAGATCTTCTGCCATCCCGACTTCCTTCGGTCGGCGGACTCAAGAACGTCTCGACTCGGCCATTGAGAGGGGCTCTGTATTGATCTGGCCTGGGGGCGTTTGCTGAGATGGGAACTCTCGTCCCTAGCCAGAATGTCACACCCGTTGGGCAGCACCCATGTTTGGTAATTGTTGACATCCGAGGAAGATTTACAAGGGCTCGGCCGCGAACGGTAGACATGGCCGCATATGGCCGGCCGACGCTCCGTGACCTGTTCGACGATTCTCCGACGCCACACATCGCCCACCCGCCACGGACCCATCACCGGGATTTCTATCTCGCAACCGATGGGTCGTTTCGCGAATCCGAAGGTGGGCTCGGCGTCGTCATCGAAACGCGGGATGG
Source organism: Halorhabdus salina (assembly GCF_013839425.1). GTDB lineage: Archaea > Halobacteriota > Halobacteria > Halobacteriales > Haloarculaceae > Halorhabdus > Halorhabdus salina. Next base: position 54,714 of record NZ_JACDNP010000007.1, on the reverse strand, counting down.
CGAGCGTGTCGCTCGCCTGTCGGTGCCAGACGTGGTGCCGGACAACAACGTCGCGGAGTATCGAGCCCTCCATCTGGGACTGGACGTGCTCGCAGCCAGGGCACCGGATCGAGCCCAGGTCGGCGTCCTCATCGATCACGACGACCTCGCGGGCAACGTCAACGCCGCCATGCTCGCCTTCGAGGACCCCGTCGCCGAGTCCCCACACACGCTGTCGATCCCGCCGGCGTCGCGCCACCACTGGCGAGGCATCCGAGCGCGGATCCGGGAGTTCGACTCCCTGCGCGCGGCCCGCATCGCCTCGGACGTAAACCCGGCTCACCCACTAGCCAACGCGCCAGACGAGTACGCCCACGTCAACAACGAGCGGGACCGATGTCTGCGTCCGGAACCGCCAACGGCCAGTGAGCAGCGTGTGCCGCCACCTTCGCGGTCTGACCGACCAGCCGACGACTGATCCCGGGCACGCACTCGGCCGTCAGTCCTGCAGCTATTCTTCCGCCTGCGCGTCGACGACGGCGACGCCGGCCAGGTTCACGATATCCTCGACGTCGTCGCCGCGCTGGACGACGTGGACGGGTCGATCCATGCCCGCGAGCATCGGGCCGATGGCACCCGCTCCGCCGAGTGTCTGGAGGAGTTTGTAGGCGATGTTGCCCGCATCCAGATTCGGGAAGATCAACACGTTGGCCGGATCGTCCAGTTCGGCAAACTCGTAGCTCCCGGTGAGCATCTCCCTGACGACGGCCGTATCTGCCTGCATCTCGCCGTCGACAGGGAACTGCACTTCCGGGTCAGCCCGGAGGCGACGGGCCGCCTCTCGTGGGGCATGCGTGTGTTCGTCGTCGACGCTCCCGAAGTCACTGTAGGAGAGCAACGCGGCCCGGGGTTCGACGTTGAACTGTCGAGCAAGGTCGGCGGTGTGGCCGGTTATCTCCGTCAGCACCTCGGCGTCGGGATCAGGATTAACCGTCGTGTCGGCGAGGAATAGCACCTGATTGCGGAACGTAAGCATGTACACGCCCGCGGCGTACGCAGCGTCGGGTGCCGTTCCAACGACTTCAAGCGGTGGTCGGAGGGCCGAGGGATAGTGGTTCGTCGCGCCGGTCAGCATGGCGTCGGCGTCACCCGTCTCGACCATGACGCTGGCGAGGTAATCGCCATTGGCGAGCAAATCGCGGGCCTCCTGGCGCGTCACGCCCTTTCGCTTGCGGAGCTCGTACAGCCGATCGACGTAGCGCTCGACGTCTTCGTCGGCGATGTCGACGACCTCGGGTGTGAACGAGAGCCCGAGTCGGTCGGCGCTCGATCGGATCCACTCTCGGTCCCCGACCAACACCGGGTCGGCGATCGAACGATCCGCGAGTTGGTAGGCTGCCCGGATCATCGCGTCGTCGTTGCCCTCCGCGAGGACGACGCGCTTGGGATCGCTCTTGGCTTTGTTGAGCACGACTCGCATCATTTCGCGGGACTTTCCGAGTCGGGCCTCCAGCCCCTCGACGTAGGTGTCGAGATCCGGCTGTTGCCGGGCTGCGCCGGACTCGATCGCTGCACGCGCGACGGCAGGGGCGACCTCGAAGAGCACGCGCGGGTCGAGTGGCTTTGGAATGACGTACTCAGGGCCGAACTGGATCGCCTCGCCGCCGTAAGCTTTCACGACGGCGTCCGGGACGTCTTCGCGGGCGAGGGCAGCCAGCGCCTGGGCGGCCGCGACTTTCATCTCCTCGTTGATCGTCTTCGCCCGTGCATCAAGCGCGCCCCGGAAGATGAACGGGAATCCGAGGACGTTGTTGACCTGATTGGGGTAGTCCGATCGGCCAGTCGCAACGATGGTGGTCCCCTCGCCGGCTTCTTTGGCCGCCGGATAGTCGATCTCCGGGTCTGGGTTGGCCATCGGGAAGACGATCGGGTCTTCGGCCATCGAGGCCACCATCTCCGGATCGACGATGCCGCCGATCGAGAGGCCGACGAAGACGTCTGCCCCGGCCATCGCGTCGGCCAGATCGCCGGCCGGCTGATCGCTCGCGAATTCGGCCTTGTACTCGTTGACGTCGCCGGCCGTTGCCCTTGATTCCGTGACGATCCCACCGGAGTCGACCATCGTGATCCCCGACGTGGGAACGCCCAGCGACTCGAAAAAGCGGGCTGTGGCGATTGCGCTCGCTCCGGCACCCGAGAACACAACCTCGAGGTCCTCGATGGCTTTCCCGACGACATCAGCGGCGTTCAGCAGTGCCGCCCCGCTGATGATCGCAGTCCCGTGCTGGTCGTCGTGGAAGACGGGGATCGACAGCGAGTCCTTGAGGTGTTCCTCGACCCGGAAACACGCGGGGGCAGCAATGTCTTCGAGGTTGACGCCCCCGAAGGTTGGTTCCAGTGCCTCGACGACGCCGATCATCTTCTCGGCGGATTCGACGTCGACTTCCAGATCGAAGACGTCGATGTCGGCGAATCGCTTGAACAACACACCCTTCCCTTCCATGACTGGTTTCGAGGCAAGTGGTCCGATGTCACCCAGCCCGAGCGTGGCGCTGCCATCGGAGACGACAGCGACAAGGTTTCCCTTCGAGGTGTACTCGAAGGCATCGGTCGGATCGGCATCGATTTCCCGGCAAGGGCCGGCGACACCTGGCGAGTACGCCAGGCTGAGATCTCGCTGCGTGTTGGTCGGTTTCGTCGTGGCAATCTCTAGCTTCCCGGGCGGATCGCGGCGGTGATATTCGAGTGCGTCCTCTTCGAGGCCCATAGAGAGTGCCTGTCAGCCAGTACCAAAAAGGATTGCCTGCCGGCCAGACAGGAGACTGACCGATCGGCCGGAATGCGGGAGGCTAAGTGGGAGCCGACCACAATTAAGCGCATGGACCGGCGGTTTCGCTCTCTCGTTGCCGTCACGACGGCGTTCGTCTTCGCGACGATCCTGCTTGGCGTGGCGACAAAATCGTATGGTGCAGGGTTGGCCTGTCAGGCCCGATGGCCCGTCTGTGATGGCGGCATCCTGAACCTCTTTCCCGAGTCGTTCCCGAGTTTCTTCGAGTGGATTCACCGCGCTGTCGCCGGTGTCGGCGGGTTGTTCATCGTCGGGACGGCACTCGAGGCCTGGCGGCGAGACGTGGCACCGAAGATCCGGAATGCGCTGCTCGTCGGGGCGTTGTTAACGCCGCTGCAGGTCGTCCTCGGCCAGCAGACGGTCGTCAACTTCACGTTCCCGATCCTGACGGCGCACTTCTGGACGGCCGTTACGATCTTCGGGGCCTTTGCCTTCGCGTTGGTCGCGTCCTGGGCGGATGCGATCCGGACGCCCCATCTGAAAGGGGCTGCCGTCCTCGCGCTCGTGCTCTTTCCCGTCCAGGTCCTGTTGACGCCGCCGTTCATCAGTAGTTACACGCCAGTCCTCCAGACGCTGCAGTACGCAGTCCTGCTCGTGTTGGTGCTATCGGTGATCACCCTCGTGGTCGTCGGTCGACGCACGTTCCCGGACGCCTACCAGTCCGCACCCGTGGTGGCTATCGTCGCGCTGGTGCCGACGGTCTACCTGGGCCGGCACCTGCTTGCCGGGTCAACGATTCACCACCTCGTCTATCTGCTCGCTGGATTCGTCGTCTTCGCCGCGCTTGTAGGCAGTGCGATCGGTACCTGGCAACGGCACCCGTCACCGGGCGGCGACTAGACGAAATCGCCAAGTCCAGTCTGCTGATCGTCCTCTGCTTCGGGATCTTCTCCCTGGCTGGGATCACTCGCTTCGTCACGCTCGACGCTCGTCGATGTATCACTGCCGTCTGTGGCTGTCGCTCCGGTGTCTAGGTTCTCCGACTCGTCGCGTGAATCGCCCTGATCTGGACCGGGTTCGAATGCCCCTTCGGACCCCTCGACAGCGGCTTCCGCTCGCAATTGTTGGGCGTCTTCGACGATCGACTGCACCTTGTTCGTGTCCTCGCCACTGCCAGTGACGAAGGCGACATGCTCGGCAGAGAGATCGTAGGCTGCGGTCATCGCGACCGTCGCCTCGCGGTTCTTGCAGTGATGCGTGATGACTTCCAGATGTGGCAGGATCTTTCGGCGTGCCGTACTCATGCTCACGCCACTTTCCTGGGCGATCGCTCGCGCCACGTCGTCCCGGGTCCCCCGTGCCCCCTTCGTCCGGCCGAGTTTCGACCAGTAGCTCGGTGGGCCATAGCGCGTCCACCCGCTTTTGGTCCCGTCGCGGGCAGCCGCCACACCGGCCGTCATGTTGTCGGCGGCATACCGCCAGAAGGAGTAATTCTGCGTGGCTCGCACCCGACCGAGCCAGCGATCCGCCGTCGAGAGCGACCGATAGGCGGCCGCGAGTTCTTCACCCTCGTAGTCTTTGGGCATGTTGTCCTCGATCCAGGAAATCAGGTCGTCGGGCGTCTCGTCGACGTCGTAGGACCCCTCTAGGGCCTCCTGGGCATCGGATTCCTTGAGGACGGCATCCAGATAGTCGAAGATGCCCGTCGTCCGGTCACGGTCTCCGGTGACGACGTCCTCGGCAGTTATTGTCTCGCGGCCGTCCGCCGCTGCCTGCAGGTCCTTGATCGCCCCCCGGAGATCACCGTCGTTGGCGTCGGCGATTTTCTGGAGGGCGTCGTCCTCGAATCCCACGTCCTCTTGCCGACAGACGTCTCGCAGCACAGGGACAATCGAGCGTGCAGAAACGTCTCGGAATTCGATGTCTCGGCAGGCGTTTCGGAGCCCGTTCGACATCTCGTAGAACTCGTTTGCGATCAGTATCATCGGCTGGCTGGCGTCGTTGACCACCCCGGTGATCGCCCGTGCCCCACCGCGATCGGCGTTGCCATGGAGATTGTCCGCCTCGTCGAGGATGAGGACGCGGCGACCAGCGCCGCCTTCGCTCAGCGTCCCACTTTTGGCCGCCTCGCCAGCGACCCGCTCGATGACGCTCTTGGTCCGGGCGTCGCTGGCGTTCAATTCGATGGTCGGCCAGTCCATGTCGGCAGCGAGGGCGTGTGCCGCGGAGGTCTTTCCGACGCCCGGTGAGCCATGGAGGATGACGGCCTCACGGTGGTCGGGCCAGGTCTTGGCCCACTCACGGAGCGCGTCACGGGCCTTGTCGTTGCCCCGCACCTCCGCGAGCGTCGACGGGCGGTGTTTCTCCGTCCAGTCGGTCATTATCGAAACCTGGGGCGAGCAGTGGTTAGGTGTTGCGGAGCGACAGCGAAGCGGGGGTAGGTGGGACGGTGCGTCGCTCTCTGTACTTCCCACGTCTGGATTTAAGTTCCGGCCCGCTGAATCATCGCTCGATTGACGATGTCAGGATTGTATGGGGGAAACGTCCCATGACACCACCGCAGACCGAACGGTCGGGATCGGTGATCGAAGTCGCCGACCTGCAAAAGACCTACGGGGAGACGACAGCCGTCGACGGCGTCAGTTTCGAGGTCTTCGAGGAGGAAATCTTCGCCCTGGTCGGTCCGAACGGCGCGGGCAAGACGACGACGGTCGAGATGCTCGAGTGTCTTCGGACGCCAAGCGGTGGATCGGCCGCGGTTCTGGGCCGCGACGTCGGGACCGACGCCCGCGCGATCAAAGCCGACATCGGCGTCGTCCCACAGTCGTTTCACACCTTCGAGCGGCTGACCGTCCGGGAGAACGTCGAACTCATCGGTCAACTGTACGACGACAGCCTCGCTGTCGAGACCGTCCTCGACGAACTCGATCTGGCGGAGTGGGCCGATCGCCGATTCGAGACCCTCTCCGGTGGCCTGCAGCGCCGGACGGGGATCGCGATGGCGCTGGTCGGCGACCCGGCCGTGTTGTTCCTCGATGAACCCACAACTGGGCTCGATCCCGACGCGCGCCGGGCGACCTGGGACCGGATCGAAGCACTGGCCGATCGCGGGACAACGGTCGTCCTGACGACTCACTACATGGAGGAAGTCGAACAACTCGCCGACCGCGCTGCCCTGTTGCTCGAAGGCACGATCGAGGCTGTCGACACTGTGTCGAATCTGATCGAACGGTACGGCGGTGCGATCAAAGTGGTCGTCAGGGCCGACGGTCGCCGAGACGAACCGACTGCTGACGACGCAATCGGAGAAATCCTCGCAGCGGACGCAATCGACACGTATGGGACCGATGAGGGCGACCTGGTTGGACTCTTTGAGGACCGCGAGCGAGCCCAGGAGACCTTTAGCCGTCTGCATCGAGAGGGTGGCGACCGGGCGATCGATCTGGTGAGTGCCGGAATGGAGGACGTGTTCTTGCGACTGGCGGGTTCGACGCCGGAGCCGGGTGGTGATTTGTCGTGACGCGAATCGTCGCTCTCTTGATCGCGCTCCTGAAAGACTGGTCGCGTTCCCGGGAGACTGTCTTCTTCGTCGTGTTGTTTCCCATCATCCTGCTGGTGATTTTCAGCAGCGTCTTCGCGGCCAGCACGCCCACGTTCGGGATCGCCGTGCAGAATCAGGATCTCGGTCCCGATGGCGAACCCACGGAACTGTCTGCACAATTCGTCGAGAGTATCGAGGGTGTCGACCCGCTGTCAGTCACGCACGTCAACGCGTCCCGAAACGTCACTGACAGCGACGACGCTCGTCGCGTCCTGGTGATTCCCGATGGCTTTGGCGAGCACGTCCGTGATCAGGCCGGGCGCGCCCGAATGGTGATCGTTAGAGACACCGTCACAATGGTCCAGGGTCAGTTGAACGACAGCCAGCGACAGTCGATCCAAAGCGGCCTCGCGGCGGCCGGAGAACGGACGAATGCGACCAACGCGACCGGCGTGACGGTGCAGTTCTACGCGCCGCCTGACGACGAATCAGCGCCCGTCGTCCGTGGAATTCTCGCACAGGTCGTCGCCGAATTCAACCAGGAGGCGATCGGTGTCGAGGAGCCGCCGGTCACGATGACCACGGGCACGACCGGCTCGGCTGGTCTGGGTGCCGTCGAGTACTACTTGCCGGCGTTCATCGCCACGCTGGTGTTGATCAACGGCGTGATGACTGTCCCGAGCATGATCGCGGGTTTCACCGACGATGGCACGCTCAAGCGACTCGTCGCGACGCCGTTGCGAAAGCGCGACTGGATCCTCGCAAACGTCATCCAGCAGTCGCTGCTCGCGCTCGTCTTGACGGGGGTGATGCTGGTCGTCGCGGCGGTGTTGTTCGGCGTCACGGTCGTACCAGGGCCGCTTTCGATCGCGCTCTTGCTGATCGGGGCCGTCGGCTTCTCGGCACTCGGGATGGCTCTGGGGAGTCTGCTGCCGGACCCTGACGCAGCGACCAGCCTGGGCGGGATCGTCGCGTTCCCGATGATGTTCCTCTCGGGCGTCTTCTGGGAGATGGATATCATGCCCGAGACGCTGCAAACGATCGGCCGATTGCTTCCGCTCTATCAGTTCCATCGCGGGTTGCGCCGGCTCATGATCGTGGGGACGACCGATGGCGTTTGGCCGGCATTTCTCTCCCTCGGCGTCCTGGCAGTGGTCTTTCTCGCCGTCGCGATACGGCTGACTCGGTGGCGTGATTTCGCCGAGTAACTGTGCCCGCGTTCGTCGGCCGCGTCTTTCAGGATTCGCCGACGATGCGTTGCTCGATCAACCGGCCACCGACGACGACGGCGCTCGTCACGACCAGCAGGAGTTGCTGGCCCGACCGGACGATGGGGAAGGTCCGTTCGACGTTCGCCGGTTCCTCTCCTTCCCAGGGATCGACGCCCGAACTGTAGAACTGGTCGTCCGTCGAGCCGACGGCGACCTCGCCGCCACTGCTTCCTCCACCACTGCTGGCACCGTCGGCCGTCGACTGTGAGAGGTCGACGAACGTTTGGACGATGCCGTCGTGGGTCGACAGCAGGACCTCGCCGTCGAGCTGATAGAACTGATCGTGGACCGGGTAGAAGACGTTGACGCCGTTGGTGAACATGTCCAGGCCGATCCCCGCGATCGCAAGCGAGAGGATGCTCACCCAGGCGACGCGAACGCCCGCGTCGTCCCATCGGGCCCGTATCCACGAGTCTTCCCGGTATCGGGTGTCGTACCAGCAGACGGCGCCGACCGCGAGCGGCAACAGCAGCGTGTGCAGGACGGCACGGTGCCCACTCTCGATCACGAGGCTCGCGAACGCGTCGAGATCGGGAATCGCCGCCGCCACGAACACGACGGCCAGCGCCCGGAGATCGAACGCTGCCCCGAGCAATCCCGCCGCGAGCAAGCCCGCAAGTGCGAGATGGACCACCGTCGAGGGCATAGTGGTCGGTACTGAGTGACGAATGAACAAATCCCTTCCGCCGGTATTCGGCGGCCGTCTCACGAGAGTGTTCGACGATAGTCGAGTGACGATTCGACAGGAGTTATGTCTGCGGCCCACCGACGGGAACTCATGAGTCAGGGAGAGCGAACACAGCTGGCCGAACGCATCGCCGGCGAGATCGCCTATAGCGAGCGCTCAGGGGAGACGATCCGCAAGTGGCGGACTGACTTCGAGGTCACCCAGACCGAACTCGCTGATCGGCTGGATGTCTCGCCATCGGTCGTGTCCGATTACGAGAGCGGTCGGCGGGACAATCCAGGAATCGCCGTCGTCAGGCGAACGGTTGAGGCGCTGCTCGACATCGACGAAGCGCGCGGTGGGAGACATATCCGCCAGCATGCGCGGGTCATTTCTGCGGGCTACGACAGGGATAGCGTACTCGACCTCCGGGAGTTTTCGGCCGCGGTCCCCATCGAGCGCTATTTCGACGCGATCGACGCAACTGAACTAGCGGCCGGGACCCAGGAAACCGTCGTCGGGCACACGGTCATCGATTCCATCGCAGCGATCAGGCGACTTTCAAGCGAGGAATTCTATCGTCTGTACGGTCAGAGTTCGAACCGGGCCCTCGTATTCACGAACGTCTCCCGAGGGGAGTCACCGCTCGTGGCGATGCGTGTGGTCAATCCGACGCCGAATGCGGTCGTCCTCCACGGGATCGAGGGGGAAGATGTCTGGGAGCATGCGGTCGATCTGGCACGCGTCGATGGCTTCGCGCTTTCGACCACGACAATCGACCTTTCGGCTGTCCTCGACGCTGGTGACGATCAGTTTTGAGAGAAAGACGGCGAGGGGATGCGGCCGCGATTATGATGGGCCAGGGCGACCACATCCCGGTCCCGCCGTCCGGGTGTTGGGCCCGAACCGGCGGCGTATCGACGCGGACGTTGACGACGTTACTCGACGTACGTGTACTTGCGCTCGCCCATGCGACCCCAACCGTCGAAGACGAACTCTTCTTCGGGCGTGGTGAAGGCGTCGATATCGGTGCTTTCGTCGTAGTTGTGGACGTCGTGGATCTGTTCGTACTCGGTGAAACTCAGGTCGTAGCGCTCACGCAGCTGCTCATCGACGTTGAGCTGGGCGATCTCTTCCTCCCACCCAGGCTGGACGGTTTCGATGTGGACTTCGGCCTGTGCGCCACTGCCATATGAACAGACCAGCAGCTGCTTTTCGTCCAGGGCACGGCCGTTCTCACGGGCCTCCCGGAGTGCGGACGCCCGGGCGAGGTGGACCGATCCGGTGTACCAGTTGCCGACGTACCGGGAGATACCGAGCGTTGGCTCGACCGTCAGATCGTACCACTCCTGGTACAGATCGGTCTCGGTCAGACCGTCGGTGTACTCCGAGAGGGCATCTCGGAACGCGTCGTCGTCCTCGAAGTCCTCAGGTCGAGGCTGTGGCCCGATTTCTTCAGCCAGCGCGTCTTCGACGTCCGTCCCGCGGGAAATGTGTCGATACCCGAGCGCAGCACCTTTCCGGACCATCCCCGGGAACGGAATATGGAACGGCACGACAGCGAAGTCATCGGGGTGGAGATCCCGTTGTTCTTCGAGATCGCGGAGTGCCTCTCGCATCCGGGCGAGATAGACCTGCATCGAACGTTTGCCGTCGACGCTTGGGAACTGCTGGTTGGGCTTGAGAAAGTCCGTCTCGTCGGCACTCCCAAAGCCCTGGAGGGGTTCGACGATTGTGAGATCGGGATCCTCGTCGATCAGCATGGCGACCGCACCGGCGCCCTGCGTGGCCTCACCGGAATCTCCACGTTCGTACAGCGCCGTGTCCGTTGCGATGACGAGTGCCGCCCGGCCCCGGTTCTTCCCGGACGTGACCCAGTTGACGGCGTCGTCGATCGCCTGGGTCCCAGCCAGACAGGCGAACTTCCGCTCGCCCTTGTTCGCGTGATGGAAGTCGTCCTCGAAGACATCTTCCAGACAGCCGGCGATGTACGTCGACACCGGCTTTGAGTGATCGAACGCGCTCTCGGTGGCGACGTCGATTCGGCCGATGTCGTCGGGTTCGAGGCCCTTTCGGTCCATCAGCCGCTTGGCCGCGTTTGCCCCCATCGTGACGATGTCCTCGTAGGCGTCGGGGAACGAACTGGCATGCAATCCGAGCCCTTTCGTGTATTTGGCAGGATCTTCGTCCTTTGCGGGCGCGAACGTCTCCGCGAGATCGAGTTTGAGATTCCCGGTACGGATCTCGACGGCGTCGATGCCGGCGGTTGTCATGGTTCGTCCTCATTGACGGCGAAGTGTCTTATGTTTCTGTCGATCAGGACTTCGTCGATTGTCGAAAGTAGCGTGTTGATCAAATGGGTTCTACTTTGGTCGATAGAGTCGGCTTGGCGGGATCGGTTCTGGGCCACTCGTTTCGTTGCCAAAACCGACGGCAAGTGACTGGACTCCCGTATGTTCGAAGTAAACCACCGTTACGTTGTGGTATCCGCTTTCGAGAGCCACTCGTCCGCTTGCCGTCTCTTCTGGATGGAGTCCGCCGTTGTCGACGACCAGTTTTCCGTCGACGTAGAGACGACTCCCATCGTCGGAACTTGTGTTGAATATATACGTGTCTGTCTTTGAGACGTTGAGATACGTCTGATATCTGAACGCAAAGTTGTCTTCACGATGGGATGGTTCAAGATCAATACTTTCATTGTCCCCGTTTCGATCGGCCGCGGACCAATTCACACTATCGAGTGAGGTAATACTCGACGCTTCGTAATATTGGTACTCAACGCCGTTGTCACCCGTTCCTGGTGAAAGTGCAGGGAGGAGATCGAGGACTGCAACGGAGGTTTGCATCGAGTCTGATCGACCCGCATCGTCTGTGACAGTGAGCGTCACAGGATAGGTTCCATTTGACCCGTAGGTATACTCGACTGTGGGGTTCGATGTCGTAGTCGTATTCCCGTCGCCGAAGGCCCACTCGTATTCGGAGATCGAGCCGTCAGCAGTCGTCTTGCTTGCGTTAAAAGTGCACGTGAGTCCCACACAATCGGTGTCGAAATTTACGCTCGGAGCAGGCGTTCGGAACAGAGCGCTTGCGGGGATTTCGCCAGCATTGACGCCCGGGCCAGACCAGTTTACAGTCAGCCCCTCGTCTATCTCGTTTTCGAAGTACGTCACCGTAATTGCGTGTTTACCCGCGGAGAGATTGATAGATCCACTTCGGGTTCGGTTGCCGTGTTCGCCGCCGTTATCGACGATTTGTTGATCCCCGATATACAGATAACTCCCGTCATCTGATCGGGTCGAGAACGTGTACGTTCCGTTCGAAGGAACTTCGACGTAGCCAGTGAAACGGAACGCGAAGTTGTCTTCCCGGTGGGCGGGGTCGAGATCGATCTGGTCTGTCTCTCCCGTCCGCACCGGTGATTCAGCTTCGAAGTCCGGCATACTCGTGTAATCAGCTGCCTCGTAATACTCGTACTGCACACCGGCCTCTGTCGATTCGGGATTGTCGGGTGCACGTAGGTAGTCGATAGTGATCGTCAACGACGTGGTGTCTTCCCGGCCATCACTGTCGACGACGGTAAGCGTGACCTCGTAATCGCTAGTGTTCGTGTAGGTGTGGTTTATGCTCGGATCGGTCGTGTTCAGTGTCGTCCCGTCTCCGAACGCCCACTCGTAGCGAGCGATGGATTGGTTTGCAATCGATCCGCTCGCGTTGAACGTCACCGTTTCACCTGGCTCGACATCTTGTGGACTGTACGTTAGCGATGCTAGCGGCCCGGGGACTGCTGGTATATCGAACGCCTGATCGACCAAGACAGTGTTCGTCTGCTCGTGAACGACGAGTACTTGGACCGTCTCGCCCGTCAATCGTTGCTGATGGATGTATCTCTCACCTGGACTGAACTCGCTGTCGTCATTCCCCGACACAGCATCGCTATCCAGAGTTACCCTCCGTTCACCACTCCCATCGCGGATGAGTAGTTGTAACTCCTCGATCGCGACTGTGTCTCCGCCTTTGTGAATCACTTCGATACCGGTACCGGAGACCTCGATATCAATATCGAGGACCGGTTCGTCGGTCGTATCGACGGTGCCCAAGATGACGACGCCAACGAGTGCCGATAGGATGACGATGACTGCCGTCAGGAGAATGACGCCGATGACCTCTGATTGACCTCGTTTCGGAGGGTCGACGTCACTGTTTCTTTTTTCAATTTGTGCGGAGTGGGTCATCACTAGGCCGTGAACGTGAACTCTTCCGTGACTTGAGTCCCATCAACGGTGTACGTGATTGTGATATTCAGCTGCTCACCAGTCATGTTCTGGTTTTGTGTATTTCCAGAGCCACCGGAAGCAACGTAAAACTCATAAAATGAGATAGTAGCTGAGTTACCAGCGTTGATCACTGCCTCAGTTCCACTGTTGTACCTGCCACCTTCGCCAACGTCAACTGTTAATCCATCAGCTGGAATTGCAACGCCTCCACCATAATCGGTGTAAGCATCGGTATCAGCGGCAATGTATACTTCCACATCTTGTGGGTTCGGTGAGTTAAGTAGATCATCACTGAGTTCTACTATGTTATCATTCACCGGATCAATCGTGATCGAATCGATAGTAACAGCTGACCCATATTCATTTGTTACGCTGAATTCAACGCCCCCAGCTCTGTCCGGGTTTGGTGTGTCGTCTCCGTCCACAGCTGCTGCATCGCCATTATAGATGAGGCCGAGTGCATTGATAACTTCCAAGACCAACGTGTCTCCACTCGACCCACTCGACGTGTACGCTTTGACAAATCCATTGTCCAGTGCTTGAAATTCCGTCGAATTTTTGCCGTTTGAATCTGTCACTCCGGTAGAACGCGATAACGAAACAATTGACGTGTCGTTGAGTGCGTACTCCACAGTTGCCCCTTGGGCGATTGGATCGGTTCCCATCGTCACTGCTCCCGTCGAAGATTGACTGGCATCGAATGTACAGACCTCATCCAGCTCATTCGGGCATTTGACCGGACTTTGACTGCTCACCCAGTCGACTACGTACGCCCCAGTCCCGTTCCCGCCCCCTGTGTCCAGCCCACTCCCGTCGGTGTTCTGGACGGTAACGGTCACCGAGACATTCTCAGGACCTCTCGGATCGAATGCACTGGTTGGCTGCCCATCGAGGCTCACGTTGATCCGGATGTTTCGACTGGCTTGCCCTGCAATGTCTTCGGCCAGATACCGAAACTCAGCTCTGCCATCTTCGTCTGTATTCACCGTCGAATTGGCCAGGCTTCCGTTCTCAGGGCCGGATTCGACGCTTGCAAACAGTTCTACCCCCGAGACAGGATTGTTGAACTTGTCACGTGCTTCGACGACCACCGATCGTTCACTTTTTTCTTGCATCGACCCGCCGTCACCGGCGATATCTGTGATATATCTGGCCGATTCCGACTCGGTATTCGTTCCGACGCCTACTTTCGCCATCCGAAGCGTGTACGTCTCCGATTGTTCGAATTCGATCGAGACGAGATCGAACGATTCCTCGGCCAGCGGGGTCCCATCGACGCTGACGACGTATCCGCTCTGGTCGACGAACTGATCGGAGTCACGCAATAGCGACCGCCAGTCACTGGCGTTTCGCATCGACGCGAACTGGATAGTAACGTTCTCGTCGGTCTCGTTGGTGATCGCTACGTCGGTCTGGGAGGCACTGAGTGCTTCCAGATCGAGCGACACCGACTGACTCGACCGCCGGTCGTACGACCCCTCGATCGCGACGAGGGTAATCTTCCGGCCATCGACGAGTTGCTGTCCCGATGTCCACAAGCTTGCGTCGTCGAATTGCCGGAACAGTGCCGTGGTATCGTAGCCGATCGTGGGCGGATCAGTAAATTCGCTGTAGTCCGGCGTGTACCCGATCGCTCCTGAATACCGGGTCTGGTTCGCTCCGGTCCAGTAATCGTTCGTCTCCTCATCGGTTGCGCGTGCATTGGCGACTGTCAGATTGATCGCCTCCTCGCCCGTCCCGACTGTACGCAGGCGCCCACCTGGCGGTGGGGGATTCAACGCGACCAGTCGCGCTGGATAGCTGGTCCCCAGGGCAATGCCGACCGATCGTCCCTCGCCCGTCTTCGGTACTGAGACGATCGAATTCCGTAGATCTTGCATATCACCGGCGACCGTCTGCAGGTGATTGGCCTCGACCTGTTCGTTCTGGTTTGGGACGACAAACGCCTGAAAGAGCGAGAACGCGATTATGAGCACAGCAAACAGTAGCACGGCCCCTATCTGAATTGCTTGGGCGCGCTCGTCGTCCCGGAACGACATTGCGTTACCTTTCGTCGTCGTCGATAAAAATGTGTGTGCCTGCCCCGGCGTCGACTCGTGGTTCAGGCGTCGTCTTCTTCGACGACTTCCGGGTCACTCAAGGCCGTCTGCAGACTGTCGAGGCCGTTGACCCACTCAGCGACGAGTCCGAACTCGAGTTCGTCGACGATATCCATCGACAACTCGTCTTCGTCGGCGAATATACGTGTCCCGGCCTGCACACAGTAGCCGAGCGCGGCGTCCATATCTTCGTTCGCTTCGGCGTCTCCCGCTGCTTCGATCAGGTTGTCAACCGGTGCCTCAGCGACATCACCGGCAACATACTCCTCGGCTGCATAGAAGACACAGACCAGCGACGTCTGGACGCCGTCGACGACCATCAGTTTCTCTTCGTCGTCCATTTCGACCTCTTTGAGAACGATGTCGCGGACGGACGCGAGTTCTTCGAGGGCTGCCTCGGTGTCGAGTTCGTCGTCCTCGTAGTCGGTGACGATCTTGGCGACGGCGATCGCGGCGTCATCCTGGAGATTCAACAATAGGCGGGCAGAGTCTTCTTCTTCGGGATCGATGCTCTCAGCTTCGATGCGCTCGATCCAGTTTTTCCAGCGTTCTTCTGTGTAGTATTCTCCCGGTGGTGCGCTCATATCACTCCGTTCGTGCCTCCGGGGTTATGGCTTTCGCTAGGCTACGATACCGACAGGTGCTCACGCCTGCTGGGCTGTCTTCGATCTGGGTCAGTTCACGAACGAATCTCGCGACAGTGAACTCCACTCCGGGAAGCGAAACGTTGAGGATCGGCGACGGGCTACCACATGCTGATGTCGACCGTTTTGGCCCCTGTCAGATATCCGCTCTCCGAGCATTCCCGTGCAACGCTTTCACGGGCAATCGAGGTTGCCCACGAGGAAGATGCTGACCTGGCAGTGTTACACGTCAATCTCCACCAGGCCAACGGCCACGTAGCGCGACCGGAACTCAAATCTGCAGTGGAAGATGCCTTCGGGACGTTGCCGAATACACGGTACGTCGTCAGATCAGGCTTGCTCGTCGAGGAGACGATCCTCGAAGAAGTGGCGGCGATGGACGTCGATGTCGTCGTCATCGGCCGGAAACAAGTCAGCCGCTGGCGGGAGATGGTTCGGCGACTCGCAGACGATCCGGATATCGCCGCTTATCTCGACGGGGAACTGGATTGCCGGGTCGTCACGGCCTCGATCGATTAATCGGGAGATGGACCGTCCGTCGGCTCACCTCCCGAAGGCGGTCGGATCGAGCTATCTCCGGCTCGGCTTGCTCTGTTCTCATCGTGTCTGATCGGCAACTCGCCGCTAGTTTCGTCGAACATCAGATGGGAGTGTGGGTAGGCGATCTCGACATCGATGTCTTCGAGCGCCTCCCAGATCGCCGTCTGGACGCGTGATCGCGTCGCCAGAAGTTTGTAGGGCTCTTTGATCCAATACCGAAGTGTGAGTTTCACTCCGTGGTCCCCAAACTCGTTGACATAGCAAGTCGGCCCAGCCGGATACCGGGCAGCACCCACGCGAATGTCAGGTCCTCCTTCGATGACGCCTTCGACGCCTCTGGCGGCTCGCTCGAAGCGGTCCCGGGCGGTGTCGAGATCTCCTTCGTAGGTGACGACAACGTCGATTGCGCGTCTCGTCCGTGGATCCTCGGCCGAATAGTTTACCACGTCGCGGTCACGAATGGCTCCGTTCGGAATGACCAGAAACGTATTATCGAGCGTGAATATCTTCGTGTACCGGAGCGTGATGTCTTCGACGAACCCTCGTTGGTTCGTGTCTACCAGTTCGACCATGTCCCCGATCTCGTAGGGCTGATCGGCCAACAGGAAGACCCCACTGATCACGCTGCCGACGATCGGCGCGAGGACGACACCGACCACGGCCGAGAAGACAGTGACTGAAAGCGCGATATCGCCCAATTTCAACCCAAATATCCGAAGAATCACCAGCAACGCAAGTACAAACACGCCGGCGCGAATCCCACTGAGGAACGTGCGCGTCAGACTCGGTCGGCGAAATCGTCTGGCGATGCGTCGGCCAAAGAGGGTTACCAATCCCCGGGAAAGTAGCCAGGCACCGACCAGCACGACAATCACTGCCAAGAGCTCAATCACCCAACTGGGAATCCAGGCTGGCACCAATTCAGCGACACGCGTTATGCCCGACGTCTCGGTGGTTGGCGTCGAAAAAATCAACGGGAAGATAACGGCGGGCAACTGCATGCACGCAGAGACTGTCCCGGAAGAAAAAAGCGTTGTGACCACCCACCGAAACTCCGGTCAGTTCCGTCTCGGTTGTGGCTCAGATCGCTTGTCGATGGCTGCCCGTCTCGGGGGGTAACAGGGCGTGTAATCTTTCAGTGACGCGGTCGAATCAACTTGCATGGCCGCGTCCGAACCCGATGACCGCGCTGTCTCTGAGATGATGGCCGTCGCCACGCTCGTTGCCATGGCGCTGTTACTCGTCGTCGGGATGGGACTGAACGTGTTCTTGCTCGCGCCCAGTGATTCCGGTGCCCCCAGTGCTAACTTTACCTTCCGGTATGTCGAGCAGAGCAGCGCATTGATTGTGACACACGAGACGGGCGATAGTATTCGGGCCGCGGACGTCTACGTCGAAGGGCAAGATGGGAACGTGACGTGGGCGGCCCTCGCAGGATGGAACGAATCGAGAATGATACAAGAAGGAGACATTGTACAGGTCGCCCAAGGTGGGGCCTACGGCGCACCGATAGGGGCGAACGATGAGATAGATCTCGTCTGGTGGAACGCAACAGCGAACGGGACAGCGGTACTCGACAGCTGGACGGGTGCGGACGGTCCGTAGACAGCGAGGCCGTCAGCCCTTGATGTTACACACCGGGAACGTCCGCGCGACGCGATCACCGATGCCGAGTGCATCCGAGACCCGGACCACTTCGTCGACATCCTTGTAGACGCCCGGCGCTTCCTCGGCAACCGTCGCACCGCTTTCGGCTCTGACGTAGATCTGCTGGTGATCCTGTAGATCGTCTTGGACGTCCTCTCCCCAGTAGATGTCTTTGGCTTCGGTCCGGGACATCAATCGACCTGCGCCGTGGGCCGTCGAGCCGAACGTCTCTTCCATCGAGTGCTCGCCGCCGCGCAGAATGTAGCTCCCGGCGCCCATACTTCCGGGGATGATGATCGGCTGGCCGACATCCCGATATGCGGCCGGCACCTCGGGATGGCCGGCCGGGAACGCCCGTGTCGCACCTTTCCGGTGGACGAAGAGTTCTCGATCCTCTCCGTCGATATCGTGTGCCTCCTTCTTTGCAATGTTGTGGGCCACGTCGTATAGGAGATCCATCTCCATGTCACGCCAGTCACGGTCGAACACGTCGGCGAAGACCTCTCGCGTCCGATGCATGATGAGCTGTCGGTTGACCCACGCGAAGTTGATCGCGGCGTTCATCGCGGCGTAGTACTCCTCGGCGAGATGGCTGCCCGCCGGCGCGGCCGCGAGTTCCTTGTCCGGCAACTCGTTCAACAGTCCCTGGTGGGTCTGTTCGATCTCCCGCAGGTAGTCGGTACAGACCTGGTGGCCCAGTCCGCGCGAGCCACAGTGAATCAGGACGACGATCTGGTCTTCTTCGAGGCCGAAGCTCTCCGCGACGTCGTCGCGGTAGACGTCCGTAACGCGCTGGACCTCCAAGAAATGATTCCCGCTACCGAGACTCCCGAGTTGCTGGCGGCCCCTGTCTTTGGCCTTCTTCGAGACGGCAGCGGCGTCGGCACCTGGCCGCACGCCCTCATCCTCACAGTGGGCGAGGTCGTCCTCGACGGCGTAGCCCTCTTCAAGCGCCCAGTCGACGCCGCGTTCGAGCACGTCTTCCAGCGTTTCAACGTCCGTCTGGACGACACCGCCACCGCCCAGGCCGGCCGGAATCGCTTCGAAGAGGGCATCGACGAGTTCCTCTTCGCGACCCTGGATATCACTATATTCCAGATCCGTCTTCAACATCCGTACGCCGCAATTTATATCGTAGCCCACCGCTCCCGGCGAAATCACGCCATCTTCGGCATCGATGCCGGCGACGCCCCCGACGGGGAAACCATAGCCCTGGTGGGCGTCGGGCATCGCGATGGCGTACTTCTGGATTCCGGGGAGGTGGCTGGTGTTCTTGAGTTGCTGCAGCGAGAGGTCATCGCTGATCTCGTCCAGGAGCGCCTCGCTTGCGAGGACTCGCGCCGGGACGCGCATTTCGCCCTCCTGTGGGAGCTCCCAGACGTACTCGCGAACCTTCTCCAAGGTGAACTCGCCGGCGTCGTAGGTAGTCATACGCGTTGGTAGAACCTGTGGCACAAAGTAAGGTTCGAAGCGGAGGACGTCGTCGGATCGGCAAACGCGTGAGGGTGAGACGGCCGTTATTCGAGATCGAAGCGATCGGCCTGCATGACCTTGCTCCAGGTGTCAACGAAGTCCTCCACGAACTGCCCCTCGCCGTCCTCGGCCGCATACACCTGCGAGACGGCACGGAGTCGCGCGTTCGATCCAAAGATGAGGTCCACGCGCGACCCCGTCCATTCGATCTCTCCCGTCTCCCGGTCGCGGATCTCGTAGCCGTTTTCGTCGTCGGTCTGCTCCCACTCGTAGCCCATGTCGAGCAGGTTCACGAAGAAGTCATTCGAGAGCGTCCCTGGCTCGTCGGTGAAGACGCCTTTGTCAGTGTCGCCGTAGGTTGCGCCCAGTTGGCGCATCCCGCCGACCAGGACCGTCAGCTCGGGGACAGTCAGGTTCAGCAGTTCTGCCTTGTCCAACAGGATCTCCTCGGGCTTGCGCTCGGCCGCCTCGCCGACGTAGTTACGGAATCCGTCGGCTTCGGGCTTCAGCGCCTGGAAGGACTCGACGTCGGTCTGCTCGGCTTTCGCGTCGGTCCGGCCGGGTTCGAAGGGTACCGTCACGTCGTAGCCGGCGTCGGCCGCTGCCTGCTCGACCGCGGCGTTCCCACCGAGGACGATCAGGTCAGCCAGCGAGACGCGAACGTCGTCGTCCCGGGCGTCGTTGAACGCCGTCTGGATGTCCTCGTAGGTGGCAAGGACCGTCTCGAGTTCGTCGGGTTCGTTGACTTCCCAGCTCCGCTGGGGTTCCAGTCGGATGCGAGCGCCGTTCGCACCGCCACGCTTGTCGCTGTCACGGTACGTCGAGGCCGATGCCCAGGCCGTCTTGACCAGCTGGGATCGGGAGAGATCCGATCCGAGGATGGTCTCCTTGAGGTCTGCGACTTCGCTCTCGCCGATCAGGGTGTACTCAGCATCCGGCAGTGGGTCCTGCCAGATCATCTCTTCCTCTGGGACTTCGGGGCCGAGGAAGCGCTCTGGCGGCCCCATGTCGCGGTGGATCAGCTTGTACCACGCCTTCGCGAAGTTGATCCCGAACGCCATCATGTTATCCTGGTAGCGCTCGAGAATCTCGCGGTAGTCCGGGTCCCGCTTGAGGGCGATATCCGTCGTGAGCATCATCACGTCTTCTTTCTCCTCGGGATCTTCGACGCCGGGAGCCGATTCGTCGAGTTCGCCGTTCTGGGTCGTCCACTGCCAGGCGCCGCCGGGCCCCTTCTCGGGCCACCACTGGTGCTCGAGCAGGTTGTCGATGTACCCCATGTCCCACTCGGTCGGCGTGGTGTTCCACGGGCCCTCGATCCCACTGGTGATCGTATCTTTGCCCGTGCCCGAGCCGTGTTCGTTGTCCCAGCCAAGCCCCTGCTGTTCGATCGGGGCCTCGGCGGGTTCGGGACCGAGATTGTCGCCGGAATCGGCTCCGTGAACCTTTCCGAAGGTGTGGCCGCCGGCGATGAGCGCGACGGTTTCTTCGTCGTTCATCGCCATCCGGCTGAAGGACTCGCGGATGTTTTCCGCCGAAGCTTCCGGGGCCGGTTCGCCGTCCGGGCCTTCCGGATTTACGTAGATGAGGCCCATGACGGTGGCACCGAGCGGGTTCTCGAGGTCGCCGTCCTCGCCGAATCGCTCGGAGGTTTCCATCTCCATTTCCGGCCCCCAGTCGACGGCCTCGTCGGGGGCGAAGTCGTCCTCGCGCCCACCAGCGAACCCGAACGTCTCGAAGCCCATCGACTCCATAGCGACGTTGCCGGCCAGGACGATCAGATCGGCCCAGGAAAGCTTGGGGCCGTATTTTTGCTTGATCGGCCAGAGCAGGCGTCGTGCCTTGTCGAGGTTCGCATTGTCCGGCCAGCTATCCAGCGGCGGGAACCGCTGGGTGCCGCCGGCGGCACCGCCCCGACCGTCCGTTGTGCGGTACGTTCCGGCGCTGTGCCAGGCCATCCGGATAAAGAGTGGGCCATAGTGGCCGTAATCAGCCGGCCACCACTCTTTGGATTCGGTCATCAACTCTTCGAGATCGTCCTTCACCGCATCGAGATCGAGTTTCTGGAACTCCTCGGCGTACTCGAAGTCGTCTTCGTAGGGGGTGTCATCGCGGGCATTCTGGTCGAGAATCCCGAGATCCAACTGGTTTGGCCACCAGTTTTGGTTGCGTTCTCGCATCATCAGTAGAAGGGGCTATTCACACATCAATTTTGCCTTCGGGGAAATCGTCTTCGCTATGAGGGAAAGAATACACACGGATTGGACAATCCCTGCCACAGGTGTCTGCACACCGTAGCACGTGTCGTAGCGAGCAACATGTGATACCGACACGACGATCTCTGGAATTCGATAGTGAGGGGTTAGACGTCGAGGACGACGTAGACGTGCCAGCCGTCCTCAGTCGTTTCGAGGACCATTTCGGAGTACGTGACGGCTTTGATCTCTCGGGCGGAGATCGTTTCCAGGGGGACGCCCCGAGCGCTAGCGTCGACTGACCAGTCGTCGCCGGACTTCTCGACTGTGGCTCGATTATCGACCGGGAGGACGCCCCGAACGTCCCGTTGGTAGATGAGTTCGTCCAGATAATCGAACAGAAGCGCATCTCGACGCTCGGCAGTGACGGCACACTCAAATCGGTCGCCGGTTGTCGGGACGGTCTCGCACATCGCACCAGCCATTCCGTCGGCCGTCGCTGCAAACACGCCTCCCAGTGTTTCTCCCGTCGCCTCGACAGCCACGTCCGCCGTGTGGTCCCTCAGCTCGAAACTCACTGGCTGTCACCGTCCGTCGTCGATTCGGCATCCTCGTTTGTCATCGGCAAGTCAACGGGGAAGTCCTCGGCGTCGGGGAGGACACTCTCGACCTCTTCGGCTGTCGTTTCCTCGCCGATCGAGACGCCGCTGGTCATGATCGACTTGATCCCTGCCTCGATACTCATATCCACGTCCACACAGCGGTCTTTCGGGACGTAGATGACGTATCCTCCCATGACGGGGTTCGGTGACATCGGCACGTACAGTGTCAGCATCTCGCCGTCGTCGATACGTTCTTCGAAGCGATCTGGCGTCTCAGCGGTGACGAATCCTAGTGCATATGAGTTGGGCGTCGGGAATTCGACGAGTTTCACCTCTTTGAAACTGGCCGTGTCGGCGTCCGTGACCATCTCGCTCATCTCGTCGAACGTCCGGTAGACAGTTCCAACCCCGGGAATATTCCCCATCGCCCGGTCGAATCGTGCCTCGAGATGGCCGTCCCCCTGGCGGCTCTCGGCGGCAAATCCGATCAGAAAGATCACGAATAGGATAATCAGGACTGCCAGTAGTTCCAGAACGATCCGTGGGGTCCCACTATCTGCCCCCGCGATGTTTTCGAGTACCTCGATCAATGGGTCGAGCTGGCCGAAGACGAACCCGGCGACGAGACTGAGCACAACCAGCGTAATCAATAGCGGCACGGTGATAGCAAGTCCCGTAAAGAGCGACTGTTTGACGCGTTCGCGTAGCTTCGTGGCACGATCCCGGGACCGATCGGACAGCGACATATAGACAGTGTTTGGCGGCACTCCTGAAAGCATTGCGGGACGAGAAACTGGCCGGCAAATCCTCTGTCGGGCGGTGGAATTATAGGCTGGAGCGTATTATGGCCGATAGTGAGCGTGACCGTCGAGTCAACACGCGTCGAACGCGGCGACGACGACTTCGTCGAGGCCGCGTGGCAGCTCAAAGAACGCATCCGCGAGGAGAACGGCGTTCTCCGGCAGCGCCGCCGGTTCTTCGAAAACGCCTACCGTCGCTCGACCGTCTACGCCTATTATGACGGTGGGCGGCGTTCGACGCTGATTGGATTTGCAGCGGTCCGCCGCGACGGCTATATGCTCTTTCTGGCGGTCGATCCGGAGTATCGTGGGCAGGGGTTGGGGAAACGACTCGTCGCTCGTGTCGTCAAAGATTATCGGAACGTTTCCTGTCACGCTCGGACGACCAACCGCGAAGCGATGCAATTCTATCAGCATATCGGCTTCGAGATCGTCCGCCGGATCGACGGCTATTACGAAGATGGTGGCGACGCCTATTACCTCAAACTCGGCGACGACGAGGGAATTTTCGAGCGTCTCCAGTCGCTGCTTCGCCGGTGAGCATTCGTCTTTCCAGGTGGACAGTCAATCCGAGGCACCGAACTCGACGTCGAGACACTCACAGACGTCGTTTTCGGCGTCGAAACAGTCCGGGCACTCCGGTTCGCGCTCGACGATCGTATCGAGGCGTTCGGCGACTGTCTCGTCGATAACACTCTCGAGTTGCCGGGCTTCGGTTCGGAATTCTTCGACTTCCAGTACCTGAAAGAGGAATCGTTCGATGATACAATACGTCTCAAGCGCGTCTCTGGCCTGGATGATTCCCTCGTCAGTCAGCGTTACACCGTTGTACTTCTCGTGATCGGCTAACCCGCGTTCCTCGAGCTTGCCGACCATCTCGTTGGCGCTGGCTGGGCTCACGCCCAGTCGATCGGCGATCCGGCCGGTAGAAGCCGGTTCGTCTGTCTGTTGCTGGACGAGGTAGATGGCCTTGAGATATTGGTCTGCAGTATTCACGTCGCATCCCTCCGTCTCGTTCTGTCGATCACCGCTGGCCCAGTGTTCATGCTCGTTCCTCCATGACGTCCGTTACCGCCTCGACGCCCCGGGCTTCGGCCCCACGTAGGTCGCCAAGCGTTTGTTCCAGTTCGTCGCTGTCGATTCCAACGGACGCCTCGCTTTCGGCGAGTGCATCAAGGAGGTCGTCGAAGAACTTGTAGGCTGTTTCGGCGTTACAGAGTTGGTCGTACACGATATCGTCGAAGTCCTGATCGGCCTGGTACTGGGCCTCGACCAGTGGTTCGATGTCCTCGTAGGCCACGCTGTTAGCGTCGAGATCGTCGATTAGGGTCTCTAAGCGCCGTCGATGGGTGTTCGCCTGGTCGATCGCGTCCTCAAGGAGTGCGTGTAGCTCCCCTTCGAGACCGTCGTTCGATTCAATATGCTTGCTCGACCTGGCTTCGATAACTTCCTGCAGGACGACGCCGATCTGTAAGAGTCGGGCGAGCTGGTGGTCTGAGGCGATCGGCTCTCTGAGGCTCACCGACTCACCTCCGGTATGCGATTGGGGCCGAGAGACATGTGTGAGGCTCCGTGTGGCACGCCCTTAAACTCGTTCCCGGATCCCAATCTCCGAGGTCAGATGCCCAGGCGTTCGAGGACCAGCGCGTCCAGGTCCTCGCGAAGTTCGTCGACTTCGACTTCTTCTAACACCGGCACGAAGAAGCCTTCGACGAGCATGTTCGTCGCCGATTCCTCGTCGACGCCACGTGAGGTCATGTAGAACAGATCGTCTTGGTCGACCTGCCCGACCGTTGCGGAGTGACTGGCTTCCGTGTCGTGGTTGTTGATGATCAACTTCGGCGAGGCGTCGGCCTCGCTGTCGTCGCTCAACATGAGGGTGTTCTCCCGCTGGTAGGAGTTGGTGTCCCACGCATCTTCTCCGACATCTTGAACTCCCTCGTACACCGAGCGGGCGGTGTCGTCCAGCACGCCTCGCGTGACGAGATCGGCCGTCGTGTGCTCGCCCTCGTGCCAGACGCGCGAGGCGAGATCGAAGTGCTGGTCGTCGTGTCCGAAGAAGGCCCCGACGATCTTCGACTCAGAGCCGTCGCCAAGCAAGCGGGTTTCGACGCTGGTTTTGGTCAGCCGCGAGCCGAGATTGCCTTCGATCCAGTTGATCGTCCCGTAGGTGTCTGCGTGGCCGCGCTTGATCGAGAAGTTGTACGTGTCCTCGGCGAGATTCTGCAAGGCCCCGTACTGGACGGTGGCGTTCTCGCCGGCAGTGACCTCGACGACACCCGAATAGTACTGGTCGCCCTCGACGGGTTCGCCCGTGTGCTGGCGCTCCAGAATCGTCACTGACGACGATTTTTCGGCGACGACCAAGGTGTAGTTGAACAGCGACCGGGAGTTCATCGTCGTCCGGATCTTGACGTCCTCGGCGTCGACACCCTCGGGGACGTAGACGACCGTCCCGGCACCGAACAGTGCCGTCGACAGCGCCGTCAGATAGTCCCGCTGGGGATCGACGACACTCCCGAAGTGGTCCTCAATCAGGTCGCCGTGGTCCTCTAGAGCTTCCGCCCAGGAGAGCACCTCGACGCCCTCGGCCTCGACGCGGTCTTTTTCCTCGGCCCACTCAAGCGGGTCGACGAGTTCCTCGTAATCCAGCGCGTCGAGGTTCGTCCAGTCTCGCCCGGGCGTGCGGATGACCGACGGCATCGGAAGCGCTTCGAGCGCTTCGAAGGCCTCGAGGCGCGTCTCAGTTAGCCAGTCCGGCTCGCCCAGTTCCGCGGAGATCTGCTCGACGTCCGCTTCAGTGACAGTTGCGTGTACCTGCGTGCTCATCCGAGGCTCCCCTCCATCTCCAGTTCGATGAGACGGTTGAGTTCGACGGCGTACTCGATCGGCAGCTCCTCCGTGATCGGCTCGATGAACCCAGCGACAATCATCTGCTTTGCGTCGTCGTCGTCCAGGCCCCGGCTCTGGAGGTAGAAGATGTCCTCGTCGCCGATCTTCCCAACAGTTGCCTCGTGGGCGACGTCAACTTCGTTATCCTGAATCTCCATGTACGGCATCGTGTCCGACGTACTCTCGTTGTCGAACATCAGCGCGTCACATTCGACGTTCGTCTGGGATCCTTTCGCCCCATTGGCGATGTGAACCAGCCCGCGGTAGTTCGTCCGCCCGCCGTCCTTGGCGATGGACTTCGATTCGATGGTGGACTTCGTGTTGGGCGCGTTGTGGTAGACCTTCGCGCCGGTGTCGATGTCCTGGCCTTCGCCCGCGAAGGC
Source organism: Halorhabdus salina (assembly GCF_013839425.1). GTDB lineage: Archaea > Halobacteriota > Halobacteria > Halobacteriales > Haloarculaceae > Halorhabdus > Halorhabdus salina. The sequence continues at coordinate 28,919 of NZ_JACDNP010000007.1, read as the reverse complement.
GATGGTGATGTGATTGTCACTGGCACCGGGGCCCTTGAGGATCGTACTCGGGTACAGCATGGTCGCCTTCGAGCCCATCGACCCGGATATCCACTCCATGCGGCCGTCGGCCTCGGCGATGGCGCGCTTGGTGTTGAGGTTGTAGGTGTTCTTCGACCAGTTCTGGACCGTCGAGTACTGGACGTGGGCACCCTCCTTGACGAAGACTTCGACGCCCCCACTGTGGAGATTGTGACGGGCGTATTGGGGTGCCGAACAGCCCTCGATGTAGTGGACTTCCGAGTTCTCCTCGGCGATGATGAGGGTGTGCTCGAACTGGCCCATTCCCTCCGAATTCATCCGGAAGTACGCCTGGATGGGCATCTGGACAGTGACGCCCTCGGGGATGTAGACGAAGCTCCCGCCCGACCAGACCGCACCGTGTAGCGCCGCGAACTTGTTGTCGCTGGGCGGGACAGCCTTGGTCATGAAGTGCTCACGGACGAGCTCGGGGTGTTCCTGGACGGCCTTGTCCATGTCCATGAACACGACGCCTTTCTCCTCCCACTGCTCCTGCATGTTCTGGTAGACGATCTCGGACTCGTACTGAGCGCCGACCCCAGAGAGGGCCTGCTGTTCGGCCTCGGGGATGCCCAGCTTGTCGAAGGTGTCCTGAATCTCGTCGGGGAGGTCGTCCCAGTCGTCCTCGCCACCGCGAGTCTCGATGTCTGGGCGGATGTAGGGGATGATCTCGTCGACGTTGACTTCCGAGAGGTCCGGCTGTCCGGGCCAGTCCGTCGGCATCGGCATTTCCTTGTACTGCTCCAAGGCGCGAAGGCGCCGTTGGAGCATCCAATCGGGCTCGTCCTTGTCGTCGCTGATCTTCCGGACAGTCTCCTCTGTGAGGCCGACCTCAGCTTCGTAGGCCGACTTCTCTTCTTTCTTGAATTCGAATCGAGCCTCCGTGTCGGTCGATTCGAGGTCGTTGTCTGAACTCATACGTTGGTCACCTCAGGCAGCCTCGTAAACCTGCTCGCGAACCCAATCGTAGCCCTCGTCTTCGAGCTTTTCGGCCAGTTCCGGCCCGCCACTCTGTGCGATCTGTCCGTCGAGCATCACGTGGACGTGATCGGGCTCGACGTAATCGAGGATGCGCTGGTAGTGGGTGATCTGGAGAACGCCCGTCCCTTGGTCGTCCCGGAGGGAGTTGATCCCCTTCGAGACATCCTGAAGGCGGTCGATGTCAAGCCCGGAGTCGATCTCGTCGAGCACGGCGATCTCGGGTTCGAGGATCGCCGCTTGCAGGACCTCGTTCTGTTTCTTCTCGCCGCCGGAGAACCCGACGTTGAGATACCGCTCGGCGAAGGACTCGTCCATATCCAGCTGCTCCATCTTTTCTTTCAAGAGCTGCTGGAACTCGGCGACGCTGACCTCGCCCTCGTCGGCGGCCCCTTCCATCGGCGAGGTATCATAGCCCGCCTCTTCGTCGTCTTCGGCCTCTGCTTCCTCGTCGTTTTCGAAGAGCTCCTCGCGGCCCTCGAGCTTGGCGTTCAGCGCCGTTCGGAGGAAGTTCACCATGGTGACGCCTTCGATCTCGGCCGGATACTGGAAGCCGAGGAAGATTCCGAGGGCTGCACGCTCGTTCGGTTCGAGGTCGAGGAGATCCCACGTCTGCAGGTCCTCGGGAATCTCCTCGTCGTATTCCTCGCTGTCAAGGTGCAGCAATACGTCACCGTCGGTCACCTCGTAGGCAGGGTGACCGGCGATTATCTTCGCCGTTGTCGATTTCCCGCTGCCGTTCGGTCCCATCAGCGCGTGAATCTCGCCGGACTCGACCGTCAGATCGACCCCTTCGAGAATCCGCTCGCCACCTTCTTCGGCTACCTTCGCGTGGAGACTATTGATTTCGAGTGTTGCCATGTTCTAGGTCAACCGAAAAGTGGTTCCTCTCACCCATGAAGCTTTCGCAACACAAGATATTTGCTTTGGCTGAATCAGAAAGAATCTTGCCGAACGATGAAGTCGATGGGGACTGTCCGTCTCACATGTACTGGCCGAGCCCCGTCTGCTCTTGGCCGCTTTTGACCTCTTGCCAGGAGACGTCTAAAGCCTCGATGACGCGGGCGATCGGTCCCTTGAGGGTCTTTTCGAGCATTTTCTCCCAGTCGACCTCGAATTCCTCGGGGATCTGTTCGGCGACGTCGAAACAGATCACGTCCGGATCGCGTTTGAATTCGCCATAGATGAGGTCCCGGGAAGGATCGAGACCGCGTTCGTCTTCGATCCGTCGGAAGTACTCGGGGTGGACTTTCTTCAAATAAAGGCGCTTGGGCTTGCTCCCGCGATCGAAGTTCGTCCCAAGTAACTCGTTTGCGTACTTCGCCCCCCGGACCTGGGCGGTATCGGTGTCGTAATTGTCCAGGCGCTTGCCGATCCCACCGGGGATACCCACGTCCTCCATATTGACGTTGCCTGCCTGGAAGTCCTCGATCACGTCGTGAAGATACTCCGTGACGGCGTCGACATCGCCTTCGGTGACGATCAAGTCGAGAACCTCCTTCTGGACGCGCTTGGTGATCGGCGCGATGTCCGAGCGCTGGTACTCGAAACCGGTGATGTCGATGTCGTCGACATCCTTGCCCTCTTTCCAGACGATGTGGCCCGCGTAGCGCTTCTTCTTCCCCGCCTGGAAGAACCGCCGGTAGAGCTTCTCGAACTCGATCTGAAAGCGGTGCTCATCGGCCTGTAGCGTCTCGCGGGCGAACTCGTCGTAGGAGGCGTTGATCGCCTCCTCGATCTCGAAGGAGCGATCGATCGCATCCGCGACCGACATATCATCCTCCATACTTATCATAACGCTGTCGGTATCCCCGTAGGTCACCTCGTATCCGAGGTCGTTGACAGCCGATTCGGTGTACTCGATGACCGATCGCCCCGTCGCGGTCACGGCGGCGGCGTTGTCCTTGTCATAGAGCCTGAATCGATCCCATCCCGAAACGCCGTAGAGAGAATTCATAATAACCTTGACAGCTCCTTGCTGCCGGTCATAGAGCTCGTAGGCCTCGGTTCCGGGTTCGTGATCGTTTCGGAGGGACTTCTTCTCTTCGCGCTCTGATAATAGTTCTTCGACCATCTCCCGAACGATCCCGTCGGGTTCTTTCCGGAAGTGCTGGCCGCTGGGATCGGGTGCCCGGAACGTCTCCCCGTCGTAGGTCTCTGGATCAACCTTCGTCTCCGGGGATGCGTTAATCGTCACCATACACATCGGATAGAGAGATTTCAAGTCATGGACACTTACCATCTCCTTGATCCCGCTGATCGGCTCGAAGACGGCCCCGCCCTCGAACTCTTCGCCGGACTCGACGGTGCCCTTCGAGGGCAGAACGAAATTCCCGAAGGCCTTGTGGAGGACGTACATGTCGACGGCGTCCCCTGGTGTGGGGGCGTCCTCGAGTTTGCACCCGACGAAGGAGGCCACCTCCTCGAAGAAGGCGATGATGTCCTGCTTGCGGTCGAGTTCGACGCACAGTTCGACGTCCCGGAGGTTGTACTCCAGCAGGCGTTCGGGATTCTCTTCCCAGAGCGTGCCGATGTCGCCCGTGTAGGTTTCTTTGCCGGCCCCGAGTTCAGCCTGGCCGACATCCTCTAAACGGTAGGAATCGAGTTCCGTGAACTGCGTCCGCTTGTAGGCCCGCAGGAGATCGAACACGACACGGCCCTTGATATCCGGGCCTTGCCAGTCGGACCGCCACACTTCGTTGACGCGGGACAGCCGGTTCATGTCGAGATTTTCCTCGGCCCGAGCGTCGAGAACGTCCAGTCGGTCGATGAAATAGGGTGCGTCGAAATCACCGAAGTTCCACCCGGTCAGCAAGTCTGGATTCGTTTCCTCGATGTAGTCGAGAAACGCCCCAAGCATCGCCTCCTCTTCGTCGAAGACGCGGACGTCGGCCTCGAAATCGTCTTCCAGGGGTTCGTAGCCATCGAGTGCCTCCGGCGGGTCGATTCCGACTGGCGAGTCATACAGCCAGACGACGTACTCGTCACGATAGGAGTCGTGGCTGGTGAGACAGATGATCGGCTCCTCGCCGTCTTCGGGGAAGCCCGAGCGGTCTTCGACCTCGATGTCGAAGGTGTTGACCCGCGCCTCGGCGTCGTAATCGACGGCCTCGATTTCGTCGTGGGGGACCCGGATCGAACCGTCGTCAGTTCGCCGCGCTGGGACGCGAACGCCGCTGGTGATGTCCTTGTCGATCAGCAGACGGTTGGGAAAGAGAATGTCCGCCTCGTAATGGTCGAAGTCGTCACGGATCTGCCCGACGTCACGCGGTGTGCGACCGAAGATCCGCATCAGTTCCTCGCCGCGGATGGACTCGTAGGCGTTCCCGTCATCGTCAGTGTATTCCCACCCGGTGATCGCATCGTAGCTTGCGAGGCGGTCTTCATCGACGGACGCTGCTGGCGCATAGAAGTACGGTTTGAACTCGTAGACGCGGATATGTTCTAGCTCGTGGTCGCTGGTACGACCAAAGACGTGCAAGACAGGATATTCGTCGTCTCCGCTACCCTCGATCGTGTAATCGACCTGCGTGACGAAGAGCTCGACCGTCCCGTCGGCCTCGGGATATCGCCACTCGCTGGTCTCGACGACGCCAGCCTGGTGGCCGCCGTTGCCGGCGACGGCCTGGGCCTCTTCGTTCGGTCTGTCGACCCCCCCGTCGAAATCGTCCAGGCCGATCTGTTCCCCGGAATCTACCATTGGCGTAGCGTTCGCCTGCCCGTGCAAAAACTCCCCGGTCGCCTGCCGAGGGAACAAAGTTTATGCCATGTCATACCATACCACTTATCGTAGTTATGACGAACCCCGCCGACGGACGCCGGAGCGACGGAGTGCCGAGCGGGGAGCAACGTCTCCCCGAACCGTCCGAGACGGCCGCAACCGTCGAGTTCTACGAGACTGACGACGGCACTGTACTCTACGACGCAGAGAACCCGCTTTCGTGGGTGTTCAGCGACGACGCTATCGATCTCTCGGCCCATCGGTAGCTATCCTTCGGTCACGCCTACCCGAAGCCGATTTGAGGCCGGCGACCCGAACGTACAGCGTGTCCGATCGCGACCTTATCGACGATCTCGTCGGCGACAACGACGACCAGCCGACGGATCTAGTCCCGGCGGTCGACGTGCCCGAACCGGACCCCGGCGAGGATGCGCTCGATGGGGCAGTCGCGGCCCTGTTCTGGCGACTCGTCTTGGTGTTCAACGTGGCGCTGTTTGGCGTCACTGTCGGGCCGATGATGCTGTACTTTCGAGGCAATCTCCGCATTGGTGGCGGCTTACTCGCGGTCGGGCTGCTTTTCGCCGGATACGGATTCGCTCGATACTGGGCGTTCAAACGAGAGCGGCTTGCAGACTGACAGTCTCCCTTGGCCGTCCAAAGTGCTATCCCGGCGCGAGCGAAATGGCGACCATGCGGACGGTACGTGACGAGCATGGACGGACGTATCTCCTCGTCAAGCGGTCGGGGTCGGAGTGGCTCGTTCGCGATCCCGAGACCGGCCAGGAGTCCTATCGGCCCGAATCGACCCTCGAACCGATCGAGGAGTCCCCGCTAGAGGCAGTCTCAGCAACCGTTTCGAGCCCGGTACGGGCTGTCCTCACTGCGGTCCGGACTGAACAGGCGCTTGGCTTACTCCTCGAAATCAATCGCGACGGCCCAGTGGCCGTCACTACGTTGCTCGATCGCTACGAGTACTGCGAGAGCGATCTGCATGGCCAACTGGCCGAGTTTCGGGCTGCTGGGTTGATCGAGGAAGAATCGGTTGCCGGAAAACGGGGCTACGGGACGACTGACGTGGCGACGGACGCGCTTGCGACAATACTCGATACGGAGTGAACCTGCCTCTTCGTGGCTCTGTCGCTCCCACCGATCAATCCGCCGGCAGGGCAGTTGCCTCGCGGCGGCTCACAGTCGAGCGATTGGTTGTGGCGTCCTTGCTGACGTGAACGAGGTCGTCGGCCGCATCGACGAGTTCGTCGTCGTGGCTGACGACGACGATCTGCTCGACGCCGATCTCCGCGCGCATGTACTCGATAAGTTCGAGCAGTTGTGAGACGTGCCCCGAATCCAGGAAGACGGTCGGTTCGTCGAGAATCAGCGGGGGGGTCGGTGCCGTCCCTTCGATCCCTTCGGCCAGGAGCCGGTAGATCGCCGCCCGGAGACTCAGATTGAACAATGCTCGTTCCCCGCCCGAGAGCTGGTCTGGGTCGAGGGCCTGCCCGTCTTTCTGGTAGATCGTCAGGTGATATTCTTCATCGAGTTCGATCCGATCGTAGGAGTCGTTCCGATAGACGAGGTCGAACGTGTCGTTGAGCATCCGCTCTAAGGTCTCGACGTTTCGCTTGCGGAGTTCGGCCCGAAGCTGGCCGTACATCTCCTGTAATTGCTCGGCCTCGTCGTACAGCGAATCGAGCCGGTCGACAGTGGCAGCGAGTTCCTCGCGACGGTCCCTGAGTGACTGCAACTCCTCGATCTCGTTTTCGAGAGCTCCTTTTTTGCCCTGCAGGTCGTCGCGGCGCTGTTCGAGGCGCTCGATTTCCTCGCGGACCTCTTCGAGATAGGTTTCCGCTCGGTCCTTGTCCGCCCTGGCTTCTTCGAGGCGGTCCTCGTCGATCGCCTCTTCGAGATCGGCCCGTCGTTCCCGGAGCGCCGTCAATCGCTCCCGTCGCTCGTCGTTCATCTCGGCCAGTTGCTCGCGGCGCTCGCGGCGTTGCTCGATCGCGTCTGCAATGTCCTCGCGTTCCTCCAGCCATTCGAGAATATCTTCGATGGTGTCGATCCGATCCGACAGCTCCGCGCGGCCCTCGTTGCAGTCCGCGATCGCTTCTTGGGCCTCCTTGGCCGCTGCTTTTGCTTCTTCGGCCTGTTCACGATGTTCCTCGGCCTGTTCGTCCAGTTGGTCGGCCTCATCTCGAAGGGTCTCGATTCGCTCGCCTGTCTCCTCGATTGTCGTTTCCCGATCGCCGATCAGTTCCGCGAGTGTCTCGCGCTTCTCCTGGAGGCGGTCGTACTCACTCTCACGGTCGAGGAGCGCTTTGGCGCGTTCCAGCCGGTCTTCGAGCGTCGCATAATCGTCTTCTACGGCCTCACGTTCGGATTCCAGCTCCTGGCGTCGCTCGCGATCGGCTTCGAGCGTGTCGACACGCGGTGCGCCCTCGACTGACTGGCCACACTCCGGACACTTGCCCGCGTCGAGGAGTTCTTCTGCCTCCTGAATTGTTTCTTCCAGGTGTTCGATGGTCGCCCGGGTCGACGTGAGTTCGTCGTCGATCTCGTCCAGTTCGTCCTGGACCTCCTCGCGGAACGTGTCTGCCTCACCGAGGGCGATCGGCGCGTCCTCGAAGGTCGCCTCGATCGCGTCGATCTGCTCGTCGACGTCTGAAAGCGTCTCGCGACGGTCGGCCAGATCCTCCCGTGTGTCTTCGAGGTCGGACTCAAGCTCGTCGGCACGCTCGCGCTTCTCGGCAGCCCGAGTCTCGCACTCGTCGGTTTCCTCGCGGTGTGACTCGGCCTCGTCGCGGTGGCGTTGGGCGTCGAGTCTGTGACTCTCGATGTCGTCACGGAGGTCCTCGTCCTGTGATCGCAGTTCTTCGAGCTGATTTTCGAGTGCTCCGCGGTCGGCATCCGCGGCCAGTTCCGTTGATTCAATCGCCGAGTCGATGGTCTCCTCGACCTCTTCGCGCCGTTCACGGTGCTCACGGATCTCCGTCTGCAGTTGCTCGCGCTTCGATTCTGTCGCCTCGACCGTCTCAGTCAGGTCGTCGACCTCGCTCTCGACCTCGTCGAGTTCGTCGCGTCGCTGTTCGTACTCTTCCAGGGCCGATTCGGCGTCCGAGAGCGTCTCCTTTGCAGTCTCGCGTTGCTCTTCGTAGTTTTCGAGTTCCTCCCTCACGGACGCCAGATCCGTCTCGGCGGCGTTGCGTCGCTCGTGGAGGTCTTTGGCTTCCTTGGCTTCGATCTGTTCGTCGAGCTGGGAGAGCGAGCCTTCCTTGTCCTGCAAGACGCGGCCGACCCCGACGCGGGCGTCGCTGGCCCGCTGGCGGTATTCCTCTAAGCGACCGAGCTGGAGGAGGTCGTCGATCATGTCCTGGCGCTCGCTCGCGGTCGCGTTGATCAGCTTGTTGACTTCGCCCTGGCGGACGTACGCACAGTTGACGAACGCCGCGTGATCCATCCGCAACAGTGTAGCAACCCGATCGCGGACGTCGCGTGCGCCCTCAACCGTGCCATCCGGTTCTTCGAGGACGCATTCGACTGTCGTCGCCCGATCGTCGCGGACGCGGAGGCGTCGTTTGATGTGATAGGACTTTCCGCCGTGGGCGAACCACAGCTCGATCGTGGCTTCCTCGGCCCCGATCGTCACCAGGTCTTCGAGCGTTCGATCGAGCGCCCGCGCCCCGTACAGGGCGAAGAAGGCGGCTTCGAGCAACGATGACTTCCCGCTGCCGTTGACACCGTGAATGACCGTCACGCCGCGATCCAGTCGCAGATCGGCGTCGGTGTAGCACTTGAAGTTCTCCAACCGGATGCGCTCGAATCTCATAGGTACTCCTCCATCGTGGCCTGATCCTCGCCGTCCCCGTCAGGGTGGGACTGGTCTCCGGGAGCAGCTTCGTCAGTGCCGGACGAGTCGTCGCTGACGCCAGCGTCTTTGGCATCGTCGTCGTTTGGCTGCGTCTCGGAATCGTCGTCGTGAGGCTGTGTCTTGGAATCGTCGTCGTGACGTTGTGTCTTGGAATCGTCGTCGTGACGTTGTGTCTCGGAATCTTCCTCAGCCGGGCCAGCTGAGTCGACGGGGCTTTCGTCGGCCACGCCCGTTGGGTCGACATCGTTCTCGTCGGTGTCGTCCTGGGATTCCTCGGTCTGTTGCTTGTCAGAATTAGCCTCGGGCGGGGCCGGCTCGAAAGTGTCGGCGTCGGCGTCCGTTACCAGTTCGCGAACGCGGCCCTGGACGGAATCGTCGACGTTCGAGTCGGCGACCTTGCTCGCCCGGACGACCTCGTCGAGTTCCTGGGCGGCGGGACTGAGGCCGAGTTGCTGGATACGTTCGTGGACGGCGTCGTCTGGATCGGCGAAACTCACCTGGTAGGCTGATTCCTCGTCGATCTCCCGGCGATCGTTGACGCGGGCGATCAGGGCCCCGCGATCGCGGGCGAACTCCTCGATCCCGGCCGGCGGCACTGGCTCGCCCTCGCCCTCGATCGTGACGATGACGACGGCGTCCGTCAGGTCGTGCTGGCCGACTCGTTCGCGCACTCGTTTTCCCCCTTCTCCCTCGGCGAGTTCGACGTCAACGAAGACGAACTCGCGGGTCTCGATGGATCGACGTCGAATATCCACCTCGTCGTCGAACGTGACGATGTTGTACCCGCGTGCCTCTCGCTCGTCCGCGCTCGCCCGCTCGGTCGAGCCACAGTAGGTGAGCCACGTGCCCTCAACCTCGCGCTTGGCCGGGGTGTGGTCATCACCGAGCAACATCACGTCGAACGCGACGTCGGACTCACTGAGAATTTCGCGGGCGTCCCAGTCGCCGTGGTCGAACGGTTCGAACAGGCCGTGTGAGACGAGAGCCGCGTGGTCGGCGTCGTGTGGTTCGAAGTCGTACTGATAGGCGTCTCGCTGGGCGCGCGCAACGAAGTCCAGCCCGTAGAAGGCGGTATCGCCGATCACGGTCGGCGTCGCGTCGAGTCGCGTCGCCAGGTCGAGTGACTCGAACAGATCGAGCCACTGGGCGTCGCGTTTCCCTTCGTGATTGCCGACGACGGCCAGGAACGGAATCTCCGCGTCAGCAAGGTCACGGAGGATCGACATCGCTCCCATGATGTCTTGCAGTCTGGGTCGCCGATCGTGAAAGAGGTCGCCGGCGTGAACAACGGCGTCGACATCCGACTCGATAGCGTCGGTCGTGACCGTTCGAAACCCATCCAGGAAGTCCGACTGGCGCTCGGCGGAATGGTACTGCCGATAGCCAAGGTGAGTGTCGCCGGTGTGTATCACCTGCGTCATTGCCGGCGGCTACGCGACCGGGTCCTAAAGACGTTCCGCGAGGTGGGTGAAAGTGGACGACGAGCCCGCGATCACTCGATCGACAGGGTGTAGACGCGCTTGCGGGCGTCGGCAAACGAGAACCGCGAGTCGACGACGCCGACGTCTTCGAGGCGATTTAGCGCGTACCGAACCGTCCGGGCCGGCAACAGCGTCTCGTCGGCGAGTTGGCTCTGGGTCAAGCTGTCGTTGTATTCGAGGGACTTGGCGACGAGTTTCGCACTCGGTGGCAGCTCTTCGACGGCTTCCCAACCGGGGTCCTGTGCTGGCTCGACCTGTGGTGACTCCGTGACGCTCATCGTACTCCGTCGTAACTGATACAGGGTGATAATATTTACTATCTCTAATTATAACTTTTGGTTATTCTCTACCCATGTCACCTGCCCTGTCGATCAAGTCGAAGAACGGTCAGGATTTGCCTCAACTGCCGGATTGGGCGAGTATTCGTCGTGACCCGAAGCCTCTTGTTGGCAGACCCGCTAGGGACGTTCAATGACGGATACGGTGGACGACGTCGAGCAACCGTACGACGAAGACGCGTCCCAACAGGAGAAACTCGAAGCGCTCGAAGAACAACTCGACATCCTCGAGGACCAAAACGAGGAGATGCGGGACAAGCTGCTGGATGCCAATGCCGAGAACAACAAGTACCAGCAGAAACTCGAACGCCTCAACCACGAGAACAAGAAGCTCAAGCAGTCCCCGCTGTTCGTGGCAACGGTCCAAGAGCTAACTGACGAGGGCGTCATCATCAAACAGCACGGGAACAACCAGGAAGCCCTCACCGAAGTCACCGACGAAATGCGCGAGGACATCGAACCCGACGAACGTGTCGCGGTCAACAACTCGCTGTCGATCGTCAAGACGCTTGACGACGAGACGGACGTTCGTGCTCGCGTGATGCAGGTCGATCAGAGCCCACAGGTGACCTACCAGGACATCGGTGGGCTTGACGACCAGGTTTCGGAAGTTCGCGAGACCGTCGAGATGCCCATGAAGAATCCCGGCATGTTCGACGAGGTTGGTATCGATCCGCCCAGTGGTGTCCTGCTGCACGGCCCGCCAGGGACCGGGAAAACGATGCTGGCGAAAGCCGTCGCCAACGAGACCGACGCCACCTTCATCAAGATGGCTGGCTCGGAACTGGTCCACAAGTTCATCGGCGAGGGCGCGAAACTCGTCCGCGATCTCTTCGAACTCGCACGCCAGCACGAACCCGCCGTGATCTTCATCGACGAGATCGACGCGATCGCCTCGAAGCGAACGGACTCAAAGACCAGCGGCGACGCCGAGGTTCAGCGGACGATGATGCAACTCCTTTCGGAGATGGACGGCTTTGACGACCGCGGGGAGATCCGCATCATCGCCGCCACCAACCGCTTTGACATGCTCGACCGCGCCATCCTCCGGCCCGGTCGCTTCGACCGCCTCATCGAGGTGCCAAAGCCGGAAATCGAGGGCCGCGAGCAGATCTTCGAGATCCACACCCGCGAGATGAACCTCGCCGAAGACGTCGACTTCGCTCGCCTGGCTGAAGAAGCGACGGAGGCCAGTGGGGCCGACGTCAAGGCGATCTGTACCGAGGCTGGGATGCTCGCCATCCGCGACGACCGGACTGAGGTCACCGAGGCCGACTTCGTCGACGCCTGGGAGAAGATCCAGGCCGAAGAGGAAGACGACGAAGTTTCGAAGACGTTCGCCTGAGTGGCCTGTTTTCCCGATTCGAACGCCCCGTAGCGACAGGTATGCACGCTTAAGAGTGCCCGCCCCCCACCCTTCGGGTATGAACCCACGGGACCTCTCTTCCCACACTGTCTATCGTGCCGGGCGCGGGATCGAAGAGACCGCCCGCGAACTCGGCGTCGACCCCGACGACCTGATCAAACTCTCTTCGAACGAGAACGCCATCGGCCCGAGTCCAAAGGCTGTTGAAGCGATCCGCGAGCACGCCGAACGGATTCACGCCTATCCGAAAGCCTCCCACGCTGATCTCGTCGAGCGGCTGGCCGACCGCTGGGACGTCGACCCGGCCCAGATCTGGCCGGCAAACGGGGGCGACGGTGCGATGGACGCCCTTTCCCGCGCGATGCTTGACCCCGGGCAAGCCGCACTGGTCCCCGACCCGGACTTTACTTATCACTCGATGAGCGCCCGGTATCACCACGGCGAGGTCCACACCTATCCGCTCGTGGCCGACGACGGCTTCCACCAGTCACCCGATCGCGTCCTCGATGGCTACGACGGCGAGCGAATAGTCTACCTGACGAGCCCGCACAATCCCACGGGATCGCAGGTTTCTCTCGACGAGATCGAAGCAATCGCCGACCGGACCGACGAGGAGACGCTCGTGGTCGTCGACGAGGCCTACAACGAGTTCGCCGACCGTCCGAGTGCCGTTGAACTTGTTAGACAGCGCGATGACGTCGCGGTCATCCGCACGTTCTCGAAAGCGTATGGTCTCGCCGGCCTTCGACTCGGGTACGCCATCACGCCCACGGAGTGGGCCGATGCCTACGAGCGAATCAACACGCCCTTCTCGGCGAGTGAGCTCGCTTGCCGGGCCGGATTGGCCGCACTGGACGACGAGGAACACATCCAGAAGATCCGGGACCTTGTCGAGTGGAGTCGCGAATACTATCAGGACAATCTCGACGCGAGGACCTACGAGAGCGGCGGAAACTTCGTTCTCGCGGAGGTCGGTGACGCGACGCGCGTCGCCCAGGAGAGCAAAGAGCGGGGCGTGATCGTCCGGGACTGTTCGAGCTTCGGTCTGCCCGAACACGTCCGGATCACCTGTGGGACCCGTGCGGAGACGAAGACGGCGGTCGAAACCATCAACGAGGTGCTCGATTCGTGAGGGTCGCCGTCACTGGGACGCCCGGCACTGGCAAAACGAGCGCAACGGACCGTCTGGAACGGGATCTGGATGTCGTTCATCTCAACGAAGTCATCACGCAGGAAGGGCTTTCACAGGGCGTCGACGACGAACGCGATTCGACGATCGCCGATCTCGACGCCGTCCGGGACTGGTTCGACGGGCGCGACGATGTCGTCGTCGAATCTCACCTCGCCCATCACCTTCCAGTCGATCGCGTGATCGTCCTCCGCTGTCATCCCGAGACGATCGAACAGCGACTGAGCGACCGCGGCGAGAGCGAAGAAAGCGCACAGGAAAACGCCGAGAGTGAGGCCCTGGACGTCATTCTCGTCGAGGCGATCGAGGAGCACGGCGGCGAATCAGTCTACGAGATCGAGACGACCGATCGCTCGCCTGAGGCGGTCGCCACCGAGATCGAAGCCGTCATCGACGGGGATCGCAAGCCAGGGGCCGGGGCGGTATCCTACATCGACTACCTATGACGCTCGATCGGCTCCGTCCACTCACGGACCGACTGCTCGACCCGTTCGTCGCAGTGAGCGTTCGGCTCGGGCTCACGCCGAACGCCGTCAGCGTCGTAGCACTGCTCGTCGCCGGTGGGGCCGCCGTCGCGTTCTACTTCGGCCCATCTGCGCCGAGCTGGTATCTCGCGGGCGCATTCCTGGTGTTTCTCAACGGCCTGCTCGATCTGCTTGACGGTGCAATCGCTCGGGAACTGGGAACCGAATCGGCGGCCGGTGACCTGCTCGATCACGTCTTCGATCGCTATGCTGACTTGCTCGTCCTCGTCGGGCTAGCTGGGGGCATCGACCGCTGGGATCTCGGTGTCGCAGCGATCACGGGCGTGTTGATGACATCCTACTTGGGAACCCAGGCCCAGGCAGTCGGACTTGACCGGGTTTATGGCGGTCTCTTGGGTCGGGCTGATCGCCTCGCACTCACCGGGGTTGTTGGCGTCGTGGCGTTCGTGTACGGCGAGCCAATCCGTGGCCTTTCGGTCGTCGGCTGGTTGCTCGTCGTCTTCGCCGTCGTCGGTCACTTCACCGCGATCCAGCGACTTGTGGTGTCGCTTCGGGATCTGGACTGAGCTTTCGCGGACGCTTACTCCTCCTCGGGCGCGATCAACTCGACCGGGTGTGTCGCTGGTCGATCGAGCAGATCAGTCAGTTGGTCATGACAGGACGTGCCACTCGCCACGACCCGCCGATCTTCAGTCTCGGGCGTGGTGAATTGTTCGCGGAGGTCGTCACCGACGGCCATGCTGACGTCGTAATACTGCTGTTTGAAGCCAAAGGAGCCGGCCATCCCGCAGCACTCGACCTCCGAGGTGACCATGTCGTAGCCCACTTCGTCGAGGATCGCTTCGGTGTGAGCCGCCAACCCGAGCGTCCGTTGCTGACAGTGGCTGTGATAGGCGATTTCCTCGCCGTCGCCGTCGGCAAGCGCGTCGAGGTCCGCGCCGTTTTCGAGGCGGCCGAAGACGTACTCCAAGACCTCGTAACTGTTTGTCGAAAGTCGGTCGAACGCTTCCTCGGGGAGCAACCGACGGTAATCGTTCCGGAGCATCGCGAGGTCGCTCGGCTCGACCATAACCACGTCGCGCCCGGCTTCGAGGTGGGGTTCCAGCGCGTCGGCGACGGTTTCGGCGTGCTCGCGGGCCGTCTCGATCATGCCCTGTGAGAGGGCGGCGCGGCCGCTTTCGGTCACGTCCGCGACGTGGACTTCCACGTCGAGGGCTTCGAGCGTCCGGATCGCGGCTTTGCCCCGCTCGACGTGCATGTAGTTGGTGTAGGTGTCGGCGAGCAGGACGACTTCGCGCTCGGGGTCTGCTGGCGGTTCTCGACCCTTGGCCCACTTGCGGAGCGTCCCGCGCGTGAATTTCGGCATCTCTCGCCGGCGATCGACGCCGAGCAGTTTCTCGGCAATCCACCGGGACGGCGGGGCCGCGGCGGCCCAGTTCGACAGCGGGGCGAACGCGCTGCCGAGTGTCGCGACGGTGGCGAAATTCCCGAAAAAGCGCTTCTGGAGGTCCAGGCCGGCGGGTTCCTCGTCTGGCGTCAGTCCGGTGACGAGGTGATCGAACGTGTCCGGATCCTCGCCGCGGTTGAGTCGATCCCGCACGACGGTGTTGATCCAGGGGATGTCTATCTTGACGGGACAGGCTTCAGTACAGCGACTGCAGCCGGTACAGAGGTCGTTGAACTCTTCGGCGCTTTCCTCGCCACCGATACCGGCCTCCCAGCCAGTGGCGATCCCGCCGGTGTAAGTCTCCCCGCCGAAGGCGTGACCGCCGACCTGTTGGAAGTTGGCACACGAATTGGCACATGCAGAACACCGGATACAGTAAAGCGTCTCCCGGAGGTCGTCGTCCTCGCGCATCGCCATGCGGCCGTTGTCCACGAGGACGAGGTGGAACTCGCGGTCGTCCGGATCGCCCAAGCGGTCGCCATTGAACGTGGGCGCGTCGATCGGTGGTGTCAGCAGCGAAATGTAGGAGGTGATGTCCTGGCCCGTTCCAGAGCGCCCTATCAACTCGACGAACGGCTGGAGGTCCTCCACGCTGGGAATTATCTTTTCGACGCCGGCCACCGCGACGTGGGTGTCCGCGCTGGCGACGGTCTTGCGGGCGTTCCCCTCGCTGGTCACGAGTGCCATCGTCCCGGAGTCGGCCGTCAGAAAGTTCGCGCCCGTCATGCCCACGTCGGCGTCAGCGATCTGGTCGGCCAATTGCTCGCGGGCGAAGTTCGTGAGGTCCTCGGCCGTTTCCAGGGGGACGTCGGGATCGAAGTGGTCCTCGAACAGGTCCGCGATTTCCGCACGTGATTTGTGGATCGCGGGGGCAACAAGGTGGGACGGGGCTTCCTCAGCCACCTGTAACACCCACTCGCCGAGGTCGGTTTCGACGACGTCGACGCCAGCGCTTTCGAGGTGTTCGTTGACGTCGAGTTCCTCCGTCGTCATTGACTTGCTCTTTGCCACGCTGTCGGCATCGGCGTCTTTGGCGATTGATTCGATATATTCGTTGGCGTCAGCGGCGTCTTCGGCAAGATAGACCGTGCCGCCGTTTGCCTCGACGGCGGCCGTGAGTTCCTCGATCAGCTCGGGCAATCTCTCGATGGCGTCTTCCTTGATCGCGCGTGCCTCGTCTTTGAGGGCTTCGTAATTCTCCAGGTTGGCGACCGACTCGTACCGATCGTCGTTGAACCCCTGGGTGTTGGTCTCGATAGCGGCGCCTTCGGTGTCGAGGATCTCCCGGATTTTCGCTGCCTTCGCACGTTTCGAGGTTTTCCCGCTCATGATTCGATGATAACGATGTGGACGTGTTTCGGCCCGTGGACGCCACGGACGAGTGCCCCCATGTCCGACGTTGCACTGGCTCCCGTCGCCACGATCGCGTCACCGCGTTCCTCACGCAGGTGTGGGCCGAGTGCCTCGAAGGCTTCGGCCATCGATCCGACGATATCCGACTCCTCGATAACGACGACATGTGTTCCGGAAAAGAGGCTCATCAGTTCGGAGCCGTTCGGGTCGGATTCGAGGACAACGCTGCCGTAATCAGCGATGGCCAGGGTCGCCGGTGTCACGCCGGTCGTGGCCGTCCGGATCGCTGTTGGATCCGGATTTGTCTCGACACGTTCCGGGAGTGTGACGCCATCGATCGGGAGTTCCACGCCGACTGCCGGCGACTCGATCAGTGCTGTAAGCGTCGATTCGATGTCGTCCAGTCCGGTTGTCGTCCAGTCCACCTCGATCTCGGCGAGCGAGGTGGTAAACTGCTCGACCGGCGACTCATTCGTCGTCTGTGACATTGCCCAGCCTCCGTCCTAAATCGGGATGAGGATGGGGAAACCGGCAGGATACGCGGGCACTCGATAGTGGTCGTTTGACTCCATCGCGGAAATCGCTTCGCCACCCAGGTAGGCGTACGATTTATGCCCCGGCGCAGGCAAAGGACTCACATGGTACAGTGTGAGATGTGCGGGGCGGAGACCCAGTCGCCCAACACGATCAAAGTGGAGGGTGCGGAACTGGATGTCTGTGATGAGTGTACTGACTTCGGGACCGAAGTCCAGACTGCGGACTCGGGATCGGCGTCGACGAAGTACTCGACGGGCAGCTCTTCCAGTTCGAGCGCGTCAAGTTCCGACGGGTCGCCATCAACATCGAGTTCGGCGAGTCAATCAAGCGGCGGCCGCCGACAGGACATGTTCGATGAGATGGACGAACTCGTCCAGGACTTTGACGAGCGTATCCGGGCAGCCCGCGAATCAGCCGGGCTCAGCCAGAGCGAACTCGCCGACCAACTCAACGAAAAGGCGAGCCTCATCCGGCAGCTCGAACACGGCGGCCACCTCCCCAGCGACGACGTTCAGGGGAAGCTCGAACATGCACTCGACATCACGCTGACGGAAAGCGGTGATGAAGGCGACACTGACTGGGATGGCGGCTCGGACGTCGGCGAATACACGCTCGGTGACGTTGTCGAGCGCAAGGATTCTTAAAAAGGCGGGCCGGTCAATTTCCGCGCGTAATCTGACGTTCTTCGAGTGACTCCGCTAGTTCCTCGACATCGGCTTCGAGTCGATCAATTTCCCCTTCGAGCGCTGTGAACCGTTCGCTATTTGTCAGTTCCGGGCGTGTCTTCTCCACTTCGAGGACGTTGCGCTTGAGCTTCTTGGCCGTGAGCTTTCGGCGCTGTTCGTTGTACTTCGAAATCGTTTCCAGGCGATCGACGACGTTTCGTAGTGTCCCTTTACTCACCGGCTTGACGACGTAGTCGTCGACACCCAGGTCGATAATGTCGAAGTCAGGATCGACAGCGGTCACCATCGCTACCTGGACGTCGATACCCTGCTCTTCGATGGTTGCGAGCACTTCGTTCCCCGAGACGACGGGCATGCGACGATCGAGGAGGACAAGATCAACCGTCGCGTCGAGTTCGTTGATGGCCTGCTGGCCACCGTAGGCTGTCCGAACGTCGTACTGATCGGTGAGATACTCCGCGTACAGGTCTGCTAAGTGATCTTCGTCTTCGACGATAAGGACAGTCGTCGCCTCGCTCCGGTCAGTCACGCCGTATGATTACGTCGAGAGGGTCTTAACCGTCACTGTTTGGGCCGAATCTGATGCTGTCACAGACGCGACGGTTCGAAACCTATTTTCGCCCGGTCGACACAGTATGAAATGCAATGTTCGTTCTTGTCAACCTCAAGACCTACCCCTGTGACCCGGTCGAAGTCGCCGAGGCCGCACGGGACGTAAGCGAAGCGTCCGGCGTCCGCATCGGTGTCGCCGCACAGGCGGCCCACCTCGAAGCGGTCGCCGACACTGGCGTCGAGACCTGGGCCCAGCACGTCGACCCGATCGAGTATGGCTCGAACACCGGCCACACGCTCGCCGAGAGCGTCGCTGACGCCGGTGCCGTCGGCACGCTGATCAATCACTCCGAACAGCGGCTCAAACTCGCCGACATCGACGGTTCGGTTGAGGCCGCTGAACGGGCCGGGCTGGAAACCTGCGTTTGTGCAAACAACCCCGATCAGATCGCCGCCGCCGCGGCGCTCGGTCCCGACTCGGTTGCTGTCGAACCGCCGGAACTTATCGGCACTGGCACGCCCGTCAGCAAAGCCGACCCGGACATCGTGACGGATGCAGTCGAGGCCGCTGAGGCCGTCGACGCTGCCGTCGATGTCTACTGTGGTGCCGGTATCTCGACCGGCGAAGACGTCGAGTCCGCCGGTGACCTGGGTGCGACCGGCGTGCTCCTGGCCAGTGGTGTCGCGAAGGCCGACGACCCGCGCGCTGCCCTCGAAGACCTCGTCGAACCGCTTTCCTGATCGATTCGAGCCGTTCGGTCGGTCTCGCGACCGATCCAGTCTTCTGCTACGACGATCACCGTCTCTATACCCTCGGGAGTTCAAACTGGTCGGCCTCACTATCGGACAGGCGGGGAAACCATTAAGTATGACAATGTGTAACACTCACATGGAACCTCGCAGAGGGTTCCCGACGGGAACCACCGTCGTGAACGTCCGGGAGTCGAACCGTGCGCAAGCGACGCCACGACCGCCGGTACGCGACCCCGGCGGGTTTCTGTGTATTTCACGACCCAGCAGCGCGTATAGCCCGCCAAGCGTTCCGGAGCAGCAACTTCCTTATCGCCGTGGGCTAAACAGTGCGTATGCCACGGCCGGGTACGCTCCCCATCGATTCGCCCACCGACGAGCAGATCGTCTGTCACGTCGATGCGGACTGCTTTTACGTCTCCTGTGAGCGGCTGCGCGAGCCAGAACTGCGGGACGAACCGGTTATCGTTGGCATGGGGTATGCGGAAGGTGAGTCCCACGGTGCCGTCGCGACGGCGAGTTACGAAGCCCGCGAGTATGGCGTCGAGAGCGCTCAGTCGATCGAGGAAGCACTCGAAGCGCTCCCCCGCCGAGCGGATGCCGACGCCGACGAAGAGCCAACGGCGTACTATCGCCCAGTCGACATGGACTACTACGAGTCAATCAGCGACGACGTCCGAGACGTTTTGGACGAGTACGCAGACGTGGTCCGACCGGTGAGCATCGACGAGGCGTATTTGGACGTGACTGACCGGACAGACTGGGCGCATGCGGCGTCGTTCGGCGATGACCTGAAAGGGAAAATTCAGGACCGGGCGGGGATCGTCGTCAGCGTCGGCATCGCCCCGGCGATGAGTGCCGCCAAGATCGCCAGTGACGTGGACAAGCCGGACGGACTGACCGTCGTCGAACCCGGCGAAGTGCGGGCATTTTTCGGCCCGCTAGATGTCGAAGCGATTCACAACGTCGGCCCGGCGACGGCGCGGGAACTCCGGGAGATGGACATCGAAACGGCTGGAGATCTGGCGAGTGCGGACCCCGACCGACTCTCGAATCGCTTCGGCGAGCGCGGGCGGACGATCTATCGGTATGCCAGGGGCGAAGACGACCGCGACGTGACGCCCCGTGACGATCCCAAGAGTTTCTCGCGGGAGTCCGCCTTTTCGGAGGCAGTCAGTGAGTTCGACCGGGTCGAGAAACGGATTCAGACACTTGCCTCGGCCGTCGCTGATCGGGCTGCTCGAAACGGGGCGCTCTACCAGACCATCGGTATCAAAGTCGTCGAACCCCCCTTCGACGTCCACACTCGCGCCCGCTCGCTCTCAGGCCCCGTCGAGGACCCTGCGCTCGTAGCGGACGTCGCCGCTGACTTGCTTTCGGAGTTCGATAAGGCGAGTGTCCGGAAGGTCGGCGTTCGCGTGTCGAACCTGTCCTTCACTGATCGCGAGCAGGTAGCCCTCAGCGGGTTCGACACGGCGTCGACCCACGACGATGAGGAACCAGTTGTAAACGAGACAGAATCGATCGACGATCACAGCGACGACACGGTCGCCACTGAGGCCCAGACTGCAACCTCTGGCGGCGACCATGCAGCGATCTCGGGGGAGACGACGGGCAACCACAATCTGGCTGGGCAGACGTCATTGTTCGACTTCGGCTAGGGCGAGGTGTGCTGTCTGGTCCCTCGAATCGACTCGTTCTCAATCCAGTCCGCTGTCGAGGTTTTCCAGTAACTTCCCGGCGAACAGGCCCAGACGGGGCGCGATCGTGTCGGAATCGTCGCTGGGTGGATCGGCTGGCTGGGCGGCAAGCGTGGTGACGAACTGCTCGCCGTGGGTCATCGCTTGTATCATATCAACGACGTCGACAGTCAGTCCTTCGTCAGCGGTATCCATCTCCGGATGTCGGGTTTTCTCTTCGTCGGTGTATCTGATCGTCCAGGACGGTCCGCCGACGATTGCAAGGACGTCTTCGACGGCACCAACTGTGAGTCGATCCGCGTCGCTGGCCACGTAGACAGTTCCGTCCTCGACGATCGTTTCGTACCGCGCCATGTCACGTGTGGTTGCTATAGCTGTCTCAACACGTCCCTGGGATAAATACACACAGGTGCCCCATTCGTCGGACCACCGTCTGACGGAGAGTTATGGGCGTTGGGCTCTATCTGTTTCACAGAGAGTATGGGCGAGGACGACACGCGGACGATCACGGTCGCCGAGACATCCGATGGCCACGGTGGGACGAGCGAACCGGGCCAGTCGGTGTCGCTACCGGTCGTCGAACTCCTCACCGGACGCGGATTCATCACCGGCAAGAGCGGTAGTGGCAAGAGTAATTCCGCATCTGTGGTCGCCGAGAAGTTGCTCGATCAGGGCTTTGGGCTCCTCATTGTCGACATCGACGGCGAATATTATGGTCTCAAAGAGGAGTACGAGATTCTCCACGCCGGGGGCGACGAGGAGTGTGACATTCAGGTAACGCCCGATCACGCCGAGAAACTCGCGTCGCTTGCCTTAGAGCAAAACGTCCCGATCATTCTGGATGTCTCGAGCTTTCTCGACGAGCAGAAAGCCCGCGAACTGCTGACTGCCGTTTCACGGCAACTATTTGCGAAAGCCAAGAAATGCAAACAGCCGTTCCTCATGCTCGTCGAGGAAATCCACGAGTACATCCCCGAGAAGGGGAGTGTCGACGAGTGCGGGAAGATGCTCATCAAGATCGGCAAGCGCGGGCGCAAACACGGGCTCGGTATCGCCGGAATTAGCCAGCGGCCCGCCGATGTCAAGAAGGACTTCATCACGCAGTGTGACTGGCTCGTCTGGCATCGCCTCACCTGGAACAACGACACGAAGGTCGTCCGTCGCATCCTCGATGCGGACTATGCCGACGCCGTCGAATCGCTCGATGACGGCGAAGCGTTCATGATGAACGACTGGGCCGAACGCGTCCAGCGCGTCCAGTTCCACCGCAAACAGACGTTCGACGCCGGGGCGACCCCCGGTCTGGACGACTTCGAGCGGCCCGATCTCAAGTCCGTCAGCGACGATCTTGTCTCGGACTTGCAGTCGATTAGCGACCACCAGGAAGAGACCGAAGATCGCATTGCAGAATTGAAAGAGGAACTCGACCGCAAAAACTCTCGGATCGCCGAACTCGAACGCGAGTTACAGGATGCCCGAGACATGAGTCGAATGGCCGACCAGTTTGTCGACGCGCTGGTTGGACACGTCGATGGAGCCAACCCCGGTCGCACGGAACAACAGAAATTGCGGGCCAGTCACTCCCGGACAACGGAGCGTACCAGCGATGACGACCCGGCCCAGCGTGAACTGGTGGCCGACGGCGACGCGACGACTGTCGATTCGAACGGCACGGATTCTGAGGACGTGGTCGCCGATGCGATCGAGTCCTTCGAGGAGTTCGTCCCTGCGAGTGCCGACAGCGATATGCAGGATACTGATGGGTCGGATGTCGCTGCTGAGGCAACGCAGAGCAGCGGGACTGCCACACCGTCGATCGAGGAACTTCCGGACTTCGTCGGTCGCGTCCGGGCGGAGATCCGCACGCTCGAACCCAAAACGAAGAAGATGCTCGATTACTACCGTGAACAGGGCCCGGCCTCGCCGCTGGACGCCCACTTCGTTGCTGGGGGTTCAGGCGACCGGACGCACGCGTACTCCCGCAATCGAACGCTCCGGACGAAGGGGCTTATCGAGCACGTCGGCCAGGGCGCCTACGATTACCGATTGGAAACACTGTTGGAAACGCGGGGCCCCGAAGACGTCACCGACGACGATCTCGATACCTACGTCCATGCCGTCGAGGACTCGTTTGCTGACGCGAGTGAGTGACGACTCGAATCGAACGCGCAATCGATGGTGTCCGGTCGACTGTTGACGCACGCACCCATGAGTTGCTCCTTCCCTACTTCCTGGTCAACCGTTTCCATCGTGACTGTTCGGTCGATGCACTCTGGCCGTTCGGGCGTGAGTACACAACGTTTGCGGGCACCCCGACCTCCATTGTGGTTGGCCTACTTAGCGGACTACATAATACTCATGGTAAACAATGCCAAACAATGTTTAGTGTAGCCGCCGTCCCCTTCCCCGTGAGTGACACAACTGACGAGGGTAGCGAGACAGTGGCAAAGATGGATGACGGCATGATTGCGCCAGCTGTGATGGCTGCAATCGGGTCTGTGGCTCTGTCACTTTACTACTATTACGTCCGTGGCGAGAAACAGCGCGGCCAGTTTATCGGGCTTTGGCCCCCGACCATACTTGGCCTCGCCACGTACATCAAACTGGACGAAATACAGAAATTATTGTACGAACGTGATGGATAACGGGAAGACTTCCACACCTACTTTTGAAATGACGGCAGCGTGAAGCCTGCAGTACCCTGCTCACAACGTCGCCCGGAGCAAACCACGTCCTTGTGGCCGGATCATCGAACCGTGTAACTCGGGCTTTCGATGGCGTGACGCTAGTTGACCTACGTTTTCAGCGACTGAGGCTTCATATCGGTGAGCATGCTGGCATCCCACTCGTGGGCGTCGGTTGGTCCGTTCCAGGTGGGATCGAGCTGGGATGGGATTGCATCATGGTGAGTTCTCGTTCGGCGGCGAGGCGATCTTCGAGTGCTCTGGCGCGGGCGGCACGGGTGTTCGGGGCCGCACAGGGGGAGGTTCTCTGTGAGTTCCTCGAGGGTCTGGACGAGTTGCAGACGGACCGTCACCGAGGTCGAGCCACTCCTGCAGTGGGCGGTGATGAACGTCGGTTGTTTCCGAGAAAAGGCCCTACAAATCAGCGCCGCCGGCGATCGCACACAACTGGTGTAGATAGACAGTCTCATCTTCACCATCGTAACGGGACCGAGTGTAGGCATATCCCTGACCGGTGAGGGTCACAGACGGAACGTTTTGACGACGAGATTGCGCCGTCATAGCGCACACCTCTCAGAAATTTTAGCATGTTTTTCGGCGTTTCTGAAAACACCGAAAACCGGCCGCTCACTTACCTGAGGTAAAGAAAAATTAAAGCACAGTATGGGGTCGGAGAGATTATGAACCACGGTCCCAGCACACTGCTCCCTGATTCAAATCTCTCCGACTACATTTCTGCTGCTCGCGCGTTTGCTCACAGCAGGAAATGGGGTCGGAGAGATTTGAACTCCCGATCGACTGATATCTCCGGTAAGCGCCTCGGAACTCCAGAGGGTCATCAAAGCGCCGGTGATCAGCCGGTCGCTCAGTATATCAGTCTGGAGTGTCGTCCCGGGCGCCATTGCCTCTGGAGTCAGTCGCCATGCCGGACTTGGCCACGACCCCGCGCTCCGCTGTAGGACGATTTGCCGTAAATGGATTTCGATTCAGTCCCTGTCGGTCGCTTGCCACGCACACTCTTGGCACTTATACCCAGTGACGAATTCGGTGATCGAGGGCATATATCCAACTTCGAGGACGTCACCGCCACACTCGGGACAGTCCCGGTCGGCGTCGGCTATCGATTCGGCGTCCATGACGTCCTCGCCTTCGACGAGTTCGGCCAGGCTGACAGCCGTGACCATCCGTCCCTCGACGACGCGGTTTTCAGCCATACACACGCCTGGGGGTCGATGGTCCTAAACTTTCCTGTCAGCTTCGACTGGCACTGGCGGCTCTGTTCGATCACAGCCACGGACGCTGTCGAGGGCTCGACGTATCGTCGTCAGTGACCTGCGGGATTCCCGGTGATGAATCGGTCACGGCCGCTTTCGAGTCCTCTGTGTCGCCGTCGTGGACCGTCGACTGACCACCGTCCGTGGCTGGCTCGGAACGGCGCGGTTCCGGATCCGAACCGGGGTCCAGAGACAGCAGGACAGCAATCACCAACACCGCAAGCGGGAGTGGAGCGTCCGACGGGATCAACCCGTAGATCGATAGCACGAGTACGCCCAGTGCGACGGCGCTACCGAATCGGAATCGGTCGATGTCGACCGTCGTTCGCAGCCACGGGCCGAATATCGCGACCAACAGCGCGAACCCGACGCCAACACCGGCAGCGGCCGTCCCGCGGACGATCAGCCCTAGATCAGTCGTGATAGCCAGTTGGGCCCCGGAGAGATCGAGGCTGGCGACCAGCCCAAGCCCAACGACGAGCCCAGGCCGGGGTAGCACGTCGCCGATACGGGCGCTCGCGGTTTTGGCGGCGATCGCGAGGATCACCAACCCGGCGAATCGCTCGAAGATCGCCAGGTCGAGCAGGCTGCTGATCGTCGGGGCGAGGGCGGCTTCGATTGCTGCGATGGGGAGCAAGATCGCCCCGACGACCAGGACGGTTAAGACCTGTTCACGGGGAGAGCCATCGAAGTCCGCGAGGATGACGGCCACGGTCGCACTGCCGCCAAAGACGAGCAACCCAACTTCGACAATGCCGGCCGCGTTGCTCACGGCACCGGCAAGCACCAGTGCCGGGAAGACACCGTCAACCAGGGGGAGACACATGACAGTCGCAAGTAATCGACCGGCGCCACCGACCCGTCGCTCGATGGCCAGCGCGGTCGGATGTCTGGAGCTACTCATCACCTAGGGGCGGCCGTCTCCCGTGGCCCGTGGGTGATGGCGTTCGCCCCGATACCGTACTCGGTCGGGGTGAACAAACTCCGCCTCGCGTCCGGATCGGGGGGCGTGCCAGTGTCCTGGATTCAGTCCGCCCCCGCGTGTGAACGCATTCCCCATCGATTTCGAAAATGTGTGTCGTCCGTTAGAGTCGCCGCGCAGCTTGCAGGCGGTCCGCGTTCGGATGGGGATGGCGGAAGCCATGTGTGAAACAATGATGGATAGTGGTAAAAACGTTGCGTGAGAGGGGCCCGCAAAGATATGGATTCACAAGAGAATACCGGGACCGTTCAACCGGACTGTTCGTCTCACTCGGCAAAGCCGTCTCATTCGTCTATTTTTCTTCGCGTCTCTGTGACGAAGTAGCAAGACCCGATTCGGTCGTGACTCGCAACGTTTTTAGCGTGAGTGTTCCGACAGATTACATGGCGAACGACGACCGTCAGTTTTCGGCGAAACTGGACGAACCGGAAGCGTTGACTTTTGACGACGTACTTTTACGACCCAAAGAGAGTCGCGTCGAACCGGACGATGCACTAACGGAAACACGAGTCTCGAAAAACGTCACACTGAACGTCCCGGTCCTCTCGGCGGCGATGGACACCGTTACCACCGGCGATATGGCAATTGCGATGGCACGCCACGGCGGACTCGGCGTTATCCACCGGAACATGGATGTCGACCACATGGTCGGCGAAATCGAGCGCGTCAAGCGCGCCGACGAACTGATCATTCGGGATGTTGTGACGGCCAGCCCGGACCAGACCGTCCGGGAAGTCGACGCGCTGATGGACCGGAAGGGGGTCAGTGGGGCACCCGTGATCAACGACGACGACGAGGTCCTGGGGATCATCTCGGCGACCGACATCCGGCCGTATCTGGAAGTCGGTGAATCGGACGCCGTCAGCGAGGCGATGACTGACGAGGTCATCACCGCGAGCGAGGACGTCACGCCCCGGGACGCACTCGAATTGATGTACGATCACAAGATCGAGCGGGTGCCGATCGTCGACGACAAAGAGCGACTCATCGGCCTCGTGACGATGCAGGGCATTCTCCAGCGTCGTGAGTACGATCAGGCCGCCCGGGACGAAAACGGCCGCCTTCGCTGTGGTGTCGCGGTCGGCCCGTTCGAGCAGGACCGTGCCGTTGCCGCCGACGAGGCCGGCGCGGATGTCCTTTTCATCGACTGTGCGCACGCGCACAACCTGGACGTCGTCGAAAGCGCTCGCGAGATCAAATCCCAGGTCGAGGCCGACGTCGTGGTCGGCAACATCGGGACCCGAGAGGCTGCCGAGGATCTCGTCGACTTCGCCGACGGGCTCAAGGTCGGCATCGGCCCGGGTAGTATCTGTACGACCCGGATCGTCTCCGGGGCAGGAATGCCACAGTTGACGGCGACCGCGGAGGTCGCGGACGTGGCCGCAGATCACGACGTGCCGGTGATCGCCGACGGCGGGATCCGGTACTCCGGTGACGCGATCAAGGCCATCGCCGCCGGTGCCGATGCGGTCATGCTCGGGTCCTATTTCGCCGGGACCGACGAGGCCCCCGGACGCGTCATCACGATGAACGGCAAGAAGTACAAGCAGTACCGCGGGATGGGGAGCGTCGGGGCGATGAAATCCGGCGGTGGCGACCGCTATCTCAAGGACGTCGAGGAAGGCCAGGACGACGAGGAGTACGTCCCCGAGGGTGTCGAGGCTGCCACGCCCTATCAAGGGCCTGTCGAGGACGAGCTCCACCAGCTCGTCGGCGGCATGAAATCGGGCATGGGGTACGTCGGGGCGGAGTCAATCCCTGCATTCAAAGAACGGGCCGAGTTCGTCCGGGTCTCGGGGGCCGGCCAGCAGGAGAACCACCCCCACGACGTCGTCATCACCGACGAAGCCCCGAATTACCGGCCTGACGAGTAGCGTCATCAGCTATATTTCGTCTATCTCCGGACGGTTCAGTAGATCGAAGAGGGAGAGTGATCAGGATCACGTCGGTGGTCGGAACGCCCGGAGCTCTCCGTCCCGACTTGTGACCAGGATGCTACGACTCGCAACAGCGTGAGACGAGTGGACTATGGAGGATTCCGCGACCGACCATCGTTCGGTCTGCAGGTCGGTATCGAACGCTGCCACGTCTATATCGATAGAACCGGCGATAACAGTGTCGCCGACGACGATCGGCGACGAGTAGATATCTCCCTGGAGCGATCGCGATGCACTGCCTTCTCCGCTCTCGCGATCCAGTTTGACGAGATCGAACCCGTCGGTCACGTAGAGTGCAGTCTCCGTTACAGCCGGAGATGTCCACGATGTGAGGTCATCCCGTCGCCACCGCTGCTGGCCACTCTCGACATCCACGGCCACGATGCCTCCTTTCACACTCGATAGAACTGCTGTTCGACCGGCCACAGTGGGCGCAGCCCGCACCTTCTGTAGGGATACCCTCCACTGGCGCTCGTTAGATTCTCGATCGATAGCCCAGACTTCGTTCTCGCTCGGGACGCACACTGTGGTCTCGCTCACAGCCGGCGCGATGTCCATGCGTGCCTGCATCGCGTCAACCTCGTAGGTCGGCATGCTCCGGTAGCGCGAGATCTCCCCCGATTCAGTGTCGATGGTCAGTAGCCTGTCAGTCGTGCGGAGGAACACCGTATTGTCGGCGAACGTCGGCGAGAACAGCTGCTCGCCCTGTACGTCGATGGTCCACAGTCGTTCACCGTCA
The DNA here is from genome assembly GCF_013839425.1 of Halorhabdus salina. GTDB lineage: Archaea > Halobacteriota > Halobacteria > Halobacteriales > Haloarculaceae > Halorhabdus > Halorhabdus salina. The sequence continues at coordinate 795 of NZ_JACDNP010000007.1, read as the reverse complement.
GTCGTTCGAAAGGCGAAGAGTCGTCCGCCATCGGGCGTTTCAATCGGGACGTACACGACTTGGCTATGACCATCCGGACTCGCGCTGACGGGTCCCGGAAGCTCGTTCTTCCATCGCAGATCGCCGTTTAAGTCGTACTGGGCGACGCCGTGGTACTGAGTGGAGACGTCGCCCGTCGCCACGAGGACGCCGTCGTCGACGACGATCGGGGAGACGCCTTCACCGCCCGTCTGTTTCAACCATTGGAGTTCGATCTCCTGTGGGACCGTACCCGACACGGTGCCCGTGTTCTGTGGATCGAACTGGACTGACGGCCACTCCTCCGGATATGACGCACTTCGGTCTTGCTCTGTAGAAAGGAGCGGCCCAGCACAGCCTGCAAGGGCGACTCCACAGCAGAGACCGATTGCTTCTCGTCGATAACAGTGGAGGGACAGCTTTGACATAAAGGGAAGAGCTGTGCTCCGAATATAAATATTTCGATTTAAACATTTATGCCGTGTAATATTACCATTCTACCTCTTCTCACGTATATGTTGAAACAAATAAATAATAACACGTATGGTACTTATATACCTAATTAGAAAATGTATTCCATTATTGTGGACCAAAAAGTTTAAACAGAAAGGGTGGAAATGACCTCTTGATGTCACGCCAAAACCAAGGTGTTGACAGTAGTCAGAGTCGCAGAACTTTCCTCGCAAATACAGCCACTGGGCCTTGTTTAGACGCTCGAAACCACGCAGTTCAGCGCCTCCTGAATTCGTATAGATTTCCTAGTAGCTCACGCTAAAT
>NZ_JACDNP010000006.1 GCF_013839425.1 Halorhabdus salina | reverse complement strand
AATAGTCGATACCCCCCTATTGCCCGGAGGAAGTTTAAACAAGATTGATAATATAGATAAATATACGCCAACAATCAGGTAGGCTTCTGTTTTGTCTTCCATTACCCCATTATATCACCCATTCTACATATATTTTATGGGTGTCTGAAGCAGTTTGTCTATGTTGGTCCCAGGGAAGTATCTCCTTGCGACACGCTTACATAATATATGAGTGTTACTTTGGTATCGACGCGGTCCCGTGTTCTCAGATGTCTGGGCCCTGGCTCTGGTAGTCACACCTATCATGCTGTTGCTGACCACCTGGGGTATCAAGATCACACTGCTTTTGGGTGCCGCCAGCATCTTCGGATCCGAGATATTGCCGTGCTGGCCACAGTTCGCGGTTACAGTCCTCTCGGACGGCCGCTTCACCCAACAGGGTGTGCGATCGCACCGGGATTACAGCGGCCGGTTGGCCCGCGTCGAAAACGCTTACTGACCAGCGGTTGAACGGCAACCAATGACCGCGAACTTCCCCGAGAACCGCAAGCACAACCTGGCGATCGAGTTCTCGCGATACGCCGAGTTTGGTATCGGCGACGTCCTCGAAACCGACGAGGGTGACGCGGTAACTGTCGCGGATTTCGCATTCCGATTCGAGATCGACGATTTCGTCTACTGGTTCGAGCAACTCGATGGCTCCTCTACCGAACCCGAACTCGAGGATTGGGCGCTAATCGAGGAAGCTGAGCGCGAGGAATACGTCGACCCCGGCTTCGAGGGCCAGCAGATTCCCGACCCGGACGACCCTGAGACGTGACCGGGCGGACGCTTTTTGCGCGTTGGGCCCCGAACAGAACGCATGACGACCGACCCCTGTGACGGCTGTGGCCGCGAGGTACGGATCGCCGGCGGGATCGGCAATATGTGGAGTACGGACCAGTCGGCCACCGGCGGGATGACGCTGGAACTCGCCGACGGGACCGAACACTTTCTCTGTCACGATTGCATCGAGGCACTGCCTGACGATCGCGAGGTCCATGCCAAAGACGTGAAAGCACTCGAAGCCCGCGACGGTTGATCGAGGTCGCGGGGACTTCGCACGGTCAGTCACACGACCACACTCACTGATCGTTAGGTTCCGGTGCCGTGTGTCTCTGCTTTTTCGGTCCGGAGTGGCCCGAGTCTGAGCGCGATGAGTATCATCGCCAACAGTGCTGCCAGGACAATCTGAAGGAGCATCGCTGTCTGGAGTGTCGTCCGCGCGGCGACCACACCGATGATCACTGGGACGGTAAAGAACCCAGCCTGGGCGGCGATGTTGGCGATGGCATTGACGGGCCCGGTGAAGGATGGATTGGCCTCGATGCCCATGGAGATGAGCGTCGGAAAGAGCCCGGAGATGAAATAGCCGATGACGAAGATCAGCGCCAGGAACGCGGGGCCACTGGCGTGGACGAACGCGATATACAGCAGGGCCAGCAAGATCGCACTAATGCCGATCAAGAAGTGGGTGAAGCGAAAGCGCTCGGTCAGATAACTGAAGGTCAGCCGGCCCGGGACGTACGCAGCCAGGTAGATGGACAGTGTCAGGTTCGCCAGGTTGCCGCTGATCGTCGCGGTTTCGTCGGCGTAGATCGCAAGCCAGGTGAAGAATCCGCTTTCGATCCCGCCAACGACGACCAACGCGAGGGCCATGCCGTACACGCTGGGCTGGCTCAACACCGAACGGATGTCTCGGAGGCCAAAGGAGTCCTCGTTGTCCGACCCGTCAGGGGAATCGAGTCGCCACAGGAGGACGAACACAGGGGCACAAAGGCTCGCGAGGACGACGTAAGTCGCTTGCCAGGCCAGCCCCAGGTACTCGGTCAACCCGACGACGAGCAACGGGCCGGTAGTCGCGCCGATGGCCCAAGTCATCTCTTGGAGGCTGAAGATACGTGACCGGCCCTCGGGAAAGAGGTGGCTCAAGGCGGGCCGATCCAGCGCTCGGAAAACGCCGGTTCCCAGGCTCCGTACGGCGATAAACGCCAAAAACAGTCCGAATAGCGCTCGATCGCCCGATTGGGCCACCCCGGACACCGAGAATAGTCGCCCGTCACCGATCAGAGCCAACCCGAGCAGCGAGACTGCAGTCAGCCCCGTGCCAAAGAGAAGATATCGGCGCAGATCAAGCCGACCGCTGGCGGGGCCAACCCACAACATCGCCGCGACGAAGCCGACAGTCCCGGCCGGCGTCACGAATCCGAGTAGCCCCTTCCCGACGACAAAGTGGGACTCGAAGGACGTCATCAGCTCACCACGCGCCTGAATGATCGCACCGCTTATTCCGACGAACGCAAATATCACAATCAGCCAATATTTGCGATTACTTTTTTCATCCACTGTTAGAATCTTCTACATCTCCCAAAATAAATCTGTTGGATGATGGATTGGAACGTACGCGTCGCAGGTGTTGTAATCGTCGTTCAGCGGCAGATTCAACCGTACTCGTCACCGGATATCTGTCAATGAGCGATCGGAGCCGAGCGACGGTTTCGGTGACTGGTGTGGTCCAGGGAGTCGGCTTTCGGCCCTTCGTCTACCGAACGGCGACCGACGCGAGTCTCGCCGGTCGAGTGAAAAACACCGGCGATGGTCGGGTCGACATCGTCCTAGAAGGCCCGGAACCTGGGATCGATTCGTTTCTGGAGGCCCTTCGCCAGGACCCACCGCCGCTGGCCCAAATCGAGGGCGTGACTGTCGACCGCGACGACCCGATGGGCCTCGACGGGTTCGAGATCGTCACCTCGACCGATTCGACGGGTGGCTCGGGCACGATCCCACCGGATACGGCGATGTGTGATGCCTGTCTCGACGATCTCCGTGATCCGAACTCACGATTTCACGACTACTGGGCGACGGCGTGTGTCGACTGTGGCCCCCGATATACGGTCATCCGGGAACTGCCGTACGATCGGCCACGGACCTCGATGGATGGGTTTCCGATGTGTTCAGATTGTCGAGAGGACTACGAAACTCCCACTGACCGGCGCTATCACGCCCAGACGATCGCCTGTCCTGACTGTGGCCCATCGCTGTCGCTGCTGGACACAGACGGGCGTCGATTGGCCGACGGCGACGACGCGATCGCCCGGACTGGCGACCGACTTGCAGCCGGTGATCTCCTGGCTATCAAGGGCATTGGCGGCACCCACCTCGCTTGCGACGCGACCGATCCAACCGCAGTGGAGAGACTTCGTGAACGGACTGGCCGCCCTGAGAAGCCCTTTGCACTGATGGCACCCGATCTGGAAACGGTCGAGACGTTTGGTCGTGTCTCCGCGGCGGAACGCGAGGCCCTCGAAGACACCCGCCGGCCGATCACGCTGCTCGATGGAGTGCAGGACGAGCGGCCCGACTGGTTTGACGCCGTTTCTCCCGGGTTACACACCGTCGGCGTCATGCTGCCGTACTCCGGGCTCCATCACCGTATTTTCGATCACGTCGACGGGACGCTGGTGATGACCAGCGCCAACATGCCCGGCGTTCCCATGGCGACCGACCGCGAATCGATCCTCGCGGACCTCGACGGCGTGATCGACGCTGCCCTGGTCCACGACCGGGAGATCGTGATGCGGTGTGACGACAGTGTCGTCCGGTTTGCTGGCGGGCAGCGCCGGTTTGTCCGCCGGTCGCGCGGGTGGGTCCCGGAGTCGCTTCCTCTCCCTGTGGATACCGATCGCGACGTGCTCGCCCTCGGGGCCGAGTTCGACGCGACCGTCGCGCTGACCCAGGCCGGCGAGGTCGTCCCCTCACAGTATGTGGGCGACGTGGACAACCCCGAGACGGTCGACTACCTTCGGGAGACCGTTGATCACCTCCAGGACCTGCTCGGCACTGATCCCGGTGTCGTGGCCTGTGACGCCCACCCGGACTTCCTGACGACGAGGGAGGCCGGAACGTACGTCAATGGAGAGGGAATGGCGGGGCCAATCCAAGTCCAGCACCACCATGCCCACGCTGCCTCGCTGCTGGCCGAACACGAACGCGAGCGGGCGGTCGTCATCGCCGCTGACGGGACGGGATATGGACCGGACGGCTCGATCTGGGGTGGCGAGGTGCTGGATGCGACGCTCGCAGATTACGAACGCGTCGGCGGCCTTTCGACATTCGAACTCCCCGGGGGGACGGCCGCGATCGAGCGCCCGGCGCGCATCCTGGCGAGCTTGCTGGACGATCCGGATCGAATCGACGAACTGCTGGTCGAACGAGATGGAGTCGACAGCGAGAGCGATGCTACGATGGTTCGCCAGCAAGTCGAGCAGGGCATCAACACGCCCGAAACGAGCAGTGCGGGCCGATTGCTGGATGCGGTGAGTGCGCTCGGTGGAGTTTGCACCGAGCGCTCCTACGAAGGGGAACCGGCGATGAAACTGGAAGCCGCCGCGGCCGACGGCCAGGTGCGTGATTACGAAGTTCCGTACGGAACGCGGAATGGCGACCGGGTGCTGGACAGCAACCAGCTCCTCTGTGATCTGGCATCGATGGTTGACGAGCAGCCCACGGCAGACCTGGCCGCGACAGCACAGTGGGCGCTGGCCTATGGGCTAGCTGACGTAGCCGTCGAAGCCGCCCAAGAGCGTGGGATCGGCGCAGTAGGATTCAGTGGCGGTGTGGCGTACAACGATGCGATCATCGTGACGATTCGGGACCGTGTCCAGGACGCGGGGCTAGCGTTTCTGGGTCACGATCGTGTGCCGCCAGGTGACGGCGGGATCGCGTACGGACAGGTCACGGTAGCAGCCACTCAGGGAAGGAGCCAGTGAGCCGTCCCGATCGACTTCGCCCATGATCGTGTCGAGGCTCCCGAGCGTGGCGATGAAGTCGGCAGGGTATTCGCTGTCAGTGGGACTCCAATTGCGTGTGATTGATCCCACAGAAGAGAGGTCGAACGGAGCACCGGTACGATTCAGCTCAGTGTTCTTAGATCGGATCGAGCCCGCCACGATCGAGTTCCCACTCAGGCTGGTCTAAGAGATCGATGAGCATCGATCGGAGATCGACAGCAGCAACGCCGAAAAATTTCTCACGGCCGACAGGCGTCCGGAAGCGAACGACGTAGGTATACTCGGTCGCCTCGAAGACGGCCAGCGCACTCGCTGTCGATCGGTCGCTCACTTCGAGCAAACAAGTCGCGTCGTCTTCCCGAGTCACGCGCGTCCCTAACGCCCAGCTGAGCGATTCGATTGCCGTCCGATCCATGGGCAACACGTCGGCCAGATGCCCGCCCCGCCCCGACCCGCCATCGACTGATCCCGACTCGCGGGATGACATACTGTCTCGTACGAGATGGGCTGCCAAAAGTGTCCCCCTCTTGGTCCGGCGGGACGGAACGTCGCTGACTCGTGTTTCACAGGAATCGAGATCGAAACAAAAGATGGTAGCACATACCACGACCAACAAGCCTATATGCTGGTGTGGTATAGCATGTCATGTATGGCGACCGCACCGAGCACCGACGAAGTTATCGACGAATTCCTCGCCCAGCGCGGGCACGAAACCGAGGCTGTCGGCTGGAACGAGAACTATAACAAAAAACAGTGCCCGGACTGTGGCGGATTACACGAACCGACAGCGACACAGTGTTCGGTATGTGGTTGGACGCCGTCGCGGCCGAATTAACGAGGTTGGAGGCACACAAACGGATCGTTCGGCCGGTATGAGATTCTCACAAAGTTTTTGAGTGCAGGTAGAAAAACCCCACTCAGTGGACAACGAGCGCCCGATCGAAGAAGTACTCGACACAATCGGAGACCAGCACGCCAGGCGTGTGCTGGCCGCCATCAGTGAGGTTTCCAAGTCGGCGAAACAACTGGGCGAAGAGCTAGATCTGTCCTTGCCGACAGTTTATCGCCGCCTGGAGATCCTCGAAGAACACGATTTAGTCACCGAGCAGACCGAAGTCGCCGAGGACGGGAACCATTTCAAAGTCTATCAGTCCAACTTCGAAAGTACGGTCATCAGACTCGAAGACGACGAATATCGCGTCCGGATATACCGATCGGAGAACCTACCTGATCGGTTCGGGCGGCTCTGGGACGACCTCAACGTCAAGTGAGTCTCGGGGCCGCGTGTCCGGCCAGTCGTTCAGGCATCATCGGATAGCCTCGCACGGGCCTGCTCCGCACCCTCGATCAGGGACTCTTTCCGGTCGCGAGAGTATTGCTTGATCTCGTATTCGCGAGACTGGGCGGCCGACCGACTCCCGAATCGTTCGAGGTGAACGAGTTCGACCGGTGTTCGGCCACGCGTATATTTCGCTCCCTCGCCGGCCTGGTGCTCGGAGCGCCGCCGCTCCGGATCAGTCGTGTAGCCGGTGTACAGCGTGCCATCGTCACACCGGAGAACGTACACGAAATGGGCGTCCGCACTCATAGCGGGGCGACCCCATCAGGTGTTGACGGCACGCTGTCGCGCTGTCTCGGCGATGCCAGCGTTGGCAGCACAGTCGAGACACGCGTGCAGTTGCCCGCGTTCGTCCGCAAACACACGAGCGAACTGTTCAGAGACGTGCGCGCCGCAGTGGTTACAGTCGGGCATTGGGCACTGTCGGCCTTGCCAGCCAACACGTGGTGTATGTGATAGACCCACATGAACAGTGGGAATCTATGTACGCTTGCCGGCTGCGTCGATGCGCCGCGCGATCAGGCCAGCCTGCGCCCCGGCGGTGAACCCGGCATCGACGTTGACCACCGAGAGTGCAGTACAAGACTGTAACATTCCCGATAGCGCCGCTTCACCCTCGCCGCCGTGGCCGTAGCCGGTCGATACCGGGAGCCCGATCACCGGGACATCGACTAAGCCGGCAACGACCGTCGGCAACGCGCCCTCCCGCCCAGCGGCGACGATCAGGACGTCCACTGTCCGGAGTTCCTCGAGTTGGTCGAGAAGGCGAGCGATCGAGGCGACACCGATATCGTCGACGCGGTAGATGCGCGCGCCCATCTCGCCCGCAATCGCGACGGCCTCGCCGGCCGGAACGGCGTCAGAAGTGCCGGCTGTCACGACGCCGACCGTCGCGTCCAGCCGGGGGCGTTCGAAGTCCGGGCCGTGGGCGACGAGGACGCTCGAGCGGTCGTCCCAGCGTAGCGTGGTGTCCGGAGACTCGTTTGCGAGTCGCACCCGGACAGCTGTCGTCTGGGCTTGCGTGACGCGGGTCGCGATCACCCGCCCGGTGGTTTCGAGAGCAGTCGCCGCGAGCGAGGCGACTTCGGCAGGCGTCTTCCCGTCGCCAAGAATCACTTCGGGGACGCCAGCCCGGGTGTGGCGGGCAGCGTCGAATCGGCCACCCGCGTTCCGAGCATACCCTTGCAACTCGGCTTGGGCGGCCTCGACACTCAGCTCGCCCGCTGCGAGGGCTTCGAGGATATCGCGCATACCACCCGCTCCGGGCCGAAGCTACTCTTACTCATTGGTTTGTCGGCGTCGAGACAGCCAAGCTGACCGACAGGTCAGTCGGACCAGCATGACAGTTCAGTCCCGCCTCAAACCCCCGTCAACCCCCTGGAGAGCGGATAGAATTGGGAACGTTTTTAAACGACCCTTGGAAAGGGAACGGTGTATGGCAGACCTAATCGTCAAAGCCGCGGTCAAGGAAGCGCTCGATGATATGAACGTCGCCTCGGACTTCTACGGTGCCCTCGACGAAGAAGTTGAGGAGCTGCTCGAAGACGCCGCACGACGTGCCGAGGAGAACGACCGGAAGACCGTCCAGCCGCGCGACCTGTAAGTCGCGGGGTCTCCCCTTACGTTGCTTTTGGTGCAAACGCGACAGCGGTAGCACTCTGTCGCCACTAGAGCCCATCCTCGACGGCTACCGCCGCTTAGCCCGTCACCCAGCCACACCACCGGACCGACAATCAGCCCGCGTTCCCGGGCGCGGTTTTACCCGTCCCCGTGCCGAACCGCCGCCCATGGCAGTGCCACCGGACGGCTTCGACCCGGAATCGCCGGCGGAACGCGAGGTCGCAGGTGAAGCCGCAACCGAACGCTCGGACTTCCTCTCGTTGATGGGCCACGCATATCGGGGCGAACTCGGGCGGACGACATCCTGGCGGACGCGCATCGACCGGACGACAAACTGGGCGGTCGTACTGACGGCCACCCTCCTCACGTGGGCGTTCTCGGGCGACTCACGGCCCCACTACGTCCTGCTTGTTGGCATGGGCATGATGATCGTCTTCCTGGGGATCGAAGCACGCCGGTACCGCGTCTACGATATCTGGCGCTCTCGTGTCCGCCTGTTAGAGGAGAACGTCTTCGCGAACGCACTCGATCCAGAGGGAGTAGAGCAACCCAACTGGCGAGAATTGTTGAGCGACGACTTACGAGAACCGACGATCAAAACCCCGCTCAGAGAGGCGATTTCCCGCCGACTATGGCGGGTGTACGCCCCACTCCTGTACGTGTTGCTTGCAGCCTGGCTGATCCGCCTGACCGTCTTCGCCACACCGGCGGGCGGAGTCATCGGCACGGCGGCAGTCGGTGGCGTTCCAGGGGCAATCATCCTCGGGATTGTCGGGGTCTTTTACACCGGCATAACTATCCTGGCGTTCTGGCCGGCCTCGCGGCAGGCAAAAGGCGAACTTCGCGAGGAAGACGACACTGACGAGTGGCGTTGAGGGCCAGCGGCGACTGACCACTCGCTCGAGAGACGAATTTTTGTGCCCGGTCGTCGAGGAAGACGTATGTTCGGGACGAGCGGCATCCGCGGGCCGGTCGGCGAGACGGTGACTGCGGAGCTTGCCCTCCGGGTCGGTCGTGCACTCGGCGTCGAGGCAGATCGAGTCGTCGTCGGCCGTGATCCACGAGAAAGTGGGGAGTTTCTATCGGAGGCGCTATCGGCCGGGCTGCGCGAATCCGGGACCGATGTGATCGACCTCGGACTGGCTGCGACACCGACGGTCGCTCGGGCGACGAAGTGGGACGGTGCCGACGCCGGAGTCGTCATCACGGCCTCACACAATCCGCCGCCGGACAACGGCATCAAGCTTTGGCAGCCGACGACCCAAGCCTTTGACGCGCCACGCCGGAAAGCGATCGCGCGCCGAATCGACGAGGATCAGACTGACCTGCAAGCCTGGGACGGGATCGGCGACTACGAACGACGGGAGGCGACCGCCGAACACGTCGAAGCGATTCTGGACACGGTCGATATCGAGGATCCACCGGCGGTCGTTCTGGACCTGGGCAACGGTGCGGGCGGCGTCAGTGCAACAGCACTCTCGAAACTGGGATGTGACCTCGAAACGCTGAACGCCCAGCCCGACGGGTCCTTTCCGGGGCGGTTGAGTGAGCCGACCGCCGAGCATTGCCAATCGTTGGCGGCACTGGCCGGCGAGAACAGCGCCATCGGGATCGCCCACGACGGCGACGCCGACCGGATGCGCGCCGCCACGGAAGACGGCGAATTCCTCAGCGGCGACACATTGTTGGCAATCCTGGCACGGGACACAGCCCAGCCGGGGGAGACGATTGCCGCGCCACTGAACACGAGCCTGGCGGTCGACGATTATCTCGCTCACAACGACATCGATGTTGCTCGAACCCGCGTTGGTGACGTCTCCGTCGCCGAACGAGCCAGCGATCCGCACGTCGTCTTCGGCGGCGAACCAAGCGGTGCCTGGATCTGGCCCGAAACGGCACTGTGTCCGGATGGGCCACTCGCGGCCGCGAAGCTTGTCGAACTCGCGAGCGAGCGACCACTGGCCGAGCGCGCGGCCGAAATCGACGAATACCCGATTTATCGTGACAGCATCGAGGTCGACGCCAAGTCGGCCGTGATGGAACGCGTCCGCGAGCGGGTTCGACCCACCTACGAAGCCGTCACAACGCTCGACGGCGTCCGCGTCGACCTCGGTGACGGCTGGTTTCTCATCCGGGCGAGCGGGACACAACCGCTCGTCCGGATCACGGCCGAGGCGCGAGACGAAGAGCGCGCTCGGACGATATTCGAAGAGGCGGAAGGGATTGTTTCAGCGGTTTGTTCTCAAGCGGGGACGGGCGTACGGTAGTGTAGAGGTTATCCACGTCGCGTCGAGCGTGCCTCCCGCACGTCCGCGCCGTCTCGGATCTTGTCCTCACATTGGGGACAGACCCGCGGCTGGTCCATACCGTTGGGCGTGAAAACACGCGCGTATGCAGCGGTTACGAATGAACCGCAGTTTTGACATTCCGGCATACGTCTACATTGTGATTGTCCCGAACCTTAACTATTGGTGATATGCAATGGGATGCCATCACACACCAAGGATCCAGTTACTCAGCACGAACACGGGCATTCAAAACGTCGTCGTGACCGTCCCAGCCCGGCCGAGTTCGACGACGGCGTCGAACAGCCCCCGGAATTCGTCGACGACGCTCTCGTCGTGGACGCCGCCGGCCAGGTGGAACAACCCGACAGCGTCCTGTTCGTCGAGAATGGCGAGGAGGCGTTCTGCTGCCTCTCGCGTGCGTTGCTCGTCGGTATAGTAGATCAATTCAGTGATCGAATCGAGGCTGATCCGACGCTTACCCTCAGTTTCGTCGAGAAAGCGGCGGGTTTCGGCAACGATCCCGTCCAGATCCTCGGGGGCGGAAACGTACCGAACGTCGTCGCTCTGTCGTCGGGTATAGCCGCGTTCGACCGAGAGGGCATCGAGGATCGTCGCTTTGTCCTCCTCGACTTCGTAGTGTTCGAGTTTCTGCGTGACCTCGCGGGCGGTCGTTCGCGTCGAGATGACCAGAAACTGATCGGTATCGGTCTTGAGGAAATCGGTGTCGATCCGATCCGTCTCCGCGGTGCTCGGGTGGACCAGCAGAATACCCGTCCCGGCCGGGATCGTCGTCGGTGCGTCGTCGATCGCCAGGGCGTAGTCCATCTCTGCCCAGAAAGGGGGCTGGCTGGCTCTTAAGGATGCTGGCTCGATCGAGCTCAGAACACGCTGTCGGCCGTCGCCGCGCCGACGACGCTGAAGATCGCGCCCACGCTGATGACTTTGAGCGTGGTGGCAACCTGCCCAGCGGTGCCTGTCCCACTGAGGAACGATGCCGGCGCGTTCAACAACAGCGCCAGCAGCGCCACCGACCCGAAGGCAACTCCGAGCAGTGAGAGAAACCGAAGCGGAAGCCCTGCCACCTCAGCTTCGGACTCAGGATCGCGATCGTCATCGGCCTGATAGAGTGCGCCATAGCCGATGATCGCGACGAGTACCGCCGTCGCAATCGCGTGCCAACCCGTCATCTCGCTGGCCAGCATCCAGACCTCCTCGGTGACGACGAAGGGCCCTGCCAGCAAGAAGCCGCCAACGATCTGCTGGGCGGTGTCCGCGAACTGGTAGCGCCGTTTCCGTGCCATACCGACGCTCGGTGTGCGACCCGGTTGTATCTTTCCGGACGGAGACGAACCGGTTTTGGCCGTCCCGTCCCGAGGGGAGCTATGAGCGTCAGCGACGCTTTCGACGAGTGGGCCGAAGACGGCCGTGATCAAGGCATGGAGGAGCGTCACTGGCACACCGCCAAACACGCGCTCGAACGTATACCCGTCGAGGACGGCGACGTCGTCCTGGATCTGGGCTGTGGAAGTGGCTACGCCGCCCGCGCGCTACGGGACGCGGCCGGTGCCGGTCGCGCCTACGGGCTTGACGGAGCCGCACAAATGGCCCGCAACGCCCGAACCTACACCGACGATCCGCGCGTGGGCTTTCTGGTGGGTGACTTCGAATCACTTCCCTTTGAGGCCGACAGCATCGATCACGCCTTCTCGATGGAGGCGATCTACTACGCGAGCGATCCCGTGGCCGCCCTCGGCGAACTCCGGCGTGTCCTCCGACCCGGCGGCACGTTCTACTGTGCGGTCGATTACGTCGCCGACAACCCCCACACCGCCGAATGGGACGACTACGTCGACATCCCGATGACGCGCTGGTCGCGGGCGGAGTACCGCGAAGCCTTCCGTGAAGCCGGGTTTCACGTCGCCGGCCAGGAAGCGATCCCGGACGAGGAAGTCGAGATTCCGCCCGCCGAGGCCTTCCCGACTGAGGACTGGGATTCCCGGGACGCGATGGTCGAACACTTTCGCGAGCACGGCACGCTGTTGACAGTCGGCGTCGTCCCCTGAAGACGGCCGGATGGGACTGCGGACTGACTGTCGATCCCCGTGAATACCCCATCCATTGGGTGGACGAGGGATGTGTCTCTCGCGGCTATCGAAATCTGCATGGCAACCCAAAAAAGCGCAGATTGGGAGTTCTACGTCGACGACGGCGTTATCATCGGAGAGTTCCCGGAAGCGACGAAGTTGACTGGTCCGGAAAGCGACAAGATGGTCGAAGCGTTCACTGACCTACTGGAACGACCCGATACCCACGCCCACGTGACGATCCTCCGGTCTAGCGAGCCGTACTCGAGGGAAGGACAGGAAAACCTGCGGCAATCCGCACTCGCGAGCGTCGACCACGGCGTTGCTCGCTGGGCAGTCGTCGCTGATGGCACGAAGCAGCTAACGATGAAGACGAAAGTGGATGTCGAGGGCATCACCGTCGAAGCCTTCGACTTGGCGGACGTCGATGGGGCAATCGAGTGGGCCCGGGAGTGAGATCTGTTGATCGACCACCCCGACCAGCGTTCGGGTCGGATAAAGGCGGTGGGAGATGTAGCTGTCCACCGACAGGCTACCGGTGCGGTGAAAGTCAGAGGCGCGGCCAAGGCCACCCCTTCCGAAAGCCCTAACCGCAATTCAACCGTACGCTGAGGCGAATGAGCGAGCAACTCCCGGACGTACAGGCCAACAGTCCGGACGTCACCGTGGGGCTGAATCGCGTCGGCGTCACCGGCGTCGAGAAGTTGTTGCAGATCGACCGCGAGGATCGCCGCCCGATCGTCCTGATGGCCGAGTTCGACGTCTTCGTCGACCTGCCGACCTGGCGGAAAGGCGCGGACATGAGTCGGAACATGGAGGTCATCGACGAAACCCTGGAAGCGGCCGTCGAACATACGAACTACCGCGTCGAAGACGTCTGTGGCGACGCCGCAGAGCGACTCCTCAGCAAACACGACTACACCGATAAAGCGGAGGTGCACATGGAAGCCGAGTACGTGACGCGCGGTCGGACGCCCGCCACGGACAAACCGACCCAGAGTACCGCTGACATCGTCGCCTCCGCGACAGCGACCGAGGATGGGACTCGCGAAGAGATCGGGGCCCGCGTCACCGGGATGACCGTCTGTCCCTGTTCGCAGGGTATGTCCGAACAGCGAGCCCGTGAGACGCTGTTCGATCTCGGGGTCGACGACGAAACGGTCGAGGACTTCCTGAATGAGGTTCCACAGGCAGGTCACTCCCAGCGCGGGCACGCGACGTTGGCCGTCGAATGCGAGGGATCGCCGGGAGTCGACCTCCGGGATATCATCGAAGTCGCCCGCGAGTCGATGAGCGCCCGCATTTACAACCTCGCGAAGCGACCCGACGAGGACCACATGACCTACGAGGCCCACGCAGACGCCAAGTTCGTCGAGGACTGCGTCCGTTCGATGGCCGAGGGTGTCGTCGAGCGCTTCCCCGAGATCGACGACGACGCCGTCGTCCGGATGGAACAATCCAACGACGAGTCGATCCACCAGCACAACGCCCACGCCGAGCGGATTGCCCGCTTTGCCGACCTGAAGGCCGAGATCAGGGGCGACGGCACACAGCCGGCGGGCAATCCCGAACCGCGGACCAACGGCGACGGCGGACTGTAACGCGGCCTGTTCGCCCTGTCGGTCCGGCCGTTTCGTTTCACTCGAGGTGTCCTGCTCCGCCGTCGGTCGACAAACGAGTACGTCCCCCGTCGGGACGGCCGTCCGTGCCACCTCCAACCGGGTACAAGCCCCGACTCGACGGAGCGCGATCGAACGATTTAGGACTGTGTATCCGTACCGGCCGAGCAAGCCATCGATGTCCTCGGTCATCGGGATCGTCGCCGTGGCGCTGGTCGCGTCGCTTTTCATGTCATTCACCGTCGGCGCCAACAGCAACTCCGCACCGATCGCGCCGGCCGTCGGGGCGAACGCGCTATCGACGCTCCGTGGGGCACTGCTCGTCGGCATCGTCGCCGGGATCGGTGCCGTCGCCCAGGGTGGGAGCATCTCGGAGACGATCGGGCACGGCCTGGTGACCGGCGTGACGATCACCCCGCTTGCCGCGACGGCGACGCTCCTCACGGCCGCCACACTGATCACGATCGGGAACTCCCGCGGGTATCCGATCCCCTCGGCGTTCACGGTGACCGGCGCAGCGGTCGGCGCCGGCGTCGCACTGGGAGGCGGGTTTGCGGTCGGAACCTACGCTCGCATCCTGGGCTTCTGGTTCGCGATCCCGATCGTCGAAGGAGTGCTCGCGTACGGTCTCGCGTGGCTGTTGTTGACGGACGGGATCCCGGATACGCTCACCGTGCCGCTGCTCGCCGGCGGCGTCGGGTACGCACTCGCAAACGTTCAGTTGTCGTTCCTGCCATCTGCTGGGGGCGAGCAGGGCTCGGTGGCCGGCGTTCTCGCACGCGCTGGCGGGGTTCCATCTGCCCTCGGGCTCGACGCCGTCGTGTTCGTCGCGTTCGCACTCGCGCTACTCGTGCTCGCGGCGACCTACTGGCAACTCCAAGAGGACGTGACGACCGGGATCAATCGGATGCTGATCGCGCTCGCCCTGGTCGTCGTGTTCACCAGCGGCGGCTCACAGGTCGGCCTCGCGACGGGGCCACTCGAACCCGTCTTCGAGTCGGCGCTTGGCCTCCCGTCGATCGCCCTGCTCGCCCTCGGCGGGTTCGGGATCCTCCTCGGCGGCTGGATCAGGTCTCCGCGCCTCATCCAGGCCGTGGCTCGCGAGTACGCCTCTCTCGGGCCAAAGCGGTCGATCGCTGCGTTCGTCCCCGCGTTTCTCGTCGCGCAGGCGGCGATCGTCCTAGGTTATCCAATCTCGTTCAACAAAGTGATGATCGCCAGCATCGTCGGTGCCGGTCTGGTCGGTCGATCCTCTGGGTCAGGCGGGGTCTCTGGCAAGAAGACGGGCTACACGGTCGGGGCGTGGATCGTCTCGATGGTCGGCGGGGGAGCGATCAGTTTCGCGCTCTATCACGTGCTCGCCGCAGTCCCAGGGCTGGGATGATCAAACGTTGTGCAGCGTCACGAGATCCTCGACGGCAGCGTTCTCTTTCATCGCCGGCCACGTCTCGAAATCGGTCGTCCGGTCGATGAAGGCGTCGCGTTCGTCGGCCTCGAGACGCTGGAGCCCGCCGATCGTGTCCGCCTCACACGGAGAGGCTACACAGAACGCGGTCACCGACTCGAATTGCGTGTGTCGACGAACGAATGCCTCCGAGACAACGCCGTCATCGGCGTCGGCGACCCAGGTCTGCAGCGCCAGCGCCCGCTCGAGTCCGTGCCTCAGTTCAGCCAGTAGCGTATCCTGGGTCCTGACTCCGAAGTCAAGAACCATACGTCACGTCCGTGGCTCGATCCACCTAAGCCCGGCGGACGAACCGAACAGGGGAGAACACGCCTCGAAAAGTGTTTGGGGCCCCGGCCGGTACGGGCGGGCATGCTCCGGCTCATCGCGGTGTTGCTCCTGATCCCGCTGCTGGATATGCTGTTGCTCGTCGGAGTCGGTACCTGGATCGGTTTCGTTCCGACGATCGCACTGGTCGTCCTGACGGGCCTGGTCGGGCTGATGCTCGTCCGTGCCGAAGGTCGCCATACGATGCGGAAGATCCAGCGCAAACTCGTCGAGGGCGAGGCACCGACCGACGAGGTGCTCGACGGCGCACTCCTGCTGGTTGCCGGCGCGTTCCTGCTCACCCCCGGGATCGTAACGGACGTCATCGGATTCGTCTTTGTCCTCCCACCGACGCGCTATCCCGTCCGCGTCGCGCTGAAGAAGTGGGTCGTCACGCCCTACATCGACAGCAAGACCGGTGGCTTTGCCACTGGCTCGGTCTACGTCGGTGGGTTTCCCCAGGAAGGGGACGTCAATATCGGCGGGGCTTCCGGCCCGAGCGGTCCCGGCGGCGGACCAAGTGGTGCCGGCAGCGCTGGTCCGGACGGCGTGCGTGACATCGGCGAGGCGGAAGACGTCGACGACGTGACCGACGAGCGGGACGATCGACGGGAGTGAGTGCCAGGCGAGGGCGGGGACGCGCCGCCGAAAAGAAACGCTTAATGGTAGCCCTCCGGTACGCCCTGATGCGCTCACTCGGGCCAATAGCTCAATCAGGTTGAGCGCTCGGCTGATAACCGGGAGGCTGCCGGTTCAAATCCGGCTTGGCCCATGGTTTTGCTGCGAGCAAACTCGCGAGCAGCAAATGTTGTATCCAACCGGATTTGAAGTAGAGAAGTCGCAGCCCGCACAACGATCGAAGCGAGTGAGCAGGACCGTCTTCGCGTGGTTCAAATCCGGCTTGGCCCATCCTTTTGCCGGAACTAACCGATAAGCGGTAGCGATAGGTTCATCGATGGAAGATACTCTGTAAGCCCTTGACTATACCCAGGTTGAGCAGATTGGAGTGTCTGACCTCACACACTCATTTAAATACTAGTACGAGGCCACGAAACGTGTGGCAGACGATTATGTACGTCGGACATCAATCACCCGTCTCGCAGTAGACGACGAGCAACGGGAGCTACTCGAAGAGACCATCACGGAGTGGAAGCGTGGGTGTCAGATTGCCACGGACATGGCTTGGGAAGTGTGTCAAACGAAGTCTGCCGTGCAGTCTCTCGCTTACGATGCGTTGCGTGAGCGGACGAAACTCGGCAGTCAACACGCGGTTCTTGCCACGCATCAAGCCGCAGAAGCAGTCACCGGCTGTATCGAACGCCAGTCGAAGGGACAGCAAGCTACAAAGCCCACCTTCACAGCTCCGACGGTGACATACGACGCTCGGACCATGACACTGTTCGATGATGACACCGTATCCCTAGCCACGACGGAAGATCGGATCAGGTGCCCGCTCGCCTTACCAGACGCTGACGATGGCTATCAGCGGCAGTATTTCGACTCGGACGCATGGGCCGTTACGGAAAGCACACTCACTGCTCGCGACGGCGAGTTCTTTGTTCATCTCGGCTTCCGCCGACACAGGAACGATGTTGAACGGGACACCGCCGAGGACGGGACGGTCCTCGGGGTCGACCTCGGCATCGAAAACCTGGCTGTCACCAGCACCGCGTTCTTTTTCAGCGGGCGGGAGTCGACCCACAATCTCCACGAGTTCGAGAGGGTTCGCGGTGAACTACAACAGACCGGAACGCGAAGCGCGCATCGGACAATAGCACAGAGGGGGCGTCGTCAACGTCGCTACGTCCGTGACGTACTGCATCACGCTTCGAAAGCGATCGTCGACGAAGCGCGTCGGTATGGGTGTGACGTGATCGCGTTCGAAGATCTAACCGATATCCGTCAGCGCACCGGCGCGTCGTGGGGACATCTATGGGCGTTTCGAACGCTCTACGAACAGGTCGAGTACAAGGCCGAAGTGCTCGGTATCTCGGTGAAGCAGGTCGAATCCAACTACACGTCGAAACGGTGTGCCGAGTGCGGGTTTACAGGAGACGAGAACCGTCCCTCGCGGAACCAGTTCCGATGCCAGCAGTGCGGAACTGCAGCGAATGCAGACTACAACGCAGCCAAGAACGTTGGATTGCGGTACGTCCGTCGAGGCCAACAGTCGTCTCGACGGACGGGCGACAGTCAACTCGCCCTGAAGTCCGGAACGATAACGCCGAATGACGGATTTACCGCCTACCCGAACGGGTTCGAGGCCGAGTTCACGGACAACTCTCACCGTTCACAAGTCGGGTGAGAGAGTTGATATCCGCGTTGGCCCGCCTGTATCACCTTTTTACTGCGAGGGGTTTCCTCGGTCAGCGGGACCGTCGGTCTCGCTCGACTTGCAAAAAGCTGTGTTCGCGAGCGATAGCGAGCGAACGCTCGGAAGACGAGTATCCCGAGTCTTCCGGTGGACCAAAAACATCTGCTCAGTCGCTTCGCTCACGGCTTTGCCGTTCGCATTTCCGAGACGCTCCCTTCGGTCGCGTCTCGCTTCGCTCCTTCGCAGCGAACCGCCTCGCTTCGCTCGGCGGATGCGAAACGTCAGAGGGTACTTGTTTCTGATCTTGTGCCACACCTAGACCGCCTGATATATCGGTGGGCGTTCTCACGTACTTCGTCGAGTTCGCCGGTCGAGAGATCGGGGCGATCGCCGCGCGAGAATCCAACCCGGGGGTTAGGTTCTCGCTTAGAGGTGTGGCTAAGGCCACTTACTCAAAACACACCGCAGGCGGTTGCGCAAAATCGAGACGAAACGGACCCCTTGCGGGTTGTGCGAAAATTTTTAGTTAGCCTTCAAATCGTCAACTTTCGCCCTTATATCGGATTTCAATACCCATATATTTGAATAACCAAACAGTGCCTGCAATTGACCCGCCCGTAATGAAGAACATTACTGCAAGCAGACCGGACAGTAAAGTTGCATGAAATATCATTCCGGAGTCTATCATTAGTATCGTAATGTTATTCGAATTCGCGATGACTCCCGCCGTACTTAATATAGCTGAAACAATACCCAATAATACTCCGATTACAATAAATTGTAAACTTAATTTCTCACGTATCAATTTCACGATGGGATACTGGACAGAAGCGGGTTCCTCTACTTCCGACTCAAGCCACCATAGTCGTGTTCTACCCGGCTTTCGAGTCCCGACTATTCCTTTATCTCGAAGTGACTTTAGACGCCGATCCACCTGTCTTCGACCTATATCTACATGCTCCTCTATCTCGGGAGTTGTGAGAACTCTATTGTCTTCCTTTGCAAAAGCATAGAGAATTCCTTCATTTTGTTCCTTAAGGTACGGGTCAATATCTGATATTTCGGTCTCGTTTGTTGATTTACTCATGTTGTCCTCACCTGGACACGGTGGTGTCCATGTCCGTTTTCGGCGTGTCTACGTCTCTATTGAGAAATTCAAATCCCTTTATAATTTGCTTGCAGTTCAAGCATCAATCGCCATGTTGGCAATAAATATGGCTCAGAGGCGGAGGTACAGAACGCAAACAAAGCGGGTGGTCCACAATGGCTGAGGAACCGCTAGTGGTCGGTGCGGTTCTCTTTTTGGTGGGAATCGCATTGAATCTCCTGGACCCGTACGTATTCGAACTAACTGGAGTTTCGATTAACGGATGGGGATTGTTGTCAATGATTATTGGAATTTTCGTGATCGGAGTGCGGTTGTATTCGATGACGACGAAGTGATTGACAAGTAACCTCAGCCACTTTTATTCACCCAGTCGGTCTCAGAAGAGTGCCGAGACGGGAATCTTCCGCTGCTGACTCTCTCGATGCCAGCCAGCCCCATACCACGTCGACAGCGGGAGATTACTACTGTGGGTTATGGTCATGTCGACGACGGAGATCCACGTCCCTCACGGTCGGTAGGCCACGAACACATACACACCGTCAGCCGACCGGAGTCAGTCGTGGTACTTCCGGAAGACGCGAAACCGACCTTCGCTACCTCGGCCCACTCAACGGACGCTTCGACATCAGTTCCACTTTCACTCCACTGTAGGCTGCCATCCTTTAGGCCCCCGTCCGTCAGTCCCGAGTGGATATGCCCGACGACGAGGCCGTCGCGACCGTGAACATCGAGGATCGGACCGATAGGTGGCGTTTCAGGTGCCCGAACGGCCACACGACCTGGGAACCGACGAACCATCATTTCTGGTGTCGCACCTGTGCGCGAATGGACAGCACCGATGGGGTGTTCGAGCAGTTGCGGGACGTCCGTGAGGACCGCTTGATCGCCCGCGAGCGGGTGAACCTCCACGATCAGGTCGGTCCCTACGACAAGGACCTCGACCGGCGGGGGCAAGCGTGACCTTACAGACCCTGGCTGTGACGTGTCGAGCCTGTCGGGCCGAGCGAGTGGTGACGATCGACGACCGGCCGCCGTTCCCCGAGACCGTCAGCCACCACTGCCGGGTCTGCAACCGGGATCGGCCGCTTGTGGTGGGCCGCCGTGACGGAAGAGTGTCGATCACGACCACGGAGGGATCGGTGTGACGTGTCCGGAGTGTGGCAGCGACCGCGTCCATCCGTCCGGTGGGTGCCCGTTCTGCCCGGACTGTGGTTGGAGTGAGTGCCAGGGCAGTCACATCTGACCGCCAGCCGCCGCTGAACGCCGACACCCGCCGTCGAGAGAGTGACCGGCTGTCGTCCTCGTGTCCGCGGAGATTAGCGCCGACGGAGCATACGCTGGCATGTGATCGGAAAACCGCTCGTGCTCACTCCAGGAAGTCGATGCCAGTAATCTCGAATCGAGCGCCGCCACTATCGCCGCCCGTCACGCCGATATCCCAGCCATGGGCGTTCACGATCGTTCGGACGACCGAGAGGCCGTAGCCGCTCCCGTCGGAGCTCGTGGTGAAGCCGTGTTCGAATACCTGGTCCCGGTGTGCTGCCGGAATGCCAGGGCCGTCGTCTTCGACGTAAAAGCCCGTTTGTAGCGGCCCAACGTGGATCGTCACGTCACTGTGGCCGTGGTCGACACTATTGCGAAACAGGTTCTCGAACAGTTCGACGAGTCGGTCGGCGTCGGCACTCACGGGCGGGATCTCGTGATATTCGAGCGTCGCCGTCGGCGTGGTCTCGACGACCTGCCAGGCCGTCTCGACAACGGTCTCGATATCTGTCGGTGCTGGGTCTGTGACCACCTCGCCCTGTCGGGCCACGCGGAGGAGGTCGTCGACGAGGCGGGCCATCCGCTCGGTCGTCTCATTGATGGTCTCGATGTGAGTCTCGTCGCCGGTTTCCGCATAGAGGCGCAATCGCCCGTCGATGATTTCGATCGGGTTTCGAAGATCGTGGGCAAGAATGTCCGTAAACTCCTTGAGTCGGTCGTTCTGGCGTTCGAGCATCCGCTCGTACTCCTTGGTGGTCGTCTCGTCCTGGGAGATTGCTGCGAACCCGGTGGCGCCCGGACCAGACAATGGCGAGATCGTCAGCGTCCCCCAAAAGACGGATCCGTCCGCCTGCTCGTGCCAGCACTCGACTTCCACAGTCTCTTCGTCCGGGTCGCGAGGGACGCCAGTGTCCCAGTCGGCACCCGCAGTCTCGTCTCGATCAGCGAACAACGCGCTCACGTGTTCGCCACAGATCGTCGCAGCGTCGTAGCCGTACAGTGTCGCGGCTGGACTAGGCCATTCAGTTATCGTCCCGTCGCTGTCGAGCATGAAAACGGCATGTGAAGCAATACTTTCGAGTAGCCGTCGAGCGGCCTCTACTCCCAGACTTCCTGCATCAGATGGTGCCACCTTTCCCATAGACAACCCCCTGGGATAAGATCGATCTGACACCCGGATATTGGTATGGGCTGACAGACCATGTCAATGAAGTAACCCCCGATGTACCCCGAGCTTCAAAGTGAACCCATCCTCGATGAGCGTCTCAAGCAGTCAGTCCGACGCGTCCTTACTTTCCAGTTCGTGGACCATAACTTCCAGATCCGGGCCAAGACCGTCCGTTCGGTACACCCACGACCCCCGGGGATCGACGTCGCGTTCGAGTGCCGAAAGAAGCATCTGGCCGAGCGCACGCTCGAAGTCCTCGACGTTCGTCAGCTCGTCGTCGGCAGAGGGCGGCGTCATACTGGATACCTGAGTATCGTACCCGATCGTCCGACCTCGAGGAGCGGAGAACACGCGACCGGGCCGTCATTGGAAGGCGTTGGAGTGTGGGAGCGCAACTGAATACCTCGGTACCCCTCAGTAGTGGTCCGGCGGGGATAGGAGTGTCGGAAAGCATGGTACATCATGCTGATGGAGCCGTCCGGCATTCGGGGGCGGCGAGGCTTTAACGGGGACGGCGCTGAACAAGTAACAGCCAATGAGCGTCATCGTGGAGCTGACGATCCCGTCAGACGCTTTCGAACTGGGGCAGATCCTCAGCGTCGAGGGCGACACCCAGGTCACCCTCGAGACGATGGTGCCACTCGGGGGACGGCCGACGCCGTTCGTCCGGCTGACTGATGGGGTACGTGGGGCATTCGAGCAGACGGTCCGGGAGCAGCCGTCCGTCAAGAGCATCCAGCTGGTCAGCACGCACGACGCCGAGGCGCTGTACGCCCTCGAGTGGGAGCCGCCCACCGGGTCGCTGTTCCAGACGGTGACGGAGATGGACGGGGCGTTGCTCGGTGCGACCGGCAGTGCCGACCGGTGGGCGATCGAACTCAGATTCCCGTCCCACGACGCCCTATCCGAGTTTCAGGAGTACTACCTCGATCGAGAGATGCCGGTTTCCATCGAGAAGATATACAACCCGACGAAACCCGACGCCGGGCCGTGGTACGGATTGACAGCGGTACAGCGGGAAACACTCACTCATGCGGTCGAATCCGGCTATTATTCACTGCCACGAGGCCTCTCGACGAAAGAACTCGCCGCGGAGTTCGACATCTCCGATCAGGCAGCTACCGAACGACTCCGCCGTGGCATCTCGACGCTCGTCACCAATACACTGCTGGCCGTCGAGAGTGAGAAGTGAGGGTGATCCCGGCGTGAAACCACTGGAGACCTGAGCCGGGAGACGGACAACAGCGGGGAGCGTCTGAGTGGTGGACAGAGCAATGTGGACGTGGCCAGGCACAGGGGGGTGGGCGTGGATCGTCCGCTTGTGGTCACGGTGGACACCCGTCTCGAACGCACGTCTCCAGCAATCTGTGCATCGTGCGATACGGCCAACTTATTGGTGCATGGTAACCCAAGGCACTTTTCAACCAATTGTTATGCTTATCCGAACGGCCCACGATCACCGCCAAAGCCCGTTTCCATCACGTCACACTCGCCGTTCTGGTTGATCAGGATGCGACCCTGATACCCACAACTGCCGTTGTTGTTGTACTGACAGCGGGTGCACCGACATTCTACGTCTTTCCGTGCGTTACCGGTTGACATAGTATCGCGTTGGGTCGCCAGCCACTTGGAAGTACAGCATCCCGCAGAGTCAGCCGTTTTCACGGAGTGCTCCAAGCAGTTTGATCGCGAGGTGCTTATCGAGCGGGTCGTTGGCGTTCCCGCAGTGGGGTGACTGGACGCAGGCCGGACAGCCATCGTCACAGTCACAATCGGCCACGAGTTCGTGGGTCGTCGCCGCCAGGTCCCCGATAGACTCGTAGCCAGCCTGTGCAATCCCCACACCGCCGGGATAGCCGTCGTAGATGAAGATCGTACTCCGATCGGTGTGGGGGTGATGGGGCGTCGAGAGGCCGCCGATGTCCCGGCGATCGCACAGGAAGGATAGCGGCATCGTCGCGATCATCGCGTGCTCGGCGGCGTGGATGCCACCGGGGAAGTCCCCGTCGGCCCGCAATTCCTGTTCCAGGTCGGGGGGCAAGGCGTAGTACAGCGCCCGCGTCCGGAGTGTCGTCTCCGGCAGTGAGAGGGGTTCGCGACCGATCACCTCGCCGGACCTGCCGTCGTGACGTTCGAAGCCGGTAATCTGCTTGCGCATGGTGACGTCTGCGAACCGGACGGGCACGTCCGCTCGACCCGGAAACGGTTTCTCCCGCAGGTCTTCCTCGACGGTGATCGTTTTCTCGTGGAGGACACGGGTGTACTGGTCGGCGTACGTCCGGGACAGCGTGGCCACGTCGTTGTTCAGATCGAGATTGACCACCTCGTAGGAGGTGCCCTGGTGGTGATAGATGGCCCCCGGATGAGCGTCCCGAAGCGCGTCACCGAAGGGGAGCGACGCGATGACGTCGTTCGACCCGCGCTCGCGCAGGCGGATCTCCCGATCGTCGGCCGTCCGGAGACTCGTCTCGTGTTGGGGACTCGCCCCGCCGTCGTAGAGCCAGCGCGTCCCGGCCTCGGTGGCCCGGCGTTCGAGATCGCCCGCCCGTTCCAGACCGGCGACCACGTCCGGGAAGGTCTCGCCGAAGTGGCGATCGTCGCCCGGCGACAACCAGTTCTCGCGAGCAGCCGAGCAGACGTGATCGGGGAGAATTTGCTCGTTGTCGGGGTTGGTGAGTGCCTGCTCCGGCTCGCGGTCGAACAGCGCCTCGGGATGGCGGGCGACGTACTGGTCGAGTTGATCCTCGCCGGTCACGAGCCCGACCAGTGCTGGGTCCTCGCCACGGCCCGCCCGCCCCGCCCGTTGGAACGTCTCCATGCGCGTCCCCGGGTAGCCGTCGAGCAGGACGGCGTCCAGGCCGCCGACGTCAACGCCGAGTTCTAAGGCGTTCGTACTCCAGACGCCACGGATCGACCCGTCGTGCAGTCCCGTCTCCAGCTCGCGTCGACGCTCGTCGGTCAGTGCGGCCTGATAAGCGGCGATCGTCGTCGCCAGTTTTCCCTCGCCGCGCTCGCGGAGTGCTTGCTCACTCTCGGTCGCATAGCGTTCGGCGACCTGTCGGGAATCGGTGAAGACAGCGGTCTGGAGGCCACGCTGGACGAGATCGGCGAACAGTCGCTTGGTCTCGACGTGATGGGACTTGCGCCGCCCCTGCCCGCCACCACCGCGTTTCTCCGGCGGGTTCCAGACGACCCAGTGGCGCGGCCCGGTCGCGCTGTCGTCCTCGTCGACGAGCCGGAACGACGCCGGCGATTGGTTCGTGACGGTCGCGGCGTGGTCGACGGGATTGCCGATCGTCGCCGAACAGCAGACGTATTGGGGATCTGCGTCGAATCGCTCGGCGAGCCGATTGAGCCGCCGCATCACCAGCGAGACGTGACTGCCGAAAACCCCACGATAGGCGTGTACTTCGTCGATGACGATTGTCTCCAAACGCTGGAAGAACCACTCCCAGAGTCGGTGGGCGTGGGGCATGATCCCGTAGTGGAGCATGTCCGGCGTCGTCAGCAGGACCGTCGGCTGGCGCTCCCGGACGGTCTCCTTCTCTGTGCGCGAGAGCCGTCCCGTGTAGCGATCGACGGTCACCCGCGAGCCAAAGCCCAGGCCGTGGGCGAGGTCTGAAAGCGTCTCGGCCTGGTCGTTGATGAGCGCGACCTGTGGGGCGACATACAGCGTCGTCGCCGTGCGATCCATCGCCCGCTCGAAGGCCGGCACGGTGTAGGCGAGGCTCTTCCCACTCGCAGTCGGCGTCGCCAGGACGACGTTGTCACCGTCACGGACGGCCGCGATCGCCTCGGTCTGGTGGCGATAAAAGTCCTCGATGCCCTCCTTCTCCAGGGTCGAAGCGAGGCGGTCGGGCACGTCGAGATCGTCGGAGACCGCTTCGTGTCCTGGGAGCGTCCGCTCTTGAGCGATCTGTCCCTCGTAGTAGGGGCGACTTCGGAGCCAGTCGAGAACGTCGTCCACGAATTCGTTTGTGATCGGGTCGTCCTAACGGTTGTGCTCGTCCCCGGGGCTAGGAGAAGTGGCAGCACACAACACTCACCAGTTCATCCAGCCTGTCGTTGATCTGTACGAAGACAGTTTCCCAGCCGGGCTGAGCACAAGGTATATAGTACTACCCCCTCGAAATTAACTTTGACTAACTAATGCGGGTCAGCTATCAACACGCGAACCCAAACAACGGTCGCGAATCATATCTACTCCGGTTCCACGATACGATCCACGGTCAGACGAACTGCATCCTCGTCGACGCAGGCGAGAGTGTCGAGGTGGACGAGCTTCTCAGCGAAGACGAGTACCTCTCTGCAATCTGTTTGACGCACGCTCATCTCGACCACTATCGTACGCTGGGGTCGAATCTCCGTGACGGAGCGCCGATCTATGCCACGCCGGAGACGGCACGGGCAATCACGACGCGGCTTGACACCGAGGCCGAACACGCCGATATCGGGGCCCCAGACGACGTTCGGGAGGCTCTCGAACCGATCACGGATTGGACGAGGATCACAAGCGACATCCGTCTCCATCCGGTGCCAGCCGGGCACGCGCCAGGTGCCTGTGGATTCGTCGTCCAGTTTTCCGACGGGAACGACCGGCATCACCTACTCGCAACGGGCGATTTCACCAGGCGCAGAGCAGCCGGGTATCCGGGACTTCAGACCGATCTGCCCGTCGACGCAGTGTTCCTCACGGCAGCGACGAATTCGACCTTCCGGGACCAGTTGACCAGCGTGGTCAGGACTGTCATCGAGCGAGCGACTGCTGGATCCACAGTGCTAACCACGGCCAGTGGATCGAAAGGCGTTCACCTCGCATATCTCTTATCGCACATCGGAGACGATACCGGGACGGCCCTCCCTATCACGGTTGCGGGCCGCGTTGGGACGCTCTGGGACGCCTTCGAGTACGACCATCCGGCTGTCGAATCCGTGCCGACCTTCGAGGACACCGAAGAGGTCCTCGAGCCGGGACGTGTCACGATTGCCGGGCCGGAGGTCCCCGTATCCGGAAGTAGCGAGCGACTGTTCGAGGCCATCGAGGACGACGAGGGCGCGACGCTCGTACAGGTGACCAGCGGTGCATTCGAACCGGAACGGTCGGCTATCTGCACCGTCGACGCCTACGAGCTGAGCAATCATCCGAGCGAAGAAACGATTGATGCGGTCGTCGAGGATTTCGCACCGATCCACGTCGTCGTTACCCACCAACGCGGTCACAGTACCGACCGGTACAAGGACAAGTACGATAGTTTCGTCTGGGTGACAGACGACCGTAAGCAGTATACGCTCTACGATGAGGACGAATGGTCCGGGCCGCCGTGGGTGACGGATGCCACCCGGAGACGCGTCCGATCCAGATTGTACCGGGACAACGGACCGAACATCGGACGATCGTTCGACAACGCCGACGTTCCGTTGCCGACCGTTGATCGTCACGACGAAATCGATCTTGAAGCGGAAGGGATTGACATGGAACGGCTCGCGGAGAACGGAAGGATCGGTAGTGCGCTAACAGCGGCCCAGCGGTCCTTCGAAAGCGACACGAACGCAACCGACGACACTGCTATCACGGACGGAGAACCGTCGGATTCGGTAGACGAGGACGAATCAGACGGTGCTGACAGTATGCCCGAACCTATTGAAGAGCCTGAAATGGAGAGTTCGACCCAAGATCCTACGTCATTGGATGAAATTATCGACCGCCTGGATCGGATCGAGAACGAAGTGACTGGAACGCGCATCCGTGCGACGGTGGTCGATGCAGGGGATGATGTGACACTCCTTCGCTTAGAACACGAATCGCTCGAAGCCGACCTC
Source organism: Halorhabdus salina (assembly GCF_013839425.1). GTDB lineage: Archaea > Halobacteriota > Halobacteria > Halobacteriales > Haloarculaceae > Halorhabdus > Halorhabdus salina. The sequence continues at coordinate 118,835 of NZ_JACDNP010000006.1, read as the reverse complement.
ACTCACGGACAATCCATCGGTATAACACTCCACAAGAATCGGCAATCGGATAAACGAGATGTCTCGAAAGACGGGGTGGATCAATGAGGGAGGATGAACAAAACATACCTCGACCGACAGGTGACGTCCCCATCAATCAAACCACGGCGTTCTCGATCCTGACTGTTTCGTCCGTCTCAGCCGACTCGTAGATCGCCTCGATCGCTCGCATATCGACGAGGCCGTGCTCGCCGTCGGGATACGGCTCCCGCCCGCTCAGTAGACAGTCCGCGAAGTACGCGAACTCTTCTTCCAGTTGATGGACGTTGGTCACGTCGACATCGATTCGCTCGCCGTCGATCCGAATCGCCATGTCCCGGTCCTCTCGCTCGAAGAACGCTGGATCGAGCACAATCACACCCTCGGTCCCCGTCACCCGAAGGAAACTGTCGTGATAGGCGTCGTGGCTGGCGGTAAAGAGGACGGGCACGCCACCCTCGTAGGTCGCCCGGACGGCGACTTGCTCCTCGACGGCGTCGAATTCCTCGTGGACGGCGGTAGTCGAGGCCGAGACCTGCACGGGGTCGGCCCCGAGGACGAACCGGGTCGTGTTCAGCGGGTAGATGCCGATATCCATCATCGCGCCGCCGCCGGCCAGGTCGGGGTCGAGTCGCCACTGATCGGCCGGATCGCCATCGAGTTCGGCGAGCATCCGCTGGGACATATTGGCGTGGACCTGGACGACGTCGCCGATCGTCCCCGCTTCGATCAGTTCTTTCGCGCGCCGGAGGACGGGATCGGTGTGCATCCGGTAGCCGATCAGTAGCGTCACGCCGGCGTCCGCAGCAATCTCGACGAGTTCGCTCGCCCGGTCGAGACTTGCTTCCATCGGCTTCTCACAGAGGATGTCCTTGCCAAAGCCCGCCGCCCGCTCGACGTACGGCAGGTGGGTGGCATTGGGCGTACAGACGTACACCGCGTCGTACTCGTCCCTGGCGGCGCCATCGTGGAACTGCTCGGGCGTGAGCGGCATCAATCCGTGCTCGTCGGCGAGCCGCTCTGCCCGCTCGGGGCGGGTATCGACGACGACCGTCGGGTCAGTGTGATCGGCCCGCTGGAAGCCGGGGAGTGCCCACTCACGGGTGAACCAGCCAGCACCGACCAGGGCAACGCGAACGGTTCCGTCGCCGTTGTACTCCGCCCAGTCGCGGCGGGCGAAGTCTTCGAGGGCGTCGAGGGAAGTCACTCATGCATCTACACCAGCCAGAGAGAAATGCGCTCCGGCGTTGCCGCCACTAGGGCAGCCCCGGCTGGTGTCCAGCCAGACGGCGGTCGGTCCGTGATCGGAGCGTGTTGGTCCCCATCAGGTCGCGCTCTGTTCGACGTGTGCAGTGAGCTGGTCGAACGTCTCCGCTGAGCCGTCTTTCTGGACGAACGCTACGATGCCCGTGCCCGCAACCTGGCGCTGGAGATCTGCCATGGCTGTAGCCGTAAACAGGATGAACGGTAGGTCAGGCCGGCGATCGGCCACTCGCTCGTGGAGTTCGAGCCCGTCGATTTCGGGCATCTGATAGTCACTCACGAGACAGTCGATCGAGGGGTCAGACTCGACGCGATCGAGTGCCGTCAGGGGGGATGTTTCGGCGATCGTTTCGACGGCGTCGAGGCGCTGTTCGAGGTACGTCGCGGCGACGTCTGGGACTGCAGGGTCGTCGTCCACGACGAGCACCACCAGCGGGTCCGGCTGATCGACGCCTTGGGTTCGGTCGGCGAGCATCGAAGCATTCGCTGGTATGCAGTGTACGTGGTTAAATACCCACTCGCGATTTCTCGCGCTGAAAACCACACCTGCCAGTCGCTGGCTCGTCGCCAGGGCGACGAGTCAAGTCACCGCTCATCGAGACCTGCCAGCCGGGAAAGCGGTCGTTCCGGTCGGTTCGCCGACGGTGACGGCGGGCACAGCGAACTCAACCCACCCCGACCGTGACCCACAAGTGCGGCAATCCCGTAGGATGGTGTACATACCCATGGGACGCGTCCACAGCCGGCAAATGAGTCCGTCGTCGAGGAAAGATCACCCCGACGACAGTGAGCGGGCTGCCCAGTCGGGCGGCCCCAGGCAGTCGTATCGAGACAGGTACGCGACCGACGTGCCACTGAGACAGGGTGGACGATGACGGATTCAGAGCCCACGGCCACCAGTCGAAAGCGGGATCGTGATGTTGAACAAGTGGGTGAGATTGCGACTCGCGTCGTCGAGAGCGTCGAGGACGTCATCGTCGGCCACCCGGACGTCATCGAACACATTCTCACGGCTATGTTCGGCCATGGGCACGTCCTGCTCGAGGACGTGCCGGGCGTGGGGAAAACGATGCTCTCGCGAGCGATCGCGGCCTCCTTCGACAGTTCGTTTAAGCGCGTCCAGTTCACGCCAGACTTGCTGCCCTCCGACGTGACGGGTGCGAGCATCTACAACCAGCAAACCCAGTCTTTCGAATTCCGACAGGGCCCGATCTTCGCCAACGTCGTCCTGGGGGACGAAATCAACCGTGCGCCACCCAAAACCCAGTCCGCGCTGCTCGAAGCCATGGAGGAAGGCCAGGTCACCGTCGACGGTGAGACCCACGCGGTCCCCCAGCCATTCACCGTCATCGCGACCCAGAACACCGTCGAACGTGATCGGACCTACGACCTCCCGATGGCCGAACTCGACCGGTTCATGAAGAAGCTCAAGCTGGGATACCCCGAGGAAGCCGAGGAAAGTGCAATGCTCGGGCAGGTGGTCGGCAATCATCCGATCGAGGACGTCAAGCCGGTCGCCACGCTCGAAGACCTCGAACGCGCCCGAGAGGTGACAGCGAGCGTTACTGTCGAGAAGCCAGTCCGAGACTACATTACGCGACTGTCTCGGTACACGCGCGAGCACGCCGATCTCGGGGCCAGCCCCCGGGCGTCACTCCTGTTGCTCCGGGCTGCCCAAGGCCGGGCGGTCCTGGAAGGGCGAGAGTACGTCATCCCGGACGATATCCAGACGGAGATCGAAGTCGTCTTCCCCCACCGCATCAGGACCGGCTTCGAGGACACTGGCTCTGAGGTATTGCTCGAAGAAACACTCGACGCAGTAGCCGTCGAGTGAGCGATGGAGCTGACGCGACGTGGCGCGGCGGCGGTTGGTGTGGCGATTGCCGCCGTCGGCATGGGCTGGGCGTTTGGCAGTCGGTCGCTGAATGCGATTGCCGTCACGGCAGTGATAACGATCGCCGTCGGGGCCGTCCAACTCCGGCTTGCCGATCCGCCGAGTGTCGACCGCTCGAAACCGCGATCGGGCTTTCCCGGAGACCAACGGTCGGTCTCACTCCAGGTGACTGGATCGCGGGGGACAATCGTCCACCTAACCGACCCGCTGCCGGACGGCCTCCAGAGCGCCGACAACGACGCTACTGGAGCGATCCCCTTCGAGACAGCATACGAGGTGACGCTAACCCGCCGCGGCCACCATCGGATCGGGCCAGCGACCGTGCGCGTCCGTGATCCGTTCGGACTGCTCAACGAAACGTATGAAGTCGGGGACAGAACGCCACTGCTAGTGTACCCGACGATCCACGATATCGCCGGTTCGACAGCCCTGGGGGCGATCATCGAGCAGGCCCGGACACCGGAACGCCAAGAGATCGACCACCTCCGAGAATACGTGCCCGGCGATCCACTCCGAGACATCGCCTGGAAGGCGAGTGCCAAGCGACTACCCGACTTCGTCGTCACGGAATATACCGGCCAGGAGACGGCAGGGGCCATCGAAATCGCGACCAGTGCGACGGACTCGACGATCGACGAGGCAGCGAGCGCGGCGGCGAGCGTCGCCGTCTTCCTGCTCGACGCCGGCCTCGAAGTCGGGCTGACACTGCCCGGTGACCGCCTCCAACCGAATCGTGGCCCACGCCATCGTGAGCGGTTGCTCCACACGTTGGCCAAAGCCGACCCGGGTGCAGTCCCGGAGACTGCCTGGGCGCACGCCGACGTACAAATCGCCGGAAAGCAGCGTGGCGTCCGTGTTGGCTTCGAGGGTCACTCGATGTTCTACGGACAGTTGCGCGGTGACGATCGACAGGCCACCCCGCCCGGGACGGAGACCAATCACGATGACGGAGCCCAACGGGAGGTGAGGACGGCATGACGGTCGCTGAACGAACTGGTGTCGCCCCGGTTCGACTGGTCGCCCTCGCTGCCGGACTCGTCGTCATCAGTTCGTTCGTCGGGGTGCTCTATCACGTGATCGACGTGATCAGCGATCCCGGAACAGTCCTGGTAAGTGTTATTTTGGCACTTGGCGGGGCAACACTGTTGGCCCGGATCCTTCGCGTCAAACACGCCGTCTGGCTCTCGATTGCCCTGTTCTCGGTCGGGATGGGCTGGTATCTCACTCAGCTTGGTATCGACTCGCTTGACCCGTGGCCCCACGTCCGCTATACAGTCGCGCTGCTGACCGGCCAGTCCGTGCTGGGGATCGTCAACCTCGAAGCCTGGGTCCTGGCCGTGACGCCCGCGCCCGTGTTTCTCACGTGGTATCTCGCCGTTCGCCGGCGCTACGTCGCCAGCGCGGTCGTGGGCGGCGGGACGCTCTCGTTTTTCGTCCTGACTGGCGACGCCGCGCCGACGCTCACGCTGCTTGGCGTCGTCGGCGTCGTTTCCCTGGTCGGTCTCGGTGATCTCGATCGATTCGGCGGCACTGTCGGCGACGCAGACGTTGTCGCCACAGTCATCGCGTTGACGATCGTCCTGTCGGCGACGATCACTGTCGTCCCGACAGGGCTAGCATACACGTTCTCGCCCGACACCGGGCTGCAGGGGCCTGCCGGAGGAGGGGGCGGAACTGCTGGCACACTCGAAGGGAATCTCCTGAATGTCGACAACGAGTTGTCGGTCGCCGGCAGCCTGGAGCTGTCCTCAAAGGTCCGATACCGGGTCAACAGTACCAGCGCGGCGTACTGGCGGGTCAACGCCTTCAACGTGTATACGGGCGATGGCTGGGTCAGACGCGGGAACACGGGACCGCTCGATCGCCGTCTCAGCGACGTCCCGGGCCGGAGTCGAACGGTTACCCAGGCGTACACGGTGATAAGCCAGACACAAGCAATGCCGGCTGTCTGGCGACCGACGGCCGTCGACGGGCCGGCCGCCTCGGCGGCCCGTGTGACGCGTCTGGGTGGCCTCCAGCCCGAGCGAGGGCTCGACGCCAACGAAACGTACCGCGTCGAGAGTGAAGTGCCGGTCGCGACGCTCCGAGAACTCCGGACGGCTGGCCAGACGTATCCGGAGACAGTCGAGGAAATGTATCTCCAGTTACCGGACAGTACGCCTGATCGGGTGACCGAACGAACGGATCGACTCACGGCGAACGCTGACAACCCCTACGACACGGCTCGCGTGATCGAGCGGTGGCTCGAAACCAACCGGGAGTACTCGCTGAACGTCTCGAAGCCGTCGGGTTCAATCGCCGACGCGTTCCTCTTCGAGATGGAGCGGGGCTACTGTACGTACTACGCGACGACGATGGCCGCCATGCTCCGCAGCCAGGGCATCCCCGCCCGGATGGTCGTGGGATACACGTCGGGCCAGCGCGTCGAGCAGAACGAGTGGGTCGTTCGGGGCCACGACGCTCACGCCTGGACCGAAGTGTACTTCCCGGATGTTGGCTGGGTTCGCTTCGATCCGACACCAGCCAGCCCACGCGAAGACGCCGAGCAGGGCGATCTCGAAACAGCGCGCCAGAGAAACGCCGCAAACGTCGATTCGGGGGGCAGCGACGACGGCGAGTGGACGCCAACGCCGACACCGACGCCAACACCGACCGAGGAAAACGGCACCGAATCGAATCTCCCACCTGATTTCGAAATTCCCACGCCGCCAGGCGGCATGGCACAGGAGAGTAACGCGACGATAGCCACAGACCGACAGACGTCGAGGACCCAACAGGCAGGTGACGAGGATAACGACGATGCGGCCGGGACGTCACCCAAGATACCCACCGCCGAAGAGACGGCGCTTGGCGCACTCGCCCTGGTCGGCGTCGTCGGGATGGCCCGGCGGAGTGGGTTGACACAGCGCGGCTACCGGGCGCTATGGCTCCGCTGGCAGCCGCGAACGGATCCCGCCGCCGACGTCGAACGCGCCTTCGAGCGTCTGGAGTACGTGCTGGCACGAGACCATCGCGAGCGACGGACGGGAGAGACCGTTCGAGCGTATCTCGATGCCATCGACGCGGGCGAACGCGTCCACCGTGTCGCAGCGATCCGTGAGCGGGCACGGTACGGTGGCCAGATCGACGACTCGATGGCCGAGGAAGCTGTCGAACTGGTCAGCGATATCATCAACGAGTGAGACACTGCCAACTAGATCGGTGATATCCGGTATCGGCCGTCGTTCCCATCCTATCTCGACGGCTAATAATCGAGTGGCGTCAGTTGCGTATGCCCAGAACCGTGGTACGTCCCGACAGTGTTTAATATGAAGCTTCCCAACTTCGGACTGTAATGTCGGAAGTCTGCTCGACGTGTGGGCTTCCTGAGGAACTTTGCGTCTGTGAAGACGTCGCCAAAGAATCCCAGGAAATCAACATCCACATCGACGAGCGCCGTTACGGGAAAGAGGTAACGATCATCGAAGGGTTCGATCCCAACGACGTCGACATGGACAGTCTGTCCTCGGATCTCAAGTCCAAGTTCGCCTGTGGGGGGACTATCGAGGATGACCAGATCGAACTCCAGGGCAATCACACCGGGCGCGTCGAGGATTTCCTCCGTGAGAAAGGCTTCAACGTCGCCTGACTGACCCGCGGCCTGCGTGTTCTGGGTTGCGGTCGCCGGCGGGCCAGCCGCTCGTCTCTGGGAGCGGTCGTTGGCGATATCGGCCAGCCGCAGGGTCGAACGGGCGCTTCAGCGACCGATAGAGCGTCCCCCTGCGGGATTCGACGAAATGCCAGGGCACGATCCCGAGAACCGTGGAATCCTGACAACGAATAAATAGCGCCGGGACGATTTTTATACGGGAGAGTACACACCGGTCACCACCCGGACCGGGACCCAAGAGCCCACCACTCGGGCCAGGACATTCACCATGAACGCCTCAACGGACGTGATAGTCATTGGCGGTGGCGTCATCGGCACAGCTATCGCCCGCGAACTATCCCAGTATACGGTCGATGTCGTGTTGCTTGAAGCCGCCCCGGACGTCTGTACCGGCACGAGCAAGGCAAACACGGCACTGTTGCACGCCGGATTCAACGCAGATCCAGCGAAACTGAAAGGGCGACTGAACGTCAGGGGTAACGAACTGTATCACGAGCGGATCCAGCACGAACTCGACGTACCGATCGAGTGGCGTGGCGCGCTCGTCGTCGCCACCGAGGAGTCAGAGCGGCCGAAACTCCAGTCGCTGCTCGAAAAGGGGCGGGACAACGGCATCGAGGACCTCGAAATCGTCGAGGGCGAGCGCCTTCAGGACCTGGAGCCGACGCTGCACGACGACGCCATCGCCGCGCTGTGGGCACCCACGGCTGGCCTCGTCAACCCCTTCGAACTCACGGCCGCCTTCGCCAACAACGCCGTCGAGAACGGGGCGTCGGTCGAACTGAACGCCGAAGTGACCGACATCACGGAGACTGGCGACACCTTCCGCGTCGAGACAGTCACAGGCGACATCGAGGCCGATGTCGTGATCAACGCGGCGGGGCTCTATGCCGACGAGGTTTCGGCGATGGTCGGCGTCGACGACTTCGAGATCACGCCACGGCGGGGCGAGTACTACCTCTACGACAAGAAGATGGATGTCGACGTTCAGCGGACGATCTTTCCTGTCCCCTCGGAAGTCAGCAAAGGCATCGTCGTGACGCCGACCGACGAGGGCAACGTGATGATCGGCCCCAACGCCGAGGAAGTCGGCGATCCGACAGAGAAGGCCACGACACGGGAGGGCCTAGACGAGGTCCTCGCGGGCGCACAGAAGACCGTCCCTGACCTCTCGAAAGACGACGTCATCCGAGAGTTCGCTGGCCTGCGCCCGGCGATCAAGGAAACCGGCGACTTCCGGATTCAGATCGAACGCGAGGAGCCTGGATTCATCAACGCCGCCGGCATCCAGTCGCCCGGACTGGCCTCCGCGCCAGCGATCGCCGAATACGTTGCCGATCTCGTTGCGGATCTCCGTGGCGACCTCACAGAAGATCCGACGTTCGACCCACACTATTCGGGGCCACCGAAAGTCAGGCACTTGAGCCACGCCGAACACGCCGCGTTGATCGAGGAGGACCCCGACTACGGGCAGATCATCTGTCGGTGTGAGTCGGTGACGGAGGGCGAGATCCGTGACGCGATCAACCAGCCGGTCGGCGCTCGAACGATCAACGCGATCAAGCGCCGGGTCCGGCCCGGGGCCGGGCGCTGTCAGGGCGGGTTCTGTCAACCACGCGTCGTCGAGATCCTCGCCGAGGAACTCGGCGTCGATGAGACTGAGATCAAACTCGAAGACGACGGGTCGGAGGTCCTGATCGGTGAAACCAAGGAGCTACTGCTGGCCGAGAACGGCGAGGAGGTGCGCGCCGATGACTGAAACCGAGGCCGAGGCCATTGAATCGACGCAGTCGGCCGCCGCGGCCGAGAGTGCGATCCGCCGGGAGGAACACGATCTGGTGGTCGTCGGTGGCGGCCCGGCCGGACTGGCCGCGGCCCAGGAAGCCTACGACCACGGCGTCGATGACATCGTGATCCTCGAACGGGACTTCGAACTCGGGGGCATCCTCCAGCAGTGTATCCACAACGGCTTTGGCCTGCACTACTTCGACGAGGAGCTGACGGGGCCCGAATACGCCCAGGAGTTCATCGAGAACGTCGCCGAGCGCGGCGTCGACATCCGGCTGAACACGATGGTCGAGGAAGTGACCGACGAAAAGCTCGTGTATGCCGTCAGCGAGGACGACGGCCTGACGGAGATCGACGCCGAGGCCGTCGTGCTGGCGATGGGCTGTCGCGAGCGAACCCGGGAGGCCCTGGACATTCCCGGTGACCGACCGGCAGGCGTCTTCAGCGCCGGGACCGCCCAGCGCTACATCAACATGGAAGGGAAGATGCCCGGCGAGAAAGCGGTCATCCTCGGCTCGGGCGACATCGGGCTCATCATGGCCCGGCGGATGTACCTTGAGGGGGCCGACGTCGAGGCCGTCCTGGAGATCCTGCCCTACACCGGCGGGCTGACGCGCAACGTCGTCCAGTGTCTGGAGGACTTCGACATCCCGCTGCGGACCCAGCAGACTATCACGGAGATCTACGGCGACGAACGCGTCGAGGGCGTCACCGTCCAGGAGGTCGACGACGACTTCGAGCCGATCCCCGGCACCGAGTACGACATCGAGTGTGACACCGTCTTGCTGTCGGTCGGGTTGATCCCAGAAAACGAACTCTCGGAAGGCGCTGGTGTAGACATGCATCCCGTCACCGGTGGCCCAGTCGTCGACGACGGCCGCGAGACCAGCGTCGACGACATCTATGCTTGCGGGAACGTCCTGCACGTCCACGACCTGGTCGACTGGGTGACCGAGGAGAGCATGATCGCGGGTCGCTCGGTCGCCAAACAGCTCCAAGGCGACATCGAGGTCCGCGAGGAGCCGATCGAGATCGAGTCCACCGGCGCAGTGAGCTACGTCGTCCCCGAACGAATCAGCAACGTCGACGACGATCGAGAGGAACTCCCGCTGTATCTCCGGGTATACGCACCGATGGACGAGGTTTTCGTCACGGTCGAGAGCGGTGACGAGCAACTGGCCCGCGAGTTCGAGCGCCGGGCCGAGCCGGGCGAGATGATCACCGTCGATCTCGACACCGAGGCGCTTGAAGACCTCCCGGAGAATCGGCTTACAGTCGACGTCGTCCCGAAGGAGGAGATCTAGATGAGTACCGAAACCGTCGAGATTACCTGTATCGCTTGCCCGGTCGGCTGTGACGTGTCCATCGACGTCGAAGACGGCGAGATTCAATCGATCGAGGGCAACACCTGCCCCAGAGGGGCCGAGTACGCCAAAGAGGAATACCGGAATCCGACCCGGATCCTGCCGACGACTGCCCGAGTCACGGGCGGCGTCCTCCCTCGCGTGCCCGTAAAGTCCGCCCAGCCGATGCCCAAACCGAAATTGGAGGACGCGATGGTCGAGATCGCGGCCGTCGAGGTCGAGGCCCCGGTCGAACTCGGTGACGTGATCGTCGAGAACGTCTGTGACACCGGTGTCGACATTGTTGCCACCCGGGACCTGCCGGCAGCTGAAGATGGCCCGAAAGCCGTCGAGTAAGTGGCCGGTCAGGGGACGGTTTAGGAGGGTTTACAGCCCCGTTCGCTACCCAGCCGATTCGCTCACTACAGACCATCTTTTTCCCGCTCGGGTTCGCGCTTCGCGCGAACCGCTCGCGGCAAAAACATGGGTGAAAAAGCTGAATCCTCGCTTCGCTCGGATTCAGTGAATCGCGCTCGCTCCGCTCACGCCAATGCCCGCGATCAGTTCGCACCCATACAGAGTAGTCGATTCAATTTCAAACCGTCTGAAATAAACTCCTGTGTAAATTAGTCGATAACACCCTGTGAGCATTTGCACTTCACCGAACGATTCGAGGAGCATACGCGCCGCAGAGCGGCGCGTTTCGCCGAACTCGCGGCGAAGCCGCGAGTTCGGACATTTTTGGTCCAGATTTTTGCAAGGAGGGTCGCCGCCGGCGACCCTCCGCAGTAAAAAGGTGGAAATCAGGTCGTCTTAGAAGAACTGAAAGAGGTCGTCGCGTTCGGCCTCGTGAAGGTGGTGGCGGACGGCCTCGTTGAGGGTATCGATCGAACCGCGTTTGGCCGTGATCGGTGCGATCGTGTTTTGCCACTGCTTCCAGGGAGGATGCAGGCCCAAGCGATCACAGAGGGCGTCCAGGCGCTCGTCACGATCGTCGACCTTGTCCATCTTGTTGACGGCGACGACGGTCGGAATCCCGACTTCCCGGAGGAAGTGAAACAGTTCGACGTCGTGGGGGATCTCATCTGGCCCGGAGTGACGGTCGATGATGTCGATGACGCTCTTGCCGTCGACGACGAGGATCCCCACGAGGATGTTCTCGGCATATTCCTCGACGTAGTGGACGACGTCGGTCTTGATCTGCTCGCGGGCCTCGTCGGGGACGCCCTCCATATAGCCAAAGCCGGGGAGGTCCGTGATGACGAAGTCCTGGCTCGTCCAGTCGTAATGATTCGGCTCGCGGGTCACCCCGGGCCGTTGGCCGGTATCGAAGGTGTGGCCGGTCAGCTCCCGCATGAGCGTCGACTTGCCCACGTTCGATCGCCCCGCGAGGACGACCTCACTCCCCCGATTCGGCCGCGTCTCGAACATATCGACTTTACTGGATCTGATGGGAAAGACACCTCGGTTTCTATCGCCGGGAGAAGGTTTATGCTCGCTTGTCCAGCAGAGTTCTGGTATGGTCCCTGCAACTGATTCCGACCGTGGCTGTCCGAAGTGTGGTCACACCGAGACCGACGTCGGCGAGATCTCGACGACCGGCGGCGGGTTGAGCAAGATGTTCGACATTCAGACGAACAGCTTCAAGGTCGTCTCGTGTACCAACTGCGGGTACTCCGAGCTCTATCGGGACACGACGTCCGGGACGAGCGACATCGTCGACGTGTTCCTCGGCTGATGGCTGCCGGCGTAATCGTCGTCCTGGTGCTCGTGATCGGGGTCGCGTTCCCGATCGTCCTCTACGCCCTGGTTCGTGGAGAACACGACAAGCGGGACACGATGACCCGCGAGGAGGCCGAACGGACGGCGCGCCGTGATACTCGCAAAGAGCGGTGAGTTCCTCACCCGGATGGTGAAAGCGTAGGCACACGTCGCGGCTGACTCGACAGCGCGAGCAACCACAGGTATATGGGCGTACCGGCCGACGGGCCGGGTGTGCGACTCGTCCAGATCACGATCCCCGCCGGCAAACGCGAGGCCATCGAGGGCGCTCTGGACGATGAAGACGTCGATTACGTCCTCACCGACGAGACCAGCGGGCGGGAGTACACCGCCGTCGCGTACGTCCCGTTGCCGACCAACGCCGTCGAACCCGTTCTCGAACGGTTGCGGGAGGCTGGTATCGACGAGCAAGCGTACACCGTCGTCGTCGAGGCAAACACGGTCATCTCGCGACGCTTCGAGGAGTTACAGGACCGCTACGCCGAGGAACGCGACGAGGAACGCATCGCTCGCGAGGAACTCACCTCCAAGGCCGCCGATCTCGCACCGGCGACCTGGAGTTACGCGATCCTGACAGTTGTCTCGGCGGTGATCGCCACCGCTGGGCTCTTGCTCGACTCGCCGGCAGTGATCGTCGGCTCGATGGTGATCGCACCGCTGATCGGCCCGGCGATGGCAGCCAGCGTCGGGACCGTTGTCGACGACGAGGCGCTGTTCCGGCGCGGCGTCGGGCTGCAGGTCGCCGGCCTCGCGCTGGCGGTGCTCAGTGCCGCCGTCTTCGCATTCCTGGTGCGCAATCTCTACTTGATCCCGCCGGGATTCGACGTGACGGCGACCCCGGCGATCCGTGAACGACTGCTGCCGGACTTCCTCTCGCTGGTGGTCGCGCTGGGTGCTGGCGTCGCGGGCGTGGTTAGCCTCTCGACGGGCGTCTCGACCGCCCTCGTGGGCGTGATGATCGCCGTCGCGTTGATCCCACCGGCCGCGACCGTCGGCATCGGAATCGCCTGGGGCCTGCCGACCGTCAGCCTCGGCTCGGGCGTGTTGACGCTCGTGAACGTCCTCTCGATCAACCTGGCCGCACTGGCGGTGCTGTGGTACCTGGGGTACCGACCGACCCACTGGTTCCGTGAGGACGACGCCCGCGCGAGTACGCTCAAGCGCGTCCTGGCGCTCGTTGTCGCGATCGCCGTCCTGTCGGTGTTCCTCGGCGGCGTCACGTACGATACGTACGCGCGGGCCACAGTGGACGGTCAGATCGACGAGGGAGTCAACGATGTTGTCGCCGAGACCCCCGGGGTGACTGTTCAGGACGTGTCGGTCGAGCGATCGAGCGGCCTGTTCTTCCAGCAGCCACAGCGCGTCGAGATCACCGTCGGTGTGTCCCCCGGCGATCGACCCCCCGATCTGGTCGATCGACTCGACGAGCGCCTGGACACCATCGTCGCGACGGATCTCACCATCGAGGTCAGGTACGTGACGACCGAGACGGCGTGATAGCTCAAACGACCGTTTGAGCTTGAGATAGGTGTTTTTAGACCCGGGTCGAAGGGGGTAGTGATGCGCACGAACAGATCAGTATTCGTAGTAGCGATCGTCGCCGTGACGCTCCTGGCGGCGGTCGGCGTGGCAACGGCTGTCTCGCCAGTCGCACAGACCGACCAACCAGACCGACAGATCGAAGTCGGCGCGTCGGGTGAGGTCTCGGCCCAGCCCGATCAGGCGCTTCTCCGTGTCGGAGTGGTGGCGACGGCCGAGGACGCCACGACCGCCCGGGATCGAGTCGCCGAGAACGTCACCGCGCTGCGATCGACGCTCGACGAGCGTGGAATCAGCGACGACAATATCGAAACCGTCCACTACGACATCGGCGAGGTGCGGGAACGATCCGAAACGAAACGAACCACCGAATATCGAGCCGTCCACACCTTTCAAATCACGCTCGACGATCCAGACAGGGTCGGTAAGGTAATCGACGGCGTCGTCGACAGCGGGGCCAATCGCGTCCAGGGCGTCTCCTTCACACTGTCCGAGGAGCGCCGGCACGAACTCCGCCAGGAGGCCTTAGAGAACGCGATGGGCCGGGCCCGTGGCGAGGCCGAAACGCTCGCCGGGAGTGCCGACCTAACGATCGAAGGCGCAGCTTCGATCAGTGCAGACGACGTAAGCGTCCGGCCCTACCGCGTCGAACAGGCGATGATGGCAACAGAATCCGGGGACGTCGCTACGTCGACGACCATCGAGAGCGGACCGGTCGACGTCTCGGCAACAGTGCAAGTTATCTACAACGCGACTGCCGTGTAAGGAACCAATCAGACAAACAATAGAACTCGTCACACCCCGATCATCACTCCTCGAAGGGTAGTTCAGGCTCGTACCCGACGGCGTCGATCGCCGCATCGAGGACACCCTCGACGTTGTCGTCTTCAGTGACGCTCATATAGTGGTCGGCCTCGACGTCACGGGATCGGTCTGCCTTGTTGGCGATCGTCAGGACGGGAGCGTCCTGGAAACGTTCGACGACATCGTCCCGGAGGTCCAGCTGGACATCGATCGGGAACCCACACTCGCCGCTGGCATCAACCAGGACGAGCACGGTATCGGCAAGGTGTTCGAGCGCGCTGATCGCCTGGGTCTCGATATCGTTGCGTTCCTCGGGCGGTCGATCGAGGAGTCCCGGCGTGTCCACCAGTTGATACCGGATGTGATCGCGTTCGAGGTGGCCGACGTGGATCTGGGTCGTCGTGAACGGATAGGCAGCGATCTCGTTATCGGCCCGTGTCACCCGATTCACGAACGACGATTTTCCGACGTTGGGGTAGCCCGCGACGACAATCGCCGGTTCGTCGGGCCGGATGTCCGGGAACACCCGAAGGGCATTTCGGGCCTCTCCGAGCGCCGCGAGGTCGTCGCTCACTTCGCGGGTGACGTCCGCCAGACGCGCGAAGGCCTGCTTTCGGAGTTTCCGGGCCCCGTCGGTGTCGGCGTTGCGCAGCCGAGACTGGTACTCGTCGCGGATGTCGTCGGTTTTCCGGCTGGCCCAGGTGACCTCCGAGAGGTGCTTTCGCAAGTCGTCGACGCTGCTCTCGGCATCGGCCAACTGCCGGTAGAACGGATCCAGATCGTCGAAATCCGGCCAGGCCGTGACGACGTTCTCTAAATTGTCCGAAAGGATGTTCGACGCCGTCTGGAGCATCGACTCCTGGGCCTCGTGGCCCTGTTTGGCCCGGCCCGCCCGGGCGGCCCGCGAGAAGGCTTTGTCGATGAGTTCCTCCGACGTGGGCGTCGTCGGCAGAGTCTCGAATGGATGGCTCATTGACGCTGGGTAGGCTGTCACCGGGTAAAAGGGCGTTCTTCGAGGCCTCACCTTCGGTATTCATTTTGAGGTCTCGCTTCGCCCGACCTCGCTACCGTCGCTCGCGCAACTCCGCCCGCAAATCGCTCAGATCCATATCGTTCATCGCAAGCAGGACCAGCAGATGATAGACGATATCGGCGCTCTCGTGGGCGATCTCCTCGCGATCGTCGTCCTTGGCCGCCAGTAGCAACTCCGTCGATTCCTCGCCGAGTTTCTCCAGAACGGCGTTCTCGCCCTTCTCGTGGGTGAACAGGTCGGCTGTGTAGGAATCCTCGGGCAACTTCTCCTTGCGGTCCTCGATGACGGCGAACAGTTCATCGAGGATTGCGTCGTCGGTCATGCCCGAGTCCACGCGGGGCCGGCCCCTAAGCGCGTCGAAGCAAAGTGCGGTCACTCCCGGGTCATCCCCGCCAGAACGTCGGCGTGAAGATCACCAGCACCGAGAGCACCTCCAGGCGGCCGATCCACATCAGGAATGTCATGTAGAGCTTCCCGAGGTCGGAAAACGGCAGGAAGCTATCCATCGGCCCGACGACGCCAAAGCCAGGGCCGACGTTGCCAAGCGTGGCGATGGCGACACTCATCGCGTCCAGCCCGGATAGCGTTACCTCGGGCGTCCGGAGACTATCGAGGTACAGCAGGACCGTCGAGACGACGAAGATCACGAGAAAGAGCGCGACGAACGCGAAGACGTCCCGGACGGTCTCGTTGTCGACGATCTCCTTGCCCAGCCGGATCGGCCGCACTGCGTCAGGGTGAATCGACGTGAACAGCGAGCGGTCGATGCCCTTCGTGACGAGCACCCACCGGACGATCTTGATCGAGCCGGCGGCCGAGCCCGCCGACCCACCGAGGAAGTACGCGAACAGCAGAATCGTCTGGGCGACGGGATCCCAGGTATTGACGTCCATACTCGCGTACCCGGTCGTCGTCACGATCGCGATCGCCTGGAACAGCCCCTGCCGGAGGGCGTTCTCGGTGTTCCCGACGATCGTGCCGACGTTCGCGGGCGTCCCGGCCAGGCCGACACCGGCGAACAACAGTGCCGAGAGGACTGCCCCTACCCCAGCGACGGCGAGCAAGTACGACCGGAACTCGGTGTTGTCGATCAGCTCTCGGGGATCGCCCCGGAGGACGTACCAGAACAGCGCGAAGTTGGTCCCGGCGATCAACATGAACGGCATCACGACCCACTGGACGGCGGGGACAAACGCCTTCATGCTCCGGGCTTCCGGCGAGAAGCCGCCTGTGGGCAGCGTCGTCAGCGCGTGGGCGACGGCGTTGTACAGCCCCATGTTCTGCGCGATTCCGGCGACGTTGAGTGCGTAGTAGACCACCGCCGCGAGGACGGTGAACCCGGCGTAGATGGCCCAGAGGACGCGCGCTGTCACCTGGATCCGGGGCGTCAGCTTCTCTAAGGACAGCCCAGGAGCCTCCTGGTCGATGACCTGCGCGCCGCCGACCGAGAGTTCGGGGAGGATCGCGACCATCAACACGAGGATGCCCATCCCACCGAGCCACTGGGTGAGCTGGCGCCAGAGCATCATCGCGTGGCCGTGCCGGTCGACCGAGATATCCCCCAGGACGGTCGCGCCGGTCGTGGTGAACCCACTCATGCTCTCGAAGAGGGCATTGACGGGACCCGCGACGGTACCCGTCCCCGCGACGAGATACGGGATCGTCCCCGCCAGTGGCACGACGAGCCACGCGAGACTCACGAGCAGGAACGCCTCCCGGTTGCCGAGATCGTCCCCGGAGTCGACCGCTTCGAGCACCCGGCCGCCCAACACCATGACGACACTCGCGACGAGGAACGGGAGTGGGTCCTCGCCGTAATACAGCGATAGGACGAGCGGGAACAGCGGCGTCACGCCGATGTACTTCAGCACTGTCCCGACGTAGGCGAGGCTCACCCGGTAGTCGACGTACGTGCCCATCCTCGCGCGTACCATCGGACGTTCGACACCGTCGGGCGGGGGACAAATGGCCGTTTCGGCCCCGGGGATTCGGCGACTGCGACGGCCACCCGGCTACGCGCCGTATCCCTCACTCTCTATCGGCCCGCTGAACACGCTATAAAGGAACTTGAAGTACCACAGGACGACCAGCAGTACCGGGAACCCGAGGATCGTGGTGAGGTTCAACGCGAGCGGCGAGACCACGGCCATCTCGACGGTCAGCGCCGTCCCCGAGGCCGTCGCGGGATAGATTTCCGGGTACAGCAGGAGGGCGACGAGCAAACTCAACAGTACCGGCAGGGCGAGTGCGAACCCGAGCCACGCCCTGTAGCGATCCCGGAGCGCGAGGACGATCCCGGCGACACCCGCAACGACCGAGAGCCCGACGATGGCGACCCCGGGAACCGAGAGGATCGTACTCGCGGCCCCGCCAGCGTCGGTCCAGATCACGACTGCCAGCAGGACGACCACGCCGCCCAGGTACGCGAGCGTCGCGACAATGCCGAGATCGCGCATCTCCTCGGCGAGTGCAGGCCCGGTCTTGGCTGCCAGGAACGCCGCACCGGTAGCCGCCGAGACGGCCACCAGGCCGACGCCGGTCAGGATCGCGGGCAGTGAGATCGCGCCCACACTGAACACCCACGAGCCGGCCAGGACGCCGAACAGGAACGGCGCGAGGATACTCCCGCCGACGAACGACCAGTCACAGGCCCGCTGCCACTGCTCGTCCTCGCGCTGTTCGCGCAATTCCGGACCGACGCCACGGAACAGCAGCGCGAGGACGAAGCCGAGTGCGATCAGGTAGTTGTCGGCCAGCAGCCGCGAGTAGACGTCCGGGAAGGCGGCGAGCGTCATCGTTCCGAAAGCGATCAGCCACACCTCGTTGGCGTCCCAGATCGGCCCGAACGCCGCCAGGAGCGTCTCCCGATCGTGGTCGTCCTCGCGGGTCGCATACAGCATACCAATGCCGAAGTCGAAGCCGTCCAGCACGACATACATCGCCAGGGCGAACATGACCACCCCGAACCAAACGTCGGGCAACGACGGATGGAGATACTGATCGACCGGGATCACTAACGGCTTACTCATCGTTTCCCACCCCCGGAAGCTCCGGAATCGGACCGTACCAGTGATCGTTTGGCGACTCCTCGACGCCTAGTTCCCGGAGTTCGCCCTCGATCAGCCACCGGAGGGTGTACAGCGCGGCCAGGACCAGGCCGATGTAGATCACCACGAACGCGACCAGGCTCGCTGTAGCTTCCGTGGAGGAAAGCGTCGAGGAGACGGCCTCGCTCGTCTTGAGGACGTCTTGGATCACCCACGGCTGGCGACCGATCTCCGTGACGTACCACCCCGTGAGCAGGGCAGCGTATCCCAGCGGCGACGCGGCGATCATCAGTTTTAGATACAGGCTGCTGTCGGACAGTCGGTCACGGTAAATGAGATAGCCGCCCCAGAAGGCCAGCCCGATGAACAGGAATCCCAGCCCGACCATGAACCGGAACGACCAGAATACGAGCGGGACTGGGGGATTTTGTTCGTACTCGTCGAGGCCTTTCACGACCGCGTCGAAGTCACCACCGCTTGCAAGGAACGACCCGACGCGGGGGAGACTGATCGCAAAGAGGTTCTCCTCGCTGGGATCCATGATTGCGTCGGTACTCGTCGGGATCGCGAAGAGGTGCAGATCGGCTGTTCCCGTCTCGTAGTGCCCCTCCATGGCGGCGAATTTCTGAGGCTGGGTGTCCTCGACGTGGCGGCCGTAGGCATCACCGTGGACGGCCTGCAGCGGCGCGGCGACGATCAGGATCAGGACGGCGATCTTCAAGGCCGTCTGCCAGGCTTTCGCATCGCGCTTCTTCCAGATGATGTAGGCGGCGACGCCCGCGACCAGCAGCGCCACGGCGATCACCGACGCGTTGATCATGTGGACGTACATCCAGGTCATCCGTGGCGTGAAGAACGCGGCGATCGGATCGGTCAGTTGTGCGACCTCCATCCCGTTGCGCGTGATCATCTCGTAGCCCTGGGGCGTCTGCATCCAGGCGTTGACGACCAGAATCCAGAAACCAGAGAGCCACGCGCCAAAGCCAGTCAGGACTGACGAGAGGAAATAGGTCCGGTCGCTAACCCGTTCGCGGCCAAAGAGCAACACGCCGAGGAAGACGGCTTCTAAGAAGAACGCCATCTTGGCCTCGAAGGCTAAGGGTCCGCCGATCAACTCGCCGGCGACCGCCGAGAACTGCGGGAAGTTCGTCCCGAACTGGAAGCTCATCGGGATTCCGGTGACAGTTCCCATGACGAACCCGACGGCAAAGACCTTCAGCCAAAAGGAGCGCAACCGTTCGTAGCGGTCCCTATCGGTCCTGATTGCTTTCCACGTGAAGTAGACGATGAACGGGGCAAGCCCGATCGACAGGGCAGCAAAGAGAATGTGGACACTGATCGTCCAGCCGAACTGGACCCGGCTGGCGAACTCTGCCGGTAAGAACAGTGCCGTCCCGTCCAGTGGTGCCCCGGCCCCAAACGCGACATCGAATAGCTGACTGGGTGGTTCCATCCGTTGGGCCGCGTTTGAACTACCGAACCGATAAGCCGGCGGTATTCTCCCGTCAGCCGGGAATAGGCGAAAATATTTTTATGATTGGGCGAACTGTGTTTTCTGAAGCGGTAAAATCTGAAGGAGCTCGGCTGCGTCACCCACCGGCTGTTTTGAGGGACAATGTCCGAACGCGTCAGTACTGCGGCCGTCCTGGCGCTACTCGAAAAAGGCGAGATCGTGAATCCGATGATCACCGGTCAGTTCCGGATGGAACGAGGTTCCGACGACCGGCCCGTCCTTGACTGCCACGGGTCGGTCCTCCCAGGTGGCGAGGACGTCAGCGTCACCGACCGAACTGATGACCGGCGCACGAATGAACACCGCCTGGAAGGGGTCGTCCAGCCCGTCGACCGACAGTGGCGCTTCGAAGCTGTCTTTCTGGCGACCAAAGGCGTTGCGCTCGACGGTGATATCGAGCAGGTCGAGCGTGTCGACGCGCTCGTCGCCGGCATCGCGGGCGGCGACGATCAAGCCAGCGCAGGTGGCGAGAACCGGGTTGTCCGCAGCCACGTGCTCGCGGATCTCCGGGGCGATCCCCTCACGGTGGATCAGCCGCGAGATCGTCGTCGATTCACCACCGGGCAATAAGAGGACGTCACACTCCGGGACGAGTCCTGCTTCCCGAATCTCGACCACGTCGACGCCCTCACCGTGGGTCTCAGCGGCCGATTTGACGGCCTCGGCGTGTTCGCTGACGTCGCCCTGGACAGCGAGGACACCCGCACGGAGAGTCATACGGTCGCTATCCGATCGAGGGACAAAACCCTCCCGTTACGCGTTGGGTTCACACCCAAGCCGATCCGCGAGCTGGCGACCGGCCCGGAGCCCGCTCGCCAGGGCAGCGTGGGCCTGCCCGACGCCAGCCACCCAGTCACCGGCGATCGCGAGAGCAGCGTCGAGCGTTCGGTTGTGCAGTGCAGCGTCCAGCCCGGCCGTCGGCACGCCCCGTCCCCACCGGTGGTGATCCCACCAATCGGGTTCACGGAGGCGGTCGTCACCGACGAGGCGCGCGACGTAGTGGGCCGACTCGATCGCCGTCTCTCGGGCCGTTGCGTTGGCGTTGGCCGCAGACCACAGCGACCCCAGTTGAAGCGTCAGGACGGATTCACCGTCGGGGACGTGACCGGGTTTGCACTGCTCGCGTCCCATCCAGACGACGTCGCTGGCGCGTTCGATACTGACGAGTCCGTAGTACTCGGCCTCGAAGGCGAACGGATAGTGCAGAGCCACGACGTCGATCGTCCGATGGGCAATGTCGTCGGCTGCTCGGGCGAGCTCGCCCCGGACGGCAGCGTCCCAGTCAGCCCCCTCGAACAGCACGACTGCGGCGGCGGCCGGGACAGCGAGTACCACCGCATCGAAGGCGCGTCGTTCGCCGGCGACGGTCACGACCCACTGCCCGCCCCGACGATCGAGCGTCGTCACTGTCGCCCCTTCCTCGACGCGCGCGCCGCTGATATCGAGCAACGACCGGACGAGACTGTCGATCCCGTCCCGGCCGCTGAAGCGGGGAAACTCCTCGGGTCGTTCGCTGATCGTCCCGTCCGCGTCGAACTGCTTGACGGGCCGATCGATCTCGACGAGGGTGTCACCGGCAGCGTCAGTGACCAGGTCCCGAAGGTCCGCATCGGCCAGGAGCACGTGGTCGGTCCCCACGTCGTAGATACATCCCTCGCGGCGACGACTGGCGAGCCGGCCACCCACTGAACGCGATTCGAAGACGGTCACGTCGGCGGTATTGGGAAGCGCGAGTGCCGCCCCTGCCCCAGCGATCCCGCCGCCGATCACACAGACCGACGGATCCATACGTCGGCTTCGGCCGCCAGCGGTTAAAACCGACGGGCGATGGCGGTCCATTCCTGCCGAGTGGACACCGACAACCGGCGACGATACGTGCCTCGGTCACGTGGCTGCGCCCGGGACCGCCGGCAGACACTTCCCGACGCCACGCACAGACCCCACCATGACCAAGCGCGATCCGATCCAGCGCGCTCACGACGGAACCCTCGACCTCTACGATGTCGTCGAGTGGAACCCCCGGTCGTGGCTCGATCACCTCGCGATCGGGATTCATCGACGCCTTGCCGTCCTGGCCCGATCGATCGTCATCCTCCTGGCAGTGGCGATTCTCGCCGCCCAACTGCTTCTAGGCGGGCTCGGGACCGTGACCGATCCCGTCGTCGGGGCGTTGACCGTCCTTTCGGCCGTCCCGGCACTCGTGCTTGCGGCCTACGTCTGGCGGGCCGACGTGACCACCCAGGAGCCAATCAGCCTGCTCGTGAGGACGTTCCTGCTTGGGGTCCTCTTTGCGGGCTTTGCAGGGATTGTCAACTCCATCTTCGATCCCGTCTTTCTCGCAGTGGGGACGCTGGTCGGTGATCCGTTCTTCGGGCTTGTCGCCATGTTCTATCTCGTGGTCGGCCCGGTCGAGGAAGGCGTCAAGCTCCTGGCGGTCCGACTTGGGGCGTTCCGGGACGATCGCTTCGACGCCGTCGTCGACGGTGCCGTCTACGGGGCCGTCGCCGGCCTCGGCTTCGCCACGATCGAGAACGCGATCTACATCACCGGCGCGACGGTGGGCGAGGGCGGAGTGGCCGTCCTCGCGACCGGTGGCTCGGCGGCCACGGTCCGGGCGCTGGCCGGCCCGGGACACGTCATCTACTCGGCGATCGCGGGCTATTATCTCGGCCTGGCGAAGTTCAATCCCGACGACGCCGGCCCGATCGTCATCAAGGGGCTGGTCGTCGCCTCCCTGATCCACGCCACCTACAACGCGCTGGTTTCGGTCGTGCCCTTCGCACTTGCCCGGAACTTCCCGATCGGACCACTGGCGGCGATCGTGATCTTCGTCCTCGCTTTCGACGGGTTGTTCGGATACTACCTGCTGGGGAAACTTCGAGCCTACCGGCTGGCCTATCAGGCGACACGTGCCGGCGAGCCGTCCGATCCCGTCCCGGAGATGACTGAATTCGACCCGTGACGACCACTGCGAGACGCTTTTGCCGACCGGGACGAAAGTAACCCTCATGGCTGCCGGAATCATGGAGACGATCGGCCGCGCCGGAACGGCAGTGATCGTCGCCCCGATCGCCGTCATCGCACTGGACTTTCTCGCCAGCGGCCGGGTCGTCGGGGGACTCGCCTTTCTTGGAATCATCGGCCTCATCTTCGCCATCGAGCGGTACGTCCTCACGTTGGGAGATCTACTAGAGCGTGGCCTCGGCGGGCTAGTTGGGACTATCGTGAAAACCGAATCGGCCGACGACGAATAGTGACGAGCGGACAAACGTGCCGCGTGCCGCGATCAGTGGTTCTCGTTGTAGGCGTCGACCAGGTCTTGCATCGACTGCTTGGCGTCGCCAAAGAGCATACTCGTGTTGTCCTTGGCGAACAGCGGGTTGGGGATGCCCGAAAATCCGGGCGAGAGGCTGCGCTTGTTGACGATCACCGACCGGGCGTCCCAGACCTCGAGGACAGGCATCCCGGCGATCGGACTCCCCTCGTCCTCTTTGGCCGAGGGGTTGACCACGTCGTTGGCCCCGGTGACGATCACCACGTCCGTCTGGGAGAACGTGGGGTTGACTGACTCCAGTTCACGCATCTGCTCGTAGTCGACATCGGCCTCGGCCAGCAGGGCGTTCATGTGGCCGGGCATCCGGCCGGCGACGGGGTGGATGCCGAACTCGACGTCGACGCCGGTCTCTTCGAGCAGGTCGGCCAGTTCCGCGACGGCGTGCTGGGCCTGGGCGACGGCCATCCCGTAGCCGGGGACGATCACGACCCGTTCTGCGGCGTCGAGCATCATCTCGACCTCTTCTGGTGACGTTTCCGTAATATTGCCCTCGTAGATGTCCTCCATGTCCTCGTCGCCCCCCTCGGCCATGCTGCCAAAGAGGACATTTGTCAGGGACCGATTCATCGAATCGCACATGATGAACGTCAGAATCAACCCGGCCGCGCCGACGAGCGTCCCGGCGACGATCAGCGCCGTGTTATCGAGGACGAACCCGGTCGTGGCGGCGGCCAGGCCCGACATCGAGTTCAACAACGCGATCACGACCGGCATGTCCGCGCCGCCGATCGGATAGACCAGCAGGATGCCAAAGATCGCGGCGGCGGCGACCAGCGCCCAGTAGGCGGGCAACCACTCGGCCACCGGCGCCTCGCCGAGCAGGCCGGACTGGACGATCAAGAAAAGGCCGGCCAGGACGGCAGCGGCGAAGAAGAGGGCCTGCATGACCTGATTGGTCCGGCCCTGAATCGGCGAGTCACCGACGAGCCCGTGGAGTTTGCCCGCGGCGACGAGACTGCCAAAGAACGTGACCGTCCCGACGATACCTGCGATGGCTGCGGTGGTGGTCAACTCGAGGCCGAGGCTGGCAGTCGTTGCCGGATCGACCGCGTCGACCAGTTCCGCCCCGGCAACCAGTGTGGAAGCCCCGCCGCCAAAGCCGTTGAACAACCCGACGAGCTGGGGCATCTCCGTCGTCTCGACACTGACGGCCAGCCACGCGCCGACCGCGCCACCGACCAGCAACGAGGCCGCAAGCAGGACCGGCGAGAGGATCTCGAAATAGAGGACTGTCGCGAGGACGGCCAGGAACATCCCGCCCGAGGAGATGAGATTCCCGCGCGTGGCCGTCCGGGGATGGGTCATGTCTCGCAGGCCCTGGATGAAGAAGATCGCCGCGACCAGGTAGGCGAGTTCCAGCGCCGACGGGGGCAGGTGCCCGAGAACGCCGTCGGCCATTTAGCGCCCACCCCGGTTGAACTGCGAGAGCATGAAGTGACTCACGAGATACCCGCCGACGACGTTGATCGTCGCCATGACGACCGCCAATACCCCGAGAACGGTCGCCAGCATGGTCTCACCGGACCCGGCCACGAGGACCGAGCCCAGGAGCGTGATGCCCGAGATGGCGTTGGCCCCGGACATCAGCGGCGTGTGGAGGTTCGTCGGGATCTTCGTGATGATCTCATAGCCCAAGAACGCGGCCAGGACGAACAGCGTGAGGTTAGTGACGAGACTCACGTCTCCCCACCCCCGTCGGTGTCGCCCGGTTCATCGGGTTGTCCATCCCCATCGCTTTCGGTTCCGTCTCCGTCACCGTCGTCCGCCTCGCTGCCCGTCGACTCGTCGTCACGGTGGGGATTCCGGACGGTCCCGTCGTGCGTGAGAAGGGTAGCGTCGACGATCTCGTCGTCAGTGTCGATCACCAGTTCGCCGTCTTCGAGCATGTTCTCGACGAAGTTGACCAGGTTGTTGGCGTACAGTTGACTCGCCGTCCGCGGGACCGTCGCCGGCAGGTTCGTGGGGCCAAAGACGGTCACGCCCTCGTGGTCGACGCGCTCGTCGGGCACCGTCGGATCACAGTTCCCGCCGCCGGCAGCGGCCAGGTCCACGACGACGGAGCCGTCGTCCATCGCGGCGATCGCCTCGCTCGTGACGAGCCGCGGGGCCTCGCCGCTCGCGACGGCTGCGGTCGTAATCACGGCGTCCGATTCGGCGACGACGTCACCGAGTTGCTCGCGCTGTTTGCGGTAGAATTCCTCGTCTTGCTCGGTGGCGTGACCCTCCTCGTCGCTGGCCTCGTCGGCGTGGACGTCCAGTTCGACGAACTCGGCACCGACGCTCGTGATTTCTTCCTGGGCTTCGGGCCGGATGTCGTAGGCCTTCACCGACGCGCCGAGGCGATCGGCCGTCGAAATCGCCTGCAGACCGGCGACGCCAGCCCCGATGACGAAGACCTCGGCGGGCTGGACGGTCCCGGCCGCAGTCATCTGCATCGGAACCATCCGTCCCAGTGTGTCGGCAGCCTGGACGGCCGCCTTGTACCCGGCGACGTTGGCCTGCGAGGAATTGGCGTCCATGCTCTGGGCCCGACTGATTCGCGGGACGAGTTCGAGTGCGAACGCGTCGACGCCCATCTGGGCCACCTGTTCGACCCGCTCGTCGGCGGCGTCGAAGGGCCCGAGCATCCCGATCACGGCCTGGTCGTCACGATACTGCCCGGAGTCTCCCTCCTCGACGGCACCGAGTGCCGCGACCTCGAAGACCACGTCGGCGTCTGCGATGACGTGCCCGCGATCGTCGCTGATCTTGCAACCGACCTCGCGGTAGGCGTCATCGGCCCAGCCAGCGGCGTCGCCGGCCCCGCTCTCGACGTGGACCTCGTGGCCAGCGTCGATCAGGTCCGCCGCGACGGCGGGCACCATCCCAACGCGTGTTTCGTCGCCCGGGGCAGACGGGGCCCCGACGATCATGTCTCACCTCTCGATACCAGTCCGTCGCCGTCGTGGGACTGTCGCCGTCCGCTCCAACATGTAATGACGTAGTGTAACATGGACAGTCAGGTAGCGGAGCCACTCGCCTGGCAGTATTAGGACTTTCGCAAATACTGCACCAAGCGGAACGGTTACGGCAATTATTGCAGCTACCGACCGACACACCGTCCGCATTCACTCGACACGTTCGCCAGCGGCCAAATACTCTTCGAGCAGCGGTGGGAACGACCGGCCGCGAAGATAGCGGAGGCCAAAGTCCTCGGCCCAGTTGATGATACCCGTATCCTCCGTGACGACGCCGGCATCGAGTTCGCGTGCCAACAGCAGCAGGTCGAAGTCCTCCCGGGAATCCAGGACGCCCTGTCGGAGCGCGCGACGATACTCGTCTCGGAGGTCGGAGATGACCTGGTCCACTTCGCTCATGTGCTCGTGATCGACCCCCGCCTCGCGGGATTGATCGGCTTTCCGGACGGCCTTCTCGGAGACGCGCAATCCTCGGTTGACCCGATCGCTCATCTCGTCGATGAACCCGTAGACGATCTCGGCCGGGATCATGATCTCGTACTGGGCCGGGCTCTTGGTGATGACCCAGGTGTCGAGTTTCTCGATCGTCTCCTCGCTGACGTCGCGGTCTTCGAGCATCGTCGTCAACTCGTCGTTGATCGAGGGGGGCATGTAACAGGAGATGTTGTGTTCGAGTTTCACCTCGGCGACGAGATCCAGCAAGCGCTGTACGGCCGTCTCCAGGTCTTCGTCCTCTTGCCGGATTTCCGGCGTAATGAACACCGACGTGTCGAGGACGAACCGCTGTTTCAGCGGATACTCGGCCATATTGGCACTTGGCGGGCCTCCGGCAAAGATTCTCCGGCGAATGTATCGTGAGGTATGGCACCACACCTATATCGCTCGCCAACCGACAGTGACGTATGGACGCCGATCGCGAACTCGCCGCCACGCTCGGCGTACCCGAAGGGGAACTCGACGCGCTGCTCGAACAATTCCAGCACGAGACGTTCGAGGGGCGGCCGTACCGACATCTTTCGGACGCCCGCCACGGCGTCGAGCGCGGGACCGCGATCGTCGAGGGTGTCGTCGTTCGCGGGTTTCCATCCATTCCGCGCACGCTGGTCCTCGATCCAGGGGTTCCAAAGCACTTCGAGGGTCGCCTCACAATCGAGGAGAAACGCAACGGGTACAACGTCCGAATCGCACGAATCGACGGGGACGTACTCGGATTTACCCGGAGTGGCTACCTCTGTCCGTACACCACGAACACGGTCCGAGAGTTGCTGGAGCCAGATGCGTTCTTCGACGACCATCCCGACCACATGCTGTGTGGCGAATTGATCGGCCCCGAGAACCCCTACACGACCCACGACTATCCCGAGGTCGACTCCGCACGGATCGAGGTCTTCGACGTGCGCCACCGGGAGTCCGGGACGCCGCTTGCAGTCGACCGTCGGCGCGAGATCTGTGCGGAGTACGGTCTCGCCGAAGTCCCCTCCTTTGGCGAGTACGACCCCGAGGCAGCTCCCGAAGCCGTCGCCGAGGTGATCGCCGATCTCGATCGCGAGGGCCGGGAAGGCGTCGTGATGCAATCCCTCGATGGCACCCGCCAGCTGAAGTACACCACTTCGGCGACCCACCGGGCCGATCTCGAGCACGCCTTTTCCCTGCCGTTCGACTACGGACGGGACTTCCTATTCTCGCGGATTATTCGGGAAGTGTTCCAGGCGGTCGAGTGCGACCGGACGGCCGGCGAGTCACGCCAGCGCGCCCAGAAACTGGGCGAGTCGATTCTCCTGCCTGCCATCGAGACCGTCCGGGCGGTCCAACGGGGTGAATCCGTCGGCGAAGAACACACGGTCCGTGGCGACCCGGCCGTGATCGAGGCACTACTCACACACCTGCGCGACCAGCGTCTCTCCCTCGAAATCAAGCGGGATACACGCGCGGACGGGAAACGCATCGTAACCTTCGTCAAAGTCGCGGCCGCGACTCGGGACAACACCCGCGAGTACCTCGACGGGAAATTGAGAGACGAATAGCAGGGTCGCCCATTACGGAAGTACAAGGAGAAAGCCCCGCCCTTCAGGACGGGGATGAATCCGACAAACGACGACACAGACCACCGACGATAGCATGGCCCGATATTCCAACAGATACTCAACCAAGAGTGTGAAATTACAAATGTAATGGTCACGGTGACTGTCACCGCGAAGTTCCACAACCCATCCCTCTCACGGCGCAAAGAGTGGCAACACGCCTCCCGCCTGTACCGTGACACCAAGCAATTTTGCATCGACGGATGGGAGAACGGCGACTTCGACAAATCCGTGACCACGGCCAGCATCGACAACGACCTCTACTCGGCCATCCAGAACCAAGCCATTCGAGAGGCGAACTCTGACCACAACACGGACGGAGCGGTTCGCTACCGAGAGAGTTAGCCGTTCGCCGTCAACAACCAGAACTGGGAACTCGATACGACCGAGAACGGCACGGTCGTCGTCGGCTTCCCATGTGTTTCCCAATGGTGGTACACACCCATCGAAGTGTACGACGATATTGCCGACCCCGTAGACCGACTGGTCGAGGGAGACGCTGACAAGACTCGGCTACAGGTCTATCGTCGCGGAGACGACTGGTTCTGTACGTTCAACATCGAATACGACACCGACACATCTGGTGAAACGCCTATCGGTGTCGATATTGGTGAACGGCACATTCTCGCGGTGACGGCCTACGGCGAGGATGAGTCGATGCTGGTGTCTGGTGGTGAGGCGAAGTATGTCCGACGCAAATATCGTTCCCTACGCGATTCGCTTTCGGAAGCGGGTGCGCTTCGCGCACGCAACCGTGTGGGTGACAAAGAACAGCGTCGAATCAAGGACTTGAACCACAAACTCTCCCGTCGTCTCATCACGTTCGCGGAACAGTTCGAGAACCCCGTCATTCGGATGGAAGACCTCGAAGGCATCCGCGAGAATAGTTCGTGGTCGGGCGTTCACTCTTGGCATTTCCACCAACTCCAACAGTTCATCACGTACAAGGCTGAACGCGCTGGTATCCGCGTCGAAACGGTCGATGCCTATCATACCAGCCAGCGGTGTTCGGCGTGTGGTTCGATGGGAACCCGTGATGACGACCACTTTTCGTGTCCGGAGTGCGGTCGTGGACGCCACTCAGACCTGAACGCGTCGGAGAATATCGCACAACGGGAGGGTGAACCATGCACGGCGTAGCAGTTCGGCTGACGCGAACCGTGCTACCTCGCTGGTTGAACAACCAGCCGTCGTCATCGGGCTACGCCCGATTGCTCGTGGAACGTTGTTCCACGCTGTTGACGCCCGCTGTATGCGGGGAGGAAGGCCCTATTGACAGGGCTATACGCGCTGGAAAGCACGTCCTTGGTCACAACTGGACGGCGACCTTCGACGGCCCACGCGAAAGCGTACTTGAGGTCCGAGGAAACGCGCAACCTGAATATCCCCTTCGGGGAATCCTCGTCCTCGAAAACGCTTCGCGTTTTCGGGTGCAACGAGACGCAACGCGTCTCGTCATGCCCCATTAGGGCGGGGAGGATGTCAAAGCTCAATGTTGCTTGACTGGACACCTGCAAGAAGAGAGAACTCTGGCCGTTCAGTGGACGACCGTGGCTTCCTCTCCAAGGATGTCACGCAACATCTCTGCGGGCTCTTGGTCGGTCGGTTCGTCGTTGAGCAAGACGTCAATCGGCAGCGTCGGCGCGCCGTCGATGAGATTTTCCATGATGACCAGTCGTTCCCGGGCCCGAGACATGCCGACGTAGAAGACCCGTCGCTCGTTATCGGTCAGCGTCGGGACTGGGCTTGTATGTTTGGTGAACTCCTCGCCGCCCGGGATGTCGATACCCGCCTGCTCTGCGGTCGCGGCCATTTGCTCGACGACCTTCTCGGTGAGATCCGTCGTGACGAAGACGTGGTCGGCTTCACGACCTTTCGCGCTGTGGATCGTCCCGACTCGGATACGATCCGGGCTGACGTCCTGGTTATCGCCACGGAAGTACGCCTCGATGGTGCGTTCCTGAAAGCTCGTCACTTTCCGGACCATATCGGCCGCTGCGGGTGGTTCAGGCAGGAAGGGGGCGTGGTCACGTACCAGATCGGGTTCGAGATCGATCTCGGCGAGGTCTTCGGTCTCGGCGGCCTCGGAACGCTCGTCGATCGCATCGAAAAGGTCGTCGCGCTCGCCCGTCCCGAAGGCCGTATCGGCGAGCATGTCAGCCAGCCGGCGGGCTTCTAGGGCGGTCAGTGGCTCGTCAGCCGAGACCGATTCGATCCCGCTGACATAATCGCTCAATCGGTCGGTCCACATGCGCTGGTCGGTCATCACCGAGAACGGAATCCCATCGCCGATGAACTCATCGATAAACTGAAACATCTGATAGCGCGCCCGGAAGAGGATCATCAACGTCCCGTCGTCTTCCTCGACGGTGTCCCGGACGTTGCGTACCAGGTCGAGCATCGACGGTCGCTTTACCGCTGCGACTCGACCGCCCTCTTTACGTGGTGAGAGGTTCTTCTCCTGGCGCTGATCGATGTGGCTGACCTCCTGTTGGACCACTTCGAGGATCTTCGAAGGCAGGCGGTATGACGTATCGAGGATGACGTCTTGGCCCTCTTCTTCGAGTAGCAGTCGCGGGTCGGCACCCTGCCAGGCGTAGACAACCTGGTCGTCGTCACCGCCGATCAACACGCCGTCCATGTGGGGTTTCCACTCCTCGTAGACATCGTACTGCAAGGTTGTGATGTCCTGAAACTCGTCGATCGCCAGATAGTCGACGTTCGGTAGCAGCGACCGCTGTGTAACACGTTCGAGCATGTCCGCAAACCCGACAATTCCTTCCTCACCCTTGTAGGACCGCCAGGCACGGATGACTTCAGGGACATCGATACGGTCGTCATCGCTGGGCCAGGTCGGCGTGTACTTGTTGCCCGTCTGGGCCGCGTCGTCGATCTCGGGGGGCAAACGGACGGTCTCGTCGTCCCACTTGAATGGAACATCGTACCAGTCGCCCACGTCCCGGCGGGTTCGCTGGAGCCACTGGTTCGTGGCGATGATCTTGTTCCCAATTGTCGTTGACCGGGCCGACCGACGACGCGAGCCTTCGTACTCGCCCTCGTATTCGATGCCGAACTGTTCACAGAAGTCCTGTTTGTCGGACTCGCCGACGACGTCGCCACGCGAGAGATTCAACAGCTCGTAGGCTTTCGCGTGCATCGTCGAGACGTTACCCTTCAATGATCGGGGCGAGATGTCGAGGCGCTCGGCCAACCGTTCCCGGACTTCTGAGGCCGCTGCCCGCGTATACGAGACGACCAAAATGTCACTAACGTCGACACCGTCCTCGTCAAGCAATTTCTCGACCCGATCCAATAGGGCCGTCGTCTTCCCGCTCCCTGGTCCGCCAAACAGCCGCGTCACCTGCTCATCGTCGTTCATTGCACAATTACTAGAGCTACTCCCTCATAAGGGTCGTGACTTTTTCCAGAACCCGCAAATGCGACTCAGCGGTATAAAGAGAGGTATAACATCGCAAATCCGATGATGAACGGGACAACCTGGGTGATGTTGAAGAACAATCGCGCCCCGGGGCTGGGTTCAGCGGTGAACATCTGGGTGACGATATTGCTCACCGCCACACCCATGCTGATAAAGGCGAACCCGATGAATGCAAACTGGAGGCGATCGCTCTCACGTTGCTGGTAGGCCTGGAAGCTGATAACAGTGATCCCCAGCGTCAACCCGAACAGAATGAGCCGCAATAACACCAAAAACGCCTGGCCGTACTGCACAATACTAGCGACCATCTATTCATCACGAAGTTGACTACGCCCCCATATCAATGTGACCAAATGTCGCCAGAGTCGACCCAAACAGAGTCGATCGAGGCGGCGGTCCGCTGGACGTCCGACTGATTAGCCGACACCCAGCAGCGCCTCACTGAGAGGAACGAACACCCGAACGTCGAGGGCAACCACCAGCACCGCACCGACCACGTCGAAGACGAGATCGAGGGCGGTATCGAGCCAGCCATAGTGGACTAACACCGGTTCGACGTCGAGTCGGTCGCCAACGTCCCTGGCGAGAAGTTCGAGTCCTTCCCAAAGGACGCCAACCAGCAACGTTCCCGTCACCGTGACCACACCCGGCAATGTCGTAATCCCGGTCGTCTCACCGAGCACGACCACGGCCCCAGCGTACACGAGCGCCGCGACCAGCGCTGCAGAGACGGTGTGCGTGAGATGGTCCCACCACCACGTCGACTCGTAGACACCGAGCATGCCGATGGCGTGCAACAGACTCGCGACCCCGATCCAGGCCGGCAACAACGGCCCAATCGCGAGACGCTGATAGCCAATTGCGTCGAGCAGCGGGGCAGCAACGAA
This sequence comes from Halorhabdus salina, assembly GCF_013839425.1. Taxonomy (GTDB): domain Archaea; phylum Halobacteriota; class Halobacteria; order Halobacteriales; family Haloarculaceae; genus Halorhabdus; species Halorhabdus salina. Next base: position 86,464 of record NZ_JACDNP010000006.1, on the reverse strand, counting down.
CGGCGTCACGACCAGAAGTGCACCGATGAATGCGTTGGTCGCCACGGCAATATCCCGCCGACGAATTGCCCACCCGAAAATACCGACCACCGCAGTCTCCATCACCAGCACGACCAGCCAGAGCGGGTCGGCCATACGTGAGTCCCCTCGTGTACAGCAATCACTGCTGACTGTCAATATTCTTGGGGTCATCGCCCCACGGAACGGACGGCGAGAGCCTATGCGTTGCCGTCAGTTGTCGCTTGGGCAGCACCGTCGATGCCATCACGATAGCGATCGGGAAGTCGATCGATGACGGGGCTTGGCAGTACCGCTGTGAGATCGGTCACCACCGCCAGTCCAATCGACGGCAAGTGTCGCCGGACGGCAGTATAGACGACGGCGATCCCCAGCGAGGCCATGACGAGCGCTTCGAGTCCACCATCGACGATCACGAGCAGCGGCAGGGCCGGGACGACTGACAGCGCCAAATCGCCGGGAGAGCCGTCATAACCCACCCAGCGACGCGGTGCGATCCAGCGTCCCCGGTAGTGGTCGTACACCGCCCGATTGGAGGTTCCCTCCCAGGGTCGCAGTTCCAGCCCACCGCCGTAGACGTCACTTCGACTGTGAAGAGCTGCTGCACTCACGCCCACACCAAGTGCGATCGTCAGCGCGCTCGGGAAGAAGATCCCGACCGCCACGGCGGGAACGACGAGTCCAGCGTAGACAACCGGGTAGTGAAGCGTCTTCCGGTGGCCCACGTACATGTCCAGGTCGGGAACGATCCCGCCCAGAAAGCCCGCAAGTAGCGCAACCCCGGCGTACTCCGGCGCGGTCCAGACGACCGGCAGCGCCAGTGCCATGCCCCAGAGGGCATGGGTGGGAAGCATCATTACCCCCTCGTAGCGCGCCGAACGGGTTTAGTATGTCGGTGTCGTGAGGGATGGTCACAAGGAACAGCCCTGTGGGACGCCACAGACAGGGCTACTCGGCCGAGAGGTCCGCTGTGTCGATCACCGCAGGATCCAGTGCCCCTTCACAGCGTTCAGTATCGATAGTTGTCACGTCAAAACCAAGGGCCTCGTAGAACGATCGCACACCGGGATCGAATCGCGCGACCAGCCGATCGCGCTCGCTGGCGGCGGTCCGAACCAGTGCCGTGCCGATCCCCTGGCCGCGCCGCCGTCGACGCACGGCGATCGACACGATTGCCGGGCCATCGAGGACGCACGCACCGATGACCCGTTCGCCGTCGGTGCCAGCGACGGCGACGAGGACATCCCCCGCTCGAAGCCTGTCGAGAATTCGCTCGCGGTCGGTTTCCAGGGCTGCCCCATCGAGGACGTTGAGGACGGAAACCAGATCTTGAGGCGTCCCCTCCCGGATGCGGACGTCCATTAGCCACCCTTGACGACCCGCAGCACTTCGACACGCTCGGCGCTAACCTCGCCATCCTCAGGCACCGGCTGGCCGTCGACAAGGACGGACGCCTCGTGCGGACTGACATCACATGCCGCCAGCAAGTCGGCATACGTCGCCCCCGACTCGACATCCAGCTCGCGCGTGTCCTCGCCGACGACCTCAACCATGACGTGCATGTGCGGACGTTCGCCCGCGCGGCAATGAGCTCTTCGGCGACGTCCGCCATCGTTCGAACCCGGAAACGCTGTCGGCGGACCGACTCGCGAGGTTTTTCCCCCCTCCCCTCCACGTCCAGACCATGAGCGAGGCCGAGCCAGCCCGGGCGGGCCGCCAGGAAGTCTGGATCGAAAAATACCGCCCACAGTCTCTCGCGGACATCGCGGGCCACGAGGCGATCACCGAACGCCTCCAAAGTTACGTCGACAGCAATGACCTCAGCCACATGCTGTTCGCCGGGCCGGCCGGGACCGGCAAGACGACCGCCGCGATGGCTATCGCCAAAGAACTGTACGGCGACGACTGGGAGGAGAACTTCCTCGAACTCAACGCAAGCGACGAGCGGGGGATCGACGTGGTTCGGGACCGCGTGAAGTCCTTCGCGCGCACTTCGTTTGGCGGACATGACTACAGAATTATATTTCTTGATGAGGCCGACGCACTTACCTCAGACGCACAGTCAGCACTTCGCCGGACGATGGAGCAGTTCTCGAACAACGTCCGGTTCATCATGTCGTGTAATTATTCAAGTCAGATAATTGACCCGATCCAGTCCCGATGTGCCGTCTTCCGGTTCTCGCCACTCGCCGACGAGGCCGTCGAGGAAACGATCCGCACGATTGCCAAGGAGGAGGGTATCGAGATGACCGACGACGGCATGGACGCACTGGTCTACGTCGCCGGCGGGGACATGCGCAAAGCGATCAACGGCCTCCAGGCCGCGTCGATGTCCGGGGATCGGGTCGACGAAGCGGGTGTCTTCGAGATTACCTCGACTGCTCGCCCAGAAGAGATCCGCGAAATGGTCGAGCGAGCCCTCGATGGGGATTTCACCGCTGCCCGGTCACAACTAGATACGCTACTGACCGAGGAAGGGATCGCCGGCGGCGACATCATCGATCAGCTGCACCGTTCAGTCTGGGAGTTCGGGCTGGATGACGACGCAGCGGTTCGGATTCTCGATCGAGTCGGTGAGGCTGACTACCGCATCACGGAGGGGGCGAGCGAGCGGATTCAACTGGAAGCGTTGCTGGCGTCGCTGGCCCTCGAGAAGTAAGCGGCGATCCCGGGCACTCAATCCATAACGGTATCGAGCCGGGTTTCGACGCGATCGACATCGTCTTCGAGTGTGTCTATCTGGTGAGCTTGAGTGTCGGTTTCGGACGCGATCGCTTCGACGGCGTCGGCGACGTCGTCGGCGCGGTCGGCGACTCCATCGATCATACTCGCAATCTCTTCGGCGCTTGCGGCCTGATCGTCCGTCGCGCTCGCGATCTCAGTGACGCCCTCGTCAGTCTCCGTAATGGCCGCTCGAATCGTCTCCTGGTTGTCGATTATTGCCTCGATGTCCGCCTCGACAGCCTGGATCGAACCGTTAGTCTCTCTGACGCGCTCGGCCGTCTCGGTCGCCATTTCCCGAATCTCTTCGACAGTCGTTTCGATCTCGGTGGCGTGTTGTTTCGACTCGTCAGCCAGATCCTTGATCTCGTCGGCAACAACGGCAAACCCGTCGTTGTTGCCCTCGCTGCGGGCGGCCTCGATGTTTGCGTTCAGCGCGAGCATGTTCGTCTGGTCGGCGATGTCGTCAATGACCGCGACGAATTCCTGAATCTCATCGATCCGCTGGCTGAGACGCTCAGTTTTAGTCGCGACGTCCGCCGATTCTGCAGCGACATCGCCGACTTGCTCACTCACGTCCGTCGCGGTCTGGACAGAGTCTCCAGCCAGTGAGGTGGCCTTGGAACTTTGATTGCTGACTTCCTCGGCACTGGAGGCGATCTCTTCGATGGTCGCACTGAATCCCGAGACCTCCGACTGGACCTCCGTCAAGTCTGTTGCCTGCTCGGCAGCGAGGTCGCTAATCTCCCGTGACTGTTGGGCAACGTCACTTGTCGACGCCCCGAGTTCGTCGACCGAAGACTTGACACTCTCCGAAAGGTCGACCTGTAATTCGTGTAGCGTCTCGCGCTGTTCGACGACCTCACTCACGTCCAGTAAGATCTCGACGGCACCGGTAACTGACCCGTCTGCCGATCGGATCGGGACTCCGATCGCACGTGCATGAGCCTGTTCCTCGTCTGCATCCCCGGCTGAGCGAAACTCCGATTCTCTGACGGCCTCGCCTGTCCGAACGACTGTCTCGGCAAGCGTCTCCGAGTGGCCTTCGGTTCCGAAAATGTCGTAGGCATCCATCCCGATCGCTTCCGACGCCGGGAGACCGATGAGCGACGCGACAGCGTCGTTCCAATGAGTGATCGACCCCTCCGTATCCACAGCGAAAGCAGCTTCCGGGAGTCCATCGAGTAACGATTCGAACATAGCTTGCCAGACAGTCGGATCGTCGGTTTCTCCAGCGAGCGAGCGTGAATTGTCGGTTGTCATTTTTGCATGAAAGCCGATCGAGACGGATAAGTTCACGCAAATGATTTCGCGATTCGTCACCGCCATAGCGTCTGAGACTGTGATCTACCCCCTTACAGCGGACAGCCGACAATCGGCAATCGTGCCAACAGACCCATGCGGGCGAACTTCGCCAGCGGTTCGAACGGAAATGCCGTCTAGACAGGCTATACCGGGCGAATCTGTCGGAAAGTACCCTTCGGAACTGATTTACGCCAGGATGGGCCACAATACACCCAACGAATGAGCGATCTCGAGGAGGAATACCGGCTCGACTATTTCGAGGAGCACGGATTCCGACGTACGGAGTGTTCGGAGTGTGGGGACCACTTCTGGACGCTCGACCCTGACCGGGAGACCTGCGGTGAACCGCCCTGTGATGAGTACAGCTTCATCGACGACGCCGGATTCGACGAGGAATTCGAACTGGGCGAGATGCGCGAGGCGTTTCTCTCCTTTTTCGAGGAGCGCGACCACGACCGCATCGATCCCTATCCTGTTGCCGCCAACCGCTGGCGCGACGACGTGTTGTTGACCCAGGCCTCGATTTACGACTTCCAGCCGTTGGTGACCTCGGGGACGACCCCGCCGCCCGCCAACCCGCTGACGATCAGCCAGCCCTGTATCCGGATGCAGGACATCGACAACGTCGGCGTCACGGGCCGACACACCATGGCCTTCGAGATGATGGCCCATCACGCCTTCAACGCGCGTGAGGACATCGACGACCCAGAGCAGTACGCCTACGAGGGCGAGGCCTACTGGAAAGAAGAGACGGTCGCCTACTGCCTGGAGCTGTTCGAGGAACTCGGAGCCGACCCCCAGGAAGTCACACTGATCGAAGACCCCTGGGTCGGCGGCGGCAACGCCGGTCCGGCCTTCGAGGTTATCTACAAAGGCGCGGAACTGGCGACGCTGGTGTTCATGCAGTTCGAGCAGGACGCCGACGGCGAGTACGAGATGAAAGACGGCAACTGCTACAGCCCGATGGACACCTACATCGTGGACACGGGCTACGGGCTCGAGCGATGGGCCTGGGTCTCTCAGGGGACGCCCACCGTCTACGAGGCCGTCTACCCCGACACGATCGACTTTCTCACGTCGAATGCGGGCATCGATCACACCGACGAGGAAGCGGAGATCGTCCACCGGGCCGCGAAACTCGCCGGCCGGATGGACATCGACGAGGCCGAAGATGTCGAGGCTGCCCGGGACGACATCGCCGCCGAGATCGGCGTCGAGACCGAGCGACTGCGCGAACTCGTCGAACCGCTTGAGTCCATCTACGCGATCGCCGACCACTCCCGGACGCTCGCGTACATGCTGGGCGACGGGATCGTCCCGAGCAACGTCGGGACGGGCTATCTCGCGCGGATGGTCCTCCGGCGAACAAAGCGACTGGTCGACACCGTGGGCGTCGACGCCCCGATGGACGAACTCGTCGACATGCAGGCCGAGCGGCTGGACTATTCGAATCGCGATACGATCCGTGACATCGTCCGAACGGAAGTCGAGAAGTACCGCGAGACCCTCGATCGGGGCTCGCGACGAGTCGAATCGCTCGCCGAGGAGTACGCCGAGACTGGCGACCCGATCCCGACCGACGAACTCGTCGAGTTGTACGACAGCCACGGAATCCAGCCGGACATGGTCGAAGAGATCGCGGCCGAACGCGGGGTCGACGTCGACGTGCCCGAGGACTTCTACTCGGCGGTGGCCCAGCGCCACGAGGAAGAAGACGTCGCCAGTGCGGCCGAAACGGCCGGCTACGCGGACCGGATTGCCGACCTGCCCGAGACCGATCGGCTCTACTACGAGGACCAGAATCGGACCGAGTTCGAGGCCGTCGTGCTGGAAGTCTTTGAACGTGAAGACGGCGACTACGACGTCGTGCTCGATCAGACCATGTTCTACCCCGAAGGCGGGGGCCAACCGCCGGATCACGGGACGCTCTCGACGGAGGACGTCACCGCGGACGTGACCGACGTCCAGGTTCACGACGGCGTGATCGTCCACCGTGCCGACGCCGACCCGGGGACGGGTGATTTCGTCACCGGGCAAGTCGACGGGACCCGGCGGCGACGCCTCATGCAACACCACACGGCGACCCACGTCGTCGGTCACGCCGCCCGGCACGTTCTGGGTGAACACGTCCGCCAGGCCGGTGCCCAGAAGCGGACCGACTCGGCACGCTTAGACGTTCGGCACTACGAGCCGGTCGCCCGCGAAGAAGTCAAAGAGATCGAACGCGTCGCCAACGATCTCGTCACGGACAACAGCCAGGTCACCCAGGAGTGGCCCGACCGCCACGCGGCCGAAGCCGAACACGGCTTTGACCTCTACCAGGGCGGGATCCCCCAGGGCGAACAGATCCGGCTCATCACGGTCGACGAGGACGTCCAGGCCTGTGGTGGCACCCACGTCTCCCGGACCGGTGATATCGGAGCGATCAAGATTCGCTCGACGGAACGCATCCAGGACGGCGTCGTCCGGTTGAGTTTCGCGGCGGGCGAGGCCGCCATCGAGGCGACCCAGGAAACCGAAGACGCCCTCTACGAGGCGGGTGACGCCCTCGACGTCGACCCGATGGACGTCCCCGAGACGGCCGAACGGTTCTTCGAGGCCTGGAAGGACCGGGGCAAGGAGATCGAGGAGTTACAGGAGCAACTCGCCGAGGCACGCGCATCTGGGGCCAGCGACGGCGAGGAAGTCGACCTCGACGGGACGACGGCCGTCATCCAGCGGGTCGACGCCGAGATGAACGAATTGCGGGCAACGGCCAACGCCATCAGCGAGGACGGCTCGGTCGCCGTCATCGGGTCAGGGGCCGACGGCGCACAGTTCGTCGTCGCTGCGCCGGAGGGAAGCGGCGTCGACGCCGGCGCGGTCGTGAGTGAACTCGCTGATCGAGTCGGCGGTGGCGGCGGCGGACCGTCTGACTTCGCACAGGGTGGCGGTCCCGACGCGGCGGCGCTCGAAGACGCCCTTGCCGACGCCCCGGACGTGCTCCGGCAAGTGATGAGCGCCTGAGAAACAGTCCAATTACTCACAGTAGTCGATCGCTGTCCTGACGTCGTCGTGACGACCCAGGAACGTCAGGTGATCACCACGTTGGATCTGCTGGCCCGGTTGGGGGATCTGACTCTCACCGTCTCGCGTGACCATCGCGAGGTGGGCACCTTCCGGGAGTGCTGCCGAGAGGTCCGCAACTGTGTCACCGACGTGAGCTTCATCAGTCACTTCGATCTCCTGGACGTCGCCCGTCTCGTCGAGTTCGGTCATCCAGCGGGCGATGGCGGGCCGTTCGAGCAGGTTATCCATCGACCAGGCGATCGATCGCCAACTCGAGACCGTCTGGACATCCAGATCGTCGAAGGCGTCGATATTGCTCGGTTCGTTCACTCGGGAGATGACTGTCTCGACCCCGAAGGTGTTGTTCGCGAGCTGGGCGACCAGGAGATTGACGTCGTCGTCGGCGGTCGCCAGCGCGACGATCCGGGCGTTGCCGATGCCGGCGCTTTCGAGCACATCCCGATCGGTGGCGTCGCCTTCCCTGACGGTGTAGCCGTCGCCACGTAACTGTTCGACGACAGCCGGGTCTCGTTCGACGATCACCACTTCCTCGCCCCGGTTGGCGAGGCGATCGGCTAGCGACCGGCCGATCCGCCCGCCGCCGACGATGAGGACGCGTTTTGGGATCACGTTCAGTGCCTGTGCGAGATGTCGCGCTCCACCCCCTTCAAACGTCACGGTCAGGAAGATGACCAGGAAGACCGTCCCGACGAGTGTCGTCGCAGCTGTCGGGTTCTGAGACTGGAGTTCGAGCGCGAACAGCGTCGCGACCGAGGCCGGGATGATCCCGCGGGGACCGATGGCGCTCATATACGCCCGCTCGGGGAGCGTGAACGGTCGACCGATGGTACAGAGCATGACCGAAAGCGGGCGGACGACGACGGCGACGAGAACTGCCACGAGGACGCCAGCGACCCCGAGGAACTGCAGATCGGACAGCGAGAGCAACGACGCCAGCGTGATGAACACGAAGGAATTGACCAGCAGCGTCACGTCGCCCTTGAACTGCTCGACCGTCTCCCGGTAGGGGAGATCGACGTTCCCGAGAACGAACCCGCCGGCCGCGACGGCGGCGATCCCTGCCTCAGAGAGGATCGACTCGGCCCCGCCGTAGGCGACCAGCGCCGCGACGAGGACGACCAACCGGGCGTTCTGTGGCTCGTTGTCGTTCGACTCGATCCGCGTCAGCACCAGCCACGCCAGGCCGGCGACGCCGACGCCGACTGCCACCCCAGCGCCGAGGCGGTACGCGAATTCCCGGAAAAACATCCCCAGGCCGCGAGTCTCCAAGACGACGTACTCGAAGACGACGACCGCCAGAATCGCGGCCGTCACGTCGTTGATGACACCCTCCGTCTCCAGCGTCGAGGCGACCCGTTCTCGGACAGCCACGACGTTCATGATCGGCGTGATGACCGTCGGCCCCGTCGCGACGAGCAACGAGCCGATCAACAGGGCGAGCGCCCAGGACGTATTCAATAGGACGTACACGGCGAGGGTCGTCCCCAAGAGGGTGATCGCCGCGCCGACGGTGACGAGTCGTACGACCGTACGGGGGGCCTCGCGCAGTCGTTCGGTTTGCAGCGAGAACGCGCCCTCGAAGACGATGATCGCGACGCTGAGTCCGACGATGGCTGGGAGCGCACCGTCCCCGCCCCCGAAGACGGCCGGCGTAATCAGGCCTACCCCTTCAGGACCGACGAGCACGCCCATCAACAGCAAGAAGAGAACGCTCGGCACCCGAAACCGATCGGAAAGGATCTGGGCGAGGACGCCCAGCCCCGCGATCGTTACGACGACCTGGATGATCTCGACGGTCCCGCTCACAGTCGAGGTTCAACGTCGAGTACAATCAACATGGCGCTCGTTAGACCGGGGCAGTCCGGGGCGTCACTGCCCGTAGGTCGTTTCGAGGTGGGCTAGGATGTCGTCGACGAGTCGGGGTTCGAACGTCCAGTAGCCCCGGTATTCGTTGGGTCCGATCTCCTCGGCGACGAGGGCAGCCTTGCGGTCGTCATCACCGTCGCCGTCGTGGACGACGAACCACGAGGTCTGCAATTCGTCTGAGTCTCCGGCGTGGACGGTCAACTCGTCAGCAAAGGCCGGCGAGTCCCAGCCGCCCACACCGTAGACGTGTGTGTCTACGCCCGAAGCGGCCAGTTTTCGGTAGGTCGATTCCGTCCCGCGTTCGTCTCGAACCCGAGAGAGTTGCTGAAACGATGAGTGCAAGGCGCCGGCGTCAGTCTCGAGGGCGAGGGATTCGATATGTCTGGAGATGTGGATCAACAGGAACTTCTGTTTGTCTTCGACGGTGAAGGTAACGTTAGAGAGATGGGCGACGACCTCCGGAGTCTCGACGTCCTCGACGGGGACAGTACCGGTGACGTACAGGTCCGAGTTGACCAGCAAGAGGGTATCACTGACGTCGTTCATCCGTGAGACTGCAAGCGTCCCCGTCTGTTCGTCCTGTAACAGGACGACGTCGCTTGGCGCAGTGGGATCCTCGGACTCGGAAACGGACACCGTCTCAGAATCGAACATATCGGCCAGCATGCGATAGAGGGGGTCGACGGACTCACGATTGAGGACGGTCACCGTCTTCTCACGGTCGTCGAACGCGTCGATAAATGCCGAAATCCCCATTACGTCAATATAGGGCCGCAGGACCTAAAGATTCAGTGGTCGATGCAAGTCCAGTGCCCGTTAGCGGCCCGGGCCAGAGTCGAGTTCGACGCCCGACCGGCGGCCCTAAACCAGCCCCGACCCAACTGGAGGATATGCCGACAGTGCAGAACGGCGACGTCGCGCTCAGATACGCGACGGCCGGCGAAGGACCGACTATCGTCTTCGTCAACGATGTCGGGTTCGGGGCGTGGTACTGGAGCTACCTGCAACCGGCGATTGCCGGCCCCGACGAGACGGTCGTCTGGGACCCGCGCGGGACGGGCGACTCCGGTGCGCCGGATGGTCCCTACGCGATAGAAACGCTCGTCGAGGACCTGGCAACAGTCATCAGCGCTGTTGACACGCGACGAGTCCACCTCGTGGGAGCCGGTCTCGGTGGCGCGATCGCCTTCGAGTACGCCCGACGCAACGACAACGTGGCGTCGCTGGCCCTGTTGGGGACTGCAGCGGGCGACGCCGTCGACGCCGAGCGGTTGGCGGCCCTCGCCGCGCCACTGGACGAGCCGGACGCACTACGAGAGTCACTTTCAGGGGGGTTCAAGCCGGGTGTACCGGAGGAGCACCCGGAGACGATCGAACGCATCGTCGGCTGGCGGGCCGAAGACGACGCCGACCCGGACGGTCACGCGGCCCAGCGAGCGGCCTGGATAGAGGCCGACCTGCCGGACCGCTACGAGGTCACGACGCCCGCCCTGGTCGTCAGTGCCGACGCCGATCGGATCGTCGATCCGGACGCGACGGCGAGGCTGGCGGCCGACCTGCCACGCGGTGAACACCGACGGGTCGACGGGGGCCACCTCTTTCCCGTCAGCGAGAGCCAGGTCGTTGGCGACGAACTGCGGGCATGGCTGGACGAACAGACGGACAACCGGCTGGAGTGACTTGTACCGTCAGCGAGCGGGGCGAATGCTGCCAGTACTGAGACGCTTTTACTCACTGGACCCTTCTATCGGCCAATGACACGGCCACGACTCGCGTTGCTCAACGCGGCCCACGACGGGGCGGACTCCCGACGGAATTTCCGGCGAGAACTCGACGCCGATCTCGTCGAGTTCGACGCAACCGGGCGGGACCTGCCGTCGACGTTCGCGTTCGACGGGTTCGTCGTGACGGGATCGCGCGCCTCGGTGTACTGGGAGGAACCGTGGATCGCGGACCTGAAAGCGTGGGTCTCGGAAGCGGTCGATCGCGGTCTCGGCGGACTGGGCGTTTGCTTCGGTCACCAACTGGTGGCCGAGGTCCTCGGGGGCGACGTCGAGGCGATGGACGACTACGAGATCGGCTATCGAGAGATCCGACGAACCGGCCCCTCGACGCTGCTGTCGGGGATCGACCGCACGTTCAGGGCCTTTACGACTCACTCCGATCGCGTCGCCACGCTACCCCAGGAGGCGACGCACCTGGCCGAAAACGAGTACGGCGTCCACGCCTTTCGCGCGGGAAACGTCTTCGGCGTCCAGTTCCATCCCGAATACGACCGGGCGACTGCGGCATCGGTCACGCGCGGCAAGGACGAACTCGCCGAGGAACGGAAAACCGCGGTTCTGGAGGGCATCACGCGGGAAAACTACCTGGCTGCTTGCGAGGCAAAACGTGTCTTCGAGAACGTGACGCAGGTGTTCGGCACCAGGGAAACCCCTGCCGTCACGCCGTCAGCGGGCGACTGATCGGGCGTACGGAAACTTTGACTGGCCCGCAAAATCGATGAAGGACTGAGCTGAACGAATCGATCAGATTCCAGAACGGCGTGATGTGGGTGACTGGGACCCGAGTAGCGGCCGATCGCAACCGGGCAGACAGACTCAAGAGCGGTCGATGTCGAGATCGAGGTCGTCGTCGATACCCTCCAGCCAGTCGCCGTCAGCGAGTTCCGACATCCGGTTATGGAAGTGCTCCTCACAGAGCCCCACCTTCAGGGCGTCTTTCTCGACCGCGACCTCGGCCTCGCGGTCGCAGTAGTGACACTGCATATCCGACTGTTGGTGGCCGAGGACATTGAAGGCACCGCTGTCGTCTGACGGACAGCAGACGGATCGACGGGAGACAGACAGTCAGCGCTCCAGCCGAGCGCGAAATCGCTCGTAGGCCGGACGGTCGAGTCCAGCCGCTCCGAGCGTCGTCCCGTGGGCGTCGCTGCCGCCGGTCGCGAGCAAGTCGTATTCGTCGATCGTTCGCGCGACCGACGATCGATCGACCGCTTCGTCGTACGGATAGGCCAATTCGAGTGCGTCGAGATCCCGAGCGTGTGTGAGTGCCGAATCCGGGTCGTCGTATCGCAACGGATGGGCGAGGCTGACGACACGCGCTGCCTCGCCCAGCAATTCGCGGCCCCGCTGGAAGGACGGAATCTCGCGGGCAACATAACATGGGCCGTCGTCGCCAAGGAGGTGTTCGAAGGTCTCCGAAACGTCGTAGGGCGCCTCGCTGTCGGCGATCGCCGCTGCGATATGTGGCCGACCCACGCCCGGCTCGAACGAGACATCGAGATCGACGCCGAGACGCGCCTCGACCTGTTCGACGATCGCCCGGGCGCGCTCGATCCGATCTTCCTGCAGGCGTTCGAGTTCCGTTTCCAACGCGTCGGTCTGGGCGACACCATAGCCGAGCAAATCGAGCAACTGGTCGTCGGTCCGGACCCGCAGTTCGATCCCGGCAATGACGGTTACGTCCTGGCGTTCGATCCAGGGCTCACTGAACGGCGGAAGGCGGTCGTGGTCCGTGATCGCCACGGCATCGAGATCGGCCCGTCGGGCGGCATCGGCGACTGACTCGGGCGATATCTGCCCGTCCGAGCGAGTCGTATGGACGTGCAGGTCGGCGACAACCATGGCCGGTTTTCGAGCGGCCGACCTTTTCCGGTTGCGATCGTGACGAAAATCGCATAGGTGACAGTCACTTGCACTATTTGGATGATTAATTGTGAAGGTTTATTAGCATCCATGCCATTCGACGTAGTATGCGAACGATCCAAGACGCGAGTGATCGACTCGGCACGCACCGGTATCCAGCCACAAGAGACGAGTTGCTGGCCGCCCATGGCGACATGGAGATCGAGTTTTCGAATGGGTCCGAGACCCTGACCGAGATTTTGGGGCGTCTCGACAGCGAAACCTACGATACCCACGAGGAAGCGACAGCTGCGATGTACTCGGCGGTCAGCAGCATGGCCATCGGACGGAAGCACTACAGCGACAGAGATCCGTTCAGTCCCGGCACGGACGGTCGTGACCAAACCTCGCTGTGAGACTCACTTTCTGAGAAACTCCGGCAGTCGCTCCCGTTCGAATTCGTCGTCAAGCGGCCGATCCAGCAGGTCCAGATCGTCCAGTGCGGACGGGAGGCCATCCCGACCGCCCGTCGGTATGTCGTCTTCGTCGACGGTCGTCTTCGGTCCGTCGTCCTCGACGAGTGACTCCCAGACGGTCTCGTCCTGGTCGACCTCTGCCCGGCGGCCCGACGCCTTTCGTTTGCCCTCTTGAAAGGCGAGTTCGACGATGCTGCGGTCATAGGAGTTTGCGGCCGTTTCCAGAATGCGTTCGTATTCGTCAGGATCTGGCTTGCCCAGCACGGCCGCGACGCCGAGTGCAAAAGCCCGTTCGGTGGCCGCCGCTTTCTCCAGTGTTTCCCAGTCGGTGCCGTAGGTGCGTTCGTACATCTCAAGTCTGGACTTTTCGGTCGGTGTGGACGTGGAGTCCGCCGTTTGTGAATTCGAGCTCACGAATATCACAGTCGATGGCGGTCCCACGCATCTTGATCACCTGAATGCCCCGTTGCATCCCGCCGGATTCCAGGAAATTGTGGAAGAAGATGACGCCGTGGGCCAGATAGTGCTCGTCGGAGTAGGCACTGGGGTCGGTCATCTCCGAGATGAGGATGATCGTCGCGTCAGTCTGTTTCAGCGCCGAGAGAAACCCAGTTATCTCGTCGTCGACGTCACTGAAAAAGTGCTGGAGCAGCATCGTCGAGTCGATAACGACCCGATCGACGCCGTTTGATTCAATGTACGCGACCAGTCGGTTGGTCAGCCCGCCTTCCTTGCCGAACTGCGAGATTGCCCGTTTGCCGGGTTCGGTCACGAGATTCAGAAACTGCACGGCATTGGACTGGATCGCCCGATCGAAGCCGAATTCAAAGCCGGCCATGTCCTCGCGCAGTTCCGATTTCGTCTCGTGCATCGTGACGTACAGGCAGTTTTCACCCTCCTTGGCGCCCTGGGTGATAAACATCGAAGAGAACGTCGTCTTGCCACTGCCCGGCGGCCCACTAACAACGTAGAGGCGATCGGCCAACAATCCGCCGTCGACGAGTTCATCGAACCCGGGGACGCCACTGGCGACACGCATACCGGTATCGACGTGACCTCGCCACTAAGGTGTTTTCTTCGGCATTCTCGATATTGAGACAGGGCTGCTCAGCGAAGGGGGCCCAGACACTCCCGACAATAAGAGTGGAGCGATTCACGGTTGTTGGACATCCCACAGTGGGGACACTGGAGCCGTTCGCCGGGATCGGGCGCTGTCGACGCAGATTCGCCGGAATCTGTCGCAAGTCTGACGCCGAACTCGCCCTCGAATGGCCTCGAAGACGGACCGTCGAGCGACGCCCCATCCTCTTGGAGATGCCAATACATGAACGCCTGAAAGAGCAAAATCCTCGGAGGGACGCCAGGATGTACCCCCAGACGAGTGGCATATGCTAATCTATAACGTCGTCGTACGTGGGTGTTCTGCTCACAGCAAAAGTAGTAGCGTGAATGGGTCGAACGGGTCACTCAGAGCCATTTTGAAACTCTTTGAACATCGCCGGAAAGTCCGCGTCGTCGACAGAGTGCAGCGTCTCATCGAGTTGTGCTCGGAGCGTGTCCCGCTGGTCGACCAGTTGCTGGAACGCGTCGCTGCGCTGTAGTTCCGCCTCGCTCTTGTTTGCCCGGAGTGTCGCCAGTTTCGTCGTGATGCGATAGAACTGCTGGAACTGGGCCTCATAAGAGCGAAAAGTGAGCAGTCGTTCGATGGTCTCGAACAATTCCTCGCGGGAGACTGGCTTCGTGACGTAGTCGTCGAAAGGCATCTCGATAACGTCGAAATCGGGGTCGACAGCAGTGACCATTGCCATGCGACAGTCGAGGCCACGCTCACGGACCTTCGAGAGCACCTCGTCCCCGGAGATGCCTGGCATTCGCCGGTCAAGCAGGACGACGTCGACAGTCTCGTCGACGGTCTCTAAGGCCTCCTGGCCACTGTAAGCAGTTAACACCGTGTAGCGCTCTTCGAGTTGGGCCGCGTACGCGTCCGCGACATCGCTCTCGTCGTCGACGACCAGCACAATCGGTGCGACACTAGCTGACATCTAACGATGGATACTGGCGTGGCCCGCCAGATAAGGTTTCTGGCGTGCTACCGGACAGCACTGGATCAGTCAGCGCTTCAGCGGGGAAGTATACCGGATGCTCGAGCGACACCCCCAGCGTGTCACCGACGCCCGCGAACGCTCGCCGGTATCCAGTGGCTTAAGCCCGACTCGCCACCACGTTCGAGCATGACAGACGACGACGCCGGCGAGTGGCCCCTCCAGCGACTGATGACGAACGTTGTCGGCTCCGGGCACAAGTCGGCCGACGACATGACGCGTGCACAGGCCCGGCAAGCGATGTCGCGGATCCTTCATCGCGACCCGGCAGAGACGACACTCGGTGCCTTCTGGCTGGCTAACCGGTGGAAACGCAATACGCCGACTGAACTCGCGGCCTTTCTGGACGTTCTCAAGGCGGAAACCGTCACGCGAGCGACCCCTGACGTCGATCCAGTCGACTGTGGGGCTAACTACGACGGGAAAGGCTCGACGGCCCTGCTCGGCGTCGGCGCTGGGCTGGTCGCCGCCCAAGCCGGGACGCCCGTCGTCGTCCACAGCGGTGATCGCGTCCCGACCCAAAAACAGCCGGCCTACAAGCACGTGCTGGACGAACTCGGCGTCCGAACCGATCTCGACCCGAAAGCAAGCGCCCGGATGGTCGAAGACATCGGCTTCGGATTCTACTACCAGCCCCGATTCGCTCCCGACGTGACTGCACTGGCTGATCGACGCGAGGAGATGGGCGTCCGGACGTTTCTGAACACCATCGAGACGCTGGCCAATCCCGCCGGTGCGTCCGTCCATCTGGGGAGTTTCTACCACCTCGCCTTCGCGAAAAAACTCGCCGGCACGCTCGAACGCTCCCGTGAGTCGACGTTTGAGCGCGCGCTGTTCGTCCAGGGGTTGGAAGGCTACGATGACGTCCGCCCGGGATCGACGACGATCGCCGAGTGGGACGGCGGTGACGGGGTCGCGGACGCGACGATCGAGACCGCCGAATACGGATTGACTGCAAGCGAGGACGCCCTCGAGGTGGGAGATGTCATCGCCGACTCGGCGGCGATCACCGAGGCTGTCCTGGCCGGCGATCGGACCGACGCGTTCGCGGACGCTGTCGCGCTCAACGCGGCGCTTCGCATGTACGCCCGCGAGGACGTCCCTGACATCGCGGCGGGCGTCGATACCGCACGGGAGATCCTCGAACGCGGCGCGGCGACGGCGAAACTGGACGCGTTGCGGTCGTTTTGAGCCACCACGTCGAGCCCGCGGACCTATAGTGGTCCGGGCCGTTATCCTCTGTATGGTCGAGGTATCCTACTACTGCCCGTACTGTGGCGCGGTCACGAGCGTCGAGCGGGGCCCGGAACTCCGGGACGGGTCGGTCCGAGCCCAGCCAGACTCGGACCGAGAGTACGCGGCGACGACCGGCGACCTCGAGACTGCCGACGGCATCGAGTTCGTCTGCCTCGGGGATGTCGACGTGCCCGAACGACAACCTGACCGGTCCAATAGGGACGCTGCCACGCCGTCGACCGGTCAATCAACCGGCCCAATCCCTGGCAAGAACGGCTGTGGTCGGACGTTCTATCTCAATTTCTACCGGTCGCCCGCGTACACCGATCGACTGGCGTGATCGGTGCGGATTCGCCCCCAACGCCGGAGACTCCGATGAACCCGAAAACGCTCCCCGAACGACTCGTGCCCGCCTGGTTCGAGGCGGGACTGTTCGCCCTCGAAGAGTTCCTCGAACCACGGCCGCTCCCCGAAGCCGATGCCGTCCTGTGGGCCGTCATTATCGTTGGATCCGTCCTCGACGTGGTAACCACGATCGTCGGCGTCGGATCGGGCCTACCCGAGGGGAACGCAGTCGCACGGGCGTTCATGGCCACCTACGGGACGCCCGGGATCGGCGCACTCAAACTCGCCGCCCTGCTGGTGCTGGTGTTCACCTGGGGATACCTCGAAGGCGAGTCCGCGCGACTCGTCCTCATGGGATTCGCGCTGGTGACGCTGCTAGTGAGTGGCCTCAACACACTCACACTCACCGGGTTGTGAGAGTAATTTCGGCTGAGCACCGCGGCCCAGCCGGCGACACGCTCCGGATCGCGCCGAGCGGCCCGCTGATTTATGCCCGATCACGCCCAGCATACTGCCATGCGTGCAGCTATCTACCGCGGTCCCGGCGAGATCGCGATCGAGGAGGTACCCCGACCCGAGATTGAGGCCCCGACGGACGCGATCGTCCGCGTGACCCACACCGCGATCTGTGGCTCTGACCTCTGGCCCTATCGCGGCCTTGACGACCGCGAGGCCCCCTCGCGGATCGGCCACGAACCCATGGGGATCGTCGAGGAGGTGGGCGAGGACGTCCGCTCGGTCGACCCGGGCGATCGCGTCTTTGCCCCGTTCGTCATGAGTTGCGGGGAGTGTGAGTTCTGCCGGAAGGGACTTCACACCGCCTGTGTCAACGGCGACAGCTGGGGCGGCGACAACGGCGGTGCCCAGGGCGAGTACGTCCGGGCGCGACAGGCAGATGGCACGCTGGTCCGGGTGCCCGACCGCCACGCCGACGACGAAGAGACGCTCCGGTCGATCCTCCCGCTGACGGATGTGATGGGGACCGGACACCACGCGGCTAAGAGCGCTGGCGTCGAAGCGGGGTCGACCTGCGTGGTCGTGGGCGACGGCGCGGTCGGCCTCTGTGGCGTGCTCGCCGCCCGGCGACTCGGTGCCGAGCGTATCGTCGCGATGGGCCACCACGAGGATCGCCTCGAACTCGCTGAGGAGTTCGGGGCAACGGAGACGATCGCCGCCCGCGGCGAGGAGGCAATCGAACGCGCCCGCGAACTCACCCACGGCGGCGCGAACCACGTCATGGAATGTGTCGGTGCCGCGAGCGCGATGGACACCGCGATCGCCGTCGCCCGGCCGGGCGGGACCGTCGGGTACGTGGGCGTCCCCCACGGGATCGAGGACGAGGGGCTGGATATGTTCGGGCTGTTCGGCGACAATATCACGCTTTCGGGCGGCGTCGCACCGGTTCGGGCCTACGCCGACGAACTGCTCGCGGACGTCCTCGGTGGAACCCTGGACCCGTCACCGATCTTCACGAAGGTCGTCGATCTGGATGGGGTGTCGGAGGGCTATGAGGCGATGGACGAACGAGAGGCGATCAAAGTGCTCGTCAAACTGTGAGAAGTTGACCAACCAGATAGATCACCACGGTTATCCATGCCCCACCCGTCTCCCTGTCTATGGGAGACCTGACAGCCACGCTGCAGACGACACACGGCGACATCGAAATTGAACTGTACGACGACCGCGCCCCCCGAACCGTCGAGAACTTCGTCAATCTCGCGACACACGACCCAGCCGCAAACGCCGAACCCGCACCGGACACGCCGACCTGGGAGGACCCGGAGACCGGCGAGACCCGCGGTGACGCCTTCTATGAGGACATCGAGATCCACCGCGTCATCGAGGACTTCATGCTCCAGATGGGCGACCCCACGGGCACCGGCCGGGGCGGCCCGGGCTACACCTTCAACGACGAGTTCCACGACGAATTGGGCCACGACGGCCCCGGCGTCCTCTCGATGGCCAACCGCGGCCCCGACACGAACGGCTCGCAGTTCTTCATCACGCTCGACGCTCAGCCCCACCTCGACGGCGACCACCCCGTCTTTGGCGAAGTGATCGATGGCATGGACGTGGTCGAAGAAATCGGCAGCGTCGAGACCGACCCCCAGGACGGCCCGGTTGAGGACGTCCGACTCGAATCTGTCGAGATCCATGACTGAAAGCGGCGTTTGACCGTTCGGCACCCTTTTTTCAATTCGTTGTCTTCTGGTCGTGTATGCACAGACGGACCCTGCTCGCGGCGCTTGGGACAGGTGTCGCCGGACTGGGTGGCTGCTCGCTCGGTACGAGCGGAGATGGCTCGGCGAGCCCATTCCCCCAGCGGTCGGAGACGCCGTCTGGATCCGGAACGACGGTCCAGTCACCGACGCCGGAAGAGACTGCCACTCCCGAGGAGCCAGAAATCCCCGACGACGCCGTAGCGGTTATCGACCTCGAGACCGGCCCGCGAACGGTCTCGATAACCCCGCTGTATTTTTCGACTGACGATCGCACTTCGATTAGACTCTGGTTCGAACGGACGGCGACGTCTGAGCACCCAGCGCAGATTCGCGGGTGGCTCCGGAACGACAACGATTTCGCGAACACCGTCCGGATCAAGGATATCCCCGCGATCGGGCACACACAGAGCTGGCAACCTGCCGGAGAGGATCACGAAGCACGGCTCCACCTGGCACCGACCGAACGCAACGAACTCGCGACCGAGCTGCCGACCCCCACCCGCGGCGAAGACGGCTACTGGCGGGTCGCAGACATCGGCCCCTGGATGGCCGAGACCCGTCGGCTGGACCCGGGGGAGTTTGTCGAACTGGCATACGCCCTCGTCAGCGAACCCGGATCGCCGGGCCGACCGACCGGAACCTACGAGTTTCAGGGCGATCCCACCGTAGCGATCCACGTCTGGGACGCCGACACGCCGGGCCCCGAACAATCCTCACGATTCGCGGGGCGATCGGTTCCCGAGGTGTCTGAGAAGACCGAAACCGCCTGGTATCACGAGTTGGGCCCATCGACGACGATGTACCTCGAACCGACCGTCGAGCGGATCGAACTTGACGGTCGGATCGACTTCGAGATATACAACCACAGTCACGAGTCGGTACAGTGTGGCCACTGGAACCTGTACAAACTCGTGGACAGCGACTGGTATCACGTCGACCCAAATGTCCACCTATCGGATTGTCGATCGTTGGAACCTGGTGCCAGCATGGCATGGGCGTTACGGGCGTTCAACGGCGAACCCGTCCCGTGTGACACGGGAACCTCCTGTGCGGACGGACTCACGCGAGGATATCTCGGCGGTGGAGAGTACGCCGTCGTGGCGGGATACGGCCAGCCGGCGGATGCAAGCGCGGCTCTCGTCGAGTTCGTCGGCGACCCGGCCCCAGTCCTCTTGACCGACGACGCCAAAACGGAGCGAGACGGCGATGCAATCGACGTCACCACGGACCGATACGGTGATGGCGAGCGGCCAGACGACGCCGTCCTCACCCTCGAACGGGCCGAGACCGCCGAGGAACGCCTCCTTGCGGAACAAGTGATGTCGACGGACGGCTTCATGATAGGACCGAACGCCCTCCGGAACGCCCTCGCCGCGATGGGAACGGACGTGGGCCGCGTCGTGGTCCATAGCGACCAACGGGCGGTCGACCGTGCCGTCGGATACGATGGCGACAGCAGACGCTTTCAGTTCCGTGGGCAGGCTTACGAGGCGCTTCGTGGCGTTCCGGGAGAGAACTGACGCGACCCGTTCCCTTTAGCCGTCGCCGGACGAGACACGACCATGAGCGACGGCGACAAGGAGGGAACGATCGATCCCACGACGATCGGCGAACGCGACGCGCCGCCGATCGATGAGAAACCTTACAAGGTCATTTTCGAGGCCAACAAGTGCATCGGCGCAGGGAAGTGCGCCCAGGTCGCCGACAACTGGGACCTGAACCTGGAAACAGGCATCGCCCGCCCGAAGCAGTATTTCATCGACGAGGACGAACGAGCCCAGAACGTCCGCGCGGCTGAAGTCTGTCCAGCCAAGAAGGATCGTGGGGTCATCCACGTGATCGACCGCCGGACTGGCGAGGAGATCGCGCCCGATCCCCACGGCGACGGAACCGTCTCCGTCGAGTGGTAACGCCGCTGGAGCACCCGCTTACTCGGCGTCGACATCCCACTCGTCGGCCAGGATTCCGTACCAGTGGACGTCGCGGAATCCGCCGTCGGCGAAGGTGGCCTCACGGTGGACACCCTCGTGGGTGAATCCAAGGTTCTCAAGGACCGTTCGCGAGGCCTCGTTGCCATCGAACACTTTCGCCTCGATGCGGTGAAAGCCGAGGTCGCGAAAGCCGTACTCGACGAGCGTCCCGACGGCGTCGGTCGCGTATCCGTTCGAGTGGTGCTCGGTCGCGATCCAGTATCCGAGTTCTCCCCGCCAGGAGTCGTTCGAGACCTCGTGGAAACTCACCATGCCGACCGGCTCTTCCGTGACCGTGATCAGAAGATGAATGGTCTCCTCGTCGGAGATCGTCTCCTCGTAGAACTCCTGGAGTTGCTTGCTATTCGAGGGGAACGGCCACCCGAGCGTCCGCCAGACGCCCGCATCGGAACGTTCCCGCTGGATGAATTCGAGATCTCCGTCCTCGATTGGCCGCAGCGTCACCGTCTCTCCCTCCAGAAACACTGGTCCGGGCATGTCGGCGTCGTTGGATCGATCCGTGGTTAACTGTATCGGAACGTACAACTGCCACTTGCTGTTACCACACACGGGATTAAATATGAAGGCTTTTTTCATCATAAGTAGAATCAGGAATAGATGGACGAAGTCGATCGGGTTGGTGATCAGGCGTGCTGAGCGACGAGCGGCGCTACCAGCTGCTCTATCTTGTGTTGTACGCCGCCGGGAACGGTATCGCCGGGTACCGGAACATATTCTTCGAGGACATCGGGCTCACGGAGTCCCAGATGGGATTGATCGGGGCAGTGCTCGTCGGTGCAGGTATCGTCGCCCAGCCGATCTGGGGGATGTTGGCCGACGCCTACGGCCGGACGAAACTGGCGATGGCCGTCGGCGCAGTGGTGTCGATCGTCGGCGGGCTACTGTTCCCGCTTGGGATGGTCATCGAGTCGCCATTTGTGCTGATGATCGTCGCCGCCGGGATCTACTCGGCGTTCCGGTCGCCGATCGTGCCGCTGGCAAATTCGATGGTCCTCTCGAGTGGCATCGATTACGGAAATGTCCGGGCATTCGGGAGTGTCGCCTTCGGGGTCGGCATCCTCGCACTAGGGCCGCTCGTCGAAACCTTCGGGACGGTCACGATCTTCGGCGTTTACGCCGTCGGGATGGTCGTGTTCGTCATCTCGCTTCGAGGCCTGCCAAAGCCGTCGGCGACCGAGCTGTCACCTGACTTGCGCGAAGACAGCCTGCAGCTGCTGACGAATCCCGCGTTCGTACTGTTGCTCGCGGTCGGCCTGCTTGTCGGTGCCTCAACCACGACGGCAAATTCGTTCTTCTCGGTGTACATCCGCGCGATCGAGGCCAGCGACACGATGACCGGTGCAGCCTGGTTCGTGCGAACGCTGGCCGAGGCGGCCGTGTTCATCTGGATCGTTCGACTGGGCTGGCGCCACCGGACGCAGTTGCTCGTCGGGGCGATCGTCCTCGCCCTCAGTTTCGTCCTGTACGTGACCCCGGGAACGCTCCCCGCCGTCTTCCTGGCCCAGATTCCACAAGGGGCTGGTTTTGCCCTCTTTACACTTGCATCAGTGTCACTCGCCCACGAATACGCGCCCGAAGCGATGAGTGCCTCGGCCCAGGCGCTGCTTGCGGCACTCGGTCTCGGAACGGGGCGGGTGTTCGGGCAGGTGGTCGGCGGCTGGATCGCCGATCTGGTGGGTGTTCAGGACATGTACATCTTCGTCGTACTCGGGACGGGACTGGCAGCACTGTTGACGGCCGGATTCTTCCACCGACGAATTCAGGCCTACCAGTGATCCCATCCTGGCCTACCAGTTGCCATACCGGGTGAAACAGCGGTGACGAGCGGACCGTCCCGGTCGTGGAGTCGGGCGATTGCGTTTCGAAACCTTCAATTGCATCTGTGAGAGAAGTTGGAATACATCGAAACGAACGGGTTGGTAGTCTAGGTTGGTTATGACACCTCCTTGACATGGAGGAGGTCGGCGGTTCAAATCCGCCCCAACCCATATTTTGCGGTGAGCAAATCCGCGAGCGACAAGTGGTCCAATCAGATGTGAACCCAGGCAGACACAGCCCGCACAGCGAACGGAGTGAGCAAAAATGTCTGCATCCGGTTCAAATCCGCGTCACCCCTGCTGATGCCGACTATAACGAACGAAGCGCGGTGCCAAGGTATGTGGCAAGTGGGTGTAGACCAGAGAAAACAAACACAGTAAGTCTACCTGCAGCTGAATCGAGTCTCGATGAAGCCGAAAGCCATCGTCGCCATCAGTACCGGGTCAAGTGGCCCGAAAATGCCCGGCAACAGACAGGTCGGTGACCTCAATCGAACCGTGGCCCAGTGTCGAGAAAAGGTGAATGAATGATAATTATATTATGGAACAAATATGGCCAAATGCCCGCCACGTCGTGTCGGGAACTCAGAACCAGATGGAAATGTAGCCAGTACCAGTAAATATAAACGTTCGTCTTTGTTACGTGGTCACATCATGTCTGACGACAATGAAATGAACCGGCGGCGGTTCCTCAAAGCGACCGGAGCCGCAACGGTGAGTATCGGACTGGCCGGCTGTGGTGGCGGCGATACCGAAACCGAAAGCAGTGGTGGAGACACCGAAACCGAAAGCAGTGGTGGAGACACCGAAACCGAAGGCAGTGGTGGAGACACCGAAACCGAAGGTGACGCATACGAGCCGCCGAGTTCGTACCCCTACGGCCTCAACGAGGCCCAAGTCGGCGAAGCCAAACGAGTGATGGAAGAGGCGGGCTACGGGCCGGACAACAACTACGATCTCGACTGGCTACAGTACCAGAGCCCGGCATGGAAGGAGATGGCGAACACAATCCGTGCACGCCTGGAATCTGCACACATCAACATGAACATCAGCGACTCGGACTTCGGGTCGCTGATCGAAACTACCCAGAGCGGGAACCACGAGGCCTACACGCTCGGTTGGGTCGCCGACTACCCAGGCGCCCAGAACTTCCTGCAGCTCGTCGACCCGGAGAACACGATCTACGACGCCGAGAGCTACACACCCAACGGCGAGACACTGTTCTGGTCCGAAGACACCAAGGGCGACCCAAAAGTTCGCCAGTACGTCACCGAACAGTTCGACCGAATCCAGAACAATCCCGGCCTGAGTGACGAGGCCACGAGTACTCGTGACGACGCGACAGTCAAGATCGAGCGGGCGCTGTGGGACTCGGCGGCACTGTTGCCGGTCTATCACACCGTCGACCAGCTGTTCTGGTACGATCGCGTCGATTACAACCCGCCGGGCGGGATGGGGCCCTCCCGGGCGAAGGCGATCAACTCCGTCAACAGCCTCCAGAACGACGACGTCCTCAACGGCACCTCGTCCACGTTCAGTTCCTTGGACCCGATCGCTTCCGGGAACACGCAAAGTGGGGACAAGATCATGGACATGTTCGACGCGCCGATGAACTACGTCAACGGGACGACGGAGGTCGAACCCCTCATCATCGAGGACTATACCGTCAGCGACGACCTCACCGAGTACGAGTTCACGCTCAAGGAAGGAGTTCAATTCCACGGCGACTACGGCGAGGTCACCGCTGCTGACGTCGTCTACTCGATGCGGCGACTCGTCGAGTCGGACAATTCCACGAACACGTACTTCCCGCTGTCGGTGCTCCAGATCGAACACGAGACCGACGATGACGGCAATGTCGTCCCCGAGACGGCCGCCGTCGAGGCGACGGGTGACTACACGTTCACGATTTCGCTCGCCGCGCCGTTCAGCTACGCGCTCGAAGTGCTCGCATACTCTGCGTTCTCGGTCGTCCCCGAAGGAATCGTCGGCGATATCGATGGCTATGATGGCGATATGGAATGGCAAGAGTTCTCGACGAGCCCGGTCGGCAGTGGCCCGTTCGTCTTCGAGCAGTGGCAGGAAGGGAATGGTGGCGAGTTCCGTGCCTCGCCGTTCGAAGACTACCACGGCGAGACCCCGGACTTCGACCTCCACGACGCGATCATCACCGATACCACTGCCCTCTATAGCTACTTCCAGAACGGGAACGCTGACGTCGCCGGTATCCCGACGGCCCAGTACGATCCCGGACTGGCTACCGAGGAGTCGACCAACGACCAGGGCCAGACGCTGGGTACGTACGGCCCAATGAGCGACGGGACAGAAGTGAACATGGTCTCGACCCCCTCGATCAACACGTACTACATCGGCTTCAACATGGAGAAGGTGCCAAAGCCCGTCCGCGAGGCAATGGCCTACGTGCTCACCCGTGAGGACTTCGTCGAGAGCGTCTTCAAGGGTCGCGGCGAAGCGGCGTACCACCTGGTTCCCAAACAGGTCTTCCCCGGTGGGGCCGAAGGGTACGACTCGAATTACCAGGGATAAACACAGACACAACTGCAGTTCGGCCCCGTCTGCTGGACTCCAATCGATATTGTTAAACCAATATAGCCGATACCACGATCGGATAACGTAGTCATGCCCTCGATGGAGCCATCGTCGTGGCTGACGATATCGTCCCCTGAACGACGAGAGATCGTACTGTCGTCTCGATCGTCACCGGACCACCGGAAGGACATAGACACCGACGCTCTCCAGAGTGGCAGGACACACGACCGTCTACAGACGCTACGTGGTGGGATGAAATGAACCGCTTACTGTACTTATTCAAACGGCTGTTGCTCGCTGTCCCTGTGTTCCTGTTCGGGATCACGATGAGTTTTATGGTCCTATACTTGGGGCCGATCGACCCTGTATTGAACATCCTCGGACAGGACGCCACACCGGAGGACATCCACCAACTGAAAGTCGCACTCGGGCTCATCTACCAAGACGGCTCGACAGTCCCTCTCTGGTCGCAGTATCTCAAGGTCCTCACCGACCTGCTCACGTTTGACTTCGGCCAGTCGTGGATTATCCAGCGTGGCACGCCGGTCGGCGATCTCATCTTGAACCGGATGCCTGTAACGCTGTGGCTCGGATTCTGGTCAGTCGTTGTCGCGTTAGTGGTCGGCATCCCCGGCGGTCTGTACGCCGGCCTCCGGGCCAACA
The DNA here is from genome assembly GCF_013839425.1 of Halorhabdus salina. Taxonomy (GTDB): domain Archaea; phylum Halobacteriota; class Halobacteria; order Halobacteriales; family Haloarculaceae; genus Halorhabdus; species Halorhabdus salina. The sequence goes on along the minus strand of NZ_JACDNP010000006.1, from coordinate 60,457 downwards.
CCTGGCGGGACTACATCGCCTCGGGCGGAGGGATCATCTGGCGGGCGATGCCGAACTTCTGGCTCGCCGTGATGGTTGTCGGACTGCTCTCTGCCGGCGGTCTTTTGTCGTTCTATCCCGACCTCTGGGTTTCGACCGACGTGATTGGAACCTCAGATTCGGTAGGGAACTTGTTCGGGAGTAGTCAGGTCTTCGCCGGCATGCCACTTCTCGAGGCAATTTGGGTCCCCGTCCCGAAATGGACAAACATCGCCACTGCAATCAAGTGGATCCTGCCGGCAGCGCTCGTCCTGGGATCGTCGTCGATGGGTAACGAGATCCGAATCGGTCGAACGGCCGTCCTAGAGAGCATCAACTCGAAGTACGTCGAGACCGCAAAGGCAAAAGGCGTCTCCGGGCGGCGAATCGTGACCAAACACGTCGGCCGGAACGCCTTGATCCCACTCCTCCCGATCATCATGAGCGAATTCTACCTGCTGATCGGAGGATCAGTCCTCGTCGAGAAGGTCTTCTCGATCCGGGGGCTTGGCAACATGTTCTTCCGGGGCGTCTTGGGACCGGACATCCCGCTCGTGATGGCGCTTGTCTTCCTGTTCATCATCGTCCAGGTGACCGTGAACATTGCCCAGGACATCTTGTATACGTTCATCGACCCGCGGATCACGTTGGAGGACACTGAGAGGTGACACCGATGTCGGATACTACAGCTACCACGACGCGCGAGGAGTTGACTGGGTTCGAACGCGTTCCGCTCCGGACGCGAATCGTCGAATCGCCGCGGCCGTTCCTCCAGTGGCTCGCCGGGCTATTCGCCTTAGTCGCCGTCGAGTTCGGCACGTACGCGACACTCGCGTTCGCCATGGTCGAACGAGCGTTCGTCGGCGTGACGGCGCTCGTCGAACTGCTCGTCGGGGCTGTCTCCGGGAGCGCAACGAGTACGGTCCTCGACATCCAAGCGGCCGGCTCGACGTTTTTGACGGGCCTCACGGAGTGGGCCGGATCGCTCCCGACGCTGTTTGGCCGCGAGACGATCCCCAATCAGGGATATATGCTCGGCCCGAACGGCCCCTGGAAGGGGACGTTCCTGGGGCTGGAACCCGCACTCGCGTGGGCACTTCGGCTCACGCTCATCGTCGTCTACGCACTGTTCGTGAGCTACTGGCTGTTTCGCGGCTGGAAAATCTACCGCGATCACTACCGACAGGCCGACTGGACGCCGACCGACGATATGGTCGGTCGGCTCCGGGGCCACCGCTGGGGACAGTTTGGTATCCTCGTCCTGTTGCTGTACCTGTCGATGGCGATTTTCGGTCCAGCGCTCGGGCCGACGACCGTCGAGCAGAACATCCAGAGTTCCTACAGCCACGAGATCAAGTACTACGACACGGAGGCCGAATCAGTCGAAACGGTCTTCGTCGGCGAGGCAAATTTCAACTCGAAATCCAAGGGCAGCGGTGAGAACGTCGGGCCGATGACCTACGACAACTACGACCGATTCCATCCATTCGGAACACTAAGTAACGGTCGCGATCTGTTCACGTTCCTCATGGGTGGAGCACGGATCACGATGATCGTCGCCGGGATGGCGATCGGGATCGCGACGCTCATTGCGGCCATACTGTCGATGGTCTCGGCGTATTACGCCGGTTCGATCGACCTCGGTATCCTTACTACTGCCGATGGGATCGTCTCGGTGCCACGGTTGATCCTGTTGATCATGGTGAGTGCCGTCTTCGCGAATCACTGGCTCGGGAACATCCTCGACGGCGGGTTCATCCTCGCGCTCGTGTTCGCGTTTACGACCTGGCCACTTCTCTGGCGGGCCGTACGCGGTCCCGCCCTGCAAGTTGCCCAAGAGGAATGGGTCGATGCCGCACGAAGCTTCGGACAGCGCCCCCGCACGATCATGCGCAAACACATGCTCCCGTACATCGTGGGCTACCTACTGGTGTACGCTTCGATGACGACCGGCGGCATCATCATCAGCCTCTCAGCGCTATCGTTCCTCGGTAACGGCCTCGGGATCAGTGCGCCGACACCGGCCTGGGGGCGGGCCGTCTCGCTCGGCCAAAGCTACGTTGCGACGTCGTCGTGGCATATATCGCTGCTCTCTGGACTAGTCATCGTCGTACTAGTCACTGGCCTCAACGCCTTAGGCGATGGAATCCGAGACGCGATCGACCCCGAGACCGAAAGCGCTGAGGCAGAGGAAGCGGCTGCAGGAGGTGGTGCCTGATGTCCCGTGAGGAAACCGCCGAGAGCGCACGCGACGAGGGTGACCCGCTGCTGTCGGTCCGAAATCTTCAGACAGTCTTCCATACCGACCGGGAGACGATCCGGGCCGTCGACGACGTAAGTTTCGATGTCTACCCCGGCGAAACAGTCGGCATCGTCGGTGAATCGGGCTCGGGCAAGAGTGTCACCGCCCGCTCGATCATGGGCCTAGTCGACTCCCCGGGTGAGGTGCTCCCGGAATCGTCGATCCGGTTTAACGGTCAAGAGTTGACTGCATTCTCCGATGCCGAGTACCGGGAAGTCCGGGGAAGCGGGATCGGAATGGTGTTTCAAGATCCCCAGCAGTCGCTCAATCCGGTCTACACGATCGGAAACCAGATCCGGGAGGCCCTAGAGATCAACCGCGATATTACTGGTGCACAAGCGACCAAAGAGGCGACAAAGTTACTAGAATCGGTCGGTATCCCCGACGCGAAACGCCGCCTCGACGAGCACCCCCACGAGTTCTCCGGCGGGATGCGCCAGCGAGCGGTCATCGCGATGATGCTAGCCTGTGAACCCGACCTGCTGATCGCCGACGAGCCGACAACCGCCCTCGACGTGACGATCCAGGCACAGATACTGGATCTGCTGAAGGATCTCCAGGAGGAGCGTAACCTTGCGATTCTGTTCATCACGCACGACATGGGAGTCATCGCCGATATCTCTGACCGCGTGAACGTGATGTACGCCGGACAGATCGTCGAGAAAGCGTCAGTCGAGAACCTCTTCGAGCGTCCGGAGCATCCATACACGCGTGCTCTCATCGAGTCGATACCGGGCGAACACTCCCGTGGAGAGGGGCTCAACACCATCGAGGGCGAGGTACCAACACCAAACGCCCCGGCCGATCACTGCCGGTTTGCTCCCCGGTGTCCACAGGCATTCGGGGCCTGCGACAAGATGGCACCCCAACACATCGATGTCGGCGAGACAGTCGAACACACTGCAGCGTGTCTGTTGTATCCCGAGGACAAAGCGGAAGGAGAGCGGCTCAAACATCACAGAGCGCTTGCGGGCGGCGACGACGTCAAAACAGAGGTGAGCAACGATGAATAGCGGGATAGAACAGCCCGAACAGACGGCACAATTGGGTGAGACGCTGATCGAAGTCGAGAACCTGAAAAAGCACTACGGCGGCGGAGGCATGTTCGAAAGTTCCTCCGTCAAAGCCGTCGACGGCGTGAGCTTCTCGATACAGCGAGGAGAGACGCTGGGACTCGTCGGTGAGTCCGGCTGCGGGAAGAGCACGCTCGGTCGGACGCTCGTCCGCCTCGAGGAGGCGACCGAGGGAACGATCTCTTTCGACGGGACCGATATCACGACGCTGTCGGGCGACGAATTGAAAACGTGGCGTCGCAATGCCCAGATGGTCTTTCAGGACCCTGAATCCAGTCTGAACGATCGAATGACGGTCGGAGAAATCATTCGCGAACCGCTCGATGCTCACGACTGGAAGACCAAAACGGAGCGCCAGGAGCGGGTGTTAGACCTGCTGACGTCAGTTGGGCTCCGAGAGGAACACTACTACCGATATCCCCACCAGTTCTCGGGCGGCCAGCGCCAGCGGGTCGGCATCGCACGAGCGTTGGCCCTCGAACCTGAGTTTCTTGTCCTCGACGAGCCGGTCAGCGCGCTCGACGTCTCCGTGCAGGCAAAGATCATCACGCTGCTCGAAGACCTCCAAGAGGAGTTCGACCTCACGTACCTGTTCATCGCTCACGACTTGGCCGTCGTCAGGCACATCTGTGATCGGGTCGCAGTCATGTATCTCGGAAAAATGATGGAGATAAGTGATACCGAGGCGGTCTATGCAGACGCCCACAATCCCTATACGCGGTCGCTACTCTCAGCGATCCCACACCCGGATCCGTCAACATCCTCCCACCGGATCACGCTGCCGGGTACCCCACCCAGTCCCCGCGATCCACCGACTGGCTGTCAGTTCTCGACGCGGTGTCCAGCCAAGATCCGGCCGGAGGGCTACAAGCATGTCGACGAGGCAGTCTGGGACGCGATCGAACGCTTCCGGGAAGTCGTCCGTGAACGGTCACGAATGAGCCTCAGTACCGTCGATCGGCTCAAACGCCAACTCGGTAGCTTCTCGGCGTACGACGATATCGATGAGACAGTCACGGATCTCTTTGGCGACCTCGACGTCCCGACGGACGTCAGCGAGCACATCGAAACAGCTGCCGGACTGGTCAAAGAGGGACGGCCGGCGGATGCACGTGATCACCTGAACGACACGTTCAACGGCGCCTGTGATCTCAAGCGACCGGACTTTCACCCCGTTGGAGAGCACAATCACATGAGCTACTGTCACCGCCACGAGTCCGACTACGAGGACGTAACGCCAGTCATCACGCGTCGTACCAGTGACTCCTAACCGATTGCGGTACGTCGAGTTCGTGCTCTGGGTCGGGTACGTCTCGACAGCCGTGATCCTCATTCTGGCCATCCCGTCGCTGGCGTTTGGCAACGGGCTGGTGACACTCAAGTACGCGCTGTTCGTGGTCGGATTTCTGTTGTTCGGCGTTGGCACCTTCGCCATCCAACCGACACCACACGGACGCGGACCAGTCTCCCGGTTGTTCGGGATGAGCCTCGAAGGAGAGCAAGCATTCGGCTTCGAGCGACGGATCCGCACGCTGCCGCCGCTTGAGGGCAACCACGTTCCAGACGGAGGCCGCGTGAGCCGCGACGTGAAAGTGTTTGTCGCCAGCCTCGTCTTGCTGGGCGTTTCGATCCTGCTCGAAGTCGGACTCGGCGTTACCGTCAGGTGACGGTTCCAGTCGATGGGCACGCCTTAATGGTGTGGGGCTGTAACAGTGACCATGGTCAAACTCGGTCCCGGCGACGTGTCTCTGGACGACGGCGAACAATTGCTCGCGACTAGTGGAGAGGCCCACAGCGGGTGGGAACAGACCGTACAGGATGTCGAGGCGATGGCGAGAGACCGGGCCGCGGACGGCTTCGAGACGCTCATGCTCACGTCCGACGATACGACGCCGAAACCCCCCGACGCGGGCCAGGACGAAGAGTGGGGCCTGGTGTACATCGTCCCAAGCAACCAGGCCGAGGAGTTGCAACCGTTCGCTGATCGGGCGTCTTTCGAGGAGACGGTCGTCTATCAGGCAACGAGTACCGGACACGCCTTTATCGTCACTGAATGCCTCGACCTCGATAAACAGCTGGCACTGTTCGTGGCCGGAACCTACCGGATGCAACACGCCCCGCCGCTGGTCCGGGCGGCCATCGAGCACGGAAAGATGTTCACGCACGTCAAGCAACTCGATGGCACGCTGGTGAGAACGATCGAACACGACGACCCCGAGCAGTTCTTCCCCGATCCCGAACAGTTCTACGCCTACGAGGTGTAGCCCCTCAATCCACATATTCGTGAGGACATAATCATTCGCACGTGACGGATTTGATGCTGGACAGCAAACAACCACTGCACGGAGTACACGACACTCGGTTCGACCGGGATGGAAATCAGTGAGCTGTGCCTCGGCACGATGAGTTTTGGCGACGAGGAACCATGGATGTTAGACGAGGAAGACAGTCGGGAGATCATCGAACGGGCGATCGACCGGGGGGTGAACTTCTTCGATACCGCAAACTCCTATCAGCTGGCCGAACGCTTGGGCGTAAGCGAGCGCGAAGAGCTGGTCAACTATGAGACGATGCAAAACCACTACCACCTGGCCTATCGCGAGGAAGAGCGCGAAATGCTCCCACTGACCCAGGAAGTGAACATCGGCGTCATTCCGTGGGAGCCGCTGGGCGAAGGTTTCCTGACGCGCCCGTTTGACGAGCTCGAAGCGACCGATCGCGGCGACCCCGAGAACTCCCATAATCTGACCGACCAGTACACCCGCGGCGGCCGTGAAATCAACGAGCGCGTGCAGGAACTGGCCGCCGAGCACGGCGTACCATGGCCCAGATCGCCCTGGCCTGGCAGTACCAAAACGAGCACGTCACGGCCCCGATTGTCGGAATGACCAGCGTCGAGCACTTGGAAGACGCCGTCGAGGCCATGGAGATCGGTTTCAGCGAGTCGGACATCGAGTACCTCGAAGCACCCTACGAGCCCCAACCGATCATTGGTCACGAGTGAGCGCAACTCGGAGGCTTCAAGAGGAGAGGGCCGAACCCTCCGACGTGGACCGACAGCGCTTACAGGCCCGGCTGATCGAACGATTCGAGATCGATCCGGACGTTGCACGGATCGTCGCTCGGGAGGCGGCCGACCTAGCGGATCGAGGGGTGTACGCGGCCGATTTCGACGAGCCACTGCGCGTCGAGATCGTCATCACAAACCTGGCCGACGCGCCCGAGGGATCGACGCTCGTCGAACGCTGGAACTGGTGGCTTGGCGCACTGGAACTCTCCCACGGCGAGTATCAGCGCTTTCGCGTTCGGCCCGACGTAGTCTGAACTGGCTGCCAACCAGGGGCTCGTGTTTGCCAGCGGTCAATTCCGCCAGGATCGAAACGGTGATTTATCCGGTCTGAGACTGCCCCTACGAGCGACGATGAGTCCCACGGCAGTGCAGGTGACTGACCTGCAGAAACGATACGACGACGTACAGGCCCTCCGTAGTGTCTCTTTCAGCGTCGACCCCGGCGAGATCTTTGGATTGGTCGGCCCCAACGGCGCTGGCAAGACCACGACCCTGCGGACGCTCTCGACACTGTTGACCGTCGGTGGCGGAGAGGTATCCGTCTTCGGCGCGGACGTCGAGAGCGATCCCAACGAGGTACGCAAACGCATCCGGTATCTACCCGAAGATGCCGGATCCTACGACAACCTCACCGGCCGGCAATACCTGGAATTCGTCGCAGACTTTTACAGCGACTCGCCCCAGGAACTCGTCGAGCACGGTATCGAGATCGCCGATCTGGACGAGCGTATCGAGAGCAAGACCAGCGAGTATTCGAAGGGGATGACCCGGAAGCTCCTGCTGGCGAGTACGATCATGACCGAACCTGACCTGGCGATCTTAGACGAGCCCACGTCGGGATTAGACGTCGAAAACGCCCGGACGATCCGGGAGATCGTCAAGGAGTTTCCCGGCCAGGATCGCAGTGTCTTGCTGTCGAGCCACAACATGCTCGAAGTCGAATACCTGTGTGATCGGATCGGGCTACTCAACGAAGGCGAGATCGTCGCCGAGGGTACCCCCCCGGAATTGATCGATCAATACGACGCCGAGAATCTCGAAGAAGCCTTTCTGGAGGCGGTCGCATGAATCACTTCTGGCGGCTTCTCTGGAAGGAGACTCGCGAATTGCTCCGGCCACGATACCTCCTGCCGATCCTCTTGATCCCCGTGATGTTTATCGGGCTGGGCCAGGGGATCGGGGGCATCGACGACGCCGCGGCCGGGCAACCCGATATCGGCATCCTCAACGAGGACGACGGCGAATACGGCGAGCTGGTCAATGCCTCGCTCTCGCAGAACGCCGCAGTCGTCTATTACGCCGAATCCGGGGACCCCTCGGCCACCATCGAGGCAGTCTCGGAGGCAGGGGGGGACACACTGATCGTCATCCCCGACGGGTTCACCGAACGCATCCAGCAGCGGGCAGCCGGGAACATCGGGATTCACTCGGTCGTACGCTCGCTTTCCCTCTCGGGCATCACATCTTCGACCCAAATAAAGAGACAGGTCGATCAGGCCGGCACGGCCCTGACGCTGAACGTCACCGGAACGACGCCAGCAATGCTCAATCCGATCCGGCCGGAGTACACGACCTACCTGGAGGACAAAACCCTCGAAAACACCTCACCAGGGGCACTCTCGGGATCATTTGCCACGCAGTTCATCTTCATCCCCGTGGTCATCATGTTCGTGATTATCTTCTCTGGCCAGATGGTGATCAACTCGATGGGGGCCGAAAAAGAGAACAAAACTCTCGAAACCCTGTTGACGATGCCTGTGAAACGGTCGACGATCGTCGCGGCGAAACTCATCGGTAGCGCCTCGATCGGGCTGCTCGGGGCGGCCCTCTATACGGTCTCGATCTACTACTACCAGTCGTCGTTCACCGACGGGGCGGCGAGTGCCGCCCTCTCGCTGGGAATCGTCGACTACGCAATCGTCGGCGTCTCACTGTTCCTCTCACTGGTCGGCGTCCTCGCGCTTGCGCTCGTGTTGGGCATTTTCGCCGGCGACCGTCAGGGTGCCCAAATGCTACTGTTCCCAATCTCCATCCTGGCGATTGTTCCCATGTTCGCGACGATGTTTACGGACGTCGCCAAACTGTCACTACCGATTCGGGCGATCCTGCTCGCGATTCCGTTCACTCACCCCGCGATCGCCCCCAAACGGCTGCTGTTGAACGACACCACGATGGTTGTCGGCGGGATCATGTACGAGGCAATCTTCGCCATCGTGATGATCTGGCTCGCGATTCGGGTGTTCAACTCCGACCGACTCGTGACGGGCAGTTCCGGTCGGGTCGGTCAGTGGTTGAGTCGACTCCAACAGTAAGCGAAGACGATAAGATCGCGGGGGCTTCCCTCTCGGTGTTGATTGACTTGCGCAATACCGTTAACTATCCGGGGGCCGTATGAGAGCGTGATGAGTACCGAAGACTACAGCCAGCGAATTCGCGAGCAACGAGGGGAAAAAGAGACGTATTTCGCCGACAATCCGCGATCACCGATCCCAAATCACGCCGACTTCCCCGGACTCGACTACTACGACGTAGACCAGGCCTATCGCTTCGAGGTCCCGCTTGACGAACACGATGAGAAAGAGGAGATCACCGTCGAAACGACCGCCGACGGCAAGCAACGATACGTCCGCTACGGCGAGCTCACCGTCGAGATCGACGGCGAGCGCGTCACGCTACAGGCCTACCGGCCGGCATCGGGCGAGGACCGGTTCTGGGTACCGTTCCGCGACGAGACGAACGGCGCGGAAACGTATGGAGCTGGACGGTATCTCGACCTCGAACCCAAGCGCCAGCAGACCGACAACGGCGAGTGGATCCTTGACTTCAATCAGGCGTATAACCCGACTTGTGCGTACAATGGGGCCTACGAGTGCCCGCTCATTCCGATGGCAAACTGGCTCGATATCCGTGTTGAAGCTGGCGAGAAAGACTATCCGGGCCAAACTATCGGTCAGGACAACTGACGGGCAGGCAGACGTGACGAGCGAGTGCCGAGCGATCGGGACCGACAGTTCCTTTGAGCCTGGTCCCGCGATGGTATACCATGGACATCGATCGTTCCGAACTTGCGATATACGTCTACAACGTGGCCCTCGTCATGTCCGGTGCATTCCTCGTTGTGGAACTCGGAATCGAGGATCCGCTGGCGATGGGTGGAATGGCCGTCGTGGTCGGCCTCGTCTGGAGTGTCTACTACCATTTCAGTATGATGCCGCGGCTCGAAGCAATGCGTCAAGGCGTGTTCATCCCTGAAGACGAGGAGTTCCTCGACGAGGAAGACGACGACAGTCCGGACGAAGATGAAGATCACGACGGCGCCCAAGCGCCCTGGGAAAGCTAGTCTCGACGGTCCGGAACGATACAAACTTCGACCCACAGGTGTCTTGGATCGTACCCCAAGACCGCTCTTGTGGCCGAGTAAAGTAGCTCACAGCCACATCGCACGGAAGGTGACGCCCCACAGTAGCCGACACCATCGGACCGATATCGCGCTCTCCGTGCCGACTAGACAGAATTCTGCCTGGATGTTCACTTCCGTTTCCAGCACGTGGGAACACTCGTCTGAACTAAACAGCACGAGTAAAAAGACACAGTTGGAAGTGATACGATGGTAGAAGTCGATCAAAACCTCTGTACGGGCTGTGAGATCTGCGCGAGCGTCGCGCCAGAAACGTTCGAAATGGACGGCGGACTGGCCAAAGCCGTCAGCGACGAAGTGACGCCGGAGGCCGAACAGGCCGAACAGCAGTGTCCGGTTGACGCGATCACGCTGTAGCGGCACTCGGTATTTTCCCTTCGAGACACGACGTCGAGCGGCAAGACCGGAAACTGCTCAAGCTGTCCGATCAGAAGGCACGCCCGGACCGGAAGAACCACCTCGGCTCGTGCCACCATATCGTTGCCCGCACACGAGACTTGTCTATCCAGTCCAATACTTTCGCGTGGTCGGATCGAACACCCGAGATGGGTAAGACACTCGTAGGTGTGGGCGGCGACGCGGCCAGGATGAGGGCGGCGAGTAAGGCAAAGTGAGACGATCCAGCTCGTGAGATTGTGGTCCTCGAACGTGGCGAGTGAGTCCGCTACGGAGCTTGTGGTCCCCAGACTACGTCAGCGACGGGATCGATCGCCTCGAAGAGCTCGTGGCGATCCCGACCAACTGGTTCCCGAAAGAACGAGACATCGATCTCCGGACCGGCCCAAAGGCAACAGCAATCGACCCCGATCGACAGGAACTGACAGAGACGAGCGAAGACGGTGAGACGTACCAACGATCCTACGGCGATCTACTGGTATCGACGGGCGCGATGTCGACCGACGAGTACAGGCAAACGAATGTGGAAAACGCCCATCCCGCGGGCGATTGCGCCGAGATGACCCATGCAGTCACCAGTCAGCCCACATCCCGCTGGCACCGACAGCAAACCGGGCCGGCCGCGCCGTCGGGCCGACGTGGGATCCCGACCTCACGGTGGCGAATGTTCTCGGAAGAAACGTGAACGAGTGAACGAACGCGTCCGGCCGGCGACTCAGCGCTGTCGGGCTACAACAAACTTCGCCAGATCTCGTAAGTACTCCAGTGCCTGCTGGTTTTCAGCCGCGAGCGCATCGAGTTGATCGAGGGCTGCCTGTGACTCTCCACGAGCCCGTTCGTCGGCTTCTCCGGGCGACAGATCGGTCACCTGCACGATCGAAGGTCGTTCCATCGCGGCGTCGTGGCCAGCAGGTTTTCCCAGTTGTTCGGCATCGGCCGTCGCATCGAGGACATCGTCACGCATCTGAAAGGCGACGCCAACGCGTTCGGCATATTGCCCGAATGCCTCGACAGTGTGGGCATCCGCGTCAGCAGCAATCGCGCCCAGTTCAGCCGCGGCCCGAAACAGTGCTCCCGTCTTGCGGCGCGCGAGTTGACGATAGCCCGCTTCCGAGCCGGGCCTGGCAACGAGTTCGGTTGCTTCGCCTTCGCCGAGATTGACCATCGCCTCAGAAACCGCTCGCATTGCGCGTTCGTCGGTCGAAAACATGGCAAAGGCCTCACCGAGTAATCCGTCGCTGGCGACGATCGCCGGCCCGTGACCGAACGCCGACCACGCGCTAGGGGCGTCGCGTCGCAACTCGGATTCGTCGATGATGTCGTCGACAACCAGCGAGGCGTTGTGGACAAGTTCGACGCCGACGGCATAATCGACCGCGTCTTCCGGATCGCCACCGGCCGCCTCACAGACCAGCAGCGTCACCGTCGGTCGGACCCGTTTGCCGCCCGAAAGCACGACGTGTTCAAGTTCCGCCGAAAGCGTCTCGGGATCGACCCGTGACAGCACCGCTTCGAGTCGCTCTTCTACGAGGCCCCGTCGGCGCTCCAGGTACTCCATTGGGGGGTCTAGCGGGCTGGTTGACCAAGTACGTGACGAAGGCGTCTATCTTCCAGAAGCGATACGCACGGACCAAAGCAGCTACTCTTCGTTTCCGAAGTCCGGCAGCGAGATGAGATTTTCGCGACCGATCCGGAGTTTCTCGACGCGACCATCCTCGGCCATCGAAGAGAGCAATTGAGAGACCTTCGCGTTCGACCAGTCGGTCTCGGAGACGATGGCCGCCTGTTTCATCCGGCCGCCATTGTGCTCGAGTAACGCCTCGACGTACTCTTCGTCACTCAACAACTCGCGGTCCGGAAGTGAACCGGGGCCGGATTCGTCGTCAGTTTCGTCGGCCGGTTGCTCGTCAGTTTCGTCGGCCGGTTGCTCGTCAGTTTCGTCGGCCGACGCGCCTGCGGGTTCGTGAACAGATGCCTCGACCGCCTGGTCGTCGGTGGCGGTCGACGACGAACTAGCAGATGTATCGGTACGATCAGACAGCGGGAACTCGCCGCGGCGGAACACGTAGATAGCACCGGACCCCACGATCAACAGGAAAAAGACAATGGGCAGTGGACCGATGCTATCACCACTATCCACTGAGCCAGCAGTCGTTTCAGTCGCGGTTGGTGTGTTCGTCGTCGCGTCTAAATGATACGTGATCGATAGATACGACGGCTCGAATTCAGTCGGCCCGTCCCATCGGATTGTCTTGTTGGTAAACCCCTTGGGGGCGCTGGTAATCTCGAAGCTATCAGGTGCCTCGATTACGAGTTGCTGGTGGGCAGCCAGTCCATCGAACCACGTTCCGGTCGGCGATTCGAAAACGTCGTCGACATAGAGGTACGCCCCTTCGGCGCGCCCGAAGTTCGTCCAGGAGAACGATAACGCGAGCCGTCCGGTCGCATTGTCGACGCTCGCCTCGCGAGTGACGGTCTCGAGTCTCATCTCCCGATCGGTCGCCTGGCTGGCGAGCGAACTAAATTGCCGGAACGTCTCGATTGAGAGGACATCGCTGTCGCCGGCTTCGAACGTCTCACCCGTCTCCTGGAACGACTCGATAGCCGCCTGGTGTTGAAGGGGGACAGACAGTACCACGGTCCAGCGCGCGTCGCCGTCAGCCTGGAGATCGATCGTCATCGTCGTATTCCCGTCAACAGCACCATCAGCGACAGCGTATCCACTACTGGGGCTGAATACGGGCGCACCCGCGACGAGCCCGACCTGAAGGACGAAGACGGCACCCAGGGCCAGGACCGCCGCGCGGGACAGCGGGGCCATGTACTGCTCACCTATCCTGCCTGGTGGAAAACCCTTTCTATCTGTGAAACGTTAGCGGGCGGGATAAATAGTCTCGCGGCGTTAGACCGCGTCCCAAAGCGACCTCGGCATGCCGAAACGGCGACTGAACGAATGGTGACGTCGGTGTAGCTGGGTTTTTGTATCCCGCCGTATAATCGAACGCTGATGCGACGACGTTCGGTTCTCGTGACGCTTGGCCTGGTTGCCCTCCTACTGGTCGGCACTGTCGCTGCCGTCCCAACTCCCACAAGCACCGCGACGGCCAATTTCCAGACAGTCAGCGCCGAAAACGAGACCATCAACCGATTGCAACTCCAAAACGGTGCGACCAGCGGCCAACACACCGTTGACGCCGACCTTTCCGGCGCGCTGTCGAGCGAGCGTGAGCAGCTCCAGAGTCGTGTAGATAGCCGGACATTCCAGCGGCAGTTTGCAACCGCCGAGAGTCGATCTGCCCAGATCGATACGGTTCGGGAAATCGTCGAACGGTTGCGCACCCAGGGCCAAACATTACGAACGGCACGCATCGACGCGGTTCGGGCGTACAACCAGGGAGAGATGACCGCAACGAAACTGTTCCGTGAGCTCACGCGGATCGAAACAGCGGCTCACACCGTCAGAATGCGCGCAGATACCGTCAAGGGCGTCACACAACGACACGATGTCTCATTGCCACCGGCTCTGGCCGTCAGTCTCGCACGAGTCGATGCCGAGATCGTGTCGTTGACCGGGCCACTGATGGAAACCGTCGCCGGGGCGACGCAGGGGGATCGGGATCCGGCCCGTGTCGCGACCAGTACGGCTAATGGCGGGATCGTCCTAGCAACGATCGACGGCGGCGCGTACATCCGGGAAGCGACACGGTGGACAGCGCGCGCCGACAGCGGGACGAACGAGTTCGCAACGAACGGCTCTTCGCCGTTGGTCAGCGCCCATCAGCGCGCCCAAGAGATCTATCCGTGGGCGTTCGACAACCTGGTGTCGAACCCGAGCATCAGTGGATTCGGTGACTCGGCGATCTATCCGGTCAGACTCAGCCACGCCCACGGCACACTGGACGCCTACTTCGATGGCCGGACCACAGGCGTCTTCCACGAAGTCCATCGCCTCCAATTATCCCGATTGCCGACAACCACCGTCGCCGCCAACAAAACCGAGGTACTGGCGATCGAGATCAACCGAACGACGGTTGACGGACCCGCAAAGATCGTAGTCAGTACCCCCGATAGGAACGAGCCAGTGGCCGCGACCCTTTCAGTCGGAGAAGCGACCGTCGGGACAACTGGATCCGACGGACAATTGTGGCTCGCTCAACTCGACGGCCAGACAGTGACGGCGACAACAGGCGGCGACAGCATCTCAGTCACGGTAGGCAGCGGCTGACTGGCGACGTACATTCGGACAATCCTCTCGTTGAAGTACCAGAGTGGGGCCACCCCCCGCCAATGGCACAGCGTGCGATATCGCCGGTCGTCGGGACTGTGCTCTTATTGGCGATAACGATCGTGCTGGCGGGGACGATGAGTGCAGTCATCCTCACGCCGGACGTCGAACCCTCGATACCGACGACCCGGTTCAGCGCCACGGCGGACGCAAGTACTGACAGTATCACGCTCACACACGAGGGAGGCCAAGCATTAGATCCGGACTCCGTGGACGTCCAAATCAAAGTCGACGGTCAGTCGCTCGATCACCAGCCACCGATTCCGTTCTTTGCAGCCAAGGGGTTCAAAAGCGGGCCGACCGGACCGTTCAATAGCCAAACGCGCGGGAACTGGACCGCGGGCGAAGCCGGGACCGTCGAACTTGCGACCTCGAACACGCCGCTGCTCAGTGATGGCGCGACCGTCGAGATAACGATTAGTCGGGACGGGCGCGTGCTCACGGAACTCGAGCCCATCGCTGAGTAGCTGACAGGAGGGTGGCCACTCTGCTCGGACCGCAGGGGAGCTGTTACTCGGGAACGCGAGCGACGGTCGTAATCGCGATTTCCGGGTTATAGGAGGGGCCCATCGTCACGTGCTCGACCGACTGGAAGCCGGCTGCCTTGAACATCCGGTCTGCCTCCTCGGCATCGTAAAACAGCATGATCGCGTCGGCGAGTTTCTGGAAGATCGTCGAGCCGGGGTAGTTCGGGCCAACGATAAGTACTTGTCCGCCCGGGCGCGCGACGCGACGACACTCTTTGAGTGCATCGACGGGATTGGGCCAGTATTCGATCGAGCCCGACGACCAGACGAGGTCGAAGGTAGCCTCGGCGAACGGCAGCCGCTCGGCATCACCTAGACAGAACTGGACGGGCCCGCGGGTCCCGAACTTCTCGAAGGCTTCGTCGAGCTGGTGGGGACTCTGATCGAGCCCGTAGACGTTCTCGGTGTGTTCGAGGAGACCCTCCGTGGCGAATCCGGTCCCGCAGCCGACGTCGAGGACGCGGTCGTCAGCCTCGATGTCGAGCAGATCCAGCGCGTCGGTGCGCATCTCCTCGTTCCAGATGAATGGGTTGATCCGGTCATACACCGTCGAGAGGTACTTGTAGAACAGCCGCGCGCGGTCCTTATCTTCGAGCAGCCCCATTAGAGCGTAATTAGGGCCACATCGGGTTAATTCCCCGGATCGAACGAAGCAACCCTTGCCGGGAATCACCAGTGATCGAGACAGATACTTCGCAACGCCCATATAGGCGCTCTGGCAAACGACGACTGATAGATGCCCAGGCCCGAGGTTCTCGACCGTATCAAGGAGGCCGAGCGCGAGGCAACGGAGATCGTCACCGACGCCGAGACAGAACACGATCGGCGTCTCGAAGAGGCCCGCGAGGAGGCCGAACAGATCCGCGCCGACGCCAAGGCGGCGGCCGCGGAGTCGGCCGAACAGCGTCTCGAAGAAGCCCGCGAGGAGATCGATGCCGATCGCGAAGAGATCCTCGAGGAAGGGCGCGAGACGCGCGAGCGCCTCGAAGCCCACGCCGACGAACGCGTCGACGAGGTGGTCAACTACGTCGTCGAGTCGTTCGAGGAGGCGGTACATGCTCAGACCTGAGCAAATGAGCCGGATCTCGGTGACCGGCTCGAAGACCGTTATGGCCGACGTGATCGAAGCCGTCCACGACATCGACCTGCTACACATCACCGAGTACGATGGCTCCTTCGAGGGGTTCGAACCAGGAGATCCGACAGAAGGGGCCGACCAGGCATCGGATAAACTGGTCACCGTCCGCGCTCTGGAGTCGACACTCGAAATCGAACCCGAAGACGCCGGGCCGACCCGGCTCGTCACCGACGAGGCCCTCGAGGAGGAACTCGAAGAGATCCGCCAAGAGGTGACCGAACTCGACGACAGACGCGAGGAACTCCAACGTGACCTACGAGAGGTCGAAGACGGGATCGATCGCATGGAGTTTTTCGTCCGGCTCGGGATCGACCTTGACCTGCTGTCGGGTTATGACGCCCTGTCAGTCGCCGTCGGCGAAGGCGATCCGGACGCAGTTCGGGGGGCGCTCGCCGACGCCGACGCGGTCGAGGAATTTGAGGTCTTCGCCGAGGGAGCAGCGCTGGCTGCCTTCTCTTACCCTGCCGACAACCAGGCGCTTGACGACGCGATGGTCGGGGCGGAGTTCGCGGCCGTCGAGTTACCCGACGGAGAAGGCGACCCAGAGACGTACCTCGAAGAACTCCACCACCGTCGCCAGCAACTGGAGTCTCAGCTATCGACCGTCGAAAACGAGATCGAGGAGCTGAAACTCGACGTCGCGAGCTTCCTGCTTGCGGCCGAAGAGAAGCTCACGATCGAGGTCCAAAAGCGCGAGGCACCGCTGACCTTCGCGACCACCGAGAACGCCTTCGTCGCCGAGGGATGGATCCCCACCGACGAGGTTGAGGCCTTCGAGGCCGCGCTCCGGGACGCCGTTGGCGAGCACGTCGACATCGACGAACTCGAGCGTGCCGAGTACGACGAGGATGGCCATCCGACCGAGAGCGAACCAGTCGAGGCGACGCCCGGCGCAGACGAGGGTGACGCCACCGAGGTAGCCGCCGACGGTGGCGAATCAACGGCGGCCGCCGATGGAGGCACGAGCGGGATCCTCCCGATGAGCACGGGGATGCCGCCTGTGGTCCAGGAGAACCCTGGGCCGGCCCGTCCCTTCGAGTCGCTGGTCGAAGTCATCAACCGGCCGAAGTACACAGAACTGGACCCAACGGTGGCGCTGTTCCTGACGTTCCCGCTGTTCTTCGGGTTCATGATCGGTGACCTCGGGTACGGGCTTCTGTACGTCCTGCTGGGCTATGCCGTCTACTCGCGCATGGAAAACGACGTCTTGCGGAGCCTCGGTGGCGTCGGCATGTGGGCCGGGGGCTTCACGGCTCTGTTTGGCGTCCTCTATGGCGAGTTCTTCGGCCTCCACCAGCTCGGAGAACTCGTCTGGAACGGCCACCCGCCGATCCACAAGGGACTCCAACCACACTACATCGCGTTCGCCCAGGCGTGGCTGCTGGTCAGTATCATCGCCGGTGTCTTCCACTTGGCCGGTGGTCGGGCACTGGATTTCATCAACAACGTCAGACACGGCGTCGGCGAGGCATTCGTCGAGAGCGGTTCGTGGATTATGCTCACCGTGGGCCTCTGGGTGTGGGTCTTCAGCACGCACGTCAGTGGCCCCAAGCCGGACTTCATGTTCACCGTCCTCGACAGTGGCGGAGCGCTGCCGCTGGGCTTTGCTGGCTTCTCACCCATGGTCGGTAAAGTCGGTCTCGTCGTCGCTCTCATCGGGTTGGCCCTGGCAGTCTACGCGGAAGGGGGCATCGCCCTGATCGAAAGCATCACGCAGGCGTTCGGCCACGTCGTGTCCTATACGCGGCTGGCGGCTGTCCTGCTCGCCAAGGCCGGGATGGCCCTCGCGGTGAACCTGCTGGTGTTCGGTGCGTACATCCACGAAGGTGAGTTCCACCTCATCTTCTTCAATGGCTTTCCCGAACACGGCACGGTCATCTTTTCGGGGCTGGTCAACGGGAGCGGTCCCGTGATGCTCGCGCTGGGCTGGCTCGGCGGGATCGTCGTCCTCCTGCTTGGCCACTTACTCGTGCTGGTGCTCGGTATCTCCTCGGCGGGTCTGCAGGCGGTCCGTCTGGAGTACGTCGAGTTCTTCAGCAAGTTCTACGAGGGCGGTGGCAAAGCCTACAATCCGTTCGGGCAGGAACGGACGTACACGGCCGAAAGCTAAGTCACCGCTAGCGTCGCCGTCGGGGAGAGTTCTCGATCGCATACGTTACAGAGAGTCCCCGTTCGAGACAGTCTCGCTGGGCTGACCGGTAGATAGCAGCGATACCCAGAGATTACGACGGAATAGCGACGTGGTTTGAGAAGCTTTATGAACGTGCTGGGGCGAAGTCACGCCTGTTCGGATACACCATACGGAATCCAATCATGAGCGTACTACCAACCCTGACGGACGTGCTACTCCAGACGTACGAATCGGATCCTGCAATCCCGGCCCTGGCCGCGGCGGCACTCGCCGTCGGGCTGGCGTCGTTCGGTGCGGGCTACGCCGAGCGCGGAATCGGCTCGGCAGCCGTCGGCGCTATCGCGGAAGACGAGAGTCTGTTCGGTCGTGTTCTCATCCTGACGGTTATTCCCGAGACGATCGTCATCCTAGCACTGGTCGTCGTCTTCCTGACGTTGTCGTAGTAACGAGGTTCTCGAAGTATGAGCCTCGAAACGGTCGTCGAAGACATCCGAGAGGAAGCACGCACGCGCGCGGAAGAGATCCGTGCTGAGGCCGAGGAGGAGGCCGAAGGGATCCTCGCCGACGCCGAAAGCGACGCCGATGAGATCCGCGACGAGCGTGAGCAGGAGGTACAGCGCCAGATCGAACAGGAGCGCGAACAGCGCCTCTCCAGTGCGACCCTCAAGGCAAAACAGGAGCGCCTGAAGGCCCGGCGAACGGCACTGTCGACGGTCCGCGAGCAGGTCGAAGACGAACTGGTCGCGTTATCGGACGACCGCCGTGAATCACTCACCCGCGAGTTGCTGGAAGCTGCCCTCAGAGAGTTCGATGGCGGCGAGATCGAAGTGTACTGCCGACCTGGCGACGAAGCGTTAGTCGAGGAGATCCTCGAAGACTACGAGGCAACACATGCGGGACAGCGAGAGTGTCTTGGCGGCGTCGTCGTCGAGAGTACTGCTTCGCGGGTCCGGGTGAACAACACCTTCGACTCGCTGCTGGAAGCCGTCTGGGAGCAGGAGATTCGCGAGATTAGCGATCGCCTGTTCGCAGGCACCGACGTCGAGGGCGAACCCGAGCAATGAGTCC
Organism: Halorhabdus salina; assembly: GCF_013839425.1. Classification (GTDB taxonomy): domain Archaea; phylum Halobacteriota; class Halobacteria; order Halobacteriales; family Haloarculaceae; genus Halorhabdus; species Halorhabdus salina. The sequence continues at coordinate 41,031 of NZ_JACDNP010000006.1, read as the reverse complement.
GACTACACGGACTTCCGGTGAGTCGAGCAACTACGAGTACGTCGTCGCGCGAGTCCGGGCCCGCCGAGCCGCGCTCTTTGACGAAGACGACTACCGCAAACTGGTCCGGATGGGGACCAGCGAGATCGCCCGCTTCATGGAGGAAACCGAGTACGAGCGGGAGATGAACGACCTCGGGGCCCGGTACTCGGGCGTCGACCTTATCGAGTATGCCCTCACCCGGAACATGGCCAAGCACTTCGAGGACCTGTTGCGGTGGGCCGAGGGCGGGCTATACGAGAACGTCGCCCGCTACCTGCGGCGCTTTGACGCCTGGAACGTCAAGACAATCCTGCGTGGCATTTACTCGGGTGCCGACGCCGAGGCCATCGAGTCGGACCTGATCAAAGCGGGGGAACTCACCGAAGCGACACTCGATCGGCTGGCCGCCAAAGAGTCGATCGAGGGCGTCATCGAGGGGCTTGACGGGACGATCTTCCACGAACCCCTAGAAGCGGCTCTCGACGATTTCGAGGTCGAGGAACTGCTCGTGCCCCTCGAAAACGCCGTCGACCGGACGTTCTACGAGAAACTGATGGAGGGGCTGCCCGACGCCCAGTCGGCAGACCGAGCCACCCAGCTGTATTTGGAGTTCCTTCGGGCCGAGATCGACTTCCGGAACCTCCGGAACGCCCTACGGATCGCCCGCAGCGGTGCGGACATTGACCCGTCAGAATACTATATCGAAGGAGGAACCCTCTTCGACGCCGAGGAAGTCAGACAACTGGCTGGTGATACGGATCAGCTCGTCGACCACGTCCGGGACAGCGAATACGGCGAGGATCTCGAGGCCGCGATCGACGACCTCGAGGCGGCCGCGGATCTGATCGGGTTCGAGCACGCGCTCGACGCTGCGTTGCTGGAATACGCCGATACGCTGTCTTACCGGTACCCAGTGTCGATCACCGCTGTGCTGTCGTACATTCTGGCCAAAGAGCGCGAGATCGACAATATCCGGGCGATCGCCCGTGGCCGTGAGAGCGGTCTCGGATTGGACGAGATCGAACGTGATCTGGTGATGCTATGAGCAAGGAGATCGCGGTCATCGGCAGCGGCGATTTCACGACTGGCTTCCGGCTGGCCGGCGTCCGCAAGTTCGCGAACGTCCCGGCCGAGCCGGACCGCGAGGAAATGGACGCGGCCGTCACGGAGCTACTCGAGGACAGCGAGGTCGGGATCATCGTCATGCACGAGCCGGACCTCGAACACCTGTCGCGTGAGGTGCGCGAGCGCGTCGAGACGAGCGTCGATCCCGTCCTGGTGACGCTGGGCGGCGGTGCCGGCAGCGGCGGGTTGCGCGACCAGATCAAACGCGCCATCGGCATCGACCTGATGGAGGAGGACGAACAATCATGAGTCAAGCTACACATTCCGACGTCCGTGAAGACGGCGTCATCGAGAGCGTGAGTGGTCCCGTCGTCACGGCGACGGGCCTTTCCGCCCGGATGAACGACGTGGTCTACGTCGGTTCAGAAGGGCTGATGGGCGAAATTATCGAGATCGAGGGCGACCTGACGACGATCCAGGTCTACGAAGAGACTTCGGACGTCGCCCCTGGCGAACCTGTCGAGAGTACGGGTGCGCCACTCAGCGTCGACCTCGGGCCGGGGATTCTGGACAACATCTACGACGGCGTCCAGCGCCCCCTTGAAGGCTTAGAGGAGAAAATGGACTCGGCGTTCCTCGACCGTGGGGTCGACGCCCCCGGGATCGACATCGAGAAAACCTGGGAGTTTACGCCCACTGTCGAGGACGGCGACGAAGTTGCCGCCGGTGACATCGTCGGGACCGTTCCCGAAACCGAGAGCATCGAACACAAAGTGATGGTGCCGCCCGATTATGACGGCGGCGAGGTTGTCGACGCCAAGAAGGGGAACTTTACCGTCGACGAGACGGTGGTCGAGCTCGACAACGGCGAGGAGATCACCATGCACCAGGAGTGGCCGGTCCGCCAGGCCCGGCCCGCCGGTGACAAGGAGACGCCGACCGATCCGCTGGTGACCGGCCAGCGCATCCTCGACGGCCTGTTCCCCGTCGCGAAAGGCGGGACGGCCGCGATTCCGGGGCCCTTCGGGAGCGGGAAAACCGTGACCCAGCACCAACTGGCCAAGTGGGCCGACGCGGACATCGTCGTCTACGTCGGCTGTGGCGAGCGGGGCAACGAGATGACCGAGGTCATCGAGGACTTCCCCGAACTGGACGATCCCAAGACCGGCAAGCCGCTGATGAGCCGGACGAGCCTCATTGCGAATACGTCGAACATGCCCGTCGCGGCGCGTGAATCGTCGGTCTATACGGGCATCACGATCGCCGAATACTACCGGGACATGGGCTACGACGTCGCGCTGATGGCCGACTCGACCTCACGATGGGCCGAAGCCCTGCGGGAGATCTCCTCGCGACTTGAGGAGATGCCCGGCGAAGAGGGGTATCCTGCCTATCTCGGGGCGCGCCTCAGCGAGTTCTACGAGCGGGCCGGGTACTACCAGAATTCGAACGGTACCGAGGGATCGGTGACAGTCGTCGGCGCCGTTTCCCCGCCGGGCGGAGACTTCTCGGAGCCGGTGACCCAGAACACCCTGCGGATCGTCAAGACCTTCTGGGCGCTTGACGCCGACCTGGCCGAACGGCGGCACTTCCCGGCGATCAACTGGGACGAATCCTATTCGCTGTACCGCGATCAGCTCGATCCGTGGTTCACTGATGCCGTCGCCGACGACTGGCCGGAGATCCGCCAGTGGGTGATCGACACCCTAGACGAGGAGAGTGAACTTCAGGAGATCGTCCAGTTGGTCGGCCAGGACGCCTTGCCCGCCGACCAGCAACTGACCCTGGAAGTCGCCCGGTACATCCGGGAGGCCTACCTCCAGCAGAACGCCCTCCACGACGTCGACACCTACTGTGAGCCGGCAAAGACCTATCGGATGATGGAAGCCATCAAGACCCTCAACGATGAGGCGTTCGATGCGCTTGATGCCGGTGTACCGGTCGACGAGATCACGGACATTGACGCCGCTCCGAGACTCAACCGGATCGGCACGACCGAAGGGTACGAGGCGTTCATCGAGGAGATCGAAGCCGACATTGCAGAGGAGCTACGGGGGATGTACCAATGAAAGAGTATCAGACGATTACTGAAGTCTCAGGTCCGCTCGTGTTCGTCGAGACGGACGAACCGGTCGGCTACGACGAGATCGTCGAGATCGAAACCGGCGATGGCGAGATCCGCCGGGGACAGGTGCTGGAGTCGACCAGCGACCACGTCGCCATTCAGGTCTTCGAGAGTACCCAGGGAATCGATCGGGAGTGTTCGGTCCGGTTCCTCGGCGAGACGATGAAGATGCCCGTCACCGAAGATCTGCTGGGCCGGGTGCTCGACGGGACCGGCCAGCCGATCGACGATGGCCCCGACATCGTCCCGGACGAGCGCCAGGACATCGTCGGCAAGGCGATCAACCCGGTCTCCCGGGAGTATCCGCGTGAGTTTATCCAGACAGGGATTTCTGCCATCGACGGCATGAACACCCTCGTTCGGGGGCAGAAACTCCCCCTGTTCTCCGGGTCGGGGCTGCCCCACAACGAACTCGCCTTGCAGATCGCTCGCCAGGCAGAGGTGCCCGAAGAGGAAGAAGAGGGCGAGGAAAGCGAGTTCGCCGTCGTCTTCGCGGCGATGGGGATCACCGCCGAGGAGGCCAACGAGTTCATGGACGACTTCGAGCGCACGGGTGCACTCGAACGCTCGGTCGTGTTCATGAACCTCGCGGACGACCCCGCAGTCGAGCGGACGATCACGCCGCGGCTGGCGCTGACGACCGCCGAATACCTGGCCTTCGAGAAAGGGTATCACGTCCTGACGATCATGACGAACATGACCAACTACTGTGAGGCCCTGCGGGAGATCGGGGCCGCCCGCGAGGAAGTCCCAGGTCGTCGGGGCTACCCCGGGTACATGTACACCGATCTAGCGGGTCTGTACGAGCGGGCCGGGCGGATCGAGGGCGTCGAGGGATCGATCACCCAGATCCCGATCTTGACGATGCCAAGCGACGACGACACTCACCCGATCCCGGACCTGACAGGCTACATCACCGAGGGCCAGATCTACGTCAACCGCGACCTCAACAGCCAGGGCGTCCGGCCGCCGATCAACGTCCTCCCCTCGCTGTCCCGGCTGATGGACGAAGGGATCGGCGAGGGACTGACCCGTGAGGACCATGGCGACGTCTCAGACCAGATGTTCGCTGCCTACGCCGAGGGTGAAGACCTGCGCGATCTGGTGAACATCGTCGGTCGCGAGGCCCTCAGCGAGCGTGACAACAAGTACCTGGACTTTGCCGATCGCTTCGAGAGCGAGTTCGTCGATCAGGGCTACAACACCGACCGGACGATCGACCAGACGCTAGACATCGCCTGGGATCTCCTCTCGGATCTGCCAAAGGAGGAACTCAACCGGATCGGCGAGGAGTACATTGAGGAAAACTACGGGGACGAAGAGACCGAGACGTCCCCAGAAGCGACGGCCGACTGATCCCCAGCGGTAAGTACCCGCTGTGTGAACGCCTTCGTCATGGTCGAAGCCGACCCGGTTATGCGCGGCGCCCGGAACGGATTTCTCGTTACTGTCGTGGTCTTAGTCGCGATCGGTGGCTATCAGTTCGCGACGAGCGGCACCGTGACACCCCCGATCGTCGTGACCTGGATCGTCGCCGTGCTGACGTACTACGGTTCGCAGTACTACTATCGTCGCAGCGACGAGTCGGGAGATGCCGAGCGCTGAGCCGCCACCCGCGGTTTCCCGCCGAGGCTCTTTCCGAACCCAATGAAAGAGGAGTCTGTATAACAAGTCTGAGAGGATGTGCAATGCAAGATAGAATGCGCAGATCTCGCACAGGAGCATTCGTGCGACCAAGCGGTCCGAAGGACCCGTTTGGTCGCTCGATTCACCGGACGAGCGAAGCGAGTCCGGCCTTTTTTCACCCATGTTTTTGCCACGAGCGGTTCGCGATCTGCGCGAACCCGAGTGGGAAAAAGATGGTCTGCATCTTGTACGCCAACCCAGTGCACTGTCAGCAGGCTGTATGTTGTTTCACCGAGTTAGCCGAGAGCCCCCGCCGAAACCTTCCTGCCGAGCGGTCACCAATCATGAGGCGTGTCTCTCCTCGCCCGCGATTCGATCGCGACACGGGCCGACGATCCGCGTCGGCTGGCCGGTCTGCTCCAGTGGAGCGGGTGGCTCCCCCTGGCTGGACTCGCGGTCATCTTTCCCCTGATAGGGCCTGTTTCTGACTCAATTCGGTATCTGCCCTTGCTCGCGAGCGTTGTCGTATTCGGGTTGCCACACGGCGCACTCGATTACGTCGCGTTGCCCCGGGCGCTCGACGGGCGGGTAACCCTGCGGGGGCTCGCTATTGTCGGTGGCCTCTATGCGGTGCTGGGTGTCGGCTACCTGGCGCTGTGGTGGCTCACACCAGTGCTGGCCGCAGTCCTGTTCATCGGACTAACCTGGTTTCACTGGGGCCAAGGCGAACTGTACGTTCTCCGGGACGTCTTCGGAGCCACGTATCTCGATCGGACCCAGCAAGGGCTGACGACCGTCGTTCGGGGCGGGTTGCCGATGCTTGTGCCGCTGATTGGCTTTCCCGAACGCTACCGGGCCGTCCTCGACTCGTTTGTCGCGCCGTTCGGTGGGGCAGTCGGGACGTGGCCACTGTTCGAGCCGAGTGGCAGAATCGCACTGGCAGCGGCCTTCGGCATCGTGACGATCGCGACGCTCCTGTGCGGCCGTCATCGCTCGGGTGGCGGGCATGCTTGGCGACGCGATGCTGTCGAAGTGACGTTGCTGTGGGTCGTCTTTCTCGTCGTCGAACCGATCCTGGCGATCGGCGTCTACTTCTGTCTGTGGCACTCGGTCCGGCACCTCGCTCGCGTCGGCTGGCTCGACGGGCGCGTCCGGACGGCCGTCGAAGACGGTCGGTGGTGGCGAGCGATCGGCCGGGTTGGCCTGGAGGCGGCACCGCTTTCGATCGCAGCACTCGCCCTCATCGGCGGTCTGTTCAGGCTGGTCCCGGCCGGCGAGTCGATCGGCGGGGCCGTGGGCCTGTATCTCGTCGGGATCGCCGTGTTAACGCTGCCCCACACGGTAATCGTCACCTGGATCGATCGCGAACAGGGCCTCTGGCTGTGACCGGCAAGCGATGCCAGAATCGGAGGGTTCGGCGGTTGGCGCACCGACTGAAAAGGATTAACTGGATGGGTTGGATAGGCCTGGGTAATGGCACAGGACGTCAAGCCGACCCGGAAAAACCTCATGCAGATCGAGGACCGGATCGAGCTCTCAGAACGGGGCCACGACACCTTAGAGAAGAAGCGTGACGGCCTCATCATGGAGTTCATGGATATCCTCGATCAGGCCCAGGACGTCCGGGCGGACTTAGAGGACACCTACGAGGACGCCCAGGAGCGCATCGACATGGCACGAGCGATGGACGGCGACGTCGCCGTCCGTGGGGCCGCTGCCGCGCTCAAGGAGCATCCTGAAATCTCGACGCAGTCGAAGAACATCATGGGCGTGGTCGTCCCGCAGATCGAATCGACGAAGGTACGCAAAAGCCTTGACGAGCGTGGTTACGGCGTTCTCGGGACGAGCGCCCGGATCGACGAAGTTGCCGAGTCCTACGAGAAACTGCTCGAACAGATCATCCTCGCCGCGGAAGTCGAGACCGCAATGAAAGAACTCCTCGAAGAGATCGAGACGACCAAGCGGCGGGTCAACGCCCTGGAGTTTACGTTGCTCCCACAGCTCAACGAGAACAAGGAGTACATCGAGCAGAAACTCGAAGAGCAAGAGCGCGAAGAGATCTTCCGGATGAAAAAGATCAAGGCCAACAAGGAAGCTGCCGAGAAAGAAGAACGCGAGGCAGCCCGCGAAGCCGAGCAAGCGGCGACCCAGTGAAACCGGCCCCATCCCGGCCGGCCACGTGACGACGTAGTTTTTTGTCGCTCAAGCACTCAGGCAGGGGTATGGACTGTCCGGATTGTGGTGGGGCATTGCTCGCGTTTCAGGTCCCGCCGGACCAGCAGGAATATTTGCCGGGCGAAGAGCCGGGTGCGGCGATCTGCTCGCGATGTCTCCGATTGCTCCCGGTTGAGGATCCGCCGGCGGAGCCGCCCGACTTCCGGGCGATCGACGATTCCTTTCCCGGGGAAGCCGAGGCGGCGATCCCGATGGCGCTGGTGGTCGGCCTGCTGTCCTCACTGGCCGTGTATCGCCAGGAGATTTCGGCACTGCTCGAAGTTGTTGAACGCGCCGGCGTCGATCCGTTACTCGTCGTCGATCGCCTCGCCATCGCAGAGGGCATCGAGACATCGATCGACCTCGAGGGGCGACGCCGTCAACTCGAACAGCTGTTGTGAACGATACCCAACTGATTGGGTACAACAGGTTTTCAAGGGGGATTCTAACTATTGCCTTGCAGTGGCTCCGCCACTGTAACTGTACCGAACGCCCGGACACCACCCGGTGTCATTCCCCCATTCCCACTGGCGTTTCGATGGCGCGTCGCCGGGAAGTCCCGGCGACGGCCCCTACCATCACGCTCAGCACTCTGTCCGCTGGCAGTTAGATGCCGGTCGAGTACCGGAGAATACCCGCGATGCCGCCAAAGGCCGTCAACAACTGTTCGCCCTTCTCGAAGTCCGTCGAGACGAAGACCGTCTCGGTCCCGCGCTGTTCAGCCAGTTCGATGAGGTGTTCGATGGCATCCTGGCGGTCCGTGGCATCCATCGACTCGCCGCAAGTCGAACACGTCCGCTCGGGGGCGTTCGCGTCCGGATCGACGAGTTCGTACTCGTCGTGCCCGTTTGGACATTCATACGAGAGGGCCTCCTTCCGGAGGTCTTCGCTGATGAGGAGTTGCTCGACCGAGCCCATGTTGAGGTTCTGTCTGGTTTGCTCGAAGCCGTATGTCGCCAGGTCGCCGTCGTGCAGTTCCTTGAAGAACTGCTCCATGACCTGCTTGTCCTGAAGGATCTCGTGTTCAGCGAGGATCTCCTCGGCAGCATCCACGAGGTCGTACAGCCCCGATTCGTCAGTGTAGGAGACGTCGAACTTCCCCAGGACCATGTCTCCAAGTTCGTGGTGGAGGTAATCGCCGTCGAGGAATTCGTCTTTGGTCGGGGAGGGGCCGCCGACGAGGATCCCGTCCAGGTCGTGGCGTTCGGGCACGAACAGCTCGTTTGCCATCTCCGCGACCTCCTGATAGAAGTTGTCGATGGCCTCCAGGCGCAGGCGGGCGAACCGCTGGGCGGACTGGCCACCTTTGCGCTGTTTGCCCGGCACCAGCGAGGAAGCGGATTTGACAGGATCGACGCGTTTGCCCCGCAGCCAGCCGACGTTTGCCTCGCGGCGATCCAGGACAACCAACCCGAATAGGCCCTTGTCGGTCAGCATCTCTGCGAGCGGTTCGGTCAGGAATTCCGAATCGCAGTGATAGCGGAACGACTGGATCGGCTGGGGCGGATTCTCGAGGACGCGCGTGATCATGTCCGTCCGCCCGCCACCGGTGTCGACCGCACCGGAAAACAGTACCATGCCATTGTCCGGCGGATAAGTGTCGTAGTATCGCAGCCGGTCCTTGATACTCTTGAGTGCGTCCTGGACGTTCGTCCGGGTGTCCTTGGACTTGATATTGCTGGCCTCACTGTGTTCCTGGGTCACGTGGGCCACGACTTCGCTCACCTGGGTATCATCCGGGACGTAGATCGTCACGAGCTGGGTCCCGGATCCCCGGTAGTCTTCCAGCTCCTCGATGACCTTCCGGAACTCGTATTTCTGCCGGTCGGTCTGGTCGCCTTCCTGTTCCTGGCTACTCATTACCCGTATTAGCCGGATGCCGGGTAAGTATCCTTTGCCCTCCAGGTTTCGATCTCGGTTCGACCGATAGATACGCACACGGGAGGAACGTCGCTGCCACCAGATTGGCAGCTGTCTGGTGATCTTCGGTGTCAATGGGAGCCATAACGTCGTACGCCAGTCTGACGGACAAACGGCTTTATATGTATGCCACGAGAGTGTTCTGACAGCAGAGATGACGGGACACGTCTTTACGATCGCTGGCGGCAAGGGCGGGGTCGGGAAGACCACGACAGCCGTCAACGTCGGGGTCGCACTCCAAGAGGCAGGCCACGACGTCGCCGTCGTCGACGCGGACCTGGGGATGGCGAACCTGGCAGCCATGCTCGACGTCGAGTACGACCACAGCCTCCACGAAGTCCTCGCCGAGGACGCGACAGTCAGCGATACCCTGACTGGAGCACCGGGCGATATTACGGTGGTGCCAGGCGAGCAGAGCCTGGAGGCGTTTGCCGACGCTGATCCAGCAAAGCTCAACAAAGTGATCCGGACGCTGATCAACGCCTACGACGCGGTGTTGATCGACACCGGGGCGGGCCTGAGCCACGAGGCGACAGTCCCGCTCGGCCTCGCAGACAGCGTCGTGCTGGTGACAACCCCGGACAGCGTCGCGATCGGGGACGCAAACAAGACCGCCGACCTCGCAGCCCGGGTCGACGGAAAGGTCATCGGATCCATTTTGACGCGGGCGACCGGGCCGGAAGACATCAAAGCCGTCGCCGCCGAGATCCAGCACGACATGCTTGCGGTCATCCCGGACGATCCGGAAGCGACGACACGGGAACCGCACGTGATCAACGCGCCAGACAGTCCCGCCGCCGCGGCCTACCGTCGGCTGGCAGCTTCGCTCAAACGCGTCCTTCTGGGAGAACCGGTCGAAACAATCGCCCCCGAGGATACCGACTGGTTCCCCGCAGACGAAGCGAACGAGGACACAGACAATGAGACCGATAACGATTCGGGCGGCGTTTTCGGGTTGTTCAATCGCTGAATAGTCGATTTTCGATTGCGTCGTTGTCCCAGCCGCTCGCCACCCCTCATTGCTGGCGCGCTTACATCGAGTCAGGCGCGGCGACGCCGAGGGCGTCGAGTGCGTTCGCAATCGTCGTTCGTGAAGCGGCGACCAGCGCCAGTCGCGCCTCACGGCGCTCCTCGTCGGCGGTCAGTACCGGACACTCCCGGTAGAAGGCGTTGAACGCTTCCGCGAAGGCCCGCGTGTACGTCGCGACGACGTGCGGACGGAGTTCGTCGGCCGCCTGCTCGATCACGGCCGGGAAGCGAGCAATCTCCCGCAAGAGGTCGCGTTCCTCGGGAGCCGATAACAGGCCGGCGTCGATCGAATCGGGAACCGCATGTCCTGCCTCACTTGCTTCGTCCAGAATGCCACAACAGCGGGCGTGAACGTACTGGACGTAGGGGGCCGACTGAGCCTCGAAGTCCAGCGCACGATCCCACTCGAAGGTGATACCCTTGGTGGGCTGTTTGGCGACGATGTCGAAGCGAACGGCTCCAATGCCGACCTGGTGGGCGATCCGATCGAGATCGTCCTCGGTGAGATCGTCGTCCCGGAGGCGGTCGTCCAGTCGGTCCTCGACCTCCTCGCGGGCGCGGTCGATCGCCTCGTCAAGCAGGTCGTCGAGGTCGATCCCAGTCCCTTCGCGGGTACTCATCCCGCCCTCGGGCAGGTTGACCCACGAGTAGAACACCTGATCGAGACAGTCGGTGTCGTGGTCGAGGAGATCGAGTGTCGCCGAGAGCTGGTCGGCCTGAAGCTTGTGATCCTCGCCCAGCACCGTCACGGCCCGGTCGTAGTGCTCGAACTTCCACTCGTGGTGGGCCAGATCGCGGGTCGTGTACAGCGAGGTGCCGTCCGACCGCAAGAATACGAGGTTCTTCTCGAAGTCCGGCAAGTCGAGTTGCCAGGCATCCGCTTCGTAGACGGCGGCATCGAGGGCCTGCAGGCGATCGACGAGGGCGTCGGTCGACCCGTCGCGCATGAATCGCGTCTCCTTGATGAACTGGTCGAAGGCGGCCGGCAACCGCTGGAGCGTGTCGCGCATCCCACCCAGGACCGTGTCGACGACCTCGCTGACGCGTTCGTAGGTGTCTTCGTCGCCGTTTTCCAGTCCCTGGAGGATCGCCTGGATCTCGGCTTCGGCAGCCTCGCTGTCGGCCGCATCAGCGTCCTCGAGGTAGCTGTTGCCTTTCCGGTAGTACCGGACCATCTCATATTCGAGGGAGTCCCGTTCGGGTTCGGGAAGGTCGTCCTCCGAGAAGGTCTCGTAGGCCCAGGTGAACAGCGCGAGCTGGCGGCCGGCGTCGTTGACGTAATAGTGAACCTCGACGTCGTTGCCGGCATATTCGAGGACGCGAGCCAGCGAGTCGCCGACGATCGGATTGCGCGCCCGCCCGACGTGAACCGGGCCGGTCGGGTTGGCGCTAGTGTGTTCGACGACGACCGAGTCACCGGTCGCGGGCAAGTGGCCGTATTCGTCATCCTGGGCGGCTTCGAGCGTCTTTTCGAAGTACGTCTCCTCGGGCAGGAAGTTGACGTACGGGCCTTGCGTCTCGACACTCCCCAAGTGGGCGTACTCGGCCGGGTCGATCGCCGCGGCGATGTCGGCAGCGATCTTCGGCGGCGGTGCGCCGGCCGCCTCAGCTAGCCGGTAGGCGACGCTGGAGGCGACCACCGCGGGGACATCCTCGGGTGGGCGTTCGATCCCGAGATCATCGACCGGGAGATCCAACGTCGCGAGGGCGTCTTCGAGCGCGTCGGCGACCGACGCGCGGAACTCGCGGAACATACTCCTGCTTCCCCACCGGCGACTAAATGGATTACGAGATGGGAAGGGAGTCCCAGATGTCCCAAGTACTCACGCCGACGACTCCCGGACAGGTGCCGCGTCGTTGTGGGTATCCGTATGCTTTTCCGGATCGGTAGGCTATCAGGCGTCGATGAGCGACCAGGCCCGACAAGTGTCCGATCCCGACTATCACAGCGAGGGCCACACCGCCGCTCAGACCTGCGGGTGGACCGACAACGCACTCCGGGGAGAAGGGCGCTGTTATAAGTACGCGTTCTACGGCATTCGCTCCCACCGGTGCATCCAGATGACGCCCGTCGTCCGGTGTAACGAGCGCTGTGTCTTCTGCTGGCGCGATCACGCCGGCCACACCTACGAACTTGAGGACGTACAGTGGGACGACCCCGAAGCGGTCGTTGCGGCCTCGATCGACCTCCAGCGGACGCTCCTCTCGGGCTATGGCGGCAACGACGAGGTTCCCCGGGAACGCTTCGAGGAGGCGATGGAACCCCGACACGTCGCAATCTCGCTGGACGGCGAACCGACGCTGTACCCCCACCTGCCGGAACTCATCGAAGCCTTCCATGACCGCGGGATTACGACCTTCCTGGTCTCGAACGGGACCGATCCCGAGATGCTCGCCAAGTGCGATCCCACCCAACTGTACGTCTCTGTCGACGCCGCCGACCGGCGGACCTTCGACGACGTGGTCAAACCCGTCGACGACGAGGCCTGGGAGCGGCTGATCGATACGCTCGACGTTCTAGCTACGAAGGACGACACTCGAACAGTGCTTCGGACGACACTGATCGACGGGTACAACATGCATCGGCCGGCGTGGTACGCCGGCATGGCCGCCCGCGCGGACGTCGATTTCTACGAGCTGAAGGCCTACATGCACGTCGGGCACTCGCGGGGTCGCCTCGATCGGTCGTCGATGCCCGACCACGCTGACGTGATCGAGTTCACCGAGGCGGTCGGCGGGCACCTGCCTGATCACGACAGCCTGAAAGAGTCGGCCGACTCCCGGGTCGCCCTGCTCGCCAGGGAGGAAGATACTTGGGTCGAGGAACTCGCGCCCGAGAGCGACTTCTGGGAACAGAGAGCGGCCCAGTGGACGCCGAAGGGCGGCCAGTCCGGCGGTCAATAGATTGCAGAGTGGCCCACAGACGGGCCACCGTCACAGATCTCCAAGCCAGTTAAAATCGGCATGCTGCATGGAACGTGAAGTCAGCAAGTCGATCGGATGCTGTTCGTTTACCTGACAAACGTGCTGATTCGCGGATCTCCAGATGGCGGATTCTCCGCGCTTTGTATGCCGGATTCGACGCTGAATATGCGCGTTCTATCTCGCCCAACAGTCTTTGCTGGACACAGAGAACTGTGAGAGCGAACAAACAAACTCGTTTGGGACTCCCCACGAGAGCGGCCGCCGGGACAGTTCTCGCCCGGTCCCGGTGTGCTTATCTGTCGGCCCGGCCAATCACCTGGCGATGGTCGAACTCCCGGACGAGGACATCGGGTACGCCGAACTGGCGACGCTGAAGCTGCTGGCGCTGGCCGGGGCCGTCGACGGCGACGCCAAGATCTCCTGTGCCGGGCTCGCATCGAAACTCGACGCCTCGAATCAGACCGCATCCCGCCGATTACAGCGGCTTGAGGATGGAGATCTGCTGGCACGTGAAATCGTCAGCGACGGCCAGTGGGTCCGGGTCACCGATGACGGCGAACGCCTCCTGCAAGAAGAGTATGCCGAATACCAGCGTATCTTCGAACACGGCATCGGTGTGACACTATCGGGTGACGTATCCAGCGGTATGGGCGAGGGCCGTCACTACGTCTCGCTGTCGGGCTATCACGACCAGTTTATCGAAAAGCTGGGCTATGAACCCTACCCCGGGACGTTCAACCTCGATCTCGACGATAGAAGTACGCGCGCCCGAGCGCGGATGAACGCGCTGGATCCGGTCGAGATCGAAGGGTGGGAAGATGGTGACCGGACCTATGGGCCGGCGTACTGTTATCCGATCACACTCGAAAGCGAGAGCACAACCTACGACGACGCCCATGTCATCACGCCCGAACGAACCCACTACGACGACGCGGAACTGGAAATCATCGCCCCGGACCAACTCCGGATCGCCCTCGACGTCGAAGACGACGACATCGTGACGGTCCACGTCCACGAGCGGTGAGGAGCAGGCACATTCTCGAGTGCGATGTGTTTGGCTGCTACTGACCAGGGTGGACGCGGATAGTCAGCAGCCGACGTCTTCGTCTCCCCACGTGTGCCCGATCTCAATCGGAGAGCCACAGCTTTGACCACGTATCCCAGTGACACCGCCAAATGCGGAGAAGGAGACTGCAACGTCTGCAGACGTGTCTGTCAGGCCACGATTCTCTTCATCCACAAAAAGGGCGTTCTGAAGGCCGATACGACAGCACTCCCGACTATCTCAGCTATCGTACGAATAGTCGTACCAATCCAAGTTCAGATGTTTGGCGTTATAGATGATCTTGATGTCCTCTTCGACTGTCGTCCCGACGCACGTCAGTCGGACGTTTTCGTCCGCCATCTCATCGTCTGAGATGACTTCCTGGGTGTCCATGTCGATGTCACCCTCGACGACCTGTGTCGCGCAAACGGCACACTTGCCCTCACGGCAGTAAAATGGCCAGTGAAATCCCTGGTCTTCGGCCGCATCGAGAATGTACTCGCCTTGATCGAGCTCCAGAACGCCGTAATCCTCGTCGTCGAGGTCGGCGGCGTCAGCCTTCTCAAACAGGTCTTCATCCTGGATATCCCAACCGTTCTCGGCCATGGCGTCGAAATTGAGGTATTCTACTGATGGCATCATCAGATGAGTGAAATCCACGAATAAAAACGGTATAACCCAATTCCCACGTCTCGGGATCGTACTCGAGTGAGACGAATATTCGTCGTCCAAACCGAAGTGAGAGATGGCGCAGGTTCCGTGTCCGGGGAAAGATAGCGGCGGGGTCAAATAACACGAAACGGACCGACAGACCAGGACAGACCTCCCACCGACAAACCGTGAAGACTCTTAACGGAGGGGTGCTTTGAAGCGGGTATGAGTTTCGACGACATGGATGTCGGGACAATCTGGATGGACGGAGAGTTCGTCGACTGGGAGGACGCCCAGGTGCACGTGCTCACCCACGGCCTCCACTACGGGACCGGTGTCTTCGAAGGGGTGCGCTGTTATGACACCGACAACGGGCCGGCGATCTTCCGATGGGAGGAACACCTCGATCGGCTCTACCAGTCAGCCAAACCCTACGGCATGGAGATTCCCTTCGATCGGGATGAACTCACCGAGGCGACAATCGAGTTGATCGACCGCGAGGATCTCCCGTCGTGTTACATCCGCCCGATCGCCTTCTACGGCTACGACATGCTCGGACTGGATCCCGGCGATGCTCCGGTCAAGGTGTCCATCGCGGCCTGGCCGTGGGGGACGTATCTGGGTGAAGATGCCCTCGAAGAGGGTGTCGACGTGGCGGTCTCGTCCTGGCGGAAGTACGCCTCCAGCCAGATGCCGACCAACGCCAAGACCACGGGCACGTACGTCAACAGCGTGCTAGCGAGTCTGGAAGCCGACAGCAACGATTACACCGAGGCCATTCTGCTCAACAAGGACGGCCAGGTCGCCGAAGGGCCGGGTGAGAACCTGTTTCTGGTCCGAGACGGCGAGATCTACACGCCCGGCCTCGCCGAATCGAACCTCGACGGCATCACCCGCCAGACCGTGATCGAGCTGGCCGAAGAACAGGGCTATACGGTCCACGACGACGCGACGATCTCCCGTGGTGAACTCTACACCGCCGACGAACTGTTCTTCTCGGGGACCGCCGCGGAAGTCACGCCGATCCGAAGCGTCGACGACGTCGAGGTTGGTCCGGGCACGAAAGGGCCAGTCACCGACGAGATGCAGCGGACATTCTTCGATATCGTCGAGTCAGGCGAGCGCGACGAGTGGTTCACCTACGTCTAAGCGGTCGGTCGCTGCTGAGAGAAAACGCACCCACGCAGTCAGGACGACTTGCTTTCGGCTAGTTCTTCGACGTCAATCTGGGCGGCCTGCTCGTCACTCTCGCCGAACCCAGCCGAGAGAATCCGCGTGAGTGCTTCCTCGACACGTTCGTCGGTTTTCGTATACTGTTCGGGTTCAACCTCGATGACGAAGCCAGTGGTGATGTTCGGTGCCGTGGGTAAGAAGAGCACCTCACGCCCATCTTCAGTCGTTTTGCCGGTCAGAAATGCAGTCATCCGCATGCCATTCCAGGGTTCGAGCTTCACCGGTGCCTGCAACTCGTCGGTCCCAGTCAGGGCAGTCTCGGCAGCCATCTTCGAAGCGTTGTAGACGACGCGCAGCCCCGGCAATCGGTTCATCAGATCGTCGATCGCCGATTCGACGATCGCACCAAAGGCGGTTCGCATCAAATAGCCGACGGCAAACACCAGAAGAACGAACACGACGATCGTCAGAACCACACCCAGTGGCTCCGGACTCAGATCGATCTTGGTACCGAAGACGAAAAATGGGTCAGGATCGATTCTGATCGGGACTGCCTTCAAACGGTTGTACAGCCACAGAAGGACGACGATCGTCACGAGCAACGGAGCCAGGACGATCAACCCGCTGGCGAAATCACGCTTCCACGTCGAAGCCATCGATTCATGCCTGTAGGGGCATCGTAATCAGCCTTCTTGTTGGGCTCGTGACGGTCACACAGGAGTTGCCTCGATTGTCGTGAACTGTCAGAAGTGAAATGCGTAGAAGTCACCGATTCAAATCCGAACTGTGCGCTATCGGAACGCCCTGTTGTTCGTCGTGCTGGCAGCCGTCTGGGGCAGCGTGTTCGCCGCGATCAAGGCCCGACTGGCGACGTTTCCGCCGGTCCTGTTCGCCGCGATCCACTACAATATCGCTGGTATGAGCTTCGGCGCGGCGTTGAGCTTCGCAACTGGAAGGGTCCTGACGCGCTGGCTCGATCCGATTTGCCGATCGAGACGATAGAAGCGTGGTCGATGGTTGGCGGGGCGATATTGATGCACGTGCTTAGTCTCGGTATGGGGAAGTCTCCGGTTGCGATCACGTGGACGCCACGTGCGATCGCCGCGCTCGTTCACAGCAGTAGCGGCGACCGAAAACAGGAGAGTCACTCGCGCTGGTAGGCGTGGCCGACGTACAGCATAAACACGTTCAGGGCCAGCAGGGCAAGAAACGCCGCGGCGGTCGAGGGCTCTTCCAGTCCCGAGACCAGTAGCGGGAGCTGGACGAATGGAAGGGCAATCGCAGCCCAAAACGCGATACCACGGACTGGTTCGAGCAACCAGCGCCGCGAGCGGGTAGGCTGTCCGTTGGCGGGCGGTCCGTGATCCGAGAGTGGGGGCGTGGAACTTGACATCGGGGACACCGTCTATCTACTCCATTGGACGGGGTGTCCTTATAGATGCCAGAGCCTTCGGATGCTTTCAGCCCGTTTCACGCCCTCAACGTCAAGTGGTGTGTCATTTTATAACGGCAGCTACGACGGCGAAACGTTTTATCGACCCCTATAATGAAGTTTCGCGGAAATACAGTGGACTATCCAGCAGTATGGAATTCTCGGGAGAGAACCCAGAGGCTGTCCGAGAAGCGACGACAGACAGGTCACGCCGTGGCGACCGTGAGTCGCGGGCACTCGGCGGCGTCGCTCGCTTGACACAGCCGATCACAGGGGTGGTCGATCAGCGACGCCAGGCAGTCGACGCCCTCGTCGGGCAATTCGAACCCGATTCGATAGGCGCAGTCGACGTCGAGATCGAGACCGAGTTCCCCCTCGAAGAAGCGTTCGGTCACGCACCGACGCCACTGGAGATGGCGTGCCAGGGTCTCTCCCTCGGCCGTTAACGTTGCGCCGCGGTAGTGTTCGTGATCGACGAGTTCGCCGGCACCGAATTTCTCGACCATTTCGGTGACGCTTGCACGACTCACGCCCAGGCGAGTCGCAAGCGTACCGGTGGCAACGCGATCTCGACCGGCCAGCGCACACCTGAGCAGGCCACAGAGATACTTCCCGCCAGTCCGCGTGATCGAGTGATCTCCAAGCGATACGTCGTTAGTCAGTGCGCGAGTGTCAGTCATGATGAGCCCCCCGTTCGTGACGCCGGCGACGTATTTCGAACTACAATGAACCAACCGATAATCTTTCGGATGATCCTCACAGCGTTGGAACACACTCGATGGTTCAGACGAGCGCGAGGACGAAACTGGAGGCCCCTTCGATGATCGTCTCCCAGACTGAGAATCCAGTCGTAACGGCGAGGACGGTATCCGCGGCGAAGAACACGAAGATCGCCGCACCGGCAAAGTGGGCCTTCCGGAGGTTCACCAGGTGGGCAAAGCGGTGGAAGAAATAGGCGTTGAGCAGGCTAATGGGGATGATCGCCAGCATCTCGCCGACCCAGATTGCCGACGTCGCGCCGTAATCCGCTGCCAGACCGATCGTGACTAATTGGGTCTTGTCACCGAACTCGCCGGCGGCCATCATCGCGAAAATGGGAACCCAGCCACCCAGCAGTGGCGGTATCTCCCGGCCGAAAATCGAAACGTCGAGATCGCTCACGCCGGCCGTGACGCCACCGTCAGTCGTAGCCGTGTCCGAACTCGGCTTTGGTGCCGACCGGACCAGCAGGATCGCAAACAGGACGAACAATCCCGCAGTGAAGGCGTTGAGGTACAGTTCCGGGAGTGCACTCTGTATCGCCTCGCCGAAGAGGATCTCCAGGGCCGTCCACCCGGCGAAAGCTGTCCCGGCCGCCGAAACGACCACCAGTGGATGGTACCGCGTCGACAACCCCGCGATGATGAGTTGCACCTTTTCGCCGGGCAACACCGACAGCTGGAACGCGAAGGCAACGATGAGAATCTCGACGTACTCGCTCACAGTCCCGGCACCTCCTTAGTGGCAGCCTCCTCGCCGGTCGATGCCGAGCGAACGTAGATCCGCTCGGCCGTCGACTCCGGAAGCTGGCGGCTGTCACACTCACATTCGAGGACGTACGTTCCGACGGGCGTGATCTCGACGATATCGAGTTCGCGTCCGGGGACGATACCCTCCGCTTCGAGATAGCGCAAGGTCTCGACATCGCGTTCACGGACGCTCGCGACGACAACAGTGTCGCGTTCCTCGTGGGCCGAAAGCGGCTTGACACCCTCTTCGACCGGGGGCTCCAGGTCTGCATTCGGGATCGGCTCGCCGTGTGGATCGACCGGCGGATGGTCGAGTTCGCTGGCGATCCGTTCCTCGAAGTCCTCGCTGATGTGGTGTTCGAGTCGCTCGGCCTCGTCGTGGACCTCTTCCCACTCGTACCCGAGATGCTCGACGAGATAGGCTTCCAAGAGTCGGTGGTGGCGGATCGTCTCGATGGCGATCGCCCGGCCGTGTTCGGTCAACTCGACGCCGCTGTATTTCTCGCGTTCGAGGAGGGCTTGTTCGGCCAATTTCTCCAGCATGCGCGTGGCCGTCGGCGGTGTCACGCCGAGCGCGTCCGCAATCGCCGACGTCCCCACCGGCGGCCCCCGATCGCGTTCGAGTTCGTAGATCACCTTGAGGTAATCTTCCATGACAGCAGTATCCATGTTGGCCGAATTTAGCTGTGTCTAACTCTTAAGTCTGCCGGCTGAAAATAAATGATTGTGGGCACAGAAGCCAAAGCCAACGGTGCCGCCGCGCTCAGTCTTTGAGCCCCGTTTGGGAAGGACAACCGCCGCGTTTCGAATGATCTCAGAAAGATCGCTTTCAGCATTTTCGTTGTTTACAGGCATAATACTCTTCACGTCGAACGACATACGTTCGGACAGCAATGTCAATTGACCGGGATACCTTCGAGAACACGAGCGAGGAGGAACTCGCACGTCTCTCAGTGCCGGATCGTGTACTCGGGTTTCTCGCTGTCAACGACGATCGCGCGTTCAAGGCACGCGAACTCGCCGCCCAGATCGACGCAGACGCGGGTGCTGTCAGTACCGCACTGTCGCGGTTGAAGGACCACGATCTCGTCGAACACAAGGCCACATACTGGGCAGTTACTGACGATTCCGAGCGACTCGACGGATACGACGGCTACGAACGAGCGACGGCACTGTTCAACGAGCAACTCGGCGCGGAAGACAAAGAGACGTGGCGCGAACACACCCCCGAGGAATCCCACCCGAGCGTGGAGGACGAGCGGTGACGGACGAACTCGTGGACAAAGCGGTCGATGCTCTCGTTGAAGAACTGCAGTGACGGCCCACTGGCATTCAATTTTCTGGATAGAACCAGGAGCTGTCAGCGCTCGTCCGGAATCCCGACCCGATCGACGAACGCCTCAGTGGAGAGATCGAACTGCATTGCCGGTTTCCGTGTCAGCGCGACGGGGTCGGCGTCCGGACCGGCCAGGTTCCAGTCCGCGGCGATCAGATCGCGGAGGTAATAGCCGGCCCGTTCGTTGCCCGGTTTGACGTATTTCTCGCTCAGACGGATGGGATCGCGCTCGAACAGCCCGCCCGGTCGCCGGCCCTCGACGATGACGACGTACTTTCCGTCGGCGCCGATGCGATCGTAGTAGAGTTCGCCGTCGTCGGCCCGTTTGGCGTGGGCGTTATCGGCGTGGTCGGCCAGGAGTCGGCGCTGTTCCGCCTGAGACAGCCCCTGGGTGGTGACGACCGACTCGACGGTGAAATACCCGATTAGGTACCGGTGTGGGTCGCCACCATCGGCCGGGGCCAGTCCGGCGTAGAACCCGACGATATCGCCCGGCTCCAGCGCTTCCAGAAAGGGGACGTAGCGCTGTCGCCGGTCGACACTTCCGCGGTGTTCGCCGTAGGTCAGCGCCTCGAAGTTCGGATCGCGATGGAGCGGCCAGTCGGCGATCCGGTCGGGATCGGTGATCCAGGCCGCCTCGCGACCGGGCGCGGGGCGGATTTTCGAGAGAAGATCGGCGGCAACGTCACCCGTCCGGAGGGACCAGGTTCGGAACGTCTCGGATTCGCCGGTCTCGGAACACTTCTCGGGGATCGGGATGTACTCGAAGGTCCCGTCGTCGTACAGCGGGAGGTTGCGGCCGACGTTGGACTGGTCTGCGCCGACGCCGGCGAGAACGACTGTCATCGGGGGCTACTACAGCACCCGCCGAGAAAAAAAGTCGCGACTGGTCACAGAATGGCATACAACAGTTCACGAGTCGGTTGGTTTCACCGACTTCGGGAATACCTAGCCACTCAGTGTTACGTCACGTCTTGACTTTCGAGTTCACACTACTTCGGTACTGACCAATATATCAACCCCTGATAGAATCGCGTGGAAGATATAGACCATCTTTTTCCCGCTCGGGTATCCTCGCTCGCTGCGCTCGGCGGACGTTTTTCGTGCTCATAACCAGGCGAAATTCGCGCCTTCTATCTTGGGCGCGTCAAGAGAACAATCCCCCGGAAGTGAACTAGTGGAACTCAGAAGTCCACGGTTGGGGAACCACGCGGTCTGTCTGCCAATCGAGCGTCGGTCAGACGACCCTGCGGTCGAAGAACCTGACGCGCCCTCAGAACTCGCCGAGCAGATCGGCCATCTCGATGGCGCTCTCGGCGGCTTCGCTGCCTTTGTTGCCCTGTTTGACGCCCGCGCGGTCGATCGCCTGCTCGGTGGTGTCTGTTGTCAGCACGCCGAAGGCGATCGGCACGTCGGTGTCCAGGGTCGCCTTGGCGACACCCTTCGTCGCTTCGTTGGAGACGTACTCGAAGTGCGGTGTTTCTCCCCGGATGACCGCACCGAGGGCGATCACGGCATCGTAGTCGCCGGACTCGGCCATGCGTTGTGCCACCAATGGAATTTCCCAGGAGCCCGGCACGCGGGCCACGTCGATGTCGTCCTCGCTAGCGCCGTGGCGCGTCAGCGTGTCCAGGGCGCCATCGAGTAGTTTGCCCGTGATGAGGTCGTTGAAGCGGCTGACCACGATACCGAATTCGCGGTCGCTCGCGTCCAGTTCGCCTTCCAGTTCTGTCACGTCGTAGTCTGTCATGGATCGGTGTTAGGTCCGTTTTGTGTTAGTCCGTGTTGAACACGTCGAGTTGATGGCCGAGCTTTTCGGCCTTCGTTGCGAGGTACGATTCGTTTTCCGGATTGGGTTCGATCTCCAGGGAGTCGGTCTCGACGTCGAAGCCAAACCGCTCTAAGGCCGTGATTTTCCGGGGATTGTTCGTCAGCAGACGCACCCTGTCGAGGCCGATATCCTTGAGCATCTGGGCGGCGGCATCGAAGCGCCGTTCGTCGGGCTCGAACCCGAGCTCACGGTTGGCCTCGACAGTGTCATAGCCCTCTTCCTGGAGCTGGTAGGCTTTGAGTTTGTTCAGCAGGCCGATCCCTCGCCCTTCCTGATCGAGATACAGCAAGACGCCACCCTCCTCGCTGATTCGTTGGAGGGTCTGATCGAGCTGGAAGCCACAGTCACACTTCAGCGAGTGGAGGGCGTCACCGGTCAGACACTTCGAATGGATCCGCACGAGTGGGCGGTCCGTCCCGGGATCGACGTCCTCGAAGTTGACCAGGGCGACATGAGTCTCACCGCGATAATCGTACCCATAGAGGTCGAACTCGCCGAACTCCGTGGGAAGGCGCGTCTCGACCTCGCGAGAGACCAACGTCTCGGTCAAATATCGGTACTCGACGACATCCGCGACGGTCACGGTCGGCAAGTCGTGTTCCTCGGCAAATTCCAGAAGGCGGTCCTCGCGGGCCATCGTCCCGTCGTCGTCGACGACCTCGCAGATCACGCCCGCGGGCCGATAGCCAGCGATCCGGGCCAGATCGACCGCCGCCTCGGTGTGACCGGCTCGATCCAGAACGCCGTCAGCCCGCGCTTCCAGGGGGAAAATGTGGCCTGGTTTCTCCAAGTCCGTGGGGGCAGTCTCGGGATCGGCCAGGGCCTGGATCGTCTCCGCGCGGTCGTACGCCGAGATGCCCGTGCCCGTCGAGACGGCGTCGACCGAGACGGTGAATGCGGTGCCCATCTCCTCGGTATTCTGGGACCGGGGCACCATCTGTTCGAGCCCGAGGTCGTCGGTCAGCTCGGGACCCATCGGTGCACAGACCAGCCCGCGCCCGTCCGTGAGCATGAAATTGATCTGTTCGGGCGTGACTGCCTCGGCCGGCACGTAGAGGTCGCCCTCGTTTTCCCGGCCCGCCTCGTCGACGATCAAGATCATCTCGCCGGCTTCGAGTGCGGCGATCACAGCCTCGATGTCGTCATAGCGGGATCGGTCGCGGTCGGAATCGACGATACTCATTATGTACCCTCCATTGATGCTAATTTCTCCATCAGATCACCAGCACCGGCATCGGCGCTGCCGGCCAGTCGTTCGAGATATCGGGCGATCACGTCGACTTCGATGTTGACCGTGTCGCCGACACTCGTCTCCCGGAGGAGCGTCTCCTCTTCGGTGAAGTCGGTGATCGAGACGCTGAACGTGCGATCGACGTCAACGACGGTCAAACTGACGCCGTCGACGGCCACCGACCCTTTCGGAGCCAGGTACGGCAGCAAGTCTTCGGGCGGCCGGATCGAGTAGATCCGGGCTTTCTCTTCCCGGCGGAGATCCGTCACGACGCCGGTCCCGTCGACGTGGCCCGTCACGAGGTGGCCGCCAAGTTCATCTGCCAGCGTCAGTGCCGATTCGAGATTGACCGGGCTGTCCGGGCGGAGTTCTTCCAGCGTCGTCCGTCGGTAGGTCTCGGGCGTCACTTCGACGGTGAACGTCTGGGCCGCCCGGTCGATATCGACAACAGTCAGGCATGGGCCGTTGACGGCCACGCTATCGCCGAGTTCAGGCGCGATCTCCTCACTGTGAATCGTCAGAACCAGCGCTTCTGCCCGTCGGTCGATCTCGACGATGGTGCCGACGTCTTCAATTATACCCGTGAACATCGCTCGCTCCTGTTGCTGTACGATCCGGTCCGCGGACGGTGCCGCCGACCGACTGTCCTCGGTCGCCATCCGTCGCGTCGTTCCATTCTGCTGCACGTTGGTCGCTCACCCGTATAAAATAATTGGAATGGATCCCAATTGTGAAGGGCAGACAGGATCAATCGTGATTGATAAACTATGGCCGGGCGATGAGTACCGGAACACGCCGTTTCCCGGTGCTGTCTCCGTGGCCAAGGCGGCAACTACGACGGTCCCATCCCTGTATTGGGCGATTTCGTCGTCCGGACGTTCGTTGACGGACAGACAAGCAGAAGCTTGGCCCAATTCTGAGTGGGATCACGTGTTCTCCCGGTAGCCAGTTGTTGAAGCGCCAAACCCACAAACAACAGGTTCGTTTGCGGCGCAGATCGCAGCTCGAAATTCCGGGCCCGCGAGGGCGTTCAAAACACGCCTGATGAATTGCCGAAACCCGCTCCCGTCCGGGAGAGGTCCCTGTTCTTTGTGTCTCGAGTTACCGACTCTGATCACGAAGGCGAGACTCCACCGTAGTGCATGTGTGGTGTCAAAAGGGCCGCAGGCACAGGATGCCTGTTGTGGACTATGGGTGGACAACCTATAACTCGCGGCCATGAAATCATTCTTTACCCCAATACATGAAAGTTTCGAAATAGTTTCTGGGACAGGTTCACACACTCACGCCGATCAGACGGACGCGTTCTCGATTACTACACCCAGCCCCAGAGGATCACTGGCCCCGCCGTGACCGGTTCAAGTCGCCTCCCGGCCGCTCCCGAGGAGGTTCGACCGAGCGTGAGCGGTGGGAACAAGCGGTTAGAAGGGGAATCACTGGGCAGTCGGGGCATGCTGGGAGCCGGGGTCGTCGGTGCAGTGTCCACTCGTGCCTCGAGAGCCAAGCGAATTGCTGCCCCGAACGGACGGTCCAGCCGTGGAAACGGTAGAGATTGCCAGCAGACGATCCACACAGGAGCGGGTTGATCCGGCTTGTCGCAGACGCCGACAGAGAAACCTCCGATAGCGATTCGGACGGACTCGAACAATTAAATACGGTCCGGTAAAACGAAGGGAAGATGCCCTCCATACGCAGACGTCGATTCCTCGCATCGCTCAGCACAGTCACGGTTGGGGCCCTCGCTGGCTGTAGTGCGTTCACAGAGGAGGCCCCGCCAGCGGGAAGCCTTCGATTCGAGAACGATCATCACCTGCCGCATGCGATTGGAGTTACCGTAACGGATGTAGGATCGGAGCCGGGGACGGATGCCGGCGACGTACCTGGCACAGCCACTGTGCCAGCATCCCAACGCAATATGACTGCAGCAACGACGGTAACACCCGGTGACAGCCAGACGTACGACGGGATCTTCACTGAGTCCGCCTGGTACGAGATCGAATTCACCCTCGATGGGGAATTACTGGACAAGAGCTTGGGGACGACGCGTTTCAATCCAGCCGCAGTTGTGGGCGGTAGCTACGAATATCTCACCGGCCACGTCTACGAGTCCGGCGAGTTTTCGTGGGAAGTGCGGACGACGGACACCGCAGGCCCGTTCGATCACTAAGCACGCACTGCTGACTGCCACGCCTCGTGCAAAGTGTCGGAGAAAGAGTGGCCGATCCACTGGAAAGCTCGCGGCCCCTGTCTGCAGAGGCAGACGCCGTAGCGTGCAACCGGAAGAGTTGACCCCGTACGTGCATTTGTCAGCGTCGCCACTCACCATCGTTCGTGGCTCCGTATAAATCCCCGGGGAAAGCTGCCAAACGACGTGAAATCGGCGGGTCCCAACCCTCGCGCTCACAGACCCACGTCAGTCCGTCGCCGTCGCGGGCCGGTTCGTGACACCACGGACAGCCCAGACCGTCAGTTATCGCCGACCCCTCCCCGGCGATCGAGGCGCATCCCTGGGGACGGGCGTCGACATACTCGCGCCCAGCGTGGGTCCGCACAACGTATGGACGCTTGAAGTCACACTCACAACACGGACTGTCCGCCCGCAGTACGATCCGCGCTGGCACTCGCGTAGGTGCTGTTCGGGAGGCACGGCCCCGGGACACGGGCTACCACGTAATCGCGATGCGTGAAAAAAACCGCGAAAAGACACCTCGTCGGTCAGTTCTCCCAGGTCTTTAGCGTCCTCGACTTGTCGGCGCTGCTGGACTCCCAGACAATTTCGATCGTTGCGTTGCCGAATTCAACGTCTTTCGCCGAAAAAGTGTCTGTACTTGCAATAGATCCAGCACTCACGTTCACACTCCCGCTTGCGCCGACATCAGATGGGCCTCCGAGTTCTTCCCATCCGAAATCACCGTCGTATTTACTGTCGCTAGCGCCAGACACCGAAACAGTCAATTCTTCACCGCTGATGTCTTCCCCGCCGCCGTAGGAGAATACCACACTGTGGTTCGACCCGGACAGATCAGAACTCGTGTCCCAACTCCCCGTCGGCGCCGTATCCTCGGGCGGCCCCATGTTCATCACGAACGTCGCGATGACGGCTGCCAGGATGACTGTAATCGCTACCATCAGGATGACGCCGATGACCGGCGACACCCCGCGATCCTCTCCATCGAATAGTTGCTTTATCTGCATGCGACACCCGCAACAATGACCGGTTGTAGTTTAACCATTCCGGAATGTTCATCGGCGAATAGCGTCTTCTGAGTTTGAAAGAGCCGCGCTTGCTGTCGATTATCTCAAAACCCATCTCGGAACCCACAGCCCGGACATGTAGGACGCACGTCAGACACTCGCGAGTCGGGTGATCGCCGATTCCACCCCGACGTACGTCTGCGTCGAGGGGGTTCAAGTCCATGCTTTGGGCCGTGCCCACTTCGGCGCTCCACCCGCGATGTCGACACCGACGAGTCCAGCACTGATCACGACGGTCGTGACGACCATGTAGGAACCGAAGCCGGATCTCAGAGCGAGCGGCTTCATGCCGACTCACCCCCCGCCAACCGCACGCGCGAGCGGCCCGCGATGATACGCAAGCGGATCCTCCCGCCACTGCAACCAGTCACCGTCGACGGCGTCACTGCTCTCGCACCGGACACGCCGCTGCCCGGACTCGACGGCCAGGACCCTTTTCGATCTCCGCCCGAAAGTCGGTATCCCGCCCTCGATCACGGCGACGACGGCCACATGGCAGGCCTGGATTCGAAGTGAACGGTTCAGTAACAGACCTGAACAGATATGGCCACGCCGGTGATGATCGCCGCCGAAACACACCGGGTTCTGACAGAGGTCGCAGGTCAGTAGATTCCCGGCGCGATCTCGCGAGAAGCACCGTCGTAGCTGACCGTCGCCTGGTCACAGGCCGGTCGCAGCACCTCGCTGTCGGGGTCGGGCCAGTGCAGTGTGTCGGCGTCCTGCGAGCGCTTACCGACGGTCCACTCGACGCGGAGATCGGTGGCCGTGAGCGCCTGACTCACGCCGGATCACTCACGTATCCAGCAGGTGAAGACACACCACTTACTATCGGTCCTACGTAGCCAGATGATGTTTCAGAGGAGTGCCAGAAGAGTGCTGCCGAACGACAGCCAGACTCCGTCTGGCCTCCTCTGCACTCGCTGGC
The DNA here is from genome assembly GCF_013839425.1 of Halorhabdus salina. Lineage (GTDB taxonomy): Archaea > Halobacteriota > Halobacteria > Halobacteriales > Haloarculaceae > Halorhabdus > Halorhabdus salina. The sequence goes on along the minus strand of NZ_JACDNP010000006.1, from coordinate 13,719 downwards.
GCTCGCACAGACCCTCCCGGATTCTCCGCCCTCCACAGCGCATTCTTGGAGGTATGGCTCGCCGACGCGAGCCACGAATAAAGTATGCCCGGGGAGGGCTCCGAACAACGGGAAATCAAAGATTTCCCACCCTCGCGCTCACTGGCGTTCGCGCGATACCTTTCAGGGTTCGTCGCCCTCCGCAAATCATTCGCAGGGCTGTCGCTCACAGATAGTTCGCGACGGGTTGAGAATGCCCGGGGAGGGCTCCGAACCCTCGATCTCCGCATAACCCAGGTCCGAGGGGACGACCCTCGACAGGCATGCAGACGCACACACGTGGAAAGACCCTATGAGTGCGGCGCTATGTCCAGCTAAGCCACCCGGGCGCAATCCCGAATTGCGCGAGGGGAGCCTTTAACCTTCTCATCTTCGAGTCGCCGGAGGGAACGCCGACCGAAACGCGATCAGTGTCCACCGGCCAGCGACGACGACAGCGAAACTGGAATTGCCGACCGACGCCGTCTACCCGCGGATTTAAGCCGCCGGACAGGCACACCTTGAGCATGGAGATTCCAGCCCTCGTCCGGGAGGAACTCGGTGACGAGGAACTTCGGGCAGGCGTGCCGATCGGCGACGAGGACGTGGTCTGTGCAACCCCCACACGGACGCTCGTCTACAACGCAGAGGGACTGCTGAGCGACGAAGGCATCGATGCGTTCCCCCACGACGCCGACCGCCTCGAACTCTCTGAGGGGCGGCGAAAAACGACATTCAAGCTCACCTACGTCGACGGCACGCGCTCGTTTTCCGTGCCCGGCGATCACACGCGAGACGTCCTGACACTCCTGCTTGAGGGGATCCTCGGCGCACACGGCGTCATCGCTGATGGAGAGTCGGTCGTCGGGGCCTTCCGGTTCAGTGAGTTGACGCTCGTGATTGCCGAACAACAGTTGGTCAGACACATCGGCGCGACCGTCTGGGACGACGACTTCGAAACCTACGCCTACGAGGACCTCACGGGCCTGGCCTTCGAAGAGGGCAGCGTCGCCACCGAAGTCGTCATCTCGATCGACGGCCGCCCACAACGCATCAAGACACCACGCGACGACGCGCGCCTCGTCGAAGAGACACTCAAGAAGGCCGTCTTCGAGTACTACGACGTGGCGACGCTTGCCGAACTCGATCGCGTCGTCGGGCTGGACGAGGATGATGACAAGGCCCCGGACGGGAACGACCTCACGCTCGGCTCGGACATCGACCCACTCGTGACCGACGCCGAAGTCGAGGACCCGCCGGCAGAGCCAGCGACCGAACCGGCTGCCGGGACAGCCGTCGAATCGACCACTCCCGAATCTGCGTCCGATCAGCCAGAACCCCAACAGACGGAGCAATCTGTGGTCGATTCGAACAATGACACAACCGACGAAGCCCGGTCCATCGACACCGATATCGGTGACAGCGAGATGGGAGCAGCCGACCGCGGAGACGAAACGCTGAACCTGTCTGCCGACTCCGATCCCGACGTCGCAACCGCCGAGGAGGTCGAGGAGCTACGAGAGCAGATGGGCGAACTCTCGACGGCAGTCAAACGACAGAACCAGCTACTCAAAAAACAGCACAACGCCATCACGGAACTCGTCGAGCAGTTGCGCACCCAGTGATCGCTTGCCCGGGAGCCAGTCACTCCCGTCCGGTCACCTTCCGAATGCACGACGAGCCAAAGGGACCGAGTTCGCCCGCGTCGAAGTTGACGAAGTGCCCCGTCGAGATCTCGGCCCCACACCGTCGACAGGTGAATTCGCCCTCTCGGGTGATGACCTGGCTCTCGAAATTGACGTAGTTGCCACCGACGGGTTCGATCGTCGTCTCCTCGCGCTTGATGATCCCGTTTGCCTCGGCCGTCTCCAAGATTTCGCGAGTGACGCGGGGATCCGTCGTAATCGTCTCTAAGCGATCGACCGCCTCGGCGACCGATAGCGCTGGATCCTCACAGTGGGCCAGCAATGCCATCCCGAGGGCGACTGGATCCGGGTCCCCAGGGTCTGGCCCCCCAGATTCGGCTGGCTTCCCCGGTTTGGCAGAGCCGGCCGTACCGCGATTCGCTGGCTCGTTCGCGTCGTCGTCGCGGTCGTCGGTCACAGTCGACAATTCGGGCGCGAGCGCCAAGAATCATCGGGCGACGACCACAAGAGGTTTGCCGGACTCAACCCCACTACAGAGTGATGCACCCGGCGGTCCGACGGCAAGCGATGGTACTCGGGGTCGTGCTCGTGGTCGCTGCGATCGCGACCGTGACGAGTTCACCAACAGACGTGATCACTACCGTCGAAACCGTCGCCGGATCGCCACTCGCGTTCGTCGGCGTCCTCGCCGTCCTGTATACCGTCCGGCCGCTCGTCCTCTGGCCGATCTCGCTCCTCTCGATTCTCGCTGGGTACGGACTCGGCGTGCCACTCGGCGTCCCGGTCGCACTCGCGGGCGCGGTACTCACGTGCATTCCGCCCTACGTCCTGGCCAGGCGGGCCCCGCGGGAGGCTGGTCTATTCGGTCGACTCTACCGGCGAAGTCGCGACGTCGTCACGGCAGTGGGTGAACTCCGTGGAGTCGTGGCCGCCCGACTGTTCCCCGTTCCTGCCGACGTGATCTCCTACGGCGCTGGCCTTTCGACGGTGTCGGCCAGGGCGTTCGTCACCGGAACTTTCGTCGGCGAGATTCCGTGGGTGGTTGCGGGCGTCCTGACTGGGTCGTCGATGCGAACACTCACGCTATCGGGAGCCAGCGAGAGCCTGCCGCTACTCCTCGGTGCCGGTGGGCTAGGACTCCTTGTCCTGGCTGGCCCAGCGATCCGACACCTCCAGCGCCGGGATCGACTCCCGACGCTCGACTCGCTGAGTTCCTGACCGGTGAGACGGTCGCGAATTCAATAGAACGTGTCCGCACAGTCGTAGATGACCCCGTGGGCCGGACAGACGTACTTGCAGTGGCGCGAAAAAAGTGGCCGACCACAGCGCGGACAGGGGCGACCGCCTGTCTCGCTCATACAGACGCATCGACAGCCGGGCGCTTGACGGTTCGGGTGGCGGAAAACAAGTCGACCAACGGAAAATATCAGGTAGTGCCAGTCAGCGCGTCAGCACTCAGACCAGCCACAGGACTCGCAGGTCTTGCAGCCTTCGGAGTAGTACAGCGACATCGAGCCACATTCGGGACACTCGGGACTCTCGCCGTTCGCGATGATGTCCTGCTGATCGGCCAGCGAAGGCGAATCAGTGGCTGTGGCCCCGCCATCGGTCGAGTGGTCCTCCGAACTGGACATCGCGGCCGTGTGCTCAGCGGGGCGGTCTTCGTCAGCCGTTTCCTCTAAGGTGCGCTGCTGTGGGTACGTGCGGTCGATCTCGTCGTCGAGATAGCGCCGCAGAGCCGTTCCGAAGGCGTCCGGGATGGAGTTGATCTGCTCGCCCTTGTCCCAGGCGACCTTCGGCGATCGGATGCCCTGGAGCTTGTCGACGATCTCGTAGGGATCGACGCCCGAGCGCAGTGCCACCGAGATCGTCTTCGCCAGCGCGTCCGTGAAGGAATTGGTGAACCCACCGGAGTGACCCGTGTTGGCGAACAGCTCGAACGGTTCGCCTGTCTTGGGGTCCTCGTTGATCGTCACGTACAGTTTGCCGTAGCCAGTCTCGATGCGCTGGGTGACGCCGTGCAGTTGGTCGGGACGCGGTTTCTTCTCGGCGTACTTGCGTGCGGTGTCGCCGTTGAGCAGGTCCTCGATATCCGTGGTAAGTCGATCCCGGACGCCATCGTTGTCCAGGAACGCCTCCAGCCCGCCGAAAACGTCGTCGATCTGTGCGACGATGGTTTCGGCGGCCTCTTCCTCGTCCATGTCGGCGAAGTCGGTGTTGTCAGCCCGCGTGGTCAGCACCTGCTTGCTCCGGGTGCCGTCACGGTAGTAGGTGACGCCCTTGCCGCCGTGTTCGTAGATGTACTCGAAGACGTCCTTGGCGTCCTCGACGTCGGAGTCGTTGGGCGCGTTGACGGTCTTGCTGATGGCCGAGTCCACACCGTCCTGTAGGGCACACTGGATCGAGGCGTGCTGCTTGGGCGAGAGGTCGCCCGTCGTGACGAACAACTCGCCGATGGCGTCTGGCACCGTCGACAGCCCTTCGACGCCGTCGAAGTCGTTTTCGGCCATCTGCTCTTGGGCTTCTTTCTTGACGGCCTCGACGTCGATGCCGTTCTCCGTCAGAACCCGCAGGAAGTAGTCGTCGAATTCGACGAGCATCTCATCGCCCTGCACGTCGTCGGAGACATTCTTGTAGTAGGCGACGTTGTAGACTGGTTCACACCCGCCGGTCGTGTTGCCGACCATGCTGGTCGTTCCGGTCGGTGCAATCGTCGTCGTGTTGTGATTGCGAATGGCGAACCCGTCATCGAAGTCAGCAGCGTCCGTGCCGACGTAGTGTTCGAACCACTCGTTGTACTCGGTTGGATCGGCGTACTTCGAGTCGTCCCACTCCGCAAAGGAGCCCCGTTCCTCGGCGAGTTCGTGACTCGCCCACTTGGACTCGTAGTTGATGTGCTGCATGACCTGGCGGGCGATCTCGTCGGCTTCGTCGCTACCGTATTTGACACCGAGCTGGATGTACAGCTGGGCCAGCCCCATGATGCCAAGCCCGATCTTGCGCATATTCCGGACCTTCTCCTCGATCTCGGCGACCGGGAAGTCCGACATCGTGACGACGTTTTCGAGGAAGCGCGTCCCCATCTCGATGCGATGGTCGAGTTCCGCGAAATCGATTGCCTCTTCGAGATAGGCGTCGACCGCATCCTCGAAGTCGTCGTACTCGTCGGCGTGTCGATCAGACCAGACTCGCCAGTCCGGCGCGTCCGTGTCGGCGACCGTCGAGAGATTGATGTGCCCGAGGTTACAGGCCTCGTACTCTTCGAGCGGTTGCTCACCGCAATTATGGGTTACAAGCCCGTTCGCGACGAACGAGTGGGTTTCCGGCTCAGTCAGGTCGTACACTGCTTCATGATCGTCGTACTCGACGGACTGGACAGTCGCCTCGAACCGCTCGCTGTACGGGCCCCGATCGTAGTCAGCGAGACGGTCTTCAAGGGACTCCTGCTTGGTGTCGAGCAGGAACCCGATCTCGTCGCGGAACCGGACCAGATTGTCCTTGACAATGACGAGTTCGTGGAACCCTTCGGTTTCGTATTCGGCCGTACCGCCGGTTCCGTCGGGTAATTCTCTTGTTCCGGCTTCCTTCCGGTCCTCGTAGACCTTGCTCGCGATGCCGAAGTTGATCAGCAGTCGCTGGACATCCTTGAGGAAGTCCGCGTCGACGCTCGCCAGTCGGACGGAAACACCCTTCTCGACGTTGCCCTGAACGCCCCCATCGGCGGAGAACAGCGCCCGCAGGAACCCGCGAGCCATCTCCTCGCTCCCGCGCATGACAGCGTCGGGAACCTGGAGTTTCGCCTCGGCGAGGCCAGCCTGTTCGGCGTACTCATAGAGGCGCGCCGAGCGGATTCGCTGTTCGACGGCCTGGGCACCGCGGTACTCGTCGCTCCGCGCGATCTCGTTGACGCCGATCTCGTAGTCGGCGTTGCCAGTGGGCGCACGCACGATCTCGTTGACGTCGTCGGCGAACTGCCCGGAGACCTGCGCGTCCTCGTCGTAGAAGTTCAGGACTGCTCGCTCTTCGCCGTGTTTGAGATGCCCATCACCGACCAGCCAGCCGAGGACGCGTCCCTCTTCAGCCGAACCGTGCTTCCCGAACTCACCCTTGCGATCCTGAACGTGGACCGTGTCGCCGGGTTCCAGGTTCTGTGCTTCGGTCCATCCATCGTCGGTCATCAATCGATGGTCGGCCGTCAGATGGAGTTCGTACCCCTCCTCCGTTTCGAGCTTGTACACGTCCTTCTCGCCGGTCTTGAAGACGCTACTGGCCTCCTTGACGCGGTCTTCGCTCAGACGTCCGTCGACGACAACGTCCCGCGCGACACCCTGTTCGTACAGTTCCTCGGCCGGCACGAGACCGTCCTCGGTACTGATCAGCGTGTCACCGGTGACACACGGGTTCGTCGCGAGAATCTGATGATCTGGATTCGCTTCGACGTCGAAGGAGTGTTCCTTGTTGACGCGTTCCAGATAGATGACGCCCGGTTCGCCGTTCTCGTGGGCGCCCTCGACGATGTCGTCCCAGAGTTCTTCGGCGGGAACGGACAGTTCCTCGCCGACCGTGACGTACTCGCCGAGGCCGAACATGTCGTACAGTTCTTTGGTTTCCTCGGTGACGATGTGGGCCTCGCCAGTCCGTGGGTTCGTGAAGGTAAACTCCTCGTCGTTCCGGAGGGCGTCCATGAAGTCGTCGGTGATACCCACCGAGATGTTGAAATTCGAGAGGTGGCCCTCGACGGCGTTGCGGAGGTGTTCGGGAACTTTGCCCTCGTCGTCGATTAGTTCACGGCCCTCATCCAAGGCGTCAGCAAAGGAGGTGTGGGTGAAGTCGTCAGGATCGTTCAGCCGTAGGGTGTGAGCCAGGGAGACGTCCTTGTTCTTGGCGTGAATGAACTGGATGACGTCCGGATGGGAGACGCGCATGACGCCCATCTGGGCACCGCGCCGCGCGCCACCCTGGGCGATCGTCTCACACATCTGGTCGAAGGTACGCATGAACGTGATCGGCCCGGAGGCAATTCCGCCCGTCGAGCCGACTGCGTCCCCGTACGGGCGGAGTTTCCAGAAGGCATAGCCCATGCCGCCGCCGGACTGGAAGACCTGTGCGGCTTCTTTTGCTGTCTGATGGATGTCGTCGATGTCGTCGGCGGGACTATCGACGAAACAGGCAGACAGCTGCTGGAGTTCGTCGCCGGCGTTCATCAGCGTCGGCGAGTTCGGCATGAAGGAGAGATCCCCCATCAGCCGCTGGAACTCCGCGGCGGTGTCCTCGACGTGTGCACGGACAGCCTCGGGGAGTTCAGGGACGACCGTCTCGTAGGCGAACTTGTTCACGTTGTACTGGGTGAGAGTGGTCTCCGCGTCCGCATCAGCCGTCGTCCCTTTCCCGAAGACCTCCGCGGCGAGTTCGTCCCGCCGCGGGTGATCGGGTTTGAGCTGGTCGGGCGTGACCGTGATCTCGACGTCCTGGTTTTGGGCCTCGTAGACCGCCTCGGCCAGGGCGATGTTCTTGGCAACCCGTTCGAAGAGATCCTCTTGGTCCTCGACGAGGTCGCCGTCGGCGTCCTTCCGGAGATACCGCGCCGGCAAGATGTTGTGATAGGCGTTATCAGTCAGTCGGTCGGCGAGCGTCTCGCCGTCGGTCCGCTTGATCGGCAGCGTCACCTCGTCGACGCTCAATTCGGCGTCGCTCACTGCTCGGCCCCCCCGGTAATGGCGGGCGACTGACCGTCGATCCGTCCTGTCGATCGGCGCTGCGTTCGTGTCATTTGTGTCGAAATTCGATTGGCTCGGCTACGGCATAACCCCTTGGTTTGGTTGATTGCGTGCGATTCCAGTCAGTGTCACGGTAGAGAGACGTGACCGCGAAAGCCCCGGCTCGCGGGGTACTCGCGCACGCTGAAATGGAAGGAGGTGGGACCACATAAGACTTCCCAGACCGGAGTGAAAGTGATCGAGTAGAAATAGATAGCGGCCCCGTCTGGTGGGTCGGAGTCGAACGCGGGGGGTGGGTCACACCCCAGCGAGGAAGTTCCGGATCACATCATGTCCGACGGCAGTCAACACGGACTCGGGGTGAAACTGGAGGGCCTCGATTGGATGCTCGCGATGGCGGACCCCCATGACCAGTTCGACCACCCCATTCTCGGTCTCGGCCGCCGTTGTAGCCGTCACGTCGAAACAGTCCGGGACGTCACTAGCGACGAGTGAGTGATAGCGCCCGCCCTGAAAGCCCTGATCGAGACCGGCGAAGACGCCCCTGCCGTCGTGCTCGATCGACGCCGCTTTCCCGTGAATCGGCTCAGGGGCGTGGCCGACCGTGCCACCGTACTCGTAGACCGCGGCCTCCAGACCGAGACAGACACCCAGTGTCGGCACCTCGGGGCTGACCGCACGGAGGACGTCCATCGTCACGCCGACATCGCGATCGTTCTTCGGGTGACCTGGCCCCGGGCTGATGATGATGGCGTCAGGGTTGGCCGCCCGCACGTCCGCAAGCGAAGCCGTGTTCTTCAGGACGGTCGTGTTGGCGTGTTCGGACGTGTACTCAACCAGGTTGTACGTGAACGAGTCGAAGTTGTCCACGAACAGGACCTCGGTGGCCGCGTCGACGCGGCTTCCGCTCGCCGACTCGCTCATCGTGACACCTCCTCGATGGGCGTCTCGCGCTCGATCCGTTCGATAGCATCGATCACGCCGCCCATCTTCTGTTCGGTCTCTTCGTATTCGCTTGCTGGATCGCTATCGGCGACGATCCCGGCCCCGGCCTGGACGGTGATCCGATCGGTGCCCCCGTTGGCGTCGGTGGCATCGACGCCGTGTTCGAGTGCCGCCGACCGGATGACGATCGCGAAGTCGGCGTCGTCGTTCCAGGAAAAATACCCCACGCCACCGCCGTAGACGCCGCGCGGATTAGGTTCCAGGTCCTCGATGATTTCCATGGCACGGATCTTCGGCGCACCGGAAAGCGTTCCCGCGGGGAACGCCGCCCGCGTTGCGTCGAAGGCGTCAGCGTCCTGGGCAAGCGTCCCTGTCACCGTCGATTCGATGTGCTGGACGTGGCTGTACTTCAGGACGTTCATGAACTCCTCGACGCGGACGCTGCCCGCCTGCGCGACCCGGCGGACGTCGTTGCGAGCCAGATCGACCAGCATGGTGTGTTCGGCCCGTTCTTTCTCGTCGGCGAGCATTTCGCCAGCAAGTCGGCGGTCTTCGACGGGACTGGTCCCGCGGGGGCAGGTGCCAGCGATCGGATTCGACGTGATTCGGTCGCCGCCGACCGAGACCAGCGTCTCCGGACTCGCGCCGACGATCGTCAGGTCGCCGTAGCCCAGCAGGTACATGTATGGCGAGGGGTTGATCGTCCGGAGGGAATCATACAGCGCCAGCGGATCGACGTCGCCGTACAGCTCCCGTTTGCGAGAAATCACGCCCTGGTAGATCTCGCCGTCGAGGACGCCTTCCTTCGCGCGTTCGACCGCTTCCTCGTAGGTGTCCTGCGGGCCAGCGACTTCGTTCGTCCGCCTGAATCCGCCCGTTTCCGGTTGCCCAGCGCTCGCGAGCAGTGACTCGACGCGCTCGGCCTCCGTCAGCAGTTCGTCGTATCGCGCCCCGGCGTCTTCCTCGGGCCGGACGACTGGCGTGAACACGAGCGAGAGCGTGTCCGTGCCGTGATCGAATACGAGCGTTTGCGTGTTCAGGACGAACTGGGCGTCCGGGAACCGCGAGTCCGGCCGGTCGAGACCGACCTCCTCGAGCCAGAGGTCATAGACCGCCTCGTAGGCCAGAAAGCCGACGAGCCCACCCTCGAGGGTCTGGCGATCGTGGTCCGGGAAGCCGCGCCGGGGCACGTCGGGAAGCGTCGTCCGCAACTCGTCGAGGACGTCGCCGCCGTTGGTATCGATCAACTCGGCGTAGCGGTCGTCGATCGTCTCGACCGTGGTTTCGTCCCCCTCGACCGTCGCGACAGCAACTGGATCGTACCCCACGAAGGAATAGCGGGCGTGACGGTCGTCGGTCGTCGGGGCGAACGCCCCGTCCGGATCGCTGGAGGCGACCTTCTCGGCGCTTTCGAGCAGGAACGCGTAGTCAGCTGTCTCGGCGTCCGTGTTGGGGCCGGTCAGGGCCGCGTACGCCGTGAGTGGATCGACGTCGGCGTCGAGGTCGATCGCCACCCGGATCACACCCGGCTCGTCGGCGTCGGCCAGGTTCAGGAACTCCGTTCTGGCTAGGGACGGGTCGCCAGTCATGCGACCACCTGTTCGGATCTGGCCCGGTCGACGAACGCGGCGACGGCCTCGTGGTCCTTGATGCCGCCGTCGCTCTCGACGCCGCTTGCCGTATCGACACCGTACGGTTCGACCGTCTCGACGGCCTGAGCGACATTTTCGGGTGTGAGGCCGCCCGCGAGCACGATAGGAACGTCAAGTGACTCGACGACCGCCGCGGTCTGCTCCCAGTCGTGGGTCTTCCCGGTCCCGCCACCACCGTCCGCAGCGAGCGTGTCGACGACGAGCGCGTCGGCCGCGTCGGCGTAGGCTTTGAGATCTGCTTCGTGGTCGACGGCGACCAGTACGGGCTGGGCAATCGCCGCCCCGAGGTCGGCAACCTCGCCAGGATCGAGCGTTCCGTGGATCTGTACCGCGTCCGGTTCGGTCGCCTCGACGAGGTCACGGGCGGCGGCGACCGTCTCTGGCATCGTCACGAGCGTCCCGGCGACGAACGGCGGGACGGCGGCGAGCAACGTCGCGGCTGTCTCCGGGGTGACTTCCCGGGGCGTCTCGATAGGGACGTCAGCGATGACGCCGATGGCGTCGACACCCGCGTCCACGCTCGCACGCACGTCATCAACTCGTGTGTGGCCACAGATCTTCACCCGCGTCATGCGCCCACTCCGCGTAAGTCATCGAGCTTCTCGCCGGCCGCCCCCGAGTCGATTGCCTGGCGCGCTGCCTCGACGCCGTCTTCGATCGAGGACGCGTCGCCGGCGACGTAGACCGCCGCGCCAGCGTTGGCCAGGATGATGTCGCGCTTGGCGCCGTCCCTGGATCCCTCGACGATGCCGCGAAGCGCACTCGCGTTTTCACTGGGCGTGCCGCCCGCGACGTCGTCGATGTCGTGACGCCCCACGCCGAGATCATTCGGGGAGAGCGTGTACTCCGTGACGTCCTCGCCGTCGACTTCGGCGACCGTCGTCTCGTCGTGGACGGCGATCTCGTCGAGTCCGGCACCGTGAACGACCAGCGCATGCTCGACGGGCATGTGGGCGAGCGACCGGCCGATCAGTGGGACGAGTTCGGGATCGTAGACGCCCAGTACCTGTGCGTCCGCGCCGGCAGGGTTCGTCAACGGGCCGAGGATGTTGAAGATCGTCCGCATCCCGAGTTCCTTTCGCGGCCCGATGACGGCCTTCATCGCCGGGTGAAACACCGGCGCGAGCATGAAGCCGATCCCCTCGCGCTCGATAGCGTCTTCGACGGCCGGCGGTTCGGCATCGACGGTGACGCCGACCTCCTCTAAGACATCGGCACTGCCCGAGGAGGAGGACACCGAATAGTTGCCATGCTTGGCGATGGGGACGCCCGCACCCGCAGCGACGAGCGCGCTAGTCGTCGAGACGTTGATCGTGTCGTAGTCGTCCCCACCCGTGCCGACGATGTCGACCAGCGGATCCCGGTCCGGTTCAATCGTCCGCGCGGCCTCGCGCATTCCCTGAGCAAAGCCGGCGATCTCAGCTTCCGTCTCACCCTTCGCCCGGAGCGCGCTCAACAGCGCGCCGATCTGTGCCTCCGTGGCATCCTCAAAAACCGCCCGCGAGGCATCACGAGCCTGGTCAACGGTCAAATTCCCTCCGTCAGTGACCCGCTCGACGTGTTCTTGTATTGTGGTCATTGATGTACTCATTCGAGTTATAGTGTACAACTCCGTACACTAACTTAAGCGTGTTGGACCACAATTACCGACGCTGTAGAACTGTGAGCCTTCCTCTCCCGAACTACTATGTGTGTGAATTGACCACAATATAGCATGGGATCGAAAAGTGAGTACGGTCGGTCGAAGGTGTCCCGTCGTCGGGTTCTTCGGAGCGCAGCGGCCGCCGTTGCCGTCGGGATCGCGGGCTGCGCTGGGTCGGACGACGATACGCCGACCTCCACAAGCGGACCGACGGCAACGCCAACTGCGACGACCACGCCAACCGAGACGGTCACCGAAACAGTGACGCCGGAGGTACCCAACATCGAGAAACGGACTATCCAGCGGGATAAAGCTGCGATCACGCACATCAACAGTCGCGTTTCGGGAACGGTCGCGTGGCCCGAATTGACGACAATCTATCCGAGTGACGTCTACGGGACCTGGGACCTCACCAGCGGAGACGAGCAAATCCGATTCAACCGTGATAAGACATTCACGATCACCGGCGAAAACGGTGATTTCCAGGGCGAGTACGGCGTCAGGCAAGGGGCACGGATCATTCTCCAGACCGAAAGCGGGGGCACGGCGGGATACGACTACCAGCGGGCTGACCAAGGGGAGACGGCGATCCTCGAACTGTCTCGCAACGGGGAACTCGCCGGCCGGTACGAGCGGACGAGTACGCCGGATATCGAAGTGATCGATGCCGTTCAAGATGCCAAGCTCCGCCGTGACGAGAGCGAAAGCGCCGGCACCGAACGCGGCCACCTCCAGAACGGCGCGACCGGATCGGGCTTTATCGTCTCACCGGACGGGTACATCGTCACGAACGCCCACGTCGTGTTGGCCGACGACGACCCGGAACGGCTTCTGTACCAACACCTCGCATCGATCACTGCGGGGGCCATCCGCGAATCGCTAGCTGAGAGCTTCGCTGACTCGGGTCTAACAAATACCGAGAAAGGAGAGATCGAGAACACACTCTACGATAAGTTGATGGACTACTATCTGGAGTACAGTCAGCTATCCGGAGTCGACACCGAATTCAACGCGCTAAACGGGCGTGCGACGCCGGATGACGACATCGAGGTCGAAAGCTGGTCAGCCGAAGTGAGAGACCAAGGCACGGTTGTCACCGAAGTGGACGGAACCCCAACCTGGGGCCGGGACGTTGCCGTCCTGAAAGTCGACCAGACCAACCTGCCGTCAGTCACGATGGGCAGCGCCGAAGGCGTCGAAACCGGCGATGAGTTGTTCGTCATTGGCTATCCAGGCATTGGCATCCACGATCTCTTCGAGGATCGCGAACAGGCACTCCAGCCGACGCTCACGACGGGGATCGTCAGCGCCCGTCGCCGTCTTAATTCGGGCATCAACACGATTCAGACCGACGCCGCGATCAACAGGGGCAACAGCGGCGGACCGATGTACAACAGCGACGGCGAAGTGGTCGGAATCGCCACCTTTGGCCCGTCTGATGCCAATATTCAAGAGATTACGTTTGGGCTTCCCATCGAGGTCGCAACGGAAATGCTGGCCGGGCTCGGCGTCGAAAACGAGTCGGGCGAGATGGACACAGCCTTCGACGACGGACTACTGGCCTACTGGCGCGGAGACTGTGAGACCGCCACGGAAAAAATGGAGACGGCCCTCGAACTCTATCCCGACCACCCGTACGCCCAGGAGTATATCAACGACTGCGAATCCGGCGACGCCCCAGGACAGGGATAAGCCACCCCGCAGGATTGACTGGCGGGCTGTGAGCGAAACCGCGTTTTGGCTGTCGGTCAGAATGGTGAACACGCGAGGATGGCTGAGCGGCCAAAGGCGGCGGGCTTAAAATCCGGTCCCGAAGGAGTCTCGTAAGCGAGCACAGCAAGCGAACGAGCGCAGGGAAGTCGCAGGGCTGGGCGAAGCGAAGCCATCGTCTTCCCGTAGTCCATGGGTTCGACTTCCGATCGGTGCAAGCGCCGATCGACGTTCGCTCACGCCCATCCCCCGCATAGGGAGACGCGAACGGCGTGAGCGTCTCCATAATTGCGAACGGGAAGTGACACGAGCCGTGAGTAGCGAGACCGATCGGAGAGAGGTCTCGATTATCGTGAACGGCGACCAACGGAAGCCGTGAGTAGCGAGAC
>NZ_JACDNP010000005.1 GCF_013839425.1 Halorhabdus salina | reverse complement strand
CTTCCAATCCCCAATATAGTACTTCATCAGATTCCTTCTCATCAAGGAACAATAGTGCAGTATAGGTTGTGGCAGCTTCTTTGAAAACTTGATTAGATCCAAAATCTACAATCTGAGAGAGCAAAGCATTAGATGCTAATTGCCCTCGTAGTTTCTCCCCATAGTCCACCTGGAATAGCTTATTTGGTAGAATATATCCGAATTTTCCGCTGGATGCAAGGATTTCAGCTCCCTTTTCAACAAACGGGATATATAGGTCGTAATTTCCAAACGTATTATTGAACTTTTCATTATAATAGTGAGTGTCTTTTTCATTTAGGCGCTGAATCGGTGCGTACGGCGGATTCCCGATCACCGCATCAAATCCGGCATCCGCGCGTTTCTCCCCGTCTTCATCGAAGAACACTTCGGGGTACTCCAGTTCCCAGTGGAAGAACGTCTGTTCGTCGGCCAGCGCCTGGGCGTCCTCGAACCAGTCTTCCTCCCGAATGTCGGCCCAGTCGTCTTCGTCCTCGATCGCGTCGGCCATCTGCTCGTAGGCGTCCTCGGGCACGCTCACCCCGAACTGCTCGGCGGTGTGGACTGTCGTCAACTCGAACAGCCGCCGATAGAGCGGATCATCGCGAATTTCGGCATACGTCTCTTCCATCGAGTGGACGTCGTCCAACGTCTCGTTGCCGATCGACAGCAGGTCGGCCATCAGGTCCATGACGTGATCGAGTGTGTTCCGCCGGACCCGCGAGAACGCCTGCGTGAGCGTCAATTGCCCGTCCTCGTCCTCGTCGTCCTCGCTGAGGACCGCCGTCACGTCCGAGCCAACCAGGGAGTTCCCGGTCTTGAGGTGGTGATCGAGGAAGGCAAGGGGCTGGTCGGTCGCCAGCGTCTCCAACCACATCGATAGCTTCGCCAGTTCGACCGCCATGCCGTTGACGTCCACGCCGTAGATGCACTCCTTGGCGATGTCCCGTCGAATGGCTTCCTCGTCGAAAGTTTGCTCCATCTCGACTTCTACCGCCCGGTACTCACTCATCACCTCGTCTGCGAGGTATCCCGTCGCCTTTGTGAGGAAGTGTCCGCTTCCCATTGCGGGGTCCAGGATACGGAGGTCGGTGATCTCGCGAACGAATGGCGCGAGAAATTCCCGCGTGCCCGGTTCGTACCCCTGTTCGGCTAACTCCGCACGGATCTCCTCGACCAGCGGCCCGACTGTCTCCTCGACGATGTACGTCACAACGTAATCCGGCGTGTAGTACGCCCCAGTCGCCTTGCGCTCGCCCTCGTCGTTGACAACGTACAGCCCACCCTCGGGCACGGTCTCGACGGCATCGGCGACAGTCACCTCGTCGGCAGCTTTCCAAACCTGGCCGCCGTCCTCGGAGACTGCCGCATACTGCTCGGGCGCGATGCGGAACTGGTGTTCGAGCAGACCCTCGTAGACGCTCCCCAGGTGACGCGTGTCCAGATCCGCATAGTCCGCCAGCACGTACCGCCCCTCGTCGTTGCGCGTCGTCGACAGTCGGTAGATCACCTCGGCGAGATAGCGATTGCTCACCGCGTGCTCCGTCAGGAACTCGTGTTTCTCGTGATCGAACAACCCACCGTTGTATGGCGGGATGCCCAGATCCTCCTCGCCCTCGTCGATCAGCCGGAAGAGATCCTCCAGACGGTTCCAGTACGTCGTCGAGTACTCGCTGAACGCTGCGTCGAATCCCTCGTCGACCTCGCCGATCTCCTCGTGGATCTCCAACCGGAGCGCGTCAAGGCTGAAGTTCTCCTCGTACTCGTCTTTGGTCCCCGGCTCCTCGGGATGGATCAACTCCCGGGCTTCGGCATAGAGCACGAACATCAGCCGATACAGGAGGACGAGCGATTGCTCTTTGAGTTCCGCCAGGGCCTCCTCGTCGTCGGGATCGATGTCCATGTCGTTGGACTCGACGAACCCACGACCGAGCACCCGCAAGGCCGTGAACACGTTGTCCTGCAGATCCTCTCCGAGTTCCTGGGACGCAGTTTCACTTTCGGAGCGCACTTCGTCAAGAAACGTCGTCCCGGACGACTCACGGAACGCTTCGGGCCGGAAGAAGACGTAGAAATACTTGAACGCTTCAAGATCGCCGCGTTCGATCAATTCCGGTAGGTCGACCTCGAAGTACGTCTGTGTCTCGTAGTCTTTCGTCCCGTATAGCCGCCACTTACGCCCGTTCGTCAGAATACCCCACTGAATGTTCGAGGGCGTCTTTTCTAGGTAGTGCTTGATCTGATGGGACGCATTGCGATACTGTCGCCGCTCGCTGAACTCCGTGGTGAAGTCGGCGTCCCACTGCTTGGCTTCGACGAGGCCGACCCCACCTTCGAACAGATCCGTGGTATCTTCGGTACGCAGGTAGACCTCCGCCGCGTCGCGCCGTGCCTCACCGTCTTCGAACAGCAACTCGTCCACATAACCGCCGCCATCCGGCAGCGTCACTTCCTTCTGGCTTCCATAACCGAGCACGTCCAGTACGCCATCGATCCAGTTGTCGACCAACGCGTCCTCTCCGTATCCGTCGACGAGCGCCCCTTCCATCTCGTATAGTGACTCCAAATCATCGAGTGCCTCTCGGGCGAGTTCATCGCACTCCCATTCGTCACGGCTCTGAATACGTTCATCTAAATAATGGCCTGAGAATAAATTCGAATTGACGTACGGTCGATCGGTCAGCGTAGCCTGACTCATTTGAGATACACACAATGCGCTCCGGAGCCCACAAATAGATGACGAACACGACGATCAACGTGCCCGTGCCTTGTGGTACTTCCAACGTCGATCGGGTGGATCGAAAGGGGCGGCTGGCTGAACGACGGCGGCCGACGCAAGGACCGCAACGGAGTGAGGACCGCAGCGAGGTTCTGGCGAGTGGAGCGAGCCAGAAGCAGCGAGAGCTTTGCTCTCGCTTGGCCCCCGATTTCAGCCAGCCGGGGCTTTCCTTGCAGTCTGGTCGATCACGGATGGTTCGTGTTCACCGAGACTCACGACTCGCTCTGCTCGCCGTTCGTCTTTCCCGAGACGCTCCCGATGGTCACGTCTCGCACTGCGCGGGACCGGATTTGAACCGAACCGAGAAATGCTCGCTCACTGCGTTCGCTGCGCCTTACTCGTAGGGTTCAAATCCTTATGGCGCACTCTCCGCTCGCGGTTTTGCTCGCGGAGAAGTGCGCGGGACCGGATTTGAACCGGCGGACCCCTACGGGACAGCGTCCTAAGCGCTGCGCCGTTTCCTGGCTTGGCTACCCGCGCCCAGCGTACAATTCCTGCCCCGGAAAAAGAACCTGACGCTTCGCCCCACAGGGATTTAAACCGGCGACCACCCAAGGCTCGTCCATGTACCGCGCTCGCGATCAGGTCGAAAACGAGGAGTGGATCGAGGCTATCGAGACCGTGGCCGAGAGACTCGACCTGAGCGAGACCGCCACGTCGCGAGCGACCGACGTATTCCTCACTAACGTCCCGAACGAAGACCGATCCAAACAGGCGATCCTCGCGGCCAGCGTCTATGTCGGCGCACTGGTCGCCGGCGACCAACGATCCCAGGGCAGCGTCGCCGAGGCAGCGGATGTCTCGCGACTCACCGTCCAACAACACTGGAAAGAACTCCTCGAAACGGCGGGCTTTGACGCACCCGAGTGGTAATCACTGCTCAGTTACGGACTCGCGACCGTCTCGATCGGGCGTCAGAGTGCCGTGTTCGTCGATCTCGCCGGCGACGATCCGCGTCGAAGAGATCGGTTCGCCGTCCTCAGCCATGACGTGATCGACGACGTCGATCTCTAAGGGCTCGCGACCGTTCTCCCGACGGATCTCGTTGATATGCTTGCCGCCGGTCTCGGTCTCGGGTGAGACGACGAGCACGTCGAACTGTGCTTCCGTCGCGATCCCGGTCGGCTCCTCCAGTTTCCGGATTTCGAACTCCCGGTCGTATTCCTCGGCAAAGGTGGATAACTCCGCCTCCAGATCGGCCAGTCGGTCCGCATACGAGCGGATCGGTCGCCCTTCTTGCCGGGTATCGGGAGCGAGTTCGTCGCTCGTCAGTCCGACGGTGACGTCGCCGTGTTCGAACGCGCGCTCGAATAGCTCGCGATGGCCGTCGTGGATCGGATCGAACGTGCCCCCCAGCGCGATCTGCATGTCTCTGTCCATGGTGGCGGCCGATTTAGTGCCTTCGAAACGGCACCCTGTCGGTCACTCCTCGTCCGTCTCCTCGGCATCCTCGACGGTGATCGTGATTGGCTCGTCTGCCTCCTCTTGATCTTCCTCGCGCAGGTGGGAGTCGAGATTGACCACCGTGTTCAACTGCGCCTGGACTTCGCCGACGATCTCGCCGACTAACTCACTCGGCGCGATCGCACTGTACTCGTAGGGATTGTTCCCGGCCCCGTCGTGTTCTCGCTTGGCTCTGGTGACGACGCCTTCGTCGTGTAACTCCGCCAGCGCCTCCCGGACCGTACTCGGGTACAGCCCGGTCCCGTCGGCAATCTCCTCGCTTGTGCTGTCTGCCGTCGACCGCAGGTAGATGTAAATCCGGGCCCGCGTCTCCGTGTCCAGCACCCACGACAGTAAATCGATCAATCGCTCGTCGAACTCCTCGACCGCACGATCGGCCCCGTCCTGGAGTCGCTCGCGAACGTCGTCGCCATCGCCCGTCTCGTCGGTTGCTGACTCGTCGGTCATGTCCTTTCTACGAGGACAGAAGTCGGCGGGCGCTAAAAATGCTTGGCTACCGCGGATCGGCCACCAGCACCGACTCACAGAGAGCGTCGATCCCCTCCTGTGTCTTGCGTCGACGCTGACGCTCGGCCCCGCTTTCGGCCCCAACCAGCGCCTCGATCCGCGACAGATCCAGCCGGTCACGATCCCGCTGGATCACTGCCTCCAGATCTACAGTTCCCTCGCCATCTCGCGTCACAAACGACGTCTCCCGGCCATACCGGATCGCTCGCCACTTGTTCTCGTCGAGCAGTTCCCGCCGGATGTCCGTCCCGGACTCCCCGTCCTCGTAGCGGGCGGCCAGGTCCACGATCAGTTCCTGGATGTATTCGACCAGCGCCAGCACGCGATCGATCGAGGCCTGGCCGTCGGGCGTCCGCACCTCGACGGTGCCATACCCCGTGTGCGGGCGAACATCGAACCACAGTTCCCCGCGATCGTCGACCGAATCCGTCTCGATCATCCGGCTTTCGTACGTCTGAAAGGACTCAAAGGAGTCGAAGGCCGACGGCATCCCGGTGTTTGGCAATCCTTCGAAGATCTTCGCGCGGGCAGACTGCAATCCGGTATCGAACCCGTTCCAGTACGGCGAGTTCGCCGACAGCGCCAGCAGGACGGGGAGATGCCAGCGGATCTCGTTGGCGACCCAGACAGCCTTGTCGGGATCGTCGACGCCGACGTGGACGTGCAGTCCGGCCGTCGTATTGCGGTGCTGTGGGTACTGAATCCGGTCGAGCTGGGCCTGATACCTTGGTTTCTCGGCGTGTTCCAACTCTCGCCACTTGGCTGCTGGATGCAAGCCGGCAGCCGCAATTCCGAACCCATGTTCGCGAGCGTGTTCGACCAGCGCGCCCCGAACGGCGGCCAGCTGGTCTCGCGCAGTCGCCGAATCGGCGATTACTGGTGTTTGGGTTTCGATGACCGTTTTGAACAACTCGTGGTCCAGCCGGTCCTCGAGAATCGCGGGCGGCTCGGTTTCGTAGACGAGCGTGTCGGTCCCGGACACCGGTCGACCGTGATCGTCAACGACGTAGAATTCCTCCTCGATGCCCAGCGTTCCCTGGCGGTCGAACACATCTTCCGGAGCCGTCGCCATCGCTTCGCCAGTTGGATTCGGTCGGGCTAAAGGGTTCTGTTCGTCACACTCACCGCGGCCGGGCGATCACCGCAAGGTGGTCGTCGTGATACGGCTCCAGCCGAGCGCGATCGAGAATCTCGTATCCTGTCGATAGCGAGTCGATGACGTCCTCGAAGACGGATTCGGGCGATTGGGTAACATCCTCGCTCCGGGCCTTGATCGCCATGCACAACCGGCCATCATCACGCAGGAATCGACGGTTGGCCAATGCTACTGCGGCCTGCCCGCGAGTCGCTACGTCCTGGACGATCACGTCCGCCGGCTCGACGACGTGTGCATACGTCTCCGGGGCTCTGGCGTCCTTCAGCAATGGAAACAGACGCTCACGATCGCGAGCCACGTCGACCAGATCCCGCATCGGTCGGGCCGCGAACTCGACCGCGTAGGTCGGGCCAGCGAAATCAGCGACGTGGCTCACCGTCGTCCCGCTTGCTGCACCGAGGTACAGCACCGTCTCGCCGCCGCGCAGATCCGTTTCAATGTCTTTCTCCAACATCGCGCCGAGTTTCGATCGGTCCGGATCCCAGCGACGCCAGCCGTCGACGACTGGCTCGCCGTAGACCGGCGGGCCCTGCGTCGCCAATCTCTCTTGCCTGTCAAACGAGCGCCGCTTGACGCCTTCTGGAAGGCTCATTCGCTCCCACCTCGCGACTGGATTGCCTCGATGCGTTCATCGAGTTCCGCCTCCAGTTCCGGGCGGCGGTCCCCACTGTAGTGGTCGATCCGGGCGGCGATCGAGAGTTTCCCCGCGAGCGCCCGGGCGGCCGATCCGCGGTCCTCCGGATCCGTGCCACGCACGTACTCGTGTGTGTAGATGACCCCATGCTTTGGCGACGGGGCCGATCCCTGTAAGTGGGCAAAGAGTGCGTCTTCCGCACCCAGGACCTGGACTGTCCCGCTTGGCTTCTTCGCTAACGTCTCCAGCCCGCCCGCTAGCGATATCAGTCTCGCGGCCAGGACGGGACCGGCCAGCGCCGAGAGGTTGGGCGCGACATCCGGGGCGGCCGTCTCGACGTACTGTCGCAAGGTGGCTGCCTCCTCGGCGAGCCCCGCGACGCGACCGGCCAACTTGATGAGTCGAGCCTCGGCCGGACCCCCCGGCTCGCGTTCGGCGAGGTCCCGGGCGTACTCGATCCCGGTGCCAGCGTCCTCAAACCGCGTCCCTGCCCATTCGGCGACGCGTTCTGCCAGTTCGTTGGCGGTCCGTTCACAGTCATCGAGCGAGCGGATCGCGTGTACTAACTGCTGATCGTCGGCCTGTTCACGTTTGGTCACACCCGTCTGGGCGGCCTCGATCGTAGCTGCCCGAAGTCGGTCGTAGTAGGTCTCCCTGTCTGGGGCGAACCCCGACTCGACCGCTATCGCCGGCCAGTCGGCCGGGTCGTCACCACGACCCTCTGTGATCGCCGAGGCGGCGGCCGCCCCGTCATCGGGATCGAGCCCCCGAAACCAGCCGTCGTCGCTGTCCATGCAGGGAGGTGGGCACCCACGTCGATAAATGTCCGCAAAGCGAGACCGCCGGTCGGATCAGGCCGTCTGGACGCGCAGTGTCCGGGTACGCGGCCCATCACACTCGATGAACAGAATCGACTGCCAGGTTCCCAGCTCGAGTTGCCCGTCTTCGACCGGCACGGTCACGCTCGGGCCGACCAACATCGATCGCACGTGTGCGTCCGCATTGTCGTCGATCCGATCGTGGTCCCAGCCGTCATCCGGAACAAGTTCCGACAGCGCCGTCTCGAAGTCGCCAAGCAGTCGCTGTTCGCCCTCGTTGATGGTGACCCCAGCCGTCGTGTGTGGCACGAAAAGGGTACATGTCCCGGTTGCCTCGGGTGGGACCGCCTCCTGAACGCGACTCGTCACGTCGATGACCGACAGCCGCTCGTCGGTACTGACTGACAGTTCTTCGGACATGATCGCATCTCGGTCGGCAATCTGCATAAGCACTCTGCCGACCGTATTTCTTGAACAATCAGTCCCGGCCTCCGAGCGACGGAAGTGATTACTCGACTCGAAAACGTGCTTGTAGTTTATTGTGCCACAGGCCAAAAACATGGTATCCGACTCTACGCTGGTCGGTTGTTGCCGTCATCCCGAAAATCGAGGGATACACATGACTGACTCCGAGGAAGACGAATCCCGCTCTCGACGCCGGATCGCCCTCCTGCTACTGGTGGCAGTAGTCGTGTTGTTCGGGGCCGGTATTGGGACGATCACGATCTTCGGTCCGGACGGTGACACGGAGACGCCGACGGGTGAGCCAGGCACAACGCCCACATCGACGGTGACAGCTAACTCGACAGTCACGACGACAGCAACGCCGACCAACGGCACCACCGCGGACACACCGACTTCGACGACAACGCCCGTCGGGGTGACACCGACGACGACACAAGGTGAGACGGAAACAGTCCAAGGCACGGAGACGTCCACGCCGACGCCCACGCGTACCGCCACTGTGACGCCGACCCGGACAGAATCCGACTCTGCCGGTGCCGGTGGAGGGGGCGACGGTGGCACGTCCGACGACCAGGCAACAGTCTCGCTGGATGCCCCCGATGACGCCACGTTGCTTCAGACCCAGAACGTGGTCCCCGGCCAGTCCGGTGCCGAGACCGTGACGTTGACCAACGGTGGCCAGCAAGCCGGGACCATTAGACTGGCCACAGTGACGGTCACCGATCACGAGAACGGTATCGTCGGCCCGGAAGCCTCGGTCGACGACTCGCCGACTGAAGGCGAACTATCCGAGGCCGTCGAGGTCAAACTCACCTTCGAGTATCCGGACGGCGAGCGTGTCATCGTCGCCGGTTCGTCATCTTCGTACGTCTCGCTGTCCTCACTCTCCGGAACGGCCGCGCCGAACAAGACCGTCGAGCCTGGCCAGAGCGTCACCGTCGAACTGGACTGGCGGATCGATGAGTCCGTCGGCAACGAAATCCAGTCCGACGGAACGACCTTCGACGCCGTCTTCGAACTTCGCGCTCCCGAATCGTGATTGATCGCCACCAGCGTCGGTGATCCCGTCACGCTGCGGCAAAGAGGATCATCAAATTCGTTCCAGTGATGAGCAGGCCGACCAGCATCAACAACAGCGGCGGGCCGTAAAACAGCAGCCGATCGTTTTCGAGTCGCCCCGCCCAGATGCTGATTCCCAGGCAGGTGTAGAGCACGAGCAATTTCATCGCGAGAAAGCCGCCGCCGCCGAAGGCATCGATCGAGGCGTTGACGATCGGATTCGCCTCGACGTGGATTTCGCTGAAATAGACGATCGTGATCGTCGTCACGATGTCGCCGACGCCGTACGTGGCAAGTGCGAGCAACCACACGTTGCGGAATGTATCCTCTTCGAAGGGTGAGCCCTCGAAGTGGAGCCACTCCGGGTCGGCCGTTGCCATTGGTATATCTTGGGGTAGTGACGTATATCAACCCATGGCCCCATTTATCAAATCGAAAAATGGCCTGTGATTAGCATCCTTTCAGTACGACTCAGGATTTAAAAATGTGCTTAATTTAGGGTTCCGAAGTGCTTGATGATGGCAATATAACAATCCGAAAGTTAAGTCTTCGTATGCTATTCGGGGCGGTGTTTAGTTAAGCGTGAAAAGTGAGGCGTGATGATTTGATGGTGCTCTATGCCAGAAATCACACGCCTCAGTGGCAGTAGCGATTGGATTGAGTTAGATTTTGTGGAGCGTGAGCGGACACCGCGCCGGCTGATGGAGCTCGGTATTCGATTGCATCTTGCGGGACTATCACTTTCGAATACCGTTTCGGAACTTGAGAAGTTCGGTGTCCAACGATCGCGGAAAGCCGTCCACGATTGGGTACAGAAAGCCGATCTACAGCCAGTCAGCGGGAAAGCTCCGAATCAAGTTGCGCTGGACGAAACAGTGATTCGGATCAACGACCAGCGGTACTGGCTGTACGCCGCTGCGGATCCAAAAACGAACGAATTGCTGCATATACAGCTCTATTCGACGACTACGACCGCGTTGACTGAGATGTTCTTGCAGGAACTCCGCGAGAAACACGATGTCGACAACGCCGTGTTTCTCGTCGATGGTGCCCAACATCTCCAAACTGCGCTTCAACGAGTCGGGCTCCGATTTCAGGTTGAACGCAGCGGAAATCGGAACAGTGTCGAACGTATCTTCCGTGAGGTAAAACGCCGAACATCTTCGTTCTCAAACTGTTTCAGACACGTCGAACCGGAAACAGCCGAAAATTGGCTCCAGAGCTTCGCACGATGGTGGAACTCCCTAAACTAAACACGACCCTATTCGGGGGGCGATACTGAGACGTTCAGTCGTTCACCGAGTTTCTCCCAGTCGGTCGTTTCTTCGAGGACGACGTCGTTACGGGAAAAATTCGAACCTCTGGCGGACACATCGAGAGAATTCATGGTGGCAAGGGTGGTGCTTCCTTGAATCACGTTTCCGCTACTCGGTGTCCCTTCTACTGTGACATTTGGGGGCGTGTACACCAGCCTATCGTCCGAATCGCTGACGGACAATCCGTCTACGAACAGGGTATTCTCGGGACTAGCTAGATCCGACGACATCTCGTCGCTAGCGTCAAGCGCAGCATTCTCGAGTTTTATGTTCCCATTTGATTCTAATTGAATATTACCATCACTGAAAAAGTTGCCTGGCGCTGTCAGTGACATTCCCGTTCCATCGATATCTCCGCCGGTAGCTCTCAGCCGAATTTGGTTCCTGTTTGCTCCCATTTCTGCGTCGACAGTTGAAAGGGAGTTGCCCGAGATGGCGATTCCTGGGGAGTTAAAGAGACTACCCCACCGTGAGAGAACGGAAACATTATTAATGTTTACAGGTCCGCTCGCCGTTATCGATACCCTGAGATTCGACAGGAGTTGCTCATCTTGCAGATCTACAGCGCCCTTCGTAGCCGATATTGAGAGACTCCCAAGACCGCTTGTTTCAAAGCCTGTGTTGGCAGTGACAGACCCAGCTGTAATATCGATGTTCCCTGAGTTTTCGATCGGCCCACAATCTTCGGGGATCACAAGCGTGACGGATTCGTCATTGAAGGAGTACAGTTCACTTTCGTCGTATGATGGTTCCCCCTGGTTCCAGACACCGTTGCCATTGATATCGTCGTAGGCGCAGCCGTTCGGCGGCGTCGTGGCGAACGATTCAGCCGCTTGAATCGTCCCGCTCGCCTGCGTTGAGTCCGAAAACAGTGCGTAGGTTGCTGTGCCGCCCACCATGGCAGCACTGACGAGCAACACACCGCCGATCAGGATGAGCGTCCAGAGACGAACACGCGCCACGTCAGTCAGCACCCCCATCGTCGGACTCTTCAGACGATTCAGCTCCTGACTCGGTAACTGCCCTGTAGAGGTCTCTCGCTTCGAATCCGACGAGTAACACCGCTGGGACGATAATCAGGGCGGCAATTCCTATGGGTGAGTCAGCGAAGTCGAACAAATAACCGATCAACGGCAGATGAAACTGTACAACGCCGATGACCGAATTTGCCGAGACCAATTGGGGGTCCGGGTTGCTGTTCGCGTCGCCTTGCGTTCGGAATTGTTGCGTCTCGCCGTCTGATATCACGTCGACAACGCGGTGGGTAACTCGCGTCTTTGTGCCGTCATTCTTGCGTTCTTGAAACGTAATGACGTCACTACTCTCGATGGTGTCGGTTGGCACCTCGCTCACCAGCACGACCGAGCCAGCCTGGATCGACGGCGACATGCTGTCAGAAAGAACTACGTAACTATGATCGGCACCGGCCACTTGTGGAACTGTCGTGATGAGAACGCCGACGAAAACGACGAGGAAAGCAATGACTACTGCGATCTTGCCTATCCGTTTCCAGTCTCCCTGTAGTCGTCCCATCACGTTACCGAATCATTCTCCGCCCGGATTCGGGAAGGCAGGTCCAGTGATCGTCTGAATAGGATTACTATTCCGTTTGCTGGGTTGCGTTGAACGACACTGTGATATCTAGGCTGTCTCCTTGGAACGTGTTGGATGTATCCTCACCTAGCGTGAATGTCACCTCAAGGGCGATATCTTCGCCACCATTGAGTGTCGTTAATCCAGAGTGTGTCCCTTCGAGGTCTGAGAGGGTTCCGCTGTCAGCAAGGGTCTCCACTGTCGAACCATCGACTTTGAGAACAGCACTATCGACATCTAATTGGTCGGAGAAAGCATTTGAAGGGTCAGCAGTGGAAATTGACACATTGAGGTTTGATCCAATGTCTCCACTCTCCTGATAACTTGTCGTGATGTTTTGGGTTGTACTCTGTGTCGGATAGATATTATCCACAGTGAAATTGCCGTCAACAGGATCTAGATTGAGTGTTCCTGCATTGATCGTATTATCTGGTGAGGTCGCTTCGTCGCTGAACAGGGCGAACGTCCCGACACCGGCCGCCGCCGCGGCGAGGCCGATTACCAGTACCCCTGCAAGAATCCGTCGTCGTGTGAGTTCTATCTCTGTCATCGTTGTGTGGTTCGGTCCGACGGACGTGCCAGACGCTTCTGGGCTCAGTCCGTCGTTCTCGCTATACCTAATACCCTCGCACGTAAAAACAGTCGCCGGTGCTTTCGCATTGCGAAAAATCGGCTAAAATTTTGATAATCGGGATATTACAGACCAAATACTCACTAATACTCTGAATGGATTTATTATCTCATTCCTCTATTCGGAATATAGATGCGGTAGTCACGTCTATCTTCCTCGAATACACGTTAGAATAATATATTTCGAGCGGATCAGGTCCGATTATAGCAACCGACCTACAGTTATTATCTGTGATAAATTAGCTTACAGCCACTCCTCGGGTTTCGTGTCGTAGTCAATATCGTCGGCGGCCAGGTGCTCGACGGTCGACCAGTCAACGGTATCGATCGAGACCCGCTCGCCATCGTAGCGCAGTCGCTTCCCGACTTCGACGGGCTCTGGTTCCTCGTCGCGACGACGAGCCACTTCCACGTCGTGATCGTCGAACTCCTTGGTGATCGTGAGGAGAGTGACCGGCCGGCCCCACAGTTCGAAAACGCGTTCGAGGACGTCCGTCGCTTGTTCGATGTCGAGCATCACGCCGTTATATCGGTGGGCGAGTAGGAGTTCCCCACTGTTGTCGTAGTTTGCGTCCTCGACGACGATCGTTGGTTTCCCGAAGTTGGTAAACCGGAGCATCAGCTTGCGCTTGACGTCGTCGGGATCGGTACTGGAGACCCGGAAGTCACCAGTCTTGTGGCTGTGTTCGTAGGCGAAGTAGTCGTTTGCCGTCACGAACTCGTCGGTCAGGTAGGCATCGAGGAACGTCACGTCGTTGTGACTTTCGCGGATCTCGCGCATACGATCCCACCCGCGGGTGTACTCGACGTCTGCCAGTGCGTCCTCGACGCTGTCGTAGCGCTGATCGTCGAAGAGGTATCGGGCGATCGACTCGCGTTCGGACTGGCCGGCCCGTTCGAGAAAGCCTCTGTGTTGGGGTTTCAACAGCGAGTAATGGCGCTGAGCGAGTCCCTCGTACGTCAGCACCGCCCAAGGGTATCGGTCGACATCGAGTTCGCCACCCCGAGCACGAGATAGTGCATCGGCGTCGACTCTCGGGTCGTCCGGGTCGATACGCTCTAGCCAGCCAGGAACGTTTTGAAGCCACGCAGGCGGCCGAAGCAACTCACGAACGTGATCGAAGTCGACAGACTCCCCGAGCGTCCGCCAGGTGACGCCCTCGACGCGAAGCAATCGTTCGAGGATCTCTCGCCGGTTCGTCCGGTTCTCGACGTACTCCCACAGCTCCTTCCCGAGTTTGTAGGGGTTCAGTCCCGACGACCCCAGCACGCGGGCCTGGTGGTCGGCATAGGTGAGAAATTCGTCAGTGCCGGCAAACGCTTCCTCGCCCATCATCATCGACTCCCAGTAGGCCGCCCAGCCCTCGTTGAGCACCTTCGTCATCTTCTGGGGGGCGAAGTAGTAGGCCTCGCGTCGCAGCATTTCGAGGATCTCGGCCTGCCAGTCGTCCATTTCGACGGCTTTGCCCGCTTCAGCGTCGTACTGTGTGCCTTCTGCGAGCAGGAAGCCGAGGACGTCTTCGACGGGTTCGGCCGGGAATGACGTCGATTCCGATTCGGCGTCGTCTGCCAGCTGTTCTTCGTCAAACACCTGGCTCGTCACTTCCGCCGAGAGATCAAGATCGTCGACGTCGGGGTCAGTTGATTCGTCTGTCTCACGGGCCTCGGCCTGGTCTCTGACTGGTCGGTAGGCGGCGTGTTGGTCGATGGTGTCTTCGAGACAGAGAGCGTGATCGATCCAGCGCTCGACAGCTTCCCGGTCGATCTCGGGGTCCGCCATGATCTCCCGAATCCGATCGGCATGCCGGGCCAGCATTGCACTCGCGTCGGGACTGTTCGATTGGTGGTCTGCCTCGGCGTCCGCCCCCTGGGTCGAATCGCTGTCGGTGAACAGCCCGAACCACTCGTTGTTAGCGAAGAAGTCTGCATGAGCCTCAACGTGGGTGATCACGGCCTTCTGGTCGGCCAGGGAATTGGACTCCTGGAGGAACGCGTGGGCTGGATTGTCGTTGTTGACAATCTCGAAGGCTTTGCCGCCGAGGAACTGACCCTGCTTGCGCTGGCGGTCGTAGGCCATGCCCCATCGCCAGTGGGGATAGCGGTGCTGGAAGCCGCCGTAGGCGATCAGCTGGTTCATCTCCGCGTAGTCGACGATCCAGTAATTGACGGGGTAGGGATCGAGGCCGAGCTTTCGGGCTAACTTGCCCGCAAGCTCGACAGGTTTCTCCAGCCGTCGGGCAGTCTCTTTCGCTTCGGTGCGGTTCTCGATCGTGTTCATGATGCCTCCGTACTGAGAATGTCGTAGATCGCGTCGGTGACGTCGCCCGGTTCGTTGACGTAGGCGACGGCGACCTCGTCGGTTCCGCCGAAGTGTCGCTGTACCTCCTCGGCGTGAGTGGCGTTGATCGCTTCCCCACCGGGTTGGGTTTCGACGTAGGCGTGGAGGTTTGCATCGATTGCTTCCAGCAGGGGGATGACGCGCTCCTCTGTGTCGTTGCTAGAGTTCTCGCTATCGCCGGCCGCGAGGACGTAACGGTTCCACTCGTTGAACGGGTAAGCCGTCTCGAGTCGCTCCTGGGTGAGTTCGTATGCGCTGGAAATTCGGGTCCCGCCGCCGCTCCGGATCCCGAAGAACTCGGTGCGTTCGACTTCCCAGGCGTCGGCGTCGTGAGCGATGTAGACGAACTCGGCGTTGTCGTACTTACCCTGGAGATACCAGTCCAGTGGCGTGAACGTTCGCTCGACCAGTTCGCGCTTCTGTTCGCGCATCGACCCGGAGACGTCTCGAATGTTGACGACGACGACGTTGCGTTCCTTGCGTTCGATAGTCTCGGGATAGCGGTAGCGTTCGTCCTGGCGGCGAAACGGAATCTCGGAGATGCCTTCGCGACGAACCCGATCGGCTGGGTGTTCCCGGTCGACGGCCGCCTTCATCGACTCGATCGAATCCCATTCATCGCGCGCCTCGACCGGCAGGTCCTCGTATGCACTGTCGATCCAGCCCCTGGAGACGGGGATCCGGTTCTCCCGCGCCCAGGTGAACACATCTTTGGGGCCCCACCCCTCGACTTTCAGCGCCTCCCGGACGTAGTCCTCGTCGAAGTCCATCGCCAGTTTCCGCTTGAGGCCGCGCTTGAACAGCGTCTCGAAGTCGAGCGTACTCGAAGGACCTGACCGGGTGACGTCAGTGTAGTCACCCTCTGTCTCCTCGATGACGGACTTGCCTTTCGGGTCAAGATCCAGTCCAAGTTCCTCGTCGAGTTCCGCGGCGAACTCCTCGGGATCCATCTCGTAGTAGTCGTGTTCCCCACCTTCTTCGCCCGGATCACCGTCCTCGCCGTCGCCAGGCTGTGGTTGGCCCACCGGATCGCCCACGTCCGGCGTTTCTCCCTGTCCCTGTCCGACGCCGCCCGCATCACGCTGATCGTACGCGAACTCTGGCAGGTCGACGATCTTGATCGGAATGTGGACCTGGTCGGCCCGGCTCTGCCCGAGGTCGCCATACTGGATGAACTCGGCGAGGTCCTGGCGGCGCTGTTCGCCAACCTGCCGGTAGCGTTCGAGGTCCGCTCTCAGTCCCATCGGTGGGCCACCCCGTCGAGGACGTATCGACTGGTCAGTTCCGCCGACGCCAGGCTGTATCCGAATTCGTCGACGAGCCGGTCGATCGTCCGGCCTTTGACGCGTTCGGTCTCCGTTCCCTGTGGTGGATCTGCCCACTGGCCCGGCTCGAAGTCCTCGAAGGTCCGACGGACGGTTTCCCAGTCGTGACTGCCGAGGATCGATTCGATAACAGGGATCGATTCGGGTTCGAACTCCTCGACGGTAAAGCCCTCGTCGCGGGATTCCCAGGCGTGGCGGTTGACTGCCGTGACGATCCGGTCGTTCCGGAATGCTCGGACCGCTTCCCCCGGTTCGTTGCCGTCGTAGTGACTTTCCGTGAACCGACCGAGATGTTCGACCTCGAATACTCGCATCGTCAGTGGATCCGGTGGCACGTCTTCGCCTCGATCGTTCTCGACACGACCATCCGTCGCCCAGGCGTAGACGGCTTCGACGTACTCGGCGACGGTCTCGCGCTCGACGCGTTTCTCTTTGAGCATCGCATCGAGAACGTCGGCCTCCTGGCGAGACCGGATGTAGGTTTCGACCTGCGTGACGCGCTTGGCGAACGTCTCGACCTCACTCTCTCCGAACACTGGCGCGTCAATCAATCCGGAAGCCAAAGCGTCCAGCACGTCGCCTGGCATGATCACCGACGCCACGTCCAGTTCGGGGTGATGCCGGTCCCGGTCGGCGTGCAGCAGGTCGGCAATGATGTCCCGGGTGTAGGTGACGGGGATGCCACGGTCGCCGTCCGGGGCGTCCGAGTCAAACTCGAACTCGGCGGCATCGATCCGTTCGTTGCCGTCTTCGTGATAGCCGCGATCGAAGATCAGCGCCTTCTCGACGAAGTTCAGTGAGCTCGGGAGATCACGCTCTGCGAGGCGAGAGACGACGTCGTACAGCGCAGCGGCTTCGATCGTAAGCGGGGCGAGTTCGATATCGGTCACGCCCGATCCACCTCTGACGTCGACGGTCAGTGGCTCGCGGATGCGATCGGCCAGCTCGTCGTAAGAGTCAGCGGTCCAGACGGTAGGGTCACCAGTCAGCTCGCGGTGGAGGAGTTGGGCTTCCAGCGACAGCGTCGTCAGGTATCCGAACTCGTGTTTGTCCAGGCGGCGTTTGAGTGCTTTCAGCGGATCCGAACCGCCCCGATCGGCGTGTTTGTCCAATTGCGCTTCGAGATCCGGGTTCGAGATGATCAACAGTTGCGTGTCGACATCCATCTCGATGCCACGGTCGAGTTTGACCGACTGCTCGTCGGGGACGTTCAGCAACTTCCGCAGGAGATCCGCGTGCTGGGCTGCGTCCTCGACGATGGTCAGCAGGCCGTTGCCCTGGCTGAGCACGCCGTCGTAGGAGAACGCTTGGGGGTTCTTTCGCCCGCGCGAATCGAGTTCGCGTAACATCCCCGGCATCCAGGATCCGACGAGGCGTTCCTTTGGCGTCCCCTCGTCTTCGGCGTGTAACACGCCGATGCCCTGGCCGACGTCGACAACGTAGTTCTTCACCCGGAGATGATCCGGGTCCGTCACCGCCGTGAACAGCTCTTGGGCCCCATCGCGGCGATACTGGTCTTCGAGATACTCGTAGGCAACTCGCGAGAACGGATCCAGATCGCTCTGGACGTTCACGTCGGTATGGTCCCCGAGGCGCGTACTCAATGTGGCCAGGAGATCCTGCCTGACTGCCCGCGGAAATACCGATAGCGGATGGGTCTGGACCGGACTCTCCAGCCAGTCGTCTTCGTCGGATGGGTGATCGCCGTAGGTGAGACGTCCCCCGGTTTCGCTGGCTCCCGAAAGGTTCCACTCGACAGTGTAGCGCCGACCCGCATCACTCCGGGAGTACGCACGGAGGCCGTTGATCAGACAGCGTTTGAGTTCCGACTTGCCCGTGGCTGTCGGGCCAGCCAGCCAGATGATCTTCTCCGCTTTGCCCCGGCGGGCGGCGATCGTCCGGAGGTCGTCGACGAGGTCGTTGAGGACGTCCGTGTTGCCCAGGATGGCGTGTTCGCCATCGTTGTACGGATCGTCGAAAAACCGGTAGCGCTCGCGCTCCTCGCCCTCTTCGATGACGGTCCGGGTCCCCGCGGCTTCGATCGCATCCAGGAGGTACGTACTGGCGTCGGCTGCCAGCCGTGGCTCGGCGAGGATCGTCTCGACGTAGTCAGACAGCGTCATCGGCGGCTCGTAGGTCGCGGCCAGTTGCTCGTTGGCGTTTGTGAGATACTGCTGGGCGTCGTCAGGCCCTTCAGCCCGGCCCGGGTCACGTTCGGTGGTCATTCTTCGAGTTCGGTCTTTGCGACCTCCGCGCCCGCGAACTCGAGGACTTCGACGGCACCAGACCGAGAGTATCCCTGCTCGACTAAGGCCTCGATCCAGGCGTTTCGGTCGTCGTCGTCCATCTCGGAGCTGGCGACCAGTGCCGAGAAGTTGATGTTGTGTTTCTTATCGGCCCAGAGTTTCCGCTCTAAGGCCCGGCGCAGGCGGTCGTTGTCCTGCGGACTGAACGTGTCGCCCTCGCGTGCCCGGCGGGAGACCCAGTTCGAGACCTCCTGGCGGAAGTCGTCTTTGCGATCTGCGGGGATATCCAAATGTTCCTCGACGCTGCGGAGGAACTGCTCGTCGGGGTCGGTCTCCCGGCCGGTGAGTTCGTCCTCGACGGTGTCGTCGTCGATGTAAGCCATGACGTGGTCCATGTACTTCTCGCCCTGGCGCTGGATCTCTTCGACATCGTATGCCAGGGCGTGGCGCACGTCGTCGATCGCCCGATCGCGGTACTCCTCGCGGGTGAGTTCGAGATACCGGTAGTAGGTCTCGAAGCGCTCCTGGGGGATCGATCCGTGGTGTTCGAGATTGGCCTCGAAGTGGTTGAAGGTCGTCAGCGGGGAGAGGAACTCCCGGTCGCGGTGCATCGAGTCCATGATCGCTTCGGCGATTTCGTCGCCGATGAATCGCGGAGAGACGCCGTCCATGCCCTCGCCGATCTCGGCGCTCTCTGTGGCCTCCTCGCGCAACTTCTTGACGTCGACGTCCTCGGCCTCGCTCTCGCCGTTGTAGGCTTTGGCCTTCTGGAGTAACGACACCGAGGCCTCGTCTGGCTCTTCGATGCGGGTGAGGACGCCGAACAGGCCTGCCATCTCCAACGTGTGTGGCTCAACGTGGATGTCCGGCAGGTCGGCATTGTTGAGCAACTTCCGGTAGATCATCGCTTCATCGTCATACGAGAGGACGTACGGGAAGTCGATGCGCTTGGTCCGGTCGTTGAAGGCCTCCATCTTCTCGTCGCCCTTCTTCTCGCTGTATTCGGGCATGTTCGTCCGCCCGACGATCACCTGGTCGATGTCGATCCGGGGGTTGTTCCGTGGTTTGATCGTCTGCTCCTGGGTCGCGTGCAGGAAGTCATACAGGAATTCCCGCTGGAGTTTCAGCAACTCCTCGCCGGAGAAGATACCCCGATTGGCATTACAAAAGGCCCCGGAGTAGTCGAACGCCCGCGGGTCACTTTCGCCGTAGACGGCGATCTTGCTGTAGTTGACGTCGCCCGTCAACTCCGTTTCGTCCTGGTTTTTCTTGTCTTTGGGTTCGAACGTCTCGATCGCCTGGCGCATGTTCTCATCAGCGACGAGGCGAACGATTTCGATGTGATTCTCCACGACCGCCTGCAGGTCGTCGTCGTAGTGGGCAAGCAGTCGCTCCATGTAGAACTCGCTTGCCGGATCCAGGGACTGCTCGTTGCGGATCGTGTATGGGGCCTCCAGTGCCTCGTTGACGTCTTCGAGGACAGTATCCCGCTGTTTTTGGGGGAGTAAGACGAGCGGATCCTGGTTCATGGGTGACCGGACGACGTCATCGTCGGGGTCCTGGTCGGGGATGACATCCCGGAGGTTCGTCCACCGGAACGTGTACATCCGACCGGCGTCCCGCATGGTGTACTCCTCGAAGTACCGCCGGACCTGTCGGTCGAAGTCCGATTTGCCGGAGCCGACGGGGCCCAACAGGAGTTTGATCCGCTTCTCGGGGCCAAGCCCGCGCGAGCCGCTCTTGACTTTGTTGACGAACTCGTGGATTGCCTCGTGGATCACCCGGCCGTAGAAGGTGTTTTCCCCCTCGTCGAGGGGATCTGCGGCGGCGAGGTCGTACTCGACGACGCCCTCGTCTTCGTCGTAGGTCGTTCCGTAGTGGTCGAACATGTCCGCGACACGCTGGTGGGCGTTGCGGGCGATTTTCGGGGTCTCCTGGAGTTCGTCGAGATACCACTGGAACTGCTGGGTCTGTCGGAGGTCTGCCGGTATCGAATCCCGGTACTGTTCGTTCAGGTCAGCGAGGGTGTTTCTGGTGCCATTCATGCTATCACAATCGGTTCCTCACACGCGCTCGATCGGACGGGACCACTCTGCAAGCTACCGGCAGCGATCGACCCGTCGTTCCGTCGAGTACGCTGTGTGAACACATACCACTCCGTGGGCCGCGACGGGCGCTTTCCAGCGGAGTGTCGATGGAAGGAAACCACC
Organism: Halorhabdus salina; assembly: GCF_013839425.1. Classification (GTDB taxonomy): domain Archaea; phylum Halobacteriota; class Halobacteria; order Halobacteriales; family Haloarculaceae; genus Halorhabdus; species Halorhabdus salina. The sequence goes on along the minus strand of NZ_JACDNP010000005.1, from coordinate 223,151 downwards.
GGTAGTAATAACGGGTGAGTACTGCTACTATTTAAGTGTTTGTCTGTCGGACATTACCATGATGAAAATTAGGTCGGTAACGCCAGTCTATCGGCTGTTTCTGACACTGGTTGTGACAAAGCGGTGGCGAATCTGAATGCTTTTTATATGAACGGTGCCACGTCTGTCCAGTTGGACTTCGAAGCCGGTACCAACACCGACCGAGAAACTCTTTGGACCGCGGTTCCAGGTCTAACCGTGCCAATCGATTCGGTGCCCGATGGGTGGACCGTCTGGAGCGAGGAGCCGACGAAACTGGTCGTGGTCTATCGACCCGACGTGTTCGATTCGGATACGTTCCCCGCGCCCTGTCTCCCGACGCTGTATGTGACCCGCGGCCGACGAGGTCGACGTCCCGGCCGGCGTAAGCCCGATCCCGACGATCCCTGGCGGGTGACACTCTTTCTGGAACCCGAAATCGAGGGCGAGACGCGTGAGTACGACGATCGAGAGGCGGCCCTGGACGGGGCACTCGAGCTGGCTCGGGCGTTTACAGCCGGCGAGATTGACTATCGAGCACTGTACCAGCAGCCCCGGACGGCGTACCTCGATCGACTCGATACGCTGACCGGTCGGGAGACTTAATCGGCGCGACCGCCTATGCCGGGCCAATGACGCAAATCACCCTTCTCGGAACGCGGCTGGCCGACTCCGGCAGCGAGTTTGTTTATCAAGGGGAATCGGCCGCCTGCGAGGGCTGCCCCTATCGTGAGCAGTGTCTGAACCTGGAGGTAGGACGACGCTATCGCGTGACCGAGGTCCGGGACAACGCCAACACCCTCGAATGTGCGGTCCACGATGTCGGCGTCACGGCCGTCGAGGTCGAACCAGCCCCGATCCGGGCCAACGTCGCCGCCCAGAGCGCCTACGCCGGCAGCAAGGTCGAACTCGAAGGCTCCTGTCCCCACGAGGAGTGCCCGAGCCATGCCCTCTGTGAACCCGCGGGAGCAGACTTCGAGACGACCTACCGTATCGACAGCGTCGTCGGCGAACCGCCCCACGACTACTGTATGCTCGAACGGGACCTCACCCAGGTCGAACTCGCCCCGCCCGAGGAGTGAGGCTGAACCGTGCGAATCATCGCTCACGGCGGCGCCGGGTCACCACCCGAGGAGCCGCCCGAACGACGCGAACGGATCGAGGCCGCCGTCGAGGCAGGGCTGGATCGAGAGACGCCGCTCGACGCGGTCTGTGCGACGATCAGTTTCCTCGAAGCCGACCCCTGGTTCAACGCCGGGGTCGGCAGCGCGGTCCAGACCGACGGACAGATCCGGACCGATGCCGGGCTGATGACCGATGACCGGGAGTGTGGGGCCGTCGCCGGCCTCGACGGCGTCGCCAACGCGATCGACGTCGCGCGGGCAGTCCTCGAAGAGACACCCCACGTCATGCTCGCGGGCGAGCCGGCGACAGACTTCGCTGCGGCGAACGGCGTCGAAACTGGCGTCGATTGCTGGGCAGATCGGACGCAAGAGCGATGGGACGAAACCACGCCCCCTGGCGAATCCGTGGCCGAGCAACTCGACTGGCTGGCCGACCAGTTTGGCGGCAGCGACACGGTCGGTGCAGTCGCGACTGACGGCGACCGAATCGTCACCGGGACGTCGACCGGGGGACGGTGGGCAGCGCTTGCCGGACGCGTCGGCGACGTCCCCCAGATCGGTGCCGGCTTTTATGCCACCGACGCTGGCGGCGCAAGCGCAACCGGTGCCGGCGAAGACATCGCGAAAGAAGCAGTGGCCCGCCGGGCCGTCGAGCACCTCGAAGACGGCGATTCCCCCGAGCGAGCGGCGTCACGGGCGATCGAGCGGTTCGACGACCGTGTCGAGGGGACGGCCGGGGTTATCGTCCTCGACCGGGACGGGAGGGCCGGCAGTGCGTACAACAGCGCGGCGATGCAGACGGCCCAGGGCGAGCGCTGACGGACGCCCGATCGTTTGGGACGAGTCCCGGTGATTGTCGGGCTATTCGACTGATTACTCTGAAAGATGAGAGAGTATACCCAAACAATTGTTTTGGTGAATCGCGAATACTACCACGTTCACAACTATCATGACCAGGTGACGTGAGCAATCGAATATGGATCGTGTGCCGAGTGATCGGTTTGTCGCGTGTGGATTGCCATGACTGACCAGCAGATTCTGGATCGAGCGCTGACCCTGGCCGAAATGGCTCCTCACGATTCGGTTTCGATGGCCACGCTCGCCGGCCGTGAAGGGCGATTTACCGATTTGCCCCCAGTCAACGAACCGCCGATAACGCACCTCGAAGGGAGCGAAGCGCCAGCATTCCTGTTGACAAATGCGAAACGCGGCATCGGGCGCGGATCAAAGCGCAATACGGTATCGCCCGACGGTGACTTCCGGACGATCGTTGTCGTGACTGGCCGGCGAACACTCTGTCTGATTGGCCAGCAATCGGGTGACGAAACGATCGAGATTCCACACGAATCAGTCGCCGGTGTCGACTACAGTACTGGATTTCGTGGCCACCGACTCGAACTTCGCACGCCAAGGCAGGCCTACCACTGTTGGGTCCACCGGAAGACCGCTGAATCGACGCTGTCAGAGGCAGCGGCGTTCATCGCGGAGCGTGAACCGGACGAACCCGAGGAGATCGAGAGCGAAGACGCGAATCGAATTATGTATCGTGGTCGCCCAGTGCGAATGGAGTCCGAAACCGAAGATGACGCCCAGGAGCAGGACCGGACGATTACGTACCGTGGCAAAACGGTCGACAATTCGTCCTAAGTACTAGTCGGCCAGTTCGAGGACGTCGTCGAAAAAGGACAGCGAGTCGTGGGGGCCAGGATTGGCCTCGGGGTGGTACTGACGCGTGATGATCTCCAGCTCGTCGTTTTCCAGCCCCTCGGGCGTGTCGTCGTTGACGTTGATCTGCGTAACTTCGAGGTTCTCTCCCGGGTTGGCGACGGTGTAGCCGTGGTTCTGGGTCGTCATCACGACCCGGTCCGTCCGGAGGTCGCGAACGGGCTGGTTGACGCCGCGGTGTCCGAACTCCATTTTCTCGGTCGATCCACCCAGCGCGTTGGCGACGACCTGCTGACCGAGACAAATGCCCGCCAGCGGCACCTCGCCGGCGTATTCGTCGACGAGGTCGCCAGCGGCCTCGAAGTTCTCGGGGTCGCCCGGGCCATTGGAGACGAACAGGAGATCCGGATCGAGTTCCGAGATCTCGGCCGGCGTCGTGTCGTACGGGAGCACGTGGACGACGGCGTCACGCTCGACCAGTGACTGCTGGATCGACCCCTTCGCGCCGCAATCGATCAATGCGACGTCGGGGCCATCACCATCTTCGTTATAGACGACCGGCTCGGTCACGCTGACCTGACTCCCAATATCCGTGTGGTCGCTCATATGCTCACACTGGCGGAGTTCGGCCAGCGCGTCCGCTTCGGTCACGTCTTCACCCGCGGCGATCCCACACTTCATTGCCCCTTCGTTGCGAATTTCCGTGACCAACTCACGCGTGTCGATGTGGTCGACGGCCGGCCGCCCCTCTTCCTGGAGCCACTCGGCGACGTCGTCGGTCATCTCGCGAGCGACGACCCCGCGAGGGTGGACGCGATCGGATTCGAATCGCTCCTCGCGGACGCCGTAGTTACCGATCAACGGATACGAGAAGGTCAGGATCTGCTCCTCGTAGGAGGGGTCGGTGAGACTCTCCTCGTAGCCGGTGTATGCTGTCGTGAAGACCAGTTCCCCGCGGGTCGTGCCTGGCGAGCGAGCGCGCGCCTCGACGACGCGCTCACCTTCTAGGGCCACATAGGCGTCTGTCATTACGAGATCCGTATGGAAGGCCCGGTGATAAGCGTTGCTTTCGAAGCAGAGTTACGAAATTCGTAATCCTCAAGTGGGGACCCGCGGTAGCCACATATCTCGATGGACGATCTGGACCGCGAGATACTGAGTATCCTTCGGCGGGACGCCCGCACACCGTACACGGAGATCGCTGATCACGTCGGGACGTCGGAAGGGACTGTCCGCAACCGCGTCGAGCAACTCGTCGAGGATGGCATCATCGAACGCTTTACCGTTGCCACCCAGACGGGAAACGTCAAGGCGATGATCGATATCGGTGTCGACGTAGATGTCGACCATCACGCTCTCGCCGACGCGTTCGCCGAGTGGGCCGAGGTCGACTTCGTCTGGGAGGTCAGTGGCGAGGAGGACGTCGTGTTGATCGTCGACTGTGCCGATACCAGCGAAGTCAACGAGTTGATCACGCGGGCACGCGAACGCGACGAGGTTGTCGGGACGAAGACGAGGCTGATCCTCGAAGAGCGGGTCGGGTGAAGATGGTGCGTCGGTGATATCGAGGATCCGCCGAGGATGGCTGATCCTCGAAGAGCGAGTGGGGTAGTGGCGTGTGGTGTTGGTGATGTCGAGGATCCGCCGAGGATGGCTGATCCTCGAAGAACGGGTCGGGTGAAGATGGTGTGTCGGTGATATCGAGGATCCAGCGAAGAAGGCTGATCCTCGAAGAGCGGGCGTGGTGGGTGCTGGTTTCGAGGCGGTATCTTCCGTGAGTCGAAGACTGTTTGAACCCGCTCTCCGAGAACTCGTGTATGAGTACGAGCGAGGAGTCGGGAAGCGATTCCGACGCCACTGAGGCAGACGTGCGGCACGAAAACGAACTGCAGGACGTCATCGCCGTCGACGCCGAGGACACCGAACAGGAGCTTGTCAACCGGCTTGACGCCCATACGGGCGAGGGGATTCGCCACCGGGCGTTCACCGCGTTGCTGTTCGATACCGAGGGCAACATCCTGCTCGCACAGCGATCGCCGGGGAAGCGCCTCTGGGCAACACACTGGGATGGAACGGTCGCGTCTCATCCGGTCGATGGCCAGTCCCAAGAGGCGGCCACACGCCAGCGACTCGAAGAGGAACTCGGCGTCACACCCGACCAGTACGACGACCTCCGGGTCACGGACAAGTTCGAGTACAAGCGGTACTTCGAGAACGCCGGCGTCGAGCACGAGGTTTGCTCGGTCCTGCAGGCAACGCTGACCGATCGCTCGCTCGATCCCGATCCGGACGAAGTGGGCGGTCTCATGTGGGTCCCCTACGATCGATTATACGAGCACCCGGAATGGTATCGACAGCTTCGCCTGTGCCCCTGGTTCGAGATTGCGATGCGTCGCGACGTCGAGTAAAGCGGGGTCGAATTGCCGATCCGAAGTCTTGTCCTGCTGTGAGTTTCGATTCTGAGGCGAAATCCGGAAAAAAGCGGCCCCCCTATTTCCTCGCATGACACGCACGATCACTGTCACAGGGATGAGTTGTGGACACTGCGAGCAGAGCGTCGTCGAAGCCCTCGAAGCACTGGATGGCATCACGACGGCAACCGCTGACCACGAGGCAGAAGAAGCGACCGTCGAAGGTGAGGCCGACCCTGACGCGCTGGTTGCTGCCGTCGAAGACGCCGGCTACGAAGCGACCGCCTGATCACCGACGAGATTGGCGTACTCGATCGCTCCTTACGCGTCACTCGGGAGTTGAATCACGACAGTCGTTCCACCCTCGGCGTCGGCAAAGGACATTGTCCCGCCGTAGGTCCGGACGATCCAGGCAACCAGCCAGAGGCCGATCCCACTGCCGTGTTCGAGCGCCGTTTCCTGCCCACGCTCGATGACCGCTCGTTCTTGCCGGTCGATACCCGGGCCGTTGTCGCTGATCCGAACTGTTACGTCTGCAGTTGTCTCGGGGTCGGCCGCGACCGTTACTGTCACCTGTGGCTGGTCGCTATCGTTGTGCTCGACTGCGTTTGTCAGGAGTTCCTCGAAGGCGACACCGAGCGACGCCGCACCTTTGACGCGCTGGTTCGGATCGCCCTCGAGATCGATCGTCGCTGCGGGATACTCGGTAGTGACCGACCCGATCGCGTCACGCAGAATGACTCCAAGGTCGATCGAGGTGGGATCGTCGTCGAACGCCCGCGTGAGCGTCCCGACCTTGTCACTTCGTTCGGTCACGGTATCGACCGTTTCGACGATCCGTTCGACCCGCGATTCCAGGGCGTTCGTCTCGACAGCCTCGCCGAGTAATTCTGCCTGCCCGCGGATGACATTCATCTCGTTGCGGATGTTGTGCCGGAGCAACCGGTTGAGGACGTCCAGTTGTTGTTCTCGCCGGGTCTGTTCAGTCACGTCTCGCAAACTCACGATAGTGCCGGACCGTTCGCCAAATGGACTGTCGAGTGGCGTCGTGCGACAGTCGTAGGTCCGTACGGAGCCGTTGTGCTCGATCGTCACTGCGTGGTGATCCGACGTGTTCTCGGTCGGGAACACCGCGTTGAGGTCCGGAAGGAGATCAACGAGTGATTCCCCGACTGTATTGTCGAAGCTCGTTCCGACGAGATCGGTCCCAGCGGGATTGCAATCGTTGACGACACCGTTGTTGTCGACGATAAACACTGGATCGTAGAGTTGATCGACGAGCTCGTCACGGCCGATTTCGCGGGTGCCGGCCGCGACACTCAACAATTGTCGGCGGAAGATTGCAACCGTGACGACAGCCCCAGAGGCGACGAAGGCAACGCTCGTCACGTCGATACCGGCCGGCGTGATCCCGAACAGCAATGCCGTATTTGCGACGAGCGGGATGACGATCGCCAGCAGTAACGCGGTACTTTGTGCGCGGTAGAGGTCGTTCGCACGGAGGATGACACGGACCAAGAGGAGTGCACCGAGTGCGATCAGGGCATAGGAGTAGACAACGTGGCCCCAGTAGGCGAGCCCGCGTGTGGCTGTAATCGTCGTGTACGGCCCAAGTGAGGCGAGTTGTGGATTCGACCAAACGAGGTCGTGACTCCCGGTCGTCCAGATCAGCCCGCTGAACGCGATCGGTTCGACGAGCAATCCGAGCAAGTGCCGCGACGTGATCGATCGATCGTAGCCGGTGTATTCGACGGCTGTCAGGAACCAGGCCAGTGGGACGACGGCAGTGATGGCGAGTCCAAGCTTGGCCCAAAATAGCGTCCCAGAAGCGCCGAGGTTGGCCATACTCAGCCCGTCCGTAGTCGACCACATCGCGGCTCCGAGCAACATCAGCGCCAGCGGACCAGCACCGGGCGTCTCCCGATGTAAGAGTGTGTACAGCGCAAGCGCAGTGCCAAAGACCGCGGCGAAAAACACCAGCGCGAGATAGATGCGCCACATTGGCAGTCATTTTCGGCGACTAAGTGAAAAAGGGTCGGCAACGCTACGGGTCTCCTGAGCGAATCGCCGTCCAGACCGCGAGTGCTCCGAGACCGAGCGCTGGAATGAGTGGCACGACGAGATATGCGTCCCGGAACGTGAGACCGAACAGCCCCACGACCCCCCGGACACTCGGGAGCAGTATCAGCGCCCACGGGACGGCGATCAGCGCGACCAGCAGCGACCCGATTAGCACCCAGTGTGCCCGATTGGATTGCTCGCTGTCGTCCGCATCACTCTCCATACGTCGCTGATCGAGACGGGCTGACTAAACCGTGCCGCTCCGTCACGGTGGTGGGACATACCATCGGGGATCGTCCTGACAGGCGGTCTATCTCAGGGGAGAGAATCACGGGGGCCATGGTTGACGTTCAAACGGGGGACACCCGCCGGGGGCGGTCAGACGACGAGGCTGATGAATCGACCGAGGGCGAACGTAAAGAGCCATCGCCGGAGTCGTCGCCGGACCCAGCGGTTGAACACGCCGAGCAGCTGGACGAGCGGTCGTGCAGTGTGGGGGCCGGGTGTTCGTGCTCTCGATTGACGATGGGTCCGACGAAACGGATTCAGATCCAGCGGCCGTCGTCATCGACGCGCTCGAAAGCGACGAGCGAACCGTCGCCGGGCAGGATACCGTCGAAGCTGGGAGTGACCCCGTCCAGACCGCGGGCGATCGGGCTGTCTCTCGGCGGGATGTCACTGCCATTGTGACTGTGGGCGGGACGGGTGTGGGCCCCACGGATGTGACTGTCGAAGCCGTCGATCCGCTGCTCGAGACGGAGCTACCGGGATTCGGTGAGCTATTCAGAGTGAGCTATCACGAGCGCGTCGGTCCCGAGGTGATCGGCATGCGGCCAACGGCAGGCATTAGCGACGGTGTTCCCGTGTTCTGTCTGCCAGGCGAGAAAGACGCCGCTCGCTTTACCGTCTCTGAGATCGTCCTCCAGACACTCGATGGACTCCTCGAAGACGTAGCCGAACCAGCCTAAGGACGCGGACACTTTTGCCCGCTGCTGTTGTACGTCTCCGCATGGCCACCGAAATAGCCGACGGGATCTGGTGGTTCGACCTTCGGGGCGTCAACGCCTACCTCGTAGTCGACGACGGCTCGTCGACCGACGAGACACACAGAGGCGAGGATGTGACGTTGATCGATGCCGGCGGCCCTTGGTCGCGGCGAGCCCTGCGTCAAAACCTCGTCGACGTCGGGGTCGATCCGCGTGCCGTCGATCGGATCGCGCTCACCCACTACGATCTCGATCACGTCGGCGGACTCGACTCGATCGGACTCGACTGTCCGATCTACGCGGGCCAACCGGACGCCGCCATCCTCCAGGGCGATCGCTCGCCCGGCTGGACCGACCGGAAAGCGGCCTTCCAGTCACTGACTGCGCCGTTCACCACGTCGCCGGCCAACCCAGTCGAGACGGTCTCGGATGGTGACACCGTCGGCGGTCTCACCGTTTATACCACCCCGGGCCACACTCGCGGACACGTCGCGTACGTCGATGAAGACCGATCGGTCGCCTTCGTCGGCGATCTCGTCAGGGAGTCGGGGGGTCGACTGGAGACGTCACCCTGGGCGTTGAGTTATGATACGTCTGCAGTTGCGGACAGTATCCGTCGGCTGGCCGAACTGGATCTCGATATCGAGATTCTGGCAATGGGCCACGGAACGCCGTTCGTCGAACGGGCCAGTGAGCGGTTGGCCGACCTTGCCCCACAGCTGTGAACAGCCACTCGGCGTCAGTCCAGTTCTTCGGCAACAGCATCGGGATCGAGTAGCCGCGGATCGACGACCAGATCAGTCTGCCGAGTGGCAAATTCCGGCAGGGAACCCTCGGCATAGACGACGACCCGGACGTCTGGATTGTGATCGTTCGCGACGGCGATGGAGGTTGCCTGGGCCATGTCGGTCAGGACGTAGACGTCGGCCCCGACGATTCCGGCCGCTTCGAGTGACTCGCCGTCACCGACTGCGACTGTCGTCACGTCGTGGCCTTCCGCTTCGATAGCACTGGCGATCTCACTGTCGTCCGGTCCGGCAACGATTGCCTTCATCTTACTCGTACTCGATTGTCGCGGGCGGCTTGTGCGTTACGTCGTAGACGACGCGCGCAACCGACTCGTTCTCGCCGGTGATGCGACTCTGGATACGCTGGAGCGTTTCCCAGTCGATCTCCTGAGCACGGGCGGTCATCCCGTCTCGGGACTCGACGGATCGGACGGCCACGACCCAGCCGTGGACGCGGTTGTCGCCCTTGACGCCCGTGGCCTTGCCGATGACGGCCGCCAGCGCCTGCCATGGGTCGTACGCTTCCAGTTCCTCCTCGACGACGTGGTTAGCCTCCCGCGCAACTCCGAGTTTCTCTTCGGTCACTTCGCCGATGATCCGGACCGCCAGGCCCGGTCCCGGGAAGGGCATGCGCTCGCTGATGATTTCCTCTAAGTCGAGTGCACGGGCGACGTCCCGGACCTCGTCTTTGTAGAGATCAGCCATCGGTTCGACGATACCATCGAAGTCGATGCGTTCGGGCAGCCCCCCGACGTTGTGGTGGGACTTGATCGTCCCTTCGCTCTCGATCCGGTCGGGGTAGATCGTCCCCTGGACGAGGTGGTCAGCGTCGACGTCGCGAGCGACCTCTTCGAACTCACGGATGAACTGCTCGCCGATCGCGTGGCGCTTTTCTTCCGGGTCGGTGACGCCGTCAAGTTCGTCGAGGAAGCGATCTTTCGCGTCAACGATCCGCAAACTGTCCATGTACTCGAAGGTCTCGCGGATCTGCTCGGTTTCGCCTTTTCGCATCAGGCCGGTGTCGACGTAGACTGGCGTGAGTTGATCGCCGACGGCATCGTAGGCAAGGGCGGCAGCAGTCGAGGAGTCGACGCCCCCCGAGAGGGCGATCACGGCATTGTCGTCGCCGATCGCTTCGACGATTTCGGCTTTCGCGTCGGGAATGAACGATTCAGCGTCGACCATCAGTGTTCGACCTCCGCGGGCGAGTGTTCAGGCTGGTCTAACACTGCTTCGACGAGCCCGACGAACGGCGGCGAGGCCCGCGTCGGCCGCGACCGGAACTCGGGATGGAACTGGGTCCCGATGAAGTACGGGTGAGTGTCCTGGTCCAATTCCAGAATCTCCATCCGTCGACCCGAGACGCCCGAGAAGGTCATCCCGGCCGCTTCGAGGTCGTCGATGTACTCGGGGTTGACTTCGTAGCGGTGGCGGTGACGTTCCCGACAGGTGGTGTCGTCGTACAGGTCGGCAGCGAGCGTGCCCGAGTCGATGTCCGTGTCTTGGGCACCCAATCGCATCGTCCCGCCCATGTCCTCGACGCCCTCCTGCTCGGGCAAAATGTCGATCACGGGGTGGGGCGTCTGTTCGTCCATCTCTGCGGAGTGTGCGCCGTCAAGTCCGAGGACGTTGCGCGCGTACTCGACGACGGCCATCTGGAAGCCAAGACAGAGTCCGAGGAAGGGGACGTCGTTCTCGCGGGCGTAACGAATCGCCTCGATCTTCCCCTCGGTCCCGCGGGCCCCGAACCCGCCCGGGACGACGATCGCATCCACGTCTGCGAGTTGCCCGTTGTGTTCATCCGCTAACTCCTCGGAGTGAATCCACGTCGTCTCGATGTCGACGTTCGTCTCTAGGCCAGCGTGTTTCAGCGATTCGTGAATCGAGATGTAGGCGTCTTCGAGCCCGTATTTGCCGACCAGCGCAACCTCGATCGTGCCGTCTTTCTCCTGGGTGACCAGTTCGCGCCACCCGTTCTTTCGCTCGTCTTCCGGGAGCGCCTCGTCTGTCAGGTTGAGTTGTTCCATGACGTACTCGTCGAGCCCTTCGTCCTCGACGACCAGCGGGACGCGATAGATATCATCGACGTCGGGATTCGAGAAGACGGCCTCCGTCGGGACGTCACAGAACAGGGCGATCTTCTCTTTGACGTGCGAGTTGAGTTTGTCATCACACCGGCCAACGAGAATGTCCGGCTGGAGACCGATCGAGCGGAGCTCCTTGACGCTGTGCTGGGTTGGCTTCGTTTTCTGCTCGCCGTTCTTCGAATAGGGCACCAGCGTGACGTGGGTAAAGAGAATATCGTCGTCGTCTTCCTCGTGAGCGAACTGCCGGAGTGCTTCCAGGTATGGCATCCCCTCGATGTCGCCGACGGTGCCGCCGACTTCGATGAGACAGACATCACTACCCTCGGCGACCTCGCGGATGCGACGCTTGATGTCGTCGGTAATATGCGGGATGATCTGGACGGTCCGGCCGAGATAATCGCCGGCCCGCTCCTTCTCGATGACCTCCCGGTAGACTTTCCCAGTGGTGACGTTGTGATCGGAGGTCATGTCGATATCGAGGAAGCGCTCGTAGTTCCCCAGATCCAGATCGACTTCACCGCCGTCTTTCAGGACGTACACTTCGCCGTGCTGGTAGGGATTCATCGTCCCGGCGTCGACGTTGAGATACGGGTCGATCTTGACGGCAGTCACGTCGAAGCCAGCATTGGCGAGCAGGCGGCCGGTACTCGCGGCGGTAATGCCTTTCCCCAGGCCAGACATCACGCCGCCGGTGACGAAAATGAACTTCCGCCCCAGCTCCTGGTCGTAGTCGGTTTCGGGCTCGTTCGGCATACCGACGGTGGGCGTGCCCGGACCTAAACCGTTTCGGGAACGGCTGGGTTCGGTGGTCACTGGCACGGACATTCGACGGACGAACGAGTACGAGTTTTAAGACGGCTGATCCCTAACAGATGCCCATGGGAATCCTCTCGCGCGCCTCCTACGTCGTCCGGTCGAAGGTCAACAGTCTGTTAAATCGGGCTGAAAACCCCTCCGAAACCCTGGATTACTCCTACGAGCAGTTACGGGACGAACTGCAAGACGTCAAACAGGGGATTGCAGACCTGACGACCCAGAAGAAACGCTTAGAGATCCAGAAACGCCGGCTCGAAGAAAACGTCGAGAAACACAACGATCAGGCTCGCGAAGCGGTCAAGCAGGATCGAGAAGATCTGGCCAGGCGGGCCTTGGAGAAGAAAAAGCAAAAGATGAACGAGATCGAGGAGTTAGAAAGCCAGATCGCTGACTTACAGACCCAACAGGACCAACTCGTCGAGCAGAAAAGCGAGCTCCAGGCCCAGGTCGAACAGTTCCGGACCAAAAAGGAGACGATGAAAGCTCGCTACGAGGCTGCAGAGGCCTCCGCCCGCGTCTCCGAGGCCATGTCGGGTGCTGGCGACGAATTCGAAGACGTCGGCCGGGCCATCGATCGGGCACAAGAACGGACTGAAGAGATGGAAGCCCGGGCGTCGGCGATGGACGAACTCCGCGATACGGGTGCCTTCCAAGACGCAATCACCGATCAGGATCAGCTCGACCGGGAACTGGCGGACTTGCAGTCCGACAGCGAAGTCGAGTCCGAACTCCAGACCCTCCAGGCAGAGATGGGCGAGGCGGCCGAGGAAGACGACACGACGACGGCCGAGGAATCGACACCGCAGGCAGCCGGAGACGTCGATGTCGAGGCGGAGTCGATCGATGAGGAAGCCATCGACGAGGAATTGGAGACGCTGAAGGACGACGAAACGTAGCGCGGCACTGACCGGAACATCGACGGTTCGGTTGCTCCCTTTGATTCAGGAACGATACGTATCGATGCCCAACACCTGATTGAGGACACACTGCTGGAGTGCGCCCGTCACTACCAGGAGTACCCCGAGAATCGCCAGGATAGCCGAGCCGATCATTGTCGTAATCGGACCGATTTCGTAGGTTAGCAGTTCGGCGAATCCTGCCATAGCCACACCAAGCAACACCACCCCGATCACCAGCCGAACGGTTCGATCCCATCCACCGACGTTCTTTTCCATTGGGTACCCTCCGAATACATCTTTCTCACTGATTGTACTTATAGATTGGTTTGCGATGCCATGGCTCACGATATCGACACACACGGGAAAGAGGCCCCTCGCGGTTGGCTGACACCGCAGCCGACGGATCCGTGTGACTGCATCCGGCACGCTTTTTACCGGCCGTCGGGAGTCTATGCCTATGCGACTACTGTTTATCCACTCGGACCATCTGGAGTTCGAGACGACCGACAAGGCAGGCGGCGGTGATCTCGCTGAAACCGAGGGCGTCCCGATGGAAGGGCGCATGGAAGACTGCGTGACGGTGTTCATCAGCGTCGAAAGCGACGACGAGGCAGACGTCGAGGGTGTCGTCGAGAACGCGCTGACGGAACTGGAAGACGTCACCGACCAGTTGAACACGACTGACGTGGTTCTCTATCCCTACGCACACCTTAGTGAGGACCTCGCCGGGCCGGACGCGGCCAAAGAGGTCATGCAACGGCTCGAAACGGAACTGGAAGCGTCGGGCTATACCATCCTGCGGGCGCCGTTTGGCTGGTACAAATCCTTCGAGGTTTCCTGTAAGGGCCACCCGCTCTCTGAACTCTCCCGCCACGTCGCGGCCCACCGCGACGAAGACGACACCAGCGAGGACGAAAGCGAACCCGACCGGGAACCCAGCGACTGGAAGGTTATGACGCCCGACGGCGACGTACAGGACGCCGTCGCCGCGAAGGACTCGGTTGGCGAGGACCTCACGGCATTCATCGAGGACGAGGTCGAAGGCATCCTCAGCAACGAGGGCCAGGAGCCACCCCACGTTGACCTGATGCAGGAGAAGGGGCTTGTCGGCTACGACGAACTGAGTGACGTGGGGAACCTGCGATGGTATCCCCGTGGCAAACTCGTCCGTGACGCCCTCATGGAGTACGTCAACGATCTGGTCGTCGAGTACGGCGGGATGCCCGTTGAAACGCCGATCATGTACGATCTGGGTGCCCGTTCGATCGACGAACACGCCGGGAAGTTCGGCGAACGCCAGTATCGGTTCGAATCGGGCGACCGCCGGATGATGCTGCGCTTTGCGGCCTGTTTCGGCCAGTTCTCGATCATGCGTGACATGCACATCTCGGTCAACGACCTGCCGATGCGGATCTACGAGATGTCGACGTACTCGTTCCGTCGTGAACAGAAAGGCGAGGTGACTGGCCTCAAGCGCCTGCGCGCGTTCACGATGCCCGACATGCACACTGCCACCGAGAACATGGACCAGGCCCGGGAAGAACTCCGCAAGCAAGCCGAACTCGCCCTCCAGACCTCCGAAGACCTCGGCATCAACTACGAACCCGCGATCCGGATGACCCGTGAGTTCTACGAGGAAAACGAAGCGTGGGTCGAGGACGTCGTCGCCGAACTCGGGAAGCCATCTCTCGTCGAAATCATTCCGGAACGCCACCACTACTGGTCGGCGAAGATCGACTTCGCCGCGATCGACGGCCTCGGGCGGCCGATCGAGAACCCGACGGTCCAGATCGACGTCGAGAGCGCCGATCGGTTCGACATCGAGTACACTGACGGCACCAACACCCACAACCCACCGATCCTCCACTACTCGCCCTCGGGCGGAATCGAGCGCGTCCTGGCCGCCCTCCTAGAGGACACCGCGTCGATGGAGACACCCCAGTTGCCGACGTGGCTCTCGCCAACGCAGGTGCGATTTATCCCAGTCAATCCTGATTCGCACCTGGACTATTGTGAGGGGCTCGTCGACGATCTCGAAGCCGCAGACGTGCGGGCCGACGTCGACGATCGCGACGAGTCGGTCGGCAAACGGATCGCCCGGGCCGAGACTGACTGGGTGCCCTACTACGTCGTCGTCGGTGACCGGGAAATGGAAGGCGACGAACTCGGCGTCAACGTTCGACTCGACGACGACGAGATCGACATGACGCCCGAGGAACTACAGGAGCGCGTCCTCGACGATGTCGAGGGGCTCCCACAGCAACACCGATACCTACCCCGACACGTCAGCGACCACCCGAACTTCACTGGTCGATAAGCCGTCGATTCTCGCGTTTTCGGTCTCGTCGACGCTCAAGTCAGGCGCTCGATAGTTCGCCACCCCAATGTGTGTTACTCTGGCACGTACAACTATTTACCCGGGACGCGAAGGTCTAGGTGGCCATGTACGATACGATTCTCGCGCCGACCGACGGGAGCAGCGGGACCGCCGAAACACTCGAACACGCCATCTCGATCGCATCGGACAACGACGCGACGATCCACGGATTGTACGTCCTCGACCGGCGGATGTACCTCGCAGCCGAGAAAGAAGCACAGGACGAAGTCATTGACTCTCTGCAGGAAGACGGCGAAGCCGCAATCGATCGCTTACGGACGCAAGTAACGGAGGCCGACATCCCCATCGAGACCGAACTCCGAGAGGGAATTCCGCATCGGGACATCCTCCGCTACGGCGAGGAGATCGGTGCAGACTTGATCGTCATGGGGACACACGGTCGCACCGGCCGGGACAGGCTGGCGAATCTGGGCAGTGTGACCGAACGAGTCGTCGAGAACGCGGATATCCCGGTCCTCGTTGTCGATATCGCCGAGGATTGAGCTGATTTGGGAATCCGGCCGGACCGCTGCCGCTGGACGCACGTATTTGTGTGACCCCAGCGAACGGACGAGCAATGACTGGACCGACCGACCTCGTTGCCCGCTCGCTTGAGACCCAGGCGAGAGCACTGTTTCGTGACCACCTGCAGAAACAAGCACGGTTCCTGCGGGACCAACTCGATGCCGGAAAACTGGATACGGCAGACTTTGCGATCGGCCTCGAAATGGAGGTCTACGCGGCTGAGACTGGGGATGCTGGCCACACCCTCGCCACGATCCCAGCCGACTTCTTTGGTGTCGATGAGCGCATCAGCAAGGAACTGGGTCTCCACAATGCCGAGATCAATACCGATCCCGTGGCTCTCCGGCCCGGCGGATTCGAACACCAGTCGACGGCCACGGCGACCGGACTCGATCGTGGACGTGCGGCGATTGGAGACGACAAGACGCTCGTGACGGACGCAATGTGGACGATTCCGCCTGCAAGCGGGAGCGACGCGTACCTTTCGGCCCACGAAACACGCGGCGGACTCACGATCGCCCAGCACATGCGGCCGAATCCACGCTACTACGCCATCGACAACGAGGTCCTTCGATTGACAGACGGCGCGGTGCCGTTGGACGTGCCTGGCGCCTCCCGCGCGTTTCCGAGTATCCTCTTTGAATCTCTTGCCACGTCGATCCAGCCCCACCTCCAGATCCCCAATGTGGCGGCGTTTCCGGCATATTTCAACGCCGCGATCCGGACGCTCGGCCCGGTCCTTGCGTTGGCGACAAACTCGCCGTTTCTGCCCCCGGATCTCTACGACGAAGACGTCGACCCCCGGGACCTGCTCGAACAGACACCGCACGAACTTCGAATCGCCGTCTTCGAACAGTCAGTCAACCACAGCGAACACCCGAAGGTTCGGGTCCCGGAAGATATTGAGACGACGGCGGACGTTATCGACCGGGTCGTTGCCGACGACCTCTATGCCCCCTTCCTCGCTGACTGGGCCAGCGGCGAAGCCGACGATGACGGCTTCACCGATCAGTTCCCCGAATTCGAACACAAGCGAGGGACCTACTGGCGGTGGGTTCGGGCAGTTATCGGCGGCGACCCGGTCTCTGAGGCCGGCGACGAGCGCTCGATTCGCATCGAGTACCGTCCCCTGCCGACCCAACCGACGGTTGCTGACAATATCAGCTTGCAGGCGCTGACGGCTGGGCTGCTTGTCGGCCTCGTGGATGCTGATCATCCGCTGACGGCGCTTCCCTGGCCGGACGCCCGGGAGAGTTTCTATGCCGCTGCCGAGGACGGACTCGAGGCCGACCTGCAGTGGGTGGCCGCTGACGGGACCCAAACGGGAGACCGTGAGACGATCTTCGCGGAAGTCTTCGACTACGCCCGACACGGATTGAGCGTCCAGGGCTTTGCGGACAGCCGGATCGACGAACTGCTCGATCCGATCGAGGCCCGCTGGACCCAACAGATGACACCGAGTCAATGGAAGGTAGCGGCCGTTCAAGACCGCCTTGCCGAGGGCGCGACGCTTGAGGCAGCGATTCGGGACATGCAGCGTGCGTACGTACGACGGAGTCGGGAGACGGATTCGTTCCCCGAGTGGCTAGCCTAGATCGCGTACAGCGTCGTCGTCCAAAAGTCCCAGAAGGCATCCTCGAGGGCGTCTTCCGGGTCGCCCGTCGCGTCGACAGCCGCCGTGGCGTCGGCCTCGCTAGCGACCTGGGACAGGATCGAGCGTTCGCCGACGACGTAGAGGCGGTCGGTCGTCCGTTCGTCGAGTGCGGCCCGACAGCGATCGAGGTGATTGTCGATCTGTTCCTCCCGGAGGCGCTCGAAACGGGCCTGAGAGAAGCCACCCTTGGAGTGGTTGCGCCCGAGATCGCTGTCGAAGCCGTGAAACGCGACCCGTTCACGACCGCGATATTCACCCATCGCAAACAGGTCAGACCGCACCAGGGCCAGGGTAAACTCACCAGTCGGCTCGAACAGTGATCGATCAATATCGAAGTCAGCCCCCCACTCGACGAACGGCATCGGCGTGATCGGCGGATCGAGTGCGACGCTGCAGACACCCGCGTCGTCAGTGAGTACAAAACAGGGACTGTTTTCGGCGACGAGCGCGGATCGCTCACCGAACGCCTCGCGGATCTCCGGCGGGACGGCCCCATTGGCGACGAATGCCGTTAGCGCCCCGTCAGGTCCGGCGTCGATGGATTCAAACCGGTCCAAGACATCGCTGAGTCGGTCTCCGTGGAGCCGTTCGCGACGTCGAACGGAGAGGTCTCGGTCCGTGTCCTGTAAGCGCTCGACGCGGTCTTTTAGTTGTTCGACCTTGTCTTCGAGTTCGTTGACGTCACGCTGGGCCGCTTGGCGCTTCGTGACTGCGTCGGCCCGTCGATCTGATTCGGCCGCCAGTTGGTGTTGTAGATCCTCCTTGTCGGCTTCGAGTTCCTCGATTCGCTCTTTGAGAGCGGCTCTCCCGAGTAGCTCGTCTAGCATTAGTTCGATCCGACAGCTCAAGCGGCTTAAATCCCGGCGGGGTCCTCCTCGATGCCGGCCAACGAAAGGAGTTGATCCGCCCGATCTTCACTCGCCAGCAACACCTCCCGAAGCGTCGGTGGGTTCTCGACGGCCGCATCCGCCAGGACAGCCGGCGGCACTGCCAATGTGTCAGCGGGAACTGATTGGGCCCCAGTCACGGGAAAGTGTCGCGACCCGAGTTTCATCACGAGGGGGAGTTCATCAGCCGCCGGTTCGGTATCTCGGTACAGTTGGCGATGCACGCGCCGGTATTGCTTTCCACACATGGCAGCCGTCGGTGTCTCGCTGGGTTGGACGTACATCCGGCCGAGATAATACGACCGTGAGAACTGTTCGAACATGCGGTACAATAACGTATATCATACCACGTCGAAAAAGGGTTGTGGCCGCGGCAGCGGCCACCAACCGTGGGCACGAAACTACCCCGGTCTCACTGCAGACGCTGTCGAAAGATCTGTGCACGTTTCGAAACGGGTTGAGACAGCGCTATAAACGCTACTGGACGATTAGCGCACGCTACACAGATGAGTGAACAGCGCGAACGAAGCTTCGGGTTTTAGTGGATACCGGTGATACAATTGGGTATGTCCGTCCGAGCCAGCGTGTTCGTCGCAATCGTCGTCGGGTCACTTGTTGTCGCTCCGGCGCTGGCTGTTACGGATGGGGCCGCTCTCGCCCAGGCTCCATCGTCGGCCGATGCTGCGGCGGATCCGACCGTACAGACGGCGACAAACGCGACGGCCGCGAACGATAGCTCCCCGTCCCTGGGAAGTCAGATGAGCGCGTTCATGCAATCGAACGCTGTCGAGACAAACGCGTCCGTCGAAACCGGCATGTGGGCCGCCAGTGTGGGGGCCAACACATCAACGGCAAATCGCTCGGTGGCAAATCGCGTCCGGACACTTGAACGCCGTTTGGACCGGCTCCAAACTCGCCTGGACCGCTTCGAGAACGGCAGTACTGACCTCCCTGGTCCGGCCAGGGCCGCCCAAGTATCGCGACTCGGAGCCCAGATTCGCGCGTTACAATCTGCGATCAACGAGACTGATCGGGTTGCACGGCAGGTCGGCGTCAACGCCACGCGCCTCGAAACGTTACGAACGCAGGCGCAGAATATGACTGGACGAGACGTCGCTTCGATGGCCCGAAACCTTTCGGCTGGTCCGCCCGACATCGTTCCTGGAGGCCCCCCCGATGGCGATCAGCGCGGTCCGCCGAACGGAACGACTGGCCCACCAGATGAAGACCAACAAGGTCCGCCGAACGGAACGACTGGCCCACCAGATGAAGACCAACAAGGTCCGCCGAACGGAACGACTGGCCCAGCCGATAGAGATGGCGAGACTGACCGGCCGGGGAATGATTCTGCCGATTCGCCTGCAAATGGCGAGACTGGGCCACCGGGAAACGAAACTGGTCCGCCGACGGATGATACGGGCGGGACAGACAAACAAGATCCGGATTCTTCGAGCGGTGGACAGCAGTCGAACGGCGATTCGTCGGCCCCTGATGAACGCAAGACGAATCGATCGAAATAACCCTGCCCAGGGACCGCGACGCGTTTCCTGTTGCCTTCGTATCAAGAAGTCCTGACCACTGGGGCCCCTTTAATTGGGCCGTGCAGGAAATACTTATATGTGATAAGAGGTAACGTCACGTAAATGGACTCCGCGAAGTTGCTTGATCTATTGGGGAATGCAAATCGGCGACGCATCTTGCGTCTGCTGGCGCGCAAACCCTGTTTCGTGACGGAGATCAGCGACTATCTCGGTGTGAGTCCGAAGGCCGTCATCGATCATCTCCGACAACTCGAAGAAGCGGGGTTAGTCAAGAGTCGGACCGATGACCGGCGGCGCAAGTACTTCTACATCTCTCGGGGGTTCCGGCTCGAAGTCTCAGCATCGCCCTACAGCTTCGGAACCAAAACAGCGTATCCCGCGAGTTCGGGACTGGACATGACGTCGTGCCGACACCTTTCGATCAATGTCGATCCAGATGGGGCGGAGAATCTTTCGGAACTGGCGATCGAACTCCGGCGGCTCCGTCGCCTCCAGAACGAACTCTCGCTGGCACAGCGATGGGTCCAGGGCCGACTGACCGATGTTATGGAAGGGATCGGCGACCATATCGACGACGACAGTCGAATCGTTGTTGAAGTAATGGCGTCACTGGCCGACCAACCGGATGACGTTGAGGAGATCAGTCGCGATGTCGAGGTTCCACCGTCTGTCGTCGAAGACGTGTTAGAAACGCTGGAGTCACGGGATGTGGTCGAGCAGGATGGCGACGAGTGGCAACTTGATGGGTGACAGCTGTTGTCCCCCACGTCAAATGTCCGTCGTCAGGCCAGCCCGGAGATCCCGCCCGAAGTAGTGACCGAGTAGTGCAGCGATCGCACCGCTCCCGGCCCCGAAAATCGCGAGTAATTCGCCTTGTCCGACCATGGCGACGACCATGAACTTCGAGATCATGCCCAGTGCCGCTGTGGCTGCTCCGGCGAGCGTAAATTCGAGGTACTGCCGACGGGAGCTAATTGTGCCCCCGAGGAATGCGGCGGCGAAGATCCCGCCCAACGCCGCGATCGAATCGAAAAACGGGATCGCAATCCCGAACCCGATCGCACCCAGGACGGTCCCAGCGAGGGCGAGCAGAAACGAGCGGATCGAGAAGATGGTCCCGAAACGCGGCCGGAACGAGACCAGCCCGCCGAGCCGTGAGCGAACGCGGGCGAGGCGACCGTTCGGCGCCGAATGCACCTCTTTCGCCTCAGCATCCCCAGTGTCCAGTAACTCCTCAAGTTCGGCGGTGCCCATGGACTCGTCGTCACGCGAGATCTGATCAGACCGCTCGGCCATACTGTGTCTCAGTCCGTTGCTGACTTGGTCCTTGTCCCTGGGCGAGAAAGATGGTTTCAAGTCGCCTGCCCCGGTAGCCGACCGACATGAACGCAGGAGATCGCGTGCGGGTCGATCGCGACGACCAGACCTTCGAGGGGGTCCTGTTGCCATCGTCGAACGAAGCGCAACTCGTCGTGAAACTAGATAGTGGCTACAACGTTGGCCTGGATCGCGAGGCGGCCACAGCGACAGTGCTCGAAGCCGACGTCTACGATATCGAATCCGGCGATGTCAGCGACCAATCGACGGTCGAGTTCGACGACGACCTTCCGACAATCTCGCTCATCTCGACCGGGGGCACGATCGCCTCGACTGTCGACTATCGGACTGGTGCTGTGACGGCTCAGTTCGACGCCGAGGACGTCCTTCGGGCCGTCCCGGAACTGGCTGGCCTCGCGAACTATCGCGGCCGCGTCGTCGCGAACATTCTCTCGGAGAATATGACGCCTTCCGTCTGGCAGGATCTCGCCGAGGCCATTCACGACGAAATCCAAGCGGGGGCCGACGGCGTCGTCGTCATGCACGGAACGGATACGATGCAGTTCACCGCCAGCGCGATCTCGTTCATGCTCGAAACGCCGGTTCCGATCGTCTTTACCGGCAGCCAGCGCTCGGCCGACCGGCCCTCCTCGGACAACGTGATGAACGCCGTCGCAGCCGTCGAGGCCGCAACGAGCGATGCCGCAGAGGTCATGCTCTGCATGCACGCCGCCGAAAGTGACGACGTCTGTGCCCTCCATCGCGGGACGCGTGCACGAAAGAACCACACGTCCCGCCGGGACGCCTTCGAGACGATCGGTCGCAAGCCGCTTGGCGTCGTGGATTACGACGCCCGTGAGGTCACCTTCCGTCGCGAATACGCCGAACGTGACGAGACAGCGCTTGCCCTGCACGCCGACCTCGAAACTGACGTCGACCTCGTCAAGTTCACGCCGGGAGCGGAACCATCGATGCTCGATCCGGTCGACGGAGCGGCCGGGCTCGTGATCGAAGGGACCGGACTGGGTCACGTCAACACCGACTGGATCGACCGGATCGACGCGCTGGTTGAGGCCGGGACGACGGTCGTGATGACCAGCCAGTGTCTGGACGGCCGGATTTGCGATCGCGTCTACGACACCGGCCGCGACCTACTCGATGCGGGCGTCATCGAAGGCGAAGACATGCTTCCGGGGACTGCGATGGTCAAACTCATGTGGGTGCTGGGCAACCGTGACGATCCTGTGGCTGCGATGGGGAAACCACTGGCCGGCGAAATCACCGACCGATCGGTCCCCTGGGAGTGACGGCGTTTTCATTCGTCTGGATTTGAAGTTACGTTTATACGATCCGGTCGAGAGGGGCGACACGTGGACCGAGAGACGACCGCTCAGGGGCTGGCGGGCGGGTGTGTTGTCGTCGGCAGTATAGCGACCGGATTCCAGGCCGTATTTTTCGGCTTCGCGACACTGGGGATCTACGAGCCGTTGCTGATTCTCTCCGGAATCATGCGAGTGATGCCGGGTTTTCTCTTCATCGGTGTGCTGAATTTCGGACCAGCGCTGCTCGGCTTGGGCGTCGCGGGCGGTGGGGTCAACGCGTTCCCACTGATACCGAACACTGAGCCCGTCAAGCGGACTCGACTGATAGCCCTCGCGGGCAGTGCGGTCTGGCTGGGGGGAATCGGGGTTTCGCTCGTGGCATCCGCGATCGGACTCGAAAGCGTTTTGGTGGGTCTGTTCGGGACGGGAACTGTTCCAATCGGGCCGCTACTCGGCCTGGGCCTGCTGATCGGTAGCCTCTGTCTGGCCGTTCCGACGCCGAAACCGCTAGGGGCCGGAACTGAGCCCCTCGTCTCCATCGGCGTGAAAATCGTGGATGCGATACAGTCCGTGACGGAACGGCGATACGGGACGCTGCCACGGGGCCTGCTCGCGGCCGTCGGTGCCATCGTCGGGGGGCTCGGTGTCCTCGGCTATGTGCAGCTCTCCACCCAGACGTATGCCGGCGATGCGATGGGCGGTATCGTCGCCGTCTTCTATCTGGTGACCGGATCGGTCCTGTTCGCGTTCGGGGCGATCGCGTTCGGATTCGCCACAAGGGGTGCGGAGGACACGTCGTTACGGTCGCTCGATTTGACGCCCGCACAGCGGCTGCTCACAGTCAGTGGTGCAATCGTGGTGATGGTCGGAGCTGCGGTCCCGTTGTCAGCTCTGCTCACGGGATCGTTTTCCCTCGTCGCTGTCCTGGGAATCGTCTGGCAGTTCGGTCTCGGATCCGTCCCGCTGCTGGTCGGCGGCCTCGGTTGGTACGGGTTCGATCGATTGGCATCGCTGGCGGTCGAATGGACGAACTGATCGCCTGACTGAGCCGGCGGATCGATCGGACCAGCCGGGAGCGCCAGTGGTTCCAACGGCCCGTTTACTCACCCACCACTGACAGGCGGGAACAGCGCGAGTTCGTCGCCCGCCGCCACCCCGCGGTCGGAATCGAGTGGGTTTTCGACGTCCTCTCCCTCGTGCAGTGTCCTGACGTGCTCGTAGATCGATCCGTTCTCGGCACGGGCTTCTTCGGCGACAGCCGGGTATTTCTCGAAGAGTGAATCCAGGGCCTTAGCGACTGTCGCATCGTCTGAGACTGTCACGGTAACTTCCGTGTCGCCGGCCGCTTCGCCGAGCGTCGCGAAGAGCTTCCAGGTGACGTCCATGTGTGTCCCTGGCGGACTGGGACGGAAAGAACGTTCCGGGGTTCACTCAGGAATCGCCGTCCAGTCCATCCCCGACGCGTGTCGGAGTTGTTCCGGCATCGACACTCGGAGTCCCATCTGTGGAGTCCCCGGGATCCGCTATCGCATCCGCAGCGGTTTCGAGCCGCCGGATCACGTCCGGTCGAGCGATCACGTACACCGATTCGCCAGCGGCAAGGACCCGATCCTGTCCGGGCAAGGCTTCGATCCGGTCGTCCGGACCGCCGGCGTGGACCGCCACCACCGTCACGTCCAGCGCTGCGACCGGTGTGCCGACGAGCGGACTTCCCTCGGGGAGTTCGACGACACCCAGTGTCTCGTCGGCCGCCCGCAGGAGTTCTGTCAGTTCGCGATCGGCTCGCTGTTCGACAGGCAAGGTCACGAGCTTGTACCGCTCGTTGGGGTCGAGTTTCGAGGCGTCGGCGGCGTCGATCGCCAGCGTGACGACCTCGCCGGCCGTCCCCCTGACCTCGGCGTTGAGTACCCGTTCGCTCGGATCCCGCGACCAGACCTGCACCAGATCGCCAGCATTGGCCGCGTGGGCCGGATCGGCGCGGACGGCCATCGCCGCGCTCTCGGGTGGCAACGTCGGCCCGATGCCGGCAGCCCGACTCCCGACACCCAGATGAGTGACGGTCCCGTCGCCGTCGATCTCGAGGTCGACGTGCCCGACGCGGTAATCCTCCCGCAGGCGGCGGGCGAGTCGATCCCGCAATTCCACGACGGTGAGGCCACGCGGGAAGACGAAGGTCTTGCCCTCAAGGGCGGCTTTCGTGTCCGGGTCGATCGGATCGTATCCAGGTACGTCGGCGATCTCGTCAGGAAGATAGACGGTGATGACGCGACCGACGGACCTGACGACTCGGCCGAGCGAACCGTCGACAGCATGTGTTTTGCCCCTGCCAACGACGGTGCCGGCGAGGCGATCCCCCAGGGCCACCCCGATCATCGCCGCGACTGTGCCCGCAAGCAGCGCGGTCACGTTGAACACCGCCGCGCGGACGCTCAGTGCTCCGGCCCCGCCCAAAACCTGTCCGAGTGCCGTCGTAGCGTTGAGGTAGACCGCGACGGCGGCGATCCCGAGCAGGACGGCCGGCGGGAACGAGACTCGCTCGCGGGCGTACCACCGATAGACGACGGCGACCGCGCCGGCGACCACGGCGGCCAGAACGGTCAACCCGCCGATCCGGGCCGCACCGTCCAAAACTGTCTCGACCGTTCCGGACAGTTGCAGCGGGCCGACCGTCTCACCAGCTCGGACGACCGCAGTCGGGACGGTCATGCTACCGCCTCCATCAGCGAATCGAGCGCGTCGCGGGACCCGACCGCGTACAACTCAGTCCCCGGTTCGAGCGGCCGTGTCCCGCGCGGATTGAACTGCCACCCGCTGCCGTCCCGCGCTGCGAGCACGACCACGCCGTAGGCGTCCCCGGCGGCACTACCCAGCGGTTCTCCGTCGAGGTCACTGCCCGCCCGGACGGTCACGCGACGGAATCGCTTGCCGGCCCGTCGCAACAGCGAGATGAGTGCGTACTCCCGTCGCGTCCCCCTGGCTTCGACGATAATCGTCGCCCGCTCGGACCGAAGGAGCGCTTCGGCGTCCGTCCGACCGACCGCGACCGTGACCTGGCCGTCGCCGCCAGATGCGGTCGGAGCGCGAACTGCGCGAGCCGCTGGGTTCGGTTCCGCGTCCGTATCCGACCCTTCGCTCCGTGGTGACGGCTCCGTAGCCGGCTGCGTTTCCCGGGGTGTCGACCGAGCGCTCACCACCGTCCCCCGGACCTGCGTGTCGGCTGTATCCACCGTCACGACATCGCCGCGGGCGAGACCGGTCGGCACGAGCGCGTCGACGGAGACGGCCCGGTGACCGGCCTCGATGCGTTTCGAGAGTCCGGAGAACGGCGGCGCCGCGGCGACGGTCGCTCGGCCGCGCTCGTCGACGGCGACCGAGACATCCCCAAGGTCGTACTCGGTACGGAGTCGTTCGGCCAGCCGTCGTTCGATCGAGTCGAGATCCAGATCGGCGGGCAACGTCCACTCACCGGCCCTGATCTCCGCGCGGAGATCGTCAGGAAGCGGAGGGTAGCCCTCGATGTCGCCGATTTCCCCCGCCACGCGGACCCGAACTTCGTCGCCACCGCCGACGGCCTCGACGAGATCGATGGACAGCGTCCGTTCCCCTAACCGCCGCAACGACAGCCGCCGGGGCGTACTCGCGCCGAGTTGGTCGCCCTTGCTGTGGGCATACAGTACCATCATCATGATCACCAGTAGC
Organism: Halorhabdus salina; assembly: GCF_013839425.1. Taxonomy (GTDB): domain Archaea; phylum Halobacteriota; class Halobacteria; order Halobacteriales; family Haloarculaceae; genus Halorhabdus; species Halorhabdus salina. Next base: position 196,974 of record NZ_JACDNP010000005.1, on the reverse strand, counting down.
GCAGTCATGACTGTCGGGGCGTTTGCCGACTGCGTGACCGATGGATCAGCCAGCGCGAGCAATCCGCCGTTGACCCCGGCCAGGGCGACGCCGAGGACCACGACCCCGAACCCGGGGAGCGTCACGCCAGTGAAGTACTTGAACACGAATCCGAGGACCCAGGCCACCAGTGCTGGAATGATGCCCGTGAGGATGCCCAGGTAGACTCCAAAAAGAAGTGCGACCGGCAAGGATGGCATGTTGTGAGAGGAGACAGGCCAGTCTCAAATCAGTGTCGGCAATCGCAGGCGATGGGTTTTATTCACTCCCATTCGGACCTCTGTGTATGGACGAGCTACGGGACTGGCTCGGTCCCAGGCCGGCGATCTATCTGACGGCTGCAGTCGCCGTGCTCTCGGTCGCAACTGGGCTGGTCAACGTCGGGGCAGAGTCCATCTCCGGGCCGCTTGCCCAGTTCGTTCCACCGACAATTCAACGGACAGCCGGGTTTACCGGTGCGCTGACGGGCTTTCTGATGCTCGGTTCGGCATTCGCGCTCCGTCGCCGACTCCGGGCGGCGTGGTTCTCGACGATCATCCTCTTGCCAGTGACGGCCCTCCAGGGTCTCGTCCAGACGAACGTCGTCTCCCTCCCGTTGATCGCGCTGTCGATACTCTCGATGCCGACGGTCCTGTTGAGCTACCGCCGGTTCGACCGCAAGATCGATCTCTCGACGGCACAGCTCGCAGCGTTAGCCGCCCTCGTCGGCACACTATTCTACGGCACGATCGGAACCTACACCCTCCGAGATTCCTTCCAGAGCGTGCAAACGCTGACGGACGCCCTCTACTATACGATCGTGACGGCCTCGACAGTGGGGTACGGTGACGCGATCCCCTCCAATGGCGACGGAGTTCGACTGTTCGCCCTGTCGGTCGTCATTCTCGGTACGGCGTCGTTCGCCCTCGCCCTGGGATCGCTCATCGGTCCGCTGATCCAGGCACGACTCGCGGCAGCACTCGGCACTATGACCCGTTCACAACTCGACCAGCTCGAGGACCACGTCCTCGTGCTTGGCTACGGCGACCTCACGGAACCGATCCTCGAAGAACTCCAGACGACGGCCGAGTTTATCGTCGTCACGCCCGACGAGGAAGCGGCGACGAGGCTCGGGAATCGCGATATCAACGCCATCGTCGGCGATCCAAGCGACGAGGAACCGCTCCACCGCGCCGGGATCGATCGCGCCCGTGCCGTGCTGGTGGCGACCAACGACGACGCCCAAGATGCACTCGGTATCTTGACCGCCAGCCAACTCAATCCGGACGCGCGAATCGTCGCGGCCGCCACTGATCGGGAAAACATGGAGAAGCTCCGCCGGGCTGGGGCGGATTCGGTCATCAGCCCCGCCGTCATCGGCGGGCACCTCCTCGTCCAGTCGGCCATGGGTGGGGAAGGAATGGAAGCGATCGCCGATCGCTTACTCGAAGTCGAAGACGAAGACGATATCTGACTGCGCTACTCCACAGAGTATGTGCTCAGGAGCCCTCGAGCGTGCGATCGACAATAGCCACGTCAGCTTCGACGTCGTCCAGTCGCTCGAAGGTCGGTGGAGAGACGATCCGTGAAGGGGTGCTTCGGTCCTGACTCGAACCGATAATCACGAGGTCGTAACCACCTGCGTTGTCTGCGAGAAACCGCTGGATGTCAGCGGTTGCGACGCGAGTCTCGACGCGTCCGGAGACTGTCTCGACTAGATCGGCGAGCATGTCTTCGGCCCGCCGTCGCTGTCGGTCGTCGTCGATACAATGACAGACGCTAACGTGCCCTGTCTCACCGGCAAGCCGCTTTGCAAAGTCGATCATGCTGTGGGCGACACCGCCGGCCTTCCGCACGGGAACCATGATCCGCCGCCAGCGCGTTCGGCCATCGTGCGATCGGTGGACGATCACGTCGACGTCGCCACCGAGCAGATGTCGGATTGTCGGTGACAGGCTCCCGTACTGTTCGGCGTACGGGACAGCGATCAGATCGCAGTTGGCTTCCTCGGCCACCTGGAGAATCGTCCGCGCTGGTGTGTCGCCATCGACCGCCACGACCACGTCCGATGGGACACCGACCTTCGTCTCGATGCGATGGGCCGTTGCTTCGAGCCGGTCGGCGACGGCAGCGACCGTCTCGTTTTGTGGGAACTCTTCCAGTGTCGCCTCGTCGAACTGGCCCGCCTCGCTGCGTGTCTCCCGATTGCGATCGACGTGTGCTGTCTCTGTGGAGGAACTGTCTTGCCCGCTATCGAGCAGGTCACGCTCAGCACGGGCGACGGCCTCGTCGTCGACCAGATCCACCAGGACCACTTTCCCGGCATCGTGGGCACCTGCGAGCCGAGCAGCCAACATCGCTGTCGCTGGGGCGTGATCGCCCAGCATCGGAACGAGGACGTGATCGTCACCGCGAATCGATTCGTAGAGAAATTCCGCCCGCTTCTCGTAGATACCTTCACGCCAGGCGAAAAAGACACCCGCAACCAGCAGCGACGAGAGGAACACGCTCAGGACGTACCCGAACTGGGTCGCGCCCGTCACGTGAACGAGCAGTGCTGTGGAGAACGCAGACGCTTCCTGCAGGTCCAGTGCCCACGTCACTGCGCCGGTCAAAAATAGCCCGAATGCGACCGCGCCAGCGTGAACCTGATACTGTCCAGCCGGAATCCCGTACCAGTACCTGGCAGCGAGTTCGACGGCGAGCCAGCCACACAGTGCGCCGGCACTCAGGCCGCCGACGAACCGCCGCGGCGAGGCTGCGTCACCTTCCGGATCGGCAAACAGCGAATACGATCCCGAGGCAAGCGGGGGAAACAGGAGATACGGGAGGGCATCGATCGTGTTCGACAGCGCCGTCACGATTCCCAGCAACAGCGGAATCCCGATCAGGATGGTCACGTGTAGCAAGTTCTGCGTGTGCTCGATCCAGCGACGAACGCGTACGAACCAGTGATCGAGGCGACGACGGACGCGATCGACCGTCGGACCGACTGACCGTGCCATCGATGTAAGCCGATAAGACGGCCGGAAAGCAATAACAGGTCTGGTTTCTACACTGGTGGGCGATATCCAGCCCGCCCTCGCTCACCCGAGCGTGAAAATGACGAAGTTATTCGCTGCGGGGCCGAGGCCGACCGCCGCAACGAATACCAACAGTAGACTCCCCTGTACGGGATGTTCATCGAGCATATCAGCGACCGCGACGACGACGAGGCCAGCCACCAGAAGTTTCACGACGACGAACAGCCAGCCTGAGCCCAGATATGCCGCCGTCGGCAACGACGCCGCAAAGTCCATGATTGCCTCGGGAAGGGGACTGCGCTCGGTCACACTCAAGACATCTGCGCCGATCGCTGTCGTCACCCCGTCGAAGGCATGTGCGAAGACGACACTCCCACCGGCCAGCCCCGCACGCGCGGCCTGAGTCGTCCACCGAAGGCTGATCAGTGCATACGTGATACCGGACAGCGGCACGGCAATGATGAACCCCACAATGGGCCACAGGGGCGAAAAGTCGAGGGCGTCACCAAGCCCTTGCCAGACGATCGCCCCAAGGAAGACGAGCAACACACCAGTTCCAACGGCACCCAAGTACGTGCCGACACGGTCGATACGGCCGCTCAAAGCCCCAATCATGACCAAGACGAGCCAGACCCCGCCAATGAGGACGTAGACCGTCACGTACACTGCTGGCGCCGAGAACAGTGGAGCGACCCACTCCGGGTACAACCCCGGCGGACTGGTTACCGTCGGTGGCACCGAAAGTTGATACAACGCGTGACTGATACCCCCGACTGCGATCCAAGGCACGAACGCGATCACGTGCCCTTTCGTCACGGGTGGTTCGATCCCCACGAGAAACACCGTTGTCAGCAACCCGCCCAACCCGAGCCCGAGGAGATACGGAAGATCCGGCACGACGAGTCCGCTTGGCAATAGCGGCATATGTCATATCTTTTTGCCTATTTAGAAAACGTTCCGATCTCCTCGATACGTGACCGCCACGGAACCACACTGGCCACGCATTGCTCGTTGTTTTGTATCGGATCGTTCCTGAACGACGGTTTGAGCCAATTTTTGGTGATATGGCGAGGCGAACGTAGCTGTCGACAGCGGCCAGCCAGCCCGGATGGACACTCAGCGTCGCCGGACGTAGACGACTGCGCCGACTGTCAGCACTGCGACACCGGCGCCACCGCCCAGCAACGGCATCGAGAGCCCGCCTGACTCCGTGGCTGTGGCATTGGGCACGTAGGAACGTACTGATTCGGTGTCCATCGTCGGGAACGACGCCGACTCTTGGTCCCATTCGTCCGGTGAGTGAACAGTCGTTTCCTGAGAAACCATCTCCAACTGGCGAACCGTGGACTCGTTTGACGCACTATCGACGGCGTCGGCTATCCGGAGATAGGCTGTCGTCCCGTTGTCTGTCTGTTCGAGGTATGCCTGCTCGATGGTCCCGTTGACTGTTTCCTTCTCGACCTGACTCGTGATCGCCGAGAGGTTCTCGAACGCCATACCGCCTTCGAGAACGGCAGTCGATTGGTTCACCGACGCGTCGAGGCGTGCCCCCTGAAACCCGGCTTCCTCAAGGTCGCTGAGCCACTCGACGGGGGCCATCGGCGACTGTGCCATCGACTGCTGATAGTTGTCGATCGTCCGGTTATAGAGGCCCGCCTGCTGGACCCAGAACGAGCCATTCCCGTCGATCCGGTCGTCAGTCGCCACAATATCGAGCGAAAAGCGCTGGGTACCGATCGGCGGTAGATTACGGTCTGCGCGCTCGGTGACAAACGCCTCCCAGTTGGTCGTTCTCGTCTTGGCGTCGAGGTCGAGATCGAGCGCCCCCTCGTCTGTCGACTGGACAGTACTGTTCCACGAAATGGTCTGCGAGAAGTCCGCGGCTTCCATGGCGTTGAGTTGCGAGCGGAAGTTGTCGATACGGTCAGTTACGTTCCCCTCGGCGGACGCCTCCATGGCCGTGAAATACGCCCGTGCGAGACCGTCGTAGTTGTCGACCGTCAGGTTCCAGCTCGCATTGCCACCGCCCGAGCCTAGTTGGGCGGTGACGACGGCTCGATCGATCGAAACGTTCGCCAGGCTATCGCTAATTTCGTCAGTGGTCGGCCCGAAGGCCTCATCGGCGCTCCCAGTCTGGGAAGCCAATCCTTGTGTGACGGCCCGTTGTAGCATCTCGTTGAGGCCTTCGATCTCGACCGTGTATTCCAGATCCAGGGTTGCCCCATCGTTTGTTCGCTCGAAGGAATAGGTATCGAGGGAGACCGCACTCGATGTCTCGCCCGTCGGCGAAACGCCCTCGAACTGTTGACGAAGTCGGTCGGCAGCCCGCTCGCGGGTCGCCCACCGATCGGCGTTCCGTCCAGAGACGTGACTCTCTCGGGCGACCGCAAGTTCGTGGCCGTCTCCGGTGGCACGTAACCGATATTCGACACTCGTTGACGATATACCGGGGAGCATCATCGACAGGTTTGCTGTCCCCGCAGTCGAGAGTCGCGTCCCACTCGTGTGGATTTCACCACTCGTCTGTGCCTGACTGAAGATGGCGACGAGCATCTTGCTATCGTCCGGGAGGACCACCGTTGCATTCACTGTGGCGTCGCTCTTGGCGACGGTTTCGGTCTGGCGGCTCTGGACGTCGACTTCTAGATGCTCGATGGCATCCGGTCGCGGAGCGGAGACCGTTCCCGACCCGTTTATCCGCGAGCGATTGGCAGCCATCGTCAACGATCCTGTAACGTTTGATTCTACGCCCGCCCTCTCGTAGATTCCATAGGCGAGGCCCTCCGCGACGTTCATACCGACGTGGCCGCTCCCCGGCGCCGAATCACCCTCTTCGAAGACGAGCATCACGTCTCCGTCGTCGGTGACGTACGCTTCTTGGGCACCACTCGTCTCGTTTGCTGTCGGTTCGACATCTCCTGCGTATGCGATCGCCCCAACTGTCGAACTCCCCACCAACCCAAGGAGGACTACAACCAGGACGGCTCGCTGCAATCGTGACATGCAGGTGGATAATTTGGCGACCGATAGTTAACTCTTATGAGAAATGATTGCGGACGCTATTGCCGCAATTCCGGCTATAGACGGGCTGCATTGGCAACTGAGACATCTCCGATGCGTCGCCCTTTTGTTCACGTGCCCGAAGACATGGATAGCGGATGGCCCGATATCACATCGAAACGTACGGCTGTACGTCAAACCGCGGCGAGAGCCAGGCGATCGAACGGTCGCTCCGCGACGGGGGCCATCATCCGGTCGACGATCCAGCTCGCGCGGATGTCGCGATCCTCAACACCTGTACCGTCGTCGAAAAAACGGAACGTAACATGCTCCGGCGGGCCGAAGAACTCGACGGCCAGACGCCCGCGGATCTCGTCATTACGGGCTGTATGGCCCTTGCCCAGGAGACCGTCTTTCGGGATGCCGGCATCGATGCGGAGGTCCTCCACTGGGACGACGTCCCCGAGTACGTCCGCAACGGCGAATGTCCGACAACGACACCCGACACTGACGTGCTCGTAGACGGCGTGACGGGCATTCTCCCGATCGCTCGTGGCTGTCTCTCGGATTGTTCCTATTGCATCACGAAACACGCGACCGGGACGATCGATTCGCCGCCCGTTTCCCACAACGTCGAGAAGGCCAGACACCTCCTCGAGTCGGGTGCGCGGGAACTCCGGATCACAGGTCAGGACACCGGTGTCTACGGATTGGAGGACGGTGAACGGAAACTCCCAGAACTCCTTGCGCGGATCTGTGAATTGCCCGGCGACTTCCGTGTCCGGGTCGGCATGGCGAACCCGAAAGGTGTCTACGGCATGGCCCAAGAACTCGCTTCCGTCTTCGCCGAGTACGACGAGCTGTACAACTTCCTGCACGCGCCCGTTCAATCGGGCAGCGACGAGGTCCTCGAAGATATGCGACGCCGACATCGCCGTCCGCAGTTCGAGGAGATCGTCGCGGCGTTCGACGAACAACTAGACTACTGGACGCTTGCGACTGACTTCATCGTCGGCTTCCCGACCGAGAGCGACGAGGACTTCCAGGCGAGTCTGGATCTCCTCCAGTCGGTCGAGCCTGAGAAACTCAACATCACGCGCTTCTCAAAGCGGCCAGGGACTGATGCCGCCGACCTCGATGGACTTGGTGGCACAATAAAGAAAGAGCGATCGAAGGCCATGACCGAGGTGAAAATGGACGTCGTGGGCGCGGCCCACGAGGCGATGGTCGGCGAGCAACGGGAGGTCCTCCTTGTCGAAGACGGAACTGAGGACTCACTGGTTGGTTACGACGAAGCCCACCGGCAGGTCGCGGTCCCAAAGGCGGAATCAATGGGGCTTTCGCTCGGTGATTTTGTCAACGTCGAAATCACCGGCCACAATACGGTATACGCGCTCGGCGAGGCAGTGTAGACCGCGAGGGCCGCTCAGGACTCGACTGCGACGGCTCCGTATCCGACGACCTCTGCTTTCGAGCCGGCGGTCTCTCCGCTACTCGCGTGAGCGAGGACATCGACACATCCCTCGACGGCATAAAGCATCGCCGCGATCGCACCATACCCACACACAGAGAGGGCTTCGCGTTCAACTGTCTCGATCAGTCCTTCTGGATCGTGATCGCGGATAGGATTCAACGCTAGCTCGTCACGTGCCATCGCGACGTCATGTGGTTCGTAGTGCGTGAAATCGGATGATGCGAGTACGACCGTTCGTTTGGTGATCGACTCGGCCAGTGCACTCCCCAGTTCTCGGGCCGTGGCTCCGTCCTGTTGCCGGAGGCTAATCGGGAGGACTGAGATAGAGTCGTACAACTCCTGAAGGAATGGGAGTTGCACTTCCGCAGCGTGCTCCCGGGCGTGTGCTCGGTCATCGACCGTCGCGTCAGTCGTCTCGACGAGCCGCTCGCGAAGTGCCCCGTCGATCGGGACTGTGCCCAGTGGCGTTTGCCAGGCGTCGTGCCCTGGGATCGCGACGTTTGCGCCGATCCCGGTGTGATTCGGGCCGATGACGACGGCCGTGTCCGGCGTGCCTCCGTTACCAAGGGTGGCGTAGGTATGGGCAGCGACAGGGCCCGAAAAGGGCAGCCCGGCGTGGGGCGTAACAAATCCGTTGACATTCGGTGTCCCCGCTGATACTGATAGACCCGACGCTGGGCCGATTTCGTGGTCGTAGCAGGCGAGTATTTGTTCCTGTACTGCCCCGGCCTGACTGGCATAGAACCGGCCAGCGACTGTCGGCTCTCGTATGTTAGTCATTATACACCCCACCGAACCCGATCTACAGCCGCCTGCAATCCTGACTGTGTGTCCATATCTGGGTGTTAGGATGCCTCCTGTTCAATGGTTGTGGCCGTTCTCATCCCGCCTGGGCGTGGAGGCGGTCACCCCTGTTATCTCGTTGTCCGGGAGTTCGGTGGGACTTGATTGGACCTACATACCATATTTCATGAGACGCTACACGTTGGGGAGGATTAACGTGGCCTGACGAGGAACGTGGGGGCACTGTGGAGTTCGCGTATCACTATTTGAACGAAGACCCCATCGTCTTAGTCGTCGGCACAACTGCTGGGGCGATGTCAGCTGCTCAGGTGCTCTCACCGGATGACAATTTCTATCGAGTTAAACACGTTGAGACCGGCCGCGAGGCACGTCAGGCCGTCGACGAATCCGTCTGCTGTGTCGTAGCGAGCCAAGAGTTACCGGCGTCATGTGGCGTTACTGTTGCTCGTGAACTCGCGGAGAGTGCAGTGGAGCCACCAGTCGTTATCAACGCGGAGACCGTCGAGCCTGAACTGGTAGCAGCGACGGGCGGCCCCGTCACCGCAGTCGTTCCGCCGTCCCACCGGGAGACTCTTCCTGAGGTGGTCCGCAAGCAGGTTGAAGCACAATTACAGTCCCTCGAAGAGACTCTACAGACAGACGCTATCGAGACACTGTTCGAGAACCTCGAATACACGGTCATGGTCAAAGACGAGCAAGCTCGCTTTCTGCAGTTGTTCTCCGGGCTGGCTGGGCCAAGCGACCAGGAGGCACGTGGGAAGACGGACCGTGAACTGCACGACGGGCGATTCAATCTCGGCGAGCAGTGGTATGCCGACGATATGCGGGTCCTTTCGGGTGACCCGATCCATCAAGAGATCAAACAGTACGGCGACGAAACGCCGTTCTGGATCGAATTCACGAAGCTTCCCTGGCGGGACGAAACGGGTGATCTACGCGGACTCGTGGGCTTCTCCCAGCAAGTCACTGACAGGGTTGGGTTAGAACAACAGCTAGCCGCACAATCCAGCCGGCTCGAAGCGTTCTCGGACTATATCGCACACGATCTCAAAGGCCCGTTACAGGTCGCTAGTGGTCACCTCGACCTGGCGCGAGACGGCCACGAAGAGAGTTTCGATGAGATTCGAGGGGCCCTCGACCGCATGGATCGCATGATCGACGACATCAAAATTCTCGCTCGCCGGGAGCGTGAAGACCAGCTGAGGCTCCACGAAGTTCCGATCGTCGAAACCATCCGGACGATCTGGGAGAAACTCGAGACACGTGAGGCCACGATCGAAATCGAACTGGGCGAAAACATGTATATCAATGCGGCCAAAGGAGAGTTTCGTCCACTGCTAGAAAATCTACTCCGAAACGCAATCGCCCACGGTGGCTCTGACGTGACTGTGACAATCGGTCCGCTCAATGCCGGATTTTTTGTCGAAGATGACGGGCCTGGGATACCGCCGGACGATCGGGATACCATCTTCGAACACGGACACACGACGGCCGATGACGGGAGCGGCATCGGTCTCGCGATGGTCCAAGACGTCGTTGATTCCCACGATTGGACCATCGAAGCCTGTGAGGGTCGCGACGGCGGCGCACGATTCGAAATTACGAATGTCCTCTCGGTGAACGAGCCTGGTCGGAGCGTCCAGACTGGTGAACATCTTTCACTTATCGATGCGACTGATGTTGGTAACCCAGTCACCGCGGGTGACGCGATATTCGATCCAAATGCCCAAACATGGTCGATCACGGGCGCAGGGGCGGATATCTGGGGCCCGCAAAACGAGTTTCAGTTCGTCTTTCGGCGGGTTGGTGATGACGTTCGAATCCAAGCCCACGTCGCCGATATCGAGTCTGTCAGCCCGTACAGCAAGTGCGGCGTCATGATCCGTGACTCTCTCGATGAAAACTCGCTGCACGGATTTATCGGCCGGACAGCCGAACACGGAACTGAACTGCTCTGGTGTGATCGACCGGGAACCGCAACGACATCCCAGCACCTCGAAGAGGCCAACGACGACTACGGGTGGTACCGAATCGATCGGGACGGGGACTTGCTCACCTGCTCGGTATCACGGGACGGGACCACTTGGGATCAAATCGATCAGCGGCAAGTCCCACTGCCAGAGGAGGTATTGGTCGGATTGGTAACCTGCAGTACCGTCGCCCGGCGAGCCACCACAGCCACGTTTGAAGATGTTACTGTCCGACGAATCGATAGTGACTCTCCCTTGTAGTTCAGTTTTCCAGTACTTCCAGAGAGCCCCCTCGTTGAGTTGCAAACGACACGAAACGCTCACGATCCCGTCACCCACATGACGTGTGAATCGAATTATTGCGGACTGGTTCCGAGAATAGAATTCGCAGCGTGGGGGCAGTTGTCTCTATGGACCGAGTCGCGAGTCGACGTTCTGTTTCACCCACGCTTTGCTTTGGCAAGATAGGCAGTAGCTCACTCCGTCGCTGCGGGTGCTTCTCGCGGCAAAAATAGGGATGCAAGAGCCGGACTCGCTTCGCTCGTCCGATGAATCGTGCGACCGCCCATACGCAACCATCGTGATCTGCAATCTCACGGAACAATATCCCGAAATAACGTCACTCGGGGGCACCTTACTGAAGAACTCCTCAGCAAACGTCTCGATCAGGTCTTCACCGGAGAAGTCCATCACAGCTTCACCGAACGGATCAACGTACGGTTCGCTGTCACTGCGTCTCGCTACCTCCTCTTTGTCTTCTCTCCCCAACCTACTCCACCAGTTCTTGGCTCCCACCCACAACTTGTGCCATCCTAGTCGATATATCGGTATATGATTTACGTGATCACAATGGAACAACAGTCCTGGTTGCATCCCTCGCTTGTGGAAGCACGGATCGACTCGTGATACCGCGCAGATAACGCGCATGGGAAAGTCAAGCCCACGTCTCGGTAGCTATCTCCAGATGAGACAACATGACGCGGTGCGTGGCAACGCAGTCAGCACTTTTGGGAAGGTCGAGCGTCAATCTTCCCATTTGGCGAAAGTTGGGCGACGGTGAGTTGAGCGGGCCGTGGTCGCGAATGGACTCGCGGCGAGCGGTGGACTCACTGGTCAGCGAAGCCAATGCCATGATCGGTGGCCCATCTAGAATAGAGACGACAGGGCTCGAAGGCTCAAAGCACGCAAAATGTATATCCAGGAGACGGTACGTGGTGTCCCCACAGCGAGGCTGTGAAGGCGCTGGAAGTGTGAAAACAAAGCGACCGCCCCTCGAAAACACGTACGACGAGCCTTTCCGTAGGCAAGACCACGGATGGCTACAGAGTTCGGACCCGACAACGATTGCGTATGTGAACGCTGCCATGAGCTGAAATAGGTTCTCAGTTCGTGTACCGCTGTCAAGCATCGAGTGCACAGGGTCACGAACGGGATGATTTAACTCCCAGGTATGGTGCTGAGACCGTGATCTAGCCTAATCCGGAACAGGTAGCCAGATTCGTTCCACCGAGATACGAACACGTCGACCATGCTGGTAGTGATCCATCAGCGGGTATTCCGCCAAGGGGATGGAACCTATCTCAACGCCAACAGCATCCCAGCACGGCGAGCCATGACAATCAGTCCGGTACGAGTGGCCACGTTCGGCCACTGCAGATAAAGCCGCCGCGAGTCGTCCCACACATTCGTCGTCGCAGTCATCCGTACTGGCAGATTCCAGAACAGCAAATCCTCTTAGGAAATTGACTATAAGCAGCAGCCTTCTCAGCTAAAATAGATTGAATTCACTAAAACAATTCAGTTTGACAGTCCGTCCACGGAGGTTTGTTCTGCATGAATAAGATGGCTGGATCTTGGGCAATCGCGATATTGGAATATCGCCGGGAATTGGCAATCCCGGGGCGCGATCCCAGGGGTTGAGGACCCGAGACTCCACCGTCTCGATCGGGGTGTCTTATTGTCTATGAACGTGAATAGAAGTTGTACTCTACAACCAGCCTATTCTTTATCTGGGAATATAGGTACCAGAGGCAAATATTGGGTCCATATATCCACCTAATGTACACCCACTGGCTGCTATTTTAGAAACAGATTCACGGATAACTCCTCTTATCTGGGATTGTATGGATAGTTTGAAGGGCTCCGCAATTGAACGCCCGACGATGGCCGACAACACGTCTACGTCTCGAAAATCTGTAAAGACGTACGTCCCGGCGTATCAAAAAGAGGTCTGGCAGGACCACGCGGCCGAACTCGACATGAGCCAGAGTGAATTCGTCCGGACCATGGTCCAGGCCGGTCGTCGATACTTTTCGGACGAAGACCCCTCTGAACAATCACTGTCTGAGTCACGTTCGGAACCGTCCAGTAGCAACCAGATTGGGCTAACCGAGCAGATTCGACAATTGCTGGAGGCCCATCAGGTACTGACGTGGGAACAGTTAGTTGCGGAAGTAGTCGGAGACCTCGAAGAAGATATCGAAGAAAGTCTGGACGAACTACAAGAAGCAAACGTCGTTAAGTACAGTGGTCGTGACGGCGGCTATCGCCTCGTCGATGTATGAGTAGTTCAAACATCGATCCAGGGACAGTCGAAGACCCCATCAAGTACTTCCTGACAGATATTTCTTACCAGGGTAAAAGCGACCGGACTCAGGACGCCTATGAGCGTGTCCTTCGGGACTTCGAGCAGTTTCTGACGGAAGATGGGGATTCAAAGACTGGCAGTATCAAAACGGTCTCGCATCGGGACTGCATGGCGTGGATTCACGAGCAACGTGACGACAGCGCCGAGAGTACCGTCGCAACGTACGCATCGTACCTCCACCGATTCTATTCCTACATGACTCAGGTTGGCGTCTTCGATTCGAATCCGATGGCAATCGTCATGGAGGAACTCGATGAGAGCATCGACACTGACCCGGCACGACGTGATCTCTCTATTGCCGATATGAGGGGACTTGTCGATAGCGTGAGCCATCCACTCGAACACGCACTCATCCTCACGCTATTAAAAACAGGAATGCGTGTCGGCGAGCTCTGTAATCTCGATCAGCGGGATTTGCATCTCGCGGACGACCCCCGTACTGACATAGTGATTCGACCGAACCTCGATCAACGGCCGGACTCGCTGTACGTTTCGAGCGAACCCCAGCGCGGTGCCGTCGTCAACAGCGATCGTCGGTCTGCATCCAACAAACGCCGCCGGGATACAGTGATTCCGGTCGATACGGAACTAGCCAGGGCGCTCGAAGACTGGCTCGACATTCGTCCGGACCCGCTCTCAGACGCACAGCCGCTGTTTACCAGTACGGCCGACAACTGGGGAAAGCGCGTGACAACTGACGCGGTCCATCACATCGTGACCAGTCGCGCGAAGGACAGAGGCTGGTACGACAGCGGTAGAAACGCCGAACAAAACGTCACGCCCCACTACTTCCGGCACTTTTTCACCACTCATCTCCGGGATCGAACCGGCGATCGTGGTATCGTGAAGTACCTTCGGGGCGACGTCGCCGAAGATATTATTGACACGTACACCCACGACTGGGGCGATCGGGTCCGAACAGTCTACGAGGCGAATATCTACCAGCTGCGTTGAATTTCTATCAGCAAAATGGATAGTAATTTGATAGTATCTCGGAGGCCCTGTTTGACCACTAACTGGTAAATTATATGCCGCTATATGAATGGTGTGGCAAGCTCGTCTCGACGAGTTCCTATCGATTCTCGTCTAGGGTAGTTGATGTGGTCAAGACCTACGCAAGCAGCTGTTCGACGGCCTCGCGTGTCGGAAGTGGCGCCATCGCGCCGGTTTCCGTCGTCGTGAGTGCTCCAACGGCGTTAGCAAACCGGACAGTTGCTCCGAGTGATTTCCCATCGAGCAGCCCCGTGATCGCTCCAGCGGTGAACGCGTCCCCAGCACCAGTCGTGTCAACGGCTTCGACCTCGACGGCCGGCTCGTCAGCCTCAGCCGGTCCCCACGGGGCGTCCGCAGTCGCCAGCGCGTAGGTACCCGCTTTGCCCTGGGTAAGCAAGACCGTGTGCGGGCCAACCGTTGTCAATTCCTTGGCGACGTCATTGATGGCAGCTTCGGGATCGGATAGCACTGACGCCAGATCCTCACGATCGGTCTTGAGTACGTCCGCGAGTTCGAGTGCTTCTCGCATCGTCGGCCCTATTTTTTCGGGATCCGGCCAGAGATCTGATCGGGTGTTCGGATCGAACGAGACGGTACAACCGGCATCAGTCGCGCGGTCGGCCAGATCAAGCATCGCCGTCCGGGCCGGCTCTTCGCACAGCATGACGCCGCCAAAGTGAACCCACGCCAGATCGGTAAGCACGTCATCCGGTACGGTCTCGGGCTCCATCGCCATCGTCGCCGAATCTTCCTTGTAGAAGACGAACGACTGATCGGCGTCGGGATCGTCCCCGACCAGGGTGTGTGCCGTCTTGCGGGCCGGATCGACGTTCAGGAACCGATCCGGCACTCCCTGCTCAGTCAGGACATCTTCAAGATGGGTGCCAAACGGGTCGTCGCCGAGTTTGGTCCAAAGATACGGTGTGGAATCAAGACGAGTCATCGCGACGGCGAGGTTCGCTGGCGCACCGCCGGCCCGGCGCTTGAACTGTTCGACGTCAGCCAGTCGCTCACTGGTCGTCGGGAACATGTCGATCAACGCTTCGCCGGCCACGAGCGCGTCTGGATCTGCCATAGTTGCGGCCTTGCAGGCCGTCGCTTATCTTTCTATCCACCCGGGTTCGAAGAATGGTTCACAACGAACGAAGCCCCTCGAAGCACGCGCCGATCGGGTGGTACCCGGGTTCGACCGTTGGCCCGTCCTCTGTCGGGTATGGGTCGTTCTCGCGAGTGAGTTTGATGTAGAAGTTCCCATCCGGCGCAGTCAGGTTCGTCTGGGCGTACTCCCACAGCCGGTCGTACCAGTTCAGATACCGTGCTTTCCCGGTCCGTTCGGACAGTGCGGCGGCCGCCCCAATGCCTTCGGCGACCGGCCAGCCGTACTTGTCTTCGACGATGGGCTCGCCGTCAGGATCGAAATTGTAGTAGAAGCCACCGTATTCGTCATCCCAGCCGTCCTCGATCGCAATATCGAACAGTGCTTGGGCCCGATCGATCGCCCAATCGACATCGGCATACCGATCAAGTATTGCCAGCAGTTTCGCCCACTCGATGTGATGGCCGGGCTGGTAGCCCCACGGCCGGAAGAGATCGTCCGGTTTCTCGCGGTTGTAGTCCATGTCGTGGTCCCACTCGTCGGTGTAGTGTTCCCAGAGGTAGCCGTCGTGGTCGGCCGCAAGTTCGACTGTCAACGCGTGGCCGATCTCCCGGGCACGGTCGAGATACCGTTGCTCACCGGTCGCCTCGTGGGCGGCAAGCATCGCTTCGCAGGTGTGCATGTTGGCGTTCTGTCCACGATAGTCTGACGCCGTCTCAAAGTCGCCATCGTACTCGCTCTTACAGAGGGTATGTTCCGGCTCCCAAAAGCGATCGAGCAGGAGGTCATAGGTGGCTTCCAGATCGGATTCGGCACCGTCGACCCCGGCCTCGACGGCACGGGCATAGGCCAGCAAGACAAACGCGTGGCCGTAGCAGACGCGCCTGCGATCCAGCGTCTCCGTTCCTTCGAGGAGCCAGTCGTACCCGCCAGTGTCAGGATCGTAGTGGTCCTTCCTGAGAAACCTCACGCCGTGGTCGGCGGCGTCAAGCCAGTGGTCGGCACCGTCGTAGCGGGCGCCAAGACAGAAGTTCACGACGTATCGGGCAGTTGCGACAAGGTGTTTCGAGTTATCGTCGTAGATCGCGCCAGTCTCCTCGTCGAGTTGGGCGATGTAGCCGCCTCGGTCGTCGATGCCGTCGGGATGGTAAAACTCGAGGATCTCGCGGAGTCGGTCCGCCAGCCAGTCGGGATCTCGGTAATCCGGGGCCATCGTCTACGATTCCATCGGCGCGGGCAAGAACGCTTGGGTGAACGGCCGCTGCGTGCGTTCCGTCGGTGAGTGTCTCCACCCAAACAGGAGCCGGATGCGGGCGTTTATCAGCGCTGGGATCCCATTCACAGACATGAACGTCGTACCGGACACGAGCGTTATTATCGACGGTCGGGTGTCCGATCGCGTGGCCGAGGGGGAGTTCGCCGACGCCACCATATCGGTCCCCGAAGCCGTCGTTGGCGAACTTGAATCCCAGGCCAACGAAGGTCGACAGACCGGCTGGGACGGACTCGAAGAGTTACAGCGACTGGCAGACCTGGCCGACGAAGGATCAGTCAGCGTCGAGTACATCGGTCGCCGGCCCAAGCGCACCGAGAAACACGCGGCTGAGGAAGGTGACGTCGATGCACTCATTCGCGATCTCGCCGATGAACGTGGTTCGACCTTAGTTACTAGCGACGTCGTCCAGAGCGAGGTCGCTCGCGCGAAGGGGCTCGACGTCGTCTTCATCGAACCAGTCGGCCGGGATGTCGAAAACCTGGAAATCGAGTCGTTCTTCGACGAGACGACGATGAGCGTCCACCTCAAAGTCGGCGCGAAACCGATGGCCAAGCGCGGGGAGATCGGCGACATGCACTACGAGGCGATCCGCGAGGAGATTTCGTCCGAAGCCCAACTCAAGGAGTACGCCCACGACATCGAAGAGAGCGCCCGCGCAAGCCCTGACGGGTTTATCGAGATCGACGAGCCAGGCATGACGATCGTCCAGTTCCGGGAGTACCGCATTGCGATCGCTCGACCGCCCTTTGCGGATGGCCTGGAGATCACGGCCGTCCGCCCGATCGTCCAGACCGATCTGGACGATTACGAGTACGCCGACGAGTTGCGCGATCGACTTCTCGAACGCCAGCGCGGCGTCCTGATCTCAGGTGCGCCCGGGGCCGGGAAGTCCACGTTCGCCCAGGCCGTCGGGGGCTTTCTCGCTGACTCGGACTTCTCGGTGAAGACGATGGAGAAGCCCCGAGACCTCCAGGTCGGCCCGGAGATCACCCAGTACACGGAACTGGCAGGATCGATGGAACGCACCGCAGACTCCCTGTTGATGGTCCGGCCCGATTACACCATCTACGACGAGGTGCGCAAGACCGACGACTTCGAGGTGTTCGCGGATATGCGCCTGGCCGGCGTGGGCATGATCGGCGTCGTCCACGCGACGCGAGCGATCGACGCCCTCCAGCGCCTCGTCGGACGGGTCGAACTGGGCATGATCCCCCAGGTCGTCGACACCGTCGTCTACATCGAGGCCGGCCAGATCGAGACCGTCTACGACGTCAACACGGAGGTCAAGGTCCCCGAAGGGCTCATGGAGGAAGACCTCGCCCGGCCGGTGATCGTCATCGAGGACTTCGAGACGGGGGTCCCGGAGTACGAAATCTACACCTTCAACCGACAGGTCGTCACCGTGCCACTCGGCGACGACGAGGGCAGCGAGAGCGGCGTCGACCGGATCGCGCGCCAGGAGGTCGAACGCGAGATCCGAAAGATCGCCGAAGGCCACGTCGAAGTCGAGGTCCGCGGGCGCGACCGAGCGGTCGTCTGGGTCGAACAGCGCGACATCTCCCAGGTCATCGGCAAAGGCGGCGGGCGGATCACAGACGTCGAGAACCGCCTGGGCATCGACATCGACGTCCGGACGCTTGACGAACGGGAAGGGGGCCAATCGGATTCGTCTGGTGGCTCTCCGGACAGTACAGGCGGGCAAGCCGGCCGGACAGTCACGCCCGAAATCACGTCTCGACACGTGGTCGTTCCCGCCGAAGGGCTGGCCGGCGAGACGGTCGAAGTACGGGCTGACAGCGAGTACCTCTTTACGGCGACGGTCAGTCGCGGCGGCGAAGTGCAGGTTTCCCGCGGGAGCGCTATCGCCGAAGAACTGGAACGCGCAATCGATCACGGTCGACAGATTACGGTCGTCCCGTCCTGAAGACGGCGACGGCCGCCAGACGACGAACGCACTCAGTCCGTGGTGATCACTTCTTCATCGTGTTCGTCCCCAATGGCCTCCTGGACGCGATCGTGAAATTCCTTGAGGACGGCGGACTCGTCTTCGGCGAGCACCACGTCGCTTGCCATTAGCGTCGCCAGGCCGAACGCTCTCGGGGTCGGCGAGTCGACGCGATGATGAACGACATCGATCCCGTCGTCACTGACCGCACCGAGAACGGCTTCGATTGCATCGACGTTGAGTTTGTCTTCGAGAATCTCCCGATAGGTCTCTTCGATCACCGCGAACCCATCGAGATCCTGGGCGAACCCGAGCAACATCTCGCTGTTGACCTGCTGTTCGCTGGCCGATTTCTCGTAGCCCTTGTAGCGTTTGAGGATCATCAACGAGCGCGTCGCATTGATCCGGAAATATCGATCGAGCAAGTCTGTCCCATCGAGGCTTTCACGCAAGTCCGCACGCACGTCCGCTGGGTCGATCGATTCGAGAATTCCAGTGACGTCGACCTTTCTGTTGAGCGGCATCGAGAGCGTGAATCCGTGGTCGGCGACGGCAACTTTCACGTTCGCCGTCGCCTCTTGAGCCACGTGATAGGCCAGCAATCGAGAGAGTCCATCGTTGAACCGCCGCCCGTAGTTCGAGTGGACGTAGTAGCGACGTTCGTACGCCTCACGGTCACGTTCCTCCTCGATAACGAGGCGCTCGTCCGTACTGACGCTCTCTGGGCCGGCGTAGCGGACCTGCTGGTCGAACATCTGGACGATCGCCCGGACGCTGTGCTCGTCAACCGGAAACTCCCGGAGCCAGACGCGGGCCCCAGACTGGCCACCACGGTCGAGGCGATCGAGTAACTCGCGCTGGAAGGACAGGATCTCCCGGCCCAGATCGTAACTCAGCGGCAGGCGTTCGGAGTACCACGAGGGAACGGTCGGCCGAGCGCTCGTCGGATCGACGTAGACCTTCGAGCCCCGCCGGTAGCGATACTCGAACCGTTCGCCACCCAGGACGAACACGTCGCCGGCCTCCAGCGTGTCCAGGTACGACTCGTCGAGTTGGCCGACCCAGTCACTGTCAGCGCGGGTAAGCACGTCACAGGTGAACGAATCCGGGATCGTGCCGATGTTCGTCATGTAGATGACCCGCGCCAGGCGGCCCCGCTTGCCGATCAGCGGCTCACCGACCGGGAACTCGTCGTAGTGGTACTCACCATCGGGCGGGTCGTTCTTGTCTCGCCAAATTTTTGCGTAGACGTTTTCGTCTTCCATTCCCGGGTAATCTGCGGTGAGATATCGGACCAACTGTTCCCACTCGTCGTCGCCGTAGTTCCGGTACGGGTAGGCCCGCCGAAGGATGCCCGTCACGTCGGTCTCGGGTCGAACCTCGTTGATCGCCATGCCATAGACCTGCTGGGCGACGACGTCATGGGCATTCTCCGGGACGAACACGCGATCGACGAATCCCTCTTGGGCCTTCTTGAGCATGACGGCACACTCGAGGAGTTCGTCCCGATCGAGGGCAATGACCCGGCCTTCGACGGTCTGGCCGAGTTGATGCCCGGCCCGACCGACGCGCTGGAGGAGTGCGGCAACGGACTTGGGTGAGCCGACCTGGACCACCAGGTCGATGTGGGGCATGTCGATCCCGAGTTCGAGACTGGTTGAAGTCGTCACGACGTCGAGGTCGCCGGATTTCAGATCGGACTCGATGGCCTCACGCTTGTCTTTCGAGAGACTACCGTGGTGACAGCCCGCGTTGTCCTCGCCGTAGGCGTCGAATCGCTCTCTGAGGTTGTGTAAGACGCGCTCGGCTCCCGAACGCGTGTTGGTGAACACCAGGGTATTGGTATGCTCCTGGATCAACTCGTGCAACTGGTCGTAAAATCGGTCGTTGACAGTCGATTGGGGGGTGTGGATCAGGTCGTCCGTCGGCGTCGTGAGTTCGATGTCGAACTCGCGGGCGAAACGGGCGTCGACGAGTTCGTACTCCCGTGGCTCGCCGCCGGGTGCTTCCCGTCCCACGAGGAACTCCGCCATGGTGTCAAGGGGCTCGACCGTCGCCGAACAGCCGATCCGCGTCGGCGAGGATTCGGCCATGGCTTCGAGCCGTTCGAGCGAGACTGATAAGTGCGTGCCGCGTTTGTTCGCCGCGAGGCTGTGAATCTCGTCGACGATGACGTACTCGACGGTCTGTAGTTTCTGCTTGAATTTCGGCGAGTTAAGGAGAATAGCGAGCGTTTCCGGGGTCGTGTTGAGGATGTGTGGCGTCACGTCGAGCATCGCCTGCCGATCGCTATCGGAGGTGTCCCCGTGTCGGATCGCGTGGCGAATCTCGACATCCTCGCCGCGCTCGTCGAGTTTCGCGGTGATTTCGTTGAGTGGAACCGAAAGATTGCGGTGGATGTCGTTGGCGAGGCTCTTCAGCGGGGAGAGATACAGGCAGTACACTGCATTGTCGAGCCCTTCAGTGCGGTCGCGCTGAAACAGTTCGTTGACGATGGCTGCGAAGCTGGCCTGGGTCTTGCCCGAGCCCGTCGGCGCGGCGATCAGCGCGTTCTCACCCTCGTGAATGAGTGGAATCGCTTCTTTCTGTGGTGGGGTAAAATAGCCGCCGTTGTCCGGGACGAATTCGCCGAACGTCTCGACCCACCACTCCTGGACGGCGGGCTCGAACAGTTCCAGCACGGCACTGTCGTCGATTGAGACCGTCTCGGGATCAAATCCGAGCGGCTCCTCGACGGCTGCCAGCAGGTCTCGGCCACCCATGGAGTCGATCGAGACAAGGGACCGGATCGCCTTGTGTACTCGGGTTGGCTGGGATTAAATCACGAGGGTCACATATGCGAGCCCGAATCCGAGCCAGGCGATCGTAATCGTCGACAACGCAGTGAGGACAATCGAGACGGCAGCGTCGCTGATCAGCGGGCGTCGCCAGCCGATGGCTCCGACCACGCCGATGGGGAGGATCGTTGCGACGAACGGCACGGCGTTGTCGACACTGGGCTGGTGTAAGATGAGTGCCATCGGGGCGTAGGCAATGCCGAGTGCAGCGGCGGGATGAACGTGTCGACGCCAATCGACGTCAGCGAGCCACAGCCCAGCAAGGAGCCCGAACCAGATGACGGCCAGTTCCGTGACGAACGCGAGGAGGAGGTTGAGGGTTGGGTCGGCAAATGGTTCGACGCGACTCTCGAGCAGGCCAACGTCCCATGGAGCGAAAAATCCTGGCGGTTCTCCCGTCAACAGATCCGTGAATGGGTGGATTATGAGACCAACCGCCGCCGCGCCGAAGATGGACTGCCCCGCAAGTCCAGTTCGGACGGCGAGGGTTACGACGAGTAGCCCTGCGAGTGCAAAAATCGTCATCACCGCACCACTTACCATTCCACCTGTCAGTACACCGAGTGCGACGACACCGGCAAGGACACACAGTCCAAGCCAGCGGCGAACGGTCCAAAGCGCGAAGCCGGCACTCGCTCCCACTGCGACGACCAGCGAGTGGGTCGTCGTTCGGTGGCGTTCGCTGGTCGCCGCCCAGAAGTGATCGAACGCGGTGGCTCCATCCGGCAGAGTCACGACCTGAAAGGCAGCGTGGATGACATCGACGTCCGGCAGCGAGGCGAACAGGCCAGCAGCGAGGCCGACCGCGATAGTAGACGAAACGGTCACGCCACCAGGGAGCCGAAGTGGCCGCTCGCCGGACCCAAAACGACCAGCGAGCAGCGCGACGACCCCAAAGGCGAGGAACGCGTGACCGACGAACACGGCTGTTCTTGGCGATCAGCGCTTAAAACCGTCACTCCTCGTTGCTGACAACCTCGCTTTCGCCGCCCAGCCCCTCGACGATCTGCGTGACGAAGTCGTTGAGGTACACCGTCCCCCATGCTGCCACGATGATGGCACCGATGGTATTGAAGATCAGATCCTTCATCGTGTCCTCGAGCCCGTACTGCGTCAGGACCGGGGAGCCCCCAATCGCAGTCGCCGCGGCACTGGTCGTGAATTCGATGATCTCCCAGACGACACCGAATGCCAGCACGAACATGAGAATGAACACGAACACGAATCGGTCGGGCAGGTGGACGTCCCGCCAGTGTTCGTCGAGTGCTCGAATCGTAGCGTAGCCGACGCCGGCGACGATCGACGCCGACAGTGCGTGTGTCACGTGGTCGAATCCGGGAATCGTGCTATAAAACCCTTCACCGCCCGGAATACCGACGGTTCCCAGTGAATGGAGGAACACAGCGCTCGTGATCCACAGCGTCAACCGTGGATCCATCGAGACGCTGTAGTCCCGTTCGAGCACCGGAGGGAGTTGCAACACGACCAGTCCGATCGCGGCGTTGATCGAGATGCCGACCGAGCGGCGTTCCAGCCCGATAAACAGCAATCCGACCAGCACAACCTCCATGACCCAGGTGAGTTGTCGCTGGCGACGCTCGTCGAGGTGGAGCCGGGCCAGGACGCTCACGCGAGATCACCACCCGTCCGATCACTCGCATAGCGACGAACGTACAGTTCGAAGACGAGGCCGGCGAGGAGGCCGGCGACCGCCGAGGCGATGAACTCCCACATGAGGTGTTCTTCGACGACGTCTTCACTGAGGGTTGGATCCAGTAGTAGCGTCGTCCCGAGATAGATGTCCGACACCCACCGTGAGACGGCCCACAGCCCGGCGAAGGCAAGCGTGGAAACGACGATGAACAGGAGCGCGAACTGGTAGTTCATCTCGACGGTCGTAAACAGCTGCAACTCGACGGCGACGAGCAGCGCGAGTGCCGCCACCGAGAGATACGTCGTCACCTCTCTGAAGGCGACGTTGACCCCAAACGTGTAGCCAAGTAACGGCAACGCTGCGAGGACAAACACCTCCCAGGGAATCATCGCTTTCGGATCGCGGTGGGCCAGCGGCGGGAGAATTGCCAGTCCGCCCACGATCCCTGCGAACCCGGCCCACAACACATTTCCCAGAACCAGATTTGCGACGGTTGTCAGTCCGATAATGGCTGTCAAGCCCCATCCGAGTGCTGCATTGAGCCGCGACGTGCGCAAAAGCGACGCCAGGTCCGAGGCAGCCGTGTCCATGGGGTGTCTTCGAACTCCTGGTGGGAAAACTATTCGCGTCTGCTGTTCAGGAACGCTGCCCGCTCCCGACTGATACTGTCTGTCCCCGATGGGTCAGTTGGTTCGACCTACTCACGGAGATCGTTCAATCGTCTCGCCAGATCGAGGTCGGCGTCAGTGATCCCGCCGGCGTCGTGGGTCGTCAGCCGGACCTCGACCTCACGCCAGCTGATCGTCATTTCGGGATGGTGAAAGGCCTCCTGGGCGAGGCCACCCGCGGCCGCTGCAAATCCGATACCGTCGAGGTACGCGTCGAACTCGTAGCTGCGAACGATTTCGTCCCCATCCCGCTCCCAGCCACTGGGCAGTCGGTTCTCGATCTCTTGCTCGCTCAACAAGTCTGGCATGTGGGAACACACAGCAGCTCGCCAAAAGAACGTTCGGACGGCGGCAATCGAGCGTCTCCAAACTTCTTCGGTGGTCGTCGCTCAATCGTCGGCGTCGACTAGCGCTGAGAGACGGTCCGGCATGTCATCGTCGGCCATTCCAACAGCGGGTGGATGGTCTCCATCGCCGAAGTTCGGATCGAACAGCCGCAGGGCCGTATCGATCGTCGTCCAGTCGTCGTCTTCGGCGGCGTCCCTGAGCGATTCGGTGGGGGCGGCGAGCAATTGATTGACCAGCGAGTCGGCCATCGACTCGACAACCTCCTGCTGGTCGTCGTCCAGATCCAGTTTCCCGAACGCTTCCGTTAGTTCGCGGGCCTTGACGCGCTCGGCACTCTCGTACATGCTCGAGATCACGTCGTCGGCTCGGTTGCGTTTGAACTGGGTGAGCAAGTTCCGGAACTCAGTGTCGACAATTTCCTCGACGGCGTCGGCGGCCGCGTCCCGACTGGCTCGCGTCGCTGCGGTGACCGTCTCCAGATCGTCGAGATCGAAGACCGAAACGTCCGGGTAATCGGCAGCGCCGAGTGGCACGTCTCGCGGCTGGCCGATGTCGACGACGACAGTGTCACCGGCCGACCCAAAAGTCGTCTCCTCGAAGATAGGGTGCGGACTGGCCGTCGCCGAGACGACGAGATCCGCCGTCTCCGTCGCCGAGGGAAGTGCCTCCAGCCCGACGGCCGAAGCCGACACGTCGACTGTCGAAGCGACGTGTTCGGCGTGGGGAACCGTGCGGTTTGCGACACGCAACTGGTTTACTCCTGCCCGATCCGCGAGTGCCTCGGCTGCAAGCGTCGCGATCTCGCCAGCACCCACGACCAGCGCGGTCGCCGACGAGAGATCGCACTCACGATCGGCAAGTTCGACGGCGGCACTGCCCAACGAGACCACGCCGTCGTTGATCGCGGTCTCGGTCCTGGCGCGTTCGCCCACGTGAATCGCCTTCGTCACGGCGTCGTCCAGGACCGGGCCGAGCCCGCCGACGTGGCGTGCATCCTCGTAGGCGTCTCGAACCTGCCCGAGAATCTGATCTTCACCCGGGACGAGCGATTCGAGTCCCGCCGCAACGGCCAACAGGTGTCGGAGACTCTCCTCGTGGTCCATCGCCACGACGGTGTCCGCCGGGAGAGCGTCGGTCGAGGACGCGAGTACGTCCCGGCCCCGCTGTGGATCCTCGGTCACGACGTATCGCTCTGCGCGATTGCAGGTTTGCAAGACGAGTGCCTCAGCGACGCCGTCACGTGCCAGAAGCTCTTCGACGGCCTCGCGCTGGCTGTCTGCCGAGGCCGCATCGATAGCTTCGACACTGGCGTGCTGATGGGCGACGCTCACGCCCGAAACGATGCCTGGCTCCCGCGTCACGATGTATCACCGATCACGTCCGAGATCACGTCTGCTGCTACTTCTTGACCGTTAGAACCGCTGCTATCTAAAGCCTTCCAAACCCGGTCCCCCTTGACGACATCGCGGATGGCTTGCCGGCGAGTTTCCGGATCCACGCCTGCCTCACGCAACTGCTCACGCAACGCTCCGGTGATTCGGGCCAACTCTTCGGCCTGCTGCACGTAGACCTCATTTTCGAGGCGTTCCCGGAGTATCCGACTCACCGCTGGACTCTGCCCACCTGTCGCGATCGCCAGGACGACCGAATCCTGCCGGACCGTCGCCGGCACGACGACGCTGCCGGCGTCTCGCGGCCCGCTCTGGTCGGCTCGATTGACCAGCACACCGCGATCACGGGCCACCGTCTCGATCGCCTCGTTGAGCGGTTCGTCGTCGGTCGCGGCGACAACCAGCGCCGGAGCGACGCGATCGAACCACATCTCCACGGCGGACTGATCGGGGGCGGCACGGATTCGATCGGCCGCGCCGAACTCGGCGTCCGTGTAGGTTGGACTGACGACGAAAGTCTCGGCCTCCCGGGCGAACCGACGGGCCTTTCGGGCCCCGACACGCCCGCCGCCGAAGATCAACACGCGTTCGCCATCGAAGTCATGGAAGAGTGGGATCATATGTTCGTTGTCTGCGCCTGTGAGGACACTCCGTCCAACCGGTGTCTCCGTCGAAGGTACCTCGTATCGTGTCGACTTGTTCCGATCTCACACCTATCGGGACTGGTTTCACTCTGTTCAGGGGGAATCCACGTCGACGATTTCATGACCCGCTTCACGCAGGGATTCGAGAATCGCGTCCGTCTCGGCGCTGTCCTTGTAGTAGAAGACCACATCGAAGGTCCCCTCTCGGAGGAGTTGCTGGCACTCCCAGACGAACTCGTCACCCTCGATCGTCAATCCCTGATGCTGATTGAGGCCAAATTCGGGGTCGTCAGTCCCGGAGTACACGTACGTATCTGCGTCCGTGGCAGCGTGTTCGGCGATCACGTCACCGACTTCGATTGAAAGCCGGTTCAGCTCAGATTCCTGATCGTTCGTCAGTTCGGTGTGGACGATCAACCCACGAAGGTCGATCTCGCCGGGTTGCAGTAGCTTTTGGGTCTGTTCGTAGAGATCATCGCCGGTCGCGTCCATACAGGGATATCCGGATCAGGCGTAATACGACTCACGGTCCGAGCGCGTACGAGTGCAGCCGCTACGGACCGTGAGAGCGGTAGAAGACGGGTTGAACCCGCCGTACCGTGTTTATAGCCGCGTCAGGTTCGTCGCGCGCGGGCCTTTCTCAGCTTCTTCGATCTCGAACTCGACGTCTTGCCCCTCTTCGAGGTCAGGGCCGCCGATGTCTTCCATGTGGAAGAACACGTCATCGTCGGCTGCGTCGGTCTCGATGAAGCCGTAACCACCCGTATCGTTGAAGAAGTCCACGGTGCCTTCCGCCATGCTTAGAGCCTCGTGAGATTCTTCGCGCGGGGGCCTTTCTCGGCCTGCTCGATGTCGAACTCAACCTCTTGGCCTTCTTCGAGGTCAGGACCGCCGACGTCCTCCATGTGGAAGAACACGTCTTCGTCTGCGTCCTCAGTCTCGATGAAACCGTAACCGCCAGTGTCGTTGAAGAAATCAACCGTACCGTTCGCCATTGCAACTACCACGATGTGGTCGACATATTAAAACCCTGCGGGTCACTCCCCGACGAAGCGAACAGAAGACTCATTCATCCCGCGCGTGACGGGCCTATTAAATGGTGTCCGTGGTGCGTCGGTGGGTGTCGAGGCTCTACGAGCAGTTGCTCGAACGGGAAGTGTCGGGCGCACCGAATCACGTCGCCGTGATTCAGGACGGGAATCGTCGGTACGCACGCGAGCGAGGCGAAGAAACCAGTAACGGCCATCACGCAGGCGCACAGACGACTGAAGCCCTGCTGGAATGGTGTGACGACCTCGGCGTCGAAGAACTCACGCTGTACGCGTTTTCGACTGAGAATTTCAATCGACCGGCCGACCAGCGAGCCGTCCTCTTCGATCTCATCGAAGACAAACTCTACGAGTTTGCCGACCACGACCGCGTCCACGATGCGGAGGTCAGGATCAAGGCGATCGGGGAACTGGATCGACTGCCTGAACGGGTTCGCGAGGCAGTCGCCTACGCCGATCAGCAAACGCGTGGCTACGATCAGTTTCATCTCAATATCGCGTTGGCGTATGGCGGCCGGGCTGAATTGCTCGGGGCAGCGCAATCGATCGCCGCAAACGTCGAAACCGGCCGTCTCGATCCGGACGATATCGACGCTGATACGATCGAAAATCGACTGTACGACGGACCGACCAGAGATGTCGACCTCATCGTGCGAACTGGCGGTGACGAGCGCACGTCGAACTTCCTCCCATGGCACGCGAACGGCAACGAGGCAGCAGTGTACTTCTGTGCGCCGTACTGGCCGGAGTTCCGAAAGATAGACTTCCTACGGGCGATCCGAACCTACGAGCACCGCGCGGAGTCCTGGCGACGAACACGCGCACGACGGGCCCTCGCGCTGCTCCAGGCTGTCGGCAGTGCGGAATTAAGCGACGCAAAGGGTATTGTTCGTCGCTTCCGGGACACGCTTCCCACCCGTGAATTGGAAGACGTCGACCTGTCCAGTGACACCGATCCGGACCCGCGAGCGGATTGAGCGCGGAGTGATTTTCGCCGGGTCGATCGTTCAGGCGCGGGCGGCGTCCAGTTGGGTGTGGGTTTCTTCGAGCAACGAGATGATCTCGAGGTTCTGTGGACAGGCCGGCTCACATTCCCCACAGGCGACGCACGCATCCGCGCGCGCTTGCTCGTCCATGTCGTCATACTCACCCAGGACGGCTTCCGGATCGTCGCCCATTTCCAGGCGATTGTACAGGTCGAAGTTACGCGGGATCTCGACACCGGTCGGACACGGCGTGCAGTAATCACAGCCTGTGCAGTCGACACCCATTAGCTCCTCGAAACGCTCACGAGCACGCTCGACAGTCCGTTGGTCGTCATCAGAGAACTGCTCGACGCCGGACTGTGCTGCGAGGGCGGCGTTCTCACGCACCTGATCGAGAGCGGACATTCCGCTGAGTACGGTCGACACTTCGGGCTGGTCCCAGAGCCACTGGAGCGCCCATTCGACGGGTGACCGATCAGACGACGCTTGCTCGAACGCCTCGCGAACAGGCTCGGGAAGATCAGTCGCAAGTGTCCCGCCGCGGAGGGGTTCCATGACGATGACACCCAATCCACGCTCGGCAGCATACTCGAGGCCTGCCCGTCCAGCCTGGAATTCCTGATCGAGGTAGTTATACTGGATCTGACAGAAGTCCCAGTCGTAGGCGTCGACGATCTCCTCGAAAAGATCGGGATCGTCGTGAAACGAAAACCCAACGTGGCCAATTTTCCCCTCGGCTTGCTTCTGTTGCAGCCACTCGAACGTATCGAGGCCCTGGTACGTATCCCAGAAATCGCGATTGAGTGCGTGCAGGAGGTAACAATCGACGTGATCGGTGTCCAGGCGGTCAAGTTGCCGCTGGAAGTACTCTTCGAGGTCGTCGTTCGTCTCGAGTTTCCAGGACGGCATCTTCGTCGCAAGGGATACCTCTTCACGATACCCGTCGGTAAGTGCCTCGCCGACGACACGTTCGCTTTCGCCACCATGGTATGGCCACGCGGTGTCGACGTAATTCACGCCTTCGTCGATCGCCGTCCGGATCATTTCGATCGCGCGCTGACGATCGATCGTATCGTCGTCACCCTCGGTTGGCAATCGCATTGCGCCAAAGCCCAACGCGGACGGTTCGAAGTCGATGACCGTCCCGAAGTCTCTGTATTCCATCCCACTTTGCACTGACGGGAGTTCCGTATTTATTGTTCGGTTGCGTATTTCTTCATAGACGAGTCAACCAGACTATATTGCCTATTTTTGGGACGGAATCCCGCCGCTGTGCATCAATCTGTGCAGCCAGGAAGAGGGACACTTGATGCCGCTACAGTCAGATGTCGCGGCCGGTGTTTTGTCGGACCCTATCGTACATGTCGTCAGGGGGGTCGACGTCAGTGGTGACGTCGGTACCGTCGAAATCGGAAACCCGGAGCAGTACTGGCCCGTCGGCACCGATTTGCCAGTAAAACGTGTACCGTTTGGTCTGGGTTTTCATCGCGACGTCTGCAGTTTCCTCAGTCGTGATTTCCTGGGCAGTAAACGACGTGCGTGTATCGGGAGACGCGTCACATTGGCAACTCATAATCCTATGATACACTATACAACTCCAACCTTATAAGTACCGAGATTCGAACAGTATTTTCATATTGTACCATGGTACCACGGTAACACGTGTGACGGAGGTTTCAGGTGAGTATTCCCCACATTTCAAAAGTTGGCTGGGAAATTGAAGGACCACTGTCTGAATAACATAATATTTCAATCATAATGGGAAGACAGTTATAGACAATATTCAAACTATTTTTCTAATGAAAAGTATCCGTGTTTGGGCAAGTCCAGCGTTGTCTGTGACGTGTCTCTACAGACACGAAACCTACGCTGGGCTCGACAACTGGACGGGTCGAATCGACAGTCATTTTAATCCCCCTCCGGAACAATGAAACGCGGGATAATCGCAGGAAGCGCGTGGGTAGCCAAGCCAGGCCAACGGCGCAGCGTTGAGGGCGCTGTCCTGTAGAGGTCCGCCGGTTCAAATCCGGTCCCACGCATTTTTGTCACGAGGAAACCGCGATTGACAAAATCGAATGCGGATTTGAACTAGAGGGGACGCGCGCAGCGTCGCGAGCACGTCTCCGCGTGGTTCAAATCCGATCCCACGCACTTTTCTAATCGAGCAACGCGAGATTTGATAGTTGTATGGCCGGTTTGAACGTCGTCACGAGCGTAGCGAAGTGACGGAAGTTCAAATCCGGTCCCACGCATCTTCTGAGTGAACGGACGTGAACGAAGAGATGTGTCACGACCGATTTGAACCCTAGAAGTCGCAGTGCGCGCAGCCGAGCGAAGCGAAGCGAGCACAAGCGTCTTCATCCGGTTCAAATCCGGTCCCCGAATTGTATCACGAGCTAATCCACGAGTGACACACTAATCCAGAAGGGTTCAGTGGCCTCCGGCAGAGCCCAGAGCTTCAAGGCATTCGCGGGTGAAGCGGGTCGTATGCGATTTGGTATTATTAGTACGGCTGGGATCGCACAGAAAGCGCTCATCCCCGCGGTCAAGCGGAGTGAACACGAGGTCACGGCGATCGCGTCTCGGGGCGGCGATCAAGCCACGGCGGTTGCTGAAGAGTTAGCGATTCCCAATGCGTACGGGAGTTACGAGGCACTGTTGGACAAAGCCCCGATCGATGCGGTGTACAACCCGCTCCCGAACAGCCTCCACGCGGAGTGGACAAAACGGGCTGCCGACGCTGGACTGGATATCCTGTGTGAGAAGCCGGTCGGGGTCGACGCCGACGAAGCCGCGGAGATGTTCGAATACTGTGATCAACAGGACGTGACGCTGATGGAGGCGTTCATGTATCGATTCCATCCGCGAACTGAGCGTGCTGCCGAGGTCGTCCGCGACGAGCTCGGTGAACTCAGAGCCGGAACAGCGTCGTTCACGTTCTCGCTTCGCGGTCGACCTGACGATATTCGACTAGACCCTGATCTCGCGGGTGGCTCACTCATGGACGTCGGTTGTTATGCCGTCAGTGCAATGCGATTATTCTTCGGTGAACCGGAGCGTGTCTACGCGAACCAGGCCGATACGCGAGCCAGCGGTGTGGACACACAGTTGACCGGCATCCTGGAATTTGAATCCGGTGTCACGGCACGTATCCATTCCGGGTTCGACACACAACTCACCGAGTCCTATCGCGTTGACGCCGTCGACGGGTGGCTCCGTGCAACTGACGTCTTCGGGGCCGAACCGGATCAACGCGTCTCGATCGAGTACGAGAGTGACGGCCGGCGAGTCACTGAAGCGTTCGAGCCAGTTGATCCCTACCAGCGCGAGGTCGAACACTTTGCTGAGGCGATCGAACGCGGCGAAACACCACGTATCGACGCTGAGGAATCGGTCCGGAACATGCGGGTTATCGACGCACTGGCTGAAAGTGCCGACAGTGGCAAGCCCGTGTCAATACAAAAATAAATAACGGTGGTGAATCGACACAATCGAAGCGCCGTGGTGTGGTCGCCCACACGTTGCAGAATGTGATGATTTATACTAACCTTTTTACGCGATAGGCACGTAATTACAAAATCGATGTCGCCTTCGCAACCGTCAGCGGGCAACTGTGGGCCGCCGCGACGGAAGTCAGTGTTGTTCTGTGCGAATTGTGGCCACGATAGCCACGTCGACGGAGACTGGATTCTCCACGAACGGAGTGGGTCTCAATCGGTCTGGTACCAGTGTCCGGAGTGCGGTCGCGCCGTGTCGGTCCGGCCTTCACAGTCACTTGAAGAGTCGCGTCTCCCCTCGCCTATCTCGGCGCGCGTGACGCGAGGAACCTATGGTACGCCACCCGAAGGCACGCCCGAGGATAGACTCTGGCAAGACTTCTGGGAGACGTACCGCGACGTGACCACTGCCTGGCTGCGGCCCTGGAGCCCCTCGTCTGTCCGTGCCGAGTAGCCTCACGAGAGTCCACGGGCCGATTCGACCAGCGTGAGCGGTTGAACGCCACCCACACCGGGACGCTGTCCCAATTGGCCAATCACTGTCTGCTGTCGGTTTGGAAGTCATTCGAACCGGCTAGCGGCTGCGAGAAACGGTTTCGTCCACGAGATTGCTCGCGCAAACGGAATCCCGGGCGTCTTCGTGAATGGAGTGACCAAGGGCTGGGAAAAGCTTGCTCTTCCGGCGGATTCGAACGCGGTCACTCCACTTACATTACTCGCGGCTACATCGCTCGAGTAGCTCGTTTCGTTTTCTGGGTCAAATTTCGCCGGACAGTGAGTAAATGCGGTCTGCATACGGCGGCCCCAAGCCACCGTTTACTTCGACCGAGAGGAGCGATATCGACGACTTTGTGGTCCTGATTTCCAACTTCTGTGGATCGTACAAAGCGCGACCCTGACGAAGAAGGTGGCAGCATAGTCCCGGGCGGATTCGAACCGCCGTCAAGGGCTCTCTTCCGAAACCTGGCGTATCAGATCTCGTCCAAAGGCCCTTATGATTGGCCACTACACCACGGGACTGCACTAGGGACGTATCGATCAGTGTTTAATAGCGTTATCCTTGCGCATCATCATCGGCTAGCTTCGGAACGTGAAGTAACTCGTCCTCCCTTCTTTTGATGCCACTGACAACAGCGCGCAACCAAATCGTCGGTTGAATCTCTTCGGACGTGAGTACCACGATCCGGATCAACAATCCTTTCCTGACTTGTCTCGAACGTGGTATCGATGGAAGAGCGAACCCGTGCCTATTTGCGGGGTCGGTTCGGCGATCACTACCGGCGCGTCGATCTCTCCCTGCCCCCCGACGCCCACGAACGTGAGTGGGGCTACATCCCTTGGACAGAGGGGCCGAGCGAGACGATGGTTCGTCACAAGTCGTTGCTCGGTCTGGGCGATCTCGAGTCGTTTCTTGCACGGGAGCGACCACGCCACATCTACTTCTCTGCGGGCCGCTACGCCGACCCGAGTGCATCCTCGATGGGCAAAAAAGACTGGCGCGGGTCGGACGTCGTCTTCGACTTGGACGCAGATCACCTCCCCGCCGTCGATCCTGACGAGGACACCTATGCGGAGATGCTCGCCACGTGTAAAGACGCCCTCCTGCGGTTGCTCGACTTCCTCGAAACCGACTTTGGGTTTTCTGAGCTGACGATCGTGTTCTCGGGCGGACGGGGCTATCACGTCCACGTCCGGGACGAAGGAATCCAGCACCTGGATCGGGAAGGGCGACGCGAGATTGTCGATTACGTCCGGGGAATCGGGCTCGACCTCGACGGTCTTGTAACGACGGAGATGCGGGGCAACGTTACGGCTCGACGGCTCCGAACGGACGGTGGCTGGGGCAAGCGCGTCCACGAAGCGCTCCTTGCGTTCGTCTCCGAGATCGAATCACTCCCGGAAGCGGACGGAAAAGAGCGCTTACAGGCACTCGATGGGATCGGCGAGGGTCGGGCAAAGACGGTCTATGGCGCGATCGATGCAAACCGTGACGCGATCGAGAACGGTAATCTCGAAGCTGGGGGCCCGGGCATCCGCAAACTCGTCGATGCACTCACCCACAAGGTCATCGAAGACCAGAACGCGCCGATCGACGAGCCGGTCACGACGGACACGAACCGACTGATCCGCCTCCC
This sequence comes from Halorhabdus salina, assembly GCF_013839425.1. Classification (GTDB taxonomy): domain Archaea; phylum Halobacteriota; class Halobacteria; order Halobacteriales; family Haloarculaceae; genus Halorhabdus; species Halorhabdus salina. Next base: position 163,519 of record NZ_JACDNP010000005.1, on the reverse strand, counting down.
CGGAAGCCTTCACGGCGGAAGTGGGCTGGCGGTCCGTACCCTCGAACGAGGCGAGATTAGTGGATTCAACCCGCTTGTCGACGCTGTCCCGGAGACATTCCGAGGCCACGAGATTACTGTCGAAGTGACAGATCCAGAGAGGGTAGAACTCGACGGCGATACCTTTACACTCTCGGAGGGAGTCAGTACCGTCCCGGAGTATCTGGGAGTGTTCCTCATGTCGAGAGGGCGCGCACAGAAGGGACCTGAGTAACGTGGGAAAGACATGGACTTAGACGAGATCCAATCAGTACAGAGCCGTGAGCGCCAAACCGACAGCCTCCAACAGCTACGCGATTCGTTCTACGAGGAGGCTGGCGAGTTCGTGCGCGCGCTTCGCGAAGAGCGCGAGCGAGTGGCCGCCAACGCGGACGACCCCTTCGATGCGCCAGAAGTCAACCGGTTGAGCGACGACATCGCCACCGCCGAGCAGACGCTGGAAGCCATCTACGAACGGCGAGTCGGAAAGCTCGTCAAGATGGCCTCGATGGCGGCCGCGGACATGCCCACTGAAGATGGCGGGCTGACAGCCGAAGAGCAAGACCTCTTTGAGACGCTTGTCGAAGCGATCAAGAACAATCGAATGCGTGTATTCGATGTGCTCGAGGGAGAAACGGCTGACATCGGGCTCGACGCGACGGCCGGGATCGAAGCCTCGTCAGCCCCTGCCGGTGGCGAGCACCCGAATCAGGAATCCGACCCCTCACAGGCAACGACTGCAGACGCCACCAGTCAGCAGGAAACACAGGCCGATGTCTCTGCCGCTGCTCTCATGGGGAGCTCCGAATCCGTTGAGCAGGACGAGCCTGACGAAATCAGTGACGCCCCTTCCGACACGCCGCCGGCCGCGAAAGCCACGCCCGGTGGGTCCACAGTTGACGAGGCGACACGAGGCGACGGCGGCACAACTGGGCACGACGAGACGAGTGTCGGTGCTGACCCAGGAGCTGTACCTGCAGACAGGATGGCCGACAGTATCGACCGAGCCACGGTCAAAATTACTGACGATGTCGGCGAAATTCTGGGAGTCGACGATCGGTCTTACGATCTCGCAACCGACGACATCGTGGCACTCCCCGAAACCAACGCGATGCCACTGCTCGAACAGGGTGTCGCCAAACGGCTGGAATAGCCGAATTGTTGTATATTCGAGCTTAAAACCGCCGTTCAGGGCGGGAAATGTCAATTCGGACGAACGCCGACATCTATCTCGACAGTCTGTTCCACTCCGTCTCGCCAGATGCGTAACTCGGTTTGCTCGTCAGGCTGAGTGCTAAGTGCCAAGACGCTCGCGAGCGCGTTAGATGTCGGCACTGGCTCGCCCGCAACGTGAAGAATGACGTCGCCACCGACAGGCACGGATTGGCCGTAGACGTATTCGCGGTCCGTTGAGCCACGGAGAACGCCGTCGGCTGGGCCGTCTTCGACGACACGATCGACGTAGATGCCGGTTGCCTCGGGCATATCGTTCGCTGCAGCGAGTTCCGGGGTGACGCTTTGCAACCCGATGCCAAGGTACGGGTGATCGTAGGAGCCAGTGGCTACCAAATCAGGAACGACCCGTCGGGTCAGTGGTGCAGAGATTGCGAGTCCGATATTGTCTCCGCCACCGGCACTGATGACGCCGACAACTCGCCCCCGCAAATCGACCAGCGGACCGCCACTGTTGCCCGGATTGACCGGGGCATCAGTTTGTATCGTGTCGGGAATATTGAAGTTATTCGGAGCCGAAAGCGTTCGATCGACACCGCTGACGATTCCGCTCGAAACTGTCCCAGAGAGGCCAAACGGATTGCCGATCGCGACGACTTCGGTACCGACTGCTGGGTCTGTCTCGACCAGTGGAAGGGGCTGGGCCGCATCCGGGTGATCGTCGACGCGGAGGACGGCAAGGTCGCTGTAGACGTCAGTACCCACCACTTCGGCGTCACGCCAGCCAGTCGTCCGGTAGCGAACGAAGATGTCCTGCGCATCGGCGACGACGTGTTCGTTCGTGACGAGATGGGAATCGTCGTACACGAGCCCCGATCCAGCACTCTGTCCGCTCGCTGTCAGCACTCTGACCTGCACGACAGAGTTCCGGACTGCCTGGTAGACGTCGCTGAATCGGGATCCATCGTCGTTTTCGAGTTGGTCGATCGACTCCCCGTCGATGAGATCGCCATCCTGAAGGTCGATCGGTGTCTGCGTGGATCGATCTGGGTTGTCCGTCTGCGTCGGTGTCCCACGCGACGGGGAGTCGGCACAGCCAGCCACGCTGATGGCTGTCGCCACGCCGAGCGTCCGCAGGAACCCGCGCCGCGAGACCCCTTCGTCAGTCATACCCAAACCAAGGTAGCTGTTTGGATAAACGCTTGGTCCGCCAGTGCCCTGCAGTGTTAAGTGAGAGACACTCATACGATCGATTGACGTATGCAACTCACCTGGCACGGCCATTCGACCTGGAGTGTCGTTGTCGGCGAGACGCGACTGCTCGTCGATCCATTCTTCGACAATCCAAAGACCTCACTCGCGCCTGCCGAGGTCGAACAACCGGACAACGTGTTGCTCACACACGGCCACGCCGATCACATCGGAGACGTGGGGGCGTTCGACGCGGCTGTCGTGGCGACGCCGGAACTAGCTGCCTACGTCGAGGACACCCACGGCAACGAGACAATCGGCATGAACCTCGGGGGCACCGTCGAGATCGGTGACGCCTACGTGACAATGCACCGGGCCGACCACACGAATGGGATCAACACCACCTACGAGGTAGGCTCTGGGGGGATGCCCGCTGGGTTCGTCATTTCCGACGCGGAACCGACGCGGAAACACGACGTGGAGACGACGGCGTTCTATCACGCCGGCGACACCAGTTTGATGTCCGAGATGCGAGACGTGATCGGTCCGTTCCTCGAACCCGATGCCGCCGCCGTCCCGATCGGCGATCACTTCACGATGGGGCCCGAACAGGCCGCGGTCGCGGTCGACTGGCTCGACGTGGATCACGCTTTCCCGATGCACTACGACACGTTCCCGCCGATCGAACAGGATACTGATCAGTTTGCTCGCGAGGTGAAAGCGGTCGGCAGCGAGGCCGACGTACACGTCCTCGACGGTGACGAGACGTTCGAACTGTGACCGCGGCCCGGCGTTAGGTCGACGACAGTGTCGCTTCTGTATCGATTCCGTAAACGGAAGCCGGCGTCTCGATGTGTGCGGCCCGGACAGCGGTCTCGTACCCGTTTTCGAGTAGCCACTCGGTTCGACGTGGGACTGTTTTCGGGCCGAGGACCGCACCCGGTCGGTCCGGATCGTCGATGAAGTCCGTCTCCATGAAGAACGGCTCGTCGGTTCCGGCGGCGATTTCGAGTTCGTCTTTGTCCGCCAGGACACTCTTGGTCGGACCGTCGAGACGACCTTCCGAATAGTGTTTGACGACCCGCTTTGCGGGCAATCCGCGTTCTTCGGCCCATTGGGCTACCGTTGTGAAATCCTCGCCGCCTTCCGTGTGCAGCTGAACCGCACAGCCAGTTTCAGCCCCGAGTTCGAAGGCGCATTTCATCACGTCGTTCGAGGCGTCCCAGACCGGATCACCGACGTCGTAGTGTGGCCGCCCGGATTTTATGCCGAGTGCCGGCCCGTCGGCGACGTACTCGGCGGCGATCTCGAGTCCAGCTTGCATGATATCTCGCGCTTGTTCGGGCGTATAGCCACGCCCAGTCAACTTCGAGATCAGCGCCGGGTGGACGCCAAGAATCGGCCAGGCGCGGCCTGGAAGAACGTCGCTTGCTGCCTGGACAGCCTCGATCGTCGTCTCGAAAACCGACTGAAAGACGGCCTCGTCTTCGGGAATCTCGGCGATCATCCAGGAGGGTTTGTTGACGACGAGCATGTGCGTGCCACCGGCCCGGGCGAAGTCCTCGACGGCACTGATCCCTTGTCCGTGCTCGGGATCGAGGTGCAGATGGTTGTCGAGGATTGGCCCGTCATACGTGTCGGTCATGTGCTGAAAGCCAGGCGCGCGCGTCAAAAAGACGTTCGTCTCTCAGTGACAGCCTGTCCAGGGATGGGGGGTAGGATATTCCCGATCAGTCCCCGAGCGTGTGACTCTCGTGGGCGGTCGCGACCAGCGCGTCCGAGCGGCCGTACTCGCCAGGGGCAACGGCGACGGTCTGACAGCCAGCTTCCGCCGCGGCTTCGAGTACCGGTTTGAAATCGATATCTCGTGAAGCAATTACTACCGTTTCGATGTGGCTCTCGTTGACCGCCCGCGTCGCGTCGACAGCGAGCTTGACATCGACATCGCCACTCGTAGTCACGACTTCGAACCCGTGTGCCTCCCCAGCCTGGATGAGCCCCGGCGTCGCGTGTTCGTCGAGGTACAGTCTGGCAGTCCGAACGTTGCCGTATTCGGTAGCGATCGAACGCAGATCGTCGAGGTCGACGTCGAACTCCGAGCGAAAGACGTTCGGCCCGTCGACGAACAGGCCAATGCCGGCACGTTCGTGGCCCAAGAGCTGTCCAACCAGTCCCATGCCACTAGCGTGGGCCAGCCTCACCTTGGAGGTTCCGTCTCGGGCATCGACACTGGGGCACCATAACACGCCCCAGAGCAGCGACGATTGACGGCATTTATTAGGTAGCAGTCCCTCGATTCGATTGCAGTTGATCGCTCGGTTGGTGTAGTCCGGCCAATCATTTCGGCCTTTCGAGCCGATGACCTGGGTTCAAATCCCGGACCGAGCACTTTTTGGCGTGCAAATCCGCGAGCCGTGACTGCGAACAGAGGAATTTGAACCACGCGAGTCGCAGCGCCCGCAGCGACCGTCTCGCCATCGGGTTCAAATCCCGATCGGTTCTGTCGATCGACGTTCGCAGATTTCTGAATTCGCTCACACCTGGCCTGGGCAGCCATTTTCGTGCTATGGGCTCGGGGGCGTAGGCAGGGGCCACTGCGTTGAGTGTCGAGTGATTTTGGAGAAATATCGCTGTCGAGCGGTAAGTCTATCAGTCCCACATTGATAGACCACGTTCATGCAGGCAGTCATCCTCGCCGCCGGTGAGGGGACGCGGATGCGTCCGCTGACGGCCACAATGCCAAAGCCAATGTTGCCGGTCGTCGACCGGCCGGTCCTGGCACACGTTGCCGACGTTGCCGTCGACGCAGGCGCATCTGAGCTGATTGTCGTCGTCGGCTACCAAGCCGAGACCATCAAGTCACACTTTGGCGACGTGTACCGTACAGTCCCCGTCACGTACGTCGACCAACCCGACCCGGATGGCACAGCCGACGCCGTCCGTGCAGCCGAGCCCAAGCTCGAGGGGCCATTTGTCGTCCTCAACGGTGACAATCTCTACGACACTTCGAGCGTGCAGGCCCTCTTCGAGAACGGGGCGGCCCTGGGAACGTACGAGGTTTCGGCCCCCGCAAAGTACGGTGTCGTGTCAGTGGCAAACGGAACGGTCACGGATATCGTCGAGAAGCCGGCCGATCCGCCGACGGATCTCGCTAATGCCGGGGCGTACGCTTTCCCGGCGGAGGCTATGGAATGGCTCGATGTCCCCCGGAGCGAACGGGGAGAACACGAGATTACGGATGTCGTCACGAAAGTTATCGACGCCTACGACGTTAGTGCCGTCGAACTCGACCGGTGGCTCGACGTGGGTCGGCCCTGGGAGTTACTCGAAGCGAACGAGACTGTCCTCGAGGACATCGAACGTGACGTTCGGGGCAGCATTAGCGATGACGCGGATCTCCGCGGCCAGGTCGTCATCGAAGAGGGGGCGACGGTTGACCCGGGTGTCGTCATCGAAGGGCCGGTCTACATCCGGTCCGGTGCGGAGGTTGGACCGAACGCCTACGTTCGGGGCGCAAGCATGATCGGCGCTGGTGTCCACATCGGCAATGCCGTCGAGATCAAGAATAGTGTCATCCGCGCGGATACGAACGTGGCTCACCTCTCGTACGTTGGCGATAGCGTACTCGGCCAGTCTGTCAATTTCGGGGCGGGGACGAAGGTCGCGAACCTTCGTCACGACGGAGAGCCAATCTACGCGACAGTCAACGGGGACCGTGTTTCGACCGATCGGCGGAAGTTCGGTGTCGTCGTCGGCGACGACGTCAAAACCGGAATCAACACTAGTCTCGATCCAGGTGTGATACTTTCGAGTGGGACGTCGACGAAGCCAGCCGAACACATTTCACGCGATCGATAACGGCCGCAGAGAGTAATCGGCAGTGGGCGAGTTTATCACTCGTCTTCGATCCAAAGTCGGCAAAGCCGTTCGAATTCGGCCTCCGAGAGGCGTCCGTCGGCGAAATGTGCGGTCGCCAGACGGAGCTCGCTGGCGGAAATCTGTCCTTCCGAACGGACCAGATCGAACAGATCGTCGACGACAGTGACTGCGTCGTCTCCCTCGAGGGCAATATCTGGCCCGCCCGTCAGGACGACGCCATCGAATTGGAGCGTCGATCCGTCGGTCGCGTCACCGACAATCGTGGCGTCGTACTCGACATCGATCGGCGTCGCCGGATCGTCCCAGACGAGGAACGCTGTCGAGTCGCTGATAGCGAATTCCTCGGGCGGGGGACTGGCGGTACGGAGGTCGAGCCCGGCACCGTCGAACTGTTCCCGCAACGCGACGCGCCCGGATACACCGCCGATCCGTACCTGCACGGCGACTGCATCGCCTGGGGTGGCGCGAGTCGGCTGGACCGAGCGCTCGGCGGTAATCGGGACGGTTTCTTCCTGGTGATCGACGGCACGGGATTCGGGCGTTCTCATGTCCGTCTCAGTGGACTCGGCATCCGTGTTCTCGTCCGCGTCGCTCTCGCTGAACGTCCAGTCCGGGCCGAACAACCGCGTCCAGACCACCAAGAGACTGGGCAAGACGAGGACCGCTGCCAGGAACGCATAGATAATTGTCAGCCCGGTTATCAGGCCGAATTGCTGGAGCGGGGGCAGGATAGCGAACACGAGCACGCCGAACCCGCCGACGGTGGTCGCAGCACTGCCGAGCAGTGCGCCCCCTGTACCCGTCACCGACCGATCGAGGGCTTCCCAGACGGTGTCGGACCGTTCGAGTTCCTGATTGTAGCGCTCACTGAGGTGGATGCTGTAGGCAACCCCGAGCCCGACGGTCAGGCTCGTGATCATCCCTGTCATCACGTTGAACGAGATGTCCATCAGGTACATCGTGCCCAGGATCCAGGCGACGCTGAACACGACGGGCAACAGCGTCACGAACCCGAGTGTCGCGCTCCCGTCACTGATTCGGTAAACGACCATCAGGAACGCGAAGACGGCCACGAGCGTGATCAGCAGGCTCTGGATGACCGTCTCCAGCAACTGATTTTGCACAATCTCGAAGAGGATCGTCTGGCCTGTCGCTGTCGCTTCAATACCATCCCCTGACACTGAATCGGCAACGGAACGCATCTGTTCGGTCACGTCGGAGCTCGACGTGCTACCCTGGATCGAGACGACGATCCTGGCGGCCTCGTACTGATCGCCGTTCTGATAGAGGACAGCCCCGGCTTGGTCCGGTGCGACCTCGAACAGTGTGTCGTAGACGGCAGTGACATTCGTTTCCGGCACTCCATCACCATCTGGGTCTTCGGCTCGAAGTGTCGCATTGAACGTCTCGTTTTGAGCAGCGACTGTCTGCATCACCGAGAGTGGTGACTGGACGTCTGGTTCGCCGCTTGAGAGTTTCTGCGTGACCTCTTTCTCGGCCATCGTCTCGCTGGCCTGATCGAGTCGCTCTATCGCGTCAGCTGTGGCGAGATCCCCCTCCAAGAGTAGTTGGGCCTGAGAGTCTTCCCGGATGAACCGCTCGTTGACGTAGTTGAGGTTCTTCTTTGCGGTATATTCGCCGGGCTTGAAGGGCTCGGGGAGTTCCTCCATCCACCCGGGCGGGTCCTCGGCGAGGAAGTCTTCCTGTGCGAAGGTCGTATCGACCTGCGAGCCGCCGTATGCGCCCGCAGCCGACACCAACAGTGCCAGCACGATCACGGCATAGGGGGCCTTCCGGGCTGCGATCGAGCCGATCTTGAGTACCTGACTCAGGCGGCCACCACCGGTCCCGATCGCCCGTTTGTGCCGATCGAAGCCGTAGCCTTCGAAGAACTCGTCGAGTTCGACCTTGAGTGCTGGGATGAGCACGCCGAAGATCAGCAGTGCGGCCACAATCCCGACTGAACTGACGATGCCGAATTCCCGGATCGGGGGTACCGGACTGGTGACGTTCGAAAGGAATCCGATCACGGTCGTCGCCGTGACCAGCGTCAGCGCGACACCGACACCGGCGAGGGCGGTCCGCATCGATCCCCGCGGCCCGAGTTCGTCGCCGGCGGTCCGTTCCTCCCGGTGACGCATGAAGATGTGAATCGCGTAGTCGATAGAGAGCCCGATCAACAGGACCGGGACGGCGATGAAGATCTGGTTGAAATCGATGCCTGTCCACCCCATGAAGCCGAACGTCCAGACGAGGACAGCACCGATTCCGAACAGTCCCAGAATAATATCGAGGATGTCACGGTAGCCGACCGCCAGTGCCAGTAGGACAAAAATCAGCGCGAGCGGGCCGACGATGAGCATGCTGTCGGTCATCGATCGGTTGATCTCGTCGGTGATGATGCCGCTCCCGAACACCAGATACTCCTGCTGGAAGTCCGGGCCGAGATCCTGCATCGCCAATTGAGCGTCTGTAATCGTCTCGGGAGCCGTCCCGCCCGGTGCCAGCGCCGTGTCCGTTTGCTGGGTGACCAGCAACATCGTCGCATTGGCAGTTGTCGAGCCCGGGTCGTAATCCGTCGACATGAACGTCAACGCACTCATGCCCCCGTTGTTGCCGTTTCCGAGAACCAGCCCGAGCGTCTCATCGATCGCCGAGCTATTCATCGAGTCGAGCTGGTCGATCTGCTGGGTCAGGTTCGCCGAGGTGGCGTTCTCGAAGGTCGCCTGCTGTTGCTGTAGCTCCGTCCCGAGGTCACGAAGCTGTTCGCCCTGCTGTTTGAGTTGTGCAGCCTGTTCTTGCAACTCAGTTCCACGCTGTTGTAGCTGCTGGCCCCAGGTTTCGAGACGATTCTTTTCCTCGGCCAGTGTGGCGTACTCCTCGGCGAGGACGCCCTGCGTGCCAAGTTGGTAGGCCTCCTCGATCGCCGTCGGGTCAGTGGTACTTCGGAGCTGCTGGGCGGCCGTCTCGAAAGTCGCGTAGTCCGTTTCGTTCAGGTCGACTGGTCCGCTCGCCGCCACGGCATCGAACTGGGCACGAATACTGGCGGTCGGATCTTGCTGGATCGTCTGGAGTGCCCCTTTGAGTGCACCTGCAGTCGCATTCACTTCAGCCGCTCGGGCGGCGACAGCTTCTCGCGTTTCGTTGAATTCAGTCCGGTTTTGTGCGAGTCGAGTCCGCGCTGCTTCGAGGCTAGCTCGTTGCTCTTGGACCGTTTCGTTGAGTTGCTGAAACTCCTGGGCGGTCGCCTGCAGTGCTTGGCCACGCTCCTGCTTGATCGCTGCCGTGGCAATGGCGTTGGCGACGCCGATAGTCGGTCGCTCCTCGGCCAGAGTCTTCCCGATCGCTGGATCGCTACGCACCCGTTGCTGGTAGCGGAGCGTTTCAAGCAGCGCGGACTTATTCAAGACATTGTCGCCACGGACGATGACCTGTGCTGTCGTGGTATTGTCCGACCCAGTCGAGAAGTGCGTCTCGATGTAATCGAGATCTTCGGCCTCCGGCGTCTCCGACTGGAACTGGTCGAGCGACGAGGTCTGTGAAACCTGTGCGGCTCCAGCCCCGATAAGTATCGTCAACACTACCATTACGGCGATTGCGATCCTACTGTAGTCTGTAATGGCGTCGACGACGGTGTCAGACAGGCTCATTTGACCACTCCCCGTTTCGAGGCGAAGAGAGACATCTGTAGTCGTGGCGTTGGCCCGAGCGGGTAATAGGCTTGTTGGAATTTACTGAATGTTCGGTCAATATTGCCGCTGGACGGGCAAGCGTCTGAGATCCCAAACTTTGATGCTGACTTACCGTTCAGTTACTACCATGCACCGAGAGACAGACACGGCTGAATCGACGGCGCCGGCTCGGAGGACCGAGATCCGTCTGGCGGTCACGAGAGGGAGGAACGATGACAGCCTCGATTGAGTCCGCCGAGGAGGATATTGTACGTGCGATCGACCGGCAGATCCAGACGTGGGTGAGAGAAGCGCCAGCACAGTTGGCGACGGACGCCATTGGACCGGTCGAAGACGCGACTGATTGGCTTAGTGGCCGATATCTGGTTCTTGCCGCACGGGCGCTTCCGGGCGAGACCGATCGCGAGCAGGTGCTCTCCGCAGCCGCGAGCGTAGTGTGTCTCTCGGCAGAGATGCGACTCAAGGTGAGCGTGGCTCTCGACGCTGACAGCGACGACACGACACGAACGTTACTCGCCAGTGATTTTCTGCACTCGCTTGCATACGCCGGCGTCCCAAAGGATGGATCGCCGGCCCGGACGGACCACGCTGACGATTCGATCGGCCAGGCCTGCTATCGCTCACTCGCAACGGCGAGTCAGCGACTCACGAGTTGCTGGCTTCGACCGGCGGGAAGTGACTCACCCAAGGACGCACCGATCGAGCCGATCGTTACCGCGGCGGCAGGCGAACTGGCGGGCCTTCTCGAAGAAACGAACGACAAACGCCTCGACGCACTGCGATCACTCGGACTGACCCTCGGAGTGAAACAATGGCGAGAGCGAACGGACCATCCACAGTCACTTCGAACGGACGCTGACGACGGCCCACAGGCAGTACAAGCACTGCCGGATACACTCACCCGCACAGAAGTACAGGAGGTACTATCGATGCTGCCAGAATCGTCGGATCGGTCCGTTCTCGAACGATTCGTCGACAGCGTTTGTACCACCTCCCACAGAGAAGTCTCAAACGCATGAGTGGTACACATCAGTGGCCGAGACGTGACCGCGTCAACCAGAGGTCGCTAGAGCCTTCGGTCAGACAGCACTGGATTGGTGGTGACAGTGCCTGAACTACCGGATTCCGACCATGAACGGACCACTGAGGAAGCGATCATGGCCGCAACCTACCGGGCACTCTGTGCCCACGGGTACGCTGGGACCAGCATCTCCCGCATCGCCGAGGAGTTTCCAAAGAGCAAGTCACTCCTGTACTATCACTACGAAGACAAGGACGAACTGCTAGCTGACTTCCTCGGATTTCTGCTCGACCAACTCGAAGCCGAACTGGAGGCAGACGCGCCAGACAGTCCGGCAGAGCGCTTCGACGACTTCCTCGACAAGCTCGTCCCGGCGGGGATGGACGACGATCATCTCCAGTTTTTCCAGGCGTTGATCGAAATGCGGGCCCAGGCCCCCCACAACGAGACATTCCGCCAGCAGTTCGACCGAACTGACGATGTGATTGTCACAACGCTCACCGAAACGATCGAAGCGGGGGTCGAACAAGGGGTCTTCCGGAACGTCGATGCGGCCCAAACGGCCGAGTTTATCCACGCGACGGTCTATGGCATGCTAGTCAGGAGTGTGCCCCTGGACAACGAAGCGGTCCTCGTGGCGACCAGGGACGAACTCGACAGCTACGTCGACCGGCACCTCCGGATCGAGACATAAGCGGATTCGAATCGCCCACTCAATCGATGTGAATTGCAGGCTTCCCAGGCTCAGCTCTGCTGGCCAAATCTTCGTCATCGGCCCCATCTGCGGTGGTGATCCGAACCATCGCGTCGAATTCCGATTCGAACAGCCAGCGAGCGCGATCGAGGAGCACTCGTTCCGTCTCGGGCGTGAGGACCGGTTCGAGCGAGCGGCGACGCGTTTCGAGGTCGGCAAGGTATGGACCCGTTTTGTCCCGATGGTCAGCGACGAGATCGGCTTCCAGCGCCTGGCTGACGACTGCAGCCTCCGGATCTGCGGTCCTGATGGACTCGTAGGCCTGGTACTTCCACGCCGGCGCGACGACGAACGTGATCTGATCGGGATCGTCGATCCCCGCTACGTCACAGATGTCACGGACGTCCTCGCGAGTGCTCTCGATCAACGCTCGCTCGATTTGGTACTGCTCGACGTCACTCCCTGGTTCGGGCCACTCCGCCTCGACGACCAGGCCCTCACACCGAAGTGTATTCCAGAGTTCCTCGGCCAGATACGGTGCGATCGGGCCGATCAACAGCGCGAGCGTCTCCAGCCCGCGCCGATAGACGCTTTCCTGGGGGACCCCCGCATCGAGGTACTGGCCGAGGAGTCCAGCCAGTCCCCGGATCTCGGCGATCGCCTGGTGGAACCGGAAGGCGTCGAACTCCTCGGTCGCGGCGGCGATCGTGCGGTCGATCGCCCGGTCGAGGTACTCGTCTCTGGGCGCACGATCGCTCCGGAACTGCTCGCGCTCGTCGAAGGCCCGCCCCATCTCGTGGAGGCGCTGCTGGAACTCGTAGGCCGAACTGACGTCTTTGGCAGTCCACTCGAAGTCCTGTCGCGGGTGGGCGGCACTCAGGACGAACAGTCGCGTCGTCTCCGGGCCGTACTCGTGGGGCGTAATGACGTTGCCTTTCGTCGTGGACATTTTCTCCCCGCCGTGCAGGACCGTTCCCTGGTTGACCAGTCGCTCGACGGGTTCCTTGACGGAAAGCAATCCGAGATCGGATAGCACCCGGGCGAAAAAGCGGATGTACAGCAGGTGCAACACGGCGTGTTCCTCGCCGCCGACGTACACGTCGACGGGGAGCCACTCTTCGGCGAGGTCGGTATCGAAGGGCGCGTCGTCGTTCGCTGGCGAAAGAAAGCGCAGGAAGTACCACGAGGAGTCGACGAAGGTATCCATCGTGTCCGTCTCCCGGCGAGCGGGTGCCCCACACTCCGGACACGTTGTTTCGATAAACGCCTCGTTCTCCGCAAGGGGATTAGCACGCGAATGCTCGTAATCGGGCAGTTCGACCGGTAATTCATCCTCGGGAACGAGCACCGGTCCGCAATCGTCACAGTGAACGATCGGGATCGGCGTCCCCCAGTAGCGCTGTCGCGAGATGAGCCAGTCCCGGAGGCGGTACGTGACGGCCGAGTCCGCACAGTCCAGTTGCGAGCGCAGTTGCTCGCGGGCCCGTTCCGTTTCCAGTCCGTCGAATTCGCCGCTGTGCTGGAGGGTCCCCTCGCCGGTATAGGCGCTCGATTCCAGGTCGACGGTGCTGTCCGACGGGTCGATCACTTGGTCAATTTCGAGGTCCTGTGCCGTCGCGAAGGCGTGATCGCGTTCGTTGTGGGCTGGCACGCCCATCACTGCGCCGGTCCCGACATCGTCGAGGACGTACTCGGCCACGTAGACGGGCACGTCCTCGCCAGTCAGTGGATGGACGGCGTGAACACCGGTGAAAACGCCGGCGTCGACACTAGCGGGTCGACCGCTGTCACTTGCCCGGACCGAATCGAGATACGCGGCGACGTGCTCGTTGTCTGCAGCCAGCGTCCGGGAAAGCTCGTGGCCGGGCGCGATCGCGAGGAAGGTTGTCCCGTAGATCGTATCGAGTCGCGTCGTAAACGCTGAAATATCGTCGTACTCGGGGACATCGAAGGTGACGCGAGCGCCGTCCTGTTTGCCGATCCAGTTACGCTGGATCTCTCTGACGCTCTCGGGCCAGCCCTCGAGGTCGTCGAGTCCGTCGAGCAGTTCCTCGGCGTAGTCGGTGATCGTGAAGAACCACTGATCGAGTTCGCGTGTCACGACTGGTGTTTCACATCGCCAGCAGACGCCATGTGTCCGGGCCGGACCGGAAGCATCCGGGCCATTTCCGTCGTCTCCAGGCGGCCGCTCGACTTGCGCGTCCGCCAGAACCGTCTCACAGTCCGGACACCAGTTGACAGCGGCCGCGTCGTACTCCACCAGATCCGCCTCGTAGAACTGTCTGAACAGCCACTGATTCCAGCGATAATACGATGGATCGCTGGTCGTGAACTCCCGGGACCAGTCGTAACCAAACCCCATCGCATCCATCTCTTCGCGCATGCTCTCGATGCACGATTCCGTCCAGGAGCGCGGGTCGGTGAAATGCTGTTCGGCGGCGTTCTCGGCGGGGAGGCCGAATGCGTCCCACCCCATCGGCTGGAGGACGTCGTCGCCACACATCCGCCGGTAGCGCGCGTACGCGTCGGTGATAGCGTAGTTCCGGACGTGGCCCATGTGGAGATTGCCCGACGTATAGGGAAACATTCCGAGGACGTACGTCGGATCAGTCGCGTCGTCCGGACACGCATAGACGTCGCGGCGATCCCACTCATACTGCCAATACTCCTGCACTCGAGCGTGATTGTAGTGGCTTCGATCCATGGCGACTCCGTGACTGAATGTGGCCCACTCCGGCGGCGGGCGGCTTAAACCTGACCGACGGACCGCTCGACTGTTCAACAACGCAGTCCGCGAATCGACGTCAGAGCTTTGTCGTCGGCCACCCAGATTCGGCTATGCGCCTGACGTTTCTGGGGACTGGCAGCGCGATGCCGACGGGCGAGCGGAATCAGACCGGACTTCTGTTCGAAACAGCCGAGAACCGCGTTCTCGTTGATTGTGGGAGCGGGGTTCTCGACACGCTTGCAGCGACCGACGGTGGATACACCGACCTCGACGCCGTCCTGCTGACTCACCATCATCTCGATCACGTCGCCGACTTACTGCCGCTATTGAAGGCCCGGTGGCTCGCGGACGCACCACCGCTCACGATCGCCGGTCCACGAGGCACAGCCACCTTGCTCGATGAACTGCTTGCAGTCCATACCTATCTCGACGAGCACGTCGATCCAACAGTCACCGATCTCGACCCGGGGGCACACACCGTCGGCGGATTCGATGTCCGTGCCCGGGGCGGTCGTCACTCGATGCCGGGGTTCGGCTATCGAGTGACGCCCGCAAATAGCGACGGCCCCACGGCCGTCTTCAGCGGCGATACCGTGGCGTTTCCCGCGTTTCTCTCCGTGGCCGATGGGGCCGACGTGCTCGTCCACGACTGCTCGTTTCCCGACGACGTCGAGACCGACAATCATCCCACGCCGGCGTCATTCGGCGAGGCACTGGCCGCGGCCGACATCCACGTGGAAACGGTCTATCTCACGCATCTCTACCCACATACCGACGGTCGCCACGGGGAGATGCTCGACTCAATCGCCGACCACTACGAGGGAGACGTCCGGATTGCCGAAGACGCCCTCGAAGTAACGCTCTGACAGCGCGCCCGCTGTCTCTTACCGACACCGTCGGATTCGGGGCGACGTTGCTCTCCTTGCGCCGGCCGCGTTCGGTGTTGATCAGCAGTCGGTTGTCTGCGTCATGATCAACCCAGACCGATGTCGTGTGGGGCATGCCTTCTGAGGTCATAGTCGTGACGTGGCGAACGTGGCCTTCTCGAAGAAGTCCTGGAACGCGGCTGGAATCGTCGCCATGCGTAGTCAGCCATCAGCCGCCAGATCACCAGTACGGACTGCCGAACACAGACTGACTGTGTGGCATCGAGGTGGCCGACCCCATCGAACTGTCAGGCCCGGTCGAGTCTAACGCGGAAGTCCGCCCCGCCGGCCGCACTATCCCGGACATCGACAGTCCCACCGTAGGACTCGGTGAGTGCCCTGACGAACCCGAGTCCGAGCCCGGTCCCGGTACTCTCTGGCCCTTTCCGCCCCATCTCGAAGATTTCGTCGCGAATTGCTTCGGGGACACCCGCCCCGTCGTCGGCAAATCCGATGACGACCGTCTCGGGAGGCAACTCCTCGGCGTAGATCGAGACGGTCACGGGGTCATCGTTGTGGATGGCCGCGTTCGAGAGGATGTTCGTAAAGACGGAATCGAGTAAATCGCCAGCATAGACCTGGTATTCAAACGCTTCGGGATCGAACTCGACAGTCAGTTCGTCGTACTGGGAGTCGATGTCTCGGACAGTCTCTTCGAGTTCGGCCCTGAGAGATTTGGGTTCGGGCTCCTGGGCTTTTTCAAGTGTCGAGACCAGGTTGCCGACCCGATCAACTAGGTCAGAGGCACTCTCGGCAGAGCGCTCGATTCGCTCGACGTATTCCCGCGTTTCACCGTCTACCTGTTCGGCAACCGCGTCCGCGAACCCGGTGATGACCTGCAAGTCGTTCCCCAGGTCGTGTCTGAGCAGTCGATCGTACATTTCGACCATTTCTTTGCGCGTCTCGAGATCGTTGCGCGCCCGTTCGAGTTCCTCTCTGGAGCGAATATTGCTGATGGCCGTCGCCGCGTGGGACGCCAAAATTTCGAGCGGATCGGCGTGTTCGTCTCCAATGTTCTCGACCGACGTCGCTCGCATCACGAGAACGACGATCACTTCGTCAACGATGCTCGCCGGGACGGCGAGTGTTGCTGTAACTGGTGAGTTATCCGTCAGTCCGGCTTCTTTGCCCGATCGCCGGACAGTCTGGCCGGTCTCGATGGCTTCGGCCACGACCGCAGAAGCATCGTCACCTGCCTCGAAATGCGGGTTCATGCTCTCGCTGACTTCCGGGTGCCCGTTGCGGACCTCGACGAACGTCGAGTAGGGAGATTCGAACAACAGCGCCATTGCTTCAAGCGTCAGCGAAACCACTTCGTCGACGGACTCACAGCTGTTCAGCGCTTGTCCGTACCGGTTCAGGTCGGCGACTTGCTCGGCAAAGTCACTCTGATCCTCGAAACCCATCTCCAATCTGGTCTCCGTCGATGTATCGTTGTGCCCCCATCAAAAAACCATTTCGACAAGTGGTTGAGGTTTCATTGGAGTCGATACCGCAACAACGCCGCGATCCCACCGAGATTGGCGAGTTGCTGGCCGGGATCGAACTCACCCGAGAAAACCGTCACGTCCCCGCCTTGCTGTTCGGTCTGTTCGACAATGTGATCGATGTCGACGTCCCAATCGCCCTCGCCAGCACGGGCGGTTCGCAGTCGGTCGTCCAGCACGAGCAGTTGCTCGATCGCGCCGTATGCTGCGGCCTCTGCTACTTCCTCGGGACCGTATGCGACTTCGACTCCCTCGGCGATCCGTTCCATCAGCTCGTCGATCAACCCAGCTTCCTCGGCGATCCGGGTCTCTTCCTGGACATCTTCGACGGCCCCGCGCTTGAGCACCTCGTGAACACCGCGATCACCGACGGCGCTGGTGTCGACTGTCGTGATCGCCTCGGCGACGTCGGGGGCTTCATCATCGATGTACTCCAGTGCGTCCTGTTTGGTGAATCCGGGACCGGCGAGGATGATCGCGTCGGCGTCGGTTCGTGTGAGTACTTCGGTCAACTCCGCGAACAACGCCGCACGCGGGCGGGCATACTCCCCTTTCCCGGTCGGCCCGCTGATGCTCGCTCGCTCTTCGGTTCCATACTGGGCGACCGTATGCACGTAGGCCTGGCCCTCCTCGACGGTGGCGACTGCCACGTCCGGCGCGTCCGTGGCCTCGACCGCGTCTTCGACGCGTTCGATCTGGTCAGGTTTCCACTCTTTCTCGACGTCGATCTCGTCGTGCTGTTCGACGTTGAGCGTGTGATGGGCACCGAGTTGGTCCTCTCGGGAACAGTCCGTGATGACGCCGCTGACTCGCAGTCTATTGGCGAAGCGGGCAAATTCGACGTCCTCGACGTCGATTGCGACCCAGATGTGCTCGCGTTCCCCGCCGGTATCCCGGAGCTGGTCGTCGTTGCGCTGGATGCGTCGGGTCGTGTCACCGGACACCCGGTCGTCCGGCTCGATTACGTAATTGAGATGCCAGAGATCGTCGAGACTCTCGGGGACGAGCGTGAGACGCTCGCAGCCACCCTCGACGCGTTCTCGCTCGTCGATTCGCATACGGGGATTCAGTCCGGGGTCGACAAGTGCCTGCTGTTTCGATCGAGTCGGCTCCCATTACCGTTGATTGCACTCGGTGCTGTCTTCGACACGGCCCGCAGGATTACGTTCCCGGGAGTCAAAGGGAACGTATGGCAATCCTCGTTCCTATCGCGGCCAACAGTGGACTCGGCGACGAAGTTCTCGACGTCGCGGTTACACTTGCGAACGGGCTCGACGAAGAATTGTACGTCGTTCACATCGTGACAGACGAGGCACGCATGGAAGACAAGCGCATCCGGGATGCCCTTCGAGAGACCGTAGTTGATGCAGAGGTTCCGGCCACTGTTTCGCTCGAACAGGTTGGTCACTGGGCACCCCGGCCGCGTGCCCGAATCGGCCAAGACATTCTCGAACTTGCCGAAGACGTCGACGTCAGCCACATCGTCATGGGCCACACCGCCAAAGGGGTACTCGAAGAACTGACGCAGGGGAGTGCTGTCGAAGCCGTCGTCGACAATGCCCCGGTCCCGGTGACTGTCGTCTCCGAACGCGTCCTCGAAGACTGAATAGACCCGAACGGCTCAAGTCTCGCCGTACGGATTTCGCAACCCGATCGAAAATCCGACGACACGGACTGATCCCCGCACTCGACATCACTCCTCGACCATGCGGCTGCCGCCCGGCGGCAGGAACTCCTGGATGAGATCCGGGCTAGCGACTTTCCGAACGAACGTTTCGTCGGCGAACCGGCCTTTGAATTCCCGGTAGAGCTTCTTGCCGATGTCATTCTGGGCGAACCGGCCGGGTTCGACGGTGATGACCGTCTCCGCCTGCCCGCGGATTGCACTCGGTGGCCCACCAACCACGCGTGTCTCTGGTTCGCAGGTGATCCCGACCGCGACGCCGACTGGCGTGTCGTCGTAGTACGTCCGATCACCGCGGATGGCGAAGCTCCCTTTCTCCAAGTATTCGCCGCTCTCTGGGGTTTTAGTCACCTGGTCGCTGTCGACACAATAGACGTCACCAGCGTACTTCCCCTCTTTCCAGAGGGTCGAATAGGAGACGGCAAACTGGGCGGCTTCCTCGCGGCTCGATTCGGGAATCGTCAGATCGTCTGGCGCCGCCTCACTCGGGCCAGTGGCTTTCAGGATCGTCGCCGGCGCACCGTGGGCCTGCGTGTGGAAGAACAGGTCGCCGCGATCGAGGTACTTCTTGACGAGTTCCTCGTTCTGGTCGGCGTTTCGTCCCCCGATGACCAGGAAGTCGTCGCTTGTGTGAAATGAGCGGAAGCGATCGTACCAGGTCTCTGACTGCCGGACTGGGATCGAGTCCCGGGATAGCCAGTCGACGTCCTCGTCGGCTTGTGTGTCGTCTTCGTCCTCACTATCCTCGGCTTTCCAGGCGTCGCGGCGCTGCTTGACGGCTTCCAGTTGGTCCCGGGTTTCCGCGATCGCATCTTCCGCCCCGGCTTTCTTTGCCTCGATGCGCTTTGCTTCCTGATAGAGGCGATCGGCGTTCTTCTCGACGCCCGTGTCGGCTTCGAGTTCGATTCGGTGGTCGTCGAGTTCGATGGTGACCGTCCCGTTACTCCCGTCGACGTCCCGGACAGCCTCTGCGGCTGGAATCCCCTGTTCTTTGCCGGCCGCAAGCGTCGACTCGATCTCGTCCCAGGGCGTTTCGGCCGCTCGGGCGTCCTGGATCGTCGACAGTACCTCGTCGACGAGGTCGTAGTTGGCATACAGGAGTTCTGCCTTTTCGCGTTCGCGCTCGGCGTCGGCCTCGAAGTCCTCGATGGCCTGTTCTTGCTGTTGGATGATCCGCTGTTGTTTTTCGATCTCAGCCTGGAAATCAGGTCGATCACTGCCCCCAGTTTGTTCGTCTTCGGCACGCTCGAGTTCACGGAAATACGCCTCCAGTGCCGCAGTGAACGAGTCGTACCGTTCACTGTCGAGGTGATCGTACTCGCGGAGCGGGACCGGCGTGGCATCGACCGGTTCGTCGTCCTCGGTGTAGAGTCGCGGATCGAGGTCGCCGGCCTGGAGCCGCCGGGAGAGGTCCGTGATCGTCTCGTAGAGGGCTTCGAACTCGTCGTCGGTCGTCTCTTCGATCGGCTGGTTGTACTCGACGCCGGCCCGCGAACAGAGTTCCTCCCCGTAGAGGCCACCGAAGTTGAGCTGGGTAGCGAGCGTTCGCACCACGTCGGCGTCGGACTGACGCATTCGGGCCAGAAAGTCCTCGTACTCGACCGTGAGGGGGTTGAAACGAGCTTCGGGGAACTCGTATTGTCCGCCCGGCGCGACCGTCCGGGACTGCAACCGGACCGTCTCGAAACTGTCGATGACAGTGTCGGTTTCGTCGAGAATCACGACGTTCCCGTCGCCAAACAGTTCGGCGACGATGGTGGTGTGATCGTCGGTCCGCTCGAACCGGAACTGGAGGATGCGGTCGAACTCGAACTGTTCGACAGCAGCGAGTTTCGACCCGTCCAGCCGGTTGCGCAACATCATCGCGAAGTTGGGCGGCCGCTCGGGGGCATCGGGGACCCGTTCGGGAGCCATCGTGTGTACCCGCTTCGGGTCGTCGACTTGGAGCAACAACTCGATCCGACCGAAGTTGGGGCCGCTCAGCTTCAATCGCAGGAGATCGTCGTCGTAAAGATAGGATTTGTCGTGGTGTGCGCCGGTGTACTGGCTCAATTCGCCAGCGAGTGCGGCACAGTCCACGCTCGTTAGTTCCCGCTTGCGATCCATGCCTGGACTGGTCGGGCGCGCGTGGTAAGCGTGTCGCTCGGTCGTCGTGAATGGTCTGTGGCACCGCCACTGCTACGCACGGCCGGTCTGTCTGACGAAGGTTTTTGCCTTGCTAACTGGTATCACGAGCCGTGACCGATTCATCACGCCTCCCAGGGATGTACGCGAATGTCGAGGCGTATCTGCAGCGCCATCTCCTCGTCCAGTGGCTTGTACTCTTTCTCGTCACCGGAATCCCGTGGACGCTAATCCAGCTCGCCGTTAGTGATTCGTCAGCGGTGGCGATGCTGAGCGGTGGGGTATTCGGCGCTGTGTTCGCGACTGTCTTCGTCCTCGTCCGACGAGAAAGTGAGTGACCGTTGTCACCTGCCCCTTAGAACCGCTTGCTCACGTACGGGCCGTCCTGGTGGTAGCCCAGGTGATCACGGTAGTACTCCCGGGCACCGATCCCACTCAAGACGGCGAGTTTTTCGTACCCCGCCTCGGTGGCCAGTGTCTCGGCGCGTTCGATCAGCCGTCGCCCGTACCCCTGGTGTTGCCAGTCGTCGCTTCCGGACTCCCCAATAGCGACTTCGCTGCCATAGACGTGTAGCTCCCGCACGACCGCGGCGTCTTCGAGTTCCGAGCGGACGACCTCGCTGGGGAAGCGCAGCCGACAGAAGCCCACGAGCAGGTCGCGCTCTCGGTCCTCGAAACTAATGAAGTGTTCAGTGCCGCCAGCGACCTCGTAGCTTTCGACGGAAAGCGTCACGTCTTCGGGTTCGTCGTCGCTGTGGCCGACTTCACGACACCGGATGCACGAACACGACTCGCCCCGGGATTCCATCCGCTGTCGGGCGAGTTGGCGGAGATTGGACTTCTTCACCCCGGACTCGATCAACGGTGCGGGGATGTCCCGCTGGACGCGCTGCAGACGTGTATAGTCGGGGATCAGAGGCTTCACGTCGGCGACGAGTTCCGCGGCTTCCTCGCTGGTCAGCGGGTCGAACTCGCCCCGACGGTGCATGTCGTAGGTGACGGTCCCACCGACAACCAGCGTCGGGTAGATCTTGAGGTAGTCCGGCCGCCACTCGGGCTGGTCGAAGAGCCGGCGGAAGTCCTCTCGAACCATTTCCTCGGACATCCCGGGCTGGCCGGGCATCATGTGAAAGCCGACCTTGAATCCGGCATCGCGGAGGCGTCGGTTGGCCTCGATCGAGGCGTCGACGCCGTGGCCGCGGTGCATCTCACGGTTGATCGCCTCGAAGGTAGTCTGGACACCCACCTCGACTTTCGTGCCCCCGAGGCGGAGCATCCGATCGACCTGTTCGGGCCCACACCAGTCGGGCTTGGTCTCGAAGGTGGTCGCAATGTTGCGTATGTCACCGGTCTCGTTCTCGGCGATGACATCCTCGAGGTACCGGAAGTCGTACTCTGTTGGGTCCTGGGCGAAACTTTCGGTCTCGGACGGTTGGGGATCGCAGTCGACGTCGTAGTCGTTCATCGCCTCCAGGGCACGCTTGAGGAACCACTCCTGGTAGTCGTGGCTGCGGGCGGTCATCGTCCCACCCATCAGGATGAGTTCGACCTTTTCGATCGGATGCCCGATCTTTCGCAGTTGGTGCAGGCGCAGTGTCACCTGGCCATACGGGTCGTAATTGTTCTGGACGCCCCTGGCTGCGGCCGGTTCCTGGCCGGTATAGCTCTGGGAGCTCTCGAATTCCGAATCCGGGCCGCCCGGACAGTAGAGGCATTGCCCGTGTGGGCAGTTCTCTGGCGAGGTCATCACTGCCACGGGCGAGACGCCCGAGGCAGTCCGCATCGGTTTGCGACGCACCACGGCGGCCAGTTCCTCGCGCCGCCCGTCTGGTGCGCGATCGAGTAACGCGGAGTTCTTTGGGACTTTCTGTGCACTGTACGTCGAACAGACCTCCCGTTTTGCAGCTTCGAGGTCGTCACGGTCGAGGTCTCCGTCCAGAATCCGCTCGATCAACTCGGCACAGGCAGCCTCGAACGGGTCGCGTTCGCTCGTAGCCTCGGAACTCATTCAGTTGTCTATGATCGCCGTTTCGTGCGAATAAGCGTGTCGTTCGGGGTGACGCCGGCCGGCTCACTGAACGGCCATCCTGCCAACCGCGCCAAAAACAAGCGCCTCCGTCCCGGTCTAGAAGAACTCGGCCAGTGCCTCGACGACGCTCTCCTCGACGGCCGACCGCTGGCCGGCGAGGAACTCGATGCGGTGGCTGCGCGTACTCAGCGGCTGGAGATCCGCCCCGTCGACAGTCGCTTCGGCAGCGGACGCCAGTTCGCCCACGTCGACAGCACGATCGCTCCGGACGTGGAGTTCGTCCTCGTCGATGCCGACGATCGCCGCGAGGTCGTCACCGAGACGACGATACAGCGCGTCGAGCAGCAACATTGTCGTCGGGAAGTCATAGCCGTGCGTGAACTGCTCGATGTCGAGGACACCGACGGTCTCGCCGTCGACGTCACGGCGCTGCAAGTTGGCTTCGGCTGTCTCGACAGCCACATCGAGTTTCTCGCGGAACTGCTCGCTGACGTGACTCGCCAGGCCGCGAACAGCTTCCCCACTCTCGCCTTCGTCGTCGAACAGCAAGTCCGTGACGAGTTCGCGCTTGTCCTCGTAGGACTGATAGAACGCCTCGAGTGCGACCGCTTCGCGAATTTCTTGGACGGCCGTTTCGTCGTAGCCGGCCGTTGCTGCCGCCTCGGCGTAGGCTTCGGGTACCTCGCCCCAGTAGCTCACTGCCGGGAGGTGCGTGAGGTCCTCACGGACATCCGCCGTGACGTGGGCTGCCACCGTCGCGGCCAGCGTCGTCGCCGTCGGCCCGCGAGTCCGTCCGTCCGCGGTAGCGACAGTGGCCTCGTCGGTTCGGGGTGTAAGCGTGGTCTCGACGGCGTCGGCAATCGCCGGTTCGACCACCGTGTCGACGACGACTCGCTGTGCATCGTAAATATCGAGCAGTTCGAAGCCGTCGAGTGAGGCCTCCGTCCCGCCAGCACCGACGAACACCAGCAACGGGAGATTCTCGTCGTGGCGATCCCGGTTCGAGAGCATCCGCGTCACGTCGGTAGTGGCGTCTGAGAGGTCATAGACGTCACCTTCCAGCGGACGGCGATCAATGTAATGATACGCCGCGTCTTGCCGGCTGTGTCGATCACGAACACGGGGTAACACGGCGCGTTCGATCGCCGCCGCACCGACGTAACCGTCGGCCGTCGCGCTGTGACGGACGATCACTGGGCGATCCGACATGATCGCCCGGCGAATCTCTTCGACGATGTCCGCGATCGTATCGCTTGCTGTGGCGATCGCATCGTCGTCGACGAGTGGGTCGATCTCATCGGGTCGTGCCCGCTCGCGCAACGCGGTCTCGATTTCGTCGAGGACATCGTCGCGTTCCTCGCCGTCCAGCACGGTGAGATCCTCGGTCTCGACTTGAAGAGCACCACGTCGCTCGCGGACTTCACCGTCGATCCGGACGACGGCACCTTCCTCGACGCTCGGATAGGCCCGAACGCCTGCCTCGACGAAGGCCGCACAGTCGACTGTTCCGGTCCCATCTCGCAGCTCGAACACCGTCGGCCCGCTGGTCTGTCGGGCGACGACGATCTCGCCAGTCACGCGGACTGTTTCGCCAACCCAATCGTCGAGTTCGCCGACAGTAACTGCCGGCGCCTCCGGCGGTTCCCGCTCGACCGGTTCTGCGGGGCCGTCGTCGCGATCAGCGGTTTCCTCCTCGCCGGCCGTCGAGTCACTCGCTTGCTCGGCGTCGCCAACCGATCCGACAGTCGCGCTATCTTCGTCGCTCGTCCGGACGGCACCGGCCGTCGGCCGATCTGCCTCCGCTTCGCCGTCGTCTGCCGCCGGCTCGTCACTGTCGTTGCCGTGATCGTCTGGCTGCTCCGTCGCTTGGTTGTCTGCCGGCTCTGTCTCCGCCGAGTCAATCTCCTCTGGCAGCAACTCGTGGTCAGCGTCCGGGTCATCGATCAAGACGCCGCGGAACTCATTGTCCGCTTGCCGGATCGACCAGCTGAGATCGACGTTGTCGTTGTCTCGAACGTTCGTAACGCGAACGTAGACTCGCTCTCCTGGTTGCCAGTCGAGTGTCTCTAAGCGTTGATCCAGCTCACTCTCGTGGAGCAAGCCAGTTACCGATTCACCAATGTCGACGAACACACCGAACTCCGCGAAGCCATCGACCGAGCCGCGGTAATATCGCCCTGCCGTGAGTTGGTCGGGCGTACTCCCACGAAACTCGAAGACAGCATCTTCTTCGTGGACGTCACAAATGTGGCCGTCGACAGACGTACCGCAAATGATACACGAACCCATTGCATCAAGCAAGCATGTCGCGCCTAAAACGGTTGTCGAATCGTTGCTGGCAACGGTGGGTCGGTCTGGCCCATCACACGAGCAGGGAAATCGCGTCAAATCCACCGAATACAACGCCGTAGACGAGTGCTATTGGGATCGCCCCCGCAACCAGTGCTTGATGATATTCGACATCGTGTACTGTGGCAAGACCGATACCGAGTACGATGGCCCCGTAGCCAGCAGCGGCGATCGTGACCGCCGGGATCGGAACGCCCGCGAACACACACGGCGCGGTCGCGTACGCGAGGACTTGCACTGTCTCGCTGATGCCAGCCCGATCCGCGGTGATCGGCCACAGCAAGATGGTCTGGAGTGCCGCCAGTAGATGCAGTCCGAGTGGAGCGACGAGCAACACGGTCACGAGGAGGACAACCACCGTTGTCGCCATCGGCTGACTGTCGACGACTGGACGAGCTGCCGGGACCAGCAGGTATCGGCTCCCTTCTTCGATCGCGACGACGACGAGCAGAAAGACGAGGCCGGGGGCTTGATCCCCGGGTGCAACGGCTCGACTAAAAAAGCGCCTGGGGGCGACCATCACGGCGATCCAGGACTGTACGAGCCCGATCGGCCCCTTCTCTCGCCCGCGCGTTCCTGGGTCGACCCACTGTGTCACAGCGGGCGGTAGGCCCGCTACCCGTTTGTCGATTGGGGTTCCGGACAACAGCCGGTCAGGGGAATGCGAGCCACTGATTCAGTCGTCCGCACCGACGTTCTCGCCACTCTCGAAGGATTCCGGATCGGGATCGATATGTGCGTACTGGACGGCCTCGCGACCGAGGATGTCGATGAGCTCCTGAAGTTCGTCATCGACGAGTCGGTCCTCATCGAACGCCGAGGACGCTCGTGGAATCGCGACCTGGTGGGGAATGACCCACGCGTCCAGTGAGCGACTCACTGTCCGTAACTGTTCGAGGGCGGTGATCGGGAACCGTCCGCCGGCAACCGCAAGCAGGCCGATCGTCGTGTGTTCGAACTCGTCGAACCCACAGTAATCGAGGGCGTTCTTCAATGGCGCGCTGAACGAGCCATGATAGACCGGTGTGCCCAGAAGCACCGCATCAGCCCTGCGAACGCGCTGTCGGAACGCGTCGGCATCGCCCGCGCCACCATTGTCGGCGTCGAAGATTGGCAGGTCCCACTCCCGAAGATCGAGCAACTCTGTGTTTGCGCCGGCATCCACGGCGGCCTGCAGGGCGATCCGGAGGGCTTTCCGCGTATGGCTGTCGTCTCGAAGACTCCCGCAAATGGCGACGACGTGGGGTTCGGTCATATTGTAGTGCATAGGAGGCGGCGTCAAAATCACACCGATCGGCTCGCGATTCGATTGCTCGTGCCCCCAGTACTGCTTGGCGTGTCGGTCGAGGACCTCAACAGTCGTTTGGAGAACAATCTCAACGGCATCGAAGTTATCAAATCGACTAACACCGAAGAATACGAGCACGAGCGCGTTCGCGAACACTCCTATACGTACTTCCGGCTCGACTGGCTGGCCCTGCGGCTGAACTGCATCTATCGGCCCGGGATCCCGGCGCTGACGCCCCTGGCGTTCATTGCGACGTTCATCGTCGCGGGGTCTGAATTCTCGATGGCCCACCGGGGCCACTGACCGGCGACCTCAGCGAGGGGACGCTCGTGATCTTTCTCCTCCTGACCCAGCGTCTTATCGACCCGCTAGCCCAGATGAGTAACATCATCGACAGCTACGAGGATGCCCGCGCTTCGACCAAGCGGATTCTCGGGATCATGAACCTGCCCGTCCGCATTCAGAACGCCGACGACGCGACACCCCTCGAAGCTGCCGAGGGCCACGTCGCCTTCGACGATGTGACCTTCGGCTACGGGGACGAAATCGGTCTCGAAGACCTCGACGTCGACGTCGATCCGGGCGAGACCGTCGGGCTCGTCGGGCCGACCGGGGCGGGCAAGACGACGTTCGTCAAGCTCCTCTTGCGGCTCTCGACGGTCCGGGACGCCGATACGATCCTCGGCGTCGAGGACGGACGGATCGTCGAGGCCGGCACGCACGACGAACTACTCTCAGCGGACGGCTTGTATGCCAACCTCTGGCGGGTGCAAGCTGGTGAGATTGGATCGTTACCGGCGGAATATATCGAGGAAGCCAGCCAGCGGGTCACCCAGCAGGGCTTAGATTCCCAGTAACGTATCAGCGTTGCAGGCTGACGATAACGTCGCCGTCCCGCCTCTCGGTCGCGACGAGCCCATCCTCGACGAGGTCGCCAACTAACTCCTGAAGCCACTCGCGTGACCCTTCGCCGTCACCCTCCGGCGAGTAATCGACCCGCACTTTCGGGCCGAGGTCGTCGAGTTCGAACCCGTCGCCGTCCTTCAGCGCGCCGATCACACGCCCGCGCATCTGCCGACGACTTCCCTCAAAGCTCGGCTGGGTGGGAACGTCGGGCGCAGTGAAGTCACCGGTCTGGTACGCGTCACACCACTCTCGCCAGGGACAACCTTCCTCGTCACACTGTGGAGTCTTCTCACAGGCCACGCCGCCGAGTTCCATGATGGCGTTGTTCCAGACTCGCGATTTGCCCGCGGGCATGAGTTCCGCTGCGCTGTCCTCGAAGGCTGCGTCCTCGTCGGGAATCGAAAACGCCCGGTACAGCACGCGCTTGACGTTGGTGTCCACGACCGCGTCGCCGTTGTTGAATGCAAAGCTGGCGACCGCGTTAGCAGTGTATGGCCCGACGCCCATGAGTTCAGCCAGTCCGTCTGGCGACTGCGGGAACTCGCCGTCGTACTCTTCGACGATCTGGGTCGCCGCCTCGTGGAGGTACTTCGCGCGATTGTTGTACCCGAGACTGTGTCCCGACCAGAAGGCGACCACGTCCCCACGGTCGGCTGCCGCCAGGTCCGCGACGGTCGGCCACCGATTCAGGAAGTCTTCCCAGGCGTCGACGACGCGATCGAGCTGGGTTTGCTGGCTCATGATTTCCGAGACTAAAATCGGATAGGGCTCGTCCGTCTCGCGCCAGGGGTATTCGCGGTGGTCCGTCTCGTACCAGTCTATCAGAGCCGTCCGAACGGCCCCAACGTCTGCAGGCAGGTCGCCCCGATTCATCGGAACGCTGTAGATGACTGGGTCGTTTACGTCTGGCGCTGTCGGCAGCGACAGGGAGCCACTCAATTGCGCCCTCACAGGAGTCGTAAGGCGTTTCCTGGCGGGTCACCAGGAGTTCAGTATGGGACTCGATTCGCTTTCAGACGACATCAGCGAAGAATACAGTGCACTCGGCGAGGAACAGTCAGTCTCCCTCGATCGTGAGACTCGCAACGAACTTGCGATGCTTGAAACAGCGATGGAACCCGACTCGACCGACGAACTCGTCCGGCGCGCGGTCCACATGCTGTTCCAGACGACCGTCGAAACCGGGACGCTCGATTTCCACCTGCGCAGCGGCTACGACGTAACGTACGACGAGTATCTCTCTGGAATGACGTTCGACGAAATGACGGGTACCACACAGTTTCCCCAGACAGGTGACCCAGACGACCGACGCTACCAGTTCTGACGGAGAAAATTCCCACACCTGCGGCCACAAAAGTAGTTCGTTGTAGCGACTCGATCGCGGTCACTGGTTCACTGAGAGCAAAAAGAAAATCGAATGGCGAGACGCACCGACGGCACGGCAAGCCCGAGCACTTACAGATCGACGTACTGCTGTTCCCAATCGTAGCGCGCTTCGATTTCCCGACGGCCACGTCGCGTGAGGCTGTAATAATTCGTCCGTCGGTCGCGTTGTCCCTTTTCGACGAGACCCTTATCGACGAGCGTATCGAGGTTAGGATACAACCGGCCGTGGTGGATCTCCTTCTCGTAGTAGTCTTCGAGTTCTTCTTTGATCGCCAAACCATGCGGTTCCTCCTTCCCAGCGATGACATATAGGAGGTCCCGCTGAAATCCTGTCAGGTCGTACATTGGTAATGTCCAAGTCAAGGTTATTATCGAATTACCTTAAATATGTTGCCTCTTGGTGGAGAAACAACCGACCAAGTGGGGCATGAGGGAGTCTCGCACAAGATGAAACAGATAACAGGAATGAGGTGACTGGGATCCTTGTCTACCAAGTGGTACGTCAAAATCGTGTTCCTCAATCGCGGTTGGTAGTTATCTTTCGAGAGAATCCCCGGGAAACCTTGAGTGTACTCAAGCGGTACCGTGGCTGCGTGAAGCAGACACAGAAATAGCGACGTATCTGACGAGTATTGTTCGAAAGAGTGGAAAGCGTTCGCGCGGAAAAACCGCACGAACGCTTGCCGCCCTGAATTGGTCCCCGCTGACGCTTCGGCCCTCCAGACGAAGCGTCATCAGATTGTGGACGACGGATTTACTTAAACTTACCGACCTCCATTCTACCCCCTGTCGAG
Organism: Halorhabdus salina; assembly: GCF_013839425.1. GTDB lineage: Archaea > Halobacteriota > Halobacteria > Halobacteriales > Haloarculaceae > Halorhabdus > Halorhabdus salina. Next base: position 134,150 of record NZ_JACDNP010000005.1, on the reverse strand, counting down.
TTGACGGTTCGGGTGGGGGAACGGACGAACACAACTGATGCTTGGCGATCACGAACGCACCGATTAAGCCAGTTCGGCCCCACAGTACACACATGAAGATCCGCGGAAAGCGAGAGTGCCAGCACTGTGGGGTGCAGTGGTCGTATTACGAGACAGGGAGCGTTGCCTGTCCGGATTGTGGCAGTCAGCGAAGTGTTGGCCTCGATGACCGCCGTGAACACACCGCTGGCGCCGAGTCACTAGATCTACAGCCAGCCCGAGAAGCCCTCGAATCGGAACCACTGACAGCGATAGCCAGCCTGGGGGCCGAGGCTGCGGCCGAATTCGTCCACCAGTATGGGTTCATCCATGCCGGGGAACTCCAGCCGTTGGATTCGGTATTTCTCGCCGCCACAGAACTGCGCCACGTCGGCGCGGAACTTGCACGATCGATCCGTATCGACGAGCAAGCAGAGGCATACGTCCTCGCGCTGCTTGCGGGGGCCGAGGACGGTGGTCGCCCATCGCCAGACGAGGTTCCGGACTCGCTTCGTCCTGCACGGGGTCTGGCCGCCGCATCGGCCGTCGAGGACTACCGTCGAGACGCGATCCGATACCTGGAGGGTCACCCAGACGAGCAGGCTCGGCGTGTCCTCGGGGTGATCGATGACCATCGGACACGGATCGACGCCCTGGACGGGAACGTTCCACCGGGTGACGCTGAGGCGCTCATCGAAGCAACACAGGCAGTCGGGGCGTACTTGCGGGACGAAGTACCATCGATCGACGACGCGAACGACTGGCTCGACAAACTCGATCCGGACGACGCCCGCTCAGGGGAGTGAAACCGACACGTCGTTGTGGCGGCCTGCGGCTTTGACCGTGTTGTACAACAACATCGCTCGGGTCATCGGTCCAACCCCGCCGGGGACCGGTGTGATGGCGGCTGCTTTCTGTTTTGCACTCTCGAAGTCGACGTCACCGACGAGTTCGTAGCCCTTCTCGGTCTCAGCATCGACCCGGTTGATACCGACGTCGATTACGACAACTCCCTCGCTCAGCATCGAGCCATCGATCATCTCCGGCACGCCCGCCGCGGCGACAACGATGTCTGCCGCCCGGGTTTTGGTCGCCAGATCGTCAGTCCGGGAATGACAGACCGTTACCGTGGCGTTGCCACCCACCGCTTTCTGCATGAGAAGATTCGCCATCGGCTTGCCGACGATGTCCGACCGGCCGACGATAACGGCGTCTTCCCCTTCGGGATCGACATCGACGGCTTCGAGGAGTTTCTGGATGCCGTGGGGCGTACAGGGTTTGTACCTGGCGTCGCCGGCGACCAACCGGCCCACGTTCTCGGGGTGGAACCCGTCGACATCCTTCTCGGGGTCGATCCGTCGAAGCACCGGCTGCTTGTCGACGTGGTCGGGGACGGGCATCTGGACGAGAATCCCGTCGACGTTGTCGTCTGCGTTGAGGCGATCGATTTCGTCGTACAGCTCTTGGGCCGGTGCGTCGGGGTCGATCTCGACGTCGATGGCCTCGATGCCGACCTCCGCACAGTCGTCCTGCTTCATCGAGACGTAGGTCTCGCTTGCCGGGTCATCGCTCATCAGCACCGTCGCAAGCGTCGGTGTGACGGCTTCGGCCTCGAGCGTAGTGATGGCATCGCCGAGGTCGTCCCGGATTCGCTGGGCGACCGCGTTCCCGTCGATGATTTCGGTCATCAGGTAGATGGGTGGGCGGACACCTCTTGAACGTCCCGGAACGTCACGCAGCGAAAGGCTCTCGTCGAGAACAGGGGGATGAAATCACCCGAACAGCTACTCGCCAGTCAGCTACTCGTAGACAGGATACGCGTCGGTCAGTTCGGCGACGCGTGCGGCCACCTCGTCGATCACGTCCTCGTCGTCGGGCGCGTCAACGACCTCGTAGATCAGATCCGCGACGTCCCGGCAGTCGTCCTCGTCGAATCCACGGGTCGTCAGACCGGGCGTGCCCGCACGGATACCCGAGGGGTTGAACGCCGAGCGCGTCTCGCCGGGGACGGTGTTGGCGTTGAGCACGATCCCGGCGTCTTCGAGCGCTTCTTCGACGTCTTTCCCGGGCGTGTCGGGATGTGACGGGCGCAAGTCGATCAACACGAGATGGTTGTCGGTCCCGCCCGAGACAAGTTCGAGGCCGTGTTCCTGGAGGCGTTCGGCCAGGGCATCCGCGTTCGCGACTGTCTGTTCGGCGTATGTCTCGAAGTCGGGGTCGAGGGCCTCCTTGAAGCCGACGGCCTTGCCGGCGATGTTGTGCATCAGCGGGCCGCCCTGCATGCCGGGGAAGACCGCCGAATCGATGTCGTCGGCGAACGCCTCGTCGCTCATGATGATTCCGCCTCGGCCGGCCCGGATCGTCTTGTGGGTCGAACCGGTCACGAAGTCGGCGATGCCGACCGGCGATGAATGAACGCCCGCGGCGACAAGTCCGGTGATGTGAGCGATGTCCGCCAGGTGGTAGGCATCGACGTCGTCGGCGACGTCCTGAATCGTCTCCCACTCGACTTCGCGGGGATAGGCCGAGTACCCGGAGACAATGATGTCCGGGTCGAACTCCGCGGCCGTCTCGGCGAGACCCTCGTAGTCGATGTAGCCAGTTTCGGCGTCGACCTCGTACTGCTCGACGTTGTAGACCTGGCCGGCGAAGTTGGCCGGGTGGCCGTGGCTGAGGTGGCCGCCGTGAGTCAGGTCCAACGAGAGGATCTTGTCACCGGGATCGAGGACGGCCAGGTAGACGCCCATGTTTGCCTGGCTACCCGAGTGGGGCTGGACGTTGACATGATCGGCGCCCCACAGTTCTTTGGCCCGGTCGATCGCCAGTTGTTCGACTTCGTCGGCGTACTCACAGCCCGCATAGTAGCGCTTGCCGGGATAGCCTTCGGCGTAGATGTTCGTCAGTGCCGATCCCTGCGCTTCGAGGACGGCCTCACTGACGTGATTCTCACTGGCGATCATCGCCAGGGTGTCTTCCTGTCGGTCGCGCTCGCCCCCGAGCGCGGCTGCCAGTTCCGGATCGACCTCGCGAACGGTCTCGTGGGTCATATCTATCCCTGACGGTCCCCTCCTAAAAGGTCTACCTGTCCGCGTTTGTGACCGGCCAGTCCACTGCTCGAGATTACAACCGGCCGGATGTCTCTTCCGACAGATGAATGTGGGCTAAATCGGCCGACATCTCTGTTGAAATAATTCAAATTATCTTATATAGGATTGCCTGAAAAAGAAGATTAAACTATCTCGACTGCTCTATATAAGTATATCATGGACACTCAAAATATGGTAAGCCGACCACTACACGCGATTATCGCGGATACGGTAGAGGCGGCCCAGGACGTCATCGTCGTCAACCCGGCACGAGAGATGATTCGAGAACTCGTCACAACACTCGACGAGCTTGACGCTCCGCCTGCGGTCAAGGTCCTCGCTAACGAGCGCGCACTCAAAGACGAGATGGACGACTTTCTGATCGGGAGTCTCGCCGCCGATTTGATCGATGCGGATATCCTCGCTATCCGGTTGCTCGACGAGCTGGCAGTGAACTCGTTGCTCGTGACCAGCGAGGACGTGGTCTCGGTCGTCGACGCCGGCCCGACAGCGGCAGGCCTCGGGACCGACGACGTATCCTTCGTCGAGGCAACACGTGACTTCTACGACGACCAATGGGACGAGGCCGAACCATTCACGCTTCGGACACCGCCGCTCACGGCCGTCAGGTCGACCTTAGAGAGCGAACTGGGCACGGAGACACTCGCGGACTTCGACGCCGTCCTCGATTCGCTCTCTGTGGCCCGTGGTGACGGCGAGGGCATCGACGAGGTGACGATCAGTCTGCTCGTGGCCGCCCGCAACGAGCAACTTCTCTACGACATCAGCAAGTGGGGCGAAGATGTCGGGCTGGCGAGCAAAGCTACGTTCTCCCGGACGAAGACCCAACTGGAAGACCAGGGACTGCTCGATACCGAGAAGGTACCGATCGATGTCGGTCGGCCGCGCTTGCGGTTGTTACTCGGCACGGACGCCCTTCGGGCAGCCGACGCCAGCGAACTGGCCGACAAAGCGATGGCCCACCGCCGGTAACGCGGCCTTTTTGCCGTTCGCGCGAGCATCCAAAGGCATGGCTGTAGGTATCGTCGGATCTGGGCCGGCCATCGAGGCGATCGAGGCCGCACTCGAAGACGTCGACGTAGAGACAGAACGGCGGCAAGCCCTCGATGCTGGGGCCGACGAGATGGGAATCGTGGTCGACGTCGCCGGAGCGGCGGCCTTCGAACGCGCCAACGAGATAGCCCTGGACTCAGAGACGCCCTGGATTGCGGTCGAACTCGGTGGGGTCGGCGGCGTCCCGGTCGTCGACGCGGCGGTCACTGGCTTTGCAACCGATAGCGCCTGTTATGACTGTCTCGCGACACGGGTCCGCGCCAACGTCGATCCGAGTGAGGAACCTACCAAAGCCCAACCCCCGGCGACCGCCCGGTTCGCGGGCGCACTAGCCGGTCGTGCCGTCGCCAGCGTTCTCGATCCCGGAACTGACGGCCCGGATCCCTTTGGGGCCGTCATCGAGGTCCCACACGCGCGACGACGGGTTCTGTCTGTGCCACACTGTGCGTGTGGCACTGACCCAAATCGAGCGATCGACCGGGAACGCATCGATCGCGAGGTCGACCAGTCTCTTGCCCGGGCCGAGCGTGGTCTGGACGAGCGGGTGGGAATCGTCCGCGAAGTGGGGGAAGTATCGTCCTATCCACTGCCGTACTACCTGGCCCAGACCGCTGACACCAGTGGGTTTAGCGACGCCAGCGCAGCCAATCAGGCGGCGGGCGTGGCCCTGGACTGGAACGAATCGCTGATGAAAGGATTCGGTGAAGCATACGAGCGATACGCAGCCGGAGTATACCGGCACGCGAACTTCCGGGAGGGCACATCAGCGGCGGTCGAGACGCCGGTCCCGCCGTCGGCGTTCGTCGGCCCTTCGGAACCGGACGACGAGGCCACTTGGGCGTGGCTCGACGGGGAAAACCTCTCAACGGGCCACACGGTCCAATTACCGGCTTCTCTCGGGGTCTATCCGCCACCTAACGAGCAGATTCGACCGGCAACGACCACCGGACTAGGGTTTGGAAACGACGCGATCGAAGCCATGCTCGCGGGCCTGTACGAGGTTGTCGAACGCGATGCAGCAATGCTGTCGTGGTACTCGACGTTCGAACCCCTTGCACTGTCCGTCGACGACGATAGTTTCCAGACAGTGGTTGCGCGATTGGAGGCTGCGGAGTTGTCGGTGACGACGCTACTACTTACCCAGGATGTCGACATCCCGGTCGTCGCCTGTGCCGTCCACCGAGCAGAGCAGTGGCCCCGGTTTGCACTTGGATCGAGTGCACAACTTGACCCAGCCAGTGCCGCCCAGTCGGCGCTGGCGGAAGCAACCCAAAACTGGCTCGAACTGTCCCGGATGGGGCCAGAGCAAGCTGCAAGCGCTGGCGGGGCGATCGGCGAGTACGCGTCGTTCCCCGAGCGCGTCAAGCAGTTCATCGACGCGCCCAGTACGGTTCCGGCGACGGATGTCGGGCAGTCCGACCCGCCAGCAGGGCAAGCTGAACTGGAAACAGTGGTCGAGCGCATCGCAAACGCAGGGATGACCCCGTATGCGACACGACTAACGCCGCGTGATATCGACGAACTGGGGTTCGAGGTAACCCGTGTCCTCGTCCCGAAGGCCCAACCGTTGTTCCTCGGGGAGCCGTACTTCGGCGATCGACTCGAATCGGTGCCGGAGGAACTCGGCTTCGAACCGCGTCCGGACAACGCCTTCCACCCGTTCCCGTGAGTGGGATCAGATTCCGAGCGCCGCACGCACCATATCACGGGTGCCAGGACCGAGTCCGACGGCCGTGACTGCCACGAGCAAGAGATACGAAAACCGCGGACTCTCTTCTAAGAACTCTTCGGTGAACAGCCAGACGAACCCAAGTGGGACGGCGAGTTTCACCAGCAGGAACGGCCACGACGTGCCCATGAAGTCGATGACGCCTGGCGGTAACACGGTCGTGGTCACGTCGATGATTATCGCGTTGGCGGGGTGTTTCGCCGAGTAAGTGAGTGTCTCGGGTAGTCCAATAGCGTGGATCCAGTCAGCCATCAGCACGTTCGCAACCCCGTCGATGGCCTGGCCCCACAGGACAACCAACCCGGCGTAGCCAGTTCCACGATTGATCTCGGGTGCGAACCGCTCAGCGAGGACATAGAGTCCGTAGGCAAACAACGATGCCAGCCCGACCGTTAGGACGACGACTTGCGGATAGAAGCCAACATATTCGACAGTCAGGCCAAGCATCCCGAGATAGCCGATCGTGACCGCGAGGAGACCGAGCCCCATCGCTGCGAGGGGTTTGTGTGTCGTCTCGACGATGTCGCGGTCGGCGAGTTCGACGCTCACGATGAGCGCTGTCAAGGCAATCACAAAGACAGTGAAGTAGATAACTGGACTGATGAAAAGCGAGTTCATCGGATACGACAGGAACGAATCGACGCCTGCTGGCACTTCGTCGGTTGCGTCCTCGACGACACGCAGGGCCCCACCGAACAGCATGAACGGCACCAGCGCGTACAGCAGGGTTCGGTCGAGCGAGAGGTCGAGTCGTCGCAAGAGCAGAAAGACGCCGATCACGAAGAAAAAGGCAATGACCATGTAGCCGACCTCGGAAACGATTGTGTAGCCCGGTTCGGCGACGACTGCATCCCCCTGGATAGCACACTGGGCCTGATTCGACCAACTGACGAGTATGGTCTCGCCCTGGGCCTTGATGGCACAGGCGGCGTTGTGTGCATCAGCGTAGACTGGACCCCAGAAATACTGCCAGATGAAGCGATCCCAGACTGCTTTCGTGAACGCGATCGAAGCCCCGACAAGGGCGAGTACAGCGACCGCGAATGTCGCTAGCCACGCCCGGCCGGGATTGTCGTCGACGAAATCGTTCATGAGCGGGTACGCGAGAGCCGGGGAGTTGAGGGTTCCGGTCCCGAACGGACACCGCCTCGACGAACGGCCACGAACCCACTCCTTTTGCCCGGTGGCACCGATCGGGTGGGTATGGATCCAGAGGTACTCGGCGATCTCGTCGCCCCCGAACGCCGTGGCGAGACAATAGCCTATCGACGGGCCGACGATCCAGCGCGTTCACACACCTACGAGAGTTTCTGTGCGACGGCCTGGAAGACGGCAAATCTCCTGCGTCTGTACGGCGTTCATGCAGACACAACAGTCGGTGTTGTCGACGCCCCGAAACGGCCGGAGAGACAGCCGCCGACGGGACCGACACGCCAGGCGACAACCCCCATTCCGGAAGTGCTTTTGGCGTTCATCGGGGCTGGGACCCTCGGAGCGAGCGTCCAATTCGATCCAGCGTCGTCGTTCGACGGGGGGGCACTGCTCTGTCCGGCGGCCTGGACCGAATCCTACGAGACGAGTGCGGGCTGTACGACGCTCGCGTACGGTGGGCCACCGGCCGAACCCGAAGTCGTCCACTTCGAGAGTGAAGTCTGGAGCGAGACGCCGATTGCCCCACCCGAATCGGTGTCGTCGGACGCGACTGCCCTCGTCACGACAGCAGGAAACCATACACACGACGAATTGCTCGAGTCCGCGCAAGCCTTTATCGAGGACAGCGGACTCGAAGCCGGGGATGCGATCAGTATCGACGCCGAGTTAAGCCACCCAGGTACGCTCGCTGGCGGAGTCGTCGCGCCCCTGTTGGTCGGTGGGACAATGCACGTTGGCGGCGATAACGTCGACGTCCGGATCGGGGACAACGGCGTCGATCCCAACCGGATTATTCAGGACCACTCGGACGAACGAAATTCGCCAACGTAACGACAAAGCCAACGAGCCAGCCGATCGGCACCGAAATACCGACCCACATCCCGACGTGGGCGACCCCGCGGAGGTCGTATTTTTGGCGCAACCGTTCGTTGATGTCAAAGACGTCGAGGAGGTGGGTGTTGACCCACCGCGCGACGGCCTCACTCCGGGCGAAGACGACATCGGCGATCGTTGGCGAGTACAGCGCCGCGACAATCGATGGCAAGAACAATGCTGTCACGCCGAGTGGATAGGCCACAAACACCGTCGTGAAACGCCCGCCGACGCGGCTAAACAGGTGCGCGAGCAAGCCAGCGACGACGGCAACGAGACTCGCGGCGAGCACAGCGATGAATCCGGCCCTGGTAAACTGATCCCAGGCGACGATCGACAGCCCACCCCAGAGCAGTGTGAGGGCACCGACGACACCGATCGCTCCGATGCGAGCCGCGACACCGTCCAGGCGGTCGGCCTGGGCACGGAGCGCGTACCCCAGCAGGACGAATGGGTACAGCAAGCCAATGACCGGCACTCCAGCGACACCCCAGAGGCGATAGGTGATCCACCCGCGCTGGGAGCTTGGCGTCCACTTCCCGAGGACGGTCTCGTCGGCGTCAACCTGGCGCGGATAGACAATCGCCATCCACGTCTCGTGGAGCCGTTTGAGGTCGATGCTGATACCGGCAACGAGTCCCGACGCGTTCCCGCCCGACATTTCCTGGAAGTTTGGTACGGGCGCGTATAATTGCTACGAGGGCGACATCGATCGTGTCTCAATACTTCGGTTCAGCGTCGAACTCGGCGAAAAAGCGCTCCATGAACGCGTCGCGGCGCTCCTGCCATGCGTCGAAGTTCTCGGGCAGTTTCGGGTAATCGTCGTAGATGGCTTTGAGCTCACTCGCCCGTTTGTTGACCTTGTAAGCGTCGTACAGCGTTTGCCAGTGGCCGAAGGTATCTTTCAACGTCTTGAGCTTCATGCCGAGGCTCATCGAGGCCGTTCCCGACCGACCCAAAATGTCGATGAGTTGCTGGGCGGGCAACGCAGAGAGAACCTCCGTGAGTTCCTCGATCGTGTGCGTGCCGCCGAAGATATTGTACAGATCCATGGCGGCAAAGCGCTTCCCGAAGTCCGTCTGGACACGACGGTTGTACTCCCACAGCGCGTCTTCGCTAACGTCGCCCTCGGCGATGGCATCCCCAGCAACGTCGGCCGCCCAGTGGCCGGCTTTGGCCGCGCCGGGAATACCGCCTCCGGTCGTCGGATTTACATGTGCCGCAGCGTCGCCGACGGCGATCAGTCCCGGCGCCGTCGCGGAGTCGTACGGTCGTCGGGTCGGCAATGCGGCTCCACGCTTGTCCTTGACGGTGGCGTTCTCGAACTCGGGGCGGTTTCGGAGGTCCTCCCGGAGTACTTCGACAAGCTTCATCGGGTCCCGATCCATCTGGAAACCAAGACCGACATTGATCTCCGTGGGCGTTCGCGGGAAATACCAGAGATAGCCCAGTTCCTCGGTCGGCTTGAAGACGATCGCGTCCTCGAAGTCGACGGGTTCCTCGACCTCGATCACCTCCCGATAGGCGGAGCAGAACTGCTGGTAATTGACGTTCGTGTCGAAAGTGGCCGCATCGAGATCAGCTTTGTCCTGGAGAATCGATAGCGCACCGGCGGCGTCGATCACCACGTCGGCCTCGTAGCGGCAGTGATCACCTTCACGGGTCGCTTCGACGCCCTCGACGCGGCCGTGTTGGATGACGTCGCGGACGACGGTATTGTAGTGAACCTCCGCCCCGACGCGATCGGCCTCTTCGAGCAACACGTCGCCATACCGTTTGCGGTCGACGATGGCACCGGAGCCAGTATCGAACGGATAGTCGATCGTGTCGCCGTCCGGAATCTCAAACAATGCGTGATTGATATTCTCGTTGGTGAATGATTCGTCACGGAGATAGTCGAGGTCGATAACGTCGGGGAACGTGCTCTTGCCTTTGATCGCGTCGCCACAGGCGATATGGCCGGCCTCATCTTCGGGTTTGCGCTCGAGCAGAACAACCTCAAGCCCCTGCTGGGCCGCGGTCGCCGCGGCGAAAGTCCCTGCAGTCCCGCCCCCGACGACGACCACGTCATAGGCCTCTGTAGACATTGGCTGTGGGTTGTTTTGGGGGTCACAAAAACCTGCCGTGAAGCGATAACGAGGGGCGGGTCGTGACGAAAGTGTCATGGTCGGGCCGAACGCAGGCTGGAGCAAGCGATGGCTATTATCGGCCGTCGCGGTGATCCAATGGCTATGCGCAGACGACTCGCTGGCTGGCTGGCAAATCGAGATATCGTTCCAACCGCCGGACAAGCTGTCTTCGGGTATTACGCCGATACGGGCGTGTTCGACCGGGAAAGTATCCAGCTCAAGCGACTGGTCGATGCTCGGACTGAAGCGATGATTCGTGACGCTTTCGATCCCGTCGAGGACGAACTAGCGGCGGCCTTCGACGTTGAGGACGTCACCTTCGAGTACGATACCAAGCTCACGCTCCCGGCCGAGTTGACCCTGGGGCAGCTATACCGGGCCGCTCGCGAGCGGGCCGGCGACGGTACCGATCCGGTCGCGTTGAGCGTCTGGGCGGACAACTCGACAACGGGCACAGCCGACGAATCCGATGCTGTTGGGCCGATCCGCTATCGACGGCCGATCACCGAGACGGCATGGGAGGTCGGCCCGACCGGTGCCCAGGAAATCGTCGATCGTGGAGAGTATCTGACGCGGTTGGTGATCGCCGCGTTGATCGACGGCGACATGCGTGACGCGATTAACGACGAAGAATTCGAGGACTTTGACGTCTCGTTTAGGCTCGAACCCGGCGAACGCAAACGCGTCGCAGAGATCGTCCAGTCGACGCTACAGTCTGAATTAGACGCAGCGTTCGACCGACTGCCCGACGAAATTCAGGAGATCTACGGCTGGGCGGTCGACGTCTCCGAGCGACACCAGGACCGAGACCCGATGTTCCGGGAGTTGCTGGCAGACGCCCAGAACGGAGACCAGCAGGCCCGCGACCGCATTCGCGAAACGTATCGTGACGCCCCAGTCACAGAACTCGACGTCGATGTCGACCGCTTTGCCGGAATAGAGGATCTGCCCTATTTGAAGACCCAATATGCGCGGGTCGGCGTCATCTACGACGGGATGATCGAGATGTACCGTCGAGCGGGCCTCCCGGTCGACGACGCCTTCAAGCGCTCGATCGTCCTGGCGATCATCGGGGCACAGATCTGGCTGGACGACGTCGATGATTTCGTCGCGGACCGTGTCGACGGCCAGTTGACGCCCGCCACTGCCGAGTACGTCCTCGCTGCGGACGATCGGGAAGCCTACGAGGCAATCGTCCAGATAAGCGAACGATATATCGATCTCGCTGCCGAGTACGCAACCGAAACCGACTCGCCCCTGACCGGAATCGCCGCCGAATACATCTATCGTTCGGGCGATCCGAGTGTGTTGCCCGGTCACGAATAACCGTGCCCGAGCGGGCCGATCCGACTCGATGTTCGGTCTGGACTGTCGGCGTCACCGTTGTGACACGCTTTTATAGCGGTGGCTTACACAGTTAGGGTAATGACGACGCTCGTCGAGATCGCGAAACGGCTCGAATCGGCCGCCGCCGCGGCGACGATCGCGAGTCGGGACCTCCTGTCGCTAGATACCAACCCGGTCCCGGCAGACTGGACGCACATCACGAAGATCGATCCCGAGGACGAGAAACAACTCCCCCTGCTCTATCCGTTGTATCTTCAACACACGAGCGCCCTGGAAGTCGGTGGCTCGAAGGACGTCACCGGGAACAACACCCAGCAGACGCTCGAACTGGTGGCCGATCGGCCCGCCCCAGCCTTCCAGGAACCGTCTGGACCGGCCCAGGTAACCGACGAAACCCGGAAACAGGCCGAATTTCTGGCCATTCCGGAAGTGCTCAACGGTGATTCGGAGTCGCTGGTCGGGCAACTCGGCCGTGGCGTCGAGCATATCGAAGAGGAAATCGCTCCGACGATGCTCGCGGAGAAACTGCCGATTCCACTCGGCGACAGCATCGAAAATCGCCTGAGTCGGGCCGCCACGACCTGGATGCTCGAGGAGTCGATCTTCGAGGCGTACATCATCCAGAATCCGGACAGTGCGGCCGCGCGGGAGGCCAACGTGGAGCCCGAGGACCTCCTCGATCCGACGGCAGCCAAACAGCGGGCGATGGCGGCCGAACGGTATCACGAGGCCGAGATCATCTATCTGGAGTACTCGGGGACGTTCGGTGGCGATGAAGCTGCGGAGATCCTCGACGCTGTTGCTGACGGGATCGAGTGGTCGCGCGTCTGGTATGGCGGCGGCCTCGACGATCGGGAGAACGCACAGGCGATGCGGGACGCCGGTGCGGACGCCGTGGTCGTTGGGAATATCTTCCACGAGATTGCCACCGAGGAAGCCGACATCTGTGCCGACGCCGCGGAGGCACTCGATCCCAGCGCGGGTCGTCCAGCCATCGAGTCCTGGGTCGATGACGAAATCGACCTGGCTGAAACCAGTGCCGCAGACTATCTTTCGACGATTACCTCGCTGTCGAATCCGGTCTCTCGTGCCCGAGAGTACCTAGTCGCGACGATCGAGGCGTCCCTCGGACTGGCGTCGCTCGCTGAGGAACTCGCTGACGAGGTTTCGGATGAAGCGTCACTCTCGTCGGCACTTGCCGAGCGTGAGGAACTACCCGGCGAGATCGAACTTTCCAAAGTTCTGCCCGACGACGAGCAATCGTTCTCGCGGGAACTCGTCACTGGATTGCTTGCCGACCACTTCGATATCGAGGCGGACGTACCGCCGGTTTCGCACATCCGCATCGCGGTATAACGAACACGTCGAATAGGAGGTTGACTGGCTCGTAGAAACGGCACAGCTATCGCCGACAATTCAGGCTTGGGATCGATGAGATTCTGGAGTCCCCAATCGACCGTCATTGAGACGAGTTGACCGGGCAGTCCATCAAACAGCACGCCTGCCGTGCGAATATTTAACCCTATCTCCATTATAAACGCACCTGTGAGCATGTGAGTGCAGTAGGGTAATATTCTCACAACTGCCAACGGTAGCCTGCACGTCGGATGCACCCGTGAAAATATGAGCGATACAATCATATAAATAAGTATCAAGCAATAATGGTATATTTTATAGGCACAGCCATGTAGAATTATTTGGCGCGTATATCGATCCCCCGCCGGCCAACTACACGCCAAGTCTAGACTCCTACACAAAAAATTATATGTGGGTTGGGGCCCCGTCCTTATATTGTAATGGACTTAAAAAGAAGTAGTCCAGAGTCGGACGGAAGACGCACAGCTACAGTAGCGCTCGGTGGGGCGGCAGTCCTGGCGGCGCTGGTTGTTCTGACAACATTGTCGGGAGCGGTCGTCGGCGCAGATCTGTCGGCAGACGCTACTCCGGCTGAGCTTAACGAATCTGTCGAGCCCAGTGACGGAACGAATCTAACTATCCTCCAGTATAACGACGTCCAGACAGCGATGGCCAACCCCGAGGCGATTGGAACGCTCCAGGGCGCGATCACTGACCGACAGGCTGCCCTCGATAATCCAACACTCGTTGTGGGTGGCGGTGACGAGGTTAGCCCGAGTTCCCTGTCGGCCGTCTCCCAATGGCGTGTCCCAACTGACGCTTTGAATGTCATTGATCCGGCTGCCGAGGTCATCGGGAATCACGACCTCGACTACGGGTTCAAACCAGTCGCAGATTTCAGCGAGGAATCCGAATTCCCGTGGCTTGTTGCCAACATTCGTAACGAGGACGGCGAAAACATCCCCGGGACCAAAAACTACACAACTGTCACGCGCGATGGCGTCAAGATCGGCCTCCTCGGTCTAGTTGATGACGCCGTCAAGTCGAAAACGGCAATCGACTTCGAAGAAAATGGCTACACAGTCACGGACTTCTCGAAAGCCGGCAATCAGGTCGCCGAAACACTGCGAGAAGAGGAAAATGTCGACGTGGTCGTTGCCCTCACTCACACCGGCATCCCCGAATCCAAAGAGCTCGCCAACAATACGGACAACATCGATGTGATTGTGTCCGGTGACGACGAGATTACCTACGGACCGAAAGTCACATCCGGGTCAGTCGTCGTTGAAGCGGGGGGCAACGCCGAATACCTGGGCGAGGTCAACGTCACTGTCAGTGACAACGGTGTCGGATTCAATGATGGAAAGCTCTACAATCTCGGTGAGGGCAACTGGTCGATGAACGAATCGGCCAAAAACGTCGTCGAATCGGGACTGAGCGAGGACCTTTCGCAGATCGCCGGCGAAACCACGGAAGCACTTGATTCGACGGGGCAGAACTATGCCGATGACACTAACTGGGGGCGCATCGTCGGTGATGCGTTCGTCGAACAAACCGGTGCTGACGTGGCCGTCACCAACGCGGGCGGTATTCGTGGAAACTTTATGATCGATGAGGGGGATGTCACGTACGACGACGTCTATACGTCGCTGCCGTTCGGCAATACCCTCGTTACCAAGAAGATGACTGGCGAACAGCTCGAGAGTCTGCTCGCGAGTCAAGTCACCGCACCGACTGACAACTACGGAGCACAAGCACAGCTACAGGTGGGTGGCGTAACGTACGAGTTCGTCGATCAGCCAAACGCCTCGACGATGATCAGCGACATCTACGTCAATGGCGAAGCGCTCGATCCGGACGCAACCTACAATGTGACGGTCAACTCCTACATGGCTGGATGGGATGACCTCAGCACCTTGCCGACAGTCAGCGAGGATTACACGCTGTATGGCACTGCTGTCGTGAACTACATCGAAGAACGCGAAACGATCACCCCACCGGCGGAAGATCGCATCCGACGAGCGACGCGCATGCTCGAAGCCCCGTCAGTGTCGACTGACGGAGACATGACGACGTTGACCTACGATGTTCCGGCTGCCGTCAGCGACATCAAGGCTTCGACGTTCACCGTGATGAACGAAACGTCACAGACCGTCCCCGTCCAAGACGTATCACTCGACGATGGAAGCCTCACGGTCACGGTCGAGACGGAAGCACTTGAAGAGCTCTCGACAACGAGTGAAGCTGTCGACATCTACGGCCACTACGCGGACAGCGAGATCGACGAACTCCGCAATGGCCGGGAAGATTCGGTTCTCAACGCAGATGCGATGATCGAAGTCGATGAGGAAGAGCCCGAATCGACGGCGACAGAAACGGAAACCGAAACGGAGACGGCGACCGCGACATCAACGGAAACGACCGAGCAGTCGGACACCACTGGAAAAACGACGACAACCAGCGGCCCAGGATTTACGGCGGTGTTGACAGTAACGGCCCTGTTCGCACTGTCGCTGGGTGTCATCGGTCGACAGCGTCGCGACTAGTCGCCTGTCGAATCGATTTTCAATCAAGTAGCGGTCCGGTCGATATGAGATGAGCCACCAGTCTCAGTTGTCACTCTCGGTTTCCGTTGACAGCTCGCTCGACCCTGCTTGTTCCGAGTGTGGGTAATCGATCGGAGGAGTCGTCTCTTCTTCGGTGGAATCGATACTGCTGTTGCCATCGAACGAGTCAATCTTCTCCTGTCGGCTGTCGGCCATCTCCTCTAACGGGTCAAACAGGACGATTCCCCGGCCGCTGGTGTACTCGTAGGCGCTCCACTCGGGATACGTGAGGACGCCACTCATTTTTCTGACGCGGATCTGCTTGATAAGTGCGCCATCGACGATCTCCTCGTTGAGGCGCATCTCGACGATTCCGTCGGCCATGTAGCCCATATCGTGGGGGAATCCCTGTCCGTCACCGGACATGGTCGCGCCGGCGAAAATGGGGACAAAGCGACCCTTACAGACGTCCGCCCGGACGTCTTTGACGAAGTTGTACGCACGAATCGGCTGGATGAGTGAGCCGAGTTCGGTCAGTGAGTCGATCACGACGATACCCGACTCGTGCATCCCCAGGCGTTCGAGGGCGTTGTCGAGGCGACTTTCGAGTTCGTGCACCTCGGTCGCATCTCTGACTGTCGTCGTCGCGTCTGTAACGATCGATCGAAGGTGTCGGTTCCAGTCGCTCATGCGATCGTGCATCCGATCAGGATCGTCCAGACGATAGGTGAAGCAATCGACAACGTGCAACTGATCGCGTTCGAGATACGGGAGGACGTTCCACTCTAAGGAGACGAACGACTGAATGACCGAGATCGGGGGTTCGAGGAAGGCGACGATCACGGCCGGTTCGCCACGCTGGAGCGCGCGCCAGATCAGTTCTGCCTGGACTGACTCGGTTCGCGTCCCGGCGAGGTCGCTGAGCATAACGAAGGAATTGCGGGGCATTCCCTCGGGCAGGGCGGCTTGCAACGCAGTCACGCCGGGGTCGAACCGTCGAGCCCCGTGAAACTGGGTGAACACGCGGTCGCTGTCTTTGATCGCGTCACGACAGGCTGCCGAGCAGAACTTGTACGTCTCTCCGTCGTGATCGAGACACGTCGGATCGTGCGGGATCGGGAGCCGGCAGTAATCACACCGCTGGACCCCATCTGGTGGTTCAGTTTCGGCTGTCGTTGAGTCCGCTTCGTCGGACGAGTCATCGTCCGAATTCGTCATGCGTTCACATATCGGCTAGATCGGTTTAATGGTCAGGGTGGACCTGCGACGGACACCGCAGAGGCTTAGTTATATAATTCGTGTCAGGAATCGCGTGGAAGATGTAGGGCGCGCACTCATCGCTCACGAAGCCCTTCCAGAAAGAGCGAGAGTATCCAGTAACCTGCCCCGAGTGCAAGAACCACACCCACAGTACCAAGAAGGTAGTGACCCTTCAGGAGTTCTTCCCTCGCCAGCTCGACACCGAGCAAGCCGACCATTCCGAGGAACAACCCCAAAATACCACGATGAAGCGATGACGCCAATTTTTCTGTATTGGATTCAGAGGATGGCATATCGAGTTAAGGTGCAGCGAGCTGGAAAGTTTTTCGATGGGACACTTACACTCGCAGTGAGCGACTGATTCAGTATCACCAATCAAAACAAACAGAGACCAATGCTGACTGCATCCGCTATATCTTGCAGTGCCTTCTGAAATCAGATCCATTTCAACAGTTCATCACCCGAATCACAGCACGGAAAAGTATTGTACCTGATCCAATTGCACGCCAGATCTGGATCCCCACACCCCCGAAGTCAAAAGACCACGATCGGACCTACGTCGTCGGATCGAGTATCGACACGAACCGGTCGGCGAACGGTCGAAACCCAACCACCGCGAGCATGGTTGCGTGCCGTGGTTCCCACCCGTAGACGTGATTGAGCAAGACGTAGGTGACGACGCCAAGCGCCAGACTCAACGACCAGGCGGCGACGGCGATCCGTCCCACTCGGGCGTGGTGGGTGTCTCGGAGTTCGGCCGGCGTGTGAGAGAGTCCAAGCACGACTGCATAGAGGACGACTGGCACGGCGACGACGGACAGGAAAATGTGGATCGCGAGCATTACGAGATAGGCGATTTTGGGCACCCCACTCGCGGTGATGGACTTCTCGAATCCACCGCCGACTTTCCAGAGGTACAGAACGAGAAAGACCAGGATGAGGGCAAAGGCCACGAGCATCGCAGCGCGGTGTTTGGCGACCTCGTCGCGTTTGATGAACCTGACCCCGAGCAGGATCGTCCCGAGGGCCGCCGTGTTGACGGCCGCGATGAGATGGCCAAACAGCAACACGGTGTCACGGCTGAGATCGGGGAACAGGGGGATCGCGCCGGTGAACGCGCCGGCGACGAGCGCATACCCGATCGCCGAAACGACGGCTGTAATGGCGACGGGGCGCTCGCGACCCAACCTTCTGAGACGGGAAGTGAGGTGCATATCTGTCCCATCGAGTGCCGGAAATATGTGCGTTGGCCCTTCGGCCCCAGCAGACGCCCGTCCACGTCGGTGTATCCCCCGACGATGGTCTCGATTTTCGGGTCGTCGTTCAACTGTACACGAACAGTGCCAGAAGAATCTGGGCGACGCCTGCCACCACGAGCACGACGCCAGCCAGCTGCGCCGCCCGTTCGGCAGCACCCGGAAGGCGAGCGCGGCCAGCGTCGACACCGACCGCGATCGCGACTGTCGCCGCGACCATCATCACAGCCATCCCGGTCGCATACGCGGCGAGCACGGCGACCATCCCGGGCACGGAGAAAGTAAGGGCCTGGGAGACGATTCCCAGAAAAATCGGTGCGACACAGCCCGTAGCGGCAATCGCGTACAATCCACCGAAGGCGGCAAAGCCAGCAATCGTCGCCTGACGTTTCGGGAGCCTGACTCGCCACCCAGGCGACCATCCAGTTAGCGTCATGATGCCGAGGACAACTAACGCCAGCCCGACACCAACCTCTAGCGTCGAGACGTGCTTGGTCAGCGCCTCGCCGATTGTTACTGTCAATGCGCCCACCACAGCGAACGTCGCTACGATCCCACCGCTTGCGGCTACTCCACCCAGGAGTGCGCCGGTGACCGGTGATTGCCCTTTAGCCGGGCGCTCCCGCAGGTAATAGCCGACGTATCCCGGCAAAAGAGGATACGCACACGGCGCAAAGAACGTGGTAACCCCGGCCCCGAACGCGAACGAAACTGTGGCGCCAAACGCGATCGCACCCATCAGCGAACCTGCTCGATGGCCTCGTGGATTCGGTTAGCATCCGGGACACCGGTATGGGACCACGCGACGTTGCCCCGGGAATCGATCACTGCCGTGTGAGGGAGCGACCCAACGTCGAGTTGTCGCATAAGTCGGCCTTCTTTGTCGTACCCGACCGGCCAGTGCCCGCCGTGTTCGGCCCACCAATCAGTAACGTTTGTGCGTGTCCGGCCGCCCCCGAGATATTCACTAGTTACCGAGAGGAATTGGACGTCACCGGCGTCGGCCCGTGCGTTGCTCAACGCGTCGAGCGCTGGCACACAGGGTGGGCAGGTCGTCGCAAAGAGGTCGAGTACAGTCAGCTCACCGGGAGTCGGAGCTTGCATCGTCTTCCCGGAGCTCTCGGCGGTGTCGAACAGATCGACAGTAACCGGATCGACGTCACCACTGGCCCCGGATAGAGCGACGTAGCTACCGGTAGCGACGACAGCCGCCCCGCCGAGTCCGGCAAGCAGATCCCGGCGCCGCATGGTCAGCCCTCCCGATTGCGTAGCGTCTGGAGATCCTTATAGATCGGTTGCCACTGCGGGGTTTGCCCGGTATAGGCTCGCTCGACGTAATCGTCGGCGTTAACCAGCAGGACCAGCGCGAAGTGTGTGAACATGTACCGATCCATGTCTTCGGGATGAGTCCGCTCGAAGCCGACGCCGAATGTATCTTCGACGACTGAGTTGGCATCGGCAGGCGAGTCCGGTCGAAGGAACCGCCAATTTTCCGAGAGCGATACGTCCATACGCTCGGCGTATTGTCGGAGCCGTTCGGCGTCGTCGCGGTCCGGATCGAACGTGACTGCCCGGAAACGCATATTGTCGGTCCAACCCATTTCGATGGCTTTCGCCTGGACGCCCCGGACTGCCGAAATCAGCCGCGGACAGACCGTCTGACAGTGGCTGTAAAAGAACGTTAGCAACTGATCGCCGTCACCACCAGTCGTCTGGATCGCCTCGCCAGCGATCGGATCCTCGATCGTAACCTCGGGTAGTTGCTGTCCGTACGCAGGATATTGGACAGCAGACGAGTCGTACTCACGATCCGGCGCAGCGAGATACGTGTCCGCAGTTCCACTGGTGCCAAGACACCCTGCTGTCAGCGCGGCGACCCCGCCACTCAGCGAGCCCAGATACGCGCGTCGATGCACGATTTCACCTCAAAGCCGAGCGTATTAAACCGTTCGCTATTGGGCGGGTCTTGCATGATAATCCACTGCCTGAAGCCTCCATTCGGCCAATGTGACCATGATCGACGACGTATCTCGTGTGGGCCATGTTCGATGATCGAATCACTGCCTCTTTAGTGCTGGCGGGGAAGCTATCGACAATGACTGACCCCAAATCTGCGATCGACTGGGGGCGGGATCTAGTCTCGGACCTTCGCCACACGAATCTGTACGCGCCCGCCGAGTGCAATATCACCACCCAGGCAGGGAAGCGTCGCTCGTCGCTAACGCGGCGGCGCGTGATTACACTCACAGGAGCGGGGACAGCAATGGGGCTTGCCGGCTGTTTGAGCGCGGATACGCCAGCTGCAGTCGCGTTGACTGACGAGGATGCCTGTGACGTCTGTGGAATGGTCATCCCGCATCATCCGGGTCCGAGCGCCGAAGTGTTCTACCGGAACAAGGAGCCATCTGGACACGCGAACCCGGCCCGCTTCGATAGCACCTGGGAGGCCTTCGAGTACGACTTCGAGCGCCTCGATCGTGGCTGGACACGGGCGGCGTTCTACGTCACGGACTACTCCGCAGTCGAGTACGATTTGGTCACCGAAGGCGGCCGGACGCTTATCTCGACGCACACGGAATCAGATACGTTCGCGTTTGCTGCAGACGTCACGTTTGTCGTCGACTCGAGTGTCGAGGGCGCAATGGGGCGAGACCTGATTGGATTCAGCAAGCAGAGCGATGCGACGGCGTTCCAGGACGAACACGGAGGGTCAATAGCGACCTTCGACGACGTCACTCGGTCGATGATCGCCGGACTGGCCCAGCGTTGACATGCGCGTGGTCGTCGTCCTCGCCGGGCTGGCGCTGATTCTTGCGGGCGCGAGTCTGGCTTTTGCCGTCCAACCCACCACGGATGTCACGGTCGAACCAGTCGCATTCTCCGAAACCCTCACTACTGGCCTGACGGGGGTCGATGTCCGGCAAGCCGAGGAAACCGGCTACGAGATCCCCCGCGTCGAAGTCTTCTTCTCTGAGTATCAGTACGTCCTTGGGTACTACGGCGTCGAATCGGCGCTCAGCGAGTTGGCATCCGACCACACGACTCGACAGTTCGGCCGCCCCGTTGGCGTGTTCGTCACGGATTTCGCCGGCGCTGGCCCAGCCGTGACCGACGAGGGGTATCTGACAGTGGCTTCTGATCCAGCCGTGGGGTGGACGAGTGCTTCGGCAGCGTCTTTTGTCGTCGATAGCGAAGCACGAACGCCGGCTGGGCCGGCCATTGTCCCGTTCGGCGACCGTGAGGCGGCCCGTTCGTTCGTCGCTGCATACGGCGGGGAGATCCTCCAGTGGTCCGAGCTATCGGATCGAGACGTCACCGAACCAGCAGTCGAGGTCGAGGACCAGGTAGCAGATCGAGGCCAGTGGGCCAATTGGACCGTCAATCGTCGTGGGGCCTTGCTCGATCGGGAGACGTCGATCGTCGTCGGCGAGGACACACCGACGCTTTCGGCCGCGATCGAGGCGGCACCACCGAATACAACTGTCCGACTTCCGTCCGGTGCGTTTCGAGTGAACGTGACCGTTACCAAGCCCCTCACCATCCGCGGCGCGGGGCCGGAGACGCGAATCCGTGGTAACGGATCGGGCACTATCCTGCGCTTGCAGTCCCCGCGAACGGCCCTGGCGAACCTCTCAATCGCCGGGATTGGGAGCGAAAACACTGGCTCACCGCCCGGCTCAGAGCCAAACGGCTCCTGGGACGAGACGATCCGGAACACGTACGGGTACGGCGATGCTGGTGTCGTTTTCGACGAAGCCAACCGCTCGCTGGTCGCTGGTGTCGACATCGAGACGTCCGCCAACGGCATCATCGCCCGGGATAGCGACGGGGTCGTCGTGCGGAATGTCTCAGTCGACGGGACCGAGACGTGGCGCGAGGGCTTCATGAGCGTGCTGGCGATCGAGTCCCGAATGGTCGTCCAGGACAGCACCTTCCAGGGCGGGCGTGACGCCGTGTACACCCACCATGCCGACGGGATCGTCGTGCGAGACAACCGAATGACTGGACTGCGTTTTGGCGTCCACGAGATGTTTACATCCCGATCGCTGGTTGCCAACAATACCGTCGACGAGACGAATATCGGCATCGTCGTGATGACTCGTCCCCGATCAAATGCCGTCCTCGACAACCACGTCACCGACAGCGGCATCGGCGTCTCGATGTCGGGAAGTGCGTCGCTCACCACCGGGAACGTCCTTATCGACAATCAGTACGGACTGGATATGGGTACCCAGCGATCGCTGTACGCCCGGAACGTTCTCGTCGGTAACGAGGCCGGTTTGCGAACCGGGACGATTGTGCCGACCAATCGCGTCACTGAAAACGATATCGTCGACAACGACCACTACGTCTCGACGGGGCGCGGCCCCGTTCGTGTCTGGTCGGGGAACTACTGGGGCCCGATTCCGGGTCAGGACCGAGATGGTGACGGGACGATAGCACGCCCCTTCCGCCCGAGTGGAGTGGTCGATCGAACCGTCGGATCGAGCGACGGCGGCGGGACACTCGCTCGTTCGCCGGCCGTGGCCGTCCTCCGGCAATTCCAGGCGTCGGTCCGCGGGTTGCGAAGTGCCAACGTCGTCGACGACGCGCCTCGCGGCCAGCCAGTCCAGCCCGAGCGGCTGACAGCCGCCAGCAATGCGACGACCGGACAAGAGGGACACCCATGAGCCAAGACACCAACCCGGCACTCGAATTGCGCGAAATCACACACGCCTACGGCGACGTCTCCGTCCTGGAGGGCGTTTCGGTGACGGTCGAGCGCGGGTCAGTGGTCGCCTTGCTCGGGCCGAACGGATCGGGGAAGACGACACTGTTGTCGATCGCTGCCGGGCTGCTCGATCCCGATAGCGGGGCCGTTTCCCGCCAGCAACCTGGTGGACGGACGGTCGGGTACGTCCCTCAGCGACCGGCGTTCCGGCCACAGTTCACTGTCGCCGAGACGATCGAATTCTACAGTACGCTCGTCCCAGGGGCCGTCGATGTCGAGGAGACACTGGATCGCGTCGGACTGACAGCCGTCGCGGACCGCCGCGTCGCAGCCCTCTCGGGCGGGATGACCCGCTTGCTCGGCCTCGCCCAGGCGACGATCGGTTCCCCGCCGATCCTGACACTCGACGAACCCGCGAGCGGGCTCGACCCACAACTCCGCCATCACATCGCGGATGCGATCGTCGATATCGCTGCTGATGGCACGGCAGTGCTGCTAGCGACACACGACCTGGCTGCGGCCGAGCGCATCGCCGACGAGATCCTCGTCCTCGACGGCGGTTCGATCGTCGCGCGCGCCAGTCCGGCACAATTGTGCGAGCAAGCCGACGCGGACTCCCTGGATGGGGCCTTCGACGAAATCCTCGGTCGAGACGGACTGGTTGGCGTTCACGCGAGTGCAGGAGGTGACGTAGATGACTGATCAGCGTCGGCGGATCCTCTCGGTCGCCCAGCGCGCCTTCGAGTCAGTCTGTCGGAATCGAACCGTATTGGCCGTCGCCGCGGGGTACGCCATCGCGATACTCGGGTTCGCCTGGGTAAGTAGCGGCGGGGGGTACCTCGCGCTCTCGCTGAATCTGCTGACACCCCTGGAGGTACTGGTCCCGCTGGTTGCCTTCGCCGTCGGCTACCACGCGATTCTGGGCGATCGAACCCGCGGGGAACTCGCCGTCTTGCGGACGTATCCACTCTCGGGCCGGTCGTACGTCCTCGGCGTGTATCTCGGTCGCCTGGCCGCGCTGCTGGTCGCTGTGTTGGTTCCACTCGTGCTTGCCTCGGGGATCGTCGTGTTCTTTCGAGAGGAGTCAGTGTCGGTCATTGCCGCCCACGACACCGTCGACACGCCGATCGTCTACGTCCGCTTGTTTGTGCTGACGGCCGTCTTCGCCTCGACGGCCCTGGCGATCACCATCGGCGTCTCTGCGCTGGCTGGGACGCGCGCCAGTGGCATCGCACTGTCAATCGTGAGCTTGCTTGCAATCCTGATCGGCCTCGACCTCGCCATCGTCGCTGGACTCGCCACTGATCTGATCGGCGGCGGGTCTCTCGACGCACTCCTCGCAGTCAGTCCCCTCTCGGCCTTCCGGGGACTCGTTTTGGAACTCGTCGCTGCGCCGATCGCTGCGGCGCCCATCGCCGGCGGTATCCACCCGGGATGGGCGACGCTCGGATTGGCTCTCTGGACGGTCAGTATGCTGGCGATCGGTAGTCGATTCGTCTTCCGATAGCGGATCGGCATCACCTATAAGCCGGTCACGCACGTCAACTCGGATATGAACCTTCGAAGGGCCCTGGGGGCCGCCGTCGGGAC
Organism: Halorhabdus salina; assembly: GCF_013839425.1. Lineage (GTDB taxonomy): Archaea > Halobacteriota > Halobacteria > Halobacteriales > Haloarculaceae > Halorhabdus > Halorhabdus salina. The sequence continues at coordinate 110,023 of NZ_JACDNP010000005.1, read as the reverse complement.
CGTTGGTATAGCAACGGGGATCAACCGATTGCTCAGCCACGAAGCAGGCGAACTCGAACCGCCGTTCCCAGGCGTCTCCGGGACGTACCACTGGCGCGGCTTCGAGGTTGGCTACACGGAAGCCGGCGACCCCGATGATCCGGATCTTCTCGCTGTGCACGGCGTTTCGGCCGCCTCCTCGAGTCGTGAGTTTGCCGAGGTAATCGAAGCCCTCTCGAAAGACCATCACGTCGTTGCACCCGATCTTCCCGGGTTCGGTCGCTCGGATCGACCGCCACTGTTGTACTCGGCGTCGCTATACGAGACGTTTATCGCTGACGTGATCGAAGATCTCGTCGACGAGCCGACGGTCGTCGCCTCCTCGCTCTCGGGTGCCTACGCGGCCGCCGGAGCGAGCGACGCGGCGGTCGAGTCGGTGGTGTTGATCAGTCCGACCGACGAAACGATGGGCGAGGGACGGCGGCCCTGGGTTCGGGCCCTGTTGCGATCGCCGGTCGTTGGCACTGGGCTGTTCAACCTGCTGGTCAGCAAACCCAGTTTGCGTCACTTCCACGAAGATCACGGGTACGCAGACGTGGACAATCTCACGGATGAAACGCTCGCCTACGAGTGGCGAAGTGCCCATCAGTCGGGCAGTCGCTACGCACCAGCCTCCTTCCTCGGCGGGTATCTCGATCCCGAGGACGATCTCGGCGAGCATCTCGCCGCGCTCGACGTGCCGATCACGCTCGTCTGGGGCCGGGAGACCGACACGACGCCGGTCGAGACCGGACAGGAACTGGCCGAGCGGGCGGACGCGCGCCTGATCGTCTTCGACGACGCAAAACTGCTCCCCCACGTCGAACACCCCGACAAGTTCGTCGACGTGGTGACGGGCGAATTCGACGCGTGAGTTGCGTCACGAACGCCACGATGGCCGCTGATTACATTCCCATGTCTTGGGCGGGGTCCGGGATCGGGAGCGCCGACGGCTCGACCCCAAGCAGTTCCGCGGCGTGATCCAGTGCCATGTCGAACCCATAGTACCGTTCGAGTTCGTCGCCGTCAGGAGACGGACGCACTTTCACCATTGCGTACCCGTCGAGGTTTTGGGCGATTGCTGCGCTTCCGTCATTGCCCTGGAAGGAGAGAATTCGTTCAGCGTCAGTCTCGAAATACCGTGCGGTGATCGCACCGTCGGTGAGCGTCTCCTCAGCCATGGGTGACACATTGGGCCCAATCGTGTCGTAGTTGTCGGTTGCTGGGGGTGGCCCGCGGACACTCCTTCCCGAAAACCTTCCTGAAAAACTGGTCTCAGCGACCAGCAATCCAGCCACCGAGGCCGCCAAAGACGACCGGGAAGACGATGCCCGTCGTCGCGACAATGACGACAGTCACGAGTGGATCGGCGAGGAGCGAGCCCTCGATTGAGATCGCGAATGCTGGCAGCGACACGATAGCCATCCCGAGATACCCGATAGCGATCGCGGCACCACGGGCAAAGCCGTCACGCCCAGAGTGGGTCTCAGCCCGAATCGCTGCACGGAAGCCAGCCCAGAACAGCACCAGCATCGCGACGGGGGCGAAGACGGCGGCACTCGCACTCAAATCGGCAGGAACCAGAATGAGTGGCCACAGGTGAAACGTGTAGTAGAACACGACGCTGGTGGCAAACAGGTCCAGAAAGCCCCCATCGATCGTCGAGAACAGAGCCAGGAAGACGAGCGCGATGACCACGCCGAGAATCCAGGCGAGCGCGCCAGTAGCGGTTCCGTCCCGCACAGTTCGTGAGTCGTCGATCGCATCCGCCATAGCGTGGGTCTGGTTCCCGTGCGCAAAATTATTTGGATCCGGTTCGATCAACCGTGACCGATTGCGTGCGTGATATGTGGTATCTATCCCGATGGGCTTAATAAAGGGCAGGGTGAGACTGGACGCATGTCAGATTCGGTCAATCCCTTCGAGAGTCTGCAAGACCAGATCGACGACGCATCAGCGTCGATTTCGGCCAGCGATGACGTAATTGAAGCGCTGAAACGGCCACAGCGAGTGCTTGAAACGAACATCACCGTCGAGATGGACGACGGCTCCTACGAGACGTTCAAGGCGTTCCGCTCGCAGTTCGACGATGCGCGCGGGCCATACAAGGGAGGGATTCGGTATCACCCGGGTGTCTCTCGCGACGAAGTCAAGGCACTCTCGGGCTGGATGGTCTACAAATGTGCGACCGTCGGCATCCCGCTGGGTGGCGGCAAGGGCGGCATCGTGATCGACCCAGCCGAGTACTCAGAGTCGGAACTCGAACGGATCACCCGTGCGTTCGCGACCGAACTCCGGCCGCTGATCGGCGAGGACCGTGACGTCCCGGCTCCCGACGTAAACACCGGCCAGCGGGAGATGAACTGGATCAAAGACACCTACGAGACCTTAGAGAACACGACCGAACCCGGCGTCGTGACGGGTAAATCACTCGCCAGCGGTGGCAGCGAGGGCCGCGTCGAGGCTACGGGTCGGTCCTCAATGCTCGTCGCCCGCGAAGCCTTCGAGTATCTCGGCCGGGACATTTCCGAGGCGACCGTCGCAGTCCAGGGCTATGGCAACGCCGGCTGGATCACGGCCGACCTGCTCGATGACTTGGGCGCGTCAGTGGTTGCCGTCTCGGACTCCTCGGGTGCAATCGAGGCTGGGGACGGATTCGATCCGCGCGACGTCAAAGAGCACAAACGTGAGACGGGCAGCGTCGTCGGTTACAGCGGGGCCGACAGCGAGCTCACGAACGACGAGTTGCTGACCCTCGACGTCGACATTCTGGTCCCGGCAGCCCTCGAGAACGCGATCGACGGCGACCTTGCCAAAGACGTCAGTGCCGACGTGATTGTCGAAGCGGCCAACGGCCCACTGACGCCCGAGGCTGACGATGTCCTCGCGAAGACCGACACGCTGGTTATTCCGGACATCCTCGCCAATGCCGGCGGCGTCACCGTCTCGTACTTCGAGTGGGTCCAGAACCGCACCCGGAACTACTGGGGCGAACAGCGCGTCAACGAGGAACTCGAGACAGTCATCACCGACGCGTTCGACGATCTCGTCACCGCCTACGAGGACGAGGGCCTCGCGACGCTCCGCATTGCCGCCTACGTCGTCGCCCTCCGCCGGGTCATCGAGACGCGCCAGCAGGCCGATAGCTGGCACTGAGAGCCCGCGTCGTTTTGTCGGACGAGTCCCTAGACTGGCGTATGGCTACCTACAAGCGATCGGTCCAGATCGACGCTCCGTTCGAGGACGTCTGGGCGTTTCACTCCTCGATCGACGGGCTTGAGGCACTGACGCCGGACTGGCTCAAGCTCCGTGTTGAGACAGTTCGGGGGCCGGACGGCGAGACCGACCCCGACGTGATGGATGCGGGCGCGACAGCCAACGCCTCGATCCGGCCGTTCGGCGTTGGACCGCGCCAGCAAATGACGACGACGATTCTCGAGCGGGAACGCGACGGAGACACTGGCTACTTCGTCGACGAAATGTCGGGCGGCCCCTTTGCCCACTGGCGACATACTCACAAGTTCGATGCCGTTGCGGGCGGGACGCAAATAACGGATTACGTCGAGTATCGACTCGCCGGCGGTTCCCTCGGCCGTCTCGCCGGGCCGTTGGCCGTCGTCGGCTTCGCGCCGATGTTTCGCTACCGCCACCGACGAACGAAGGCCGAGCTCGAGTGATCGCCTGGCGGATCCCGGAACCGGGGCAGAATTTTTGGCACTTTCCCGATAAAGCTAACCATGGCCAGCGAGCGACTCCGCGAGTGTGTCGGCGACATGGACGACGCGACGCTCGCTGAGGTCGTTCGCGCCGTACGCCGGGCAGACGGTGACGATGCAGCTGTCCAGACGCGTGGGTCGCACGTTTTCGTGCTATTCAAAGGGGACGACGAATCGAAAGGCATCGCCTGGATTTGTGCGGAGGAGGCCCCGACGACCGACCGCCTCGAGAAGTTCCCCGCGCTCGTCGAGGACCTTGGTGCTGACCAGGGGATCGTCACAAACGCGACCGGTGAACCGATCGATAATATTCCAGACGAGGTCGAGTATCTCGATTTCGACGGCATCGTCAACGCCATCGAGGCAGCGGGATTGACCGAGACAGTGCTCGCGACTCACGGCGAGTCCGTGCCCGACGACGGTGCTACAGCGGCTGCCGACGACGAACAGACCGACACACCACCAAGCGATACGCCGCGGACAGACAACCATGTCAACGAGCAGCCCGCGACACACCAGCCACCGACTGAGGGACGATTGTCCGACAGCCAGGAGCACAGACAGCCCCCGCAGGAACAGCAAGCGGAGACGCCACAGCCAGACAGTCCACAGACGGACCAACGAACACGAACTGAGCAACCGAGCGCGAGTAGACAGGCCAAACACGGAGGCCGGCCACCACAGCAGAATCAGCCCCAACGCGAGGACTATCAGCCCCAGGGAAGACAACCACAGCAAGGTGGGCAGCCACCGCGACAAGGACAACCACAACAAGGCGGCCAACCATCACGACAGGGGCAACCACAGCAGGGTGGGCAGCCACCGCAAAAAGAGCCAGCACCCGAACAGCCACCGCCGGGCCAGGTCGCACAGGGACAGCCACAGCAGGGCGGACAGGCCGGCGGTGGGCCGCCAGATCCAGGGCCGAGTGGGCGGCGAGGCCCACCCGGCTCTGACGATCAAACCGGACCAGGCAGGACGTTCGACAGGCTCCGCCACTCGGCGCTCCCACTCGTCGTCTTGGTACTCGTCGTCGGCGGGGCGGCAGCCGCCGGTGCCTGGCAACTCGGGTTGATCGGTGGCGATGATGACAGTGGACCTGCGAGCACCCTCGACGTCGACGCGGTGGGATCGGTTCCGTCAGACGTCGACTTCGTGCTTGCAGTGGACGGCAGACTCGCAGACGACGAGACGACACGGACACTCGTCGACGCCGCGCTCGACTCCCCGGATACCCGGTTCGACACGGTATCCGGCAGCCTCGACCGACTGGAGTCGACCTGGGGGATCGAACCATCACGGATCGAACAGATCCTCATGTTCGGACGGCAAGCCGAAACTGTCCAGGGAGTGGCCTACCAGTTGCAAGTGTCAGGATCCGTCTCGGCGGAATCGATCGCCGACACGATGGCGACCGATACTGTCGAACAAACAGTGTACGCGGAGACGACAGCGTACCGTGTCGGAGTCGAAAGAACAGCCCAGGAGGAACAGTGGGTTGCAGCCCCCGAAAATGGGACGGTCTTGGTGGGTTCGCCAGCGGTCGTGAAGGACGCTCTCGCCGTCCGGAACGGTGATACCTCTGCGTGGAATGATCGCCTGCGCGAGCGGTTCAAAGCGATCGACGGTGGCTCGATCCGCCTGGCGACCCGCATCCCCGGCGAAGGAAGTAGCGTTCCAGGGATCGACCGTGCTCGGATGCTGACCGGTGTCTACGAGACTGCGGGGTCTGAGATAACCGTCCGTGCGACACTGTATGCCGGAAGTACGGACACGGCCGAGGCGGTCGCGACATCCCTCGACGGAACGATCGGGTCACTACTGCAGGAACTGCGTGGGTCGGAGCGGTATAGCGACGCAACTGACGTGCTCACAGGTGTGAGTGTTCGAACCGACGGTTCGGCGGTCGTGATTCGGACGACGGCCGAGCCGTCGGCGACGGGCACGCTTGCGAGCATCTTCCTCCGGGACGGCGGGTTCATCGGGACCGACCCACCAGTTGTGACTGAGCCGACGCCGACCCAATCACCGACCGACCGGGTGGTCGAGGTTGCCACCGTCGGATCCGATATCCGGAACGGAACGATCGGGTCCGTCAACATGACGGTCAGACTGGCACCCGATTCTGAGTCAGTCGACCTGCGTGACGCTGTCGTCGAATGGGTCGAATCCGACGGCAGGTACCAGCTCACTTCCCAAGACGCGGCCGGTGCTGACGGACGCTTCACTGTCCACGCGCTTCGGGATGACGACGATTCGATTCGGGAGGCGACGACACTCAACGGCCCCGAGGATCGGGCGGTGTTGCATTTCGAACCTGGGACGACGTTCGGCCGACGACTGGCGGCAGGCGAGGCCGTCGAACTACAGCTCAACACTCAGTCCGGTGGTGAAACGACCGTAACCCTGGTCGTCCCGGATTCACTTTCGGGCAAAGAGTCGGTCTCGCTGTGAGGAGAGGGGAACGCTCAAGCCGTCCGGCCGCCAGTCGGGAGACGTGGCCGCCCGGATCGATCGGCTCCCGAAGACGGTTTCCCCACTGGTGGGATTGACAGTAGCGATCGTTGCCGTCAGCACCAGTGCGATCCTCGTCCGCTGGAGCCAGGCCCCCTCTATCGTCGCGGCGTTCTATCGAGTCCTCTTCACGACGCTGCTGCTCGCTCCGTTCGCCTTTGTTCGCCATCGCAACCCGTTCGCCGGCCTCCAGCGGCGTCACCTGCTCGGGGCGACGCTCGCCGGCCTGGCACTGTCGATCCACTTTGCCGCCTGGTTCGAGAGTCTCGCTTGGACGAGCGTGGCCGCCTCCGTGACGATCGTCCAGTCACAGCCGCTATTTGTCGCTGTCGGCGCGGCGCTGTTCCTCGAGGAACGCGTTACCGGCGGCATCATCGTCGGCATTCTCGTGGCGATGCTTGGCATCGCTGTGATGTCGGTCCCGGACTTGCTCGGCGGGCCTGCTGTCGGAGCGGACCCAACCTATGGAAACGGACTGGCGCTCCTGGGGGCAGTCGCCGCCGCAGTGTACGTCCTCGCCGGCCGGTCGATCCGCCAGCGGGTGGCCCTGCTGCCGTACGTCCTCGTCGTCTATGTCGTCTGTTCGATCGGATTACTTGCTGTGGTCGGGTTTCAGGGCGCACCGCTAGGGGGGTACCCGCCCCGGGAGTGGGTCCTGTTCCTGGCGATGGCCATCGGTCCGGGCGTGTTCGGGCACACCGTCCTCAATTGGGCACTGGCCCACGTCGAGTCAAGCGTCGTCAGCGTCTCGTTGCTGGGCGAACCGATCGGTGCTACCGTCCTTGCACTGGTGTTGCTGGCCGAAGTTCCAGATACCGTGACGGTCGTCGGCGGTGTCGTCGTCCTGGCCGGGATTTACCTCACGGCAAGGGCGCGCCCCTCCGGAGATGGACGCTAACGCTCAGCGGGTCGCCCGGTTCTCGATCTCGGCTTTCACCGCGCCGGCGTCGAAATCGTGATCCGGACGGATCGTGACGAAATCCAGAAAGTCCCTGGCTTGAAGCAGTGTTTCCATCTCGAAGTGCTCTGTCGCCAGGGAAACGGCGTCCCGAGAGCCGATCAACGGTGCGAGAACACCGAGCGCGCAGGCGAGATCGTAGGCTCTGGCTTCACCGATGCCGTCCCTGACGCTGGTTGCGTCGATAAAGTACAACTCGCCACGGGAGATCAAGACGTTCTCGCTGCGGAGGTCTCCGTGTGCGAGTTCGGCCTCGTGCATACGATCGAGTGCGGAAAAAAGGCTCGGAGCCAGCGGTCTGACGGCAGATTCGTCGAGTTTGTCGAGTGTTCGAAACTCTGGTAGATACTCGAGAACGAGCACACCCAACCCATCGACTTCGAACGCCTCCAGCGGTTCGGGGACGTTGAGGCCGACAGCCTGCATCTCTCTCGTGGCGTCACGTTCGTGTTCAGCCATCTGCAGCGGTGTCCCAAAGTGCTCGAAAAACCCCTCCGTCCCGCTGGTAAAGGCCCCAATGTTGCGACCCGTGGTGAGCAGCGCGTGGACCAGCGAATGCTGCTCGGAGATGACCTTCACGAAGTACCGATCGTTGATGACCATCGGCGTCGACAGCCAGTTGTTCGCGTCCAGAAACTCGACGCGACCCGCCGGCTCGTCGTAGCGCTCCAGGACGGCTCTGGCGACGGCTTCCAGCCGCGGCCAGGCGATCTGTCCGCCCAATAACTGGCGAAGCGCCATATACAGGAGGGGGCGACGGGGCCGGTAAAGGTTTTCTGTCAGCCGACGAGACGCGCCAGCCACCCCAGCGCCGTGTCGGTCGACGCGTCTCCTCGAATTACTCGCCGGGTTCGAACTCGCTTTCCAGCAGCCCGTACCGGACCACGTCGACGCGTTCACCTTGTGCGTAGGCGTGCTCGCGGAACGTCCCCTCTTGCTCGAAGCCGACAGATTCGAGCACCCGCCGGGAAGCCTCGTTACCGGCCAGGACGTTGGCGTACACCTTCTCCAGGCGACGGGCATCGAAACTGTACCGGACGATCCGCGCAGTGGCGTCAGTCGCGTAGCCGTTACCCTGCTCGTCGGGGTGGATATAGTAGCCCAGTTCGGCGATGCCCCAGACGTCGTTGAGTTGATTGAGCCCGATCGTTCCGACGGGATCGCCGTCAGCGCAGATCAGCAGATGGACGTCCTCACTGTCGCCGATGGTTTCGATCCACGCCTGTTCCTCGTCCGTGTTTTTCGGAGCGTAGGCCGACAGCATCGGCCAGACGTCAGGATGGTTGATCGTCTCGGCGAGGAACGATGCGTCCTCGGCTTCGATCGGTCGCAGCGTCACGCGGTCGCCCCGAAGGAACGTCGGCCCTGGCATGCGAAGTCATCCAATACGGAGCGACACAAATCTACCGGACCCGACACGCCAAAGGGCAGGCCCCACTGAAGATAGCTATGGGCACGCGACTCGATTCCCGTGAAGACCAAGCCGAAACTGTGACCGATCAGCTCCAAGAGGCCTATCCCGACGCGACGATCTCACTGAACTTCTCGAATCGCCTCGAATTGCTCGTCGCAGTCGTCCTCTCAGCCCAATGTACCGACGAGCGCGTCAACGAGACGACGCCGGACCTCTTTGAGACATACCAGACGCCAGCGGACTATGCTGGTGCTGACGAAGAACAATTGGCCGAAGATATCTACGGGATCACGTTCCACAACAACAAAGCCGGATACCTGAAAGGGATCGGGGAAATCCTCGTCGACGACCACGACGGCCAGGTCCCAGATACGATGGACGCGCTGACGGACCTGCCAGGCGTGGGCCGGAAAACAGCAAACGTCGTCCTCCAGCACGGCCACGACGTCGTCGAGGGTGTCGTCGTGGACACGCACGTCCAGCGACTTTCCCGGCGACTCGGGTTGACTGACAACGAACGCCCGGAAGCCATCGAAGAAGACCTCCAAGAGCTTGTCCCTCAGGAAGCATGGCAAGAAATTACACACCTGTTTATCAGCCACGGCCGGGCGGTGTGTACAGCCAGATCGCCCGACTGTACGGACTGCTGCCTCGAAGATCGCTGTCCGTCCTCCCAATTAGATAGCGACATTGATCTCGCCAGTGGCGAGCAGTGGGACGCCTGAGTTGGTTCGGCAAGCAGTGTGACGCGAACTTCTCTGCAACGAACTGGGATCGTTAGCCCAAGAAATCAGTGTATTTGAACACGTATCGAGCGACGCCGGTGACGTAGGCCAGCAGCCACAACACCGTGTAGCCGACCACACCGATCCGCAGCCGCGCACGCCAGTGCCCGAGGTCCTGCTCTGCATCATCCAGGGCTGCGAGGTCGAAATCGTCCGCCTGGCGAAATTCCGTCGAGGTCCACTTCGCTCGCAAGATCCGGACGATCCCGGTCGCTGCCAGGAGGAAGAACGCGTAGGCCTGGACGCCGAGGAACGCGTGGACGACAGCCAGACCAGTGAACTGACTCCAGAATTTCGGAATCATCCAGCCCACGAGCGGGACCGTCGTCAGCAGGAGACCCATCCCGACGACGATGAGGTGTCGTTTGAGGATACGCCAGGTGATCGGCTCACTGACGATCATCAACCAGGCACCGTATAGAAAGCAGGGGAGACTGAGCGACACGGAAATGACAACCAGTCCCGCGATCGTGCTGGATCCGACCATCGGCGGCCTTTCGGCGGGCAGTCGCTAAAACGTGCCGAAGCCGGGGACCGTCGATGCGGCCGGACAGTCGATCGGCGGCTCGACCCACAAGCTGGCCCCAAACTGGCCGACGACGACCAGAACCGGTAAGCCGACGGGGGCCTAATTCCCGCCCAATGACCCCCGCCGAGTCCGCTGATGACGAGCGCGGCGGCGACGAGCGGCTAGCAAGCGAGGGGGCCGCCGGGAACGGGACCGGCAGCGATGACACCGAGGGGAACGAGACAGCGACGGGAGCCGGCAACGACGCAGATCCGTCGCTCGCAGCCCTTCGCGAACAGGTCGAAGCCGAGTACGATTTCGACTCCTTTGGCCCGGCGGAGATGGCTGACATGGAGGCCCAGGAGTGGGAAGCCGCGTTCGATCCGGATACCTGGATCACGGGCGAGGCACTCCTCGATCGGCTCGAAGCCGATCTCCGTCAGCGGGTCGCCGATCGGGACGTTTTCGCCCGGATCGAACGCGAGGAATCCAGGCTGGTGGCCTACTCGGACGAGAGCTACGCGGTCGTCCATCCCGATGGGACCGTCGAGGGGGACGGGACGGTGCTCCGGGACGTCAAGCCGTCCGTGGCGCTGTGTTCGATGGTGTCCTACGATGTACCAGAACCACCGGAAGGTGACCTGCTACCGGCCCCGGAAGACGTCCGGGAAGGCGACGGCGAACTCGGGAATATCGTGGTGCAACTGCTGGCGATCGCCCAGTTACTCGCCGGACTCGCGCTGTTGGGATTTGGCGTGACAGGTGGCAACGCCATCGCGTTCGTCGCCGGTCTCGGCTTCCTCGTAATCGGCCTCCTTCTGCTTGCTGTCGTCGCCAACGCACGGCTGTCGGACGCATTCCGGGCCGAACAGTACCGTGAACGCCTTCGTGCTATGAGGGCAGACGACGGCGAACGGCCAGCGTTCGTCCCCGATAGGGGCGAGACACTACCGGACCGTTCATCGGGTGAAGGCGGCGACACGGCCGCTGATGACGCCTGAGAATACCGTTCGAACCAGCCCGCTAAATCGAAGAGAAATCCGGCGATATAACCGGCAAAAGGCACCGAGATTGGGGCTTCCGGTGGGTTTATACAAATACGCCTCTCAGCATAGCCCATATGCACAGGCGGGACTTTCTGCGATCGGCGGGGACGGTCGCCGGCGGGACGGCGGCCGCCGGCGCAGCTGGCTCCGCCGCCGCCCAGGAGGGTGAAAGCGGCGGTGGCGGCCAGCCGGATTACGGCGGCTGGCTGTCCGATACGAGCAACTTCTCGACGACGGAGGACTTCCGCGGCCAGGAGGAAGTGACGGTGGAAGTCGGCGTCGAGGGCAACGGGAATGACTGGGCGTTTGGCCCGCCAGCCATCCACGTCGATTCAGGCACCACCGTCGTCTGGGAGTGGACGGGCCGCGGTGGCGGCCACAACGTCGTCGGTGAAAACGACGATTATTCCTCAGGTCCGTCGACGGGCGAGGCCGGAACCACCTTCAAGCAGACCTTCGAGGCGGCCGGGATTCACAAGTACTACTGTGATCCGCATCTCTCGGTCGGCATGAAAGGCGCCGTCGTCGTCGGTGACGACTATCCGACGAAATCGGCGGGAGCCTCGACGCCGGTCAATCCCGAGCACATGGGGGTCCCAATCCAGGCCCACTACGTCGGTATCGCAACGGTGCTGGGTATTTCAGCGTCACTTGCGTTCACGTTTTACCTGGTGAAATACGGCGAATCACCCCATTCCAACGGAGGGTCGAACTGATGTCCTCGTCCGGAAGTACGTACGGCGACATCCACCGCTATGAACCGCCCCGCGAAAGTACAGCGGCGGCCGTCGCGATTGTGTTGCTCACGGTCGTCGAAATCATCTTCGTGGGCGTATTCACCTACGGCCTGATCAAGGGTTGGGGCATTGCCTCCCTCGACGGTGGCTTCGGGAACATGTTCCTCGGCACAGTCATGGCGGCGATGTTCGTCAACCTCGCGTTCATCCTGCTGTTGTACCGCAAGGAGTTCCTCCCAGACGTCATGATCGTCAAGAAGCGCCGCCGGAAGTGGGAAGACCTCTACATCCGTGAGGAGGACGTCGACGGCGAATCGATGACTGATGGTGCAAGCGAGAGTCTCAAACGTGCGCTCTATCCGTACATGAAACGATAACCATGGCTACCGAAGACAAATATCCGACTGCATCAGGTCGACGCCGATTCGTGAAAGGCGTTGTCGGGTCCGCTGCCCTCGGGAGCGTTGCCACGGGTGGGGCAACCGCTGTCGGACTGGTAACCTCCCAGACTGGGGTCGGTGGCGGCATCACCGAGTATGTCGGCATCGCGAACACCGACGGTCCAGCCCCACGAGCGATGCCCCTCGTCCCGATCGAGATTCAGGACGATGGCACGATCGCGGGCGTCTGGCCCGACACCAAAACTGAAACCGTTCAGGGAAAAGACGTAACGATCGCCGAGATGAATCTCGGCGGGATGACCTTCAGTTCCTCGTGGTTCCAGTACTGCGGCGTCCAGACGTACGCCGGGATCGATCCCGGGGCCGACGCGGACAACGTGTTTCGGGCCGTCCCGGGTACGTACGACTGGCAGGAGGATATGGAGGCGGGCGACGCGCTGACGATAGCCGATTTCGAGGATTACGAGACCTGGAGTAACGACATCGGAGAGGGCGGCTTCGGCAAGCCAGCGAAGGCCAGTTGGCGCTCACAAAAGGAAAACGTCCAGACAATTCCCGTCCAGGTACTCCGGAGCCCTGAAGTGCCGAAGATGGTCAACGGAGAAGGCGAGTACAGCAACCTCTCAGGGACCGTCCGACAGTTTCTCGACGCGGCCACAGAGGACGGCGTGATGGCCTGGCTCAACAAGTGTACCCACTTCTGTTGCGTGCCTGGATTCAAAGCCTACCCCGGGAGTGAGCGGTTCAACGCCGAAAACGAGGTCTACTGCCAATGCCACCAGTCGGTGTACGATCCGTTCCAGCCTGTCAAAAAACAGTTCACGGCGCTGCCACGCCCAGGTGACTGACCGATGGGTCTCGAACGCAAAGACGATCACGATCACGAAGCCTGGATCGAGGAGCGGGAGTTTACGCGCCTGGAAACGGTCTATCTGACCGTGCTGGTGTGGCTCGATAAGCGCCTCCGGATCGTCGATTATCTGGAGATATTAGAGAACCTCTACTACAAGGTCAACATGCAGATGCCCAAGAGCCACACCGAGCAATACGGGCTAGACAACAAGTTTTGGTACTGGTACCCGCTGTACGCACTTGGCTCGTTCTCGACGATCGCCTACATCGTTGCGGCCATCTCGGGCGCATTGCTCGGGTTCTACTACGCGCCAGCAGCCACGGGCGCTTCAGGCGACCCCTCGATCGCCTACGAGTCGATCACGATGATCATGACGGATCTGAACTTCGGGTTCATGCTTCGGAGCATTCATCGCTGGTCTGCCCAGGTGATGGTCGCTGCGGTCTTCTTGCACATGCTCCGCGTATACTTCACAGGCGCATACAAGGAGCCGCGAGAACTCAACTGGCTCATCGGGATCGTCCTGATCAGCCTCACGCTCCTGTTCGGGTACACGGGCTACCTCCTGCCGTGGGATCAACTGGCCTTCTGGGCTGGCCAGATCGGCGTCGAGATGTCGCTGTCGATCCCACTGATCGGCGAGTGGGTCGCCCAGCTCATCTTCGGTGGCTTCACGCCGAACCCAGCCACGCTCCAGCGGATGTACATTTTACACGTCTTCTTCCTGCCGTTCGTCGTGACGGCGTTGATCGCTATCCACATCGCGATCGTCTGGATGCAAGGCATCGCCGAACCACACTAACCCATGACAGGAACCACAGACAACTCCGAGGTACGCACCGACGGGGGCGAGACAGGTATCGTCCCGCCGGACGACGAGACGCCGTCCTGGAGCGAGCGGAAGGAACGCAAACAAGGCTTGGCACGGACGACCTACGAGTACTTCGAGCGGTCCCGACGCGAGGACCAAGACCTCCGCCAGCAATCGGACTACATCGAACGTGACGTGCTGGGCTTTCCGACCTGGCCCCACGAGATGATCCGCAACCTGGCGTTGACGAGTTTCTTCGTCGGGATGATCATTTTCCTGGCAGCGACGCTTCCGCCACACATCGGCGCCCCGGCCAATTCCGGGGTGACGCCGCCGATCATCCTGCCGGACTGGTATCTGTACTGGTCGTTTGGCCTGCTCAAACTCGGACCGCTGAACCCCGATCTCGCGTTACTCGGCGGCCAGAAGCTGATGGCCGACCGGACGTTCGGGGTGCTGGCAAATCTTGTCGTCGTCGGCGCGATTGCGATCGTGCCATTCCTGAACAAGGGCAGCGCTCGTCGACCGGTCGAACAGCCCTTCTGGGCGTCGGTCGGGGTCTTCGGGGTTATCCTCTCGGTGACCCTGGCTGCACTGTCAGTCAAGAACCTCTTGCCCATCGATGCACATCTCACGTTCGACCTCACCTTCCTCCTCCCGTTCGTGGGGGCGTTCATTACCTACGCCGTGCTGAAGTCGATGCGCGAGGGATACATGTTCGAACTCAATCGCCGGTACTACCGGCTTCGTCCACCGAAGTGACCATGAGCTACGCAACCCACTCCCAATCGGCGGCGGAATCGACGAGCGAAGAGACGGCCGTCGAAAACGAGACGGGCGAGGACACCCCGGAGGCAAGGCCAACCCGCCGTGACGTCGTCGTGCCGTTGCGCATCTATAAGGCCGTCTCGGTGTTCTCGACGCTGTTTGCCATCCTCGCGATCGTCATCGGATTCGTCACGCTCGACGCTGCGACGAACCGCGGCACTGCAGACCTCGCCGCTGTCGATCCCTTAGTCGCGCTTGCCGGACTCGGCGCGATGGTGCTTGGTGCGGCCGTCTACGCATTTTCGACGCGATTTCGCACAGCCGGCATGGGGCCCGATGGAGGTGAGACCGATGGCTGACGAGTTCATGAAAGGGTTCGCGATCTTCGTGACCGCGAGTCTGGGATGGTTGGTCGTCGCGGGATGGTACAAGACACCGGCTTTCGAGGGCCCACAGTTGCTCGGGACGTATCCCGAAAGTCCGGACGTCTTTAGCCAGATCGCCATCATTGCCGGTGAGGGGATGTTCTACTTCGCTATTTTCGGCACTCTTGCCTTCTGGGTGCTCGTGCCAGCGATCAACGAGGCCCGCGAAGCGTACGCCGAGCGAAAGTAACCAGATCGTCGACCGTTTTCGTGAGAACAACGGTCCGTCTGGTCACGTCGTTTTTTTTGGTCTCACAACGGTGGTGTGTCACGCCGACGCGCTGAAACGAAGCTCAGTCGATCTGACTTCTACAAGACAGTGGCCCTGTGATTGAGATGGTGCTGCATGTGTCCTGAACATGCAGACTCCAAAATCCAACCGACTCGGCTTAGACCAGCGCTTGCCACGCTGGTTCGATCACGAAGAAGATACTCTGGTAGGCAGCGTACGTGAGCGTCAGGAGAGAGGCGGCAATGGCGCCCTTTGGGCGTTCGATCGGGATGTCACGGCGTGCTTCGACCTTGCGAGCCTCGAACTCGAAGAAGTCGGTGATGAACAGACCCAACACGAGCACTGAGGTGACGATGCCGGCGTGATGGTGCAGCGTGAGATAATAGAACGACACCAGCACGAGCAGGATGTTCGAGATGGTGTGTGGCAGGAAGCGCATCATCGCGTCCGCGCCTCCCTCAGCGGCTTGCCGGACGTGTCGTCGATGGGCGAGTGCACGCGTCACAAAATTAGCGAGGACGACAGCGAGCAGGACGTACTCGATGTGGTCGCCCACCAGCGCATCGAGGGGGCCAAAGAGCGAAACCGGTGGCATGTTCGACCTCACGGACGGTATCCATTAGAGTGTTTCCAAACCGGCACTCCCACGGCGGTAGTCGATCACTCACGGGGGAACGACGCATCCGGGAGAGTCGAGGACTGGGTGCTGTCCTGGGTCTTCGGAGACAATGTAAACTCGTCGTTATCCTGACCGTCCACGGCGCGGGTGGCACCAGGCCGATCCCCAAGCGGTCGGTAGGCCGATTCACTCTCGGGGACTGTGAGGACCGATACTGTACCGCCGTCCGCGAGCGTGAGCGTTTCGCCGACTTCGATTCGACCGGTGTCCTGACCGTCGACGAGTAGCGACACGGGGGCATCGTCACGTTCGACGGATACCCTGAGTGCCCACGTCTCTGCCGGGAGGGAGACGACCCAGTGATCACGTTCAGTTTTGAACGCCCCGATTGGAACCACGGAGAGTGCTGCTACATCCGGGCTGAGGATCGGTCCCCCGACTTGCCGAGCGTACCCAGCGCTGCCAGCTGGCGTCGCAACCACGACGCCGTCCGCACGGAACGTCGAAATCGACTCGGCCGGCCGCGAAACAGTATACTCCGAAATGTGTGCCGGCTCAGCAGTCACCAACATTACGTCCGATACGGCAAGGCCGATCGACTCGCCATCGAGAGAGAGCGAAAGTATTGGTCGGTCCTGAATCGTGTACGTTCCGTCTGCGAGGTGCCCGAGGGCTGACTGGAGCGCCCCTGGAGGGACGGACTGGTGCCCTCGCGCCACGTCAACCGGCAAGACCGGTGTCGACGGGAACTCACGAGCAGCATCGAAAAGTGCTGTTTCGCCGATTGCGATAGTCACAGCGACTCCCTCGTGATCCGTTGGATTGCCCGACACGGTTCGCAGCCCCATCGATTCGACGAGTTCTACCACGGCGCCACCAGCATCACCGACAACTGCAACAGGCCCGTTTCTGGGCTCTGGACTCATCACACGAGACCACGCCGTTCCTGGGCAAAAACCCTCCGCACTCTACCGTCGGACTGGGAAGGGAGTTTTTTAGGCCAGCACGCCGAGTGGCGAGTCATGCGGGACCTACTTGCAGAGTGGCGACCGGTCGTCGACGATGCGATAGCAGCGTTGCTCCCGCGTACCGTTGACGACGACTATCTCCAGGATTTTTTCGGCGAACCGACCTACGAGTATGATCCGGAAGCGATTCAACGAGCGCTGGCCGATCCCGTCTGGGACTTACTCGACCGCGGCGGCAAGCGCTGGCGAGCAGTCGTCTTTCTCATTCTCGTCGAAGGCTTCGGTGAAGATCCCGACGACTATCTCCCGTATGCCTGTATTCCGGAGGTGCTACACAACGGCACGATCATCGTCGACGATGTCGAGGACGGGGCCTCGATGCGTCGCGGTGAGACGGCCTTACATCAGAGCCATGGCGTTGATGTGGCGTTGAACGCCGGCAACGCGATGTACTTCTTGCCGTTGAAAATCATTGCGCGCAATCCAGCCGGTCTCGACGCTGAGACCCGACTGGCCGCCTACGAGATGCTAATGGACGAACTTAACCGCACGCATCTGGGCCAAGGCATGGATATCCATTGGCACAACGAGTCGATAATCCGGATCGACGAACAGCAGTACTACGAGATGTGTGCCTGCAAGACTGGCTGTCTCGCTCGGATCGTTGCCCGCCTGGCGGCAATCGTCACTAACCAGCCCGAAGATATCGAACGTGCAGTCGCCACCTACGCCGAACGAATGTCGATCGCCTTCCAGATCGGCGACGACATCCTCGACGTCGAAAACACGCTTGACCAAGCCGGCGACTTCGGCAAGGAATTCGGCAACGATATTCGAGAAGGAAAGAAGACCTTGATGGTGATCCACGCCGCTGAAAACGCGCCGGCCGAGGATGTGGCTCGCCTCGAAGCGATCCTTCAGGCCGAGAATAACACTGACGAGGAGATCAGAGACGCCATTGAGATCCTCCAGTCGACGGGCAGCGCCGAATACGCCCGTCAACGGGCGCTCACTCTGGCTGAAGAAGCTCGCGAACAGTTGGATACAGTTGCGCTCAAACCGGAACCGGCCGAGCACCTCAAAGAATTCACGACGTACGTCGTCGAGCGCGAGCAATGAATCGCTGACCTGGATAGCGAAAAACAAGGACGATTCCAACCGGCCACCATTGTCCCGACCAACATATTCACTATCCGGGGTCACGAATCCAATCATATGACTGACGGCGCTCCAGAGCGATCCCGCCGAGCGTTTCTGCGATCAGCAGGCGTGGTCGCCGGTGGGACGGCGGCCGCTGGCGCAGCCAGTACCGCAGCCGCCCAAGAGGAAGACGGTGGCGGCGGCCAGCCGGATTACGGCGGCTGGCTGTCCGATACGAGCAATTTCTCGACGACGGAGGACTTCCGCGGCCAGGAGGAAGTGACGGTGGAAGTCGGCGTCGAGGGCAACGGGAATGACTGGGCGTTTGGCCCACCAGCCATCCACGTCGATTCAGGCACCACCGTCGTCTGGGAGTGGACGGGCCGCGGTGGCGGCCACAACGTTGTCGGTGAAAACGACGATTATTCCTCAGGTCCGTCGACGGGCGAGGCCGGAACCACCTTCAAGCAGACCTTCGAGGCGGCCGGGATTCACAAGTACTACTGTGATCCGCATCTCTCGGTCGGCATGAAAGGCGCCGTCATCGTCGGTGACGACTATCCAACTATTTCGACCGGCGGCAACACTGGACCGGTCGTCCCGGAGAATGCAAAGCTTCTGGGTGTCTCAAGTGGATTCGTCATGACGGCTGTGCTCGGGTTGTCATACTTCTTCATGAAGTACGGCGGCGATTATGGTGAGGAAGCCTGAATCGTAGTCCTGCCGCTCAGGCCCGGTCAAATACCGACCCATGCACTAGCGCTGAGCTGATGCCTGGACTGGACGGTGAGTGTCTTAGTCCATCCGAAATTATTATTCCCAATACCCCACCACGAACATTTATACGCTAACGAATCCAAAATGCGCATAGAAGCTGCCATTCAGATGGAGAAAGCAACTACTCATCAGGTGGCGGCGATATAGACGGAACACTAACCATGAAATTCAACGAACTCTTCGGAGACGATAATGCAGTGAGCCCGGTCATCGGGGTCATCCTGATGGTTGCGATCACGGTGATCCTCGCAGCCGTCATTGCGACGTTCGTGCTCGGCCTCGGTGAACAAATCAGCAGCACGGCACCACAGGCGAGTTTCTCGTTTGATTACAACGATACAGCCAATTCACTAACGGCAACGCATACCGGAGGGGAGACACTTGACAATGGGACTATCTCTGTTACTGGTGACTATGATAATGCCACATTCGATCTTGGTGATCAAGAGATGTCAGCTGGAGACTCAATAAATATCACGGGAGTCGATCAGGGAGGCGGTGATGAGATCCAGATCATCTGGAAAGAACCGGGCGGCGACAAGAGTGCGACGCTGGCCACCTGGCCCTAGGTCGACTCACTAGATCAGTTTTTCTAGCAGTTCGTTTCATTCAACATTTCGGAGAGTCGCTATAATATGCTAGTCGACAGAAGTCGCCCTTGACCCGATACAACTTTAGTGGTCACAGCAAACCACTACGTAGCAATGTCCGACGAAACAGGCACGTTCGGCGGGTACGGTGGTCGTCACGTTCCGGACGCGCTCAAAGCACCGCTCGAACAACTCACCGAAGCGTTCGAAGAAATCGCACTCAGTGACGAGTTTCAGACGGAGTTTCGCGATCGACTGGCAGAGTATGCTGGACGGCCGACGCCGCTGTACCACGCCAAACGCCTCTCTGTGGAATACGGGGCGGACATCTATCTCAAACGCGAGGACCTGCTACACGGTGGGGCTCACAAACTCAACAACACGCTCGGTCAGGGACTCCTCGCGAAAAAGGCCGGCAAGGACCGGCTCATCGCCGAAACCGGCGCAGGACAACACGGAACGGCGACGGCAATGGTCGGTGCCATGCTGGATCTGGACACGGAGATCTACATGGGAGAAAAGGACGTCAAGCGCCAGCGGATGAACGTCTTCCGTATGCGACTGATGGGCGCGGAGGTCAACGAAGTGACTCGCGGTGGGGAAGGCCTCGCCGACGCCGTCGATGCGGCACTGGAGGACTTCGCGAAGAACGTCGAGGATACCCACTATCTCGTGGGTTCAGTCGTCGGTCCCGATCCGTTCCCGCGGATGGTCCGGGCGTTCCAGTCGGTCATCGGCGATGAAGCCCGCGAGCAGATCCGCGATCGGATCGGCGAACTGCCAGACGCCGCTGTGGCCTGCGTCGGCGGCGGGTCGAACGCGATTGGGCTGTTCGACGCGTTCCGCGAGGACGACGTGGCCTTCTACGGTGCCGAGGGGGGCGGTGAGGGTGCCGACAGCGATCGGCACGCTGCCCCACTCGCGGACGGTGAAGACGGCGTACTCCACGGGATGAAGACCCGCGTCATCGACGACGACACCGATGTCCACTCGGTCTCGGCCGGGCTGGACTATCCGGGCGTCGGTCCCGAGCACGCGATGTTTCAGGCCGTCGGCCGGTGTGATTACCGGGGGATCACCGACGAGGAGGCCCTGGATGCGTTCAAGGAGCTGAGCATGCTCGAGGGGATCATCCCGGCCCTGGAGACGAGTCACGGGCTCGCCCTGGCGAAGCAGATCGCCGACGACCACGACACGATCCTCGTCAACCTCAGTGGGCGGGGCGACAAGGATATGGAGACCGCCGCCGAGCAGTTCGACCTGACGTAATCGGCACCGACAGCTGGCGGTAGAATGACTTTTGCGACCGGGTCACGAACTGCCGCCATGCTCGAAGAGACGAACGTCGTCCTCGGGATCACGGGGTCGATTGCGGCCGTCAAGACCGTCGAACTCGCTCACGAACTCCGGCGTCGGGGCGCGACGGTCCGGGCGATCATGACCGAGTCGGCGACGAACATCGTCCACCCCTGGGCGGTCGAGTTGGCGACTGATAACGACGTAATCACGGAAATCGGCGGGAGTGTCGAACACGTCACCTTCTTCGGTGAAGACCCGTGGGGTGACGTGCTCTTGATCGCCCCCTCGACGGCCAACACCGTCGGGAAGATCGCAAGCGCGATCGACGACACACCGGTGACGACCTGTGCGACGACGGCACTCGGAGCGGGCATTCCTGTCGTCATCGCGCCCGCGATGCACGAACCCATGTACGACCACCCCGGTGTCCTCGATGCGATCGAACGACTCGAATCGTGGGGCGTCGCCTTCGCCGACCCGCGAATCGAGGAGTCGAAAGCCAAGATCGCCAGCGAGGAGGCGATCGTCCTTGAGACAGCCAAGGCAGCCGGGGACCAACCACTTACTGGCGAGACGATCGTCCTCACCAGCGGCGCGACGACCGAATCCGTCGATCCGATCCGGACGCTTTCAAACCGGGCGTCGGGCAAAACCGGCCGGGCGGTCGCGAAGGCCTGCTACGTCCGTGGCGCGGACGTTCGTCTGGTGCACGATGGCCCGGACGTTCCGTACGCGACCGTCGAAGACGTCGAGAGCGCGGGGGAGATGCTCGATGCGGTCCAGGCGAACGTCGACGACGCTGACGCGCTCGTCTCCGCAGCGGCCATCAGTGACTATACTGTCGACGCCGAGCCGGAGAAAATCAAATCCGGCCAGGAGACACTCACGCTCGATCTGGATCCGACGCCGAAACTACTCGATCGCGTCCGAGATGCACAGCCGGATATGCCGATGATCGGGTTCAAGCTCGAAACCGGCGTTTCCGAGGCAGAACTCGTCGCGTCCGCGCGTGACCTCTTAGCGCGGGTCGATCTCTCCTTAGTCGTCGCGAACGAGGCTGGCGTCGTCGGTGCCGACGAGACTGAGACTCGCCTCGTTAGCTCTGAGGGAGTTGTTAGCTTCCGTGGCTCGAAAGCTGAACTCGGAGGACGGGTGGCCGAGGAACTCGTCACAGTGCTTTGAGCCAGCAGATTAGCTGTCTTCGTCTTCCTCGACAAACTCGGCGGTTCCTGGCCAGGTTGCGTCGCCGAAGAAGGGGACGCCCATCTTTTGAGCCGACCGGGAAATCATGTGTGCGCCCGTCGGGACGGTCAAGAAGAGAAACAAGATCCCGACGAGTGACGTGAGGCCTGCCCCTTGTGGTCCGAAATAGGCAAAGCCAGCGAGGAACAGCGACGCCGCACCGAGTGTCGTTGCCTTGCTCGTAGCGTGCATTCGGTTGTAGACATCGGGTAGCCGAATGAGTCCGAAGGTCCCGATAAGGAGAAAGAACGCTCCCAGGACAATCAAGAACGCGACAACACCAGCGTGTACCGTTTCGAGCAGAGTCATTCGATGATGTCACCCTCCGTGATGAACCGCGCAGCGGCAATCGTACTGATGAAGCCGATAATCGCGAGCACAAGGCTCACTGTGACGAACAGGCCCTCGCCAGTCCGTAGTGCAAACAGGATTGCAATCGCGACCACGTTCGTCGCAATGGTATCGAGCGCGACGACACGATCCGGGACAGTCGGTCCCAAAATTACGCGATAGGCGGCAAGCAACGTGACGGCGCTGGCAATGACCAGCGCGGCATCGATCACTGTCATGAGTACTGCCGGGAATTCACTCGCCATCTGTCTCACCTCCGGACCGCTGGTCAGTCGAAGCTGTCTCAGGTTCACTGTCGTTCTCGCCGTCGATATCCGACACGGCGTCAGGGTCCGGGACCGGATCGGACGGCGTCCGGTCCTCGTCGAAAATCCGGAGTGCGTAGTCCTCCCACGTCCGGATTGGCTTGACAATCGCGTCCGGATCGAATGCGGCGATCGCGTGGATGTACAGCGAATTTCGCTCCCCGTCGTAGTCCATAGTGAGCGTGCCCGGGGTAAGCGTGATGCTGTTTGCTATTGTCGTAATCGCGGCGTCGGATTCGACACGGAGCGGGACTTCGATCACATCCGGTTCGATCGGCATCGACGGGGCGAGGACACGATAGGCCACGTCGACGTTGGCCGTAATCACTTCCTTCAGGAAGACCACGAGATAGATCACGGCAAACGGAAGCGATCGCACCAGCCCACCGGGACTCCCCTCAGCGACGTAGAAGCGCCGGAAGAAGTACGCGATCGGCAGCCCCAGCGCGAGTCCCGAGACAAGTGCCCCCGCGACCGGTGCCGGTGCTGGTTCGACACCTCGAATGAACAACCACAGGACGGCCAGGGCCGCCCCGACGAGTGGCCAGCGTCTCATTCAATCACCTCCGGGCCAACGGCCTCGACGTAGGTCTCCCACTCGGTTGCTGCATGGGCGGCAGCGTCAGCAGCTCGATAGACCGGATCGAACCCGATTCCGAGGACGACGACGAGCAGCGCGAACGCACCGACGAGCACGACCATCGTCGTCGGTTGGTAGGATCGCGTGACCGGCTCACTCGGCGTGCCCCAGAACGCGCGGTTCCAGGCCCGCGAGAAGTACGCGATAGTCAGGATCGCCCCAGCCAGCGCGACGGCCAGTGCCACCTCGGCGAACGGTTCGCCGGCGACGATAGCTTTTCCGGCGGTGTCGAAGACCAGTAATTTGCCGAAAAACCCGGTAAGCGGCGGGATCCCGACGAGAGCGATACCGCCGAGGAAGAACGACCCGGCGATGACCGGTCGCTTCGTGGAGAGTCCACCCAGCGCGTCGAACCGGATTGACCCGACAGCCTCGTAGACAGTTCCGCTAACCAAGAACAGTAGGGACTTCGCGATCGCGTGATTCAACGAGTAGATCAGCGCGGCGATCAAGCCGACCGTCCGGACTGTGCCTTCCCCCGTGGCAGCCAACGCGAGTGCAAGAACGATGAACCCGACTTGGCCGATAGACGAGTAGGCGAGCACGTTGTCGAGGTCGTTTCGCGAGACTGCCCCGAGTCCACCGAGGAAGATGCTCCCGATCGCCATCAGGAACAGGACTGGCCCAAATAGCCCGAGGAACGACGTTCCGGCCATGCCGAATCCGAGTTCCGATTCGAGGGTTGCGGCCCCGAAGACCGTAAAGAGCAGCCGGATGATCGCGTAGATACCGACTTTCTTGGTGACGCCAGCCATCACGGCAGCGATCGGTGCCGGGGCAGCCCGATAGGCGGCCGGGACCCAGAACTGGAACGGGACGATCCCGGCTTTTAGCGCGAAGACGGCAAACAGGATCGCGCCCAGTCCGAGGACGGGTGCTGGATTGATCCCATACTCGCCAGCGTGGGCCAGGCGACGGGCGAGATCGGCCATGTTGAGCGTCCCCATTGTCGCATAAATGCCACCGATGGCGACCAACATTACGGCACTGCCGAGCAGGTTGAGCACCGTGTACTGGAGTGCAGCGCGGGTATGCTTAGCGCGCCCGTAGAAGACGACCAGCACGTAACTCGGCATAAGCATCACTTCGAACCACACGAAGAGATTGAAGATGTCCCCGGTCAGGAACGATCCCGAGACGCCAGCGAGCATGAAGTGGAACAGTGCGTGATAGGAGATGCGCTGTCCGAACTCCTCGATGTACAACACCGAGAACACGAGTGCCGGAACGACCACGAGCACTGCGAGCACGAGCATGAACACGGAGAGGGCATCAGCTACCAGCGAAATCCCGAACGGTGCCGGCCAGTTCGACAGCTGGTAGGTGAGTGTCTCGGTCGTGCCACCGCCACCAGTGAGGACGCCGAGCGGAACGACCCGGCTTGCCAGCGTTATCACCGCGACGGCATACGCTCCGATCCCGAGCAAGCTAATGGTCCGTTGCGTACGTGGATATCGCCGAACCCCGAGCGTCAGAATGGCCGTCACCAGCGCTACCACGAGCGGCGCGACGACGACGTGTTCACTCATCGTTCGTTCACCTCCGAAAGGTCGATCGTTCCATGTTCTTCATAGACTCGATAGGTAAGCACGAGGGCAAAGGCAGTTGTCCCGAAGCCGATGACAATGGCCGTTAGGACCAGTGCCTGAACCAGCGGATCGGTGACCGCTCCATGAGCACCGCCATGAGAGAGGATCGGGACGGATCCGCGCAGGCCACCCATGGTCACCAGGTAAACGTTGGCCGCCTGGCTGATGATCGTCACGCCCCAGACGACCCGGACAACGTCTTTCCGCAGAACGAGGAAGGTTCCGAGGGCGAACAACAGTCCGAGCACGACCGCAAGGATGACCTGTGGCTGGCCACTGGCTTCTCCGCCAGCCGACGTGCTGGCAATCGTGCTTGGGACTGTTCTGAGAACAGTCCCGCTCATTCTGCCCCCACCACCGCGAGGATCGTCAGCAAGCCACCGACGACGACGAGGTACACGCCGAGATCAAACGCCAGCGCACTGGCGAACTCGACGTGGCCATACAGCGGCAGCCCCTCGACGAACAGTACCCCCTGAGACAGAAACGGCAGATCAAATGCCATTGCCACGAGACCGCTGCCAGCAGCGAGCGCGAGTCCGGTCGTGAATATCTCGCCGAACTCCTTGCTGATCGGTGGGCCTGCCTGAGATTCGTCATCGCCAGCCGGGAGCGACCGCGGGACGACAGTCCTGTGTAATAGTCCCTGTTCGACGTACCGCAACCCGTAAATAATGTAGATCAGTGCAAAGCCAGTCACGGTGAGGACACCGGCGATGAAGCCGCCGCCAGGCAGGTTGTGCCCTTGCAACAACAGGGCAATCGCTACCAGCAAGATGATCGGAACGACCACGCGCGTACTCGTCTGCGCGATTATCGTCGTATCGCTGTCTGTCGGTCGTGGATCGGCACTCATTGAGTTTCACCTCGTTCCCGCATCGCGATCAACGTAATAACCGAAAGCGCAGCCATCGCAATGACCGAAATCTCGCCCATCGTGTCGAACGCTCGGAAGTCGACGAGAATCACATTCACGATGTTTCCGCCGCCCCCGAAGTCCAGCAATGTGGATCCGTGCTCCGCCGGGACACCCGCTCGTTCGATGAAATACTGGGCGATTGGCTTTCCCGGTGTTGCGGCCGTCGAAACCAGTACCGTCAGGAAGACAGTGATCCCGACGACGGCCGAGACGGCACCATCCCGAAGGGCGCGAATTCGATCGACTTCCCCGTAGAACTCGGGGAGGTGATCAAGGATAAGCAAAAAGAGCACGAGGACCAGCGTCTCGATGACCAGCTGGGTCAACGCCAGATCAGGCGCACTCGCCAGAATGTAGAAAATCGCCACCATGAAGCCCAGAATCGAGAGTGTCAGCACACCTGCGATGTGGGACGGTGCGCGCGTGACCGCAAGGGCGGCGACGACTGCAACGGCCAGCACGATTACCATCGCCGGCTCGGCGGCCAGCGACGAGATTGCTGGAAAGACCACTCCAGCCCCAGAATAGCCCGCGATCGCGAGGCCAGCAACTGCGAGGAAGAACCACGTCGCGTACGTTCGCAATCGACCAGTGTGTACCGTTCCGGAGACGATCGTCGTCCGGTCGAGCCAGCTAACTAGCCCGTCGTAGTAGAAGTTCGGCCTGATCGGATCGATCGCGATCAATCGCTGGACACCGGCCGCGATCCGACCATAGAAGGGATACGTCACCGCCCCGACAACGATGGTGATCGCACTCATCCCCGCTGCGGGAGTGAGTGACGTCGGTAGATGATAGCCAAAGTGGGGCTCAGACGCGCCGACAGCCTCGACGACACGCTCGATGAAGTGTTCCAGGGGTCCGAGATGAATCCCGGCAGTCGCCGAAACGCCCCCGAGACCGACGATCCCCGCGAGCGTCGCGAGAAGCACTGGTGGTGCGAGCATCGCCATCGGCGGTGAGTGAACGTGTTCGATGGCCTCGGGCTTCTCACCCGCAAACAGCGAGAGGAAGCGGATCGAGTACAGGAACGTGAAAATCGATCCAAAGACGGCGACGGCAGGTAGGAGCCACCAGAGCCCGCCGGCGTGTTCGGCGGCGTGATACGTCGCCTCGAAGAGCAACTCCTTCGAGTAAAAGCCGTTGAACGGCGGCAAACCGGCCATGCCGAGGGCTGCGATCGCCGCGACGGCAGCGGTGATCGGAAGGGCCCGCCAGAGGCCACCGAGTTCGGAAAGCAGTCGCGTCCCGGCCTCGTGGGCGACGATGCCCGCGACGAGGAACAGCGCGGCCTTGAACAGTGCGTGATTCAAAATGTGGAACGCACCGGTCTCAGCCCCATAGACGGACTGGAGACCAAAACCAGCGATGATGAGTCCCAAGTGAGAGGCCGTCGAGTACGCCAGCAGTTCCTTGATGTCGTCGGCCGCGACCGCCAGGATCGCCGCCACAGTCATTGTCAGGAGGCCAAGTGTGGCAAAGAACAGCTCCCACTCGGGAGTGCCAAGCAGTGGGCGAAACCGACCGACGAGGTAGACCCCGGCCTTGACCATTGTCGCCGAGTGAAGGAACGCCGAGACGGGCGTCGGGGCCTCCATGGCGTTAGGCAGCCAGATGTGCAGCGGGACCTGGGCTGACTTTGCCGCAGCGCCGATCCCGATCAGCACGACCACTGGCACGAACAGGCCGGCCGAACGGAGCCCCTCCTGCATTGCCCCAGCGTTCTCGATCAGGGCACCCTCGGTTCCGACGAGACGGAAGGTTGCCTCTCCCAACACGTCACCCGAAACCGTATACAGCAGGAGGAACCCGACGAGCATGAACAGGCCGCCGGCGACGGTGATGAACATCGCCTTCCGGGCGGCGTACTGGGAGTCGTCTTGGTCCTGGTAATGGCCGATGAGAATGAACGACGAGACACTGGTGAGCTCCCAGAAGACGAACAGCGCGAGCAGATCGGCCGCAAAGGCGACCCCAAGCATCGCGCCCATGAACACCAGCAACGTGGTGTAATACTTCGCTTTCCCCGGCTCGTCGTGCATATACGCGCCGGAGTACGTGAAGATCAGAACACCGACCCCGCTGACGATCAATCCCAACAGGAGCGAAAGACCGTCGACGTACAGTGCGAGCGAGACGTCAAGCGCCGGAATCCACTGGAGTGAGACGGTTCCATGTGTGCCGAACTGACTGGCGATGAGAGCGAACGCTCCAGCCGCAACTGCGGCCGCGAAATACGCGACGCGCTCCCCGACGACGCGGTACAGCAGCGGTGTGACCGCGGCGGCTAGAAACGGCAACGCCAGCACGGCCAACAGGACGCCCTGACTTGGTTGCACACCAGTCAGGTCGGGTCAGGCCGGACTTAATGCTTCTCAAATTGGGCGGTTCAGTTGGAAATCATGCAGATTCAACTCCGCACATTGGATGACGGGGCCGACTCGATTACGAGGTGTTTTTAATCGCGGGTACAGTACCGCCAGCATGGATCGCCTCAAACAGTCGTTGCTCGACGCGCCAGTTATCGAGAAGGGCGAGTACCAGTACTTCATTCACCCAATTAGTGACGGGGTCCCGATGCTTCGGCCCGAGCTCCTTCGGGAGATCGTCATCCGGATCATCCGGAAGGCCGAACTCGAAGATGTCGATAAGATCGTCACGCCCGCGGCGATGGGCATCCACATCTCGACGGCCGTCTCGCTGATGACCGATATTCCCCTCGTGGTCATCCGCAAACGGCAGTACGGTCTGGATGGCGAAGTCTCCCTCCAGCAGGTCACCGGCTACTCCGAAGGGGAAATGTACGTCAACGATGTCTACGAGGGCGACAAAGTGCTTGTCCTGGACGACGTCCTCTCGACCGGCGGCACGCTCGTTGGCATCACCGGCGCCCTCGAAGAGATCGGTGCCGACATCGTCGACATCGTTGCCGTCATCAAAAAGGTCGGGGGCAAAAACAAGGTTGCAGATTCCGACCTCGACGTCAAGACGCTTATCAATGTCGATGTCGAGGATATGGAAGTCGTTGTTATCGACGAGAACGGCGACGACTAACCACCGATTTACTGCGTCGGATACCTATCGGTACCCTCTCTGCCCACGGACCCAGAGCGTCAGTTCGCATTGTCAGCTGGGCCGTCGGCCCCAATCGACCGGCAAAAAGCTGTCTTGACGAGCGAAGTGAGGTGGTTCGAGAGTCGGGCACTCTCTCGTCATCCCGAAAAGCCCCAATTTTCGGTACCAAAGCTCGGTAGAGCGTACTCTACCGGTAGATCAAAAGCACGTCGTCGCTCACGAATTTGTGAGCGACAGAACATAGCGGGAGGTAGATTTGAACCACGGTCGTTCCGCTCCGCTACACTCCCTGCTTCAAATCTACGACAGCGACAGCACAGCGAGAATGGCGCAGAGATAAACCTCTGTGCCGTTGTTTCGCTGAGAAGTAGCGGGAGGTAGATTTGAACTACGCAAAACGCTTGCTTCGCTCGCGTTTCTCTCGTTCAAATCTACTCATTTCGATTTCGTCGCTCACGAATTTGTGAGCGACAGAACATAGCGGGAGGTAGATTTGAACTACCGATCTGCGGGTTATGAGCCCGCCGGAATCTCCTGGCTATCCCATCCCGCTACTTTCTGGTAATCCGGGTTTGCCATTAAGGGTTGTGATTCGGATGCCGTCCGTTAGTTATTCCCGTGCTCTACGGACCCACTCTCTCGATGGACGCGCCAGGTGAACAGACTCTCGAACACGTAGTTAACGACCATCCCAACGGCGATCCCTGATCCCTTTGCGACCAGAATCCACAGATCGATCCCCACCAGCGAGAACTCCATGAAGAACTGTCGATAGATAATCACGAAAATTGTGAATTGCGTGAGGCTCCCGCCGGCTCTGACGGCGTGTGAGCGAGCGAGACGACGAACCAACGACCGATTCCCGTCTGCCCCGGCTCTGGCGAACGTCCAGTTGTCGTTGATCACGAACATCACCAGAATCGCTGTTTCGATCCCCAGCAATGTCGCAATCTCCGGCATGAGTCCCAGCCCTTCCGAAAGGACCATCAGGACCGTCGTATCACAGATCGCCCCGATCACGCCGACCGAGACGAACTTCCCGAATCGAACCCCTGAAAGGAGGGATTTGACGTGCCGACCGAATCGCGAATCAGCGTCGCTCATTGACTCTCCCGGTCGACGAGCGCGGTCGATTCACTCCGGCGGGATGCGATCATCCGGTGAAGGCGACTATCCCTGATTCGCTTCGCGCGGTGTCGGGCCGCAAAGACAGCCCCAGCCAGATCGAGTGACGTCCGAACAGGCGAGACCGTCGACCCTGGCTTGTCTTCCCAGGTAATCGGCACTTCAGCGATGCGGAGGTCAAGCGCACCAGCGATTGCCACCAGTTCGACGTCCCAGGCAAACCCTGGTTCGAAGAGATGGCCACGCACTTCTGACCACGCGGGGGCCGAAATCGCCTTGGCACCACACTGGTAATCGTACAGTTCGGCATCGAGCATCCGGCGAGCGAACCACGCGAACCCATCACCCATGAATCGTCTGGCAAACGTCTGATGTGACTGGATCGTGGCTTCGGGATGGCGACGCGACCCCGCTGTAAGATCGGCCCGATCAGCTGTTATCGGCTCGATGACGGCCGCAAGTGACTCGGCAGGCGTCGAACCGTCGGCGTCGGCGAATGCGAGGACATCCGTCTCGAGGGCTTCGAACCCCGCCGTGATCGCTGCACCCTTCCCGCGTCGGTACGGGACGGCGTTGACACTGACATCAAGCGTTTCGAGTTGTTCAATCGTCTCGTCCCGTGGATCGTCGAGTTCGATACGCACCGTTTCGGGGTCGACCGCTGATTGAATGGCGGCCACGTACGATTCGAGGGCAGGGACGTCAGGGCGATAGGCCGGCACGACGAGTCCGACGGACCGACTCATTAGATGTGCCTTCGCGGGAACGACTAAAAACAGTTCGAATTCCCGACCACACCCAGAGGGAACTTCACAAGACGTTTAGGGAACTTACTCGTTGTCGCGTGTGATGGAATTTGGGTCCGTCGCCGTCTGGTTGGTCGCCTATCTGGGACTGCTCGTTATCGGCATGTCGATCACGAGTGCGGTGTTCTCGCGTCTCGACGATCGCGGAGCAGGCGTCGCAATCCCGGCAGCACTGGCGATCATCTGGATCGTGACGTACTTTCTCGGTCGGGTGTCGATCACCATCGGACTCTGGGCTGGGATCGGGGTCCTTGGGGGAATCGCACTCCTGGCTCGGCAGCGCGGATCCGAAATCGACCGCTCGATATACCTCGAAACAGCGGCTGTATTCACTGTCGCATTTCTGTTCATGGTGGCGGTCAGAGCAGTCGATCCGGCCGTCCACCCCGGCGGCGGTGAGAAGTTCCTCGATTTCGGCTTGCTCCAGTCGTTGCTGCGGGCGAACACGCTCCCACCAGAGGACATGTGGTTCGCGGGTGAATCGGTCCAGTACTACTATGGCGGCCATCTGGTGGCGTCGCTACTGGCGCGGTTGACAAACACGTCAGCACGGTTCGCCTACAATCTCGCACACGCGGGCTTCTACGCGATGGTAGTTACGGCAGCCTACGGTCTGTCAAAGTCCATCGCTGCAGAGCGAGGCTACCCTGCACGTCTCGCCGGCGGTGCGTCGGCCTTTTTCGTCGGGTTCGCGAGTAACCTGCTTGTTCCGGCGAAGATGATCTTCCTGGTATTGCCAGGGGCAATCTCCGAGGCGATCGCTGGGATACTCGAACTCGAACTGCGGGGAGTGGCAATCAGCATCAGCGAGTTCAACTACTGGTGGTCGAGTCGCATCATCCCAGGAACGATCAACGAGTTCCCGTTGTTCGCCTGGCTCAACGGCGACATGCACGCCCACATGATGAGTACGCCCTTCCTGTTGCTGGGGGCGACGATCCTGTACGGCTACTACCGGACGCCAGCCCAGCAATGGGGTCGACGGCTCGCATTGCTTGCGTCACTGGGGCCGTTAGCGGCGATGATTGCTGTCGTCAACACGTGGTCGTTCCCCTCGATCGGCGGCTTGACCGTCCTGACAGTCGCGCTCGCTCCGGCCAGTCCTGCGTCGCTGCTCCCCGCTGGGGCACGTAGACTGACCGACGCCGGCGGATGGGCACGACGTGAACTTACTCGCCACGTACTTGCCGGCATCTCCGGCATCGGCGTGCTGGCGATCGGGGGCGCGCTGTCCATTCCCTTCTGGCTGCAAGCAGCAAGCGGACAGCGCGGGATCGGCTGGCTCCCGGAGCGCAGTGGACTGGGCGTCCTCTTGATCGTCTACGGGGCGTTCCTGGCAGTTTTTGCGCTGTATTACGCTCGCTACGCGAGACCGCAATTCCAGCGACCGCTCCGGGCAGTCGCCCTGGTCGGCACGATCGTCTTCCTTTCGCTGGTCGTCGATGCTGCAGCCGTCGCGCTGTTCGTCCCCCTGTTGATCGTCGGCTGGCTACTCGGTCGACTCGGCGAGTATGAAGACCTCCCAACACCCGGATTCGAGACCGTCTTGGTCCTCGGCGGGGCCGGACTCGCGTTGCTTGTCGAGTTCGTCTACGTCAAAGAGCAGGCGGGTCCGGGTCGGATGAACACCGTCTTCAAGACCTACATGCAGGTCTGGGTGCTCCTGGCAACGGCGATGGGGGTTACACTGGTCGGGTTGTTTGCCGATCGACGCCCATCACTTGGCCTCGATGGACCGAGATGGCGGCGTGCATTCGGCGTGCTCGCGGCTATCTTACTGATGTCGACGGCGATGTACGGTGGCCTGGCCATGTCTGACCACTTCAGAGCCGAGGGTGGATACGCCCAGACCGACGATCCGACACTCGATGCACTCGCATTCGCTGAGGCGTACCATCCCGACGAATACGACGCGATCCAATGGATGGGGGAAACCGTCGAAGGGCAGCCAAACATGGTCTCGAAGCCCGGAACGAGCATCTACCAGTGGGTCAACGCGCCGTCGAGTCTGACTGGCATACCGACGCTCGCTGGGTGGGTCCACGAGGTCGGGTATCGCGGAACTGACGCCTACTGGAATCGCGTCACCGACGTCGAAACGATATTCACCGGGCCGCCCGAGCGCCAGCGATCGCTTCTGGCGGCCTACGACGTCGAGTTGATCTACGTCGGGCCGCTGGAACGCGAAGCGTATCCCGAAATGACAATCCAAGACCTGGACGCAGTCACCGTCGAAGAAACGTTCGGGGACGTGACGATCTATCGAGTCGATCAGTCAGCGCTGGACGGATCTCCGCAGTAGAACGAGACTCAGGCCGCTTCGACGACCGTGATCGCCTCGGCGTCGGCACTTTCTGTCTCTAAGTGCATCGGGATGAAATTCCGCAGTTCGAAGTCCTCTTGTTCGTCTTCCGTGCCGATCGTACACCATAGCTGTGGGCGCTCTGGCCCGTGCCAGTCGCCCTGCCGGGTGATCCCGAAGCAGACGTACTGTTCGCCGTCGTATTCGATAGTTGCGCCCTTTCGCATCCCGGGTTCACCACGGACGATGAGTCGCTTCATGCAGTTGGCTGGGCTTCGCCCATGACGGCATTAAGCGCTTCGGAGGCCACAACGTGGCCAGGGAGATGGGGCTGTTTCGGTATGTGAACGGCTCTCGTCACGGGGCTGTGCCGCTTCGGAACCAAACGGGTTTTAAGCAGCGCTGTCCAATCCACCCGCAAGGTCGATATCATGGAGATGCCACGCCGGTTTAACACCTATTGCCCCAACTGTAACGAACATCACGAACACGAGGTCGAGAAGGTCCGACAGGGCCGAGCCACGGGAATGACGAAGGTCAACGGTCGGCAGCGCGAGCGCCAATCGGGTATCGGGAACAGCGGCAAGTTCTCGAAGGTTCCCGGTGGCGACAAGCCGACGAAGAAGACCAACCTGACCTACCGCTGCTCGGAGTGTGGCAACGCCCACCTCCGTGAGGGATGGCGCGCCGGTCGACTGGAGTTCCAGGAATAACCATGGCTGGGAGCTTCTACAACGTGCGCTGTCCGGACTGTGAGAACGAACAGGTCGTCTTCGGCAAGGCCGCAAGCGAGATCGCGTGTGCCGTTTGCGGGCACACGCTGGTCCGCCCGACTGGCGGGAAAGCCGAGATCGAAGGCGACGTGATCGAAGCCGTCGAGCAACGATGAAGTTCAGCGGCTGGCCCGATCCAGGCGAACTCGTCGTGGGTCGCGTCGACGAAATTGAAGACTTCGGCGTCTTCGTCGACCTCCAGGAGTATGACGACAAGCGCGGGCTGGCCCACATCAGCGAGGTCGCCTCCGGGTGGATCAAGAACGTTCGCGACCACGTCAACGAAGGCCAGACCGTCGTTGCGAAGGTCTTAGACATCGATCAAGACGCCCAACAGATCGACCTCTCGATCAAGGACGTCAACGATCATCAACGCAAAGAGAAGATCCAGGAGTGGAAAAACGAGCAGAAGGCCGACAACTGGATGACGATCGCCTTCGGCGAGGACATCGACGACGACACCTACGGTACCATCGCCGAGGAACTCCTCTCTGGGTTCGGCTCAATGTACGACGGCTTCGAGCAAGCCGCCATCCACGGTACGGAAGCGCTCGAAGACAGCGACCTTGACGATGAGGACATCGACGCGATCGTCCAGACGGCCCGGGAGAACGTCTCGGTGCCGTACGTGAAAGTCACCGGCTACGTCGACTTGACTTGCCCCGATAGTGACGGCGTCGACGCCGTCAAAGAGGCCCTGCAGGCCGCGGAAGGGAACGGCGAGGTGTCCGAGGAGATTGATCTGGACGTGACCTACGTCGGTGCGCCCGAGTACCGCCTCGAGGTCCAGGCCCCCGACTACAAGACCGCCGAGACGGCCCTCGAAGACAGTGCAGATCGAGCGAGCGAAGCGATCGCCGACCTCGGTGGCACCGGCCACTTCCATCGCGAGCGCAACACCGACGAGGAATGAAAGCCGACATCCGGGTGTGTGCGGCCTGGCGCGACCGCCACGAACGCCCGGTATACACGCTTGCTGATTCTTGCCCCGCGTGTGGAGAACCGACCGAAAACACCGCGCCTGCACCCTTCTCTCCGGAAGATCCAAACGGTGAGTATCGACGCGCACTTAAGCGCCGCAATCGGGAATAAACCGTATGGACGAGTACGAGATCGAGACGCTCGAAGCGGTAGAGCTGGAGTCGCCGGTGCTGATCGAAGGGCTCCCCGGCGTCGGCCACGTCGGGAAGCTCGCTGTCGAACACTTACTCGAAGAGCTCGATAGCACCCCGGTCCGGCGGGTTTACTCCCAGCATTTTCCCCCGCAGGTGACCGTCGACGACGACGGTATCGAACTCGCGAGTGCCGAGTTTCACGCCATCTCGCCGGAGGACGGCCAAGATATGCTTGTCCTCTCAGGTGATCACCAGGCCCAGGACAACGTTGGCCACTACGGCCTCGTCGACGCGTTCCTGGACGTCGGAGACGAATTCGATGTCGAGCGAATCTTCGCGCTGGGTGGCGTCCCGACCGGCGAACTCATCGAGGAGTATGACGTGATCGGCGCGTCGACGACCGACGGACTGACTGACGAACTCGAAGACGTCGGCGTCGAGTTCCGCGAGAACGAACCAGCGGGAGGAATCGTCGGCGTTTCCGGGCTGTTGCTCGGCCTGGGCCAGCGCCGTGACCTGCCGGCGGCGTGCCTCATGGGCGAGACATCGGGGTATCTCGTCGATCCGAAAAGCGCCCAGGCAGTGCTTGAAGTGCTCCAGGGGGTCCTGGGCTTCGAGGTCGACTACGGGTCACTCGAAGACCGTGCCGACGAGATGGAAGATGTCGTCCGAAAGATCCAGGAGATGGAGGGCAATGCGTCTGCCCCAACTGACGAAGACCTGCGATACATCGGCTGATCCGGCGCCGAGTACGCCCTGAACGGTCGCACCGACCGATCAAACACCGCGACTCATCAAATGGCTTCGCAGAATATCACTCTCTCCAGCGGCAGCCAGCGGATCGATGAGGAGGACTGACTCGCCTTGTGCAATCGAACCGCGTTCGACCAGTTTGTCGAGACCAGCCAGTGCGACGCCACCCGTGGCACTGCACTCGATGCCGGCCGAAGCGTTCGCGTCGACAGCCGCCGCGAGAGCAGCATCGTCCGAGACCGTTGCCACGCCGCCCCCGGATTCCCTGATAGCGCTCAGTGCAACTGATCCGAGGGCCGGTTCGGGGATCTCCAGCGGCCCGAGAACGGTGTCAGGCACGGCAACCGAGTCAATCGATGTCTCTGAGTGCCACGCTTCGACAATGGGTGCACATCCCTCGGGTTGGACGGCGTACAGTCGCGGGACTGATTCGACGTATCCAGCGTCGCTGGCCGCTGTCAGGCCAGCTTGAACGCCAGCCAATCGCTGCCCGTGACCAACGGGCACGACGATCACGTCGGGAGTCGTCCAGTCGAGACCAGCCAGCACGTCCCAGGCGAGTGTCGCGGCACCGAGCTGGCGGAACGGTGACCCCGGATCGACAGGGAACCCGGCTTCGTCGCTACTTTCGTAGGCATTTTGCGCATCGCTATAGCGCCCTTCGACAACCGAGAGCTCGCCGCCGTGGACATTGGCCATCGCCTTATTGAGAAACGGCGTCCGGGAAGGGACGTAGGCCAGCGATTCGATGCCCGCCCGAGAAGCGTAGGCTGCCACAGACTGTGCCGCGTGGCCCGTCGAGGGAAGCACGACGCGATTAGCTCCCCGCACCGTGGCCGTCCCAACAGCAGTTGCCATCTCCCGGTCGACGGTGCTGCCCGTCGGATTGCGCCCCTCGTCGACGATCCAGAGCGATTCGAGGTCGTGGGTCGCCTCTATATCGGGACAGTCGATCGGGTTCGTTCCACCGGCACCCATGGCAACCGCAGCAATAGCAACGTCGAGGCTATTCGAGTACCGGGCGATTCCTGGCTCGGACGAACTGGCGAAATCGCCGGGTTCGTCGGGCAACGCCTCCGAATCGAACGTAACACGGACCGTCCCGCCACAGTCCGGGCACGAATGTGTCACGTCGTCCGGTGGCGCGATCGAATCGCACTCGACACAGCAGAACTGAACAGGTGTCGCCGCGGCGTCCATACTCACAGCAAAGAGCGTCCCCGCCAAGTGTGGTCCGGTCGAAACTGAGTGGTGAGTCGTCATCGCGCCCGTGGAATTTTCCCGGCGGGAGTCGAACGATGGCCCATGACCGACGTGACCGTCGCTGGTGGTGGCCTCGCGGGGCTGGTTGCAGCGAGTCGACTGGCCGAGGCAGGGCGGGACGTGACCGTCTTCGAAGCCGAGGAGACCGTCGGCGGCCGCGTCCGCTCCGAGCACGCAGACGGGTACACGTTCGACCGGGGCTTCCAGGTCGTCTTCGACAGGTACCCCGCCGTAAAGCGCGAACTCGATATCGACGCACTCGATCTACGGCGGTTCTCGCCAGGGGCGACGATCGCGAAACCCGGCGAGCGATCGGTGCTCGCCGATCCCCTCCGGGATCCGAGAACCCTGACCCAAACGCTGTTCAATCGCGACGTGCGCTTCGGGGACAAGCTACGGATTCTCCGCCTTCGACGGGAACTGGCACACAGAGATGTCCAGACCATTCTCGATCCGGACCGACCCGATCAGACGATCAAGACGTTCCTTGCGGAGCGGGGCTTTTCGCGGGCGTTCATCGACCGATTCGCCGCGCCGTTCTACGGCGGGATCACCCTTGATCGGTCGCTGTCGACGGATGCCCGCGTCTTCGAGTACACGTTCAAGATGCTCACGGCCGGCGCGGCGGCGATTCCAGCCGACGGCATGGGCGCGATCCCCGAGCAACTCGCCGACCGGGCGCGGAATGCCGGCGCGCGAATCGAAACCGGGGCGACGGTCGAGGCTGTCGGCGCGGACGGAACGGTCACGGTCGATGGGGAAACGATCGATAGCGACAGCGTCGTCGTCGCAACGGATCCACAGACTGCCACGGAACTGACCGGTGTCGAGACGCCACCCGGCACCCGCGGCTGTGCGACGGTGTATGCGAGTCTTCCCTCCGAAACACCGCTGGATACGGGGTCTCGACTACTGTTGAACGCTACCGACGACCGACCCAATCAGGTCGCCCAGCTATCGTCCGTCGCCCCGGAGTACGCGCCCGACGGAGAACAGTTGCTTGCGGCAACATTCCTTGGGACGCCCGACGAAACCGACGAGCAACTGTTTGGGGAAGTCCGTGAGACGCTGGACTCGTGGTATCCCGAGCGATCCCTGTCGGGGCTGGCCCACTGTCGAACCGAACGCGTCCCCTTCGCGCAGTTCGACCAACCGCCGGGCTTTCTTGCATCGACACCGGAGCCGACTGCACCCGACGGATCGGTCGTGCTCGCGGGCGACTACACCCGCTGGTGTTCGATCCAGGGCGCACTCGAGAGCGGTCGGGTTGCGGCCGATCTGGTCAGTCAGAGCGCACGTGAGAACTACTGACCAGCAGCGCTTTCAGGTTCTTCAGCGAGTGTTTTCGGGACGAGCCACCGCGTCAGCACCACCAAAATCCCGAGGACGACCAGTGAACCCAGCAAGATGAGGACGGCAGCTTCCATACAATCCAATACCGCGTCACGGCTCAAAACCGTTGCCCCCTCAGAGCAGTTCGCGAAGCGAGCCGAGTGGCGGAAACGTGAGGGTCTCTTCGGCCGTGTCGTCCCGGACGATCGGTCGAAACGCGTCGGCGTTCTCGAGCAACGGCGAGTGAAAGTCACCGGCTCTCATGTCGTTGATCGTGACACCGGCGACAAGTTCGTTGAACGACGGCAACACGATGACGTCGGTCCCGCGGTACGCGCCGGGGCCACGGAGATAACACGGGCGCTTCTGACCCTCGATTTCGATCGCCGGATGGTCGTGGCCGATCACGTACCGGTCGGCGTCGGTGTCTGGCGGTTCGTGGCCGTGACAGACGACCGTCTCACCGTCCGAAAGCTCGTATTCGGCAGGCGACGGACCGTCCCGGACAGCATCGAGGAGGACGTCGTGGTTCCCCGGCGTCACGAGCAACTGGCAGCCGTGATCGGTGACGACATCCCGGAATTGGGTGTAGGAGTCAGCGACGCCGGGCGGGAGTGAGTCAAACGAGTGCAAGAGATCACCGGCGACGACGACCTCCGAGACATTCTGGGCTTCGATGAGCGCCGAGAGACGATCGCGGAGTGACCGCTCCGAGCCGACCGACAGCTCGACGTGTGAGGATTGCTCTCGACCCAGGTGGATGTCGGCGATGACGAGCGTCTCCTCAATAACCACCCCACGGTCCCGGAAGGTCACGTCCATTGTCGCACCCCTCGGGAGTGACGTGCATCAACGTGTCGCCGCCGATTGGGTAGCCGTCGCGGGTCCCGGGGTTTATCACCCAGCGTGCCGAGCAATCGGGCATGATCGACGTTCTCGACAACAAGCGGGCGGCGACCCGCTTTCGGATTCTGGTGGAGATCGCCGAGCGCCAACCTGCAGTGAGCCAGGGGGAGATTGCCGAGGCGGTCGGCGTCACGAGCCAGGCCGTCAGCGAGTACATTCGCGAACTCGTCGAGGATGAGTTCGTCGAGAAAGAAGGTCGCTCGCGATATAGAGTCACGAACGAGGGCGTCGACTGGCTGTTCTCCGCCGCGACGGACGTGCGTCGATTTACCGATC
The DNA here is from genome assembly GCF_013839425.1 of Halorhabdus salina. Classification (GTDB taxonomy): domain Archaea; phylum Halobacteriota; class Halobacteria; order Halobacteriales; family Haloarculaceae; genus Halorhabdus; species Halorhabdus salina. The sequence continues at coordinate 70,672 of NZ_JACDNP010000005.1, read as the reverse complement.
ACGTGACTGATGACGTCCTGGGCAGTGTCCAGGAAGACGCGGCCCTGGCGGTTGAGCCCATCGTGCAGGGTCAGTCCGTGGCCCTGTTCATGAAAAACGGATTACTCCGGGCCCGCCCGGGCGAGGACGGTGCGACTGGGGTCGCGACAACAGACGCCGACGCGGAGGAAGTCGTCGGCGTCACCGGGTTCGAGGGCGTCATCGATCTGCAACCTGGGGCGGTCGACATCATCCAGGTACCGCCCGTCAGATCCGACGACACGCCGGATATCGACCGACTGCGTACAGCAACCGACGATGCGGACCTCGTTACAGCGGCTGGCGTCGAGGCCGTCGGTGCAGTTAACGAGGCCGAAATCCGCCCGACAACGCACTTTGCGGCGGGAGAAGTCGCCGCCGATGCCGCCAGCAGGGGATTGAACGTGGTCGTTGTCGCAACGACTGACGTTGTCGGACGTGTCACTGATGCACTCCGGGACAGCGACATCTCTTACACGGTTCGCTGACACCGGGGTGTGGTTGCTGTGGTATCACTGTTGTTGCCGTTCCGGAACGCTCAGGAGTGAGCCGTTCGAACATCGAACCATGAGCGACATAGACACTGCGGTCGACGCGTTCCTCGATCAATCCGAATCGGCCCTTGATCAGTACGAACAGGGCTATACCGACGCGGATGCGACGATCCGCGTCCTCGAATCCCATATCGAAGACTTGCGCGATCACGTCGAGTGACTGTCAGGAAGGGGGCCACGAGAGACGCTACCGTGTCGAAAACCGGCACCTATGCCGGTAGCGCCGCCGTTTTACGCACGGGTCGGTTAATTGCGTCCAATGAGTCACGAAAGCGAGCGGTCTCCGGGCGATCTGACTGAAACAGGGATGGCGCTCAAACACGACCGCGAGTGGGATTACGAACTTGACCGGATCAGCGAAGCAGTCGCCGAACGGAATGCGAACACAGTCGGATTGCAGTTCCCGGAGGGACTCAAACGCCGGGGACCGGCCGTCGCCGACGACCTCCGGCGGACGCTACCCGACGACGTGTCAGTACTGCTCTCGGGCGAACCGTGTTACGGGGCTTGCGACCTCGACACAGAGTTGATGCGTCACAGCGATGTTTTCGTTCACTTCGGACACAGCCCGATGAACGAGTCCGAACAGATCATCTACGTTCCGCTGTTCTCGAACGTCGACGTATTCCCGATCATGGAGGAGTCGCTTGCGGAGTTCGAGGATCCCACTGACGATTCGGACATCGGTCTCGTCACGACTGCCCAGCACATGAATAAGTTCGACAAGATGCGGACATTCCTCGAAGACGAGGGATACACCGTGCATACTCGCCGCGGCGACGAACGCCTGACTCACGAGGGGCAAGTCCTGGGGTGTAACTACGCCTCTGCGGACGTCGAAGCCGACCAGATCCTCTATGTCGGCGGTGGGAAGTTCCACCCGATGGGGTTGGCGATGGACCAACCCGAGAAGCACGTCGTCATCGCTGATCCCGTCAACAACGTCGTGGACATTGCCGACGCCGACGCGTTCATCAAACAGCGATACGGAGCCGTCCACCGCGCGATGGACGCAGAGACCTGGGGCGTCATTTACTGTACAAAGATCGGTCAAGGTCGCTTCGAACGCGCCCGCGAGATCGTCGAAGAAAACGACGACGCCTACCTGCTCACGATGAACAACGTCACGCCCGACAAACTCACCAACTTCGGGCTGGACGCCTACGTCAACACCGGCTGTCCGCGGATTACGACCGACGACGGCCCGCAGTTCGATCAACCGATGCTCACACCGGGCGAGTACGAGATGGCGATCGGGGAAAAGCCGCTCGAAGACCTGGAGTTCGATACGTTCCACGGCACCTGGTGAAACCTCGGCGGTACCGACTGTCGACGGGTTGACGAAATTTCGGCCGATTCTACCGGAAATATTATCCTGTATCACGTTTTATCATCAGAATGTAGTCGGCGTCGTTGCGACCGGCGCCGCTCTCCCGGAGGAAAGACAATGGCAACTTGGTACTGCATGGACTGCTCGGAGTACATCGACGAGCGCATGGCGTCGTGGCACGAATCGCAGGATCACAAGGTGATCGGCTATCGATCCCCGAAGTCGATGGAAGACCGGCACCTCTGGAGTAGTTGAGCGAGGACGGGACGGTTCGACGGTGAGGCGATGATAGCTGACCAGTCGGTCCGTATCGTCGTCCCGTCGAAGCTTTTTCCGTGTCCCGACTCCAGATTCCAGAAAGACGCATCCCTGCGTCGGCACACCGATGAGTACGAAACGCGAACTCGCGGCCCAGCTCGGCGTCGTCGTCGGGTTCGACGATCCGAAGGCCGACCTCGAACAGTATCGCACGCCACCGGCAGTGGCATCGCACCTGATCCATCTCGCAGACCTGAACGGCGATCTCGACGGCCACACGGTCGTCGACCTCGGCTGTGGGACGGGAATGCTCGCGTTGGGTGGTGCCCTCCGAGGCGCCACACACGTCGTCGGCATCGACCTCGATCTTGATGCGCTCGCGACAGCCACGGCGAATCGCCGACGCGTCGGGACGAGGACAGCCATCTCCTGGATCCAGGGCGACGCGACGAGAGTCCCGCTCTGTCCGAACGAGCCAGTGACCGTCGTCATGAACCCGCCGTTTGGCGCTCAGAACGGCAACGAACACGCCGACCGGGCGTTCCTGGAAACGGCCGCCGACGTCGCCGCGGTGTCGTATTCGATCCACAACAGCGGAAGTGCCGACTTCGTCGAGTCGTTCGCGGCAGATCACGGCGGCGACGTTACTGCTGCCTATCGATCGGCGTTCACACTCCCCCAGCAGTTCGAGTTCCACACTGCGGACAGCCGCGAGATTGATGTCGAACTGTTCCGCATCGAGTGGGCGTAGTCAGACGTTCGACACGGGACGCGTTATCGTCGTCGCGTTGGCGGGATTCGTCGCTGCGCAATCCGCAGTGCGGTGCCGTCGACCGACGCATACAGGTTCTGATTTGCCCGCTCGAACGTAATGCCGCCGACGGTCACGTTGTTGCCGTTCGAAGGAAACCGGCCGATATCGAGCGTCTGATTGTCACGCCTGACGACCACCTCGAAGGTGTCCGTTCCGGATCGGATAGCGACGGTTCGGTTGGCGAGGATGACGTCGGCAATCGCCGGATCAGCCGTGTGGACCAGTTTCGGCTCCCGACTCTCGGGACGGAGGAACACCTGATAGGTGACGTCCCCGCCGACGACTTCCCACCCGGATCGGTACGCGTAAACTGGCTCTCGCCACCCGACGCCGCCGACTAACACGCGGCCGCTGCCCCGAGATTCCAGATTACTCTCGCTGATGACCTGATGCCAGAGTCGGCGTTGCTCGCTATAGACCACGACGCCGCTGGTCCGAACGTTCGTCACCTGATCGAGCAGGGGCAGGTCGACGACGGCGATCTGCTGGTTGGTCACATTCTGGACGTAGGCAATCTCGTAGTCCCGGACCTCGATGCTATCGTCAGAGAAATCCGCTCCCGAGGGCGCCGAGAGGTTGATCGCGACGCCGACCACCGACATCAATACGAGGGAAAATAGGATCACCCCGGCCGCGACCTGCCGTCCGGACGGGATCGGCATTGAACGGTCGTCGCTTCCGGGAACGCGATCCGAAAGCGATCGGTCCGACCCGGCCACGACGAGTACAATCAATCCCGCAAGCGCGAACAGAAGCATCGTGCCGAGCGTCCGAAAGCGGATATACTGGCTATTACCGAGGTACCAGAAGATGCTCCAGAGCTCGTTTGCCACGGTGTAGATCATTGCCGCAAACCAGATGCGGCCCGGACTCGCCGCTCGGCGACGCCGATGGAGGATCGCGGCCCCGATCAACACACCGATGAGAAAGCCAAAGGCGTGGCCCTGAACGGCGGTGCCCGCGAACCCGACGCCCGAATAGCCCACGCTCGGTTCGGCGATCTGCAGCGGGTCGTTGAACGCGCTGAAGAGGTGCCACAGGCGAGGCCAGGCGACGATGCCGACGATCGTGGTGATGGGATAGAAGACGAGTGCGACGCCAGCCAGCAGGTAGACGACACCGGAAAAGCCGATGAGTGGTCCCCAGGACAGGGCCGCCGTCGCGAGACCGGCGACGATGATCCCGACGAAGAAGAGACCGATCCTGACGAAGGGATTGGTCAGCCACGAACCGAACGAGTGGCCCCCTCGATCTGTCGGGTAGTGACTCCAGCCGTACTCGGCGATCGAGCCAAAGACGAGTCCCGAAAGGAGGTTCCCGAGCAAGTGCCCCCACCCGAAGTGGGAAAACCCAGCCAGCACCACGCCCAGCGGGTAGGCGTAGGAGGTAGCACGGAAGGGGAGATTGACGGGATCGAACCGATGGGCGAGTCCACCCTGGACGAAAAAGTAGACGCCCAGGACGACGCTCAAACCCAACACGGTTCCCCACGGGACGCCGAGGACGAACCGCGAGCGGAGTCGCTGTCCCCAGCGGCCACCGGGCTGGACGACCCGATAGAGCACGCCGACTGAAAACAGCACGCTGGCGATCAGGAACGCTTGCCACATCTGCAACGGGATACTCTCTGCCAGCCCTCGTACGTCGAGTGCGGCGGGAACGACGACGGCCAGCGACGCGGACATGGGCGAGCCAACGGGCCAGGCCGATAAATCAGTGACGCCGGTCGGGGAATGATGTGTTTCCAGGCGCGCTCTGGGGAGGACTACGTATCCGATCCGCGCGGGAAGTGGTCGATCGTCGCCGCCCGGAACGCCGCGTCGTCGAACTCGACATCGAGCCACTCGGTCAGTTGCTCGGCGTCCCGCATCGCATTCTGCAGACACGTCGAGGCACCAGGGGAGGGGGTGATATTGAACACAATCCCGTCGCCGGTGATTTTGGCCTCGCCCATGTCCAGTGACTTGGCGTCGGTGTCGACGATCTGTGGGCGGACGCCACCGTAGCCTTTCGCGCGCTCGATGTCGTCGGCCTGGACTGTCGGGACGACCTTCCGGACGTGGGGCAGGAAGGCGCGCTTCCCGACTACTGGCAGGTCGTAGACGAGATTTTCGAGGACGTAGGGCAACAGCACACGGTCGGCGAGGATATTCGCGTAGCTCAGGACCGAATCCGGCGAGAGTTTGAACACGTCGAAAAAGTCCCGAACTGTCGAGAGTCGCCCGCGCTCTAAGGCCGGGACGACCTTCGCCGTCGGGCCGAACCTGGTAAGTCCCTGATCGTGGACCTCGGCGTCACCGTGGACTGCCGCGAAGGGGAGTTTGGCCATCTGGAGCGTGTACACTTTGCCGTTGAGCATCCCGTCCTCGGCGACGAAGAAACTCCCCGCAACCGGGAGCAGCGACATATCCTCGCCGTAGCCCATCGCTTTGGCGATCTGGAGGCTGTGAGAGCCAGCGGCGACGACCGTCGCCTCGCTTTCGTACCATCCGCGCTCGGTCTCGATCAGGAATTCATCGCCAGTCTCGTGGATTTTTTCGACTTTCGTCCCCGTGAAAACGTCGACGCCATCTTCATCTTCGACACGACGGACGAAGTCCGTCGCGAGTTCGCCGTAGTCGACCGTGTAGCCATCGGGCGTCTGCAGGGCGAGCATTTCGGTGTCCGGCTCGCGGCCGTCGACGACCTTCGGTTCGATCGCCGCGATCTCCTCGCGGTCGATGGCATCGAGTTTCGGAAAGAGGTCGCCAAAACCCTGCTCGTGGTAACGATCTTCGAGTCGGTCGACTTCTTCCTTGCCAACGGCCAGCGCCATCTTCGAGCGCTTGGCGTGCATCTCGCGGTCAGGATCATTGGTCTCCAGATAGCCGGCGACCATCTCGGCGCCTGCCTTGACCTCCTCGGCCTTTTCGAGGGAGTAGTTGGTCTCGATGTCCCCGAAGTGCAGCGTCTGGGAGTTGTTCGTGTGGTGGGAGTTGATCGCCGCGATCTCCGGCTCCTTCTCGAAGAGAGCGACTGACTCGATGTCCGTGAATTTCGCGACTGTGTACAGGAGTGCAGCCCCGCTGATACCGCCGCCGACGATCACGAGATCGTATTCGCCGTCCATGCCCCGGTGGAGGTGAGTGCCACACTTGAGTCGCCGGTCACCGGAACGGAATGCCTCAAGACGCCAGTGGGGTCGCCAGCATCACGACAGACCCTTGAATAGCACTCTCGTAGGCCCAGATAGATGCCTGAATATCCGATCGTCGTCCGCGAGATCGGTGGAAAGAACCGGCTGGGAGTCGAGGAGGCCGACGACCTCGCGGCCGACGTCCGTGAAATCGTCACCGAGGGGTACAACCGGATCCGCGTCGACGACTACGCTGACGGCGACCAGGTTGGAACCGTCGTCGCGAGTGACGACCGGACAGAAATCGAGACCGTCCGCTGGAATACGTAACTGAATCACTTCAGCAGCCAGTGTGAACGCGGCGAGAGCAGAGATTTATGCCCGACACGCTCCATTTTCTGGTGATGAGTTCGGATTCCTGGGACCCTGGCGCGATGGGCGATCAATCCGGTCGGACAGTCCTCGTCACGGGGGCCAACAGCGGGATCGGCTTCGAGGTGACGAAGGCCTTTGGGGCCCACGGTGCCCACGTTATCATGGCCTGTCGCGATCTCGATCGCGCTCGTTCGGCCCGTGAAGAGATACGCAACACGGTCGAAGAGCCCACACTTTCGATCGAGAAACTGGACCTTGCCGACCTCAACAGCGTCCGCGCGTTCGCTGAGACGGTGCAAGCAGACTATTCGGAACTCCACGTTCTCTGCAACAACGCCGGCGTGATGGCAATCCCGCGGAGCGAAACCGTCGACGGATTCGAGATGCAGTTCGGTGTCAATCACCTCGGCCACTTCGTCCTCACTGGCCTGCTGCTCGACAAACTCGAGGAAACGCCCGGACAGAGTCGGGTCGTCACCCAGAGTAGCGGCCTGCACGAACGCGGGGAGATCGACTTCGACGACCTCCAGGGCGAGCAGTCCTACGATCGGTTCGACGCCTACGCCCAGTCGAAACTCGCGAACGTGCTGTTCGCCTACGAACTCGACCGTCGTTTGCAGGCGGCCGACGCCGAGATCACGAGCGTTGCCTGTCATCCGGGATACGCTGCGACCAACCTCCAGCGACGCGGGCCTGAACAATCCGGCTCACGAGTCCGCCTCTGGCTCATGAAAGTAGCGAACGTGGTCTTTGCACAATCTGCGGCCAAAGGCGCATTGCCGATGGTGCGGGCTGCAACCGATTCGGAGGTGACTGGGGGAGACTACGTCGGTCCTGGCGGCTTGTTGAACATGCGCGGAGCCCCCGAGATCCAGCGCTCCAGTGATCGATCGTACGACGAAACTCTCGCTAGGGAGCTGTGGGACGTTTCAGTCACTCTCACTGGCATCTCCTATGACTTGCCTGATCCCCGTGCTGAATCTGGATCAGGGTCTGAAACCGACGAGTAACCCTCGGCCTACTGACTATTTCGCGTCACTCACGTCGCGTCCTCGACCTGGTCGACCCACGGGCAGAGCGGATCACTCGCCAGCGGATTGTCCGTCACAGCATAGGCGCGCGATCGTGAACCGCCACAGATATCCAGGTACTCACAGGAGCCACACGAACCGACGAACTGCTCGGTATCCCGGAGTCGCTGGAACAGATCGGCGTTCCGGTAGATGTCGACCAGGCCCCGATCGGTGACGTTCCCGCCACTCTTGGGCAAAAAGCCCGATGGATAGACCTCTCCCTCGTAGCTGACGAACACGAAGCCCTTCCCGGCCCGAGTCGAGCCAACGCGAACTCCCTCGTCGGACTCCCGGCGTTCAAGCTCGTCGGCGACCCGGCGGTAATGGGGTGCCTCGACGGTGATGACGCGATACGGTGATTCCCGCTGGCGGCGGTAGAGCCACTCCATGACATCGACGGTCCGATCGGCGTCGAGTTGCTGGAGGTCCTCACCGCGGCCGATCGGTACGAGGAAGAACACCTCCCACATGGCCGCGCCGAAGTCCTCGACCATGTCGGCGATTTCGGGGAGATCGTCGACCGTGTTGGCGGTGACAGTCGTGTTGATCTGGATTTCCATGCCGGCCTCACGGGCCTGCCGGGCAGCCTGCTCGACGCGGGCAAAGGATCCGTCTTCCCCGCGAAAGTCGTCGTGAGCTTCGGGCGTCGCACCGTCCAGCGAGAGCGCAATCCGCTTGACGCCCGCGTCTGCCAGTCGGTGGATTACGTCTTCAGTCAGGTTGGCCGTCGGCGCCGGCGTCACGGCCGTCGTGATGCCCTGTTGTCGGGCGTGATCGAGCAGTTCCAACAAGTCCGGCCGTTCCAGTGGGTCCCCACCGGAGAACACGAGAATCGGCCGGGGACGGCCAAAGTCCGCGATAGAATCGATGAAGGCTCGTCCGTCCACTGTCGACAGTTCGGCTGGATCACGCTCGGGTTGGGCCTCGGCCCGACAGTGGTCACACTCCAGTTCGCAGGCCTGCGTGACTTCCCAGGTGACGATCAGCGGCTGCTTGTCGTAGTCCCTGCTACCTGGGTGACCGCCTGGATGGGAACTATCTTGCCCACCGGGGTGGCCGTCAGCGCCAGGCTGGTCGTGGGGTCCCGGATAGCCGTCCCCGATCGGGTCGGCCCCATGGTGTCCAGTCGAGCCGGGGTCGCGTGGCGATGAATGACCCTCGTCGTGTGGCTGGTCCTCGGGCATCTATCTCGGCGAATCTGGGGCCGTCAGGGGCTTAAATTACAGGACGATTCCCGCACGACGGCACTGCCAGCGCTTCCGGACGTCAGTACCGTTCCGGATCGAGCGTCCTGACGTAGCGCCGCATCCCCGCGTACAGCAGGACAGCGCTGAGAGCCAGTGCGACGACTGTCGCCGTCGTCGTCGCCGTCGCACTCCCGACGGCGAGTTTCGCCACGACCGTCGTCGGATGTTCGGGTAAGAGTGCCAGTCCAGCAAATCCGGTCAGGACGAGAATCGAGTACAGCAATTGGGCCTGGCGGCGACGAGCTGTGACGAGGCCGAGGACGACTCCGACCACGACCACGAGGACAGACGCGGCTCCGACGAGGGCGACGAGCCACGGGACGTTCCGGACGGTAATGCCGTTAGCCCCAAGCAGGACGATCCAGAGAATTGCTTGCAACGGAGCTAGCACGGCCATCCCGAGGGCCTTGCCGTCGACGATGTCCGTCAGCGAGACGGGCGCGACGCGCAAAAGCTCCAGGGTCCCGCGTTCGATCTCCTCCGTGATGGCGTCGACGGCGATCGACCCACTGATGAACGGCGGCAAGAACAACAGCAGCGGCACCAGCACGGTGTAGGTAAACCCGAAGTACGGACTGGCCGAGGTCTCCTGGGGAAGCGGGAGTGGCGGCCGGTCCAGCCACTGGGCGCGTTCGACTCGCTCAGTTCGTTCAAGCGTTTCGAGGATCGTCCGGATCTGGACGACAGCCAGTGTCGACTGGATACTTCCATCGGGGACCGTTGCCGTCACGGCTATTGTTCCATTTTCGAGTCGGCCGTCGAGTACGGCGTCGACGCGGCGTTCCTGGAATTGGGCCATTGCCGTGGCCGGGCTTCCGAACCGGACGGTCTCTATCCCGTCGACCTCTCGTGCGGCTTCCTGGAGCTCCGTCGCTGCGTCACCGGAGACACCAACTTCGAGACCAGCCGCCTCGACGGAGCCGGGATCGTACAACGAGGTAAGCCCGACGACCAGGAACGACGAGAACGCCGCGATAAACAACTGAATGAGCAACGCTAGCACGATCGTCTTTTCGCGGGATAGCGAGGCAATATCGCGCTTTGCGATCGCCAGACGGATACTCCCGGTGTCCGACTGGCCTGCCGACGGATCGCTGCCTGACGAGCGCCGGGGCGGTGGCCCGGCAGAGGCATTCGTGTCTCCGGGCTCTCCGGAGCGTGGCGGCTCACCCGACAACGAAACTCACCACCGTTAGATTGTACGCAAGGTGAATGCCGATTGCGACCGTCAGCCCGACGACGTAGCCGCGTCGACTCCGGGCTGCCCCGATCGCTGAGGCCGTCGCCGTCACCGCGTGCAGCGCAAGCGGTGCCAGCAAGAGCGCAATCGCTACGAGAGCCGAGACAGCCGGTCCCGCGCCGCCGGTGAGGAAGGCCGCCTGCTCGACGTCCGGGATGTCGCCACCGAGCAATTGGACGACGAGGGAGACCTTCTCTGCCAGGAAGAACCCGAGCCCGGACAGCGACCCGACGATCACGGCGTTGCGGGTCGTCCGGACGTACTTCCGGTGGACGAACCCGGCGTAGAGGTGAATGCTCTTGGCGAGTTCTTCGACGACCGCCACCACGATCAAGATCGCTGGCAATGCAAAGGACTGCGGAACGGCAAACAACATCGCGACGGCGATCAACTCGGTGACGAACACGAACGGGAGGAGGAGGATACTCAACTTCGCCGCGCTCGATCGGCGTTTGATCCGGCCCGAGAGGGCATCGAGTGCTTTCAGCGGGATCGGCCGCTGAGTGAACATGTCTTCCTCGCGGTACAGCCCGGCACCGAGACCGAACGTGACGATCGCTGTCAACATCGCCGGCAGCGTCGAGAAGCCAAACTCGACGAGGCTGATCGCCTGCCCTTGTAGGTCCCGGACGACAATCGTCAGCGGCGAGATGAGGGCGATCGGCGTCACGTCCGTGAAGATCGCCGGCACGAACGCGAAACTGGTCAACGCGACGGTGATCGTCACGGTCACGAAGGTGAGTTCTTTGAACGAACGGGCGAACATCGCCCCGAGGAAGGTCGCGCCGAGGAACAACAGGACCAGCGGCGTCACGGCCAGTAGCGAGATCCAGCCAGTGGCCCCCTCAGCGCCAAGCGTCAGCAAGCCAACCGTGATCAACCCCTCGAAGAACATCGCCCCCAGGAAGTACGGCAACGTCTTGCCGACGATGATGTCACCACGGGAGACCGGCGAGACGAGCATGAGTTCACCCCGGCGGTTGATCCGTTCACTGAGGATCGTGCTCCCGTAGGCCTGGATGACGAAGTTCAACGGGAGGACGAACACGAACGCCAACACGAGCGAACCAAACGGGAACGGCGGCGCAATGTCCGACGGTGCTCCCGAAGTGCCGCCATCTCCGAGTCCACCCGCCAAGCCGCCGAGTCCACCGAGCGGACCACCGCCACTGTCGTCTCCCCCACCGTCGGTGTCGCCCGTTGTGCCGTCGGTCGTATCCGACCCGTCGCTGCTCCCGGAACTACCGTCAGTACCGCCAGTTCCGTCACCGCCAGTCCCACCGTCATCGCTCCCGCCACTGTCGGCCCCACCGTCGCCAGCGCTCTGGGTGGTCGCCAGCGAGCGTTCGACGTACCGCAACGTCACCGAGACTGGCGATGCCGCAGTCTGATTGGGATCCTGGCCCATCAGTTGGTCGTTAAACCGCTGAACAGCGCTGCGAAGTTCCGCTAAGGCGGCCCGGCCCTTCGCGGAGTCAGCCCAGTCGACGACTTCCGTCCCCTCGATGAGAATGTCGACGCGTCCCTCCTCGACGGCGTCGGAACTCGCCGGATGGACGGCAAACGTCGCGTCGTCGGTCAGGACCTCGTGATACGGACTCGACTCGTCGACACCGGCCCGGTAGATACCGGAATCGAGCGCAACACCCTGGCTTGCAATCAACGGAGCAAGCACACCCAGCACGACCAGGGCACCGACGGTGATCGCCGCCGTTCGGCGGTCGATCCCGCCGGCGTTTTTGGTGACTTCCCAGCGAGCGATCCGGAGGAACTTTCTCAGTTCCACGGTCAGGCCTCCGAGTCGGCGCTCCGCTCGTCTGCTGTCGAGGATGCTGTCCCGGCACGATCCGGATTGGCGACGTTCAGGAAGACCTCTTCGAGGCTGGACTCCTCGGTCCTGATGTCGATGACAGTCCCGTCTCGGTCGGCCGCGGCTTCACGGGTTTGCTCGACGGCCTGCATCGAGGTCACGCTACGTTTGTAACTGCCGTTTTCGCGGACGCTGCCGGGCACTTCGACGGACGTGTAGACGTGATAGGTCGTCTCACCGTGCTCCTCGCGGAGCTTCGAGAGCGGCCCCCGGGCGACGATTGCACCCTCGTTCATGATGGCGACGCGATCACAGATACTCTGGACGTGAAAGAGGTTGTGTGCGCTGAAGACGATCGTCTTGCCTTCTTCGGCGAGTTCGGTCGTGAAGTCGATGATGAAGTTCGTCGTCAGCGGATCCAGACCACTGGCCGGTTCGTCGTAGACGAGCACGTCGGGATCATTGATCAACGATCTGGCAATCGCGACTTTGCGTTTCATCCCCTTGGACATGTCGCCGAGCTGTCGATCGCGGTGGTCCAGATCAAGCCGGTCGAGTGTCTCGTGCATTCGCCGGGTTGCCACGTTCTTGGGGACGTCATAGAGATCGGCGAAAAACGAAAGGTACGAGACGGGTGTCATTTCCTCGTACAGTGGGGATTCCTCCGGGAGAAAGCCCAGTTGGCGTTTCATATCGGCATCGTCGGTGTCCAGGCCTGCGACCTGAACAGTGCCTTCGGTCGGTTCGATGAGTCCGGCGAGCATCTTTAGCGTCGTCGTCTTGCCCGCGCCGTTGGGCCCGATGATGCCAAAGACCTCACCGCGCTCGACCGAGAACGTGCTTCCTTGGACGGCCGCGAAATCACCGTATTCCTTGCGCAGGTCCCGGACCTCGATCATTCGCTCGGACCTAGCGGATGCACGCCCCTATACTTTGGCTCTCCGGCGGTCCCGACCGACCAGCGTAGCTTTATGCTGTATGCGTGTGATTGTCCCGCAATGACGATCGAATACGACTTTCACGAACAGGTTGTCCTGGTCACGGGTGCGGGCGGCGCGCTCGGGAGTGCCACCGTCGAGGCGTTCCTCGATGCCGGGGCGACGGTCGCGGCCGCAGACGTCATCGCCCCGGACGACGATGCCCACATGCTCGACACTGATTCGACGCGGCTCTCGACGCACGTGGTCGATTTCACCGACGAAGGGGCAGTCGAGTCGGTGATCGAGACGGTACTCGAAACACACGGTCGCCTGGACGCACTGATTGCCGTCGCTGGCACGTGGCGCGGTGGCGATCCAGTCGAAGCGACTGATATCGGGACCTTCGAGTTGCTGTTCGACGTCAACGTCCGGACGGCCTTTCTCGCGACCAAGCACGCCCTCCCACACCTTCAGGAGAGCGAGGGATCGATCGTCACCGTGGCCTCGCGATCCTCACTGGAGGGTGGGGACGGCGATGCTCTCTATCGAGCCTCGAAAGCCGCCGTGCGGTTGCTCACCGAGTCGATCGCCGCCGAGAACGAAGGCGTCGTCCGTGCGAACGCAATCATGCCGAGCGTGATCGACACGCCGGCAAACCGTGAGGCGATACCGGACGCTGACCACGAGTCGTGGGTCGACCCCGACGAGATCGCCGACGTGATTCAGTTCCTGGCCAGCGATGCCGCCGCCCCGACCAGCGGTGCAGCTGTCCCGGTGTACGGTGAATCCTAATATCGGATTGATATACTTGGCGAACAAATGTATCGGCCCCGACTGACGTCGATTCTGCACGATTGTGGATGCACCCTCTATATACGCTCGAAATCGTCACACTATCGCCCTGACAAGTCCCGGCAAATATCGACGTTTTAATTTAGGGAGCTGTGAAAGGCTGGCAATGTATGAGCACTACTGATGCAGATCGTGAAACGTGGTCGACACGAATTGGATTCATCCTGGCGGCGGTGGGGAGCGCCGTCGGACTTGGCAACATCTGGCGATTCCCCTTCCAGGTCGGACAGGAAGGCGGGGCCGCGTTCCTCGTCATGTACCTGGCATTCGTTGTCTTGATCGGGTTCCCGGCGATGATGGTTGAATTTGTCGTCGGTCGAAAGACGGGACTTAACACAGTCGGTGCAATCCGCGAATTTGCCGGGGGTGCGTGGAAGTACCTCGGCGGATTGTTCGTCTTTATCGGGTTCGTCATTATGTCGTATTACAGCGTCGTTGGTGGGTGGGTCATGCGATACATCCTCGGTAGCGCGAACGGAGGATACACTGGCGAAGTGGCGGAAGGTGCGCCACCAATGGCAGCCCAGTATTTCAGCGAAATCTCTGTTGGCTGGGACGCGTTGTTGTTCCACGGGCTGTTCATGCTGATCGTTATCGGGATCGTCGCGCTGGGCGTCCAGCGAGGGATCGAACTGGGTGTGAAGATCATGGTGCCGGCCATCATCGCTATCTTCGCAGCGCTTGCTGTCTACGCCTTCACGCTTTCGGGCGCGGCCGATGCTTATAGCTACTATCTGTCACCGGATCTCGGATACTTACTCGATAACTGGCAGAGTATCGTGCCTGCGGCTGCTGGCCAGGCATTCTTCACACTCTCGCTCGGGATGGGTGTAATGATCACGTATGCCTCATACCTGTCTGAAGACGAGAACCTTGGCGTCGACGGAGCGAGTATTGTGGTGTTCAATACGGGCATTTCGCTCCTGACCGGACTCATCGTCTTTCCGATCCTTTTCTCGGCAGACGTCAGCCCGGGCGACCCGGGGGCAGGGGCAATCTTCGTAAGCGTCGCAAAAGCCCTCGGGGGTATTCCACTGGGAACTGTCGTCGGTGTGCTGTTCTTCGGAACCGTCGCGATGGCTGCGCTGTCCTCAGCGATCAGCCTCATCGAAGTTGTCGTCTCCTATGCGATCGACGAATTCGGTTTCGACCGCTTTACCGCAACAGCAACCATTGGTGGACTGATATTCCTGCTTGGCGCACCAGTTACAATTGACACCGTCATGGTTGACCTCTACGACATCCTCGCGGCGAAGATCCTGCTCCTGACTGGCGGGATTTTACTTGTCACCCTCGTTGTCTGGGTGCATGCGGACGAAGCGATCGGCGAGCTGAGCAAAGGAATCGGTCGGTTCGGATCGCTCGGCTCAATCTGGCTGTGGACCGTTCGTGTGCCGGTCTTGATCGTCCTGATCGTCTCGCTGATCCTCGGCATCCAGGAGTACGCGACCTTCCTGACGGGCGACTTCGCCGAGTTCTTAGGGAATCTCTAGAGCGACGAGCGATCGGCTGCAGTCGTTTCAGCGATCCTTGCGGCGCGCATCCGGATGTCGACTACCGAACGAAATACGGATCGTCACCGCCAACCAGTCGTCCTAAATCGGCCTCACGTCTGTAATCCTGCTCTTGAAGCGCCAACAGCGCTTCTCCGAGTTTTCGTCCGTCACCGTCCGACCAGCCGTCCGGATCGGCGGTCGGATACACCAGCCACCCGCTCCCGAGTACTTCCGTCGCGTGCAGCGCGTCCATATCGATGTCGTCGGTTGGCTGTGTCGTCATATGCTCGAACACCCACCGCGTCGCCCGTTCACCGACCGGCAGGAGGACGTGGGCGGTGATGGCCCGCACTTCGGACTCGACGAACGTCGCGGCACGCCTGTAGTTCTCTTCGCTGAGCGTTCCCTCCGGAACGCAGGGATGGAGATACGAGAGGTACGTCGCGTTTACGTCCGGTGTCGATCCCGTCGTGTGGAGGAGATCGCCCCTGAGCAGCGCCCGCTGAAGACGTTCGGAACCTCCCGTCTCGGTGAAGGGAATTCCAGTGCTGACGCCGCCGTGGACGCCGGGGTGGTCGCCGATCACGTGAAAATCCGCCGCGACGTCGCCAAAGCCGGGAACGAACCGATCACAATCGGGTCGGAACCCGAACGGGTTGGATTCCTCGCGAGAGACGTAAGTCACACCTCAGTATCGGCGTCCGACCCGCATGAAACACTCGGTTCGGCTTCGGTCACCAGACGTCGACGGCGTCCGGCAAGTCAACTGGGGCCGAGCCGATGGTGTACGCCACAGTCGACTCACCCGGTCGTACGCGGAAGACGACCGCCGGCTTGTGTCCCACGGACGGTTTCTCGGCAAGCAATCGCTCCCACTCGCCGTCGTCGAAGGACGAACAGTCGACGAACAGCGTGACGCCACCGCCGTGTCGCTGCAACTGACCGGAGGTCTTGGTCTCGACGGTCTCGCGGATCGACCGAGCGGCAGACCCCGCGCTCCGATCGCTGGGCGCGAGCGGTCGGGTCACTTCCACGAGAAGCCCTGTCCCGTCGCTGTCAGCCCGGAAATCGATCGCGTGACCCGTCGTCACGTCAATCTCCGGCGTGATGTCGTACCCGGCGTCGATCAACAGTTTCGCGACGGTGAACTCGCTCATGGCCGCGCTCATCCGCGTTAAGTCCAGCTGTTTGGCCGTCCCGAGTTTCGCCGCCATCACGTACCGATCGTCGAACGGATCGGTCGCGAGGAACTCCTCGTAGTAGGAGAGCCCTGCCTCCCGTGAGGCATGGGGAAACCCGGCGGCGTGTTCGTGAAAGAACGTCCGGGTAGTGTGTCGCCCGTCTTTCGAGAGCAGGACAGGTAGGAAAAACGTCGAAATGTGCGGGTACGCCTCCAACCACGGGGCTTCCTCGTGGAGTTGAGCGAGTAGTTCACGCTCGGCCCATGGGGCAATCGGGGCAGCCACTTCGGCGAAGGTGTACTTCTCGGTCTCCCACAGCGCCCGGGGAGTCTCCGTGTTGCCCATCCAGTACCCACGGTCGTCGTCCCAGGCGAACAGCGCGACGTCGCCGTTGTCCATGTCGAACCGGCGTGCGTCGTAGCCCTCCGGCTGGCGGTACCACGGGCTGTCCATCGTCGCGCCGATATTCGCCTCCAGCGCGGCGTAGAGATCCGAGCGCACACGGCCGGCCGTCCAGCGTTCGTCCGAACGCCGGAATCGGAGGGGAGTCGCCACATCGAGTGATCGACCGGCGGGGAGTTACGTGTTTCGCGTCAACTGGCTGTTATCGTTCACGGCCAGTCGTGTGTTCGACCAGCCCTTCAAGCGCCGACTGAATGTGGCCGTTCGACCCAATCACCTGTGCATCCATCGGCGTCGTCTCGTGGCGGCTGACGGTCCCGCCAGCCTCCGCGACAAGCAGTTCTCCCGCGGCGAAGTCCCAGACGTTACTCGATCCCACGACGTAGCCGTCTGCGTTGCCAGTCGCGACCTGGCAGAGGTTCAGCGCCGTACTCGCCGTCCGTCGGAATTTGACCCCGCGTTCGAGCAGCGGCACGACCATCGCCAGATCACGTGCTCGACGGGCAGAACTCCGTTCGCTCAGCCGACTCTGGACGAGTGCGCCATCAAGCGTGTCGTGATCGCTGACGTGGATCGGTTCGCCATCGAGGCTGTGATCCGTGCTACAGTACGCGCCATCACCCGCGACGGCGTAGAACGTCCGGCCGAGGGCCGTCTCGGGTGAGTGAATCACGCCGATCGTGGGGTCGCCATCGACGTGGAAGGCGATCGAGACACAGTAGTAGGGAAAGCCAGTCGCGAAGTTGGCCGTCCCGTCAATCGGGTCGACGATCCACTCGCGGCCGTCACCGGTCGTGTTAGGCTGGTCGTCTTCCTCACCGATGATCCGATCGTCCGGAAACCGATCGTTAATCGTCTCGACGATGACTGCTTGACAGCCCCGATCGACGTCAGTCACGAGGTCGTTTCCGCTCTCCTTGGCGACAGTCCCCTCGGCCGACCGGAAGTCCGTCCCGACTCGATCGTCGATGATGGAACCCGCTTTCAGGGCGGACTCGTGGGCAACCGTTAGCTCCAGTGGGGCGTCCATACTTGTCGATTGGCCGGATGGGAGTTAAGCCCTGGCGCTCCGTGAGCGGTTCGACGGCAGCCACTCCGCCAGCTGTCCCATCTCCGTGTCACGCAACTCGATCGCACTCGCGACGATATTCGCTTCGAGATGTGTGATACTGCTCGCTTTTGGGATTGGCAAGGGCGCTGGCGGGGGTTCGAGCAACCGAAGCGAGGTAGCGCTTGCGCCAACGATTCGTCGATATTGCGCTCCTCTGAGGCGAGATAACACGATGCGTGATCGTTGTCTATCCCACGACGAAATTGCTGCTCGAAGAGCTTCAGACACGCTACGACGACGGGTTCCCTCACCGTCGTTAGTCGACCTCGTCACGAGTCTGCATCAGCACCATCCGGCGTTCACTCGTGATGGCGATCTCAGGACAGTCGCGCTCGAAGATTGAGCAATCTATCACTCGCCGATGGTCTTTCAGCCCAAGGCGAAGCTCTATCACGCCGGTATCCTGGCCGAACGCGGGGCTGAACCGCATCGATTGGACCCGACCGAGGATGACTGGCAACTTCGTACGCCGCTCTCAGCATACCGCTGATCGATCGGTACCACCCGTGAGAAGAGATCTCCCAGTGGAGTACCGCGCGATCCCGAACACTGAGGTAGATTCCGGTCGTTGTGGTGAGTATGACCTTCAGCATCTGCGTCCGCGAGCGATACACGGACGACGAGGGCGAGGAACACACGCGGTTCGGCGTCGCCGTGACGACGCGACTGGCGGGTGTCGGCACGCTGTGCCCCTTTGCCAGCGAGAACGGTGCCGTCGCCACTCAAAGCGTCGTCAACGTCGAACTCGGCCGAAAGGGAATCGACTATCTCGACGACGGGCTGGCCGTCGAAGACGCACTGGAAGCGCTCTTGAATGCCGACGACGAGGCGCCACAGCGACAACTCCACGGCGTCGATGCGGACGGGGAATTTGCCTTCTCCGGTGAGGACTGCAAGCCGTGGTACGGCGACGTCGTCGGGGAGAACTACACCGTCGCCGGAAATCTGCTCACCGGCGAGTCGGTGATCGAAGCGGTGGCAGCGACCTACGAGTCGACTGCCCCGTCGATCGACCCAGCAGCGGACGCCGAGGGGCCGTTGGCGAGTCGATTGATCGACGCACTGGCAGCGGGCCACGCCGAGGGTGGTGACAAACGCGAGGAGTTGCCCGTCCAGAGCGCGGCCTTGCTCGTCAGGTCGACCGAAGAGAAACCGAACGATCCATACTACAACGACCTGCGAGTCGACGCGGCCGAGACGCCGATCGAAGACCTGCGGGAGACGTTCGAGCAGGCCCAGCGTGGGTACGAAATGGCGATGGAACGATATAGCGAAGGCGAAGAGGGCGAGACGAACGAGTGAGGGAGTTAGTCAGCTTCGAATGAGCCGATTCACTTGCAGTGATCCGTAGCTATTTTCTGCGGGCGCAAACGAGCTTAAACCACGTCAAGACGGTCTTTCTCACCCCGTTGTGCGGCCGATGACTTGTCTACTTCAAACCCCGTCGAGGGCACATTCGCCGCTCACGGATTTGTTCGCGACAGCAAGCGGGCGCTGAGGGCGCTCGTTCGGCTGTCGAACGGATACGCTTTCAGGGTGTGAAGCGCCCGAATTCGGGAAGTCTGAAAATCCGGAATTGATAGGAATACAATACATTTTGCGGACCGTGATGAACACAGGGCGCGAGTCTTGCACGACGGTCTGCCCGAATAGCGGGCGAGGAGAATCGGTCGATATAGGGCAAAGAATGAGCGCGCTGTGCGCCGAGAGATGGATCACTCGCGGCGTCCCCCGATGATCTCGTAGATATCGGGCTGTTGGACGCTCGATCTCCGGTATCTGTCTCGTTAGTCCCGCTCGTCCAACGCTCTATGACCCACCATCTATATCTCGTCTAAAAATAGAACCGCTGTGCTGACTACAGAGAGACGATTCAGCCGCTTGCTGGCGGTTCTCTGAGCCGAACCAGTTAATTACCCTGTCGACAGTGCCGTCTGGTGTGCCCTCTCCCACGATGTCTGCCGACGGGCCGAAGACGGTCGAGTGTCGACTTCCCGATGACCGGACGCTGGCCTACACGGTCGCTGGCGAGACGGCTGGCCCGACTGTCGTCGCCAATCACGGCATCCCAGGTTCGCGACTGTTCGCTCGGTTGCTCGACGACGCTGCCAGCAATGCAGGGGTTCGGCTGCTCGTTCCCGACAGACCGGGATACGGCCGCTCGGACGCACCACCGGGGGATCGAGGACTGATGGACTGGCGACGCGACTACGAAACGCTGCTTGCTCACGAGTCGGTGGAAACGGCGACAGTCTTAGGATTTTCCGGCGGTGGACCGTTTGCACTCGCCGCCGCAACCAGCGACCGGACGGGCCGGATCGCACTCCTCAGCGCGACGGTCCCTGGGAGCGGCGGTGCGCTCACAACGCTGGCTCGCGTACCGTTCTTGCTCCGCGGGTTCTTCCGACTCGGGGGCTGGCGAGCCCGCCGATCTGGTCCTGAGGTCATCGTCGACCAACTCACCGACCGTGACCTGTCACCCGAAACTGTCGAGACAATCGCGGCCGACTACCACGAGGCACTCCGAGAAAGTGCCCGTGCTCCGGTCCGGGAACTGCGATCGGCGGCGACGACACAGACGCCTGACCTGCCCGACACCGAACTCCGTGTCTGGCACGGAACGGCCGACGAAAACGCGCCATTCGACCCGGTTCGTACTCTCGTTACCGAAGTCGGCGGCGAATGTACTGCAGTTGATGCCGACCACCTCGGGACGCTACTCGAATGCCGGCGTGACGCCCTCGCGTGGCTCTCCCAGGAGTCGTAAGTGATACTGCCAGACAGCATTGGCTGGGGCAGGTCGGTCTGAGTCGATCACGCGATTACTAACAGCAAATTGGTATGGCGATAGTATCTGTGCAAGATAGAGGGCGCGAGTCTTGCACTGATAGATGGATCAGATCGCGGTCGCCAAATCACTCAGTACAGGAGATGCCTGATAGAAATCGAATCGGGTGTTACAAACCGCCTGTGACGAGGATGACCCCGAGAATGAGGAGTGCGGGTCCACCAACATATCGAGTCAGTTTGACCAGCCCAGGAGTGGGATCAGCATTCACTGCCCCACTATTTCTCCAGCGTGCAACAGTCTCAGGCCAGACGACCATCGTGATCCCAAATAGAAGGGCAAATACGCCAACTACAACGTACTGTAGTCGCATACCCGAGTTCACTTTTCGAAACGATATGAAGTTACCGCAGATACATAAGCACCAATCTATCCAATATGCAGACCTACCTAACGGATATTTCACCCCAGATAGCGGGAAATAAATGATGGCGGTTTGCTGAACTCACACCCGATATTCAGCACGCCAGTTATAACAGAAAACAACAATATAGGAGCGGAGACGTTCCGGCAACTGTGAGAGATTCCCTTCAATCATCGATTGATGTTCGGCCACAGGACCAGTATGGCTAGACGCGAGGTCCCGTGCCAGCCACTCGCCCGTCGAACGAAGGCCTGGGCAGTTCGTTCACACGGCACCCAAACCCGTCGCTATCATACGATTAGATCCGCAAAAATCGGCCACGGGCGCTAAGGGATGTGAACCACGCGACCACGGTCGTCTCGCTACGCTTGACGCTGCGTGTTCTCTACTCAAATCCCTCAGAATCTCGAATTCGTCGCTCGCGATTTGCGAGCGACAGAAGTACGGGCGCGGCATACTTCTCATTTTTCCGGCGTGGACTGTGTGACCATCCTCTCTGAAGTGTCAGACCACTAGACAGACCCGACAAACTAGACCATTAGCTATGAATAGATGAGTGGTGATAATCCACTATATGGTTGCAAACGCAATTCTTGTCATCGGCAGCGGGTTGTTCATCGGCGTCCTCGGTATTCTAATCCGGTACGCTGGAATGATGCACCTGATCGCAGGCCATGATCCTGACCAAGTCACCGACGAGGAGGGGTTAGCGAACTTTATCGGGATATATACGCTGATCGTTGCGGTGCTCACAGTCTGTGTAGGCATCTTGGAACTCTGGGAGCCGACCGCCGATTCGGCGTGGTACTGGCTGGTATTCGTGATCGCCGTTTTCGCCATTACAGTCCGAATGATTCGCGGAGCCCCCGGCTACGAGTCTGCTTGGGAACACAACCAGATAAACTAATAGCTCTGCTCCACGGTTCGTCACACACGGTTCAAGATCAGAATACCCCCACAGGTATATTTCCGTCCCGGAACATTGCCCGAGATAGATGTTTGACGTCTCCGACGACACGGTGAGCGAACGGATTGCCTTCGCAATGCTGCTCGGAGTCATGTTCGGCGCGGCACTCGGAACGACGGTTTTACCAGAATTGAGGCGAGAATATCCCTTTCCACACAGAGCGAGCAGGGAGGGGGATACAAACAATTAAGCAGATATGTAAGAAATATATAATTACCAATGGAGTATAGTCACCGCTATCCCATACATCCGACACAAGACTATCGAGAGGCGACAGCGTACGTATTGAGCGTGTTAGCGACGCTACCAGCGCTCGCTGTAATCGGCCTCGTTGACGTGCATTACCTGTACTGGTTGGTTCGGTAGTGGTTGGAGGGTTCGGGGGCCGATTATAGCGTTCGTGTTCGCAACGCTGGCCTCAAACAGTATCGAGGGGATTGCGCTCAGCAAGCTGGTGAACCGAATCGTGCTCGGACCTGCTGTAGTGGTGGCGTTGGTGCCAGAACCCCTCCAATTTGCTGATGGAATCCCCCCAACCTACTGGCCGGTGAAGGCTGTTGAGGCTGGCATCATTGGCGATCCATTTTGGGCATTGTTTCTCCTCGGTGGACTCATTGTGCACCTTCTCGGGATCGCTGTTCTCGGTCGGTGGTTTGCCAGCCGGGCCGACTAATACAGAAACAACTCACTGATACCAATTAGCAGAGTAGACCTCGTGAGTGAAATCTCGCATCAATCAGCGATTGATTTTCTCTCTACCAACTAGTTTGGTTGTACGCGAATCTAGGTGATAACCACTCCCTCGTTCGCCCATCGAACGAAAGCAAAATTAGCTCCGCTCGACCGATTATCGCTGCGCTGTCGGTCGATAATCGCGCGCCTCAAATGTATGGGCGCTGAGGGATTTGAAGCACGCGAAGACGGTCGTATCGCTACGCTCGACGCTGTGTCTTCTCTCCTTCAAATCCCTCAGATGGCACATTTGCTGCTCGCGGATTGCTCGCAGCAAAATGCTACGGGCGCTGAGGGCGCTCGTTCGACTGTCGAACGGATCCCATTTCAGAGCGTGAGACGGTCGAAATCGAGTGTCTCAGTGACGACAATCACTCAGAATTGTGTCATATATCTCGCGCTGCAAGATACAACGCGCGTATGCACCGGGTGGAGTGTCGGTTTACCTCGTCACCGCGTCAAGTACTTCCGAGACATAGAACGTTATGTCGTCATCTCGAAGTCGCTCGATAGACATCCAGCAAGCGAGAAGTTCGATTCCAAGTTCCGGTTCGACAAAGGTGAACGAGTCCTCCTCATAGGGCCAATCCTCGACGATAGAGCCTTCGTAGACCCGCCAGAGCTCGTGAGCCGGCTCTCTATCGTACGAGAAGACCTGTTCGAACGTCCCCAAGTCCATTGGCTCGGTGAACGTAACGCCCAGTTCTTCGTCGAACTCACGAACCACCGCATCACTGCTGTGTTCACCAAACTCGACGCCGCCCCCCAGTAATCGGTAGTACGGCTCCCCGGTGTCGGGTGACTGTTCCTCGAAGACGAGGAGCTCGTCATTCCGGCGTACCGCGCCGAGGGCTACTGCCCGAATGTCTGCGGTCATCTCAACTACATATTTTACTACCGTCAAGCGAGTAAATGTTCCGAACTTTCTCCCCGGCACGAAATACAGCCTCTATATCTTGCACTGCCGTTCTGACAGATTCTGAATGTGTATTGTCAATCGACGATTAATTTCCCGCATGAAGACCTATTTGGTTGGACGCGAATTCCCGTGACACTCTCGCGCCCGTTCGACCATCGAACGAAAGCATAGACAGTTCGTTCACACGGCATATAGACCCGTCGCTGTCTTGCGATTGGAACTGCAAAAACCGGCTACGGGCGCTGAGGGATTTGAACCCCAGTCGCTCCCGTTCGCTCGCTACGCTCGCTCACCTCCCACTCCCTGCTTCAAATCCCTCAGAATCACGAATTCGTCGCTCGCGATTTGCGAGCGACAGAAGTACGGGCGCTGAGGGATTTGAACCCACGACAGCTTGGTCCGAAGCCAAGTACTCTGTCCAGGCTGAGCTAAGCGCCCTTTCGGTTACATTCGGATGGAGGGGATCCACTGTAAAAAATGTCTCTATCTAGTTCGACGGTATGTTTTTCCATAACGCACCCCCATACTTAGGTATGCCAATCGACGACGATGGCCGACTGAGAGAACTACTCGATACCACAACCACTATCGCCGTCGTCGGGTGTTCCTCGACGCCCGGTAAAGACGCCCACGACATTCCGAAATACCTGCTCGATGCGGGCTACGACGTGATCCCGGTCAATCCCTTCGCCGAGGAGATTTTCGACCGCAAGGCCTACGATTCCCTCGCCGACGTCCCCGACAAGATCGATGTTGTGAACGTCTTCCGGCCGAGCGACGAAGTACCCGAAATCGTCGATGCCGCACTCGATCACGAGGACGAACCAGCGATCTGGCTTCAACTCGGGATTACCCACGACGACGCTGTCGCGCGGGCCGAAGACGCCGGCCGGCGCGTCGTCCAAGACCACTGTCTGAAAGTCGAACACCAGCGGCTGCTCGCCTGAGGCGACTTACTGCTCGACTGTCTCGTCGTCGCTTTCGGCTCCTCCCTCAGCGTCGGCCACCGCAGCAGTGTCCTCGATATGAGTGTCCGCGACGATCGCGTCGACATCGAGTCCTTGTTCCTCGGCTAGCGCTTCCAGCAACGCCCGCTGTTCGGCGAGGTCACGTTCCATCTCGTTAACCTGTTCGCTCGTGGTTTCGAGTTCCTCCCGGAGTGACTGGATCTGTCCGCGGAGATCGTTCATCTTCTCGTAGAGATCTTCTGCCATGCCGGTGACTTTCTGAAGCTTCTTTGCGGTATCGCCAAATCCCATGACCATGCGTTGTGACTCCCAGGTTGTGCGCTTTTCGGTCCGCGGAACGTCGCCATTAAGGTCACGTCGGTCCCAGGCACTCCCATGGATCGAACCCGTCTGGCCCCGCTCGTGGGTGTGTTGGCCTGTTTGGCCTTCCTTTCGGCACTGGCAATCCCGTTCCAGTCTTCGGGGGCCGGCCTCTATTACGATACGGGGGTAGTGAACCCATTGCTCGGCGGGTTACTTGTCCTGATCGCCGTGATCGTCTTTGCTGCGGGCCACGAAGAACGAACCGATCCCGCCCTCGCCGCTGGTATCACGCTGGCAATTGGGCTGTTGGCCTCCGGGATGGCGATTGCCTGGGCGCTGACAGCAAGAACTGACGTGCTGTCGATCACACGCTTTCACCGTCACGCCCTCGTCGCGACGGCTGGCGCGATTCCGATCGTCGCGGCCTGGTACGCACGAGAACTTCGGATCTGGTGACGATCCCTGTCGTGGTCGAGGCAGAATCACGAGCCGAAAGGCCCTTATGGGCAACCGAAGTACGTTCAAACCGGACTAGGCCGGGCGGTTAGGCCCCGCTCGTCACCCGCGCTATGGTCTTTAGCGGGGGCCGAACCCCGGGGGCGTCCGGACAGACGGACGCGGGCCCCGTTAGCCAACGTCGAAGCCTCGTCCTACGGGGGTAGCGGTCGACACCAAATCGCCTGCAGGGGCGTGCCGGTGTCGGTAACCGAGGGCACTCCGCCAGGCGCGGAAGCGAGCAGCGGACCCTCGGACACCTGCCGCTCGCAGGGTCGCGGGGTGGAGGAGGCACGCGGGATTCCCCACGTCCGAACGCCGGGCCATCTCGGCTGTCCGATTCCATTCATATACCACTTTTTACGGGGAGGGGTATCCTCGTTCGCAGCCTCGCTGCTCACTGCGGGTACCCCTCCCCGCAAAAACGTGGGGCAAAACGACCCGGCGACTCGTCGCTTCGCGTCTCGTCGCCGGTGAACCGCGCCTCACTTCGTTCAGCGCGGATGCTCTGTAGCCGGTTGTACCAATACTAGTGCAGCAGGTGGTTGGCACAAATGCAAGTGGACTGTTCGCGCAAGATAGTACCGTAGCCGTCCGCGAACTCGTCTGGCGTTCAGTCGTCGACCGGCTCGACGATTCCGTCGGCGTTTTCGAGTTCCAGTCCGCCACCGATCGTGCGATTCGGGTACGGGATATTGATCCCTACGTCGTCGAATCGCTCTTTGACAGATTGGACGTATTCCCCGCGGGTCTTGACGAAGTCGCCGCGGCTCGGATTCGCGATCCAGATCCGCGACTGCAGGCCGACCGAGGAGTCTCCAAGTTCGATGAGACGCACCGACGGCGCGGGATCGTCGAGGATTTCGTCGTGGGCCTCGGCTTCCTCGACGATGATCTCCGTCGCTTTGTCGATATCGTCGTCGTATCCGATGCCGAACGTGAACTTCAGGCGGAGTTGCTCTTTGGCGACCGGATTCTTGATGACGCCGTCGGTCAGGTGAGAGTTGGGCACCGTCAGGAGTTCATTGTCGAAGGTCCGAACGCGAGTCACGCGGAGGCTGATGTCCTCGACGACGCCGCTACGATCGTCCCACTCGATCCAGTCGCCGATGCGGAACGGTTGATCCGTGAAGATGAACACGCCGGCGACGAAGTTCGCGATCACGTCCTGCATAGCGAACCCGATAGCAAGCGTCGCGGCCGCGGCGATGGTCGCCAGCGCAGTGAGGATATTCCCGAAACCCGCAAAGGCAAAGGCGACCGCGATGGCGACGAACACGACGATAGCACCGGTGAGCTTCTTGATCGGCGTTCGCGCGTGAGCGTCGAGATCCCGAGCTTTCAGCACGCGATTGACCAGCGGGACGATAGTCATTCGGCCGAGGAAATACACACCGACTGAGACCAGGATAAACGTGATTACAGCCCCGGTCACATCCGCGTAGGGCACGTTTGCGTTCTCCAGCAACCGCGCGATGAATCCGGACTCGACCTGGAGTGGTACGGGCCCGGGAGGAATCATCCCCTGATCACCGCCGTGTGGCCACGTGTCTCGACGACGGACCCACCACCCTGTTCAGTTAGCTCTGTCGCCAGTGCTTCGACGTCACCGTCCGCGCGTGCAGCCCGGAGAAACTTGACTTTCACCAACTCACGGTCTGTGAGTTGATCGGCGAGTTCGTCGGCGACGGCATCGACGCCGTGTTTACCGACCCAGAGAGTCACGTCGAGTTTGTGCATTGCGTCGCTCGGATTCAGATCACTCATATCAAATGGGTTTGGACCGGACGCGCTTCAAGGTTAGCCACTACGAGCACTGTCGCCCGTTCACTGGCCCCTGTCACTCGTCGGCGTATGGGTACCGAGTCTGGCCACCGCAGTCACACGTCACGACAACATGGCCAGATTGTGTTCGAACCCGTGCGTTCCGTCCGGGACGCAGATAGGTATCACAGCGATCACAGACAAACCGCTCGAACGATGGGGGCAGGGAAAGCCGGTGGCGTTCCGCGACCCGACGTGCCCGACGAACGCACTCCTGTGCGCGGTCGGAGTGGCCTGCTCGTGCCGCCTCGCGGGCCTGCTCGGCGAGAACCTCGATCCGCTCGGCAGCGATAGTCCCGTCGTCGCTCATCACCCTCACGTAGCCCAGTCGCCGGGTTAGGGGTGTCGGTCGACGCTGGGCGTATCACAACGCATTAATCGGTCCTCGGCCAAGTCAACTCCAGCATGGCACTGCCGTCTGTCGGCGCGTTCACGGACACCTATTTGCCGACGGTCAACGGCGTCAGCTACACTGTCCAGGCCTGGCGGGACCGCTGGCAAACCCGCGGTGGCGACATGGCGATCGTTTACCCGGACGCCGAGGACTACGAGCCGGAGGATCGAGAGTATCCCGTCCGGAGCCTTCCGTTTCCGTTTTACGAGGGGTTTCGTATGGGCGTCCCGCGCGTCCCGGAGGCGATCGGGGACGTGGACCT
The DNA here is from genome assembly GCF_013839425.1 of Halorhabdus salina. GTDB lineage: Archaea > Halobacteriota > Halobacteria > Halobacteriales > Haloarculaceae > Halorhabdus > Halorhabdus salina. The sequence continues at coordinate 42,800 of NZ_JACDNP010000005.1, read as the reverse complement.
CGTTCATGCCCACACCCCGTTCGGGCTTGGTGTGAGCGCGATGCGGGTCGCTCGCTCGCGGGACCTCCCGCTGATCGCGTCCTATCACACACCGACCAGTGAGTACGCAGCGTACGTCTCGCTGGGCGAACGCGTCGAGCAGACGGTCCGACGGACGGCGACAAGTTACGAGCGGTGGTTCTTCAATCGTGCCGACATCGCGGTCGCACCGAGCGAGCGCGCCCGTGATCACATCGTCGAGACGGTCGATGTCTCGACACCGGTCGAGGTTGTGCCGAACGGTATCGACGTAGAGCGATTCCAGCCGGTCGCCGGCGATGACTTTCGTGCACAGTACGATCTGCCGACTGACCGCCCCCTCGTCGGGTACACAGGTCGTCACGGGTACGAAAAGTGTCTCTCGGACATCGTCGCGGCCACCGACGGGATGGACGTGACCGTCGTCTTTGGCGGTGACGGCCCTGCTCGTGAGGATGTCGAAGCACGGGCACAGGCAGCCGACGTCGACGTTCGCTTTCTTGGCTTTCTGCCGCGTGAGGAGTTGCCAGCCTTCTACTCCGCATTGGATGTTTTCGCGTTCCCGAGTCCCGTCGAGACGCAGGGACTTGTCGCGCTGGAAGCCAACGCCTGTGGGACACCAGTCGCCGGCGTCGACAGCGGTGCCCTGGCGGATACCATCGAAGACGGCGTCAACGGCTACTCTTACCCCCAGGGTGACACCACGGGCTTTCAGGCGGCGATAAATCGCGTGCTCGCCGAACGGGATACGCTCGCCGAGCAATGTCTCGGTCGACGCGAGACGATCAGCATCGATCACGCCGTGGATCGACTCACGGACGTCTACGAACGCATCCTCGCGGAATACTAGGGACCGCAACGAGATTTTTCGTTCTCAGGCCAGCGCACTCCCGGCCCGGATGATCGTCCGCTCGCCAAATGCCGGACCGACCAACTGGAGTCCGACTGGTAGTCCGTCGTCGGTCTCGCCGGCTGGCACGGATATCGCCGGGAGGTTCGCGAGGTTGACCGGCGTCGTGTTGGCGTCTGCGAGGTACATCTTGAGGGGATCGTCCAGACTCTCGCCGCGCTCCATCGGGGGGACTGGCATGGTCGGACTGGCCAGGACGTCGGCGTCTTCGAGTGCCGAATCGAAGTCCTGTTTCACCCAGGCGCGAGCGTCCTGGGCCTTCTTGTAGTACTTGTCGTGATAGCCCGCCGAAAGTGCATACGTCCCAAGGAGGATGCGCCGCTTGACCTCTTCGCCGAAGCCTTCCTCGCGGGCCCTGGCGAAGGTCTCGTTCCAGTTGCCGTCGTAGCCACCCGAACGGCCGTAGCGAACGCCGTCGAACCGGGCGAGGTTCGACGAGGCCTCGCTCATCGCGATCACGTAGTAGGCCTCGACAGCGTGCTCGACCGACGGGAGGTCGACCTCGTGATAGCTCGCGCCCTTCGATTCCAGTTCGTCGATCCCATCCCAGAACGTCTCGACGACGTCTTCGTCGGCACCGGCAAGCAGTTCCGTGGGGATCCCGATCTCTAGCCCATCGACATCGCCGTCGGCTGCGTCGGCGAAGGTGTACGCCCGGATATCGTCGTCTGGCGTCCGACCACTGATCTCGTCGGTCGCGTCACGGGTCGTCGCGTCATTGGGGTCCTGACCGGCGATCACTTCGAGGAGTTCGGCCGCGTCTTCGACTGTTGGCGCGATCGGGCCGATCTGTTCTAAGGAGTTGGCGTAGGCGATCAGTCCGTACCGGGAGACCAGTCCGTAGGTCGGCTTGATCCCGACGACGCCACAGAAGGCGGCTGGACACCGGACCGACCCGCCGGTGTCGCTTCCCAGCGCGAGATCAGCCTCGCCCGCGGCGACCGCCGCCGCCGAGCCACCCGAAGAGCCACCGGGGACGTGCCCTTCGGCAGCGGGGTTCTCCGTCGGCCCGAAGTTCGACGTCTCCGTTGTCGTCCCCATCCCGAACTCGTCCATGTTGGTCTTGCCGGGGATCGTCGCGCCGGCCGCCTTGAGGCGCTCGACGACCGTTGCATCGTAGGGCGGCACATAGTCTTCGAGCATCGCAGAGCCCGCCGTCGTCCGGACGCCGTCCGTCGAGATATTGTCCTTGACGGCGACGGTACGACCGGCCAGCGGGCCGTCGTCGGCTCCGTCGATCGGCTCCTTGGTGATATAGGCGTTGTAGCTCATGAGACGTTTGGCCCCTTGAAGAACCCGTCTTCGCTGTCAGGAGCGTTTTCCAGGGCTTGTTCGCGGTCGAGACTCTCGGTGACCTCGTCGGGGCGCATGACGTTGGTCAGTTCCGCGTCCGGTTCCACTTCGGGCACCTCATCGAGCGTCTCGAAATACGAGAGAATGTCCGCGAACTGCTCAGTGAACCGCTCGCGTTCCTCGGGATCTAGATTCACCCGCGCGAGATCCGCGATGTGTTCGACCTCGTCGGGATCGACGGCCGATTCGCTCATATCCTCGCCTGGGTGGGACCGCCACTAAGGGTTTCGAAACATCGGGTCCCGAATAGGACGCCGTATTTCCGGTGATGGCTGCCGGTTTTGGTCGACCAAAGAATTTAAGTTCTCCCAAAGAAAACACAAAGACGAGCGAAACAGTTCTTCGGGCCTCCGGCCCGTGACGTACTCGACCAATGTCAGATACGACCCTCAGAAGTTACGAGCGAGCGAGTCAGCAAGAGACTAGTGAGGACGAACAGGAAACCGAACACGTCTGTCCAGAGTGTGGCGGCAGCCTCCGGTCGGACTCCGAACGCGGAGAGACGGTTTGCAGTGAGTGTGGACTGGTGGTAGAGGAAGACGAGATCGATCCGGGGCCTGAGTGGCGGGCCTTCGACTCCAAAGAGAAAGACGAAAAGAGCCGGGTCGGTGCGCCCACCACCAACATGATGCACGACAAGGGCCTCTCGACCAACATCGGCTGGCAGGACAAAGACGCCTACGGCAACTCCCTCTCTTCGCGCCAGCGCGAGAAAATGCAGCGCCTCCGGACCTGGAACGAGCGCTTCCGCACGCGAGATAGCAAAGAGCGAAATCTCAAGCAGGCCTTAGGCGAGATCGATCGTATGGCTTCGGCACTGGGTCTGCCCGAAAACGTCCGTGAGACCGCTTCGGTGATCTATCGCCGCGCACTCGACGAGGATCTCCTTCCCGGCCGCTCGATCGAGGGCGTTGCCACCTCCTCGCTGTACGCTGCCGCGCGCCAGGCGGGCAATCCGCGGAGCCTCGACGAAATCAACAACGTCTCCCGAGTCGAGAAAGACGAAACGGCCCGAACCTATCGGTACGTCGTCCGCGAACTCGGGTTGGAAGTCAAGCCGGCTGACCCGACGAGTTACGTCCCTCGATTCGCCTCGGACCTCGATCTCACCGAAGAGGCCGAGCGACACGCCCGTGACCTGCTGGAGAACGCAAAGCAGGAAGGCGTCCACTCCGGGAAGAGTCCGGTCGGCCTGGCCGCCGCGGCCATCTACGCCGCCTCGCTGCTGGCAAACGAGAAGGTGACCCAGAACGAAGTCAGTGAGGTCGCAAACATTTCCGAAGTCACCATCCGCAACCGCTATCACGAGTTGCTCGAAGCCAAAGAAGGCATCAAGGCGAGTTAATCGCGCCCTCTATTTCACGCTCTTCTGGCGTCCGTTTCGGCAGGTTCAACTCGATTGCCCTCTCGGCCGTGCGTATGGAGACAACCCGCCATTTCGTCGCGACAGTCTACGTCGTCCACGACGGCCAGACAGCCCTCCACGAACACGACAAACTCGACATGTGGCTCCCACCGGGTGGCCACATCGATCGCGACGAATTGCCACATGTCGCCGCGCGCCGGGAAGTCAGGGAGGAACTCGGCCTCGACCCGGAGCTGATCGCGCCCCAAGGTGACCTCGACTCAGCGACGGCCGAGAGTATCCCTCAGCCACAGCACTTCCTGCTCGAAGACATCAATGTCCACGACGGCGAGGTCGGCCACCAGCACATCGACTTCATCTTCTATGGCGCCGTCGATAGTCGTGCCATCGATCCCGCAGATGGCGAAGCACCGGCCGAGGCCTGGGAATGGTTTTCGGCGACTGACCTGGAGGCAGCAAGCGACAGGCTGGCGAATGACGTCGTCGAGATCGGAAAGCGGGCGATCGAAGCGGTCGAAAATCGGTAGGAAACGCAATAGCGATCAGTTCTCGGCTGCGGGCACGTCAATCTCACCGGCGTCCAGTTCGGCTTCCACTTCACGGGCGGCCTCGGCGAGGTTCGCCATCTTCTCGTAGGCGACCTCGCGGGGGAGGAGCTTCACGCCACAGTCCGGCGAGACCGTCAGGCGCTCGGGCGGCACGATCTCCAGGCCTTTCTTGATGTTTTCCTTGATCTCCGCCACGGACTCGACCTCGGTGTCGTGGACATCGAGCACGCCCAGCGCGAGGTCTTTCGTGAATTCGGGGTCTTTGAACACGTCGATCTGCTCGAAGTCGCCGTTGGCGAGTTCGAGATCGAACTCTTCGACGGGGTACTCCAGCATTTCGGGGTAGATCCGGGAGTAATCGCCATAACAGACGTGCAGACCGAGTCGGACATCCTCGGGCACGTCTTTGGCGATCCGTTCGAGGGCCTCCCCGACGATGGCGTGATCGTCGGGTGTCGTCGCCAGGGCGGGCTCGTCGATCTGGATGTAGCGCGCGCCAGCATCGACCAGCGCCTCGATCTCCTCGTTGACGAGATCAGCCAGCGCGTAGGTCAACGCTTCTTCGGAGTCATAGACTTCGTTGAAACTCCAGGAAGCCAGTGTGTAGGGTCCCGTGATAGGAACCTTGACGGGGGCGTCGGCGACGTCTGCGGTGAACTCGTATTCATCAACGAGCCAGGACTCGGTGTACTCGACGTCGTCGACGACGCTAGGTTTATCGAAGTAGTTGTGCCCCCAGACCTTCACGCGGCCGTTAAAGTCGTACCCCTCGATGCGCTTGGCGAAGAACTCCACCATCTCGTTGCGCCGCATCTCGCCGTCGGTGATCACGTCGAGATCCGCCCGTTCGTGTTCGTCGGTGATGATCCGGGCGGCGTCGTCTTTCGACTCTTCCCACTCATCCGCATCGAAGTCGGCGTCCTCGTCTTCGAAGAGTTCGCGGGCGCGGTCGTGCCACTTTGGCTTCGGGTACGAACCGACGACGGTCGTCAGCAGGAAGTGGTCGTTCTCGTGATCGGCCGGCCGGAATTGCTCGCGTGTGTTGCTCATAGGGACACCTCCTCGGTTGCCGCCGAGGCAAGCGCATCGAGTTTGGCCTCGGCCTTGTTGACTGGCAGGTAGAACAGTTCGGTGTTGGGCGTCGCGTAGACGGTCTCGAAGTCGTTGACCGTCTCCTCACTGAACCACTCGATACGCTCTCGGATCTCCGCGGGCGTCTCCAACAGCGTGTTCTGGCCGTCGACGAGGCCGAGTGCCACATCGTCTTTTGTCCCGTACTCGTTGACGTTGTAGATCGTCTGTTCGTGATCGCTGACCAGGTCGTACCCCAGGGCGTCGACGTCGGCATCGAGTAGATGCGCGTGTACCTTCTCTTCGAGTGCGCCCCAGTAGGTGTGGACGACGACCTCGGCGTCGATTGCGTCCGCGACAGTGTCGATGGCCTTGCTCGCACGCTCGTCGTCGCCATCACCCGGCGCGTCGGTCACGAGCGACGGTTCGAGCAGGAACAGCGTCTCGACGTCGGGGAACTGCTCGAGTTCCCCCGCGAGGAATTGCGCGACGCCGTCGAGCAGCGCCGCGTCGTCACCGTAGTGCTCGTCGGAGGCAAGGTCCGCAAGCGAGTACGGACCAGGCAGGACCGCTTGGAGTCCCGAATCGACGAGTTCGGCCGCCGCATCGAGTTCGCTCGCGACATCGCCGTCCGGCGTCAATTCGCCCTCGATCACCGGATCGCGATAGAAGTTGTTGTTGTCGTAATACCGCACGATTCCGCGGGTATCGACGTTGTCGTGGACCGCGAGCGGGTGGGCAAGCATGTCGTCCCACCGTAACTGCCCCTCGACGACCCGGTCGAGACCAGCTGTCTGCTGGCGCTCGATCACTTCCTCGCGGGCGTGATCGTATGCCTCGGTGATCGCGTTGCCTTCGTTGCCGCTGATAAGGTCGCTCTTCTGGTGGCCTTTGCGATCTGCTAGGTCGTCTTTTGCCCGGTCCGGCAAGGGATACAACCCTGGTGTGGTCGCAACTATCTCTGTCATTATATCCGGTTACGGAATGAGGGCCTTTAATATTTCTTCTTCGGATGAATTCGCCTAGGTTATAACACCACTGGTGAGGAGTTCGTGTCGGACAAAAATAAACCGTAACTTTCATTATGGATATCGCCGAGCGTTTGTCTATCCGTGGTAAACGCGACCGTCGATCAATCGTATCAGACGTACTGTCCGAAGTGTGGGGCTGAGGGGACGCATGCCGAAGGTGTTGACAGCTACGCGTACGAGTGTACCAACCAAGCGTGTGGGCACACCTGGGCGGTGAGTTCGAACTCACGCATCGTCGCGGGGGACGTAAACGATTAAGTCGGGACAGTGTCGCTACCAGCCCCTCGCCGGTAGACGATTCCCAGTCCGTGAGCATGGGGGACACGTTCGTCACTCACCATACGACCAAAGTGACTAAGGCGGTCTGGAAGCCATCTGAGTGCATGCATCGTGCCCTCTCGTGGACGTTTTCGGCAGTAATCGGTAGTGCCGTCGGGGGCGCAACGTACGCGTGGTTGGTCGCCGATCCGATGTTCGCAGTCATGCTCGGACTCTTCTGGGCACTCGGGATTGCTCTCTCACTCCGATATCTCGCCCGCTATACGTCACCGGGTGACGACTGGCAGACGGCTCGCTGGTCGGGCGCGGCGGGCGGATTGATGGCGGGGGCTGCGACCCTCGGTATCAGTCCGACCCTCCCGATCACATCGGATATTCGGCTCGCGCTGGGGCTGTTCGTGCTTGGCGTCTTCCTGACAGCGCTCAACATTGGGCTCGCGCTGGGGCTCGAACCGACGACGAGACAGAGTTAAACGTCCATCGGGCAGTCGGTGTGAGGGGCGACCAACTTTAGCGGACCCGTGAGTATTTCATTGGTTGGGCATTACACGAAACTATCATGAGCCACCACGGCAGTTCGGCCGTCAGCGAGAGCGTCGAGATGTATCTCAAGGAGATATATCTGCTCTCCAGGGACGGCCAGCCGGCTCGGACCGGTGCAATCGCTGACCGACTAGCTGTCTCCCCGCCCAGCGTTACACAGATGCTCTCGCGCCTCCAGGACGACGGACTCCTCGAATACGAAAAGCGACGCGGAGCCACCCTTACCGACGCAGGTGAGCGTCAAGCAGCGGACTTACTAGCCAAACACTGCCTCATCGAGCGATTCCTCGTCGATGGACTGGACGTGACTGAGGGGTTTCACGAGGAAGCGTGCGAACTCGAACACGCACTAAGTGACGATGTTGCCGCTCGGTTGACCCGGTACGTCGACCGCCGTGAGGAATGCCCGGACTGTTATGATGCCGAGGCAAAGCACTGTACGCATCTGGACGCCAGTTCAGACTGATCGACTTCGAGTATACACCTATATGTCCGGCTTCGAGACTTATTCGACGCCAACGATAGCTCCTCAGATCAACAACTGCTATCAGAGTGAGCCCGACGACGACGCATCTTATCGAATGGTATGCCACGCCATCTCCACGCAGTTGGTCGATCGTACATACGAGAATCAGTTATGATAATGCGGCCAACAACCTTTTTACCATGATGCACTGTGTTGTTCGTGTGGCACCATATGGTGCCCACTCTCCCCCACCCCCCCACCCCACCCACTTTACTTTCGATCCGTTCACTCAATAATAGCAGCGTCCCCATAGAAGTACAGACACAAATCAGTCAGTAGTGGCAAACCAACACCGTCAGCAGACGGTATTCGCGTCAATAACTGCGGTCGACCGGTTCGTACGTTTTGCTCTCACCGTCGAGGATGACCGGGACGTAATAGAGGTCGAGATCGCCGTTGTTCCAGGCGATCATCGTATGCTTGAGCCACTCGTCGTCCTTACGGGTCTGGTGTTCAGCCCGCCAGTGGGCCCCACGGAATTCAGTCCGGGCGAGTGCACCCAGCGCGATCGTCTCGGCGAGATCGATGATATTTCGCGTCTCCAAGGTGTGGATGAGGTCAGTGTTGAACGTCCGGGATGGATCCTCGACTGCCACGTCTTGGTAGTCCCGCCGGGCATCCTGCAAGTCTTCGAGTGCCGTCTCGATCCCCTCCTCGGTCCGGAAGACGTTGACGTATTCGGTCATCGTCTGCTGGACGTCCGCGCGGATGTCGGCGTGGTTCGTCCCGTCGTCTTCGAGAAGGCGCTCGATGCGTTCCCGTTCAGCTTCGACCTCCTGATCGACGATAGCCGTCGGGTCAGCCGTTTGGCCGCCATCGGCGACCGCGTCCTCGTCCGTGGCAGGTTCGATCGCCCCAGGTTCGACCGCCGGGCTCACGTCACCGGCCTCACTGCGGGCCGATGGCCCAGTCGGGATCTCTGCCGTCTTCATATCCCGGCCGGCGGCGTGATAGCCCGCGCGCTTGCCAAAGACGAACAGTTCCGGCAGGGCGTTCCCACCGAGACGATTGGCGCCGTGAACTGAGACACAGGCGCACTCACCGGCCGCATAGAGCCCCTCGATACAGGTCTCGCCGTTCTCGTCGGTCTCGATACCACCCATCTGGTAGTGCTGGCCGGGTTTGACCGGCATGGGCTCCTCTAAGCCGTCGACGCCCTCGAAGTCCGCTGCGAGATGGAGAATGTTCTCCAATCGGTCCATGATGCGCTCTTCACCGAGGTGGCGCATATCGAGGTGGACGTATTCGTCTTCGATTCCCCGCCCTTCGTTGATCTCAGTGAGTTCCGCCCGAGAGACCACGTCACGGGAGGCGAGTTCGCCCTCGTTGTTGGCGTACCCGCGCTCGAACATGAATCGCTCACCCTCGGCATTGTAGAGGATGCCACCCTCGCCACGGACAGCCTCGGAGATGAGGACGCCGGTCGAGGGAAGCGACGTGGGATGGAACTGGACGAACTCCATGTCTTCTAAGGGCACGCCAGCCCGGTAGGCCATCGCCTGGCCGTCGCCGGTGTTGGCGACCGCGTTGGTCGTATGATCGAACACCTGGCCGAGTCCGCCGGTCGCCAGGATGACACTGTCCCGAGCACGGAATCCCTCGACTGCGCCGTTCTTGATGTCGTAGGCGGCGACGCCGTGACAGGTCCGGTCTTCGGGATCGTCCTCGTCGGTGACCGCGAGGTCAGTGACGTACCACTCCTCGTAGACCTCGATCCCGCGCTTGACCACCTGTTCGTACATCGTGTGCAGCAGGTGGTGGCCCGTCTCCGCACCGGCGTAGGTCGTCCGCGGATAGGAAAGCCCGCCGAAGGGGCGCTGAGAGACCGTCCCGTCTTCTTCGCGGGAAAAGGGCATCCCCCAGTGTTCGAGTTGGATGACGTCCTCCCGGGCGTCCTTTGTCAGGGTCTCGATCGCCGGGGCATCCCCCAGGAAGTCCGAGCCCTTCATCGTGTCATAGGCGTGGTCTTCCCAGGAGTCTTCCTCCTGAAGGGCCGCGTTGATCCCGCCCTCGGCCGCGCCCGTGTGGCTGCGGACTGGATGAAGCTTCGTCACGATAGCTACGTCGGCCCCCTCCTCTTTGGCCGCGATCGCTGCTCGTAACCCCGCGCCGCCCGCACCGACGACGATGACGTCGTGTTCGTGCATTGTAATCACCAGAATTTGATGTCTTCCTTGATCGCTTCGCGCTTCAGTTCCTGAATGTGCTCGGTCAGCGGGATGTCCTTCGGACAGACCTCCGTACAGGAGAATTGGGTCTGACACCGCCAGACGCCGTGTTCCTGTTTGACAGTCTCCAGACGTTGCTTCCGACGATCTTCGCCTTCGCGTTTGTCCATGACGAACCGATAGGCCTTGTTGATCGCCGCTGGACCGAGATACTGGTTGTCACCAGCAGCGACGTTACACGAGGACGTACACGCCCCACACTGGATACACCGCGTCGAGAGCTTGATCTTCTCGCGGTTCTCTCGGGTCTGGCGTTGTTCCTCTAGATCCTCTTCAGGTTCCTCGTCCGGATCGAAGTACGGCTCGACGGCGTCCATCTGCTCGTAGAAATGCTGCATGTCCACGACGAGATCCTTGACGACCTCCTGGTGGGGCAACGGTTCGATCTGGACCGGGGCCTCGAGATCGGAAATCTGGGTCTGACACCCGAGCCGCTGGGCGCCGTTGACGAACAGCGCGTCCGACCCACAGACACCCTGCCGGCAGGAGTGACGGAAGGTCAGACTCGAATCGAACTCGTCGCGCGCATAGATCAACGCGTCAAGTACCGTCATTCCCTCTTCGATGGGGACATGGAAGGCGTCGAACCGTGGCGTCGTCTTGCCCTCGACCTCGGGATCGTACCGGTAGACCCGGATCTCGACGGTTTCGATCTCTTCGGCCGCCGCGTCCGCGGCTGCCTCCTCGCGGGCGATCGCCTGTTCGCCCTTTTCGCGCATCCGCCTGTCCTGGTGGGATTCCGTGCCGGGTTCAGGCACGGACGGTTCCGGCTCGGTGTCAGCGGGAGGCGGCGTCTCTGTCTCGGCTTCGACCTCCGCTTCTGTGTCCGTCTCTGGGTCAGTGTCGGCACTCATAGGCTAATCCCCGCCATTGCGATTGCCACGCGGACTCCCTGGACGATCAATAGCAGACCGGCCAGCGAGAGACCAAACTTGGCGACGCGCTTTTGGGTCCCCGAGATGCCCTGGTTGAGCAGTGCGTTGTACACTCCGTTGACGCCGTGGAACGTCGCGGTGACGAGGAAGACAATCATCGTCAGGAAATACCCGACCTGACTCATCCGGGCTTGGGTCCCCGCAAGCGTGATCTCGGCGGCGTGGTTGACGAAGTGCAGCAGGAAGAAATGAAAGGCAAGCGTTCCGATCAAGACGACGGCTGTAATCCGCTGGAGGAACCAGCCCCAGCCGCCCGATTCGAACGAAGAGTAGTATTCTGCCATCGATCACACCCCCGCGAGGAACGTTGGGACGCTGGCGACCGCGATTGCGCCCGTGATGATCAGCGATGCGTAGAAGCTCTGGTCCTGGCGCTCTAGTCCGAGGCCCAGATCGATAAACAGGAGTCGAATGCCGTTGAGCATGTGAAAGACTGCGACGGCAAGCAACCCGACTTCGAGCAGTCGCACGACCAGCAAGTCTTCCAGTCCCACAAGCGTCGTCGTGTACAGATCCTGGGGTGCGGCGGCCGGATCAGCGCCGATAGCGGTACTCAACACAGCGATATGCGTAAACAGATAGCCGACGAGCACCCAGCCGGTGAACTTGTGGAGCACCCACGCCCACATCCCGGCGGAGAACTCTCGCCAGCGGCCGACGTCCTCGACGGCCCCGCGGTCGTACGTTTGTGCCATACGCACAAGCGACGGACCGGACCATGATAGTTGTTGTCCCCAGGAAACGCTTCGCCGGTTCTGAGACACAGACGGCGTTCGGGTTCGGTCAGTTCTTCACTGAAGATCAGCCATCGCGTCGAAAACAGATACTCCTGAAATCGATTATTCGACGACCGTCAAGTCCTCGACGGAAACCGTGTCAGTGTCGACGATGTCCCGCGAGGAGCGGCCGACTGACACCGTATAGTCGCCGTCCTCAACCGTCCAGGCCGACTCCTCGGTGTCGTAATAGGCGAAGTCACGCTCCTCGATTTCGAGCGTGACCGTCTTGGACTCGCCGGCGGCGAGTTCGACCGATTCGAAGGCAGCCAGCTCTTTGGGCGGGCGTTCGACCGACGGGTCGTCCTGGCCGAGATACGCCTGAACGACCTCGTGACCGTCGCGATCGCCGACGTTCTCGACGGTTACCTCCACCGTCGCTTCGGGGCCGTCACCTGCCTCGACGGTCACGTCGTCGTACTCGAAGTCGGTGTAGCTCAGGCCATGCCCGAACGGGAACAGCGGTTCGATGTCCTCAGCGTCGAAGTGCCGATAGCCCACGAACACACCCTCGGAGTACTCCGCCTCCAGTTCGATGCCAGGGTACTGGCCCTCCGTGCTTGCGGGGTAATGATCGGTCCGGCGGGCGAAGGTGACCGGCAGGCGGCCGCTCGGGTCGACATCGCCGAAGAGGACCGAGGCGGTGACGTGGCCGTCTTCCTGACCGGGATACCAGGTCTCGACGATCGCGTCGACGTCACCGGCCCAGGGCATCCGGACCGGTCCGGCCGTCCGCGCGACGACGACCGTCTTCTCGGCTGCATCGGCGACAGCAGCGACCAGTTGATCCTGTTCGTTGGGCAGCCATAGCGAGCGGTCCTCGCTCTCTGAAGCGTTGTCCTGAACCACGACGACAGCGACGTCCGCAGACTCGGCAACGCGAGCCGCCGCGTCGATCGATGGGCCCTCGTCGTCGCCCGACAGTGCGTCGTCGATCGCATCCGGAACGGGGAGACCGAAGGGACCCTCATCCTCGTCGTGGGGGTCCTCGATCCGTTCGACGCCGCGCTCGAAGGAGACGGTTGTCTCGCCATCTGTGCGTTCACGGATGCCATCGAGCGGGCTGATGGCATCGGTGGGATCGACTTCAGAACTCCCGCCGCCACCGATCTTGGCCTTGTCGGCGTTCGGCCCGATGACAGCAATGGATGCAGGCTCTTCATCCAGCGGGAGGACGCCGTCGTTCTGGAGGAGGACCGTCCCACGCTCGGCGACGCGACGAGCAACCGTCTCGTGGGCAGGGTCGTTAACCGACCCCTCGGGTTGTTCGTCGTCAAACATGCCAAAGCGTTCCATCTGGGAGAGCGTGCGAGCGATCTTCTCATCGAGGGCAGTTTCGGGGACTTTGCCACCCTTGACGGCTTCCCGGAGTGGGTCCTCGAAAACGCTCCCCTCGAAGAGGTTCGGATTCGCCCCGTCAGGCAGCCACGGTTTGGCCGCGAGTGCAGCGAGTTTGTCTTTCGGCGCGGCATCAGGCAACGCACCGATCGCCCGGTGGATGCGACTCTCGTTCTCCTGCCATTCGTGGACCGGGACGCCGGGCATATCGAGGTCGAGCCCGCCACGGGCAGCACCGACGGCGTCGGTCGTTGCCCACCAGTCCGAGACGACGAAGCCATCGAAGCCCCACTCGTCTTTGAGGACATCCGTGAGAAGCCGCTCGTGTTCGGTCGCATAGGTGCCGTTGATTCGGTTGTACGACGCCATCACCGACGCCACGTCGGCTTCTTTCACGGCCGCCTCGAAGGCCGGAAGATAGATCTCTCGGAGCGTTCGCTCGTCGACCTCGGCGCTGACGGCGTGTCGCTGGTGTTCCTGATTGTTGGCCACGTAGTGTTTCGCCGTCGCCATCGCGCCGGCCGACTGGACGCTCTCGATGGTCCCAACGGCGAGTCGACTCGACAGGTGTGGATCCTCGCTGTAGTATTCGAAAGAGCGACCGCACTGCGGGGCCCGGATGATATTGAACCCGGGAGCCAGCAGGACGTCCTGATCGGCGCCCAAGACTTCCGTCCCGAGGGCCTCGCCCTGCTCGCGTGCGAGGTCACTGTCCCAGGCGGCTGCCAGCGCGATCGAGGCGGGGAACGCCGTCGCGGTGACTGCCCGAACACCCATCGGGCCGTCGACCAGCGACAGCGACGGAACCCCAACGCGGTCGTTGCCCGGCAGATACCCTGTCGCCAGTTCGGCCGGGTCGTGATCGCCGTGAACGAGGTCGATCTTCTCCTGAAGGGTGAGTTTCTCGATCAGTGCATCGATTCGGTCGTTGGAAGAATCTGGGTTAGTCATGGATTAGCTATGGGTAGACGTCAGGCTGGATCACGTGAATCGCGTGACCGTCCTCGAAACGCGACAGTCACCTGGTGCTCGGGCTGACATCCTGTTGTACATTCACCTACGACCCCCAGGCATTTAGTAATTAGTGAAATCGTTCTTCCGAGATTTACACCAGTGCGCAGCCACCCACTACGGTGGGAACGGCTGTCTGTAGATGACTTCGAAGCCGGTAGTGCAGTCGCTATCGGGTTGTATGCTGTGAGTAATTTTGCGAGGGAAGACCGCTCCAGCTCACGGCGCGGCGCGCCGTTCGCATCGAGGTCGCTTCGCGACCTCGCCGATCTTCCTGCACTGGTTGCGAGGGGCCGCGTGGGCCCAGCAGTGCGAGGGATGCAACCGAACGCATGGACCACCGGAAGACTCACTCTGCTCGCGGTTACACCGCTCGCTCCGAGGACTCACTGTCGTTCGTCCTCGCTGCTCACGGCTCGCTATGCTCTCCGTTCGCTCTGGTCGAGGACTCACTGTCGTTCGTCCTCGCTACTCACGAGGACCCTACGGGAGCGGATCTTGCGTCCGCCGCCGTTTCCAGGCGTGGCTTCCCAGTCAACTTCAGCAGTAATTTTGCGAGGGAAGATGGCCCCCGAGAGGGACGATCTTCCTGCACTGTTGCGAGGGGCCGCATGGGCCCAGCAGTGCGAGGGATGCGATTTGAACGCATGGACCCCTACGGGAGCGGATCTTGAGTCCGCCGCCGTTTCCAGGCTTGGCTACCCTCGCACGCATTCGGGAACACTTCGTTCGGGCGGTTAAATCACGCGGTTTCGATCTGTCCGACACGTCCGAACGGTCGCACTTCCCCGGACGCTGAACTTACCCGTTTTCGGCCCCTCCCGACAATCAATGGACCGTCATACGCGCGACCCATCCGTGGGTCCGCCCGCGAGCGGATCGCCGACCGGCTGGCACCCGGCGGAGGGCCAGTGGGAGCACGCGACGCTCCGGCGTGCGGTCGTCCACGGCGTTGCCCTCTACAACGACGGGGGCTATCACGATTCACACGACTGTTTCGAGGACGAATGGTACAACTACGGGAGCGGGACGACCGAGAGTGCCTTCCTCCACGGGATGGTCCAGGTCGCGGCGGGCGCGTACAAGCACTACGACTTCGAGAACGATGCAGGAATGTGCAGTCTCTTCGAGACGGCACTCCAGTACCTTCGGGACATCCCCCACGACTACTACGGCGTCGACGTACTCGACGTCAGGACCGTCGTCACGAACGCGATCGACGACCCCGCGGAACTCGACGGCTGGCGGATCGGCCTCGACGGCGGCTACCCAAAAGGCGGCGAGGCGGCCTACGCGTTCGCGGCCGGACTGGACTGACCGCCGACGATCCGCTCTTCGCCCGGGTCCGGAAGCTCTTTGGCCCACACCTCGCCAGTCCCGACCATGCCGATCTACGATCGCGGCGAGGCGACCGATCCCCGGATCGTCGATCGCTTCGACGCCGGTGTCGGCTGGATCGCCCACCCTGACGAACGGGGGGAGCGAGCGAGTCACGCCGTCAGAGGCGACGACGGCGTCTGGCTGTTCGATCCACTGGATGCACCTGGAGTGGACGACCTGATCGCGGATCTCGGCGAGGTGGTCGGCGTCGCCGTCCTCTCGAACTGGCACACCCGCGACGCCGACGTCTTCGCCGATCGCTACGATGTGTCCGTGTTCCTCCCGGAGTGGATGGATCGCGTCCCCGGGACCGTCAACGCGCCGATCGAACGCTACGAACGCGAACCCGGAAAGTCGGGGTTCATCGTCGAGCGCGTCGATCCGCTTCCGGGTTGGCGCGAGGGGGTCGCCTACCGGGAGTCTGACGGGACGCTGTACACGCCGGACCTACTCTCGACTCACTGGACGGTCGGGGGCGAGCGGGTCACACTGACGTTACCCTGTCGGGCGTTTCCCCCGCGGGAGCTCCTCGGTGAGATGGAGCCTGACCGGATCTTGGTCGGCCACGGCGAAGGGGTTCTCGACGGGGCGACAGGCGCCCTCACCGATACGCTCGACGGTGCCCGCCAGCGACTGCCGCGAGCGATCGTTACGCAGGGGCCGGCGCTCGCCGTCGGGGTCGCAGCCGCGATGTGGTGAGTCACCGCCTGCATCGGAAACACTGCAAGACGTGCCGGAAGTTCGATTCTCGCGGAAAGCGGCAGGCCTTTGTGGACCACGAGCGAGGGTCGGAACATGGCTGACAGTTACGACACCGTTTCAGTCCCCGAGGAGGGACAGCCCATCGACGTCATCGACGAGGAAGCGGACGAACTCGACATTCCGGAGAATCCGATCATCCCGATCATCCACGGCGATGGGATCGGGAAGGACGTCGGCCCGGCCGCCCAGAAAGTGTTGAATGCCGCCGCTGAAGCGACCGGGCGCGACATCGCCTGGATGCGCGTCTTTGCTGGCGAATCCGGCCGTGAGAAGTACGACGAGAACCTGCCCGACGATACCGTCAATGCGATCGACGAGTTCCGCGTCGCGATCAAGGGCCCGCTGACGACGCCCGTCGGCGCCGGCTTCCGCTCGCTGAACGTCGCGTTGCGCCAGACGCTTGATTTCTATGCGAACGTCCGCCCGACCTACTACCTCGACGGCGTTCCCTCACCGATGAAAGCGCCCGAAGAGATGGACATGGTGACCTTCCGGGAAAACACCGAGGACGTCTACGCCGGCATCGAGTGGGAAGCCGGCACCGAGGAGGTCGAGCAGGTCCGGGAGTTCGTCGAAGACGAAATGGGCTACGACGACATGATGCACGACGGCCCGATCGGCATCGGCGTCAAGCCGATCACCGAGTTCGGGAGCAAGCGCCTCGTGCGGAAGGCCATCGACTACGCCATCGAGCACGACCGCGAGAAGGTAACGCTGGTCCACAAGGGCAACATCATGAAGTTCACCGAAGGGCAGTTCGGCGAGTGGGGCATGGAAGTCGCCGAGGAGGAGTACCCCGACGAGGAAGTCTTCGCCGCGCCCGACTCGCTGTGGGAGACCCAAGAGGAGGTCGACATCCCAGACGAGGCCGTCATGGTCGAAGAGCGACTGGCCGACGCGATGCTCCAGTGGATGCAACTGCGCACCGACGAGTTCGACGTGCTCGCGATGCCGAACCTCAACGGTGACTACCTGAGCGACGCCGCGGGTGCCCAGATCGGCGGGCTCGGGATCGCACCCGGTGCAAACTTCGGCGACGCTCGCGTCCTGGCTGAGCCGGTCCACGGCAGTGCACCGAAACGCGCCGGCCAGAACATGGCCAACCCGACCGCGATGATCCTCTCCGGCCGTCTGATGTTCGATTACATGGGCTGGGACGAGGCCGCCGACCTCGTGCGTGACGCCGTCGAGGAAACCATCTCGTCGGGCAAGGTCACCTACGACCTCGAACGCCAGCTCGAGGACGCCAAGAAGCTCGGTACCGAGGAGTACGCCGAGGAAATCATCGACAATATCGAGAAACTCGCATAGCGAGCTTTCGCGCAGTCGGAACGCGCGTTCCGACGACATCGAGCGTCGGACCTAAACAAACCGTTCGAATCCGTTTGCTGTGACCGTTTGAGGGCCGGTGATTCGATATGTGAGCGTTGATGGGAGGTCATGTCATCAAGAAATATATTGTTGGCGACGCCATGACAGGTGAATTCGCGGTGCTTGAGTACTGGGTTGGCTCCCCCAGACGGTAGTCTATGACGAAGTAGCACCCAGTCGTGACTGTTGTCAGCGGTGAGTATGGTCAGCTTGTCGAGATTACGACGAATATCTGACAATAGATTCAGGACACCTCGACACGAACGAGTTCATATGTGTCCCCAATCGAGTGCTACGGCCGATGCAGTCGGCAACGATCGGAGAGTAGAATGCGATTCTCGACGCCGTTTGAGTGCCGAAATCATCGTTGAAGGGTCTGACTGTGCCTGTCTCGTGGCACACGGTGGTGACGGCACCTCGCCGATAGAGCATCACGTGATAGACGATACCTGTCACGTCACGTCTCGTTGCACCACCGAGGACTCCGCAGTCCACTACCGTCAGAGGGCGATCGACGGGGAGTGTATCTGCCGAATCGTCGCTAGTCACGGCTGTAACCCTTCGTTGCAAGCAATAACCGACCATGGGGTACTCGTTAGGACGAATCCACCCGATAGAGAGACATTACGAGATGTCGTTACGGACCTTCGGGAGATCGCGGAGAGTGTCCGCCTCCAGCAACTCGTCATCGATAGCGGGGCAGACGAACGTCGGTCGGAACTCGTCAACCTCGAGAATATGACTGATATCGAGCGTGAGACGATCCAGTGGGCGATCGTCGCTGGCTACTATGATCGCCCGCGGACGATCGAATTCGAGGAGCTAGCCCACGAGATCGGTATCTCGAAATCAGCTCTCTCGAAGCGACTTTCCTCGGCTGAGGCAAAGGTCATGCAGGATCTGTTCAGCGATGAAATATAGCCTGTATCCGCGATAAGTTGCGAGAACTCGCGGTGGTATTTAAAGACCGCAATAGTGTCTGGATAGCGAGTTGGTAAGAGGGGGCGTAGATAGAGCCACGGTGGCTCAAAGTGACTAATACTACCGACACACACGACGAGATGGCGCGTCGGTTAGACGACGAGGACTGGGAGCAGTCGGTCGAGGAAATCCTCGACGAAAGTACCCACAGCACGGAGTTGGGCAAACAGATGGGTCGGGATGCAGTTCGGGTCAGTATCGGTGAGATGTCCGAGACTGACTTCCACAAAAAGTATCACGATGCCGTCCTCGATGAGTTCGGCGTCGATGATCGACCGACGAAACCGGAGGAGTACGATGAGTAAGCGCGATGGAGTTACCCGCAGGAGTGTGCTGCTCAGTGCCGGGGCGGCCGCAGGTGTCCTGGGTATCGGCGGTTCGAACGTGCTCCAGTCGTTGAGTGACGATTCAGAGATCAACGACGTCGAGCGCTTTCTGCAGGAGAACACGGTTGTCCATGGCTACTGTTCGCCTAATTGTCGGGGCCACTGTCCGCTCGATATCCACGTTCGGGACGGACAGATCCGGAAGGTCGAGCCGGCGATTCCTGATCGGGAAGAGTTTCGACGGGCCTGTACGCTAGGACAGACCCACTTACACCGGACATACAACCCGAACCGGCTGAAGTATCCGATGAAGCGAAGCGACTGGTCGCCCGAGAATCCGAACCCGCAGGGACGGGGACCGGACGCCGAGTTCGAGCGCATCGAGTGGTCCGAGGCCCTCGATTACGTCGCAGGCGAGATGGACCGTATTCGGGAGGAGTACAGCCCCGAGAGCGTCTACTTCGAACTTGGTTCTGGCGGTAGCGGGATCAATGGCACGGTGTACAGCCGGCTAGCGAACCTTTTCGGCGGAACGATGATGTCTTGGTCGATCGACATTAATGTTGGCCTCGGCTTCCGACGGATCACGGGGGCAGGGTACTTCAACACACCCACCAACATGCGGACGGACATTAAGAACGCCGACACGATCCTCATCTGGGGCGGCAACGTCTTCAGAAGCCGTCTCAATCCTGACGCGCGGTTCCTGTTGGATGCCATCGAGGGTGGGACGAAAATCGTCGGGATCGACCCGGTGTACAACCAGACGACGGCCAAGTCCGATCTCTGGTTGCCTGTCAAGCCAGGTAAGGACATCCACCTCGTGATGGGGATGATCCACACCGTGCTGGAAGAAGACCTCGAGGACACTGAATTCCTCCGAGAACGGACACTTGCGCCAGCGCTCGTCAGAACCGATACCGGCGCTCTCCTCAAAACCGGTGACGTCTTCCCAGACGGTGACGACGAAACGCCGGTCGCCTACGATGCCGACGCCGGTCAAGCAGTCGCACTCGAACCGGAGACGTACGGCGAGTACGCGTTGCGAGGGACCTTCGAATTCGGCGGCCACGAAGTACGGACGGCACTGACGGAACTCGAGGAGACCGCTTCCGACTACGCCCCGGAGGACATAGAGGAGACCATCGGTGTCGATGCCGACAACGTTCGACAGGCGGTCCGCTGGCTCGCTACCCGCGGGCCCGGCGGCGTCATGACGGGCCTCGGCGTGGACCGATACGTCTACGGCCACGTCTTCGGCCAGGCGTACGCAATCCTCCTGGCACTTACCGGCGATTACGGTCGTAGCGGCTGTGTCACCGGTGGCCGGTTCGCTGGCTCCGGGTATCGGAGCGACTACGGGGCCGTTGAGGGCAGTCCAGGGACCAGACGAATGCAGCAGAAAGGGATTCTTTCGGCACTTCAGGGTGATGCCGACCCACCGCTGAAGATGATGTACACGCAGTCCTCGAACTTCGTCGCCAACCAGCTCCCGGACCGCCAACAGTGGATTGACTCGCTATCGAATCTGGACCTGGTCGCGGTGGCGGACATCCACCACACACCAACAGTCCAACACGCCGATATCGTCCTGCCCGCCTCACACTGGACCGAACGGGAAGACATCACTGGGGCCGGCGAACACCCCCACGCGATGTACCGCGAGCCGGTCCACGATCCATTGTGGGAATCCAAGTCCGACCACTGGATGATCGCCGAACTCGCCGACCGGCTGGGATACGGCGAACACTTCGAACGCGACCGGACGACGCTCCTCAGAAAGATTCTCGAAGGGGAAGACCGGTTCACGTTCGAGGAGATCCGCGAAAAGGGGACAATTCACCTCGAAACTGACGAGATCATCTTCACTGACGAGTTCAACACGCCCTCTGGCCGCCTCGAAATCTACGACGAGGACGCCCCGAGCGAGAAGGGCGTCTCTCTCGAACTTCCCGTTCCGCTAGAAGATCGAACGGCCGACGATCACGAACTGGCCGACGAATATCCGCTGTTGTTCATGCAGGGCCACTCGAAGTGGCGGATCCACTCTCAATGGGCCGAGAATCCGATGATGCGGGAGATCAATCCCGAACCGCGGATCGACATCAATCCACAAGATGCCAAAGAGCGTGGGATCGAGGACGGCGAGTACGTCCGGGTCTACAACGACCGCGGCGAGATGATCGTCAAGGCGAAGTACAACGACGCCTACCGACCCGGGCACGTCAACACTGATCAGGGGTGGTGGGGCGAGCACTACATTGCGGGCCACCATAATAACTTGACGCACACGGACGTCAGCGAGACGATCGAGAACTTCGCGTTCTACGATACGCGCGTCGAGATCGAGCCGGCCCCAGAGGACCTCGATACGAGTAAGTACGACGATCCGACCGAGACAGATTGGATCGACCAACTGCAACACGGTGGTGATACAGCATGACCAACTACGGCATGGTAATCGACCAAGAGCGGTGTATCGGCTGTCACTCGTGCGCAGTGGCGTGCAAGGACGAGAACAACGTGAGCATGGGCCAGGCTTGGAACCGAATCCTCACCACTGGTGGCGAGAACATCGATACGCCGGCTGGAGAGTACCCTGTCGATGGGGGCGACGGAACGCTGTCGATGCAATACCAGCCGACAGCGTGCCAGCACTGTGAGAACGCACCGTGCGTCAAGGTCTGTCCGGTCAACGCGACGTACACGCGTGAAGACGGGATCGTCGAGATTGACTATGACAAGTGCATGGGCTGTCGGTACTGCATGGCGGCCTGTCCGTACAACGCTCGGGTGTTCAACTACGATAAACCCGAAACGACGGCCCCCAAAGGGACCGGCAACGTCGAGCAGCGCGAACGTGGTGTCGTCGAAAAGTGTACGTTCTGTAGTCACCGACTGGACGAGGGACTTGATCCGGCGTGTACCATTGCTTGCCCGTCCAGCGCACGGATCTTCGGAGATCTCGATGATCCGGACAGTGCCGTCTCCCGGTACGTCAAGCAGTACGAAACGACGCAACTCCTTGAGGACCTAGAGACCGATCCGAACACCTACTACATTCGTGGGGAAATGTCTCCTGGCCGAAATCACCTCGGCAACGAGATGGAGTCCGAACTCGACGAGCCGCCCAAACGACGGAACGCCGAGCCCGGTGTCCCAGCGACTGACGGAGGCGAGGAACAATGAGCAACGCAGTCGCGCCACCCAACAAATTCGGGACGCGCGGGAAGGCCTGGGTCGCCGCATTGAGCGGGCTCGTCCTCGTCGGACTGGTGGCTTGGGCCTACCAGCTCAGCCAAGGCCTGATCGTCACTGGAATGGACAACGTCTTCTCCTGGGGGCTGTACATCATGCTGTTCGTCTTCTTCGTCGGGCTCTCTGCTGGCGGATTGATCATCTCGAGCGTGCCGAAGTTCTTCCATTCCGACCGGTACGACTCGATCGCGGCGCTCGGGGTGCTGGTCAGCTTCGCTTGCATCGTGGTCGCAGGCCTGCTGATCCTTCCCGACCTGGGCCGACCTACCCGAGTGGTCGGGTTTTTCCTCTCACCGGACTTCCGATCGCCGATGGTATGGGACTTCGCGATCGTCGTGCTGTACGGGCTGTTCTGTGCTGTATACTTCTGGTTGTTGACCCGGCGTGATCTGGCTGCCCGTGGGTCGCGGCTTGCCTTCGGCGTCCAGGATACGGAAGCCGGCCGCCAGCGTGATCGAAAGCTATCGTTCTGGGCCGCGGCGATCGCGATCCCACTTGCAGTCGCGTTGCACTCGGTCACTGGTTGGATCTTCGCGTTACAGATCGGTCGTGGCAGCTGGTTCAGTCCACTGGTTGCCCCCATGTTCATCATGAAGGCGCTGGTTTCGGGACTAGCGCTGATGCTCGTGACGGCGATTCTCGCCGATCGGTTCACCCGATTCAAGCTCTCAACGGAACTGGTCTCAGAGCTCGGGAAAGTGCTCGGCGTGTTCGTCGCCGTTCACATCGTCTATCTCGTCGGGGCCGAACGGCTACCCCACGCGTGGGCAGCGAACTTCGACTTCTGGACGATCACCAGTGGCTTTCTCGTAGGTGACACAGTGTCGTTCTGGCTGTGGACAGTTGTCGGTGGGGTGATCCCCCTAGCATTGCTGATCGTCCCGTCTCTCCGGACACGTGTCTGGGCTGTGTTTACTGCAAGCGTGTTCGCCATCATCGGGATCCTCTTTGAGGGCGTCAACCTCATCTTCACCGGCTACACCGAACTCAACATCGGAGCCGCACCCGGCGTCACGACCGGGACCGAGTACAGCGGTATCGGATCAAACATCTGGTCGACGGTCGGGGTCTACACGCCGACAGTGATTGAGTTGCTGGTCTCGCTCGGGCTGGTCGCATTCGGCGCGTTGATCCTCACCCTCGGCCTGCGGTATTTCCCCGCATTCCCGGGTTCGGCACTTGGAGAGGAAGCCCGACCACAATCGACTGGAGATACTACAGCCGCTGACGGTGGAGAAGTCCGAACAGACGGTGGCACCGATGAGTGACGCCGCGTCCGCCGATGCGACGGAGGTTTCCCAGGGCTACGCGGTGCTGGCGCGGTGCTGGCGGCAACCGGACGAACGGCTCCGTGCGGCCATCGAGTCGGGAGAGCTCGCAGGCGTCGTCGAGTTGGACACAGTTGACCTGACGACACTACGGACCGAACACACTCGGCTGTTTGTCGGTCCGGACGGCCCACCGTGCCCACCCTACGAGAGTATCTATCGCGACGGTGACGGCGACGCCGCCGGCAACGTTCTCGGACCGTCCACGCGGGCAGTCGTCGACTGGTATGACGAATACGGTCTCGGCCTCGATTCCGAGTGGTCGGATCTTCCCGACCATATCGCGACCGAGCTCGAATTTGCCAGCCATCTGTCGACAGTAGCTCCGCCGGAAACCTGTGAACAGTTCTTCGACGAGCATCCTCGGCAGTGGTTCGAGACGTTCTTCGATGCGGTCCGCGCAGAGACACGCGAACCGTTTTACGCTGAACTCGCCGACGCGACCGCCGCCGTCGTGCTGTGATATTGCTGTGAAGTTTACTCTCTCGCGTGTACGTGTTGCACCGATATCGATCGTCTCGAATGACTTCCAGCGCCGTCTGATCGAACGCGCGTCCTCCAGAATAAGCCGAATTATCCAACGACGAACAGCACGGGCGCACACTCGTTGTTCGCGGAACTCCGCGAGAAACACGATATCGACGACATCCGCAGAACG
Source organism: Halorhabdus salina (assembly GCF_013839425.1). Classification (GTDB taxonomy): domain Archaea; phylum Halobacteriota; class Halobacteria; order Halobacteriales; family Haloarculaceae; genus Halorhabdus; species Halorhabdus salina. The sequence continues at coordinate 18,803 of NZ_JACDNP010000005.1, read as the reverse complement.
CGTCGCGTTCTGATGGGCCACACGAGAGCTTGCGCTCGTGAACGCCGTGTTTCCCATCGACGACTCGTTGAAAGACGCCTGTACCCGACACGCCCTCAATTTCAGAGACGAACGCCATGGAACTCAGAACAGTGTCGGGCGGGCCTTTCGCGAGGGAAAACCTAGGCCGTCTTCGGTTTCAAATTGAGGCAGCGTTACACAAGGGCGCGAAGCCCCATCTGCTCACGGGCGCTTAGCGCCCGTTCGCATGGTCCGTGAGGCAGGTCTCACGCTACTCCCAACAAGCGAAGGGCGAGTAGCCCCGTGTGCGGTAGGATATAGGCGTTCACTCACGCTACTGCAGATTCGGCCGACGGCTGGCTTAGATCGTTCGCATTCGCATGGAGCCAGCGTATCTGAACACTACCTTGCTGGAGCCGATTGCCGATCGCGAACGCAACGCCCATAGACAGCCAACGGCTAGACACTCCCAGAACCAATGACGAACCTGGAATACCGAATCGAGGTCGGTGGCACCCGCGAGGACGCCTACGAGGTTCGCTTTGCCGTCTTCGTCGAGGAACAGGGCGTCGACCCCGACATCGAGATCGACGAGCACGAAGACGAAGCGGTCCACTTCGTCGCCTACGCGGACGACGATCCTGTCGGCGCAGCACGACTGCGAGAACCTGAGGCCGGCCTCGGAAAGATCGAACGCCTCGCTGTCCTGGAATCCCACCGAGGGAACGGACTAGGCGAGGCCCTCATGGACGCCGTCGAGCGCGAGGCTCGTGATCGTGAGCTCACGACGCTAACCCTTCACGGCCAGTTGCGCGTCGCTGAATTCTACGAGTACCTCGGATACGACCGCGTCAACGAGGAGTTCATGGAGGCGGGGATCCCCCACGTCGAAATGACGAAAACCCTCGAGGAGTAGTCAGAGCGTTCAAGTCGCTCCCAGAACAGGAGCGAATATGTACGCGGTCGTCGGGTGTTCGGCATGTAGCGCGCTGTGGGTGGTCGAGGGGCGCCCGGAGACAACTCAGTGTCCGCGCTGTGGGAAGCGGCGGCAATTCGAGTTGCGCCGGAAATTTGTCGAAACGGAGGACGCCGACGCGGCCAGGGAAGTACGGGCGGCGATGCTCGCCGAACGCCAGGATCTGGGTGACGCCTTCGAGGGGCTTGATTCGTACGCGGAGATGGAGAGACGCGTCCGCGAGAACGTAATCGACAACGAGACGTATCTCGAATCGATGGGTGTCGACAGCGACGAGGCAACTGCGGCCGGCGACCGGGCGAGTGAGGGATCGACCACGACCGGGAGTCGCCGCGAGATCGTCCTGGAAGCGCTCGATCACCTCGACGACCCGGATGAAGATGCTGTACGCACGTACGCGAGCGAACACGGGGTACCCGAATCGTACGTTCGACGGGCACTCCAGTCGCTGGTCAGGTCGGGTCAGGCGACCGAGGATAACGGGACGTATCGCCTGCTGTGAAGCCGGGTTAGACGCCTCCAAGCGCCCGCAACAACGCGACCGTCGCCACGAGAATCGCCAGGTGCTATCTGAGCAGGCCCAGCCAGGGCTGTACGCGTTTTGGGAGTGCAGTCTTCGTAAGATCCAACGATGTCACCGTCTTGTCGACGCCTGTCGGTGCTCGCCGACGAGCGTCATCGTATCGTTCGCTATCAGCTAAACGTGTCGGCCAAGAGCTAGGACTGAAAGTGAAAGTCGTGGGCCACCGAGTCCGCTATACCATTCGAGTGATCGCACAGTTTGAAGAGGGACGGGAGCAAAGCGTGCAAACGTGACCCAAAGAGACCTCGACGATTCGACGCTCTCGGTGCCGATCGTCGCTGGCCTCGGTCTCGTGGCGGCTAGCATCGTCTTTGCCGGCCGAACCGCCGCCGACGTGACCGTACGGGTCAGCGGCTACGATGTGATCGCACTCGTCGCAAGTGCGCTGGCAGTCGGACTGTGTGTCTGGGGCTTACTCTCTGCGACCCGGGGAGCCTACAGACGTGGTGTCGGTGCACTGTCGGGGTCGGCGGGCATGACGATGGTCTTCCTGGCACCACAAGCCCGCTCTGGCCCCCTATTCGTCGGAACTGGCGCAGTGATCCTGGTTCTCAGCGGGCTGTTCATGATTGGGGAAGGGCTGGGGTACGAACTCGTCGCCGTCGACGATACGAACGATTCGCAAACCGGTGCGATTGAAGAAGAGACCGAAACGGACGCTTGATCAGCGACCGAGTTCTTCGTGGGCGCTGGACAAGTGTCGCGAGGCGAGTGCACCAAGCAGAGACAGTTCACCCGCCAGGGACGCGGCAGCGATGACTTCGGCGAGTTCGTCGGCGTTCGAACCGACGGGATCGCCACCGCCCGCGACGCCAAGAATTGACAGTGCCTCAGATTGGGTAGGGAGTGCCGTCCCGCCACCGACCGTCCCGACTTCGAGTGATGCCAGGGTAACGCTGGCGTAGAGCCCGTCGTCACGGGCTTCCAGACTCGTGATCGCGTTCGATCCTTCGACCACCTGGGCCTCGTCCTGGCCCAGTGCGAGGAACGCGGCCCCGACGATGTTCGCCACGTGGGCGTTGAACCCCAGACTGCCGGCTTTGGCACTCCCGACGAGATTCTTGCGCGTGTTGACCGCCGCGATATCTTCACTCGTCGCATGGAAGCGTTCCTCGACGACATCGTCCGGAATGAAGACGTCCGCCCCGACCGTGTACCCGCGGCCTTCGACGGCGTTGATCGCCGCGGGTTTCTTGTCTGAACAGAGGTTGCCCGACAGCGCGACCAGTTCTGCCGGCGTCTCGTCTTCGACGAGTTCGCTCACCGCACGACTCGCGATCGTGACCATGTTCATCCCCATCGCGTCACCCGTATCGTACCGGAATCGGAGGAACACCGAATCACCGACGACGTACGGCGTTACGTCCTCGAAGGCGATGTGTGGGTCCGTCTCCTCGGCGACAGACTCGATCTCGGCCTCGTGGTCGCGAACCCAGTCCGCGACCTCGGTGGCCTCAGCGACGTTCTCGACGGTGAAGACCGGCGCACGGGTGATTCCCGACTTCACGATGGACGTCGTCGCACCGCCGGCCTCGCGGATCGCGGTCATGCCGCGATTGACACTCGCCACGAGTGCCCCTTCGGTTGTCGCGAGGGGTACCTGATAGTCGTCTCCAGCTACGTCGCCCTCGACCGGGAGCGGCCCCGCCACGCCGAGTGGTACTTGAATCGCTCCGATCATGTTCTCGATATTGGGATCGGCATCGGCAGCATCGATCGAATACGAACCGACCGTCTCCAAGTCCGTCTCTGTCTCGGATTCGATGTACGCTCTCCGTGCACTTGCTGCCTCGTCGGCAGGCGCGTGATCGGCAAGTTCGTGGAGACGAAGTTCACCGCTCCGGAGACGTTCGAGGAGCTCAGTCACGTCAGCCATACGCGCACACTCGACGGCCGGCCCCCTAACAGTTTGCGTTCCGGACGGCAATACCGAATCGTCCCGAAACCGGATACCAGTAGCTTGAAGGACCACATCGTGCCAGTTATCGCACGGAATAATCGGTGAACCAAGGACACGCAGACGCTTGAGGACGAGTTACCGAGCACTATCAGTACGACAACGAGAGCGGTCCTGTGGCAGAAAGCACGTCAGACCGGAAAATACCCCTCATAGAGGCAGCGAGAGTTCCAGCCGATACTGGAACGATATCATCTACTAAATTTTCGACGGATATATGCCGAGAGTGTGTTAATGCGACGCGTTTTGACGGGGATACAAAATCTGATATGTGGTAATGGGATGTTCATAGATGTCGAATGAATGGCAGCCGGCTAATATATACGAGGTGATATCAGATGATCGTGCGCGTCAAATCCTGATAGCGACGAACGACGCACAGCGATCGGCCCAAGATATATCTAACATCTGCGACGGGAGTCTCTCCTCAATATATCGCCGTCTCGATATTCTGTCTGAATACAACTTGCTCGAAAAGGAGATCCGAATCGACCAGAATGGCCACCATCACAGCGTCTACGAGCCGGATTTCGAGTCGATCGAGCTCCAACTTGACGGCGACGTTATCGAAGTTACCGTCGATTTTGGCAAGGAAACGAAAACTCACGTCGAAGAGTGGCAATCGCTCGATGTTTGACGGGAAGTCGGGCCGCCGCCCAAGCAGTCGATACCGCTCAAAGCAGCCGGAGACGTCCACCGATATCAGTGGGTCAACACGAGTAGTTGCTCGTCAGTTCGGACGAGGCAGAACGGACCCGGTGGCGAGTTGAACGTGTGTGTGCGTTTCTCAGAGATGAGCAGTTTCTCGAAGGGTTTCGAACAGGCTGGACAGGCAAACCCCTCGCGGTTGGCAAGGTACATCGTTGCTCTATCCTCACTGAGAAGTTTGAGTCCGTGACGATACTCGTGGACGTCGAAGCCATCACCCACGTCCAGTTGTTCCATACGTCCAGTATGAAAAGCAGGCCCTTCAATCCAGTCGCCGGCCTCAGGCCGCGGCACCGACGTACAGTACGACAACCAGGAAGATCCAGACGGCGTCGACAAAGTGCCAGTACATCGAGACCGTACTCACAGACGTGTGGCGCTCCTGGGTGTATTGGCCGGCCAGTCCCCGGGCGTAGATAATTCCCAATAGAATCGCGCCAAGTGTTACGTGGGCACCGTGGAGGCCCGTCAACCCATAGAAGGCGCTGCCGAAGGCACCCTCAGTGATTGAAAAGCCGTCACCGATGATAAACTCGTAGTACTCATAGGCCTGGCCGGCGATGAACACGACACCAAGCGCCAGGGTCACGCCGAGTAACTGCATGAAACGTCGGTGGTTCCCTCGGCGGAGGTAGACGTGGGCAAAGTGCAGCGTTACACTGCTGGCGATCAGGATTGTGGTATTGATCAAGACGAGACTGCCAAGCAGGTGTGGGAGTTCCTGGGGTGGCCACGCGCCAGCTCTGATGAAGAAGTAATAGACGAACCCAGCGCCGAAGGTAGCGATCTCTGACCCCAGGAACAGCAACATACCAAAGCGGAGTGCACTCGATGAGCGCGTCGCGGTCCCACGCTCCCAGAAGTCAGCGACGAAGGCGTGATACAGCCACCCGTACATCCCAACCAGCAACAACAGAACGCTGCCCGCGATCGCCGCCGGCCCGACCGTCGGGCCAACCAGCGCGTCTTCACCCATGCCGAGTACCCACAGCGCGACCCCGACGTAGAAGCCGGCCCCGCCAATGGCGGTGATAAACGGCCACCAGCTGGCCTCGCCGAACCCGCGGGGCCAGTCCTCCTCGGCCGGAAGGTGATGACCGTCGTGCCCGTCCGAATCCTCTACGATGCTCATGGGAACTGCTACCCCACCGACGGCTAAAAAGCCACCTTCGGGGGACCCTTTTGCCGGCGTCCGGCCAGTCGGGCCCGTTCCGGAAGCCATCCGTCGGAACTTACAGGTCCCCGACCGCCGTACGCCCTGGCAATGGTCTGGCGTCCCGGTCGTGCGCTCGGTCGGTCACTCTCGATGGTGAGATGGCTCGTCGCACTCTTCGTCCTCACCGGGCCCGTGCGTGCCCATGGCGGCAGCCTAGGTGCAGCCGCCCGGGAGACAGTCACCGTCCCCACGTGGCTGTTCTTGCTCACGGGCGGGGCCGCCGTCGGGGCGTCCTTTCTGCTTGCCTCGTTCGTCACTGACCGCCGCCTGATCGATTCGCTGCACGACTGGCGGGCGACGATCCCGTTTCCCCGCTCGGGCCACCCCATGGCGCTCGTCCGCATCGTTGGAGTTCTGGGTCTGTTTGGCATCGTCGCAATTGGCTACCTGGGACCGATCCAAGGCCTTGGTAATCTCGCTGTGCTTGCCGTCTGGGTCGGCTGGTGGGCGGGATACACGGCCACCACATACCTGCTGGGTGGCACCTGGCACGTCCTCAATCCCTGGCGAACGATCGCCACCTGGCTGCCGTCCCTCGATCGACCGCTTCCGGACGTGGGTGCCTGGCCGAGCGCCGTGGGCCTGCTCGCACTCATCTGGATCGAAGTGGTGAGTCCGCTGGCCGACGCGCCGGCGCTGCTCTCGACGGTCGTCCTGGGTTACTCCGCCATAACGCTCGGCGGAGCTGTCGTCTTCGGCACTACCGCGTGGTTCGAGCGCGTCGACCCAGTGACCCGCGTGTTCTACTACTACGGCCACGTCGCGCCGATCGCGACCGATAGGACGGCGACAGACACCGATCGAGCGACACTGGGGACGAACCAACTCTCGATCAGGGGCCCAGGCATCGGACTGACGCGACCCGATCTAGTCAGTGATGCCAGCGAGGTCGCGTTCGTCGTCGCACTGTTGTGGTCGACGACCTACGACGGGTTCGTGACAACGCCAGCCTGGCGGGCAATAGCCCGGCCGCTGGTCGAAGTGGGTATCCCGGTCCACCTCTTGTATCCGCTCGTCCTCGCCGGCGGGTTCGGTCTTTTTCTTGCAATCTACCGACTCGCCTCGCGATACGCCCGGAGGACTGGAGAGACCTACATGGCCGCCCAAACCCTCGCCAGGCGCTTCGCCCCGCCACTGGTAGCGATCGCTGCCGGCTACCATCTCGCCCACTATCTGGGTTACTTCCTCTCACTCGTGCCGGTGCTGGTGACAGTCCTCGGTTCGCCGCTGTCGCCTCCGGCGACCGTCCCCGTCCTCTCGCTGCCGGGCTGGTTCGGGGCCGTTCCCGTCGCGAGCGTTCTCGCAGGCCACCTGCTTGCGATCTGGATCGCCCATGCGACTGCCTTCGAATTGTTCCCGGGTCGCCTGCAGGCCATCCGGAGCCAGTATCCAGTGATCGCCGTGATGGTACTGTACACGATGACCAGCCTCTGGATCGTCACGCAACCGACCATTCAGCCGCCGTTCCTCTAACTATGACCACCGAACCACTCGACGACACAGCGTTCGACGTACCCGAAGACGCGGCCCCCTCACGCTGCCCGGAGTGTGGCCGCCCGTTCGTCCGCGAGGAGTTGCTGGCACTGCATCGGGGGTACGACCACGCCGATACCCTGGGAGAAACAGCCATAGCGGCCTTCGAGGACGCCTACGAGGCCGAAAGCGATCGGCTCAACGTCTTCCGACTCAAAGCACTGCTCGCACTGATTGTGTTGTACTTCTTGTTGTTGATGACCTACGCACTGGTTTGACTGGACAGTACGCCAGTTATTCCCGCTCGCCGATGGACAGGCCGGCCACGCGCTCGAAGAACTTCACGACCGCAGCCATGTCTTCCTCGCCGTGACCCATTCCGCTGGCGGCGCTGAACGTCTCTCTGGCGGCGGCGGTCTGGGGCAACGGGACGCCCGCCTCGTTGGCCGCCTCGACCGCGTACCGGAGGTCCTTGAACTGGAGGTCGATCGGGAACCGTGGTTCGAAGTCGCCCGCGGCGATGTTCTCGCCCTTGATCGAGAACAGTGGCGAATCGACCGCGCCCGCTTCGACGACTGTCAGCATGTCGTCGTCGTCCAGCCCTTGGGCAGTCCCGAAGGCAAGTGCTTCCGCGAACGCGCTCATCATGTCCCCAAGCAGAAGGTTGACGAACAGTTTCATGCGAGTCCCGTCGCCGACAGCCCCGCAGTCGACGATCGGTTCGCCGATGGCCGAAAGAATACGATCGACCTCGTCGAGCAGATCGTCCGGGCCAGCGGCCAGCACGGTAAGTGTCCCGTCCTCGGCCGGGCCGACCGTCCCCGAAACCGGTGCGTCGACGTAGCGTCCGCCGGCGTCTTGGACAGCTTCGGCCGCAGCTGCGGTCGCCGCCGGGGTGACCGTACTCATCTGGAGGAAGATCGTGCCGTCCGTGATCCCATCGAGAACGCCGTCGTCACCCTCCAAAACGGCTTCGAGGGCCTCGTCGTCGGTAACCATCACGATCACGATGCCGGCTCGCTCGGCGACTTCGGCGGGCGAATCCGCCACATCGTGGCCAGCGTCAGCGAACGGCTCTGTTCGTTCAGATGTCCGATTGTACACGATCAGCGGATAACCAGCAGCGCTGACATTCTCTGCCATTGGCGCGCCCATCGCGCCGAGACCGATAACTCCGACTGTCTGGGTCATGGTACTGGCAGTTCACGTCCCGGGGATAGAAACGTAACGAACGAGCCGTTGAGCGACAACGCTGATAGTGGTCGGGTGAGAACAGGGCCCCATGAGCGAGAACTCCTGGGTCGACCAGATGGCCGCCGAGCGGATGCAAACAGATCAGGAATTCACGGACGAAGTCGCGACATCGCCGCTATCCAGCCAGCAGTGGGGCCTCGTCATGACCGCAGTCGAGTTCCAGATTGAAGGGGCGGCACAACCAGAGACAGCCCACCTGGTTGCCGACACGAGTAAACTATCGAGCGTGATGCCGGAACTCCGTCGAATGGACGACGGAGGGAGTGGCGGGATCGCCCCCGACAGTACTGGCACATCGGCCAGCAGCGGCGGGCTACTCGACGGTATCAAAGGCGCTCTCGGGTTCGGAAACGAGCAGTCCGACGCACTCCGCGAAGCGGCCGAAAATCTAGCTCAAAGATACACGGACCGATTACAGTCGCGTCTCGAAGACCGCGGTCGGTGGGCAGATATCTGCGAGCAGACCCACGAGCCATAGCTCGTCTCCGGCGTGATACAGAGTCACCTCCTCGGACTCGTAGATGTTGATAGCACCACGAGTTCATCGTCGGCCTTCTCGTCCACCCGAAGCCCGTCGAGACGTGCGATGCTCTCCTCGTCGAGTTCAACGGGTGATATACAGTTAGCACTTTGACAGCAACTGTCTTAAGCGACGGGGCGGTACAACGTTGAAAGATGATACTCATCGACGAGACACGAGCGGGACATCACAAGACGAACCAGGGTGACTGCTAGTGACCGGCCCACACCAGGGACAGCCACTCGAAACCGCCGGCCAGTCCGTCGACTCGGCTGCCGCCGCGGTCGTGCTCGTCCACGGACGGGGCGCGACGGCCAACAGCATCCTGCAGATGGCCACTGAGTTCCCGACGAAAGACATCGCGTATCTCGCTCCACAGGCAGCGAGAAACACCTGGTACCCGAACCCGTTCACGGCACCAGTCGACTCCAACGAACCTGGACGTACCTCTGGTCTGGAAGCGATTCGAGCGGCCATCGAAACAGCCACAGACGCCGGGATTTCGAGAGAGGCGATTGCCCTCGTGGGCTTCTCACAGGGTGCGTGTCTCGCCAGCGAATTCGTCGCCCGGAACCCGAATCGTTACGGGGGTCTGGCTGCCCTGAGCGGTGGCCTCATCGGCGAATCAATTGACCAGGCCGAGTACGACGGTGATCTCGACGGAACGCCCGTCTTCTTGGGGTGTAGCGATGTCGACCCGCACATCCCTGCCGAACGCGTCCACGAGACGGCAACGGTCTTCGAACAGTTGAACGCTGACGTGACGAAACGGCTCTATGAGGGCATGGGCCACGGCGTCAATGAGGACGAACGGGCGTTCGTCGCTGACATGATTGCCAGACTGTCCGAGAGAGACGAACCACGGGAGTGACACAACGTTGAAGTGATCGCTCGGAGTACAGGACTGGCGTGCTCTATCGACCATCGACGCTTTCGGGCGACGAACGTCGCGAATTCGAGACGTATGCCGAGGACTGTCGGGAAGAGATGCTCGATCACGTCGCCACGATCGTCCAGGAGTTGCCGCCCGATGTCGTCGAAATTGTCTACGAGCTTGCGTTTTCGACGAGCGACGCGTTACCGAAGCGGGAACGGCGACCGAAACTCGATACAGTACTGGTGATTGATTCGGTGGCCGAGGCACTCTCGATGCCGGCACCGGATCGGGATGCCCTCTGCAAACTGACGATCGTTACCCAGGAATACTTCGACATCGTCGACGACCTTCTCGACGGTGACGTCGCCAGTGACCGAGAAACCGAAGCCCTGCTGGTCTCGCAACTACTGGTCCCGACGCTGATGGGACTGCTCAGTAGATTCAAAGCGGACGCTTCGACTTACTGGGCCACCCAGGCACAGGAAGTGATGTGTGTCCCGATGGTCGAATCGACGGCAACGCCGGACGCTGAGACCTACCGATCTCTCCTCGATCGACAGGCGTCCCTGTACGGAATGCTCACGGGTCTAGCTGCAGTCGTCAATGACGAAAGCGACGATACCATCGAGCGATACGAGCGACTCGGGGAAACCATTTACAGACACCGGCAAGTCGTCCTCGATTACGAGCAGTATCAGGATGGCGAGGACGACCCCTGGAATGCCCGCCAACTGATGGACGAGTCAGCGGTCCTGTCCCTGCTCGCAACGCACGAACAGACCGTCGATGACCTGACAGCCGACCTGCCGGGACCGCCCCGAGGGCGACTCCGGGCACTGGTGGCACTCGATACGTCGGCCTGGCAAGCATCAGTCAGTCGACCCGCTGAGAAAAGCAGCTGAAAACCCGGTGTGCCGTCGTTACCAGGGAGCTAGCTTCGCGTACTCCTCGTCACGCTGTTTTCGGCGCGCAATGTCTTCGATAACGTCCAGTTCAACTTCCGCCACCGCCTGCGTTGCTGACATAGGATTGACACCCCGGAGGACGCTACATATGGCCGCTACATAATAGTTGCGGGGACTACAGCAAGAAAAATCACGACAGGGCCGGGCAGAGGATCGTTACTTATAGAGGCTGTTACCGGCGCTTCCGGAGACTTCGGCCAAACCGGCGTAGACCTCGGCGATGCGCTCGCGAACGTCACGGCCGCCGACGCGCGGATCGAAGCGGTCCTTGTTGGGCGACCAGTCGACGTCGTTGAAGAACGAGTCGCGCTGATCCTCGACGCCCTCCGGCGGGACGATGTCGTTCGATTCCTCGCGGTAGAGGTCGAACAGCGTTCGCGTGTACTCGTACTGATAGCGCGTGTCCTTGTTCACTTTACAGATGCCACGGTTCATGAAGTCCGACAGCTGATCGGGCTGCAGTCCCGAGGAACCGTGGAGGACAAGTGGCGTGTCCAGCCCGTGATCGGACAGGGTCTCGTGAATCTCGGTTGCCAGGTCGGGACGCAAGTCGAGGTCCTTGCCCTTGGCGACGCCGTGCTGAGTGCCGACCGAGATCGCCAGCAGGTCGGCACCGGTCCGGTCGATGAATTCGACGGCCTGCTCGGGGTCGGTATAGAACGCCTCTTCGGCGACGATTTCGTCCTCGACGCCCTTGATCTGGCCGAGTTCGGCCTCGACGAGAATCTCCTCGTCTGCCTGTTCGGTCTTCTGGACGACTTCTTTCGAGCGGGCGACGTTCTCTTCGAAGTCCTCGTGGGAGGCGTCGATCATGATCGAGGACGGAATGGCCGTCTCGACCTGCATGTCGATGAAGTCCATGTCCGTCTGGTGGTCCATGTTGAGGAACACGCCGATGTCGTAGGCCTCGGCGATGGTGTCGATGTAGTTGCCCATCGCGCGCAGGCCTGCCTCGGCGTCGCCGTTCCCGGCGAACCGACACGCGCCGGCACTCATCTGGATGAGGAGATCAGAGTCGGCCTGATCGGCCCCCTCCATGAGCCCCATCATCGTGTTCGGTTCCGCGATGTTGCTCGCGACGAGTCCGAACCCTTCGTCGAGGGCCTCGTCGTACACCTTCGAAAGTTCGTCTCCGCCGTAAAACGCCATTAGTAAGTCACCACCGAGACCTTCCGGTGCCGACGTTAAAACATATGCGAAAATCGCCGCGACCGACTGTTCGATACGGGACGATCTGGCCCAAGCTAGCTGCGCATCGACCACACGCGGACGTCGTCCATCAGCGATTCCGGATCGAGTTCTCGGATGCTCGGTCCCTTGACCTGCACAAGATGGGCAGAGGTTGCCACGCCCGAACGCAGGGCGTCCTCGTCGTCCCAGCCCTGTTCGTAGGCCCAGAGTGCGCCAGCGAACATCGAGTCGCCCGCGCCGACAGTATCGATGACATCGACGTCAAGGGACGGGGCAAACAGTGTTTCCTCGGGCGTGATGAGCACAGCGCCTTCGGCCCCCATCGATGCAAGCACGCGTTCGTACCCCCACGACTGGAGTTCCTGGGCGGCTTCCGCACAGTCGTCGATCGTCTCTATCTCGATTCCCGTTGCGTTCGCGAGTTCTTCGCGGTTGGGTTTGCAATACTCGTAGGTGTGTTCGAGATCGGGCATCAACTCGCCGTGGACGTCCAGCGCTGTATCCCAGTCGCCGGCTTCAGCGAGTCGGTCGACGTCTTGGGCATCCATACCCGGCGGGAGACTCCCGCCGATGTTGATCACCGACGGGTCATGTTCTTTGAGTGTCTCGATCAGTTCGTCGACTTTCGCTTCTGGGACTTCCGGCCCGGACTGATTGAGCTTGTACTCATTCTCGGGCGGGAGAATCGTCGTGTTCATTCTGGTCGGATCGCCGACATCGACGAAGTCTGTCGGGACATCGTAGGTCTCGAGATCCTGTTCGATGAAGTAGCCGGTGAACCCACCGATAATCCCCGTCGCAACCGTCTCGGAGTCCAATGCCCGGAGGAATTGCGAGACGTTGATCCCGTTGCCCCCTGAGTCAAACTGTGCGTCAGTCGAACGCTGTACGGTGCCTGCTTCGAGTGCTTCGTCGATAACGATCGTCTGGTCGACCGCCGGATTCGGTGTGACTGTGAGTATCATGGTTCGTCTGCCTCCGGAACGTCGGTCTCGGACCGACGTCTCCTGTCCTTCGAAGGGTCACACTACTGTGCCTTAAGACAGTCGGTCTTTCCGAGTGCCTCAGAACCGTTCGATGAATGCGGGACGAAAAGCTGACCGGGACAGCCTACAGTCGATCGAGCACAGCCTCGGTGAACTTCGTCGTCGAGGCGTCGCCGCCGAGATCGGGCGTCCGTGGCCCGTCTTCCAGCGTCTTCAGGACTGCCTGCCGGACGCGGGCCGCGTCGTCCTCGAACTCGAAGTACTCGAGCAGCATGGCCCCAGAGAGGATCATCGCCGAGGGATTGGCGACGCCCTGGCCGGCGATGTCGGGTGCCGAGCCGTGGACTGGTTCGAACAGCGCATTGTCGTCGCCGATGTTGGCGCTGGGCAGCATGCCCAGGCCGCCGACAAGTCCGGCGGCGAGATCGGAGAGCACGTCGCCGGCGAGGTTCGGCGTAATGATCACGTCGTAGTCCTCTGGGTGCATCACGAGGTGCATCGCCAGGGCGTCGATGAGGGTCTCGTCGTAGTCGGCGTCCATCTCGTCGGCGACCTCGGCGGCCGTATCCACGAACAGGCCGTCCGTCTTGCGCATGACGTTGGCTTTGTGGGCGACCGTCACGCGATCGGCGTCGTGTTCCTCGGCGTACTCGAAGCCGTATTCGGCGATCTTCTCGGAGGCGTCTTCGGTGATGAGGCGAGTCAACGTCGCCACGTCGTCAGTGAGATCCGATTCGATGCCGGCGTAGACACCCTGGGTGTTCTCGCGGATGAACACGAGGTCCGTTTCGGGCTTGACAGCGTCGACGCCAGGGTAGGCTCGCGCGGGGCGAACATTCGCGAACGACCCAACGTCCTCGCGCAACGGGAGGATGATGTCGGCGGCGAGTTCGCCTGCCGCGCCGAACAGCGTCGCGTCGGCCTCGCGGGCCAGTTCCCGCGTCTCCTCGGGCAGGGGCGTCCCCTCTCGTTCGTAGACTGCGTTGCCGGCCCGCCCCTCCACGAACTCGAAATCCCGATCGAGCGCTTCCAGCACGTCGATGGCTGCGGGCAGCACTTCCTGGCCGATACCGTCGCCCGGGATGGCGGCGATTTCCTTCGTCATGGCGATACCTCTCAGTGGGGTGGAAAAGAGGGTGTCGATCCGTCGCACGATCTACACGGGAGCGGTTCGATCGGCCTGAAACCGGGCACAACGATTGCAGGACGCTCGTTGGGCGATACGCCGCCACAGGCTCTGGCAGTCAGGTGTGGTCGGCCAGTTCTGCGCCCAGCCCTGTATAGGAGGCTGGCGTCAGCGCAGCCAGTTCCTCCTGCACATCGGGATCGACGTCCAACTCCGCGAACAAGGCCCGGAAGTCCGCGAGCGTGACGTCCTCGCCGCGAGTGAGGGCTTTCACCTGCTCGTAGGCGTCGCCGTGACCCTCCCGGCGGAGGATCATCTGGACGGCCTCGCCGATGACTTCCGGCGTCGCTTCGAGATCGTCACCCATCACCTGCTCGTTGGGAACGACCTTGCCCAGCCCGGTTTCGAGTTTGCGATAGCCGATCAGGCAGTGGGCCAGGGCCCCACCCATGTTCCGCTTGACCGTCGAGTCCGAGAGGTCCCGCTGGAGCCGGGAGTTGGTGACGTACCCGGCCAAAAAGTCGAGGTCGCTGTTGGCCTTCGAGAGGTTGCCCTCACTGTTCTCGAAGTCGATCGGGTTCACCTTGTGGGGCATCGTCGAGGACCCCGTCTCACCGTCGGCCGTTTGCTGGCCGAGATACCGATCGGCGACGTACAGCCAGACGTCCATATCCAGATCGAGCAGGACGCGATTGGCCCCCTGGAGGGCGTCGAACAGCGCCGCGAGGTCGTCACAGGGATTGACCTGCGTCGTGAGTGGTTCATGTTCGAGGCCCAGCGAGCGGACGAACGACTCGGCGAAGGTCGGCCAGTCGACGTCTGGATAGGCGACGTGATGGGCCGCATAGGTGCCAGACGCGCCGGCGAGTTTACCAGCGAGGTCGCCACTTGCTCGGTCGACCCGCCCGATCGCGCGCCCGAGACGGGAGGCATAGACGGCCATCTCCTTGCCGAAGGTGGTCGGCGTCGCCGGTTGGCCATGCGTGCGAGACAGCATCGGCGTATCGCGATAGTCGTGAGCGAGATCGATCAGTGCGTCCCGGACGTCCCGCAACGCGGGCAGAATGACGTCTTCGACGGCCGGTTTGAGCAGCAGTCGGTGGGCGAGATTGTTGACGTCCTCGCTGGTGAGGCCGAAGTGCAGCCACTGATCAGCCTCGAGGCCCGCTGGCTGGCGTTCCCGAAGGAAATACTCGACGGCCTTGACGTCGTGGTTGGTGGCATCGTAGGTTTCGGTTCCGGTGGTTTCGATTTGCTTGACGAGCGCAGCGTCCGCCTCGTCGAAATCTTCGTAGATGGCCCGAAGGTGCTGGCGTTGAGCGGCGTCGATTTCGAGTGGTGTTTTCTCAAGGTCCGCGAGGGCGATCAGGTACTCTACTTCGACGCGGACGCGGGCGCGGATGAGCGCCGACTCGCTGGTGTAGGGAACCAGTGGTTCCGTGTAGCGTGCATACCGGCCATCGAGTGGTGAGACGGCCGAGAGCGGATCACGATCGGACATAGCTCAGGGTGTGGCCAGGGGGCGATTAAGGTTGCCGGTCCGGAGTTTCGATCGACAGGATTTACTTCGGCCATTTAGAATTGGATGATGCTGGTGGGGTGGCAGAGCGGCCCATTGCGCCTGCCTTGAAAGCAGGTATCCTCACGGATTCCTGGGTTCAAATCCCAGCCCCACCGCTTCTGCGAGGAACGGACGTGACGAGCGAAGCGGAAACCTGGGATTCGAACTCCTGGAAGTCGCAGCGCGCGAACGAAGTGAGCGCGATCGTCTTCCTCTGGTTCAAATCCCAGCCCCACCGTATTTTTCTCGCGAGCAAAACCGCGAGCGACGAATTCGTCAACTGGGATTTGAAGCCTGCCAGTCGCAGTCCCGGAACGACCGAACGAAGAGAGGCCGCATGCCCGGAACGTCTGGCTTCGGTTCAAATCCCGATCGACTCTCTCCGTTCGTCGATCGACGTTCGCCTCGTGATACCCGGCGAACTCCCAGCCCCACCGTTTTGCTCCGAGCAAACATGCGAGGAGCAAATGGTACACCTGGATTTGAGCCCTACCAGTCGCAGCGCGAACGAAGTGAGCGACCGTCTGGGTCCGGTTCAAATCCCGATCGACTCTCTCCGTTCGTCGATCGACGTTCGCCTCGTTATCAGTTGTTGTGCACACGGTTTCTTTATTCACCTAACTGGCTGAAACAGTCGGTCAGTGGCTGTGAGAATGTAACTCTGTTGGGAGAAACGCGGCGACGGCCGTACCCCGGCTACGAGGACTCGTTTGTCGAATTTGTCTCGACGTCACAAGCCATACGCGTCGAGACGGTTTTCGCCGTGAGTTTTCCTGCAGCGTCGATCTTCGCTCGGGTCGAGGATTCGTTACAGTTGAAGTTTTCGGGAGTGATCTGCTCAGTCACCGTGGCCTCGGTTTTGAGTACGCTCATCGAGAGCGTGTACGTATCACTCTCAGTGAAGGTCAGCAACACAGTTCCCTCGGGCTCGACCGTGTAGACGCCGTCGAATTGCGCTGTCGAGTCGTTCTCGACGAGAATTCGGGCCGTCCACGTTTCCTCCAACGGGTTCTGAAGCATGAGCGTGTGGCTAAATTCCCCCGTATCCGCAGGACTCGGGTCGTCGCCGAGTGTATACGACGCTAGCCCATCGGCGGGTACTGTCTTGGTGACGACACCGGGACATGCCATTCGCGTCGAAACAGCCATCGAATCGAGCGTATTGTCGTCTTGTACGCTGACTGTCGTCCTGGTCACATTACAGGTAAATTGGCTGGGTTCGACGGAGATCGTCTCCTCCGCGTCCAATTCGGGAATCGAGACGCCTACGCTGTATCTCCCGAGATCGGTCAGTGACCCAATGATGCTCGCGTTCGGTTCGAGTTCCACGGATTCCTCGAACACCGGCTCGCTAGCCTTCGAAATCGTAATTGTTCCCTTGTGGGTCCTTTCTGTCGGATTCGTGAATGCCACGTGGTGCGTGTTTCGGAGGCCACGCTCTTCGAGCGATGCAGTCCCGATAGTTCGTTCGGCGGTTGCATCAGTTTCGATGTGCGTTGCATCCTCCATCGGGTCTGTCTCAGTCTGTGTACCCGTGGACGTGCTCGTCTCCCCTGAGTCCGTTTCCGTTGAGTCACTCGATGCTGCTTGGGATGTGCAGCCAGCGACTGCGGTTGTGAGGCCAATTCCAGCACTTGCCAGAAACGTTCTACGTTCCATATACTTCCATTGGAAGGGGTCAAGTATCGTCCTATCCCAGATTCAAAGACGTCTTTGAGTCCCGGAAACCACTCACATCGATTGAGTGTGGCTCCGTGCTGGACGATACGTTCGCCAGTACCACGCCACGAAGAAGAACAGGATCAGGAAGACGCCGACCCCTAGAACGAACCCACCGGGGCCGGTCCCGAACGTAACGAGCATCTCCCACATGGTTGGGTCAGGTTGCTGAATGGGGAGTTCAACACTCCGGGACGATGGTGAGGGTGTCAGTACTGACCAGCGTACATGGACAATTGCACTGACAACCCCCACAATACCGACTGCGCTGAAGACGCGACGCAACGCAGTCGTGAGTGACGGAGTTGTTCGTTCTGCTCCCGCAAAGAGGACAAGAGCGCTATTGGTCGGGGCATATACATCCATTTCGCGCCCTTGTTCCGAATACCACGTCTCGATGACTTCCACTAACTCCGCGTCTCGAAGTCGGTCGAGATGATAGCTGACATTCTGTACTGAGGAGTCAATCTCAGTAGCGATATCCGATACTGTCATTGGTTCGGTATAGATTTGGTTGAGGATGCGGCGTGCTGTTGTTGAGGTGACCGCCGATAGAATCTGTTCCGCGGATTCATCTTCGAATCCAACGAGCCTCGGTTCCAAATCACGATCTGAAGCTGTTCTGGGGGTGGGTTTCAAGGGTAGTAGTGAAGACATAGTTGTGTTATCTGTTTGGGGTAGAATGTCCCTATGGCAGACTCAAAGAGATGTTTGAATCCTATTCAGACATTTACGAGTCATGAACAGAGGCTGTCATAGACTTGTTCGTATATTTTTCTGTCATTTTCCGAGATAATAAGTATAGAGGATGTATTGACCAGCTGCTTGTTACAAATCCCGTGAATGAAATTGCCGTATTCACGACGACTGTTATACTCGGCGAACTCCCAGCCCCACCGTCAGACTCCTATCGTCGTCTGACGAGCCCTGGCTCACTTCCTTCGCCAGGACACCGTCGGATTCCATTCGTCATCCGACGAGTGCTGGCTCACTTCCTTCGCCAGGACACCGCTTCTGTGCGAACGGTAGTGAGCGCTGAGCGTGGCAACCGGCGTTGCAGTATAGTGAGAGAGCACGAACGATCACAAACAGCTATGTAGGTTGTGATCGAATATCACGGTTGAGCATGTCTCCCGAAACTTGTGCCGTCTGTGGCGGGACGGTCCCATTCGACAGCACGGTGCATCTGCTCGTCCACACCCACGACGAGGCAGGGGCACTCGATTACTACGTCTGTGAGTCGTGTTACGACGAAGATCTCGCGCCCCTGGTAGCCTGAATTTCCTGATTGGACATCTAGTGCCCGTGGTAGCGCGACTCTCGGAAGGGTTATCCACGGAACGGGCCTACAATTGTTTGTAATGGCAGACGGAAAGGTGGATTTCTTCCACGAGACTGGCGGTTACGGTTTCATCACGACTGAGGACGCGGACGATGACGTTTTCTTCCACATGGAGGACGTTGGCGGCCCGGACCTCGAAGAAGGACAATCGATCGAATTCGACATCGAACAGGCCCCCAAAGGGCCCCGCGCGACGAACGTCGTTCGCGCATAAGGCAATCAGCTGCTGCCTGACAGCAGCACTCTGATTTTCTCAATTACTCTCAAACGGCCTTGTTTAGATGCTTAATTTCCACGGGTAGAGGCGTCAAGCGCTAGTTCGACGTTTCTGACGGCACATTTCAGCACG
>NZ_JACDNP010000004.1:325319-325844 GCF_013839425.1 Halorhabdus salina | reverse complement strand
GGTGTCGTCGCCAGGTGGAAGAACGGCAAGAAGGCATCGCAACCACACTTCAGGACGCCCTCGATTCGCTACGACAAGCGCAGCGCCACGTTCCACGACGACTACGTGTCACTTTCGACAGTCAACGGGCGAGTCGAAGCCGACTACGTTCTCCCGCCGGACGGCGAGAATCCGCAGACGAAGTACCTCCGCAACGACAACTACGAGGTAACGGGGGCGACGTTACAGTACCGCGATGAGACTGACACCTTTTATCTCCACATCGGAACGAAGGCCGACGTGGAGTCCGAGATACCGGACGACGGCGACGCCGAGCACAGTACAGTCCTCGGTGTCGACCTCGGTATCGAACACATCGCTGTCACGTCGACCGGGCAATTCTGGAACGGCGGATACCTGAACCACCGTCGGCGGGAGTATGAGCGGATTCGAGGGAAACTGCAACAGACGGGGACAGAGTCGGCCCACCGAACCATCGCACGGATGGGCGACCGGGAGACGCGGTGGGTCGAGGACTCCCTCCAT
>NZ_JACDNP010000004.1:263076-325210 GCF_013839425.1 Halorhabdus salina | reverse complement strand
CGCGAGCGGATGCCCCGAGCAAAGAAGTTCCACGCATGGGCGTTCCGACGCCTGTACGACTACGTAGCGTACAAGGCCGAGGCCGAGGGAATCGAAGCGACACAGGTAGACCCAGCGTACACGAGTCAGCGGTGCTCGAAGTGTGGGACGACGCTTCGGGAGAATCGGCCGTCGCAAGCGGAGTTCTGTTGCCAAAAGTGCGGCTACGAAGTGCACGCGGACTACAATGCGGTCGTCAGGTCGTTCGCGACCTGACGGGCAGCCAGATTCCTGGAATCTGGCTACGGCGAAGAACATCGGGTTCAAAATGCTCCGTGCGGGGCAAAAGTCTCCGCATGGAGGGGCGACACGTCACCTCGCCCTGAAGTCGGGGACGCTGAACGTGAATGGCGAGTATTCGCCTGCCGAGTAATTTCGGCCAGAACGGGAGTCCACCGACAAGCTCCGCCCTTTAGGGCGGAGAAGGTGACTCGGTCGCACTCACACGGTAGTACCGTGTTGAGAGAATTAGGTAACTCTCGGCAACGCCACGACGAACACCGCACCCTCCGGTTCGTTGTCCTCGACGTGGACGGAGCCACCGTAGTTTTCGACGAGTGTTTTGACCAGATACAGTCCGATCCCTGTTCCGGAACTCTCCAGCCCTGTCTCTCCCTTGCCGAAGATGGTGTCCTGCTGTTCGGGTGGGACGCCGGGGCCGTTGTCCGCGATACGAACGACGACTGTCTCCGCTCGGGTCGTCGCCGAGACGGTGACTGCGGGGGTAGATTTGTCGTTGTGCTGGACAGCGTTTTTGAGCAGATTCCGGAACACCGACGCGAGCATACTGCCCGCCTGGACCGTTTCGGCGGGGACATCCGAGTCGACGGTGAAGACGGCGTCGGGGTAGGCCGACCGGACCTCCTCGAGTTCACTTTCGAGGACGCTACGGAGGGCAATCTCCTCGATTTCGTCCGCTGCAGAGAGCATCACGTCGGCCATCTCCCGGGCCGTCCGCGTGAGTTCGACTGCGTGTTCGGCACCTTCTAAGACTGTCTCGATGTAGTCTCGGGCCGTTTCGTCGTCGGATTCCTCGGCGATGAGTTCGGCGTAGGCCGTAACCAGTTGCAGGTCGTTCCGGATGTCGTGGCGCAACACGCGATTGAGTACGTCGAGGTTGTCGCGTTGGGTTTCGAGACGCTGTTCGTACTCCTTGCGCTCGGTGATATCACGGACCAGTGCGTGGAGGGCTGGCTCGCTCTCGTATTCGAAGCGGCTGAGTTTCACCTCGGCGGGAAACGCCGTGCCATCGGCCCGCTGGTGCGTCCACTCGAAGAACGCTTCGCCCGTCTCGAAGGCGCGTTCGATGTGCGCTAGCGCACCGTCTTTCGAATCTGTTCCATCGGGCTGTCTTTCAGGGGAGAGTTCCCACGGAGCGTATTCGACGAATGCTGCGATAGAATCGAGGCCGAACAACTCGAGGGTCCGTTCGTTGCAATCGACAAATCCGTCCCGATCGAGGATCATAAGCGCGTCGCGGGTGTCCTCGAACAGGTTGCGGTACTTCCGCTCGCGCGCTGCGAGTTCGTGCTCGTGTTCCTTACGTTCCGTGACATCGACGAGATAGCCGAGCAAATAGCCGTTCCCCGTTCCCTCCCGAACCGTCTTCGTGTGTTCTAGGACCCACCGAACGTCCCCATCGGCCGTCACGACCCGGTAGGGATCGGGATTGATGCGGTCGCCCCCACCCGCCCGTTGGTCGGCGACGTCCTCGACGAGCGGTTCGCGGTCCTCCTCGTGGACGAGGTCAGCGAACTGGACGCCCTCCGACTGGAGTTCTCCGGGCGCGTACCCGAACACGTTCTCGACGTTTTCGGAGACGTACTCGATCGGCCACCCTTCAGCGTCCGCCCATTTAAACACGACTGCCGGGCCGTCTGTGAACATCGCTCGCTCTTCCTCGAGCGCGAGTTGGGCCCGCTTGCGATCGTCGATGTCTTGGTGGATCCCCACGGCCCGCACGGGCGTCCCATCGTCGTCCCGTTCGACCACTTTCCCCACCGTCCGGACCCACTTCCAGTCGCCAGACTTCGTCTGCAGGCGGTACTCACATTCGTAGTACGGCGTGTGCTTTTCGACGTGTTCGGCCAGGGCGTTGTCGTGGCGCTGCTTTCCCGTTGGATGGACGAGTTCCGCCCAGTCAGCCAGGCCCTCGCCCATCTCGGCGGGCGTGTAGCCGAGCATCTCGGTCAGCAACTCGTCGCGTTCTACTTCGTCAGTCACCATGTCCCAGTCCCAGATCCCGAGGTTTGCCCCCTCCAGTGCCATCTCCATGCGCTCTTTGGTGGTCTCGGCGTCCCGGGCCTCACGCCCAGCGATTGGGCGGCTGGTCACGATGAGTTTCCCGGCTACGTTTTCGGGCGCGCGCAGTACCCTCGATTCGACCCAACGCCACGAGCCGTCGGCCCGACGCAGGCGGACTTCGACGGTCTGAGGATCGCCGGTATCGACCGGCAGTCCGTCGATCGTCTCACCGACGGCATCACGATCGGCGGGATGGATGTATTCCGTGACCAGCTCGCCCGTCAGATCGTCCGGACTGTATCCGAGTGTCCGGTCCACAGCAGAACTTACGTACGTCACTCTCTCCTCCGAATCCAGGATCGTCGTCACGTCGGGCGACAGCTCGACAAGCTGGCGATACCAGTTTGCATCCTCCTGGCCGCCGTTCGTCGCGCTGCCCCCGGAATCGGTCATCTGTGTCACTACAGTTGTGTGTCTGGGACTTAAACTGGGTGCCCACAGGCGGGCCTCGTCGCCGCGACCAGTCGCGTTTTGAGTGCGCCCCACTAGTCCAGTCCTATGACAGCCCACGCGCCCGACCCCCGGAATCCCTATGGCATGGACGAGGAGTGTAAGAACTGTCCGGCCCTCGTCGAGACGCGCGAGCAGGTCGTCCACGGCTATGGCGACGTCGAAGCCGACGTGGTCGTCCTCGGCTCGGAACCCACTGCCGGACCTGATCGGACTGGCGTCCCGTTCACGGGCGACGAAACCGGCGAGACGATCCAGACCCTCCTCGGCGAGTTGGGATTCAGCGACTCGCCGCCGGACAGTACCGAACCCGATCTCGAAAACATTTACTTGACCTACGTCACGCGGTGTCGCCACCCGGATCGCGAGGCGACCGACGACGAAACGCGCAACTGCGAGGGGTATCGAACCGCCGAGTTGCGGATGATCAATCCCGAACTGATCGTCGCCGTCGGGCAGGTCGCCCTGGACGCACTCGCCTTCGAGTACACAACCCGGAGTGCAGAAGAGCTAGACGTGGGTGTCGAACACGCGACGACGATCCGGGGCCGTGGCTTCGAAATTCTCCCGATGCTTCCGCCAGGCGAGGCCAGCGAGGCACAACTGGACGGGTTCGGTTCGCACTTCGCTGCCGAACTCGGTCGGGATTACCGACAGACGAAAGGCCAGCGCCGGAAGTGAGTGTCGCGCGTCTCGATCAATCCAGGTTCCAGTCTTCTTCTGAACCGGCGAGTTCGCCGGCTTCCGCCTGGATGTCCGAGAGGTGCCAGACGATGTCCGTCAGCGTGATGATGCCAACCAGTTCGAGGTCGTCCATCACGGGGGCTTTCTTGACGTCGTTGTCGGCCATCTGTTTGGCGACCCACCGAATCGTCGACGACGGCTTTGTCGTGATAACTGGTCGGTGGGTCAGATCTATGACGGCGATTTCGTCGAACGGCTTCTCGGTGACGTAGCCAGCCCGGAGCGCGTCGGATTCGGTGACGATTCCGATCGGGTTTCCCTTGTCGTCGACGATGATCACGGACCCGACCTCGTTTTCGAGTAGCTCCCTGACAGCTGCCCGAAGCGACGCGTCTCGGTCGACGGTCACGACATCGGTGGCCATCAGGTCCGATACTTGCATCCTGACCGAGGTCTACGCAGGCCGAACGTATAATGATACTAGGTCACATGATCGCGGTTGGACACCGACCGGAGCGACGTGCGCCAGCGCGTTGGGCCTGTCACGAGCGGCGCGTTCAAGGGGCCGTCCCTCTGAAAGAGATGTATGGCTACTGTCGTGGTGCGCGTCGATCGGCCCGTTCCCGGCGAGACCCTTCCCGCTCTCGCCACAGCGACGCCGTTGACTGACGCGGAGGCAGCGACGCTGTACCGGCGAGCACTGCAGGACGTCTGTGGTGTCATCGAGGAAAGCGGTGCGTCGCTGCTGGTCACGTATCCGTCGACGGATGGCGACGGCGAGGGACCAGTCCGCGAGGCGGTCGTTCCCGGACTCGATGACCCTTCGGAGGGACGATTCGAGCCACAAGTCGGCTCGACGCCGGCCGCTCGCATGGGGAACACGGTGACACACTTACTCGAGGAAGAAGACGAATCGTCGGTCGCAGTGCTTGATCCGACGGCGGTGCTTGCCACCCGGAGTACGATCGATCAGGCGGCGATGAAACTCCGCTCCAGCGCGGTCGTCGTCGGCCCGGCAGCGGCCGGCGGGATCTACTACGCGGGGTTCACTGACACGCTCGACTTCGACGGGATCGACCGCCAGCCGATGGTCGAAACGATCGTCGAGCGGGCCACGGATGCGGAACTCTCGGCGGACGTGCTCGCGCCGTCGCCCACCCTCTCGACCGTGCAAGACCTGCAATCGGCGGTGCCGATCCTTCGCGCGCGTCGCCAGGCCGGGCTGCCAGTGCCCGAACGGACGAGCCAGTATCTCGCCGATCTGGACTTGCGTGTCACTGCAGCCGAGGCAACTGGCGTCGAAATCAAGAAATCGTAGGCGGCGGACGGCGGCGAGTAGTGGCGTTAGCGGCCCTTACTGGAACGTTCGGGACGTTTCGGTCTCTTCGAGCTCGTTTTCACGCTTGTCGAAGCGCTGTTCGATCTCCTCGTAGCGTTCGCGGGTGTCGTTGTCGACGCTCGGACCGACCTCGTCCATCGCGGTCTCGAAGTGCTCGGCGTTGATCAGGACGTTCCCCATGCTGTCGTCGACATCCTCGGGGTCGACGCTCCGGATGAACTCACGGGTGGCTGCCATGGCGGCTTCGCGGGCGACCGCCTCGATGTCGGCCCCGACGTAGCCCTCGGTCCGGCGAGCCAGGTCATCCAGATCCACGTTCTCGGCCAGGGGCTTGTCGCGCGTGTGGACTTCGAAGACCTTTCGGCGGGCTTCTTCGTCCGGGACGGGCACGTGGATATGCCGGTCGAGTCGGCCCGGCCGCAGGAGTGCGGCGTCGATGAGGTCCGGCCGGTTGGTCGTCGCGATGACCACGACGTCCTCTAAGTCCTCCAGGCCGTCCAGTTCCGTCAGCAACTGGGAGACGACGCGCTCGCCGACGCCCGAGTCGCCCATGTTCGTCCCACGTTCGCCCGCGATGGAGTCGATCTCGTCGAAGAAGATGACGGTCGGGGCGTTCTCGCGGGCCTTGCTGAAGACCTCACGAACGCCCTTCTCGCTCTCCCCGACGTACTTGTTGAGCAACTCCGGCCCCTTCACGGAGATGAAGTTGCTCTCGGCCTCGTTGGCGACGGCTTTCGCGAGCAGCGTCTTGCCGGTCCCTGGCGGGCCGTACAGGAGCACGCCCTTTGCGGACTGCATGTCCATCTGCTCGAAGACCTGCGGGTACTCCAGGGGCCACTGGATGGTCTCTCTGAGGCGTTCGTTCGTGTCCTCGAGGCCACCGACGTCTTCCCAGGAGACATCGGGCACCTCGACGAACACTTCCCGGAGTGCGGAGGGTTCGATGCCCTTGTGCGCTGCCTTGAGGTCCGTCTCGGTCACCTCGAGCGATTCGAGGATTTCGGCGTCGATCTCGTCGGCCTCTAAGTCGATTTCGGGGCGAATGCGCCGGAGGGCGTTCATCGCGCTCTCCTTCGCGAGTTGTTCGAGGTCAGCCCCGACGAACCCGTGGGTTCGCTCGGCGTACTCGTCGATGTCGATCTCCTCGTCCAGGGGCATCCCGCGGGTGTGGACCTGCAGAATCTCCTTGCGGCCCTTCTTGTCCGGGACGCCGATCTCGATCTCGCGGTCGAAGCGGCCGCCACGACGGAGGGCGGGATCCAGCGCGTCCAGCCGGTTGGTCGCACCGATGACGATGACGTCGCCGCGCTCCTCCAGGCCGTCCATCAACGAGAGCAGTTGGGCGACGACGCGGCGTTCGACGTCGCCGCTGGTGTCGTCACGCTTGGGCGCGATAGAGTCGATCTCGTCGATGAAGACGATCGCGGGGGCGTTCTCTTCGGCCTCGTCGAACATCTCCCGCAATTGCTCTTCGCTCTCCCCGTAGTATTTGGACATGATCTCCGGGCCCGAGATCGTGGTGAAGAACGCGTCGATCTCGTTGGCGACGGCCTTGGCCATCAGCGTCTTGCCGGTCCCCGGCGGGCCGTGCAACAGAACGCCTTTGGGCGGTTCGATGCCGAGTTGGTTGAACAGCTCGGGGTGGCGCATCGGCAACTCGATCATCTCCCGGACCTGCTCTAACTCGTCGTCGAGGCCGCCAATGTCCTCGTAGGTCACGTCGGGCGTCTGGCGGGCGTCCTCGGGTGCTTCGCCGGTGATCTGCTCGGCCGGCTGCTGGCTGACCTCGATCTCGGTCTGGTCGGTGACGACGACCGTTCCCTCAGGATCCGTCTCGGCGATCTTCAGCGGGATCTTCTGGCCGCCGACCGACGAGACTGGGCCGAGTCCCAGCGAGAACGGGACGGTCTGGCCGGTCGTAACGGCCTGGCCAGAGAGCTTGTTGCGGACGTGCGGGCCGATGTTTCCACGAACCCGGAGGTTCTGGGGGAGGGCGACGGAGATGGATCGGGCAGGCTTGACGTCAGCTTTCTCGACGTCGATGCGATCGTCGATACCGACGTCGGCCTCCTGGCGGAGTTGGCCGTCGATCCGGACGATCCCCTCGCCGGTGTCTTCGGGATAGCCCGGCCAGACCCGAGCGACTGCCCGCCCACCGTTCCCGTCCAGGACGACGTAATCGCCGTTTTCCAGGCCGATCTCGTCCATCGCTGCGCGATCGACGGCGGCCAGACCGCGGCCGGCGTCTTTCTGTTTTAACGGCTTGACAGTGAGTCTCATGGGCTCACCTCGATAGTGAGGACGCCGTTTTTCATAAACGCTGTTGCGTCCTGATTTTCGGGCAACGAGAGGTCGTATTGCCTACCGTCGGTGACGACGATCGCCGTGTCACCGACCACGTCGACGGCGGCCCCGTCGCCGAGATCAGCCACGAACGTCGTTGCGTCGTCGTAATCGAACCGGCGGATCTCCGCGTCCCCAACCGTCTGCTGTTCGAGTGTCATGCTAACCTTGAGTTAGCTCTAGGGGTATATAAAACTATCGCCAATATGCCCCTTGTGTCCGGGGGTAACAGACTAACGGTAGAAATGCGGTTCACACCGAATTCAGTCGAAATCGAGGGAGGATTCGTCGTGGCTGTGTTCCTCGGTGGGGAACGAGCCGTCCTCGACGGCCTCGACGTAGTCGCCGATGGCGTCGGTGTAGGCCGAGCGGACGTCCCCGAAGGCCTCGGCGAACGGCGGGACCGATTCACTCAGCCCGACGGCGTCGTCGACGACGAGCACCTGACCGTCACAATCGGGGCCAGCGCCGATGCCGATTGTCGGGATCGACAGGGCATCGGTGACAGCACCCGCGAGGTTCGCCGGAACGTGTTCAAGCACCAGCGCGAACGCGCCGGCCTCGGCGTGGGCGCGGGCGAGGTCACGAATCTCGTCGGCTGCGTCCTGGCTCGTCCCTTGGCGGGTGTAGCCCAGACGGTTGACGTGCTGTGGCGTCAGCCCGAGGTGAGCCATGACGGGGATTCCCAGGTCCGTGAGGCGGTCGGTCAACTCCACCGTGTGGGGCCCGCTCTCGATTTTGACTGCGTTCGCGCCGGCCTCTTTGAGCATGCGCCCGCAGTGCTCGATCGACTCGCTCTCCTCGACGCCGACGCTGAGGAACGGCATGTCGGCGACGACCAGTGCCTCCTCGGTCCCGCGGACGACCGCGGCGGTGTGGCTGTGCATTTCCTCGACGGTGACGGGGAGTGTGGTATCGTGCCCGAGCACGACGTTACCCAGGCTGTCACCGACCAGAAGCACGTCCACGCCCGCCTGCTCGGCCAGCTCGGCGGTCGGGGCGTCGTAGGCCGTCAGCATCGTGATCGGCTCATCGCCGGCCATTCCTCGAACGTCCCTGACGGTTGGCATATCCTGAAGCCAC
Organism: Halorhabdus salina; assembly: GCF_013839425.1. GTDB lineage: Archaea > Halobacteriota > Halobacteria > Halobacteriales > Haloarculaceae > Halorhabdus > Halorhabdus salina. The sequence goes on along the minus strand of NZ_JACDNP010000004.1, from coordinate 316,968 downwards.
TCGCGGCTCGGTCTTACGCCTTCGGGTCCCGGGCGACCGATAGACGCAAGGGCCGGCCGGCCCCAGCGATTCGTGTGCCCGACCGTATCGACAGTACCGACCCAGCGGGCGTCGACTACGGCTGGGTCATGCAGGTCACCTTCGCGCTCACGATTGTCGTCGGTGCACCCATCGTTGCCGTTGCCTCCCTTGGAGTCACCGTCCCAACCTGGAATGAGAAAGCGATTTTTGCCGTCCGGGTCGGCGCTGTCGTCTGGTTCCTGACGGCGATCGGTGTCTATCTGTACGCGCGCCGGCGGCGATAGGTCACGGCGACGGGGCCACTCGGCGCTGCGTTACTCCGACAGGCGTTCCGTGACGTATTGAAACGGCATGTCGGCGCGCTCGGCAGTCGTCTCGTCCGTTCGGGAATCACCGACGAACAGCGTCTCGGCCGGGTCGACCCCGAGCCGACGGACGACGGTGAGCAGCGGTTCTGGATGGGGTTTCTGGGTCGCGACAGTGTCACGGCCGACGACGGCATCGACGGCCAGCGCCAGGTCGTGGCGGTCCAGCGCCGTACGGACTGCGGACTCGGCGTTCAACGAGCATACCCCGACCGGCACCCCAAGCGGTAGCTCGTCCGCCAGTGCGAGCCGATCGGACGTTCGGGCGCCGACGCGTTCGTGGGCCGAAATCACCTCTTCGGCGACGTCGCCGACGCCGGCGGCGTCGGCTCGTTTCAGGAGTGTCCACAGATCGACGTCTGCCGTCGCCACGCCCCGGGATTCGAGACGATCGGCGACCTCGCGCGTGACGACCGCCCAGTCGACGTCGAGGCCGACCAGCGTCCCATCGAGGTCGTAGACGACCGCCTGATACGACTCGCCCATACCGGACGTTTACGGGTCCCGACTAAAGGCGCTTCGACGTCACCTGCCGGTGTTCTCGTATCCGCGTTGGGCCAGCACGCCGATTACCGTCCGTATCGGCGCTGTCGCTGCTGGTAGTCACGGATCGCCCGGAGGTACTCTCGCTTGCGAACGTCCCGCCAGTTGACGTCAGTGAAGTACAACTCAGAGTACACCGACTGCCAGATCATGAAATCCGAGAGCCGTTCGGCACCCGTCTTGATCACGAGGTCGGGTTCGGTCGGAAACACGAGCCGGCGTTCGATCTCGTCCTCGTCGATGTCCTGCGGTGCCAGGTCGCCGGCCTCGACCTCGCGTGCGAGTCGACGGACGGCGGTGGCGAACTCGTGTTTCCCACCCAGGCCGATCGAGATGGCGATCGGGGCCTGGGCTCGCTGGTCGTCCTCGGGGCCACGGACGGCGACCGGTCGCGGTGCGTCGATCGCTTCGAGCTCACGCTGTAGGGTCGGCACGGCCCCCTCGTCGAGGACGCTCACGTAGACCATCAGCTGCTCGGCGCCGTACTCGATGGCCCACTCGAAGACGGCTTGCAGTGTCTCGTAGGCTCCCTGTTCCAGTAAGTCCCGTTCGGTCAGGACGATCGCGACGCGCTCGGGCAGGTCGGCGTCGCTGTAGCGGACGCGAGCGGCGAGGTAGCGGTCGTACAGTCCCACAGCTCGGCTTTTCGCCGGGTCGACAAGAAGGTCACGGGATCAACGACTGGCAGAGTGTTGGCAACTCGACAATTCTGCAATACGTCCGCCGATGGTCGAGTACGGGTCGGAACTGGTAAGTAGCTCTCGGGGAAACCGCCGACAGTGACGACCGCAGTCCGACGCGCGGGAGCGTTCGCCGTCGTCGGGACGGGGACGCTCCTCATCCCATTCGCCGCTCGCCAGTTGCCGCCGGCGGCCGCGACGGTCCTCGGGATAGTCCCGTTTCTGGCGCTCGCGACCGCCGCCTTACAGTTCATCGACTCCGGGTTCGTCTTCGAACTCTTCGCTCGCCCCGGCGATCGACGAGACGGGCGATTGTACGGTCTGGCCGGGTTTTCACTCTCTATCGCCGCACTTGGGCTGCTCGCCTTGCAGTTCGACGTGCCGGTTACCGTTCCGGTGATGGCCGCGTTCGTCCTCGGGGTTGGCAATCTCGGTGGCCACGTCGCTCGCGAGTTGGGAGCCGATCCCGTGGGATCGACGACCGGGTTCGTTGCCGCCGGATCGATCGCCGGCGTTCTCGGACACCTTGCCGCGGGGGCGATCGTCGGGACCGAATCGGCAATGCCTGTGATCGTGTTCCTAGCCGTTAGCGGTGCCTTACTCGGTGCACTTCTCCGTTCGGTCCTGTTCGAACGCGACGATCCGCTCGTGCTCATCTCGATCGGGTTACTCCTGTGGCTGTTCGCCGATCTCCCACTCTCGGTGACGCCGACTGGCATCGCGCTCGCGCTCGCGATCACGATCGCGCTCGGGTACGTTTCGTATGCGCTGGATACGGCGTCGTTACCGGGCATGTTGACGGGCGTGTTCCTCAGCCTGCTGACGATCGTCGTCGGGGATTACGGTTGGTTCGCCATGCTGATCACCTTCTTTGGTGGCGGCGGGCTGGCCAGCAAGTTCAGATACGACGAGAAAGTCAGCCGCGGGGTCGCCCAGGAGAACGAGGGGGAACGCGGCAGCGGGAACGTGTTGGCGAACTCGCTGGTTGCGCTTGGGGCCGTATTGGCGGCCGCCGCAAGTCCCCGACTGACGACCCTCTCACCGGACGTGTTTCTGTTCGTGTTCGCAGGGTCGGTGGCGGCGGCGATGAGTGACACCCTCTCCAGTGAGTTCGGCGGGCTTTACGACAAGCCGCGGCTGATCACGACGCTCGAACGAGTCGAACCGGGCACAGACGGCGGCGTTACCTGGCAGGGCGAACTCGCCGGGATTTCGGGTGCGACGATCATCGCGGCTATCGCGCTGGTCGCATTCGAGACGATTGGCTTGCCAGGTGCTGGAGTCATCGTGTCCAGCGGATTCGTGGGCATGACCGTCGACAGCGTGCTCGGGGCCACGCTGGAAGACCGCTGGCTGGGCAACCAGGGCGTGAATTTCCTGGCCACGCTGGCAGCGGGTGTGGTCGGCGGCGCGCTTGCCGTCGGCGTGGGGCTGGTGTGACTGACGCCGCTTCTTCGGTACGGATCAGGACTGCCAGGGACGCGGATCTGCCGGCAGTGCGGTCGATCCAGAACCGAACGCTGTCCGAACCGGCCCCGGAGTTACTGACTGCCATCCTCGATGGGGCCGGGCTGGCACTGGTCGCGGTCCGTGATCAGCCGGTCGGCTACGTGTTGGCGTTGACTCCTGGCACAGTCGCATATGTCCCGGAACTCGCGGTCGTATCCGCCCACCAGCGAGACGGAATCGGGACGCGATTACTCGAAGCCGTTGGGGATCGGGCTGTGAGAAACGGGGCCAAACAACTCCGCGTGACCGTCCACTCCGACGACGAGGCTGCCAGAGGATTTTACCGCGAACGCGGGTTCGATGTCCTCAAACGACTTCCCGAGCAGTTCGACTCCGGGTCCGGCGTCGGACTTCTCCTGGGTCGCGATCTCGAGTGATCGAGGAGCGAGTCGTCAGGCAGCTTCGACGGTCGAGACGCGCACGCTCGTCGGCTGTTTGACGAACTCGCCGCGGTCGGCGGCGACGATCCGAGGCACACCGCGCTGGGCGGCCACGTCGAGCAGTTTCTGGGTAACCTCGCCGTCGAGGATGACCGTGGCGGGAACCGGATCCGCGCCACGGACGGCCTCGAACGCCTCCTCAGAAGGTGCCTCCGCCAGCGTCGCCAGGGAATCATCGAGCAACCGAACCGCGGCCGCACCGTCCCCGATCACGGCCTGGACGTGGTCGTCCAGGGTCTCGTCTTCGTCGGGCTCGGCTTCCACATCCGCCTCGGCCTCGGTTTCACGTTCGCCTGTCGCTGTCTGCTCGATAGTCCCATCGTCTGCTTGCGCCCCCGTTTGGGCATCGGCGGCTGGGGTCTGTTCGTCCTCGCTGTCTCCGTGTCCACTCCGTGCCGCCGGGCTAGCTCTGGTGGCCTCGTCGTCGTTCTGCATCGAAGCTGCTCTCTCGTCTTCGGTCGCTGGTGCTGTCTCCTCGGTGACCGCTTCGTAGGGGACTTTCTCCTGGAGTGCGCCGGTCACCTCAGACCGCGAGAGATCCTCGACGGAGCGACCCGCTGGGGCGAACGCGACGTAATCGACGTTGCCGACCTGTGCGAGCTCTTTTAGGATGAGGTCGCCACCGCGATCCCCGTCGAGGAACGCTGTTACGGTCCGACCCTGGGTCAACTCGGCGATGGAATCGGGGACATCAGTCCCCTCGACGGCAACTGCGTTCTTGATCCCGTACTCGAGTAGCGTCGTTACGTCAGCACGACCTTCGACGACGACGATCGCGTCACTGTCTGTCACGCGCGGGCCGGCCGGCAACCCCTCGTATTCGGTGATCCGGTCGATCCGGACCCGACGGCGGACCTCCTCGACGAGTTCCTCGCTGGTGACGGCCTCTTCGTCGAAGGCCGCGAGCAGTTCTTCGGCCCGATCGACGATCTCTCTGCGTTTTGCCGTCCTAACGTCTTCCAACTCGGTGACTTCGACGTCAGATCGACACGGGCCAACGCGGTCGATTGACTCCAGGGAGGCCGCGAGAATGGCCGTTTCGACTCGATCGAGGCCGCTGGCGATCGTGACGTGTCCGCGAGATTGCCCGCCTGCTGCCTCGACTTCGACGTCGATCCGGCCGACTTTCGATGACTCCTGGAGGGTTCGGAGGTCGAGGTCGTCGCCGAGCAAGCCCTCGGTCTGGCCGAAGATCGCGCCGACGACGTCACTTCGCTCGACCACCCCGTTGGCTTCGATCTGTGCGTGAATGAGATATTTTGCTGAATCTTGCATTGGTGATCTGCCCCGCTTTGAGGCGTGATGATGGTGATGATGCCATGGCCGATCGCATGGACGGCCACGAATACGGTAGCCGATAGCAAATACCTGTCGGGATGCAGACATCGGGCGACTGGGGTCACCGGATGGGACGGTCCCACCGACGGAATCTGTCCCCTGCTCGCCCGTTCGAGAACTGCATAGGATTCGTCCTCTTTGCCCTGATTTTGTTCAGGTTTTCTTTTCGAATGGGCCGATTGGATATGGGTAGCAACTATTAAACCGAAACGTCGACACATCGAATATACAGATGGGAGACGCCCGTGCAACGTGGTTTTGGGGAGCTGTTGCCCTCTTGTTGAGTAGCCTGGCGATCCCATGGTTCCTCTGGGGCAGCGACGCCGTCGTCGCCGGTCTCCCGTTGTGGCTGTGGTGGCACGTCGGTTGGATGTGTCTGACGGCGATCGTCTTCTATGCCTTCACCAGACGTGCCTGGGGCGTCGGCATCGAGGGGGGTGTCAGTGATGGCTGACCTGGGTCTCCAGGTAGGCATTGTCGTCGGATACCTGCTCGTCGCCCTGGCGGTGGGCCTGGTGGCCTACCGCCTGACCGAGCGCTCGGCCGAGGACTACTACCTGGCCAGCCGGACGATCGGGACTGTTGTCCTCCTGTTTACGACCTTTGCGACGCTCCTCTCGGCGTTTACGTTCTTTGGCGGCCCCAATCTGGCGTTCGCGGCCGGCCCGGAGTGGATCCTCGTTATGGGACTGATGGACGGTGTCATCTTCGGGATCCTGTGGTACGTGATGGGTTATAAGCAGTGGCTGATCGGCCGGGAACACGGCTACGTCACGGTTGGTGAGATGCTTGGCGACCGGTTTAACTCCCGATCCTTGCGCGGGCTGGTCGCGGCGATCAGTCTCTTCTGGCTGTTGCAGTACGTGATGCTCCAGCAAGTCGGGGCCGGTCGGGCACTCGAATCGCTCACTGAGGGCGCGATCCCCTACTGGGCGGGCGCGACATTGATAACCGTGTTCATGATCGGGTACGTCGTCCTGGCGGGGATGCGCGGCGTCGCCTGGACAGACACCCTCCAGGGACTATTCATGCTCGGGTTGGTCTGGGTCGCCTTCGCCTGGGTCGTCCTCTCGGCGGGCGGGCCGGGCGAGTTGACGGCGGCGATGGGCGAGGCCAATTCCGAGTTTCTCGCCCTGGGTGGAGGGCTGTATTCTCCTCAATATATGCTTTCGATGGCGATTGCTATCGCTTTTGGCGTCGCCATGTTCCCCCAGATCAACCAGCGATTCTTCGTTGCCCGCAGCCAGCGCGTCCTCAAGCGAACCCTTGCGTTGTGGCCGGTGCTGGTCATCTTGCTGTTCGTCCCGGCGTTCATCCTTGGCGCCTGGGCGACCGGACTTGGTGTCGTCCCGAACGCCGAGGGCAACATCCTGCCGCCGCTGTTGAACGCCTACACGCCGACGTGGTTTGCGGCGCTGGTCGTCGCGGGCGCGATGGCCGCGATGATGTCCTCGAGCGACTCGATGCTGCTGTCCGGATCGTCGTACTTGACGCGAGACCTCTATCGGCCCTTTGTCGACCCAGACGCCAGTGACCGCCGTGAAGACTTCGTCGCCCGCCTGGCCGTGGTTGCGTTCGCGCTGATCGCGCTGGCGATGAGTCTAGGCACGGAACTGACCCTGATCGAGATTGGTGCGACGGCGTTCAAGGGCTACGCCCAGTTGACGCCCCCCGTGCTGGTCGCCCTGTACTGGCCCGGTGCCACTCGGGCGGGGATGCTCGCTGGGATCGGTCTCAGTCAGGCGTTTTACCTCCTGGCGACGTTTACTAATGTCGTTTCGGCGACCTATTGGGGCTGGCAGGCTGGTCTCGTCGGGATGGGCATCGGGCTCATCCTGACCGTCGGGGTCTCGCTGGTGACCACAGCCAGCCAGGACGCGGATCGGTCGCTGTTCGAGGGATTGAACGCAGACTGAATACGTTTAACAGGCCCACCTGAGAACTCACTACCATGCAAACACACATTGTTCCGGTCGGGTTCGACTACGACCGGCTGATCGCGCCGCTGGTCCGAGAGCAACGCACCGTCGACCGCGCCATCCTGCTGGAGGGGGCTATCGGCACCGAGGCTAACGCCGAGTACTCCCGGCTGCTGACCAGCCAATTGGAGAAGGACTTCCAGAATCTGCTTGGGTCGAATACCGAGCGCATCCTGGTCGAAGACGTCTATGATTACGACGCCGCCTTCGAGCAGGGCTTCTCGCTGATCAGCGAGGAACTGGATCGCGATTCCGACGCGGAGGTCTGGCTCAACATCTCCGCGATGCCACGCACGGTGAGTTTCGCCTTCGCCACCGCCGCCCACTCGATCGCCGTCGAGCGCGAGGGCGACCGCGAGCGGATTCACACCTACTACACGGCTCCCGAGAAGTACCTCGAAACCGAACTCGCCGAGGAGTTGCGCGAGCAGATCGCCTTGCTGGAGGAACTCGACGCGGACAGCGGCGAGGAGCGGGTCGAGGAACGCCTGGCAAGCGCCAAGGACCTTATCGAGGAGTTCGACGAACGCGGAACCACCATCGGCGCCAAGGAAATCGACGGCAGCTACATGGTCGAGATCCCCGTCGCCTCCTTCTCGAACATCAAACCCTTCGAGGAACTCATCCTCTTCACGCTGGGCGAACACGGTGAGTTCGAGTCCGTCTCGGAACTCGCTCAGGCGCTGGCCGAAGATCTGGAGGAGGAATACACTGATAGCTTCCGGTCGAAGGTGCTCTACAACGTCGATCGGCTCGGGCCGGGCGGGAAAGGCTATATCGAACAGGAAGAACACGGCAAGTCCTATCGGACCCGCCTCTCGCGAATCGGCGAACTCTGGGTGCGGGCTCACTCGGGCGAACGACCGGATGTCGCCGTCTCTGGCACGTAGCCCTGACCGCGGCTGACGTCGACCCCCCACGGTCTATCTCTCTTCTCAGACGTTCAGAATTCCCGTGAGATCGCCGTTTGCCTCGTGTTCCTGCAAGATGTCGCTGCCGCCGACGAACTCTCCCTCGACGTAGGTCTGGGGGATCGTCTCCCAGCCGCTGTGGTCCTCTAGCGCGTCCCGATAGGCAGGTAGCGCCTCCAGAACGTCGATCGTCGTGAATTCGTCGCGATGCTCGCGGAGCAATCCGATCGCGCGCTGGGAGAAGCCACACTGCGGGCGCTGTGGCGTCCCCTTCATGAAGAGGACGACCTCGTTGTCCGCGATGGCTCTTTCGACCCGCTCCCGTGCGTCTTCGACGTTCTGTGTAGTGTCAGATGACATCGTCAGTCACAGGTTACGGGCCCGTCTATGGGTTCGGGAACCCGCAACGCCCGCCCCTTCCTGTGACATGCTGTCACAACACTTGGCGACAGTATCGCGGAACTGTTCCGTGAGTCAGCTTTGGAGGCGTCCAGGTGTCTCCACCAACGAATCTGACCCAGGTGGAATTTCTCTGAACGTGTCCAAATTGGCGAGCGCAAATTCAGTACTGGCCGTTTCTACATGATCGGCCTGGGCTCGAAGTTGCAGACGGACCCAAGTCAGTTCTGGCGATTGAGTTTCCTGTACGTCTCATGACTGTTTTTCACGTGGATCAACTGCTATCGTCGTGTGGTTGGCAGAGACAGTATCACCGACCTCGACAGCGAGGTCTTCTTCGGTAAACCGAGGTGGAAGGACGACATCCGCTCGACTTCCAAAGGAGATATAGCCGATACGATCACCTCTCGAAACTGAATCTCCTTGCTCAATGTATGGGTGTATTCGTCGTGCAAACCACCCTGCAATTAGAATTACGCGATAGTCCTCGAAGTCGATATGGAGTTGTTCGTTATTCTCGGATTCCTTTGAAAACGCTGGTTTGTACGCACCTGACTGGTGTGTGATATCGGTCACGCGGCCAGCAATCGGGGCATGGTTGACATGCACATCTGTCACGCTCATGTAAATCCCGACCCGAAGCTGATCACCGTCCTCTCGAACTACTGAGACAGTCCCGTCGGCAGGCGAAGCAACACCAGTCGGTGAAATCTGGCGATCTGGATCACGATAAAATGCTAAAACAGATGTCGAGAAAATAAACCCGAATACTGTCGCAAATGGGGTGATAATCCAGGCGAAACCGCCTACAATAAGCGGGATAATCACATATTTCCAGCTTTCCGGGACAAATGGAACTCGCATAGACGTATCTAATTGACTTGTGCTAAATTTTTTCTGTTATGCCACTCGTGTCTGGAAGACAATCACTGATCCAGTATAATTTCTTATCGTTATCAGACACTGACCTCGAATAATCTTCTTCAGTACCACTTATTCGCTGTCTTCCGGCGTCCGGGTCATCACCTTCAGCGCGTGGATTTCGGTCGTCATCGCATCCCCAACGGCATCGTAGACCAGTTCGTGTTGCTCGACCAACGATTTCCCTTCGAACGCCGGCGAGACGACCTCGGCGGCGAGGTGCTCGGTGTCGTTTGGCCGCGGATGGGTGACCGTCGCCTCGGACTCGGGGATGGCGTCCTCGATGCGGGACTCGACTTCGGCGCGATCCATGCCTGTGCTGGCCGATCAGCGCCCAAAGGGGTTTGGGACGTGACAATCCCTGGCACCGATCTAACACGAAACCTTCAATCCGGCGGGCCGCTGAAACGAGTGTATGCGACGGTATGTCCCGTCCGCCGGCCGCGCCGCGCCGCCGACCGAGCCAGCCGTGGACGCCCATACCGTAGTAGTAGGGGCGGCCTAGCCCCACCTTTTCCTCACCATTGTCGCGCCCGGATCGCCCCATCAGCAGCCAGCGAATGCGGAACACGGAAATCACCGACCACCAACTGCAAAACATGAGTACGGATCACGCAGCCGACACCGACGAGGAATCGACACCGGCGACGCTCAAGGGTGACTACGACCCCGACGAGGTCGAGCCAAAGTGGCAGGACTACTGGGTCGAGCACGATACCTACGCCTACGAGGAACCCGAGATGCCCGACGCCGACACGCAGTACACCATCGATACGCCGCCGCCGACCGTGTCGGGCGATCTGCACATGGGCCACCTCTATCAGTTCACACTGCAGGACTTCGTGGCACGCTTTCACCGGATGGCCGACGACACGACGTACTTTCCCTTCGGTTACGACGACAACGGCATCGCCTCCGAGCGGCTGACCGAACGCGAACTGGACATTCGCCACCAGGACTACGAGCGCCACGAGTTCCAGGAGAAGTGCCGGGAGGTCTGTGCCGACTACGAGGCTGCCTTCACCGAGAGCGTCCAGTCGCTGGCGATTTCGATCGACTGGGATAACACCTACAAGACGATCGAGCCGCGCGTCCAGCGACTCTCCCAGCTGTCCTTCCTCGATCTCTACGAACAGGGTCGGGAGTATCGCCAGCGCGCGCCGACGATCTGGTGTCCGGACTGTGAGACGGCGATCTCGCAGGTCGAACAGGAGGACAAAGAGAAGGGGACGACGTTCAACGATATCGCCTTCGAGGTCGTCGAGTTCGGGGATTCCGAGGCCACACCGGACGATCCCGACGCCAAGGGGCCAGACGACACCCCGACGTTCACCATCTCGACGACGCGACCGGAACTGCTCCCTGCGTGTGTCTCGGTGTTCGTCCATCCCGAGGACGATGCCAACCAGCACCTCGTGGGCGGCACGGCGCGCGTTCCCATTTTCGGCCAGGAAGTCCCGATCATCGAGGACGATCGCGTCGATCTGGAGACGGGCAGTGGCGTCGTCATGTGCTGTACCTTCGGTGACCAGACCGACATCGAGTGGTACCAGGCCCACGACCTGCCCCTGCGGATCGCCATCGACGAGTCCGGGACGATGACCGACCGCGCTGGCGAGTACGAAGGTCTCAGCACCGAGGACGCCCGCGAGGAGATCATCACGGACCTCGATAGTCAGGGCTACCTGCTGGAGAGTCGCGACCACGAGCACGCCGTGCAAGTCCACGAACGCTGTGAACACGAAGTCGAGTACCTCGTCACCGAGCAGTGGTACATCGAGATGCTCGATCGGACCGACGAATACCTCAAAGCGGGGCGGGAGATGGACTGGTATCCCGAGAAGATGTTCTCCCGGTATCAACACTGGATCGAGGGCCTGGAGTGGGACTGGTGTATCTCCCGCCAGCGTGATTCGGGCATCCCGATCCCGGTGTGGTACTGCGACGAGTGTGGGGACACCATCCTCGCCGACAAAGCGGAGCTGCCAGTCGATCCCCTCGCCGACGACCCGCCAGTCGAGACCTGTCCCGAGTGCGGCGGGAGCGAGTTCACGCCCGAAGAGGACGTCTTTGACACCTGGGCGACCTCCTCGCTGACGCCGCTGATCAATTCCGGGTGGGACTACGATGCAGACGCCGAGGAGTTCACCTTCGACAACCCCGAACTCTATCCGATGAACCTCCGGCCCCAGGGCCACGACATCATCTCCTTCTGGCTGTTCCACACGATCGTGAAGTGCTACGAGCACACGGGCGAGGTCCCCTTCGAGTCGGTGATGGTCAACGGGATGGTGCTCGACGAGAACCGCGAAGCCATGTCGAAATCGAAGGGCAACGTCGTCTCGCCAGCAGAAGTGCTGGACTCGTTCCCCGTCGACGCTGCCCGCTACTGGGCCGCCGGGACCTCCATCGGCGACGACTTCCCGTTCAAGGAGAACGACCTCGAAGCCGGCGAGCGCCTGCTCCAGAAACTCTGGAATGCCTCGAAGCTCGTCGATCAACTCGCGCCCGAGACGGAGCCCGCCGAGCCCGACGAGTTGGCGGCGATCGATCGCTGGCTGCTGGCGAGTCTCGACGACACGATCGAGAACATCACTGAGAAACTCGCCGCCTACGAGTTCTCGAAGGCCCGTGACGAACTCCGGACGTTCTTCTGGTCGACGTTCTGTGATGACTACCTCGAAATCGCCAAACAGCGCGAGGACGACTCGGCCGCGTATGCGCTCTCGGTCGCCCACCGAACGTTCCTGCAACTGTTCGCCCCGTTCCTGCCCCACGTCACCGAAGAGATTTGGCAGGCTCGCTACGCCGGCAACGGTGACTCGGTTCACACGACTGACTGGCCAGAGACTCGCGGCTACGACGCTGACATCGCGGCCGGCGAACAGGCGATGGCGGTTATCGGGGCCCTCCGCCGGTACAAGACCGAGAACGGCCTCCCGCTGAACGCCGATCTGGATCGCGTCGAGGTCTTCGCGGACGTTGCCGGCTTCGCCGAGGCCATCAGCGGCGCGATGCACGTCGCGGACCTCGTCGTCCGGGATGACGCCCCCGAGATCGGGACCGAAATCGTCGACATCGACCTCGATTACGCCACGATCGGGCCGAAGTACGGCGACCAAGTGGGCGACATCGAGGCGGCGATCGGCCAAGGAGACTACGAGATCGACGGCGAGCAGTTGCACGCCGGCGACGTCACCCTCGAGGCCGATGCCTTCGAGGTCCGTGAAGAGCACACCTACGCCGGCGAGGGCGAACTGCTCGAAACCGAGGGCGATCTGGCCGTCGTCGTGGGAGACTAACGTTCAAGGGACAACTCCCGACAGCCTTCGCCGCTTCCCGACCCCCGTTAATAGTCGAACACCTATACCAGGCTGATGGCACTCAACTTCGACGGGACGACGACCGGCATTGCCTTTCTGACCTTACTGGGCGTCCTGATTGGTGGCACCGTGATGAGCCCCATGCAAACAAGCACGGTTATGATGGTCTCAGGCGGGCTGGCGGTTTTCGGCCTGGCAACCCTGCTGCTGGGCGTCAAACACGGCGAGTATCGCGCCGGGCAGTAATCACGCGCCGTTTCTGCGCGGTCACTCCCGCAATTGAACACGACGAGTCAGCAGTGCAAGCACCGTCGCGAGAACAGTCAGCCCGACCGCCGCGATCGCAGCGAGGTCGTGAGCGGCGACGCCGTGGTCGAAGGCCCCGTTCACGTACGGTTCGGCCCTGAGCCAGGTGTGATGGGGGCCCTCGAGCACCGGCCAGACATAGTCGACGAGATCGTTCAGCCCGTACCAGCCGAGGGCGAGGCCAATCGCTGGCAGGGTAAACGTACCATAGCGGTGGATGAGGAAGGCCTCGACGCCCATCGCTAGGTGGCTGGTGATCAGAAACACGTACAGCCAGGTGGCGATCCCCTCGGGACCGTTGAGAAATAGCTGGACGTACGGCGTCCAGAACCCGAGTTTGATACAGCCGAAAAAGGCGAGGACGTGCAGCCAGTCGACGTTCAAGTCGAGCCGCCAGGCGATCAACGAGAGGCCGATCAGCAGCGTGGCAACGGGGCTGTCGGGGATCAGCGGCCAGGCCGATAGGGGTGCAGCGCCGAGTTGTCCCTCGATCAGTGGCGGAGTGAGGTTCAGCGGTCGGCCGGCGTAATACCAGAAGCCAAAGACGGTCCCGACGAGATTGACGATGGCGATGGGCCAGGCTAATCGCAAGCCCACGTTTTCGAGCCACGCGGGCAGTGGCGCGACGTATCGCGGAACGTCACCTCGCCGGGGAAGGTCAACGGCGACGTATCGGGCGACGTAGCGTTCGAGTCGTCGCCCGAGCCCGTGGCTGTCGGTCATAGACAGGATGAGAACGACCGGGGGCAAAACTCCGGTGGTCGCAGATCGGGTCGGCAGAATTCAGGCCGCGATCGACTCAGGCCCGCCACTCGTGGCCACAGTCTTCACAGGCGAAATACCGCCAGTCGGTGCCGCCTGGGACGTAATCTGTACTGACTCGTTCGCGGTCGCCGCTGCCACACTCCGGACACGCCGAGAGGGATGACGCACTTGTTGCCATATCCGTTCCATTGCTCGGATGACAAAAAGAGCTTAGACAACAGGCAAAGGTGGACGGGTTTTCGCGTCCTCTGAGCTATCTGACGCTGTCTACGGATTCCGTGGAACCGGGAAATCCCCCCGAAAAACGAATCCCGTCAGCGGGACGCGAGTAGTGACGGGGAAATCACCCTCTCGACAGGGCCATCCGCTCCCCGGAAGCGTCCTCCCTAGCCATTTCCGCGATCACTTGTGGACAGGTATCAGTAGCCAATGTGGTCATCTTCCGCGTTCCAAACCTTGAATGGCATCTCGGAGTCATGGTGTGAGCATGGGGAAGCCCTCCAGACGATCGGTACTCGTGAGCCTCGGGACGGCAGTCGCCGGCTTCGCCGGCTGTTCGGACGCTACGACGTCGCCGACGAACAGCGGACCCAGCGATACGACCACACCGACGCAGACCACTGCGGTGACGCCGACTCGGAGCGAGACCGAGACGACGATGCCGGCCGAAACGATCCCGAAGACCGGTCAGCCGGGCGACGTCGAGGCCTTCGACGAGGTGCTTCCCTCGTTTCTGGAGGAATGGGGGATTCCGGGCGCGACGGTAGCGGTGATGGAGCGGGAACAACTCGTGTTCACGCGCGGGTACGGGACCGTCGGCCCGGACAGCGACGAACCCGTCCGCCCGGCGGCCCCATTCCGCGTCGGCAGCCTCTCGAAACCGATCACCGCCGTCGCAACCCTGGACCTCGTCGGGAAGGGGAAACTGTCGCTCGACGATCGGGCCTTCGAGATCCGTTCGGATCTGCTCCCGGCCGAGGGGCCGGCCGACCCCCGTGTCGAGGAGATCACGGTCCGACAACTCCTCACACATACGGCCGGCTGGGACCGCGAGACCTTGGGCTTCGATCCGGTGTTCGCGCCGATCGAGGTGGCCAAAGCCCAAGGGACAGCCCCACCAGCCAGCGCCGAAACGACGATTGAATTCGCGCTCAACCGAGAACTCGGATACGATCCCGGCACCGACTTCCAGTACGCCAACTTCGGCTACTGCGTCCTTGGCCGTGTTATCGAGGGTGTCACCGGCGAGGACTACGAGAGTCACGTCCGTGAGACTATTCTTGAGCCCCTCGGCGCGGGGGACGTCGCCATCGGTGCAACCCGGAAGACGAATCTCCGCGCCGAGGAGGTCCGCTATCTGAGTCACACCACGGTCGAGTCTCCGTTCCCCGGAGAAGGGGAGGTTCCGCGTCCCTACGGCGCCGGGGTTCTGGGAGAAGCCCTGGACGCCAACGGGGGGTGGGTCGGATCGGCCCCGGACCTGTTGCGGTTCGTCCGTGGCATCGATGGGCTGGGTGGCGTCCCGGACGTACTGGACGCGGAAACCAGGGAGCAAATGCTCGCTCGCCCCGACGTGAGCCACTGGGACGGTGGCGATCAGTACTACGGCCTGGGCTGGTTTGTCGATCGCAGTGGGGCAGGGACGATGCTCTGGCATAACGGATCGCTGCCCGGTAGTTACGCCTTCCTCGCACACGATCGGACCAAATCACGGACTCTCCTCGCCCTGTTCAACGGGCGGTCACCGGACCAGCTGTTCGGCCAGTTCAACGCGGCCGCCCAGCGAACCCTCCTCCGGGCCACTCGAAACGTCGACACCTGGCCCTCTCGTGACCGCTTCGAGAACGTCTGAGACAGAGACGGACAGTATTTCCGACGAGGGCAGCCGAAGGCGCACAAGGTCGGGCTGCTTGCGGAATATCCGGTGACCCCGTTCGAACACATCAAATCGGCCCCCGGAGGTGCCGACTGGCTGTTTCCGGAGAGGGTTCCACGACCGGAGGCTGTTTCCGGAGGAGCTCTGAATCGGGTCGACGACCGGCTAGAAAACTCCGATGGTCGACGGTCAGTGCGACGACAACGAGTCCCAGATCGACTCAGGCCCGCCACTCGTGGCCACAGTCTTCACAGGCGAAATACCGCCAGTCGGTGCCGCCTGGGACGTAATCTGTACTGACTCGTTCGCGGTCGCCGCTGCCACATGCCGGACACGTCGAGAGGGATGACACACTCGTCGCCATGGCTGACGAATCGATGGCCTGACAAAAAGAACTTACAGAAGGGGCAATCTCGAAGGGGTTCTCCGTGACTTCCCGCCTGGGTTCGATGTCGACCCAATGTCGCCAGTCGCTGATCGACGTGATACCCAGCGACCGATTACTCCATCGAGAGGGTGATTTCTCCGTCGAAGTTCAGAATAACCTCCTGGGTGACGTCGCCGAACAACGCTTTCCCGGTCGGTGAGCGTCGCTGCCCGACGAGGAACACGTGGTCGCAGTCGTTGTCTCTCGCTGTCGAGAGGATGGTGTCGGCACGCTCGTCGTCCTCGACGATGGCCAAGCGGACCTCGGTGGCTACGTCAGTCCCGTCGGTGGCCTCCTCGGCTGCCGACGTGGCGTCGCTTTTCAGCCCTTCCCGGAGTTCGTCGTCGGAGTAACTCCGCTGTTCGATCTCGCCGATTGTCTCCATGGTCTCTGCCATTTGATCGTAGTCTGCCGGCGACGCGGTGCGCAACACCAGCAACTCCGCCCCACGACAGTCACTGAATTCTGTCGCCGTCTCCAGTAGGTCCATTTCCCGTTCGCTACCATCCATGACGACAACCAAGTGTCGTGCCATGCTCACACGTCCGGACGAAACGGTAATCAACGTGGCGGTCAGCCTCTCGACGGAGCCAGCCCCGCTCGATAATCTCGCACGTGTGGTGGGAATATCGGGCCGAATCCGGCCGTCGGGAGCCGATTCGAAGGGTATTAAAACACAGAAGCTGAACTTTTTCTTCGTGGAAGAGTCTGAGTCGGATAGGAATATCACCGAGGGTACGCTCATCCGTCCGATGCTGTCCATCGCGTGGCCGCTGGTGGTCTTTCAACTGCTGAACGTTGCGTACAACGTGACAGACACGATCTGGCTGGGCCACTTCTCGGCCGACGCCGTCGGCGCGTTGAGTATCGCCTGGCCTCTCATTTTCCTCTTTATTTCGATCGCCGGCGGGTTCAACTCTGCGGGTGCAATCCTCGTCGCCCAATACACGGGTGCCGACAGCGAGGGCTCGGCCGGTAAAGTGACAGGCAACCAGTTGACCTTCGTCGTCGGGATGGCTGCAATTCTGGGCGTGATGGGCTTTTTCCTCTCCGATCAGTTGCTCGCCCTCCTTCCGTCCGGGGCGGCGACGACCGAGCGGATCATCCCGATGGCCAACGACTACATGGAGGTGTTCTACCTCGGCTTGCCGTTCCTGTTTACGTTCTTCGTCTTCTCGACGGTCATGCGCGGGTACGGCGACACCAAGACCCCGATGTACGTGATGGCCGGAAGCGTCGGGTTGAACGTCATCATCGACCCGATTCTCATCTTCGGGTTCGCCGGCAATCCCCTGTTTGCCCCGCCGGGCCTCGATGTCATCGGTGCGACGTTGGCAGAGCTGACGGCCTTCAGCGGCCTCGGCATCGAAGGGGCC
Source organism: Halorhabdus salina (assembly GCF_013839425.1). Classification (GTDB taxonomy): domain Archaea; phylum Halobacteriota; class Halobacteria; order Halobacteriales; family Haloarculaceae; genus Halorhabdus; species Halorhabdus salina. Next base: position 299,789 of record NZ_JACDNP010000004.1, on the reverse strand, counting down.
GCTATCGCGACGGTCTCCTCACGCGGGCTGGCGGCCGTTGTCGGGATCGCGCTGCTGTTCTTTGGCGGGTACGGTCCCGCGGTCGAGATCCGCCACCTGTGGCCGGATTTGAGTGTCATCCGGGACATCGTCGACCTAGGTTTGCCGACGACGGCCGAGCAATCGGCAGCGGCGCTGGGTCAGATCACGATGACGGCGATGGTCTCGATGTTCTCGCCAGCTGTCGTCGCAGCTTACGGCCTCACAAACCGAATTGGGACGATCGTGTTCCTGCCGTCGATGGGGCTGGGTCGGGCGACCAATACCATGGTCGGCCAGAACCTTGGGGCTGGGAAACCGGACCGGGCTGAACGGGCCACCTGGCTCGCCTCGAAGGTCGCCATCGGCGTGCTGCTGGTCGCGGCGGTCGTGGCCTTTCTCTTCCCCGAACCGATCGTCGGCGTGTTCCTGGGGACGGGGACCGAAGAAGCGGCGATCACGCTCGCGTTCGCGGCGACGTATCTCAAAGTCAGGGCCTTCGAGTTCGGCTTTATGGGGCTGTTCCAGGTCATTCTGGGTGCGTTCCGCGGCGCGGGCAACACCCGGATCGCGATGGTCCTCTCGATCGTCGCGCTGTGGCTCGGTCGTGTCCCGCTCGTGTACCTGCTTGCGGTCGATCCCGGGATGCTTGGCGAACTGGGTATCTGGATCGGCTTTGCGGCCGGTGATATCATCGGCGGGATCGTCGCAGCGCTGTGGTTCACCCGCGGCACCTGGAAGGAGGCCGTCATCGATGGATCCAGCAGCGAAGAGTCCGTTAGCGAAGAGACACCGTCTGCCGGGTAGGGCTGTATCGCCAGTGTAACCCACAATTTTCCCGACGTGTCACGCGCACCGAGAGCGTGACATATATCTCGGTTGGGTCGTAGGGTACGCCCATGGGAACGAGCGACAATGTGGGCCTCGCCGAGCCGCATATTCCGGATCCGGCGAGTGACGCCCGCGCGGATTACGACTATACGAGCGACGAGGTGCAACGGCCGGGGCTCGTCGCGGATCTTCGCGAACGGATCGACGGGGACGTCCGCTTCGACGAGTATTCTCGGGAACTGTACGCGACCGACGCCAGCGCCTACGAAGTGCTGCCGATCGGCGTCGTCTATCCGAAATCCACCGCAGACGTCGCAAGCGTCGTCGAATACTGTGCCGAACGGTCGATCCCGGTCCTGCCGCGGGGTGGCGGGACGAGTCTGGCCGGCCAGACCGTCAACGAGGCTGTCGTCCTGGATTTCACTCGCCACATGGACTCGGTGCTGGAGACGGATCCCGAGAACGCGCGGGCCCGAGTGCAAGCCGGCACGTACATCGGCGACATGAACAAGGCGTTTGCCGAACACGATCTCAAATTCGCGCCCGACCCGGCTTACGGCGACAAGAGTGCCGTCGCCGGGGCGATCGGCAACAACTCTACCGGCTCGCACTCGCTGAAGTACGGCAAGACCGACGCCTACGTCGAGTCGGTTGAGGTCGTCCTCGCCGACGGGACTGTGACGGAGTTCGGCGAGGTCACGCTCGAAGAGTTAGCGGAGCAGGCCGATAGCGCGGCGCGAAGCGCCGCGGACGACGCGATCGGTGAAACCGCGAGCGCCGACGGCGACCTCGAAGCACAGATCTACGCCGAGGTCGAACGGATCATCAGCGAGGAAGCCGAGACGGTCGAGGAGCGGTTCCCGGACCTGAAACGCAACGTCTCGGGGTACAATCTCGATCGCCTCGTCGAGGAGGCCGAAGAGGGGACGGTCAACTTGGCGCGCCTGCTCGCGGGCAGTGAGGGGACGCTTGCGATCATTACGGAAGCGGAAGTCTCTCTTGAGCCGGTCCCGGAGACGAAATCCATCGCCCTGCTGGCCTATGAGGACCTCATCGACGCGATGGAGGACGTTGCCGTCATCCTCGAACACGACCCTTCGGCGCTTGAGGTCCTGGATGACACGCTACTGGAACTGGCTGGCAAGACTGAGGAGTTTGGCCCGCTCGTCGCGGAGATGGTTCCCGAGGGGACGGGAGCGATGTTGCTGGTGGAGTTCTACGCCGAGAGCAACGACGACGGTCGCCAGAAGGTCGCCGATCTGATCGCCGATCGCGTGCCTGACGGCGAGAGCGAACTCGAACCCAGCGAGGGTGCCAGCGAGATCACCGACGAGCCCTACTACGCCTTTGCTGTCCAGGAGGCCCACGACGACGACGAGCGCAAGCGCTTCTGGAAACTCCGCAAGAGTGGCAATCCGATCCTCCTTGGCCGGACGACCGACGCCAAACACATCAGTTTCATCGAAGACACAGCTGTCCCACCGGAGAACCTCCCCGAGTACGTCGCGGACTTCCAGGACTTGCTCGAAGACGTCGGGACGTTCGCGGCCTTCTACGCCCACGCCGGCCCGGGCTGTCTGCACATCCGGCCGCTGGTGAATACGAAGACGACCGAAGGCATCGAACAGTTCGAAGCCATCGCCGAGGGCGCGACCGACCTGGTCGTCGAGTACGGCGGTAGTGTCTCGGGCGAACACGGTGATGGCCGCGCCCGCTCGCAGTTCAACCGCAAACTCTACGGCGACGATCTGTGGGAGACCTTCGAGGACCTCAAAACCGTCTTCGATCCCGACTGGTTGCTCAATCCGGGGAACATCTGTGGCGACCACGACATGACCGAGCACCTCCGGTTCGATCCCGAGTACGACTTCGATCTGGGCTTCGAGCCGACCTTGAACTGGGACAACGACAACGGCATGCAGGGCATGGTCGAACTCTGTCACGGCTGTGGCGGGTGTCGGGGCCCCCAGGACACCACGGGCGGCGTGATGTGTCCGACATTCCGGGCGAGCGAGGAAGAAATCACCTCGACCCGTGGTCGGGCGAACATGCTCCGGCAGGCCATGAGCGGCGACCTGCCCGACGACGTCACCGACGAGGAATTCGTCACCGAAGTGCTCGATCTGTGTATCGGCTGTAAGGGCTGTGCGAAGGACTGTCCCAGCGAGGTGGACATGGCCAAGCTCAAAGCCGAAGTCGTCCACCAGCACCATCAGGAACACGGCTCCAGCCTCCGGGACAAGCTCTTTGCGAACGTCGATCGACTCTTCCCGCTTGGGAGTCTGCTGGCCCCCGTCTCCAACTGGGCACAGTCGTTGCCGGGGACGGGTCTCGTCCAGGAGAAGCTCCTGGGGATCGCCCGCGAGCGCGAGTTCCCCACCTTCTATCGGGAGACGTTCGTTGACTGGTTCGCCGACCGCGGGCCGCAGGTTCCGATCGAGGAAGCCGACCACAAGGTGTTGCTGTTCCCCGATACGTTCTCGAATTACAACCGACCTCAGGCCGGCAAGGCTGCCGTGAAAGTACTCGAAGCCGCCGGGGTCCACGTCGAGGTCCCCGCCGAGGTCGAAGACAGCGGCCGGGCCGCACACTCGAAGGGCTTCCTCGACAAGGCTCGCGAGCACGCTCGTGAGAACGTCGACACGCTCGCCCCACGCGTCGCCGAGGGCTGGGACGTGGTGAGTGTCGAACCCTCCGTCGCGGTGATGTTCCAGCTCGACTATCTCGACCTCCTCTCGGGATCAGACGTCGACACCCTCGCCGAGAACGCTTATGGCGTCTTCGAGTATCTGGAAACGAATGGGCTGGTCGAGAACATAGCCGTCGAGCCGGCCGACGAGTCTCTTGTCTATCACGGGCACTGCCAGCAGAAGGCCGTCAAGAAAGACCATCACACATCGTCGGTGCTGTCGCGTGTCGGGTTCGCGGTTGATCACCTCGACAGTGGCTGCTGTGGGATGGCCGGCTCCTTCGGCTACGAGGCCGAGCACTATTCGCTGAGCCAGGCCGTCGGCCAAATCCTGTTCGACCAGATCGAGGATAGTCCCGGCGAGCGCGTCATCGCGCCGGGCGCGTCCTGTCGCCACCAGATCGGCGAAGGTGAGACTGCAAGTGACGATCCGCCCCATCCCGTCGAAGTGTTGGCGGCGGATCTCGTCGCGTAATTCCCTCGCTCTCCACCCGACGTAGCGGGGACGAATCCAGTCACAGCGCTTATATGCTGGCGCAGGGATTACTCAAACAGATGTCCCGACGGGTTGCTGCGGTCGGGTTCCTCCTGGTGATCGTCGGGCTCGTTGGAGCCCCGATCGCGGCTGCGAACGGTCCCATCCCAATAGCGTCGCAGTCCGGCGACCAGCTGGACAATTCAGTCCCTGATTCCCAGTCGCCTGCCGTAGTAGCTGCCGATCGTGAGGCGACACTCCTGGCAGTCGGGGCCGCCGACTTCGATCAGACCTTGTTCCGCATCGAGGTTTCAGAGACGACCGCTGCTCGTTGGACTTTCCAGTATGCGCGCGTGTTCGGCGACAACGAGACCGAACGGGCCAACTTCGAGGCGTTTGCGGCGAACTTCAGGGACAATGAGACGGATCTGTATACGGGGTTTGTCGACCAGGCAGCAGCGCTGGCAGCGACCGGCACGAACGTCACTGGGCGCTCGATGAACGCGACGAATTTCAGCCGTGACGCCTACGTGACGCCACTGGGGAACCGTGGCGTCGTCGAGATGTCGTTCACGTGGACGAACTTCGGCCAGCGCCAGGGCGAGGGCGTCCTCGTCAGTGACGTCTTCCAGGGCGGCCTTGCCATTCAGTCCGATCAGCGACTGCGATTCGTCGCTGGGCCCGAGCTGGCGTTCGACCGGGTCGAACCATCGCCGACGAACATCTCCGGGCTGACGATCCCACAGAGCGACTCCGTCACTTGGGTTGGCGAGCAAACGTTCACCGATCAGCATCCGTCTGTCGCCTTCCAACCGGTCAGTGCGCTCGTCACGCCAACGGCGACGACAACGCACCAAGCCGGCGGGACGGAGCCAGGCGGGACAGGACCGACACCGACGGCGACACCCTCCCTGACGACCGTTGGTCAATCGCCGTCGACGACCGCGGCCGGTGCCACGAGTCCCGATTTCGGTCTCCTGTTGGTTCTGGCGGCATTGGGTCTTATCGCCCTCGGGATCGGGGCTTCGGCCTGGCTGACTGGCGTCTTCGAGCCGGAGGAGTCAGGCAGCCCGACCACTGGGACTGGCGGCCCTGAAGATTCGGCTGGCACTGTGGCCGACTCTACCTCGGCTCCCGAACCGAGTGTCGATGACGCCGAACTGCTCAGTGACCCCGACCGGGTTGCCCAACTCCTCGAGGACCATGGCGGACGGATGCGACAGACCGATATTGTCGACGCTACCGAGTGGTCGAAGTCCAAGGTGAGCATGCTCCTCTCGGACATGGAAGACGACGACGAGATCACCAAACTCCGGGTCGGGCGGGAGAACATCATCAGTCTGCCGGGATCCGAACCTGACGCAGCCCGGTCGCCGTTCGAAGATGTTGACGACAACGAAGAGTGAGCATGGCCCTGTGAGACACTCGCGTAATCGAGTGAAAGCGGAACCGTTAAACCTGTCTCTTCGCAATTTGTGAGTGCGCTCTGGTGGTGTAGTCCGGCCAATCATCTTGCCCTCTCACGGCAAGGACCAGGGTTCAAATCCCTGCCGGAGCACTTTTGCGACGAACAACTCGTGAGTCGCAAATGCGGCATGAGGGATTTGAACCACGGCAGTCGCATGCCTGCACAGTGAGCGAAGCGAACGAGCAGGAACGTCTGGCATCGGGTTCAAATCCCTGCCGGAGCACTTCTGTCGCTCGCAATCTCGCGAGCGACGAATGCGACCCAGGGTTTGAGCAGATCAGCAAGGCGCAGCGAAGCGAGCATTTCTGAGCGAGTTCAAATCCCTGCCGGAGTCCTCGAGAGCGAGCGCATGCGAGCGAACGAGGGCACGGGAGACGGGCGGTACTCGTCTCCCGGAGCACTTTTGCGACGAACAACTCGTGAGTCGCAAAGCGACGTGACGGTGTTTTTTTTTTGCACTACGCGCGTCATAACCAGTCAACGAACTGACTGGTGTCGGGTTGTCCGTTACTCTTCAGACCCGGAAAAGGGCACCCAATCGAGACGGAGAATGAGCACGATACCGGCCAGAATGATGAGCTGTAGGATGCCGGTCACGATTGCGATGGCGTGGACGGCCGTGCCAGGTTCTAGTACTGGGAACACGAGCACGAGCATCGTCATTAGGATGAGATCCATCGTCAACAGGAACGACCATAGCGTGTTCATACTCATTGCTGGCACTTAGTCCGTCATTCGTGCAGGGTAATATCAAGCGCTCGATAGTCCTCGAGGAATGCCCCTTCGCCGCCCACTCTGACCTCATCCGCCCCGATCTGTAGTTTGAGGCCGTATTCGAGGGGGAAATCGTTCGTCGTGGGGGCAACGAGACCCTGGATGACCTCGACGACGTCGCCCGTAATCTTTCGTTTTCGATTCCCGTTCAGCGGCACGGCAGTAGCCGTGGCCTTGATAGGTTGATCTCTGGCAACGTGTAGTATCGCCTGGATGGCTGCCGGTCGGATTTGGTGATAGGTGAGCGGCAGGTCCCGTGGCGGAGCCAGATATATCTCTTCGCCCATCTGCCAGAACCCACTCACGTACGACCCGAACAAAGCGGTCGTCAGGCGCCGCTCGACGACTGAGATACTGTCCGCTTCAGGCCGTGACCCGGCGATGAGGTCGTGATCGCCGATCATGCCAGCCCGGTTGTCCCGCGCCAGGACGAACGGCGTCGGCTCTCCCCAGTGTCGGACGACCGTCGCAGCGCCTTCGTACTGTTCGGTATTCTCGATGAGGTCCTGCCGGTTTCCGGCTGTTTTCAGCAGGTAGATCGATACGTCCCGATCGATCGCCTCCGAGAGCGCCGGTCGCAGTTCGTCGAAGGTGGACTTCGGGGCAACGAGGAACAGTTCTTCTTCAGCGTCTCCGATCATTCCCCGAAGCTGTTTGAGAGCCGTCTGGCGGGATTTGATCACGTCGAAGGTAATCATCTCGTCAGGGTTTTCGTCGTACCGTCGCGAGAGGAGATCGCCAACTGCTTCGAGATCGCCGACGATCTCGTCGATCACTTCCAGTGGCGGTCGACTTTCGATGATCCGGGGCTCGGTGTAGTCGTGGACCTTCACGAAGCCGTGGTCTTCGAGTTCTTCGACGAGACTGTAGACGTATCGCCTCGAGATGTCGGCGTTGTCGGCGATCTCGCTTGCGGTCCCCTTTCCCAGATCAAGTATCTCCAGATACGTCTCAATCTCCTTATCAGAGAGGTCGAGCCGTTCGAGTTGCTCGATGATTTGTGATCGCTGTTTCGATTGGCTCATGACAGGCGAATGTGGGCGTTATACTGTTTCGTCGATGGAGGCCATTTCGTCTTCGTCGGTGAGCGGTTCACTGTCCCAGTACTCGTGATCTTCGTCGTCCCGGAAGCAACTTGCGGAATGGACTCGTCCCCCTTCGACGTCGCCGCCGAGCGTCGGAGACTCGTGCTTGCAGACCTCTCGCGCTTCAGGACACCGCGTGTGGAACCGACAGCCAGTCGGCGGGTTCACCGGATCGGGAATGTCGATCGATCGAATCGGTGGCTCCGAAACTTCCTGGTCGGGTTCGACTGAGGCAGTTGCCCACTTCAGGACCTTCGTGTAGGGGTGTTTCGGATCCGAGAGCACTTCCCCTGCAGGACCGATTTCGACGATCTCGCCGAGGTACATGATGCCAAGCCGGCCGTCGGATTTCTCGGCGAGATAGCGGGCATTCGAGAGGTTATGAGAGATGAACAGATACGACGTGTTGAACTGCTCTTGGAGCTCCAACATGAGGTTCATCATCTCGACGCGCAGGGAGACGTCAAGCGCCGAGACGGCCTCATCGGCCAGGATCATATCGGGGTTCATCAACAGTGCTCGGATCAGTGCGACCCGCTGTTGCTCGCCACCCGAGAGTTGGTGGGGATACCGATTGGCGTAGTCAGCTGCCGGTTCAAGTCCACACCGTTCGAGCATTCCCAGTACGCGTGCCTGGCGGTCTTCGCTCTCTAAGTCCGGTTGCCACCGTTTCAGCGGCGCGGCCAGGGATGCCATTACCGTCCGGTTGGGGTTCAAGGCCCCGCCCGGATCCTGGTGGATGATCTGGAGGGATTTGCGGATCTCCTCGTAGGCGATATCGCCGATCCCATCGTCTTTCGTTGCCCAGATGTCCTGGCTGCGATACGAGACTGTCCCGCCTGTCGGTCGCTGGGCGGCGATTCCCGTTTTGCCAAGCGTCGTTTTGCCACAGCCACTCTCTCCGACCAGGGCGACCACGTCGTTTTCCGGAATTTCCAGGGAGACGCCGTCGACTGCCCGGACGATGTCCGGCTCTTCGAAGAGATCGAGGATGTTCTGGCTTTTCTCGAAGTGGACTTCGACGTCATCGAGCGTGACGACTGTCTCGTCGTCGGCCGTCGGGCGCCGGTCGCGATCGACGGTGCCCTCGTGGGCGTCGGCATCGATTTCGAGTGGCATCTCCGCTCTGGCCCGCTCCCAGTGATAACACGCTGCGAAGTGGTCCGCGTCCGTCGACGCTTCCCCGACGTTGTCCGTCCCGACGTCGTGGAACGGGGGATGTTCCTCCAGACACTCCTCGGTCGCGAGCGAACAGCGATCGGCGTACGTACAACCCGCCGGAATGTTCGAAGGATGCGGCGCCGATCCTTCGATCGGTTGCATTGTGTCCAGTGGTGCGTCGAGATTCGGAACGGCCTTCAATAGCGATCTGGTGTAGGGGTGGCCCGGCTCTGTGATAATCTCGTCTGATGGCCCCAGTTCGACGATCTCGAAGGCGTACAGGACGGCTAGCCTGTCGGCCAACCCTGCGACCAGCGGCAGGTCGTGGGTGATAAACACGATCGAGAGATTGTATTTCTCCTGGACGTCGTCGATCAGGCTCAAGATCGAGCGCTGCATCAACAGATCTAGGGCACCGGTCGGTTCGTCCATGACCAGCACCGATGGTTCGAGGACGATACTCAGCGCGATCAGTGCTCGCTGGGACATGCCGCCGCTGAGTTCGTGCGGATACGAATCTAACACTCGGTCCGGATCGAGATACAGGTCAGAGAGCAGTTCCCTAGCCCGTTCGATGCCTTCGTCCTGATCGACGTCGTGGGCTCTGAGCGTCTCATCGAAGTGGCCCTTGATCGTCATCGTCGGGTTGAACGAACTGAGTGCTCCCTGGAAGACCATCGATATTTCCTCCCAACGAAGCGACTTCAGCTGTGCGGTCGGAATATTGAGGACATCGACCGCCTCACCTCCCTCTGGCTGATAGGTGATGTCTCCCGAGACCTGTCCGGGCTTCTCGACGGCGTCGAGCAGTGCCGAGGCGAACATCGACTTACCACTGCCGCTTTCGCCAACGATGCCGAGGATCTCTCCCCGGTGGATATCGATGTCGACGCCGTTGACGACGTTTGCCTTGCCTTCGCCCGTCTCGTAGGAGACGACCAAATCTCGGACGGTCATGATATCGTCCGCGTGACCGCCGATCGGTTCCGCCTGCGTCATCGTGTCGATAGAATCGTTCGTTGCCATTATGAAACCGCTCCTACGGAGGTTGTCGGTTCACTCTCTTCTTCATCTTCGGGTCCGTTTTCGCCTGTCACTGTCTCGGCGTGGCGCGCACGCACGCGCGGGTTGAATAACCTATCTGCCGACTGCGCGAGCAGCGTCAGGCCAAGTGCGACGAGAACGACCGCGAACATCGGCACTGCGAGCCAGTGGAACGCCTCGAGTGACGTGACAGCACCGGCCTTCTGGTATGCGGAGTTCATCATCACACCCCAGTTCGTGCTGCTGTAGGGCAACACGCCGAGGAAGTACAATGCGACGGAGTTGAAGATCACCCAGCGGGCCTGCTGGACGAAATTCATTGCGATATACGGCATCAGGTTCGGAATGATGTCGATTCCGAGGATGCGCGTCAGCGAGATGTCCATGATCCGGGATGCCTCGACGTACTCAGACTCCCTGAGCGTCAGCACCTGCGATCGCAGCGAACGGGCCAGTCCCGCCCACGCGTTGATCGACAGCAGAATGCCGATGAGGTACGGATTCCCGGCGATCGGCAGCGATGCCGCGAGGATAATAACCAGCGGCAGGCCGGGAATCGTCATGGCGATATCCGAGATCGTCATTAGGACGCCATCGACAGTCCCGCCCTTGTATCCGGCCGTCGTCCCGATCACCGTCGCGACGATGACGGTGAACAGGGCGCCGGAAAGAATCATCTTCAGCATGTTTGGCGCGCCGTGGACGAGCTGTGACAGTATGCTTTGGCCAAGATAGGTCGTCCCGAGCGGGTATTCGAGAGTTCCCCACGGCCACGGTGGTGCCAGGAGCGGTCCGAGCGGCTCCGGTCGCTCGACAAGGCTCGGACCGATCAATGAGAGGAAGAGGAACAGCCCGATGATGACCAGCCCGATGCGTGCCCGCCAGTCAGTCCAGAGGATCCGGGCTGGGGCGAGGAGGAACTGGTCGACGCGGTGGCGGATCCGGTCGCGCCGGGACAGTGTTTCTTCGGCCGTTACTTCGAATGCATACTCCGAATCTACGTCAGTACGACTCACGTTCAGCACCTCCGCTAGCTCGCGGGTCGATAAGCCCGTACGTCAGATCGGCGATGAAGACACCGATCACCACTGCGATCGTGATGAGGAGGAACGCGCCCATCATCACGGGGAAGTCACGCCGCCCGATCGACTGAATTAGCTTTCGGCCGAGGCCAGGATACGCGAAGATCTCTTCGAGGATAACCGACCCCCCGAACATGTAGCCAATCGAGATGAGCAACAGCGTGTACATCGGCAGAAGCGCGTTTCGACCGACGTACCGGAGCGCGATACGCCCCTCCGAGAGCCCCCGGAGCCGCGCGACCCGGAGGTAGTCTTCCCCCAGGATACGGATACTGTTGCCCCGCATGTTCAGCGCCCACCCTCCGAACCCGGTCAACACGAGTGAGCCGACCGGGAGTGTTGCGTGTTTGATCGAACTAAAGACAAATGGGAGATTCAATCCCGGTGTGACGCTGGACGCGTAGTGACCGCCGGTGGGCAACAACTCCCACTGGTAGCCAACGAACGCGATCAGCACCAGGCCAACGACGTAGAATGGGACTGACTGCAGGAGGATCCCGATTCCCGTCGTCGCGACGTCGAAGTTGCTCCCCTCCCGGTAGGCCATGAACGCCCCGAGTCCGATTCCGATGACGAACATCAGAAACAACCCAGTTGTCATGATGAACAGCGTCCACGGCGCTCGCTCGGCGAGGACCGTCGAGACTGGCTTGTTGAGCCAGACGGATTGGCCCAAGTCGCCGTGGAGGAGCCCCCAAAGATAATTGCCGTACTGTACCCAGATTGGTTCGTCCGGAGAGATCGCCGTCAACGCCTCAATCCGTGCCTGCAACTCGGATGTTGTGATGCTCGGATTTTGCTGCATGAGGTATCCGCGCAGGGCTTGCATTGGGCCACCGGGTAACAATCGGATCAACCCGAATGTGAGCGTAATGACGGCCCAGACGGTAAAGACAGCGCGTCCGGTTCGTTTTAGTACATAATTCATGATTGTTCGTCGTGTATTGTGGACGAAACGGAAGTATTTATGATGGTGTCGTCACCGGCGTGCCGACCGAGCGACCCCGTGCGGGGAAGTGGACTATCGTTGTGTGGTGGACAACCGCTCGCTCAGCAGCCCGCGTGTCGCTGGTCTATTCGAGCTTGGCCGTCCAGTCTCCCCGTCGCGGGAGCCACTCGTTGGGCCAGTAGGTCTGGAGCTTGTCGCTGTCCTTGGCTGGGACGTTCCAGTCGTCGGTCGTCAGGAACGTCTGGGCCTGTTTCTCCATCATCGGAATCGCCGGTAGTGACTGGTTGATGGTCCAGGCGAGCTCTTTGACGAGTTGCTGGGCCTGGTCTCCGCTCGCTGAGGACAGCTTTTGCAGCTTCGGAAGGGGGTTGACTTCCTGGGGTTCGGCGTCCGGCTGCCCGTACGGCGGGACCATGACGGTCTCGGGCACGTTCCAGTAGGACGTCGCATCGTTGCTGTTGAGCATCCAGCTCTGGTGGAAGAACGGGTATCGACGCCCGTAGTCCGTCCAGGACTGGGAGGCCATATCGAAGTCGCTGTTGACGTAGGACTTGCCCCAGTACGTCGAGGACGATTCCGTGAGCAAATTGGCGTCGATCCCGAAGTTCTGCAGTTGCGCGACGATGGTTTGGTCGGCAGAGACCCAATCGGAGAACGACGACGTCACTTTCAGATCCATCGAGATCTTGTTACCGTCGCTGTCGCGCCACGTACCGTCGGATTTCGAGTAGCCGGCCTCTTCCATCAGCTGGGCCGCCTTCTCGAGATCGTGGCTGTATTTCTCGAAGGTACTGTAGTCGTCACCGAGCCACTCTTTGACGTCGCCGGCCAGCTGGCTCGTGATCCCACTCGGCACGTTGACGCCGACCTTGGTCCCGGTACCGCCACCGGAATTGCGGGCAACGAGTTGGCGATTGATGGCGTAGGCGAACGCCTGGCGCACCTTTCGCTTGCCGAGGTGTTTGTTCTCCCAGTTGGGAATGAGCCCCATTCCGTAGTGTCGCGGGATCGTCCCGACCTCGACGTTGTCGGGCAGCTTCTGGAGCTGGTTTTCAGGCATGAACAGGGTATCGTACCCGTCCGTGACGCCGTTTTGGAGCATCTGCCAGCGCTTCTGGTTCGACGGTGAGTATCGGTACTCGACCTCCGGGAAGTTGAACTGGTCTGCATCCGGGTGATCCTCGTACTTCGTGAGGAGGGTCCGCTGTGAGTCGGCGTCTTCGAACTGGAATGGGCCGGCGCCGATCGGCTCGTCGTCGGGCGTGATCGTCCACTTGCTGGTCAGTTCGTTGGTAACCGCCGAGCGCTCGTCTTCCGTCGTGGCGTCGTGATACCGCTCGACGAACCGCCCGAAGCCTTCGTAGGACGCACCGTCGAGGGTGTACGGCGTGTAAATGTGCTTTGGCTGCAACAGGCCCATTGCGATGGACGTGTTGACATCACTTAACTGGAGTTCGACCGTCGTATCGTCGATTTTCTGTACGGACTCCTGAATGTCTCCATTGAGGTAATTTTTCAGGGTCCCACCGGTGTACATGTCCAGTTCAAGCTGGGCGAGGAGGTCGTCGGCGGTGACGGACTGGCCCGTCTGCCACGTGAGTCCGTCCCGGACGGTCAGGGAAATCGAGTTGCCATCCCATTCCCAGTCCGAGATGGCGTACCCCTCGTACTCTCCCGACGTCAGGTTGAAGTACATGAACCGGTCGAACATGAACCGACGGGGCTTCGGGAAGTTCTTCGTGTTGTACGGGTTGTAGTTCGACGAGTTCGGATTGGGCCACTGGGCAAACGAGAGGGTCGGATCTATCGGATCGCCCTGCTCGGTGGTCTCGGTTTCGTCTCCAGTGTCTGCTCCCTCGCCTTCCGTCTCCGTCGGACCGCTGTCTTCTTGAGTCGTCGTATCGCCGCCACCACACCCGGCTAACATGCCGACTGCCGCCGCACCACCGGCACCCAGCAACCGGCGTCGTGTCATCCAGTTCATCTCCGTCGCGTCGGTATTGCCGTCCGGCATACCCCCATAGTTTATAGCCGTGGTTGAAATAATTTGTGCTCCACTTGTTCACCCCGATTGGTGACACAATATTTATAACGGAAGACGAGAATGTACTCGTATGAACGCAGATTCTGCCGCCAAAGTGGCTCCACAGTCGCTGCTTGGTGGTCTCAGGGACGACCACCCGGCAATCGTCGGTTTCGTCGTATTGGAACTGGCTGTCGTGCTCTTGTCAGTTATGACGAGTATCCTCGCCGGCGGACAAGGTGGTGAACAGACGTTACTCAACGAGCTGGCTGGACTCTTGTTCGCCGTCGCAATCATCTACGGCGTTATCGGGACGATCGGGTTCGCTATCGTCTTGGGCGTGCGCTTGTTCACGACGTGAGGAATCCGTTCACGCTCCGCCCGCACGACGCGAGTTGCTTATAAAGAAATAGAAATAAAATATTTTCAATAAAATCATCCCGATATTCGTTTGAATATATCACATCGGAAGACGCTTTTTTTGGTTCTTTAGCCACTGTATTCGTCTATTTTGTACGTTTGCTTTCTATCTGTCGTCATCGTTCCCACTCGAACATTCCATTAGATTTTTAAATGAGGGTAATCGAGATCCGGGAACGATGACCGCGACCGACACGACCACCGACTTCGATGGACGAATCGCCTACTATACGATGGAGATCGCCATCGACAATGCTCTCAACACCTACAGCGGCGGTCTGGGTGTCCTCGCTGGCGACACGATCCGATCGATGGCCGACATGGAGGTCCCTGCTGTTTGTGTCACACAGCTCAACGAGAAGGGGTATTGTCGACAGACTCTCGAAGCGGATGGCTCACAGATTAGCGAACCGGACCCCTGGCCGGTAGAAGACCATTGTGACCGACTGGATGTCGAGACGACCGTCTCCGTGTTCGGCCGAGACGTGACTGTGACGGCCTGGCGGTACGATGTCGAGTCGACGAAGAGTGACGGCGTCGTCCCGATCATCTTTCTGGACACCAACGTCGACGACAACGACGAAAAAGCCCGCCAGTTCACACAGCGCCTCTATGCTCCCGGATACGGTGAGGACGTCACCCTGGCTCAGGAACTTGTTCTCGGGATCGGAGGGACCCGGATCCTCGACGAACTCGGTTACGAGGTCGATACGTACCACATGAACGAGGGCCACGCGGCGTTCCTTACGACGGAACTACTGCAGGGGCGGGGGCTATCCCCGGAGCAGGTTCGCGAGAAGAGCGCGTTCACGACCCACACGCCGGTCGAGGCCGGTCACGACCAGTTCGACTGGGCGATGGTCGAGGACGCTCTCGGTCCGTCTTTCGACATCGACCCGCTTCGAGCATACAGTCACGATCAAGGGCTGAACATGTCACTGTTGGCGCTGCACCTCTCGGGCTACGCCAACAGCGTCGCCAAGAAACACCAGGAGGTCTCGCGGAACATGTTCCCCGAGTTTGATATCGATGCGATTACCAATGGCGTTCACGTCCCCTACTGGATCGGGGACGCCTTTGGTGACCTCTATGACGAGCATATCACGGGGTGGCGGGAGAACCCCTACAAGTTCAAACACGCCACGGTGCTTCCCGACGAGGATCTCTGGGAGGCCCACCAGGCACAGAAGCGCGAGACTATCGAATTCATCAACGAGCGTGAGGGGGCAAATCTCGATCCCGAGACGCTGACGATCGGCTTCGCCCGGCGGGCGGCCGCGTACAAGCGTGCCGACCTGCTGTTTTACGACACTGACCGCCTGCGAGAGATCGCCAAGAACGTTGGCGACTTCCAGGTCATCTACGCCGGGACGGCGTTCCCGGGGGACGAGAACGGCGAGCAGAAGATCCGCGATGTCGTCGCCAACGCCAAAGAGCTTGAGGGTGTCGTCGATGTCGAGTACGTCCAGAATTACGATATGGAACTGGGCGCAAAGCTCACCTCGGGTGTCGATGTCTGGCTCAACAACCCCCGCCGCCCACTCGAAGCCTGTGGGACCTCCGGGATGAAGGCTGCCTACAACGGCATCCCGCAGTTCGGGACGCTCGATGGCTGGTGGGTCGAGGGCCATATCGAGGGCGAAACGGGCTGGAAAATCGGCCCCGAACCCGAAGAGAGTACCCCAGACCAGACTTCCGACGAAGAAGAGACCCGCCAGGACGCGATGGCGCTGTACGACCAACTCGAGAACGAAGTCGTCCCGACGTACTACGACGATCGCGAGGAGTGGATCGACGTGATGCGCCAGACGATCGCGTTCAACGGCCCCTATTATCACACTCGCCGGATGGTCCGGGAGTACCTGCTGGACGCGTATACGAAGTGAACGGCTTTGTGATCGGTCGCTTCGGTTCTCTTTTGTGACAATCACATCCGTTCAACCCACCCCGCGTGGAAGCTCCGGGCATGTCTTTCGGGAGATAGCGCGGTGTCTTTCTGCACTTGTCCTCGCTGTCTGGGCCTGATGGGTTCGGCACGCTCGGTGAGCCCACTCACGAGTTTGTCGATTTCCTCGCTACGGCCGTGCAGTCCCTTTGGCAGCCCTGCCCGGTTGGTCCGACCGACCCGGGCCAGGGTAACTCGTCGTATCGGCGTACTCCGTACGCGCTGGGGATTCTTTGTTCGTGAGAGAACTTCCGTCCCGTCGAACTCCGCTTCACCATCACCTTCTCTGGATGCAATCCCGTGAAACGATCGACGAAATTACGGAAGTACAAGGAGAAAGCCCCGCCCTTCAGGGCGGGGAGGCTGTCAATGGTGTCGAGTTCGGAGTTGCTTCTGTCTCCTCTATCTTGTCTGCTGAAGACGACGCCTGGCACTGGTGGCCTGCGTCGACTGTATTAGACGTGCGAAACGTCCACCACGTTGCCGGCCGAAAATCTCTCACTCTGCTGGCAGGATCACGGCGTCCTCGACGGTAACACCGGCCTCCGCGGCTACGTTCTCGTCACTAAGTTCGTCGACCGGCTCGACAGTTTCTTCGGGAAGTCCGACTGTTTTGACCTCGTGACCGAAGTTCAAAACGACGACGTAGCGGGTTGTCTCGTTCTCGCGAGCGTAGGCAACGACTTGCTCTGAGTCTGTGTCGACCTCGATCGGTTCGAAGTCGCCCTCGTATCGTAGGGCGTCGATCTCCTCGCGCGTGCCGCTGAGTTGCTGATAGAATGCGAGCAAATCCTCGTCGCGGTGGTCCCAGTCGCTTTTCCCGCGCCGCTGGCGCTCGCCGAACTCCTGGCCGGCATAGAGCATCGGCATGCCGGGCAGCGTGAACGTCGCTGTCGCGGCCGCCTGGACAGCATGCGTGCCAACTGCCGAAACGTACCGTTCCTCATCGTGGTTCTCGATGTACGTCAGGAAGCCGGCGTGATCCGGGAAGCCGATTCGGTGGCGACTCTCCAGGGCGTGATAGAGCTGTTTGGCCGGTTGATTGCCCTGACCGATCTGCAACAGATCGAAGTACAATCCGGCGTCGAAGTGGACGTCGAAACAGAGGTTATGGAAGTCCGCGACGTATGGAATCGTCTCGTCCATCAACAGGAACTCTTCGTCGATGGTTTTGACCGTCTCGCGGATTTCCTGCCAGAAGGGCATGGGTACGGCCCAGGCCATATCACACCGAAAGCCGTCGACGATCCCGGCCCATTTCTCGACGGCATCAAGCAGGTGTCGACGGACTTCGAGGTTCGTATAGTCGAAATTCGCGATCAACTCCCAGTCGAAGTACGTCTCAGGTTCACGAGCCTCCTGGTCCACCCAGTCGTACCATTCGAGGTACTGCTCGTCCCCGGCGAGGGCACGCTGGTAGAACTCGTGGTCCCGGGCCGAGTGGTTGAGGACGAGGTCGAATAGTACGCGCATGTCCCGGTCGTGGGCCTCGGCGATGAACGCCCGGAATGCGTCCTCCCCACCGAGGTCCTCTGCGATCGAGAAGAACTCTGTGATATTGTAGCCATGGTCATTGCCGTCGTGCTGGAGGACGGGCGTGAACCACAGTGTGTCGACACCGAGGTCCTGAATGTGGTCGAGTTTCTCGGTGATCGCGTCGAATATCGATTGGCCGGGCTCGGGGTCGACGTATCCCCGGACGTAGATCTCCGAGAGTGTCATCTCCTTGCTCCAGGCTGGGGGCTCGTTGAGGCGATCGACATCGCCATTCGGGTGGACGCGAACCGAATCGGGAACGCTGTACTGCTCGCCGACCGCGATGGCATGAACGCGCGCGTCGTCGTCGAGTGCCTCAATTGGAACTTCCAGCACACGACCGTCGACCGAATAGTCATCGAGTGTGTCACGGTCGTCGACGTAGAATTCGACGTCGAGGTTGGCGGGTGGCGCGCCGCGGTGTGGTTCGGTCTGTGGCTGGGCTCGCAAGACAACCGTTCCACCGTCTTGTTCGCCCTCGAGTGTGAGCCGCGGTCGCGCTTTGCCCGGCTCTGGAGGGGTGCGCCCGGAGCCGACGCCCGAATCGGCTCGGCTCTCAGCGCCGCTTGTTCTTCCACTCCTCCTGCTACCGCTCGCGCCGCTGTGTCCGTTTGTGGGGGTCGCTGTCTCATCGGCGATCGCCATCCTAGCTGGGAACGTCCGGATGGTGAGCTCGTGTTCGCCGTCCGGTGCTGCGAGGACGACAGTGTACCGTCCGGGGATGTCCGGGGCGAACGTCTCGACGGCGTCGTCGCCCACTACTGCGTGACTTCCGTCCGGGGCCGCCTCGATACGCCAGGTGTACGCACCCGACGGATCAGGCTTTCGCGGGGCGAGTTCGGTCGACTCTCCCACGGCCAGGAACCGGGGTGGTCCGGGATGGTGCATGGACATAATCTACTCGTTGGAAACGGGTGTTGAAAATAGCTGTGCCATCGACGTTCATCGTCCACCCAGCCCTCACGGCACTACTGGGGAAGGGTTAACACGCTCTCGGATACTCCTCTCAAATATTCACACCTGTTGTTGTCTATTCGGTGAATATTATGGTAGAACACTACGATTCTGACAGTCACCATCCGGGCCCGCCACGGTTCCTACAGTTGGGAGAGAGCATCGTCGATCCAATCTACGTTGATATGGCACATGGTTACGACAGGGACAACCTTGCGCCGACGATCGCGGGATCGCCAGAACGCGATCCTAGCCCGTACCGGAAAGAGGCATTCGTCTGGCGCCTTCGAGAGAAACCCGACGGCAGCAAAGCCGGCCTGGAGTACGCACCGACACCCTTCGAAGCGGATGCTGAGCAGTACGACGAGGGTACTCACAGCACCGTCGAGTTCGAACCTGACGAGCCCGGAATGTATGTCTTCGAGCTCGATGCACCGGATGGCACCCACGAGTTGACGCTGGAAGTGTTTCCGCCGCCAGTCACCGAAGATGGCGTCGAGTTGTTCGACATCGAAGACGAACTCCCAACTGACGCCCGAGAGGCGACCGGCGGACCGCCACGGCTCGAACTCGACGGGGACTACGATGCTGACGCCGGCGAGTTCGTGATCGAATCGAACCCGAAACTCGCGCCCGACAGCTACGCTGTCCCCGAGGATCTGGACGTCTCTTTCCTCCCGCACGACGCTGCGTCCCTCGACCGGTCGGAGATCGTTGTCGACGGGACGACCGCCCGGATTCCCCGCGAAGCGCTCGAGGCACCGACGCGACTGTTTGCCGCCCCTTACGACGGGGTACGCCTGGGTACGACCGACGAAATCGTTCTCGATCCGGACGACGCGGACGTCGACCTTCCTAACCGGCCGCCGGCGTGGATCGATGACGCTGTCGTCTACGAGATTTTCACCCGATCGTTCGCCGGCCAGAACGGCGAAACCGACCTTGCGTTCCTCACTGAGACGGTCGACTACCTCGCGGAATTGGGTGTCGACGTTGTCTGGCTGACGCCGATCGTGCCGGCTTGGAGTGCCACGGTCGATACTGCGCCGGGCGGCCCGCACGGCTACGACGCCAGCGATTACTTCTCCGTCGCCGAGGATCTGGGAACGATCGAAGACTTCGAACGCTTCGTCGAGAGTTGTCACAATCACGATATCAAAGTTTGTTTCGATCTCGTCATCAACCACGTTGGGTGGGACCACGAGGCCTGGCAAGACACGATCGGTGACCTCGGTGGGGAGCCCGACGATCCGTACGCGTTTCCCGACGTTCAGTCCTGGGATACCGATTCACCGTATTTCGACTGGTTCGACCGGCAGTCACGGACCAACGGCATCGACGCTACACCCGCACAGACGAGTTTCTTCGATGTCCGCTTACACCCGAACCTCAACTTCGGCAATCTAGCGCTTCGAGAGCATATCCTCGCCGTCGTGGACTTCTGGTCTGATATTGTCGACGCATTCCGGTGTGACATCGCGTGGGGGGTTCCCCACTCCTTCTGGACGGAAGCCCGACAGTTAACTCGTGAGAAGGATGCCGAGTTTCTGTGGCTCGATGAATCCATCCCTCGGATTCCGTCGATGGGCGAATCGGAATTCGACCTGCACTTTGATTCGACGGAGTTCATGCGAACCGCCCACGCCGTCGCCCGGGGTGAGCGGCCGCCCAGGGATCTCCTCAGCGCGATTGAAGCGCGCCAACACGACGGCTTCCCAGCATACTCTCGCGTGATCAATTCCACGGAGAACCACGACGAGTCCCGACTGTACCACGAAGCGAAAGCCCACGGCCATCGTGACGACCCCGCAGCGGCCCAGCGCGCGGCTCTCGCCGCGGCGTTTACACTCCCTGGCGTGCCGATGCTGTACTACGGCCAGGAGCGACTCATTACCGAGTACGGGCAGCGCCGCGAGAGTCCCTACTTCGGCCGCGAGGATCAGACAGGCGATATCAAGGCCGACCCGTACAAGCGGGCGTTCATGAACTGGGAAGAGTACGACCAAGACCATCTCGGATTCGTCTCGGATCTCGTCGACTTCTATCACGACTCGCCGGTCTTGGGCCCGGAAGCGACGCTGGTCCGGGAAGCCCACCGCGCGGAAGCCGGCAACGACGTGCTGGTGTTTGGCCGGGACGCCGGCGAGGAAAAACGTGTCGTCGTCATCAACTTCGCTGACCACCCTCACTGGATCGATCTCCGGCTGCCGGTCGAGACATACGATCTGTTCACCGGCGAGGACTTACTCGTCGATCGCGAAGAGGACGCGGTCACTGTCGAGGTCGAGACACTCGCTGTCTTCGAGACGCCGACGCTGTTCGATCAGGGCCACAACGATTGGCACGAAGGCGAGCCGCTGCCGAACGATCCGTAATCTGCCTCGTGGTCCCGTTCACGAACGCCGATTACGGCCGATCCAGCCCGGAGAGCGTCATCCCCTCACCGGCTTTCGCGCCGTACCGACCTGGCGACCACTCGGTTACCGTCTCGTCTCGTTTCTTGATCCACTCGAACTCGAAGTACGTTCCATTAGGGACGTCGATCTCGGTCGTCCATGTCGGGTAGTCCTCGGCGTTCATCGGGACTGCGTCGTCGGGATCGAAGGAACCGAGGGCGTCGAGACTCCCCGTGAGATAGACTTCCTCTCCCCAGTCGGTCTCGACATCGACCGCGAGGGTCGTCGAGACGGGCTCGCCTGACTCGAACCTGGGCTCGGGCTGGAACCACCGATACTCGTAGGGAGCCAGGAAGACTCGCCGGTCGGCAAAGATGCCCGTCTCGTCGTCGAGGATATTCGTTAGCCCGCTGTCGGTCCAGACATCCGTGAGCCCCTCCAGTGGGACTGCCTGTGGCTCAGCGGAAAAGTTCGCAATCGCCAACATGCGCTCGCCGTCGTAGACGCGCTCGACGACGAAGATTTCCGCGGGTCCGATGTCCAAGATACGCTCTTGGGCCTGGGCGTGTACTGGCGTCAGTCCCTTGCGGGCATCCGAGAGAGCGGCGATCCCGTCAAACAGTCGCTGTTCGACGGTATTGTCTTCGGTTCGTTTCCTGGCGGCGTCCCAATCGAAGGACGGGCGGTGGACCCAGCGGTTGTCATCGGCTTTCATCGGATCCGCAAGGTACGAGAAGTCGTTGCGCTGTCCGATCTCGATGCCACTGTAGAGGAGTGGCATGCCCTTCATCGCGTAGACGACGCTGTGTAACAGGAGTCCACGGCGGATCGCCATGTCGACATCTTCGCTGTCGCCTTCGATCCGGGCACGCTGGAGGCCGGTCAGCGCCGCCATCGTCCCGGATGTCCGGGCCTCACCGGTCGCTTCTTCGACCTGGAAGCGGTAGCCCTCGGCGTAACTGTCGGTCGTGTCGCCAGCGTAAAAGTCAGCACAGAACCGGCGCTCGGCTGTCGGATCGCGTCCGAGGGCGGCCCGAACGTCACCGTTGTCGAGTCCCCAGCCGATGTCGTCGTGACACCGGACGTAGTTGAGCCAGGTCGCCGACTCGGGTGTTGCTGGAAGTTCCGCCATCGCGTGAGAGAGCAATCGGGCGTCCTCACGAGCCAGCGCGTGCCAGGCGTGGGCCATTAGCGGTGCGCCATAGGCAATCTCACACTCTTGGCCCTCGTGGCCGCCGGTCCCGAGGTACTTGATTGTCTCCTCGGGTGAGACAATCGCTTCGGCTTTAAATAGAACGCCCGGGGCAGCGATCCGAACTAGGGCGCGATAGGCCCGCAAGATCCAGTGTGCCTCGGGTAAGTTTCGGCAGTCAGTGCCCATCTCTTTCCAGAGGAACGGAACCGCATCGAGGCGCAGCGAATCGGTCCCGATATTCGCGACAAAGAGCAGTTCTCGCAAGAGCTGGACGAAGACGTCCGGATTCGAGTAATCGAGATCCCACTGAAAGTCATAGAAACTCGTCCAAACCCACCGGTCCATCGCCTCATTGTATGTGAAATTTCCCGGCGCGAAGTCGGGGAAGACCTCGGGAACCGTCTCCTCGTATTGGTCCGGCTTCGTTCGATCCTCGAACGTGAGATAGAAGTCCTCGAAACGCTCCTCGCCGGCACGGGCAGCCTGGGCCCACTCGTGCTCGCGGGCGGTGTGGTTCATCACGAAGTCTAACGACAGCAAGATGTTCTCCTCTCGGAGGTCCGCGGCCAGTTTGCGGAGGTCCTCCATCGTCCCGAGATCGGGATCGACCGATCGGTAGTCTTTGACTGCGTACCCTCCGTCTGACTGTCCGTTCCGGGGCTCTAGCAGGGGCATAAGGTGGAGGTAGGTCACCCCGAGTTCTTTCAGGTATGGGATCTTCTCACGGACGCTATCGAGGTCGCCAGCAAACAGGTCCACGTAGGCCATGTACGCGATGTGGTCGGGTTGCTGGAACCAGTCGGGATTCCGGGCGCGCTCACGATCGAGTACACGGAGCTCGTCGTTGCGATCTTCGTAGCCCGAAACGGCCGCATCGATAGCCCGTATTGCCCACTCGGCTGATTGGGCGCTATCGCCGTAGACTGTGGAGAACGCCTCCCAGAACGTCTGTAGGTGCGATTTGATGCGGTCACGGAGGATATCGGCGTCAGGGTGGTCGGCATAGCGGTCCGTGAGTCGTTCGTGTAGCGCTTCCACCGGATTGTCGTCGTCCCAGTTGGCTGGGTTGACGTCGGGATCGTGTCTATCCATCGTATCTGTCTTCTAGTATCCTGTGCTCGGTGTCCGTTACTACCGTTCGATCGTTCCGCTGCTCGGTTTCCCACTACTACGGCACTCGGTACGCCAGCCGTCCTGACTGCTGGCAACGAGTCGGTGCCTGTCCTGCGGGCGTCCGGAGGGTTGGGTACGGCAATCCGCCTGCTGGCTCACTTCGAGCCCATCGTCGTGTTTCAGGTTGCTCATACTTTTGATTCCGGCAGTGACAGTGCTATATACCGTCGACCGTGTCACAAAGTGGGTTCACGTTCACTTCTCGCCTCATCTGGGAAGCCCTCGCCCATTGCTGTTTTGATCGATCGCTGGCGACATTTGGTGATACTGCCGGCTGTAACATCTCGGGAGGATTTCGGTCCCCTGAGTGGCGAAAATCCCCACGAACTTACGCAGAATCAAGGAGAAAGCCTCGCGCTTCAGCGCGGGGAGGATGTCAAGTAATCGCCCTCGTGAGGAATCGTATCCACAGCAGTCATTACGGCTCGTCACGAAAACTGGGAATATGGATCTTCTCGAGCGGCTCAGGGAGCCAGCCTATACCGGCGAGAATCGATGCTTGCCGTGTACTGTTGTCAACGCCATTCTGGTAGGCGTGGCCACGGCGTGGCTGTATCGACGAGATCGAACGCTCGCCAGCCTTGCGGTGGCAACGATTGGCGCGGGCCTGATTTACATTCGCGGCTATGTGGTTCCATACACGCCAACGTTTGCACCTCGCCTCATCGAGGCCGCTCCGATCCCGTCTTCGATATTTCACGACGGCAGGACGACACCAGGTCCCGCCGAGTCCACGTCACTCGGGGACGTTGCGGACGACGGTGGTGCCGTTCTGGACGAACTGGCGGCAGCTGACGTTGTCATGGTCGAGGACGAAACGGTCCAACTCACTGATGCGGTCGATTCGAGCTGGCACGAGGAAATGGACCGTCTCGCGGTGCTTTCAGACGGGGAACTTGCAAACGAGATCGAACGAACGATTCCGCATGTCGACGACGCCGAGCCACTGGAAGTTGACGACCAACTGTGGTTCGTGCTCGGAACCAACGACGAATATCTCTCCAAACTTGTTGCAATCTCTGAGTTGGGGGGCTATCGGGCGCTGGACTCGTTTCTCGACGATTCGCTTCGACTCGCTGGTGCCCGGTCCCTTCGGATGTTTCTCACTGTCTGTCCCGTTTGTGGCTCCGAAATCGTCCCGTCGACAGAGGCTAACTGCTGTGGGGCATATGCGGACTCTGGTGTTCCCCCGAAAGACCTCCGCATCTGCCCGGAGTGTGAACAGCGGGTGTTCGAGTTTCCCGCCGAGGACAGCGTTGCCTGACTGGGTGCCAGCCACCGCTTGCGGTCACCAGTCTTTCACCAGCGTTAAGAGGACGCTGACAACACGGGCGATGCCGTCTTTGCCAACCGGTCGGCCGGATGCTAACCACTGATGCCCGGGGCGTCAACATTCGCGGACGTCTTTTAATACGCTGTTTCGCGTACGCCAACAAACTAGCTCGCGGAAAGGTTTTTACAATTGAGGTTGTAAATATGTCTTTGAAATGGGTTACAATAGTCGACAGCTCACGTTGCTTGTGATGGGCTGCACTGGCGGCCTTGGCTCGACGCGGCGGAACAGTCGGGTCGTCGCTGGCGGCGTGACGACCGAAACCGTACCGACGTCACGCTTTTCAGTACAATGACGAATTCCTCGGAAACACAGCCAATGAACGAAGCGAAACTCACGGCGGTACTTGAAGACGCTGGTCTCTCTCCGTACCAGGCGAGCGCGTACGTCGAGATTCTCAAACTCGGATCGGCTTCGGCGACGACAATCGCCAAGGAGAGCGACGTTCCCGATCCACGGATCTACGACGTTCTGCGAGATTTGGAGGAATCCGGGTACATCGAGACCTACGAACAGGATAGCCTTCGGGCCAGAGCTTTCAGCCCCGAGGCCATTCTAGGGGATCTCCATGAGCGGGCGACCAACTTCGAGACCGCTGCCGACGAGATTGAGAATCTGTGGGAAGCACCAACCATCGAGACCCACACGGTAAATTTCGTCAAACGGATCGACACGGTTCTCGATCAGGCGGCGGCGATCATCCGCGAAGCGACTGATCAGGTTCAGCTGGCAGTGAATCTCGACCAGTACGAGCAACTCCGCCCGGCGCTCAAGGCCGCCCACGAGAACGGTGTTCATATCCGGATTGGGATCTATATTGACGAAGATAGTGGAGCGCAATTCCCCGATCTCTCCGAGTTGCAAAGCGTCGCAGCGGAAGTCGGTTATCGGCCAGTCCCGGTGCCGTTCGTCGCGGTCGTTGATCGGACAACGACCTGTTTCGCGCCGCACAAACTCTCGATGAACCGATACGGGATGATCGTCAAGGATCGAACCTACGCTTATATCTTCCATTGGTTTTTCCTCGCGGGTATCTGGGAGTCGAACTTAGAGCAACTCGTGACGAGCGATGACACTCCGCCGATGACGTACATTAACGTCCGTGAGTGCATCCGGGACATTGCTGACCCTCTCTCGGACGGGGCAACGATCACTGCGACAATCGACGCTATCGACATCGACACCGAAGCATCGATCTCCCTCGCCGGGACGATCGTCGACGTACACTATACCGGCATTGAGCAATATCCGGCCGACGTGCCGGTCCTGTATCACGGCGGCCAGGCGACGATCGTCCTAGATAACGGGGATCGGGAAATCGAGATCGGTGGCTGGGGCGCAGTCATCGAGGATTACGAGGCGACCCGCCTCGTCGTCGAATCGATCGAAGACTGACGACTGCCCCGAGACGAATTCGCCGACGCTGCGTCACGACTTCCCGTCGGGTTTATTTTCCGCTCGCCCGCACCCGTAGTATGGACCACGTGACGGCACTTCCGGACGCTATCGAGGAGCGAACGTCCGACGCGCGGGTCCGGCGACAACGCTTTGCCGATGACCCGTTCCGTCCGAATTATCATTTTTTCCCGCCGGGCGGACTGCTTCACGATCCCAACGGGGCCGTGTATTGGAACGGCCGGTATCATCTCTTCTATCAGTTTTGGCCGCCGGATATCTCTAGAACCCGCGATTGGGCAGAAGCCATGCACTGGGGGCACGCTGTCAGCGACGATCTCGTCCACTGGCGTGATCTCCCGATTGCTCTCGCGCCCGACAGTGGTCCCGAACGCGGGTGTTACACCGGACAGGCACTCGTCGAGGATGATCGTGTGATCCTGATGTACTTCGGAACGGACGCGGGCAACTGTATCGCGACGGGAACTGACGACCATCTCCTCAAGTTCGAGAAGTTCGAGGACAACCCCGTCGTCCCGATCGACGAAGACGCGCCCTACGAGATCTTCGATCCCTGCCTATGGGCCGACGGAGAGACATATCGCTCGCTCTCGGGCTGGAAGGCCGACCGACGGGCCACGGAGTTTCTCTTCGAATCTGACGATCTCCGGGAGTGGACCTATCGCGGGCCACTGATCCAGGACGGTTTCTACACAGACCCTGACGAGGACGGGGCCGTCCCGAACTTCTTTGCCCTCGATGACAAACACGTCCTTCTCTTTTTCTCCCATCCACGAGGGCCCCAATACTACGTCGGCGAGTATGACAAAAAAGAGCTAACCTTCGACATCGAAACGCACGGCCGCTTGAATCACGGCCCAGTCGATCAGGGCAACCTCCATGCCCCGTCGGTCCTCCACGAGGGTGACCGACGCGTTGCTTTCTTCAACGTTGTTGAGGGGCGAATGGACTGGCAGGATCATCCCACTGGGGGATGGACGGGCGTGATCGGACTGCCCCGTAATCTCTCGATCGAGGATGGCCGACTCCGTCTCGAACCCGTCGACGAACTCACGACGATACGGCGCGATCACCGTCGCGTCGACTCAGTCTCTCTCTCGCCCGAAGACGAGTGGCAATTTCCCAAGCCCGGGGGTCGGAGTATTGAACTCCACGCGACGATCGATCCCGGTGATGCCGATCAACTCGATATCGGGGTGTTGGGCTCCCGGGATGGGTCCGAACGGACGACGATTTCTTACTGGCGCGGAAGTGACGCCCTCGGGATCGACACTAGTCGGTCGAGTACCGATGCCGAGGTACTGGCGCGTCCGCCGGAAGTCGGCACGCTTGAACTCGACGACGACGAGTTACTTGATCTTCGGGTGTTCGTCGACAAGACCATTGTCGAGGTGTTCGCCAACGGCCGCCAGACACTCACGACGCGGGTGTACCCGGACGCGGAAAGTACCGATATCTCGCTGGTCGCGCGTCGAGGATCGGCCTCCCTGCACTCGCTCGATGTCTGGACGATGGACGATATCTGGCAATACGACGATTGAGCCAGACGTCAGACGATCGGTTCGGCCTGGCTATCGATCCGAAAAGAGGCCCTCGATTAGTCGTCGGCTTGTGCTTCGTCTTCGCCGGGTCCGGTATCCATCATTGCACCCTGGATCACTCCGTGCGAGATCGCGTTGCCGTTCTCCATGTCGAAGAGGTGGAGCCGGGCACGGTCGAAGACAATCTCGACCGTTTGGTCTTCGGTGATGTCGGTCGCTGGATCGACACTCATCAACAGGCCCTCACGCTCTTCGACGCTCCCCATCCCGTCTTCGGCTCCGGCTTCGACCGGCTTGAGATAGACGAAAATCTCGTCGCCCATCGGTTCGAGCACGTCGGTGACAACTTCTACGCGGGTACTCGGCTCGGCCGCTTCTGACTCGTTTTCAACGAGATAGATATCTTCGGGACGGATTCCGATTTCGACCGCCTCGCGGGAAGCGAGGCCTTCGACGGCGGCCGTATCGTACGACAGGGAGTACCCGTCGGCCTGCAGGTCGCCCTCTCGAACTGTCGCGGGAGTGAAGTTCATCGACGGCGAGCCGATGAATCCCGCGACAAACCGGTTGGACGGCTTGTTGTAACAGGTCAGCGGCGGGGCAATCTGTTGGAGCTCGCCCCCATTGATGACGGCGATCCGATCGGACATCGTCATTGCTTCGGCCTGGTTGTGGGTGACGTAGATGATCGTCGTCTCCAATTGCTTGTGCAGCCGCTGGAGTTCGGTCCGCATGTTGACTCGGAGTTTGGCATCCAGGTTCGCCAGCGGCTCGTCCATCAGGAATACGTCCGGGTCCCGGACGATCGACCGGGCAATCGCAACGCGCTGACGCTGGCCGCCGGACAGCTCGTCGGGCATCCGATCGAGCATTCCCTCCAGTTCGACAACTTCGGCTGCCTCTTCGACGCGCTCGTCTATTTCGTCTTTCGGGAAATCACGAAGTCGGAGGCCAAAGGAGATGTTGTCATAGACGTCCATGTGGGGAAATAGCGCGATGTTCTGGAACACCATCGCGATCCCACGGTCCTTTGGCGGGAGGTTCGTGACCTCCTTTTCGCCGATATGGATAGTCCCTGACGTCGGCTTGGTGAGCCCGGCGACCGTCTCGAGTGTCGTCGATTTCCCACAGCCGGATGGACCGACGAGCGTGATGAACTCGCCGTCCGCCAGATCGAGATTCATGTTGTTGACTGCCACTACGTCCTCGTATGATTTCGATACGTCGTCGAGTTTAACTCGTGCCATCGTTAGTTTACTCCTTGAGTGCTCCTTGCGTCAGTCCGCTTACAATTTTGTCCTGTGCGAGGACGACGAGGATCGCGACCGGCACGATCGCAACGAGGCTCGCTGCGGCCTGTAGGTCGTACCGAACGGTGTACCGCGACTGGAAGGCAAGGACGCCGTTGACGATCGGTGCCCACTCGCTGGCCGCATCGCCGGTCATGAGGAACGAGAAGAAAAACTCCGTGTACACGGTGATGAAGGTCAGGATGCCGGCTGTGGCGACTCCAGGTGCCGACAACGGCATGATAACCCTGAATAGCGCCCCGATTCGGGTCGATCCTTCGACTCTGGCGGCGTCTTCGAGGCCGTCGGGAATCTGCGCGTAGAAGGTCATAAGGATGAAGACCGCAAGCGGCATTGTGAACGCACTGAGCGGGGCGATAACTGCTCCTGGGGTCCCGTATATCTCCGCCGGGAGCATGAAGAGGCCGAGCATCTTCACCTGCTGGTTGAATGCCCGGAACAACGGCAAGAACAGCGTCGCCGGCGGGAACCAGCTTAATACCAGTAGTGAGAACAACAGCGGGAGTTTGCCCCGGAAGTTCAGGCGACCGAACGCGTATCCCGCCAGGCTCGCGACGATAATCACGACAACGGTGACTGTGGTCGCGTAGAACAGACTGTTAAACATGTACCGTGCGAACGGCACCTGTTGGAAAATGTCGACGAAAGCGTACAAGTCGATCTCCGTGGGAATCAGCGGGATGTTCGTCTGGCCTGGCGGCGCCATCGCGACCGCAAACAGCCAGTACAATGGGAACAACGTCGTCGCCAGCAAGACGCCACCCATGAATACGCCCATCACTGCGTAGGCCTTCTGTGGATTGCGTATCCAGTCGGCGGCCCACGCCTGGACTCGATTTTTCGACTCTTCGTCCTGATCATCGAGCGTTTCTGCGTCGTCGTGGTCTTGTGCGTCGATACTCATGCTATGTCAACCCCAGGCTCTGGTTGCTGTATCGGATAAACAGCAAGTATACGGAGATGAACACGCCGACTGTGATGGCGATGAGGACGCTCACCGCTGCCGCTGATCCGTACAGCGTTGTCGATCCGAAGGTGAATTCCGTCACCAGACACGTCATCGATGGAACCGTCGAACAGCCGACTCCGGTGGATTCTATGATCCCGTACACGCGGAGTGCTCCCATCGTCCGGAACAGCATCGCGACCATGAGCGCGGGGAAGACCAGCGGGAACGTGATGTACCGGAACCGCTGCCAGGTTGAGGCGCCCATAACGTCGGCTACCTCATACAGGTCCTGATTGACACTCTCCATCCCGGCCAGGATCAACAATGCCATGAACGCCGACGTCTTCCAGATGTCGGCTACCGTGACGATGACAAAGCCACTGAACGCATCTCCCAGTGGTAACTGTGAGAAGATGCCCAGTTGATGTAGCGGGCCGGTCAACAACCCGTACCCGGGCCGGAACAGCAGGAAGAATATCATCCCCTGGATGACGATCGGAATGGCCCACGGGATAATAATCAGTACGCGGACGAGTCGCTGGCCACGGTACTCCGCCTTCATCAACATCGCGTACGCGAACCCAAGCAGGGTCTCCCCGGCGACGCTGATAATCGCGAACAACAGCGTCAGGATGAGTGCCTGCTGAAGGATCGGTGTTTCCATTGCCGGATCCAGGAACGTCAACGTCGCGAAGGGGTTCGAGTCGGTGAGCAAACTGACGTAATTCTCGAGCCCGACGAACCCGCCGAGACTCTCCGGGCCGACGATGACGTCCTCGAAGAACGACATCCTGAACGACGATGCTAGCGGCCAGAAGGCGAACAGGAGCAAGATGAGAAATCCTGGAGCCAGCAATAACAACGCGTAAGTTTGCTCGCTCAGGTTTTCCGTCCACGTCGCCAGGCGCGAGACGATGCTACTCCTCCCCGCCGACTGTGTTCGCTCAACTCCCATGGGTCGGGGCACTTCCATTGGCGTTTGCGTGTAATTGCCACTCAACCATACGTTCGATCGTCCTCAAGTCTATCATTTGAATATTGTGGTTCGTTTGAATGTGCGTCTTGTCTTTGGCTTATCCCTACTTGCCAACGGGCTCGGTCCAGACCGACCAACGTGTCGACGAGATGCCCGTTGGAACGGGTATCCGTCGTTCGCTGGTACCTGCCCCACTACAGGTACACCATCGGGTTTGGTCGGTGTCCGTTCCAGCCGAACTGGCTTTCGACGCGGTCTTTCCTAGGCCTGCTCCTCGATAGCCTTGATCTTGGTTTCCAATTGCTGGGCCGCGTCGGCTGCCGATTTCTTTTTCGTGAGTGCGGCGTTGACTTGCTTCGAGATGATGGTCGACTGCGTGGGCCAGACGGACGTCGTCGGCCGCGGCATGAGGTTCTCGGCGGCGTAATTGAGGGGTTTGAAGTACGGCCCGTAGGTCGGGTGTTCCTTGACGTAATCGTACAGCGACGGCTTCGGCGGCATGTAGTTTGCGACGTCGAGTTGCTTTTTGTGCATCGCGTCGCTCCACCAGGCTTTGATAACTTCCTTGGCTGCAGCTTTGTTGTCGCTGTACGGGTTCATCGAGAGGATCCAGCCACCTTGGGCGTGCCAGGAGCCGTTGGGCCCTTTCGGCAGTGGCATCACACCGAGTTCTGCGTCCGTTCCGTCGAACTTGTCCGCTGCACCACCGATGGCGTACGTCCAGTTGCGCTGGGTGACGGCGTTCCGGGCTTCGAAGATACTCTTCGTGTCGGGTTCGATCCATCCACCGACCTCCTTGGGCGAAACACCCTTGACGTCCATCGGCGATTCGCCCTCGCCGTAGATCAGATCGCGCGCTAGTTCGATACCGTCGATGGCTTTCTCGTCTCCGATCGTGACCGGTCGATCGCCGACCGGCCCGAAGAGGTTGTCCTCGCCGCCGAAGAAGGACCCACCCATGCTCGTCAGGAATTCATTGAACGTACAACACGACAGTCCGCCGTAGTTTTTGCCCTGCCAAACGTGGCCGTAATCCACATCGCTGGCCTGCTTAGCTTCTGCGACGATACTTGAGAACTTGCCCCAGCCGATCGGGTTCGACTGCCACTGCTGGAAGTCGGACTCGGTGTAGCCGACCTCTTTGAAGAGGTCCTTCCGATACTGCACGGTCGGGAAGTCCGGGAAGACGGGGATCGAGTACAAATCACCCGTGCTTGGATGTTCCCCCGTCTGTATCATCGACTGGACGCCTTCTTCTCTCACCTGTGAGATGAACTCGTCGCTCATCGCATCGGTCAGGTTGACGAGGTCGCCCCGGACGATGAACGGAATCGTCCACCCGTTGTCGGTCAACACGAGATCAGGGTCTTTCGACTCTGCGTTGATTTGTGTTCTGAGCCGCTGCTGTTTGCTTCCCGTCTGTTGGGCAGCGGAGTTGAGTTGGATGTCGACGGAATCCGGAACGCCCTGCTCGTGGAGGACTTTTGTGAACTTCTCTTCGTTCTGTTCCCACACCTTCCCCGCGAACACCGAGACTTTCCCGCCGATCTCGTCACCGTCGGCCGTACCAGTCGTGATGCCTCCGTCGGTTTGGTCGTCACCGGTCGTTTCGCCCCCGCTGTCTGTCGTGGTGTCTCCACCGCCACACCCTGCGAGACCCGCTGTCACGCCTGCTGCGCCAGCAGCCTGGATGAACCGCCGTCGGGACACGTTCGACGAACTGTCTTTGTTGCCGTTGGGCATATTTTATGCCAGTGTTCTATGATCACTTAAATGTTCCCCTAATATAACTACAGTCGTTGTAAAACCCTCTCACTCCCGACAAATAACATCCTTTTGTGACACGATGCGGTACTCACCGATTCACAGCGTTGTTTTGCAGCTCTGTTGACTCGTGTCCCGTCACCGACAATAGGGGCTCCAGGCGATCTGGGCGTCTCTCTAGGTGCCATACACGAGTTTCACACTACCGCGGAGAACGTCTTGGCCCTATTTCCCGTCACTTCGTCGTCGCCGATCTCTCTCATTGGCACACGGTTGTTCCTCTCTGCCGCGAACACAGTGGGCGTTCCTTCCATGGGGTCCAAGAACATTGGCGTCGATCGCTCTCTGTACGGACATAGCCACAAGACGCAGTCGGAGTCCCGCCACTGGCGGTGCGACGGGAGTTTCAACGGGTCGTGGTGGAGCGACCGCCCCTCACGGACGCATCGTGCGTTCGGGTGTTAATTCCAGTCGCCTCCTCACGGAGAAGGTCGGGGGGAATCAAATTCGCCTGCTGGTGCAGTGCGGTCCTAAACGGCGAAGCCTCGGGGCTTGTCCCCGAGGTATTTCACGTAACTCCCCAATTGTTTATCGGATCGATCGCATTACCCTGTGCCAGCCATCCACGTATCGACCACACGGGGGAATAGCAATGTCGCCGTTCCGCTGACACCGAGCGACCACAGCAGTCCAGCCCCCACCATCCCTGTTTGGCCAGCGACGACACTCCCACTGTGGACTGCCACGAGGAGGGTGCCATTAAAGTAGAGCAGTCTGAGCACGAGTAGCGTGGGAAACAAGCGAGCCCACCCTGGAGCGTTGGTGAACGGTGGCGAGATCCAGCCACTCCTGAGGAGCGTGCCGCCGACGATCATCGTCAGCAGGGCCACAATCCACGTTTCGAACAGGGCAGGGGGTTCCCGGACCGGGGCGACTGGGAGGTACAGCATCACCGGAAGTGTGAGGATTCCGACCTCAGCGGTGATCCGACCGATATCGGCCAGTAACACTCCGATCTGCCCCTTCTGGCTTCCTGTCCGGTTCCCAATCGCCAGAAACTCGCGGCGATAGTTGGACGTGGCCGCGCTCGTCTCTCGACCGGGCGGCCCACGTCGTGGACTGCGTCCTCCCCCCCGATGCGCACGAGTCCTGTTGGGCAATCCGTTGTCCCGACCCGGCTGTGTCGAGTCGCTCATTACGTCCTCTTTCGGGTAGGCGGAGTTAAATGTCGGCACGGACACGATCGCAGGCGGACTCTCGAATGAGTCTCTCCTCGAAACTGTCGGGACTCGACCGGCGAACCTTTGTACGTACCTCTCACATCGTGACGTATTGCGGAGCCACCCCCGTGCGGGACGCCGCGAACGGAGTGATTACGATGACAGACACAATCGAAACGCTGTGGGAAGACATCTATGGGACGGCGTATCCAGACAGGAAAGCAACGCTCCTCGAATTACTCGAGGAACGCAGCGAACAGACTACGTACGTTCCCTCAGAGACCGACTGGTATCAAACCGGCGTCGTCTACTCGCTGTATGTGGATTTGTTCGCCGACGATTTTCACGGGCTGATCGAGCGACTCGAGTATCTCGAAGAGTTGGGCGTGACGGTCGTCTGGCTGTTGCCAGTCCTCGAATCGCCGATGGTCGACCAGGGATTCGACGTCGCTGACTTCTCTAGCGTCCGGAACGAACTCGGCGGGACCGAGGCGTTCCTCGAGTTCGTCGAGGCGGCTCACAACCGCGATATCAAGGTAGTGTTTGATGTCCCGATCAACCACACGTCTGACCAGCACCCGTGGTTTCAAAATGCTCGCGAAAGCCCAGATGCCGACTACCGTGACTACTATCTCTGGAACGACGGTACCGAGAAATACGCGGAGACACGCCTGCTCTTGAAAGGCGTCTCGGATTCGAACTGGACGTACAACGAACCCACGGACGATTACTACTTCCACCGGTTCTACGACGTCCAACCGGACCTCAACTACGAGAATCCAGCAGTCCTGATCGATATGATCCGGATCCTGACCCGCTGGCAAGTGGCGGGCGTCGACGGGTTCCGGATGGATGCCGCGCCCTTCCTCTGGAAGCGCGAGGGGACAAACTGTGAGAACCTCCCCCAGAC
Organism: Halorhabdus salina; assembly: GCF_013839425.1. GTDB lineage: Archaea > Halobacteriota > Halobacteria > Halobacteriales > Haloarculaceae > Halorhabdus > Halorhabdus salina. Next base: position 265,152 of record NZ_JACDNP010000004.1, on the reverse strand, counting down.
ACACGCGATCTTGCAACTCTTCCGGGCGGCCTTCGATTACGTTTCGGAGGGCACACTCATGATCGCCGAGGCGAATCAGGAACCGTCCGATGTCGTCGATTACTTCGGCAACGGCGACGAGTGTCATGTCGCGTATAATTTTCCAATTATGCCGACGTTCTTCCTGGCGCTCGCTGAGAACGATCCGACCTATATCACCGACGAGCTTGACCGCTTAGAGAGGCTTGACGTCCCCGATACCGCCCAGTGGTTCACGTTCTTGCGTGTCCACGACGAGTTGACCTTGGAGTTCGTCAGCCCGGATGAGCGCCACCTCCTCAACGACGAGTACCGCCGGGCCGACGATTGGGACTTCCGTGACGGTGAGGGGATCTCCGGGCGGCTGTACGACCTTCTCGAGACAGATCCCGATCGCGTCCTGCTCGCGTACTCGCTTTTGTTTTCCGTCGAGGGAACGCCGATTATCTATTACGGTGACGAGATCGGGATGTCGAACGATCGGCGGTTCTTCGAGGAGATGAACGAGAAACTCGGCTACGACGACAGTCGCTACCTCCATCGCGGCCCCTTCGACGAAGAGCGCAAGGTAGCCGCGATGACCGGCGACGACCCAGACGCCCACACGATCTGGACCGGCCTTCAGGAGATGATCGAGACCCGAACTCGTAATCCGGCGTTGTTCACCGAACAACCGACTTACCGGGCTGACAATGGCGTCTTCGTCTCGACGCGAACCCACGGGGACCGGGCCCTGTCCACGTACACCAACGTGACGACGGAGTCACGCACGATCGACGGGATCGACCTCGACGGACACACATACGTCTGGCGTCTCTCGGACCAACAGCCATAACCGAACCGGGCCGTGCGTTCAATGCTCTTGGTACGTAGCTGCCTCACGTGCACGCTTGCCACAGTGCTTCCCCCTCATTGACTTTCTCCCTGTGCGAATCGGCGTGTCTCATCCTGCCAACAGCCTTCCGAGTTGCTGCCGTGGGGACGTCGCCCACTCGTAACGGCTGTTCTGGCGAATCGAACCGTTCGGTTGCCCCGACGAACTCCCGATCGTGAGGAGTGGCTCGATGTGTTGGGCCAGACGATCGCGTTCACCGGCCCTATTATCACACTCGCCGGATGGTCCGGGAGTACCTGCTGGACGCGTACAGTCGATACTCACCCGGTTTTCGGGACCGATCGTGTGGATTCGCGCTACGCACCGAAGAGTCACCGGACTGCAAGCCACTCAGCTGACGACTTCACTCGGAGTTGCCCTGATCGAACAGCGTCGGCGTCTCGAAGACAGCGAGTGTCTCGACCTCGACGGTCACCGCGTCGTCGGCGGTTGTGACCCCGAGGTCCTCTCCGGAGAACTGATCGTGCGTGTCGACGACGGCGCGCAGATCGACCTGCTGGGGTTCCGCGCCGAAGTTTACGACGACCACACGCTTTTCCTCGCCGGCGTCCCGGCCAAACACCAGGATATCCTCGCTGGCATCAGTCCGGTAGGCTTCACGGACCAGCGTCGCTTCCGGGCCCGTGACCGGCGAGTCGTGATAGAAGTCGACAAGATCCGAGACGAATCCGAGATGGTCTTGGTCGTACTCTTCCCAGTTCATGAACGCCCGCTTGTACGGGTCGGCTTCGATGTCGTCGGTCTCGTCCTCGCGATCGCTGAACGGGCTTTCACGGCGCTGGCCGTATTCACCGATGAGTCGCTCCTGGCCGTAGTACAGCATCGGCACGCCAGGGAGTGTGAACGACGCCGCCAGTGCTCCTCGCTCGGCGGCGGCCGGGTCGTCGCGGACGCCGTTGGCCGAAGCCTCGTGATAGATCCGCGATTCGTCGTGGTTCTCGGTGGCGTTGATGATGCGGCTGTGTTCGGGGAACCCGTAGGCTCGCCGGGCACGGACCTTCTCGAAGAGATCTTCCGGCGGCCGTTCGCCGCGGGCGACGGCGTGGGCCGTGTGCATGAATCCCATCGAATCAAAGTGCAGGTCGAATTCCGATTCGCCCATCGACGGAATCCGAGGGATGGATTCATCGAGCCACAGAAACTCGGCATCCTTCTCACGAGTC
>NZ_JACDNP010000004.1:0-263066 GCF_013839425.1 Halorhabdus salina | reverse complement strand
ACCCCCCACGCGATGTCACACCGGAATGCGTCGACAATATCAGACCAGAAGTCCACGACGGCGAGGATATGCTCTCGAAGTGCTAGATTGCCGAAGTTGAGGTTCGGGTGTAAGCGGACATCGAAGAAACTCGTCTGTGCGGGTGTGGCATCGTTGTCAGTCGAGCCTGCCTGCCGGTCGAACCAGTCGAAATACGGTGAATCGGTATCCCAGGACTGAACGTCGGGAAACGCGTACGGATCGTCGGGCTCCCCACCGAGGTCACCGATCGTGTCTTGCCAGGCCTCGTGGTCCCACCCAACGTGGTTGACGACGAGATCGAAACAAACTTTAATGTCGTGATTGTGACAACTCTCGACGAAGCGTTCGAAGTCTTCGATCGTTCCCAGATCCTCGGCGACGGTGAAGTAATCGCTGGCGTCGTAGCCGTGCGGGCCGCCCGGCGCGGTATCGACCGTGGCACTCCAAGCCGGCACGATCGGCGTCAGCCAGACAACGTCGACGCCAAGGTTGGCGAGATAATCGACGTTGTCGGCCATAAACTCGAAGTCTGTCTCGCCGTTCTGGCCGGCGAACGATCGGGTGAAAATCTCGTAAATCACGGCGTCGTCGAGCCACTCGGGAGCACGGTTCGGATAGGATACTGACGCGTCGTCCGGATCGAGAACGATCTCGTCGGTGGCACCGAGTGCGACCCCATCGAAGGGGGCAGCGAACAGTCGCGTCGGTGCCTCGAGCGCTTCGCGGGGAATCCGGGCGGTCGTCCCGTCGATGACGATATCCGACCGGTCGAGGGCCGCTGTGTCTTCGGGCAGAAACGACACGCGCAGATCGGATTCGGTGGCGAAGCTGTCGGGCGCGAGTTGCGGGTTCGATTCGACGACGAACGTCTCGGTCTCTTCGTCGTAGTGGCTATCGAGATCGATGCGTGGTGGGCCGCCCGTTTCCTCGCCCCAGGCATCGTCGTCGTCGAGATCGAATTGCTCGAAGCCGTCTTCGAGTCCTGGCCCGGGAAACACCTCGATCGTCAGCTCGTGGGTCCCGTCCGGGGCCGTCAGTTCCAGTATGTATGTCCCCGGCTCATCGGGCTGGAACTCGGCCGTGTTGTGCAGCCCCTCGTCGTACCGCACCGTGTCGCTATACGGATTAGGGGCGTACTCCAGGCCAGCCTTGCTTCCCGCGGGTTTCTCCCGAAGCTGCCAGGTAAACGCGCTGGCGTCGTAGGCGTCGGGGTCCCGATCAGGGTTGCCCGCAATCGTCGGTGCGAGGTTGTCTCTGTCGTAGCCGTGTCCCAAATCGACGAAGCCAGGATCGACGATGCGCTCTCCAAGTTGCATGAATCGGGGCGGTCCGGGGTGGTGCCCCCCGGTGTGTTCAGTATACACCATGAAATTTTTCATCAGCGGCGTTGTGCCAGCTACCCGGATACCCGATTTTTCGCCCTAAAAGTGTTGTGTCTCGGAACCGTTGCAGGCGTATCCATCGGTAGACTGCCTGACTAGCCTCAATTCAGGATCGATCGGTCTGCCGAGTCACAGCGGCGAGTCGCTCGGCGACATCGTCTGTAAGCTCCGTTGACAGGACTCGCCACTCCCAGTTGCCCTCGGCGGTGCCGGGGAGATTAAACCGGTGGGGAGATCCGAGTCCAAGCACGTCTTGACACTGTGCAAGCGTCAGGATGGCGTCGGACGCCCAGACTGTCTCGATGATGTCCCAGTACGGTTCGTCGCTGTCGTCGACGACATCGTCGAGGCACTCCCGTTGCTCGGCCGGCAGCGACGCGTACCAACCGGGCGTCGTGTCGGTGTCGTGGGTACTCGCATAGGCGACAGTGGTTTCGGTGTAATTGGCCGGGTGATGGTTCTGGCTGGGATCACACCAGTCAGCCATCGCGGCGACGCTCATGCCCGGGAAGTCGAAGGCGTCCCGGAGGGCACGCGTCTCCTCGGTGATGTGGCCCAGGTCTTCGACGATGATCGGCAACTCGCCGAGTTCCGTTTCGATGGTCCGGAAGAACGCCTCGCCGGGACCGGTTACCCACTCGCCATCGACGGCGGTGTCGTGGTCGGCGGGAACTTGGTAGAAACTCTCGAAGCCTTTGAAGTGGTCGATCCGGAAGACGTCGAACCGGTCGAGCAGCCCCTCAAATCGCTGGAGCCACCACTCGTACCCGTCCTCGGCGTGGGCCGTCCAGTCGTAGACCGGCATCCCCCAGAGTTGTCCTGTCTCGGAGAACTCGTCTGGTGGAACACCCGCGACGTAGGCGGGTTCGAGTGCCTCGTCCAGTTTGAACAGTTCGGGATTGGCCCACACGTCGGCGCTGTTGGTGCCGACGTAGATCGGCATGTCGCCGACCAGCGAGACGCCGTGATCGTCAGCATACGCCCGCAACGCCTGCCATTGGGTTTCGAAGACCCACTGGAGGAATTTTCGGAAGCGGATCTCTTCGGCGAGCTCTTCGCGGTACCGATCGAGGGCCGCGGGATCTCGGTGCTTGGCTTCGGTTGGCCAGTCGACCCACTCGCCATCGAAATGATCGTTCAACGCCCGAAAGAGCGCGTACTCGTCGAGCCAGTCGCCGGCTTCCGTACAATACGTCTCGAACTCGGTCTTCGCTGCCGGATCGGCACTCGCCTCGAACCCGGCGAAGGCATCGCCCAACGCCTCGCGTTTGAACTCGTAGACGCGGTCGTATTCGACCTCGCGCTCGTCGAACGCTGGTCGGTCGAGGTCGCCCAGCCAGCCACGATCGACGAACTCCTCGAGGTCGATGAACAGCGGATTCCCGGCCCGCGACGAATACGCGGAGTATGGTGAATTACCCACGTCGGGATCGGTCGGGCCGATCGGGCAGGTCTGCCAGAGTGACTGCCCGGCCGTGGCGATGAAATCGACGAACGTCTCGGCTGGCGTGCCGAGTGTCCCGATCCCGTCTGGCCCAGGAAGTGACGATACGTGTAGGAAAATCCCGCTTTGCTTTTCGAACGCCATGTTTCCGATCGCTTGACGGCACTCCCTTGAAAGCCTGTCGCGTTCGTGGCTGCTCACTCGTGGTGGATCGTGACCGTGGCCAAGCATCCAAGTATCCTGGCTGCGAAGCAGTCCCATGGTCTCGTTTCTCACAAAACTGGTGAACAGCCTTCTGGACGCCCCTGGCGAATTCGTCGACGTGGCGAGCCAGGGGCCGATCGCCGCACTGCTGGTTGCGATGGGGGCGGTGTTCGTCGGCGCAGCGGTCCTCGCTGGTGGGGTGCTCGGCCTTCGTGCCGTTGTGGACCTCCTTACGCCATTCCGGCCCGGTCGAGAGCATCGGCCGCGAGGTCGATAGCCCGCTGGACGTCCGGGCCGAGCGGCGACGCGACGACGACGCTGTCGACGTACTCACCGGCCGCGGCCAATCGCTCGGCGACAGTCTCGGGCGTTCCCGCGATGGTGAACGCGTCGATCATTGCCGGCGTGACAGCGTCGAAGGCTGCCTCAAAGTCCCCCTCTTGAATCGAGTCGCCGATCGCGTCCGCACGCTCGTGGTCGAGGTCGTGCCGATCCAGCACCGGCGGGGCCGCACTGCCGGCGATGAAGGCCACCGGTGGCCGAGCTGCCTCGCGGGCCGCCTCGCGGTCCTCGGCAACGCTGACGCTCGCGTAGGCGGCCACGTCAAGTTCACCGCGATCGTCGGGCCGTTCGGCCTGTCCCTCGGCGATCCGGTCGGCCGACCAGGAGAGATCCCGGGGATGAGCGGCGTTGACCAGCACGCCATCGGCGTGTTTCCCGCTCATGCGGAGCATGTGTGGCCCCTGGGCCCCGACGTAGACTGGAATCGAGCCCACGTCGTAGTTCAGGCTCGCGTCGCTGGCTTCGAACGTGCCGTCGTGATCGACGGTCTCGCCCGCCCAGAGTTGCTGGGCCACTTTGAACGTCTCCAGGACGCGTCGAAGGGGAGACTCGCGTTCGACGCCGAGGTTCGACAGCGTTGCAGCGTCACCGGCCCCGATCCCGAAGACGCCACGACCGTTGCTGACTTCCTGGAGGGTTGCCATCCGGGAGGCGAGTCTGACGGGATGGGTCTCGTAGGGGTTGACCACGCCCGGGCCCAAATCGATCCGGTCGGTCGCCGCTGCGATCGCTGACAGCGTCAGAAAGGGGTCGCGGTTGTTGTAGTGGTTGCTGGCGAAGACCGTGTCGAAGCCGGCTGATTCGGCACGCTCGGCCAGTCGCGTTACATCGTCGACGGGGTGTTCGGGGGTGAGTTCGATTGCTCGCATGCGTTGAAAGTTGGTAATCGCGTCGTCGTTGGTGCTATCGGCCTTCGATGCCTCAGTCGTTGCTGTACTCGTAGTCCGCCAGTGCCTGCCGGACGAGATCCGACTCGGGATCACGAAACAGGGCGTCGTGACCGTCGTGCTCGCCAAAGTCAAAGTCACGAACGACGGCCACGGGCCGCCCGCTGGACCCCTCGCCGGTGACCAGATTGGCTGTCGCGGCGAGTTCGTCGGCAACAGCTTCGACGGTCGCCGTCAGTTCCCGGCCGTCGCGGTCGTGTTCGCCCCGCCAGTCCCGACAGGCCGGCAAACCGCTCCACCCGAGAGCCACACCGCGTTGGCCTTGCCGGAACGGTCGCCCGGACGTGTCGGTGACGACCACCGGAACCCCAAGCGCGTCGTGTAGCCTGCGGGCGCTCTCTGTGGGATTTTCGGGCAACAGCAGCAGGTCGCTGTCGGGCACGTTCGAGCGATCGATACCGGCGTTGACCGTGATATGGCCGAACCGCGTTACGGCAAGGATAAACGGGGCGGCAAGCAGGATCTCCTGGCTCTCCTCGATGACGGCCTGGGCGAAGCGGGGGTCCTTGGATTCGTCGGCGATCTCGCCGATCCGCTCGGCGATCACTCGCGCTTGCTCGCCGGGTTCGAATGTCGCAAGATCGGCGCCCCGATCTTCGGCCTTGGAGACGATCGTACTGGCGACACAGAGGACGTCGCCGTCCTGCAGGTCGACGTTGGCCTCGATCAGGGCCGCCAGGTCCTCGCCCGGGCGGACCTCCGGCAGTCCATCGACCGCAAAGACCTCCATACGCTCTTCTGGGGGGTCCCGAATAAAAAGGACGCCGCTATGAGCAGGCGCTGCCGTCCGTGTCAAGTGTTCACGGGTCCTGTCACTCAGTTCTCGTCCGACCGCCGTTCGTGTTCCTCGGCCGCCTCGGAGAGTCGCCTGAGTCGTCGCTCGCCGGTGTACTGGCTGTTGTACGCCGGGTCGAGGCACGGGCCGCTCCCTCCCTCTATTCGCTTTTCGGGGTCTTCGACCGCCCACCACGACCGGAGCCCTTCGAGCAGTCTCGCGATCATATCCGATAGTTGTTGGCGAACGTACAAAATACTTCACTCGCGGTGGACTGTCACGTCCAGTTCCCCGTCGCTCGCTGTCGCGGTCAACATCGTCGCCTCCTCGGCGGGTGCCGCCCCGGTGACGCTACCGGGGTTGAGCAGGCGGACGCCCTCGACAATTTCGTCCAGCAGTTCGTGCGTATGACCGGCGACGCCCACTGTCGGCCCCTCGCCGGCGTGCTCGGCGACCGTTCCCGCGACGCGCTGTTCGTAATCACGGCGCGAGCCAGTCCCGTGCGTGACGACGAACTCGACGCCGCCAAGCGTCACGGTCTGTACGTCGGACAGACCCAGCGACCGCGGATCCATGTTTCCCGCGACAGCCGTCAATCGCGGGGCGACGGATCGAACGTCCGCCAGCGCTTTCGAGGAGTCGAAGTCGCCGGCGTGGATGACGTGATCGGCCGCTCTCATTCGATCGAGCGCCCATCCGGAAATTGTCCCCTCCCGCGATGGGACGTGGGAATCGCTGACGATAGCTATCTCCATGTATCGTCTACTCTGCGGGGCCGGCCCTTAATTTCGTGGCTACTGGATTTCCCGCGCCACCTTTGAGAGGGTGCCTCTCCTCACTCGTCGTATGGAGGAAACACACGTCGTCACCTGCTTCCTGCGTCAGGAGGGCGAGGTGTTGCTACTACGTCGCAGCGAGGCCGTCGACTCCTACCCCAGTCGGTGGGCGGCCGTCTCGGGCCACGCGGAGGGTGACCAGGACGCGGCCGCTCGCCGGGAAATCAGCGAAGAAACCGGCCTGGACCACGTCACGCTGATCCGCGAGGGAGCGCCCTTCGACGTCGTCGACGAGGACCGCGGCACGCGGTGGATCGTCCACCCATACTTCTTCGACAGCGACGACCGGACAGTCGAGCCGAACTGGGAGACCAGTGCCGTCGAGTGGGTCCACCCGACGGCGATCCGCCGCAGGGTGACTGTCCCCGACCTCTGGGCGTCCTATGATCGTGTCCGGCCGACCGTCGAAACCGTTCAGTCGGATCGCGACCACGGCTCGGCCTGGCTATCGATGCGCGCCCTCGAAGTACTTCGCGACGAGGCCGGATTGGGAGCGACACGATCGCAGGCGGGGGACTGGGAGCGACTGGCGGCGGTCGCCGAGGAACTTCGCGCAGCGCGCCCGTCGATGCCCGTCATCGAAAATCGCGTCAACCGAGTCATGGCGCAGGCAGACGAGTCGCCGGCGAGCGTCGAGATGACCGCCACGGAGGTACTGGAACGCGCGGCCGACGCGGACCACGAGGCGGCGCGGACCGCGGCCCAGCGCCTGCCCGATCGCGTTGCCACCGTGTCGCGGTCGGGGACGGTGCTTGACGCCTTCGACCACGCCGCTCCCGACGCCGTGTTGATCGCCGAGTCTCGACCCGGGGGAGAGGGCATCGACGTTGCGGAATCGCTGGCTGGGAAGGTTGACGTAACGCTCACTGTAGATGCCGGCCTGGCCTGGGCGATTCACGACTGGGACGCTGAGGCACTGCTCGTCGGCGTCGATGCGATCTACCCCGATGGGACGGTTCGGAACAAGGCGGGGACCCGGAGCGCAGCCCTCGCGGCTGCCCACGAAGGTATCGACGTTCTCGTCGTCGCGGCCACAGACAAGGTCGATCCCGAACCGGCCGACGATACCGAACGTGCCGATCCGGAACCGATCTACGACGGTCCTGCGGACGTGTCCGTTTTCGCACCGATCTTCGACGAAACACCGCCCGATCTGGTGGACGGGGTCTGCACGGAGCGGGGGGTGCTGACAGTCCACGACATCGAGGACGTCGCCGCGAAGCATCGGGCCAACGCAGACTGGGCCGACTGACAGACCGTGGCCCGTCCCGAGGTGAGCAACTTAACTGCCTGCCAGTCCAATGTCCGGTGGTGGCGATGACGAGCAGTTACCCCCACTGAGCCCCTTCTGATGATAGCCTTTCCCGAGCCACCGTCTTCGTCCCCGACAGCGACTGCTCAGTTCGCGTCGGACCGTCGCGGGGTGTCCTCGCTGCCTGTTTCGAGGTCGCCGTCCCACCCTTCCAGCCCACATGCGAGACTCTCGACCGGTCCCGAACACCCCTCGTAAGCGGCGATCAGTCGAGCGGCCCGGACGCTGGCCTGGCCGTGTGGACAGACGGTGACGACCCGGTCAGAACCGTCAAGACGCTCAATTTCCTCGGGTAGCCGCGAGATCGGCAGGTTCTCGCTTTCGGGGATGTGGCCACGGTCGAAGGCCGCCGGTGGCCTGATATCGACGATCCGCAGGTCAGTGTCGTCCTCGCGCAGTTCCCGCAGTTCTGCAGCTGAGAGTTCCCCGTCCATACGCTATTTGCGTGCCGTCGGCGGGAAAACCGCAGCGATCGTCGCCAGATATTCCGCTACCTCCGATGGCCGCTCAGAGCAATCCGTCTTCCTGGGCCAACAGGAGCGCCTCGATCGTCGCGTCGTTTGCAGGCTCGGCGCGGGCACGATCCAGCGCGTCTTCAAGGGGGACGGTGACGACCTCGAGAAACTCGTTGTCATCGAGGTTCGTGTCGACGGGTTCGAGCCCCTCGGCGAAGACGATCCCGCGTTCGTGGCGCATCGCACCCGTCGCCACCCAGAAGTCCTCGATGAGCGCAATACCAGCCGGATCGAAGCCGGTCTCCTCCCGGAGTTCACGCGCGCCGGCCTCGGTGTAGGACTCGCCGTCCTCGACGATCCCGGCCGGCAGTTCGAGACAGTGCTTGCGGATCGTCGGCCGGTACTGTTCGACCATCACGATGTCGTCGCCGACCACCGGGAGGACGACCACGGCGGGTGGCAGTTCAGCCCAGTAGTAGCGCTTCGTACTGCCGTCGGGCTGTTCGACCAGGTCGTAGCCGGCGGTGAACCAGCCGGTCTCGTATTCGGCGACCGATTCGAGAACCGGCCAGTCGTGATCCTCACTCATTGGTCGTCCCTCCTGGGTCCTGTGTGATCGTGAGTCTGTAGTAGCGATCGCCGTCGCGGACGTAGACGCCGTCGCCGTCGTTGGCGTCGGGATTGCGTTGCCGGAGGGCGTCGATCTCGTCGAACGGTGAGTGAGTGAAGGCCTCCTTGAACCCGACGTACCCCTTCCAGTAGCGCTCCGAGCGGCCTGGTTCGTCGTCGCTCGCGGCCGACAGCGCCGTGCTCATGTACGGATACCGGCGCTCGTCGAGGGCGGTCGCGTTAACGGCTGAGTGCTGCTCGACCGGCGTCGCCGTCACGTAGTACGGATCGCCGCTCTTGATAAGACTCGGCAATGCCCCCAGCGCCAGCAGGAAGACGACGATACCGAGGATCACGAGCGCGGCGATGCGTGTCCGTCGGCGCATCTATCGGTCCTCCGGTCGACCGTCGCTGTCTGCTTCGGCTGATTCGATCAGAATATCACGGTACACCCGGCCAAAGGCCTGCCTGCGGAGAGTTCCGACGGCTGCCTCGCGGGCATCCTGGAACGTCGTCGCCACGATCCGGTCGGCAAACGGCGGGGCGTGCCAGGCGACCCGATCGACGTTGTCGCTGCCTGTCCGGACGACTTCGGCGTCCCGCTTTGCACACCAGTCCTCGAATTCATCGTGCGAACCGACCTGTACCGTGAGCATGGAGGCGAACAGTGCATCCTGCGCCGTCTCGACGACGGGCTCGGTCACGCGCCGGTCGAATTCATCGCCGTCGAGGCCCATCGCTCTGGCAACCTCCCGGACGACACCGTCCGCGACCGGGTGGAGTTCAGCGTACCGTCGGCGAGCAGCGTCCCGAGTGTCCGGCGTAAACAGCCCTTCGGTATTCATGGGCGTCGTTTCGGGTGGCGGCCACTATTCGGTTTCGCCCGTCTCGTCTCCGCCAGAATCGTCCGATCGTTCCGTGGCGGCTCGTTCGCGGCGCTTTCGCGTCATCTCGTAGGCTTCGTTGAGTGCCGCCTGGGCGTCCGCGTCGAGTGGCGGGTTCGCGTCTGCCGTCACGGCGTCACCGAACTCCTCGAACGCGACGCCGGGGTCGTGCTCGCCGGCCTCAGCGTCTGTCTCGCCGTGGGGCCCCCCAGCCTGCTCGCCGGCCGCGTCACCCGGCTCGTGAGCATGGTCGTGCTGGTCGGCGTCCTGGGCGAGTGCAGTCTCTTCGGCATACTCGACGACTCGTTCGGCCAGGCTCGCGTCGTCCTCTTCTTCCCAGCCCGGCGCGTGTTCCTCAAGCCAGGACTCGTGGTCGTCGTCGCCCAGCAGTGCTGTAACCGCCAGGTGGTCGGCCAGATGTTTGGCGTCGGCCTGCGGGGACGTACAGACCGGACACGCATATCCCATGGTCCGATGGAGACGGCCCCCACAGAAAGACTTCTCGACTGTGCGGGACCGGTGGCCGGCCCGGGCTGCCTACCCCCAGGTTTGCAACATAACGAGGGCGTCATCGCCGTTGTCGTAATATCGCGGGATCGTCCGCCGATGGACGAACCCGGCACGCTGGTAGAGACGCTTTGCCGGGTCGTTATTCTCTCGAACTTCGAGTTTGATCGACCCGACGCCGGTCGAGCGCAACGTACAGACGGCCCGTTCGAGGAGCTGTCGACCGATGCCTGCCCGACGCCGATCCGGATGGACGGCCAGATCCTTGACGTGTCCGAGTGGTGTTCCGTGGTTCGGGACGGTATCGGCGACGATATACCCGATGACGGCACAGTCTGTCCCGCTATCGCGATCCACGGCGACGAGAAACGACGGCGCGTCCAGAAACTGTTCGAAGGCACCGACCGACCACGGCTGCGGGAACGATCGCCGCTCGATGTCGACGACAGCCAGCAGATCCGATCGTCTGGCTGACCGGATGAACGGCACTGTCGCCGTTTCGGGGGCGATCGTTGTCACACATCCGGGTAGGACGCCAATCGGCAAAGGGTTATCGCCCCTGGCGTTTTCGGAGCTCGATCATGGCCAGAAGATTCTTAGTCACGTCCTCCAAATCGACAAACTGCACCCGTTAGGGTGCCACCCCAACCCCCATTCCCCCACTTTGTCTTTTACCGGTCTATCGGTGTGACTGACCAGTCACTGTGACAGCCAGCAATACCGAAAATGACCCGAGACGCCGATCAGTCGTCAGCGGGCGTTCCGGAGCCGCTCTGGTCGTACTGCATTTTCGTGTGCGGGAGTTTCCCGCCGTCGGCGAGAATCTCACGCTCGCGCTCGGAGGCGTCTAGGTAGCCGGTCGCCTCCCACTCGTCGTTGACACGGATCGTGAACTCCTCGGCGCCCGAGCGGACGGCACCGGCGACGTCGTCGACGATCTCGATGTCGTCGCCTTCGTCGATCTTCTCGTAGGTCTCCTCGTCGATCTCTAGGGGCAGGAGGCCGAAGTTGAACAGGTTCGCCTTGTGGATGCGGGCGAAGCTCTGGGCGAGGACGCCCTCGACACCCAGGTACATCGGGCAGAGGGCTGCATGCTCACGCGAGGAGCCCTGGCCGTAGTTCTCGCCGGCCACGAGGAACCCGCCGTCGGCATCCAGCGCGCGATCGGCGAAGTCCTCGTCGACCCGCGAGAGGGTAAACTCCGAGAGCTTGGGGACATTGGACCGATACATCAGGATGTCCTGGGTCGCGGGGATGATGTGGTCGGTCGTGATGTCGTCGCCCATCTTCAGCAGCGAGGGGCCCTCCAGGTGGGCGTCCAGGGGATCCTTCAGGGGCACATCAGCGATGTTCGGCCCCTTGATGAGGTCGTCGTCGACGGCGTTTTCGGGCTCGATAATGTCCGTGTCGGCACCGTAGTACTCATCGGGCAGTTCTATCCCTGGCGCTTCCAGGTCGCCCAACTCCTCGGCCAGGTCGCGTGGATCGACGATCTCGCCGGCGATGGCCGCGGCCGTCGCGACCTCCGGGGAGACCAGATAGACGTTGTCGTCTTCCAGGCCGGAGCGCCCCTCGAAGTTGCGGTTGAACGTCCGCAGCGAGACCGAATCGCTTGCGGGCACGTGTCCGATGCCGATACAGGCCCCACAGGTTGCCTCCGAGAAGTTGACGCCGGCGGCCATCATCTCTGAGGCCCAGCCCTCGCGGGCGAGCATTTCGGAGGCCTGCTTCGAGCCGGGTGCGACGATCATCTCCGTCTTCGGGTCGATCTCGCGGCCTTCGAGCATCTTCGCCGACGGGAGGATGTCCTCGTAGGCGCCGTTCGTACAGGAGCCGACGATGACCTGCTCGACGTCCGTCCCCTCGACCTCACGGACGGGGACGACGTTGTCGGGCATCGACGGCGTCGCGATCAGCGGTTCGAGCTCCGAGAGGTCGACGACGATCTCGTCTGCATACTCGGCGTCCTCGTCGGGACCGATCTCGACGTATGCGTCCTCGCGGTCGAGCCGGGAGAGGAAGTCTTTGGTCTCCTCGTCGGTCGGGAAGATCGAGGTCGTCGCGCCCAGTTCCGTCCCCATGTTGGTGATGGTCGTCCGCTCGGGCACGGTCAACGTCTCGACGCCAGGGCCGGTGAACTCCAGGACCTTCCCCACGCCGCCCTTCACGGAGAGTCGCCGAAGGAGTTCGAGGATGACGTCTTTGGCGGTCGCCCATTCGGGGAGTTCGCCTTCCAGTCGGACGCTGACGATCTCTGGCATCTCGATGTAATAGGCACCGCCACCCATCGCCACCGCCAGATCGAGGCCGCCCGCACCGATCGCCAACTCGCCGAGCCCCCCAGGCGTCGGCGTGTGGCTGTCCGAGCCGAGCATCGTCTTGCCCGGTGCGGCGAAATGCTCTTTGTGTACCTGGTGGCAGATCCCGTTGCCCGGCCGCGAGAAGTACGCGCCGAATTTCCCCGCAGCCGATCGCAGGAATCGGTGGTCGTCGGTGTTTTTGAAGTCGAACTGATAGGTCTGGTGATCACAGTACTGCGCGGCCAGTTCCGTCTGTACCTCTTCGAGTTCGAGGGCCTCGAACTGCAACCAGACGAGCGTCCCCGTCGTGTCCTGCGTGAGTGCCTGATCGATCTCGATCCCGATCTCCTCGCCGGGGACCAGTTCCCCTTCGACGAGGTGATCGTCGAGGATTTTTTCCGTGAGTGTTTGTCCCATATCATCCGAAAAAAGACCGCGCATGGACATAAATCCCTGGTGTTGGCGCGAATGCTGCGGATTTGCCCTCGGGCGGTTTTGCCGGTTTCTGGTGATCGACCGTGTCGATTCGCCTGCCCCCGTTACTGATCCGGAACGACCAGCCGGACCGTCGTTCCGTTTTCGATGTCGAATTCGAGGTCGGCGTCGAGCCACGACGCGCCCCACGTGATGAGCCAAAGTCCGAGGCCGGTTCCGTGATCGGTTGCGGTTTCCGTCCCGCGTTCCAGCACTGCCAGCTCCGGGTCGGGGATGCCGGGGCCGTCGTCGATCACTTCGAAACGGACCCCTGAAGCGACGGCTTCGGCCCGGACCTGGACCGACGCCTGGCCTGCGTCTTCGGGACAGCCGTGGACGATCGCGTTGTCGAGCGCGTTCTTGAGGACGATCGACAGTAATTCCCGATCAGTTCGAAGCGTCAGTGACGGGTCGACGTTCACCGTCACCGGGATAGAGGGGGCGCTCGCCCGCGTTTCGTCGACGATCACGTCAAGCAGCGAGGAGACGTCGATCTCGCTCGGGGGTCGAGGTTTCCCGTCCCAACCGGTTCTCGATAGTCCGGGCTTTCTCGGCCATGTTGAGGAGCCCCTCGGCCGTCTCGACGATCGTCTCGGCGAGCGGATCGTCGTATCGATCGGCCAGTTCCCGTCCCCGCGAGGCGACCACCATCGTGTCGTTGCGAAGGTTGTGTCTAAGGACTCGGTTGAGGACTTCCAGTTGCTGGCGTTGCTCGTACCGTTCGGTCACCTCCCGGACAACGAGGGCGTCCCCGATCGCTCTTCCCCACATATCAGTGATCTCGGACACGGAAACCTCGTACTGGTGATTGTCGTCAGCGAACTCGAACGGCCGGTCGCTGTGGCGAGCTTCGGCCAGTCGGGAGTCCAGCTCCGCGATATCCCGACCGAACGCCTCGGCTTTCTCCCACCCGAAACGGTCGCAAGCACTTCGATTACACCCGAGGACGTCGCCGTGCTGATCGACGATCACGATACTCTCAGAGAGCCCATCGAAGGTCGTCTCCGCGCCGATCCGCCACGTGCCGGGCGAGAGATCGAACAGTCGGTGATGGAACAGTCCGTATCCGTACGCGAGCCCCATGAGGCCGAAACCGATCGGCGTCAACGGGAGGTGCTGTTCGTCGATGATGCCGACCGGTTCGAGCATCGCCATCACGAACGGTGGCAACGATCCGACGAGCAACCACAGTGCCTGCCCGGAAAACAGTGTCTTGTGCGTGAACACCGTCCAACTGATCAATCCCAGGCCGACGACAATCACGACGAAGACGTACAGTAACATGACGTACGCGAGCGGCCCAGGCCGTGTATTGAGGATACTGATACCCTCTGCAGTGATGACCTCGGTGATGTCGGCAAAATAGAGATCGGTCACCGGTGCAGCGGCCATCGCCACGATCGCAGCGGCCGGCAGCGCGAACAGAACGCCGAGGCGCTTCCACGTAATCAGTCGCTCGAACCCGATGTAGGACACGACGAAGAGCAACCACGTGACGGGCGTCGTGAGACTACACCCGATTAGGATAATCTCCGTGATCAGGAGGGTCGTGAGCTCGTCCGAGAACACGACCACCAGCGTCCCCGCCGTCCAGACTGTCGACAACACCATCGTCGCCGTGAACCAGTTACTTCCGGGGGCAGAGCGAAATCGGTGGCCGATCGCAGCGAGAATAGCTGTTAGGACGCCTGTGACGAAGAGAACCAACGGATAGAACGTCATCCATGTCTCTCCCTGGCCGATGGATGAGGCGAGGGCGACCGGCTGTAGAGCTGCTTCCACGTTCCATGTTACCGAACCAGACGTAAAATATTCTGTGATGGTTTTCTTCAACTCTGGGGCGGATCACCCGGGCCGCCGGAAGGCTCTTGCTTGTACCCCGAGACAGCCAAGTCAATGTTCAAGAGTGGTCGCTTCGTCGCTGCACAGCTCGATGACCTCCGGGACGACCAGGTGCAACCGAACGGCGTCGATCTGACCGTCGATGCGGTGTTCGAACAGGTCTCGCCGGGACGGATCGGCCGGGACGGCAAGGAGATTGGCGACCGCGATCCAGTCGAGACCAATGGCGACTACTTCCGACTCGCTCCTGGGGGGTACGTCGTCCGATACGCCGAAACGGTCCGGATCCCTGACGGTCATGTCGGGTTCCTGTTGCCCCGGTCGTCGTTACTGCGTAACTCCTGCATGCTCGACACCGCGGTCTGGGACGCTGGCTACGAAGGGCGTGGCGAGGGACTTCTCGAAGTATACCACGAGATCGAACTCGAAGTCGGTGCCCGAATCGCCCAACTCGTGTTCGCTGGGGCTGCCCACCAGGATACCTACGACGGGGACTACCAAGGAGAAAATCTGTCCTGACGTCCCATTCCGTGCGCAACTCGTTCGTTCGATCCCAACCACTTATATACTGCATGAATATACAGGTGCTATTATTATTCTGCGTGGGTAAGATGTTCGACCACGGTGTTGGCAGTATTTGCTTGTCTCCGGAGCCTGTGCCTCTGACATCTCTGTGCTCCGGGGCTTGCCGGCACCGTGGTCGGAATCGGGGGGGTACCCCATCCGGTCCCGTTTTCCGAACGCACTCACTACCCGGTCATTCGTCGCTCACAGACGTTGATCGCGACGTTTATACGGCACCGAACTGAGCATCGACCAACGACGACCGGACCATGATTGCTTGTTGTACGTTCGCTGCTCCGGTTCTCGAACCGACGTTTTCGACGTGTCCAGACTTGTATATCGAAATTGAAGGCATGGATGGCGGGGAATCCGTCCCGCTACGGCTGGTGTTTTGGGCACGAGGGGCCACCGCCAAAGCACTCGATGGCGCCCTGGCGGCCGATCGGACGGTGGCCGATGCGGAACGGCTCACGTCGACGGACGATGCGATCCTCTATCGATCCATTCACAGCGCGGATATGTCCACGACTGCCGTCTACAACGCAGCTATTTCCCACGATGCGGTCCTCCTTGCGGCTACCAGCGACGGTGACGGCTGGGACGTCCGCATGCGCGTGCCCGACCGCGATGCACTGTCCGGGTTTGTCGACCAGTGTCACCAGTTGGGTGTCGACGTGGCTGTCAACTCGATCCGAGATCAGGACCAGATGAGTCGGTACGGGTTCGGTCTGACGCCATCCCAGCGAGAGATTCTGACTCTCGCTTGGGACCGCGGGTACTTTTCGGTCCCACGCGAGACGTCGTTGGGCGATCTGGCGGCCGACCTCGACATCTCACAGCAAGCGGCCTCTGAACGCCTCCGCCGTGGCCTGTGGCAACTTGTCTCGAACACCGTCTGTGAACGCGAGCCGGCCACGAACTGTCACGGCTCCTGAGCGACTCGGTACGGCTGGCCTGTTGCTGTCTCCTGTGCTGCCCGAAAGAACGGCGGTCGCTGTCGACGTTCTTTCAGCGCGCGAAACTCGTGCGAGGTGCTTTATGTACTACGTACCTCCACGCAGTCATATGTGTCCGGGTACTATCTACGTCATCCCAGACGGCGCGGACGAGGATGGGGAACCCTGGGTTCACCCCCGTGCTATCGATGCGCTCGTCTTCGATACCCTCGCCGAGACGACCGATTACGATCCTGAGGCATTCGATCCGCTCACGGAATACGTTGACCAGGCGGCTCTCACGTCGCTTTTCGATGACACTGACGACGCTACCGAACTCTCTTTTTCCGTCGAGGAGTACGATGTGACCCTACACCGCTCGGGAGATATCGACGTCGACGACGCATAGGACGGCCTCCCGGATCGTCATCCGGCCCCAAATACTCAACTTCTTTATTCACTGCCCTATCTGGTAAAGGTATGACGCGGATCGCGCTAATCGCCCACGACGACGAGAAGCCCGAAATGATTGACTTCGTTCGCAGCCACGAGGACGACCTTTCGCAGCTCGAACTTGTCTGTACGGGCACGACCGGCAAGCGAATCATGGAGGAGACTGATCTTGATGTCGAGCGCAAACAGTCCGGACCCCTCGGCGGCGACACCCAGATCGGAGCGGAAGTCGCCGACGAGGCCGTTGACGGTATCGTCTTCCTCCGCGACCCACTGACCGCTCAGCCACACGAACCCGACATTTCGGCACTGTTGCGCATCTGTGACGTCCACGACACGCCGATGGCGACGACTCGCACCTCGGCGGAGTTCCTCATCGAGGGGCTTGCCGATCAGTAAGCCCCGGCGCTTTCTTTCGAAATCCTTTTTGTGACGGTCACCGACGTTCTGAGTGCGCGCCGCCTTAGCTCAGACTGGGAGAGCACTCGACTGAAGATCGAGCTGTCCCCGGTTCAAATCCGGGAGGCGGCATCCCCTTCTCGGTTCACATTCTCGTACGACCTTTACCGGGAGGGCTAGTTATGTCTCTCCCCCTCAACTGTCGAATTCACTCTTCCTCGGGTATGATGAGCCCATTGAGGCTCTGGAGGTGCCCGCATGACCCCGGACCATTCCGGGGAGTCGGGGCATCAAGCGTCAGCACAGGGTGTTATCGATGCGATATTGAATCAGCAGAAACGGTTCGACGTGAACGCTAGGAACGTAGCCAACCCCAGATCACTCAAATGGAACGAGTCCCGGCATAGGAGCATGGTACGCAAGCGCTTCGACAACCTTCTGGCGAACGAACCGATTCTTCCCGGGTTCGGAGAAAATGGCAACGCCCAAAACGCGCGCGATGACTGTGGTGATCCTCATCCGTTCGTATGTGATTCGTGCGGGCACACCGTTGATTTCGGGCGGACCTGTGGTCAATCGATCTGTGCCCGGTGTGCAGTCGCTTGGGCCCGCGATTTGAGTATCAATAAGAGCGCAAAACTCCGGCGGGTTCGGAAGGAGAAAAACTATCATACGCCGGAGGGCGAACTCCAAAAGCTCCACCATCTAGTGATCTCTCCCAATCTGGGATGGTACTTCGATCTCGCGAGCAGTGGCCGTACTCTCGAAGAGGCCCAGAAGATTACGAAGACGGTAGTCAAGAGGATTCTCGATGAAATGCGCGCCCAGGGTGTGCTCATCCGTCATTCGTTCCGCGGGAAGAACGATGATGGGTCAATCAAGAGCGAGAGTGACGATCGCGGTGCCTGGAAAGAACGTCTGAACTCAGGCCGTAAGTGGAACGGCGATGTTCGCAATGAACTTGCCTGGAAGCCTCACTATCACTGTATCGTCGCTTCTGACTGGCTCGAAGGTGGCGAGCTGACGGAGCGCGTCGAAAAAGAAACTGGCTGGGTAATCCATCGAATTGCCGATGACAACGGTATCTCTCTTGGGTCAGACGGCGCAATGGCTCGTGCCATGACCTACTGTCTCTCGCACTGTGACATTCAAATCCGAGAAGACTCACACAACCGAAGCGCCGTGTGGGAGGTCGGTAGTTTCGAGGGTGACCCGATCAAGTCGTCAAGTCGATTTTCCCCTTCGCCGGTTGATCTTGAGTGGGCCGATCGAGTCGTTCGTCGCGCTGCGGTCGATACGCTCGGTCTCCAGAGCGGGACCACCGACTGTGGCGCGCGGATTCCGCCCGTCGACGACCCGGACGAACTCGCACGCCAGATTATTGAAGAGCTGTATCCCCAACAAGAACGACCAGCTCACCGCGACATCGACCCCGACACTCTTCTGTATCACGTTTCTGAGGGTAATCTCTCGGTTGACATCTCGACGACCAGTGGGGGCGGTGGCAACGTAACGGTCAAAGATGCGTTCGGCGAGCCGATCGGTCCCAGCGGCTGGGGATCGAATCTGCCGGAAGCACCGAGTGACCACTCCTACAGCGGTGCCGATGAACCGATCGCACAGGCAATCGTTGGCGATGACGAGGATGTCGACTGCGACTGCGGGCACGACCACAATACCGACGACAATAGCAATCCGGAGTGTGGCGGAACACTGATTCCGCTTGAGGAGGCGCGCCAGCGTGGTCTCTTTGACGACCCGGATTGGGTACGCGATGCAGCTCACGTCGACGAGGCACGTGAAATTAATCGTGAGTGGCCTGACGACCTGGATCCCTGGCGGACTAGCTCACCTGGAAACTTGATTGGCGCAGGATAGTCGGCGTCGGCGGTTTGCATTCACCCCGTCCGGTAGCCGTTGCTACAGTCGCGTGCCTTTTTTCCGCACCATTTCCTACTGAACCCTTCAATATCATTGCGAGATCCACTCGGACGTGGCGCTCAGCTGGCCTCCTCCCCCCTCTCAGCGGCTCGGCGCGGGCAGGATAAGTATAACAGCCAGTGCGCTCGCTTCGCGAGCGCTGACGAACAGGCCGCATTCGCGACCTGTTCTGGACTCCAAGGGCCTTGAAGCTACGAAATTGGCTATCTCTTATACTACAAGCAGAAAGTGCGAACCTCCGAGAAAATGTATGATGGACGATAATACATTAGAAGCAGATTTGGGACTGTGAAGGCGTGACATCACGAAATGGGTGACTGACTCTGAAAGAGGTGAATTTCATATCCGGCAAATATTTACATCTGCATGTAATTTATTGCATTCATGTCTCCGACAGTTCGAACAAGAGATCAAATTTGGAGGTACGCTCTTACTACAACTGCACTGAAAGAAAAGTCAATCACACAAGATGATGTCGTCGAAAAAACAGATGCGTCCCTTCGGACCGTTCGTGAGACCCTTTCCGTAATGGCCGAGACACCATTTTTGCGGCGGAAACAGGAACTTGATGGCACCGTTCGATATGTGCAAGGGACAGCATTCACTGTTAACCCAACCGAGATCTGAGTGCTCGGTACGCCTACAAGCAAAATCTCTTGTCCTTATATTGTACCGTTCAAAAGTAAATGTGACGAGCAAAGATGGATACAACGATAGAGAACAAGTTCAGCTGTGGAAGGATAACCTACACCCCAGCAATTATTTCGAAATGACCACACTGGTTTTGTAACAGGTACACGTGAATCATGGAAATTGCTGACTCCATCTCGTGTGACTTTTACGAATCTAATAGCTGGAAGGGGAGAGAGGAGTCCAAATTCCACATCTACAAGGAAGACAGTCAGGTAGGGCTGGAAATTGAGACGATCTACATGGGTGATGATCAGAAGACCGAGGAGATCACCCGCATAGAAGTAAGTCGGATGGAGCTCAAGACGGTCAAACTGATGCAGTCCCGCCTCGGAGACTGGCTTCAGGAAGATCGTGGTGAGACAGTAAAGTTAACGACTTCCCCAGTGGAGGGCACCTACGAAGACAGTTCCGGTGAGCAGGACGTTCGTCATCTGGAAGTCAAGGTCACAAGTAGAGGTTTTCGAGTTCTTGCGCTTTCCTCGGGCGGTAAACCAGTCGAAAATGCGGCCCGCATTCCCTCTACTGACAGAGTGAACGGTGATGAAGTCAGGGAGTCTAACCACCTCGAACGGCTGTATAGTCTCTTCGAGATATTTCTGGCGGGTGTTGAAGAGGAAAAGCAAGATGTGATTCGTACCACGAAATACCTGCTTAACCCCGAGGCACATCTTCATTCAACAATTCCGTCAGTGTGTGTTGAGAGGCTGGAGAATGAGGATTATACTGGTGTGATTCAGGCTGCTGGCACGGCGCTAGAAGAAATTCTGAAACAGGAGACGCCTGAAGACCTCGTCAGAGAAGCCCAGAATACAAGCGACCTCGCCAATCGAGCATTCAGAGAGAGTGATCCCGTGTTCAGGTGGGGGTACACTGACGGGGAGCAGAAAGGACTGATGTTCCTGTACTCTGGCGTTTTCAAAGCTCTTCGGAACCCAGTAAGCCATCCACGTGGCAATCCAGATCGAAACAGATTCCTCGACGATATTGACGAACGCGATGCTATCGATATCCTTTGTCTTTTCAATTTTCTCGCCCGCCGACTGGACAAATATGGCATCACTGAACTGGAACGTGAGGGGACATTTTGACTCGCTATCTTGCTAGCCTCAGTCCCTAAATGCGTCAATCACTACTGCCATATTCACGAGGTCAGGCTCTTCCGGGACCACCTGCTCATCTTCGTCGAGCCGAGCCAGTTCCTCCTCACGCTCCTGTCTGAGGTCCTCCAGCCGTCGCTGTTCCTGCCCAATAGCAGCGCGCATGTCGGAGTCCGGTTCTTGATCCCGTGCCTCGAAACGTTCGAGACGCTCTTTGACTTCCTCGATACGGCTCTCGAAGTACCGCTTCGCGTGTTCTCTCTTGATTCCTACCTCTCGCTGTCGGTCCTCACGAGCGTCTTCAGCAAGGTCTTCTACCATCTGCCAGGCTTTTGTCTCCGCTTCGCCCAGCAGGCTCTCTGACTGCTGGATAACCCGCTCTATACTGTTGTACTCGGTCGCTCTGGATGGCGGGAGACTGCCGGTAATATCGATCTGTTCGGTAGTTGGGCTCCCATCGACAGGGACATACACCTGTACCATGCGTTCTGTAACCGTCTCCCCGGTACCCGAGAGATAGCCGATACGGAAGTTACACAGGAGCCCTGGCGTATTCATATCGCGTCCGCCTGTTTTGATCGCAGTCTGTCCGCCGGCGCGTTCTGTGTCCATACAGAACTGCATCATGGACTGGACCACGGGGTGGTCCAGCGCGATGAATTCGAAGTTGTCGTCTTCGATAGCATTCTTGCGGTCGAACGTGGCTCCGTCGTAGCGATTCTGAACATCACCACCATTGATCACGTCCGGCACGACGAGGTCAAAGACGTCTCCACCATCCTCGGCCGGCCCTCGTCGAACGTTCACGATCCGGCCCCCGTACTCACTACAGAACGTCCAAACGAGGAACTCGACGTCGTCCTCACTTACTGTTTCCTCGCGA
Source organism: Halorhabdus salina (assembly GCF_013839425.1). Lineage (GTDB taxonomy): Archaea > Halobacteriota > Halobacteria > Halobacteriales > Haloarculaceae > Halorhabdus > Halorhabdus salina. Next base: position 241,767 of record NZ_JACDNP010000004.1, on the reverse strand, counting down.
CTCGCCTCGATAATGTCGAGGATTTCCTGGTCTTCGTTCTCCAGATCGAAGTGGTCCCGGATGAGGAACTCGTTCTCGATGCGCCTGAGCGCCTCCTCTTTTTCCTCGATGGTCCTGTCGATCTGGTCAGCTACCACGTCTGCCTCACTGTCGTCAGCGATCGCAGACATGATCTGGTCTTCGAGATCGACGTCGTCGAGAACGAGGCCAAGCACGTCCGAACTCATTCCAAGTGTATTCTCGATTTCGTCGAGTTTCTCCATCAGCAGCTGGAGGATGTCGCTCTCCCGGGTGTCGTCGACGAAGAGGTTCCTGATCTCGACTGTGTTCTCCTGCCCGTAGCGGTGGAGTCGTCCCATGCGCTGATCGATGCGCGTTGGGTTCCATGGAAGATCGTAGTTGACCATGATGTGGGCAAACTGGAGGTTCAGCCCCTCCCGGGCGGCATCCGTTGCCAGCATGATGTTCGCCTCGTTCTCGAATTTCTTGAGTTCACGCCGCCGCCTCTCCTGACTCAGATCGCCATAAACCTCGGCGACGTCGCGATTCGAGAATACACGGTCCCGAAGATACTCCAGTGTGTCTGTGTACTCCGTGAAGACGAGAATCTTCTCCTCTGGATCTTTCTCGAGTATCCCCTCGACGAAATCCCTGAGTTCCTCGGCCTTGGAGTCGACGTCGATCCGTTTCGCCTGCTGGTACAGGTCCTGGACGATCTCGTACTCCTGTTTAATCTTCTCGGGGTCATTTGACACTGCGAGCCCTTCGAGCTCTTCTTCGACCCGCTCACGCTGCGCGTCGGTGAGCATGTCAGGGTCTTCCCGGTACTGGGGAAGGAGATTCTTGACGAGCGAGGAGAGTTCGTCGGGATCGACACCACCAGCTTGGATACTCTCCATGCGGCTTTTCAGCGACTTGCGAATCGCGTGGATCGAGGAGACCAGCCGCTTCTGGTAGATTACCATCGCGAAGCCGGCGGCGTCGTTGTCTGCTCTGGAGGCGAGGTTGTAGTATTCGCTGATGTACTCGGTGACGTCATCGTAGAGCTGTGTCTCTTCCTCGGTGAAGTTGACAGGGAGAGTCTTGATGTTTTTCTCCGGGAACATGGGCGTCCCGTCCTCCTCGTACATATCCTCCTTCAGCCGACGAATCATCAGGTCGTCCAGTTTGTCAGGGGTAATATCGTACTCATCCCTGAAGCGGTACGGGTCGAGCAGCGAGACCATGAAGTAGAACTGGTCGGTCTTCCCCTTGTGCGGTGTTCCGGTGAGGAAAATCAGCCCATCGCTGTTGGTGGCAACAGCATCCCCGGCGCGGTAACGATCGGTCTTCTCGATTGCGTTATCGTTACGCCGGCGCGCCGTGAGGTGGTGAGACTCGTCGAAGACCGCGACGTCCCACTCCTCGTCAAGATTCTTCAGCGCGGCCAGCATGTCGTCTTGCTTGGCGAAGTCGATGGACGTGATAATCCGGTCGTCCTGCTTCCAGACGTTCTGATTGGGGCTCGCTTGGCGCTTGGCGTCGACGTAGTCGCGATCGTAGATGATGTAGTCGCGGTCGAACTTCTCTTGCATCTCCTGCTGCCACTGGACGGTCAGTGGTGCAGGCGTGACGATGAGTACCCGTTCAGCCCGACCGCGGGCGACGAGTTCCTCGATGACGATGGCCGCCTCGATGGTTTTCCCGAGCCCGACCTCGTCGCCGATGAGGTACCGGTGGTCGTAAGAGCTGAGGATCTCGTGTGCGGCCTGTACCTGGTAGGGCTCGATGTCGATTCGACTCCCTTCGAGAGCGACGAACCGGTCCTGACGGTGTGCCAGGCTGAGTTCCTCGGCCTTCAGGCGCAGGTCGAAGTGTTCGGGGGCGTCGAAGTCGCCCTTTGCGAGCAGATCGCTGCCGGTGTCCAGCTTTTCGACCATCGTGCTGGGGCGCTTCTCGACCTTGCCCTCGTCCGTCCCGATCTGGAGGAGACAAGCACCGCTGTCATGGTGGGTGATCTTGAGGACCTCACCCTCACCACCAGCGAAGCTTACGCGGTCGTCAATTTCGAAGCCGCAGTCGCAATCAGTCATCGCCTTTCACTGCCTGTTCAACAGTTTCGATCTCCCCTTCATTCAGGTCATAGAGATTGTAGATAATCTCATCAATGAGCTGGTCAGTCTTTTTGATTTTCTCGTCAAGCTCGTTGGCGCTTTCTTTAGCCTCGATATAGCGCTGGAGATCCTCGGAAACACCTTCTGGGTCTGGGAGAGTGACAGACTTCAGACGGTCTAGTGGCGAGTTATTTTTAGTTGCGTTATCGCGGAAATCTGCAAACCCATCTGCCTTCTCAACAGCGACAGGAACAAACTCCTCAACCAGTTCTGCTGCTTCCTCACTCAGGTTTGCAACTGAGAACGCTTCTTCGGGTTCTGTTTCTATATACCCCCACTGATCTGTGTCATATTCCTCAGGATTTTCAGGTTTGTACCGAACAGTAGCATAGACCGTGATCTGATCGTTAGCACGTTCAGTTTTCACCGTACCGACCCGAAGATTCTCAAAGTCTTCTGTAGTTGACTCAAGTAAGCCGGGGCTAGTAGAGGGCTGGAAGAGGCCTATATCTGGAAGGTTTGGCCCCTCAGCGTAATTCCCCAGATAATCGAGGAGGTTGAGATTGTATTTTGTGCGTTGATGTTTTAGTTCAGTGATTGAATCTACTAACGCACATATTGAATCATGAAGCGCAGCAGGTGAGTTCGGAATTGGGGGCCGGTCGTTGCTTCCCTCAATCCAATCGTCGTAACTGTGTATGAATTCTTCTTTCTGCTGGGTCTGTACTTCTTCATCTGTATCGAATGGAATTCGCCGAACCGGAAGCGCCCTCAATTCCGCGAGCGTGGTTTGTCGGAAGTCGTCCTTTGTTGCCAGTGCGGAGGATTTTATGTAGAGGTACGAGTGGAGAGCGCTGTTTAATGACGCTAAGAGATACTTAAGTGAATACTCGTCAACAGTCTTGATAAATGGGTTGAGGTCCTTCTTGGTCACGAAGTCATCTTCAGCGTATGTCGCCATTAGACGGTCATCTCGATTAACAAGTCTTCTGACTAATATACGGGGCTGTGTGTAATATTTCTCTAGTGAATCCTCATCACTGAAGTCGATATACCGTTCTTCCGTAGTTGTACATTCATACCGGTATACGTCGCACTCACGATAGCGTAGATAGTTCTCAGACAGCTGTTCGTCTGCATAATCGTAGAACGACGCTACAATTCCTTGGCATGCATCAGTGTAGTCGCCAAGCCGGCCGAATCGATCTTCATTGAAGCGCTGAAGCAATTCATAGTATTCTTTATCAAAGTAAATCTTGTAGCCGGGATCACTAGATAAGTAGTCAATCGGAATCTCAGTGTGATTCCTGCCGATTGCAGCACTACTCTCCACTTTCTCCCTCTTTTCGAATTCTTTTGCACTGAATGTTTCGAGTTCTCTACCCGGACTAAATATCACAATGTTGGTATCTACATATGCATCCTCAAACACATCGAACGGTAGATTTACAATCGTCTTGAGACCGACATCGCCTGAAACAAAGTTATGCTCTCGGAAGCGCTCGTAATTTTCTCCAGTCTCCCAAGCAACAGGGGTAATCATTCCAACCTGCCCTTTATCCTTGAGACAGAGGCGGAAACTTTGTTGTAAGAACGCTACAGAACTATCATATTTTCTATGGAGGACTTCCTCGAATACGTCCGTGAGGTATTCTCGATGCGGTTCTGGAAGCTGTTCCGTTGGGACATACGGGGGGTTCCCGATCACAGCATCGAATCCCGCCTCGCTTCGACGCTCTCCGTCTGTATCGTAGAATGCGACTGGGAATTCTAAAGCCCAGTGGAAGAACTTCTCATCACTAGCCATCGCCTGAGCAGCTTGGAACCACTCTTGATCTTCTACGCCCTCCCAGGAATCATCGCGTAAAGCCTCGGCCATCCGCTCATGGGCATCGGCGGGTACATCCAGCCCGAGCTCCTTCGCAGTGTGGACATTGGCCATGGAGAGAAGATGCTGGTATAGCGAGTCCTCTCTCACCTCTTCATACACCTCCTCCATCTCCTTGATGTCCTCAAGTGTCTCGTTATTAATCGAGAACAAGTCTTGGAATCGGCCCATAACGTGTTCTAGGGCCTCTTGACGCATACGAGCAAACGACTGCTGTAGAGTAAGTTGGCCCTCTTCGGTGGCGTTCCCACCGTTTTCCAAGACATCAGCAATATCACTGCCAATCAGTGAGTTCCCTGTCTTGAGATGGTGGTCAAGGAAAGCCAGCGGTTGCTCCGCGGCGAGAGTACGTAACCAGAGCGATACCTTGGCGAGCTCTGTCGCTAGAGGGTTTAGATCAACTCCATAAATACAACGTTGAGCGACCTTACGACGTGCCCAATTAATGTCACGAAGTTCGCCTTCTTTAGTCCGGGGATCGCTTATAGCCTCTTCGTTACCCGCCTTGACCGCTTGCTGATCCTGCCGCTCTTGTGCATCAATAATTTCTCTCGCGAGATAGTCTACAGCGTTTACAAGGAAGTGGCCACTGCCCATCGCTGGGTCAAGAACCTTCAGGTCGAAAACGCGGTCGGCGAAATCCTCTGCGAACTGACCGCCGCCTTCTTTATCGAATGGATCCTGTGCCATGAGGTCCTTCTGAATGTCGTCAATAAGTGGCTCAAGTGTCTCATCGACGATGTACTCAACGACGTACTCGGGCGTGTAGTACGAACCGGTAGCCTTGCGCTCACCAGCATCTGTTCGAAGATACACGTCGCCTTGCGACACCTCAATATCGTCACCATCACCAGCCGGGGAATATTCGCCATCATCGACAGTAAGGGGCTCATCAGCGACATCAAGCTTGTATTCAAGCAGCCCTTCGTAAATCGACCCGAGGTGGCGTTCATCGAGCGACGAGTAGTCGACGAACACTTGACCTTCGCCGTCGTCAGCCTCCCGACGCGCAAGCAGATCTAGGACTTCAGCCAGGTACGCATCGCCTGCTTCGTAATTCGCGAGGAACCGGGCTTCCTCACTGTCGTCTGGCTCGGGGTCAGTCCGAAACAGACCACCGTTGTACGCGGGGATATACAGGTCGTCCTTCGGGATGCCCTTCCCGTGGCTTCCCTGATCGATAAGGACAAACAGCTCCTCAAGACGGTCCCAGAGATTAGTCTGCCACGACTGATAGTGCTGCTGGGTCTCGTCCCGGTTTTCGGCAACCGTCTGTTTGAGGGCGTTCAGGCTGTAGCTCTCGCGGTAAATCGGGTTATCCGTGGGTAGCAGGTTTCGACCCTCACTTTCTGCGTAGAGGACGAAGATCAGCCGATACAGGTAGATGAGTGAACTGTCGTGAATCCGTTCGAGATCGTCCTCGTCGAGCTCCTCGTTCGTGTCGAGGAACCCCTCTGCGAGGACGCGAATCGCCTCGTAGATGTTGTCCTGGAGGTCTTCGCCCAGAGCCTCGGCAAAGACGCTCGATTCCTCGTAGACGTCGTCGAGGAACGCGCTTCCCGTGGTGTCCTCGACGAAAGCCTCCTTGCGGAAGAAGAGGTAGAAGTCTTTGAAGTCTTCCAGACTGCCGCTGTCTTCGACGTGCTGGAGCAGGGTCGGCAGGTCGATTTCGTAGTAGGAGTCGAGCCGGTGACTCGTGGGGCCGTAGTAAAGTCGCCACTTCTGTCCGTTCGTCAGGACTGCCCAGGTCGTCGGTGTGTCCTGAAGGTAGGCGTGGATCTGGTAGCTCGGGTTCTCGAAGTCCCGCTTCTCCTCACCACGGGTGTCGAGCTTCCGTCCCCAGCGTTTGGCGTCGGCGACCGCAATTGCTTCCTCGTAGAAGTTGTTCCGGTCGAAGGCTGCGTCGGCGGCCTCGTCCGTCTCGAAGAAGCCGTAGTCCGGCCGTCGTGCGTTCCGCTCGACCGTTTCCTCGATCTCGTAGGAGACATCGAGAATCTCGAAGATTGGCCGAATGAAGTTCCGTTCGAGCTGCGCCTCGTTGTAGTCTTCGTCGTTGAATCGGTGTCGCTTCTTCTCATAGAGGTCGCGTATCTCGTCGTAGACATCCCGGACTTCAGCGTCGTCGACCTCGTTCCAGGGTTCTGTGTCGCGTAGATGGTCGGTCAGGTAGTGGTTAGAGAACAAATCCCGGTTCGTACGGTATGGGAAGGCATTCTGAGTCATGATTTGAACGTAAGTGGTCGGTGCCTGGGGGCAAAGTGGCTCCGTCCGTTGATATGTTTCCCTGAACCACCCCCATCATATAATGGTTTGTGGACGAACATCCGCCTCACGCGTTCGTGCTCGCGAACGCGGGCGAGCGTGACCATGCGCTCACCCGCGCGAATGACCAGCCAGACCAACGCCCGACAACATTTTTATAAAATAAGGGCGTTGGTCTGGTCACGTCGATGTCAGGTCAGCAACCACAGCCCGCGGGGGACGCAATATCGGGTGGGACAGGACCTCCAGACGATGACGAGCGAATAGCACGACATCTCCGAAAACGGATTCTTGACCGTGTGAGTGGCCGACGAGCCGGCGAAGATGACCGCGTGAAACGGGATTTCCCCAGTGATCGGTTCTTTGCTGGTGCACTTTCTCCTAGGAGCGAGAACCAACTGGAAACCACAGATGACGACCTCCAGTCAAAGATGGAACCAAACGCCGTTGGTTCAACCGTCAAGGTTCGTGGTGGTGGCCCTGGAGACGAGCTCGTCGTCGAAATTAGCGGGAGCGTCTGGGTTCGGGTCAACCCGACCTACGAGGAGATGAATAACCGTGACAATTTCGTCACTCTCGGCGATCGCGAGGAAGAAGAGGAGGCTGAAACTGACCTCCTGCCCGTTTTCGAGCGGTTCAATCTCGACGTTCCTCCTGTCAAGATCCCCTACGAGGCTCTTTCGGGCCCGGCCCGCGAAACTCCCGAAGTAGTTCGTGAGCGAGCCACGGAAGCGCTGACCGAGGCGTTCGAGGACGTACAGGCCCAAGCACAGGCCCGCGAGGACATCTACCTCGACCCCGGTGACGAACATCCTGACGACGATGTCCCCCACAGCGCCCTTGCGGACGAAGAGGCCTACGAGGACTATCTCGAAGAGCGAGAAGGTGAACCGGCCATTCCTCACTGGAACGGCTCTCTTGAACTAACCACCTCGCTGGACCGCGAATCCGACCGCGACGACCAGCTCATCGTCGACGTCGAATTCGAGAATACTGCTGATCACTCCAAGCGGGATGCGATATACACCATTCGTGACCCTACTTTCTTCGAGGTCCAGCTGGACCTCCGGACGGAGGGGGACGTCGAATTCGTCCCCTTCACGTTCGATCCACTCCCCGAAGACTTCCGATATAACCGAGATCTCTGGGGCCACGGTCGCAACTGCACGATCCGCGTCCCCGGTCAGGAGGAAACGATACGAAATGGTCGGACGCCTGGACGGCGAGCGCCCCAGGCTAACCCGACTGCTAACCACTTGCAGACACAGTTCATCCCCGAGCACCGGCAGCTCGTCTACGAATCGGCCGATCGCGACGTCGAGACCTCTTTCAACGAACTGTCCAGTCTCGACGACGGCGGGTTCGAGGTACTGGATGCCGTCGCACAGGCGATGCGCGACTATCACCAGGAGGCCTACGATACTGCGCTCGAGCAGTACCGAGAACGTGAAGACTGGGACGCTGACGGGCGCGATGAGCAGGACTTCATGGAGGACCGCAAGGCGTTCCTCCGAGAAATTCGGCGATTCGAACGCGGTATTCGCTGTCTTCGCGACCACCCTGAGAGCGTCGGCCGAGCATTCGAGCTGATGAACGAGACGATGGACCGGATGCACGGCTTCGACTCTTGGAGGCTTTTCCAGCTGGTCTTCATCGTGATGCTGGTCCCTGACATTGCCAGTCGCGAGCACGAGGGCTGGGAGGACATCAGCTGGCGGGATGGCGATGAGATGACCGAACGGTTCCAAGACGCAGATGGGGCTCTCGACGTCGTCGACGTGCTCTGGTTCCCCACCGGTGGTGGCAAAACCGAAGCATTCCTCGGCGTCGCAGTCTGGAACATGTTCTTCGACAGGATTCGGGGCAAGCACTTCGGCGTGGCCGCGTGGACTCGCTTCCCGCTACGGCTACTCTCTCTCCAGCAGCTTCAGCGCATGTCGGAGACTGTGGTGTACGCCGATGTCGTACGCCGCGAACAACCCGAGATCGGGTCCCGTCCATCGAGGCCGTTCAGCGTCGGCTTCCTTGTCGGCAAGGCCAACACACCGAACGCACTGACCGGATACGATAATGATAACTTCAGCCGGTATCAGGACGACCCCAAACTGCGAGAGGACGCCAAGGTCATTCCATCCTGTCCGGCCTGTGGGTCAGACATCGAGATGCGAGTTACTGACGATATTCGACTCGCACACGTCTGTACTGGCAATCCCTTCGACTGTGACTGGCAAAGCCGGGAGACGACAGCCGATGAGACGTACGCTGAAGACGAACTTCCCGTACACGTCGTCGATAACGAACTCTACCGATACGCGCCAACCATCCTCGCGGGAACCATCGACAAGATCACTGCCATCGGCTACCAGCGGAAGATGGCGCACATCCTCACGGGCGAGATGGAATACGAATGCCCGATTCACGGGTTCGCCAGTCTCGGCGAGTGCACCGAGAAATACGGGTGTGACATCGACAGGGACGAGTTCGAGTTGATGGCCTCTCCCATCGAGGTCTACGATCCTGCCCCCTCGTTGATGGTCCCCGACGAGCTTCACCTGCTTGAGGAGAGTGTTGGTAGCTTCGATGGTCACTACGAAACCGGCATCGATACCCTGCAAGAACTCGTCGACGCTGGTCAGACAAAGATCATCGCTCCGACGGCGACGATTACCGCTTACGAGGATCAGGTCTATCACCTGTTCCTGCGACCAGCTGAACGGTTCCCAGCACCGGGCCCGTATCTACGCGAGAACTTCTACGCACAGGAGCAGGCAGAGAGCCAGCGATATTACATCGGCCTCATACCGCACGGCAAGACGCATATTAACTCGATCATCGACATTCTATTCTATTTTCACAAGGAGGTGCAAGACCTGATGACGACGGCGATGGAGTCACCGGAAGACCTTCTTACTGGTGTCGCACTCGAAGGAACAGATACCAGTGCACCGCTGAACGCCAACTCCATCGACGAGGTTCTACAAACGCTCACCCTCTACAGTACAAGCCTGACGTACCTGCTCTCAAAGAAAGACGGCGATCGCCTTGACCAGTCCATTGTCAGTCAGCTCAACGCGTATCTGCGACGTGACGATCGACCGCCGCTCGCGTCTGAGCGAATGACTGGCGGGACCCCTTTCGAGAAGGTCCAGGACATCCTTGACCTACTGGACAATCCCTGGCAAGAGGATGAAGACAGAGGCATCCTGCAATCTCTGGTCGACGACGACGTCCTTCCACCCGAAACACAGGATGCGATCATGGACTTGCGAGACACCCTAGAAGCCAGTCTCGACGACGCGTCCGACGTCGAGAGCGATGAGTTCCGTGTCGCCCTCAGACAGGCTGACGAAGCCGTTCGAGAGGGTCTTGCCTGGCTGCTCGCGAGTCGTCTCAACACCATCACTGCGACGAGCATGATCAGCCACGGCGTCGACGTCGAGCGGTTTAACATGATGGTGTTCTTCGGAATGCCACGTCAGACTGCTGAGTATATCCAGTCCAGCTCACGGGCAGGGCGCTTTCACCCGGGACTAGTGTTCAACGTCTTCCATCCAATCCGTGAACGCGACTTGAGCCACTACCACTTCTTCGAGAAGTACCACCAGTTCCTCGATCGCCTCGTCGAACCAGTATCGGTCAATCGATGGGCGAAAAACGGCGTTCAGCGTACTCACCCGGGGCTGTTCATGAGTCTGCTTCTGAACCACTACATGTACCGTGACGGTTCAGAGAAACTGTTCTTTGGCGATAGCGCCGAAGACTTCCTCGCAGAAGTCGATGACCAAGAACTGGAAGACCTGATCACCCGCATGTATGGCGGTGATGAGGTACCCGAAGAGTTCAGTCACGATGCCAAAGAGCTAACCAACCTATCAATTTCACAGATCCAGCTTGACGATCAGCAGTGGGCCAGTAATCGACTTCCACGGGGTGCTATGCGTAGCCTTCGTGACGTCGATGAACAGCTACCCATCCGATCGGAGTACAAGTACCGGGACCTCCTCGATACCCTTGAGAACCAGTCATAACAATGTCAATGGAACGAAGTCGGTCACAGGTACTGTATCAGTTCCTGCCAGAAAACACGTTCGACTACAGCGATCAGCGCGGAATCTGGCAGGTGACTCGACTTGAAACGAGCGACGTCAGTGGTCAAATTAGCCGTGATTACATCCTTTCCCGGGTACTTGCACGAGTACGAAACTGGGAAGGGGGCCAGGCAGGGTTCGCGTCATCGAATCCCGACCACTACCACTTCGGTGAGCCGAAGGGCGTTCGGTCACAGCCGTTCCCAACGACCTTCGAGTGCCAGAACTGCGAGAAAGCGCACGGATACTACTCGGCGGACGATCTGGAAAGCCAGAATCCTGACCTGACCTGCGATCGGTGTGGTGGTGACCTCAAGCAGTACCAGTTTGTGAGCGTTCACAGCTGCGGAGAGATCAGACGTCTCTATCCTCAGTCATGTCCCAACCACGGCGACAGACATGTCGTTCTCGACCGGCGGGATAGCCAGCGAGTTCGGAATTTCCACTGGAGCTGCGAGGTCGATGGCTGTGGCTGGGAAACGCCGATGCGGAATTTTCAGAACTGCGGGTGTGAGTATACTCCGCCCGCTGGCGATGAGAACGACGGGATGTACACGACTGTTCACCGGGCGGGGAGTGTCTACTACCCGCACTACATCACCACCGTCAATCTTCATTCGGCAGGAATTGGCCATCTCAGACAGAGCGAGGATGGGGCGAGAAAAGCGTTCGCCCAGCACTTCGGTCTGTCCGACGCTGAATCCGTAGAAGAGGTTACCCTCCGTGAGCGAGTCGGTGAGGTCGAGGTGGACGACGCGAAGGTCGTCGAGGTTTTCCAGGCGAATGATAATATTACGAGCCTCGATGAGGCCCGAGAACACCTGAAAGAACGTGGAGAAATTGACAGTCAGACCGTTCGAGAACGTCTTGCTGAGGTAATCTCCCTCGAAAGTGATGGCGACCAGTCGGAACTGACCGACGCTGGTGACGAGATCCTGCAGTATGTCCTCAGCAGGGAGGACCTGACGACGGACTCCCTGTCCGATCTGGAACAGCAGTCGCGTACCCGTGGATTCACGGAAAAGGCTGACCGTATTAGCACCTACCAGGACGACCTCGATCGTCTTGGTATACAAGATGTCAGAGTGATCGAAGACTTCCCCGTGCAGACGTTCGTCTATGGATATACCCGTGGTGGCCGCGATGAGGATGAAGCCAAGATCAATGCATTCTCACAGAACGCAAGTGATGGGGATGGGACACCCATCTTCGTCGATACATCTGAGACCGAAGCTGTCCAGTTTGATCTTGACCCCGAACGTGTATTGCTCTGGCTGGCGCTAAACATCCCCGAGACCAGCGACCCAGATGAAGTGAACGGGTCGACCACTCTGCCGCAGATTGATAGCACTGATGAGGCTGCTCTTGAGCATGCCCGGAGCGATATTAGCCAGCTATCACAAGACGAGCAGTGGGGATTCATCATTAGCCACCTTGCGCCTGTGGAAGGATACGGGCGATTCGAAACCGACGCCGGTGATGATGTCGAGGGACAGATAACCGAGCACGTATTCAAATTACTTCACACGACGAGTCATATCCTGCTGAAGCAGGCCAGCACTATCAGCGGTTTCGACCGAACAAACCTCAGCGAGTTCCTTTTCCCGCGAGCACTGTCGCTGGTCATCTACGCCAATAACCGGGAAGAGTTCAATATCGGTGGCATGACCACCATGGTCGAGCAACAGTTAGACAATCTGCTTGGCCAGGCAGAATCTCATGGAAACGATTGTGTTTACGACCCGGTGTGCTCACAGCGAGGAGGGGCCTGTCTGTCGTGTCTACACGTGAGTGAGATTAGCTGTTCGTATTTCAACCAGGTGATCTCTCGGGACTATCTGTTCGGCAGCCGGCCGAACACAGACCGTACTATTACTGGCTACTGGAAAGTATAGGGTAACGGGAAACAAATCAGCACATGGATATTATATCATTGGGACAACAATATGACGTCTGAATCAGCTAACGGTATGTGGACGCCCCTCTCGATCGCTGATCTGGTCAACCGTGATGCAGGACTCCTCACCCAGGTTGAGGGTATCCTCTTGGCTGCTGCGGGCAAGGATACTACGCTCTCTCCGGTTGGACTTGCACGGGAGACAGATATTGACGAAGAGGCTGCCACTGATCTGTTTCGCCATCTTGAGCAAACTGGTGTACTTGATCGGGATTCATTCAGCGGCTCAATTGCAGACAGTCACTATGCAGTCGATGCCAAACGCTGTCGAGAAGTGCTCACAGCGGCTCGACACGCGGGAAAGGCCATCACCGTTTTTGAGTCTCAAGGACCTCCTGAAACGACTGTTAGGCCACTTGTGACCTTCCCCGCTGATCCCGGCTTTCGCGAGGTCAGTCCCTCTGATTTCGGGATGTCTTGGTTGATGCCCACACTCACTCGAGAAATTAAACGCTGCACGGACTCGATCGTACTGCTCTCGCCTTTCTTCGAACGCGAAGGTTTCGAACGATTGCAGGATGTTCTGATTGCTGCACTAGACCGTGGCGTCCAAGTAACAATCGTCTCTCGGTATCTCAGGGATCAAGAGTCCTACAACCGGCAGGTCCTTTCGGACTTCGCTGACAACGTGCAGGATGACGGTGTAAGCACCGAAAGCCTCCATTTAATCGACTATACTGGGTGGAGTGAAGAAACGCCTGATGAGGCCCGAAAACAGGAAGGTGACAACCCAGCATTCACCCTTCACGCGAAAGTGATGGCGTTTGACGATTCCTCGGTTTATGTCGGCAGTGCGAATGTGACCGACTACGGATTCGAGCATTATCTCGAAACAGGAGTCCTGATCAAGGGCCCCGAAGTCACCAATTTCCGGAAGCTTATCGAGTTCCTCCTCGCGTCCACAGGTTCGCAAGAGATTCGGATGGGCTAACTTGCTTATCGAATAGGGTGCCATAGAACAGCTCACAAGGCGGTTGGTTCAATACCAAAGGGGGTGGATCTTCCTACTCAGCACGCGTGCGGATGTAACGATGGACTGATAGGGTTTGCCGATTCAAAATGAATCAATGGACAACATCCCGCAACCGGCGAATGATTCATATTCGGTCGGTGACCGGGTGCAAATCTACATTGGTTCTGATGATCCTGATTCTCGGTACCACGGTGTAGTATGTGAGATTGTTGAAGTTCTAACGGACGACCTTGGTACTGAAACCGATCGAACCACAGATGGATACTCGTACATCCTTCAAGACCTAGAAACAGGCGAAGATCTTCCAATTTCATTTCGTCACCACGATTTGGTACCGGTTGAAGACGCTCAGTAGTTCACCTGTAGTGAGTGAATCGTGGGAGCGAAGAACGGGTATGTGAACCGTTGTATGACATCCTCTATCCAAGTCTGGTAGCTGCAAAGGCACAACAGTCTTCGAGCGGACAGGACGGGCACTGTGGCTCATCGGGTGTACAGATCAATGCTCCAAGGTCGAGGAAAGCCAGATTGAATGCCCGAGCGATTTCCGGGTCGTCTGGAACTAGGCATTCCATGAGCTCATACACGGTTTTGCTTTTGTGTGGCTGAGTCGGCATTTCATAATCTAGGACCCTCCCGATCACCCGTGCGACATTAGCATCAACGAGAGCGTATGGTTCAGCGCAAGCAAACAGTAGACAGGCACGAGCCGAGTATGGTCCGACTCGCCAAGATTGTTTGAGTGCCTCAAGATCCTTTGGGACATCTCCACCATATTCACAGTGGCAAAGTTCGGCGACCTCCTGTAACGTTCGTGTTCGCTGATTCCCGAACCCGAGTGACGATACTGCGTCATGAATATCCTTCTCGTCTGCGCGATTCAGAGTCTCTGGGTCCGGGAACTGGCTGAAGAACTCGTCGTAGATACCCGCTACTGCATCACCACGAGTCCGCTGTAACAATATCTCAGATACATATACACGCCAGGGGTCAGTAGTATACCTCCAAGGGAATTCTCGGCCGTGTTGTTCAAGCCAGCCGAGAAGGTCTGGAACAGTCTGAATGAACGACCGTATCTGGTCTTCGCTGTCTGTTTTTCCGCTCTCGTGAAGCAGCTGTGACGCCCTGTTAACCCTGACAAGCTCTGAAATTTCATCTGCCGAAACCTGGGTACGTCCGAAAGGCAGCTTCACGTTTCCCACTGTACCGTTCTCAACGCGCTAGCGTAATAATCCTGAGTACCGTAGCTATCCAAGTTGCCGAGGAAATAGGCCAATTATCACTCCCAGATACCCTATACGCGCTCTCATAGCTGTGAATAAGGTATTCAGTTACGACTAAGTCCTGGGGCTTTATGTGCTGGGTTACCTACAGGGAGACATGACTGGTCGGGGTGCGGATACTGACTCACTATCTCTTCCCGCGGTGTTGTCGGAAGCACCTGATGACGAATTAGAACTGCACCGAGAATTTGTATTTCGTCATGTTGACTTTCTTATAGACGTTCTGACGGCAGAACAGTACCACCAGCACTGGTACCATCCCACGGGCTGCCCGACGTCATCGTCCGAGAGCCTTGCCCGACGACGGAGGGGGGGAGAGAAATACCCTTGTCGTTATCGAAACCTCACTACTGCATGTGTGTCGACGGACTCAGATTCTGCATGTGATTGCGGTGATCCACTGTCTGATAGCGATGATCCGCTTGATACTGTGGCCGCAGTCGCAATAGCCCGTGATAATAGAACCCCCGGACAGCGCTACTTCGACCATGAAGAACGGGAATTGATTGCCCGAATAAAGCGCATGATGGGAGCCTGGGACGAAATTGCCGCTCTATCCAGGGATGATCTGGAAAGAGAACTCGCAGAAGCGACGACGAGGCCGGGAATCGGTGAGCAGCGAGTTGACCGGTTGGAGGCATTGCTCGAATCCGTTGCGGACTGTTCAAAGACGGATGGGGTTACCCTTGAGGGGATTCATGGAATGCAGTACAGCGCATTCCGTGACTTGCTTACCAGTTTCCCCGGAGTATCCCGTTCAGATGCATGGTGGCTTCTTCTCGTTGCTTTCGACAAGCCAGTTTGGCCTGCTGGACCGTTTGTTGATGGTATACTCTGCTCACTAGGATTGCTGGACCAGAGCCGATTCAAGGATAGTGCTGAGCGTCGAACAAAACTTGAGGGGCGGCTAACCGATCGCCAGCTAGCACCTCTTCATCGAGCTCTTGCAGGGCACGCTATCAAGGGCGACATAGATGTCTGCGGTGAACACTGCGAAATCAGGAAGTTCCTGCTTTCACATCGACTTCGAAAGCAGTCACAACAACAGGATGGTCCTGTCGTGATCGACCTATTTTCTGGTGCTGGTGGTATCTCACTCGGATTCGATCGAGCCGGCTGTAGTATTGACTGGGCGATTGACAACGACCAAGATGCGACGGACACCTATCGGCTTAACCACCCTGAAATCCCTCACAAAAATATCGTCTGTGATGATATTCGAAATGCCATCGGGTCGGGAGCGGTCGAGGATCTTGAACGCACTCCTGACATTGTCGTAGGTGGCCCGCCATGTCAATCCCTCTCGCAAGCAGGCTACCGTACTCGTCGGGCCAATGACGACGATTACAGCATCCTTGAGGACGCTCGAACGTCCCTGTACACCCAGTACGTCAAGTTTGTCGAAGAGTTACGACCCAAGGTACTGGTAATGGAGAACGTCGAGGGCATGGTTAACGAGGTCAAAGACACAGGTATCAAAGTCGGAGATTTAGTTCTTGATTCGTTGGAGTCGATTGGTGGTGCTGACTCGGGCTACGTCTGTGATTACAGGCTGCTTGATTGCTCCGACTTTGGCATTCCACAAAAACGCGAGAGGGTCATCATTCTTGGCGTCCGAGAGGACCTTGCAACGGATCGCGCAGATCTTGATGAAATGTTCGACCGTCTTTCCAATATTCTCCCGGCTGGTAACTACGACCTCCAGCAGGCACTCTCTGGTCTCCCTAGGCTCAAACGAGGCGAAGGAGGGAGAGTCGTTACTGGCACCCCGCCTGGATCGCGAAGTCAGTATGTCTCTCAGGTTGACCTCGATGACGGAACAGATCTCTGCTTTAACCACCGGGCACGGGAACACCCGATGCAAAAAGACCAGACGCTATTTGACGAAGCACTGGAGCCTGGTGATACGGGATGGGACGTGAAATACGACAAGGACGGCGAGTATAGCAATTTGATTGAATATGACGTCGGAACCGAGGAGAACCCCCGCTTCAGGGACAAGTACCGTATGCTATGCTGGGATGAGCCGTCGCCGACAATCGTAGCCCATCTTGCGAAGGACGCCAACGGATTTGTTCTTCCCGACTATTACGAACACGTGGATACGGCTTCCGGCGAGCCAGATACTCGTCGAAACCGGGGGATCACTCCACGAGAGGCGGCACGTATTCAGTCATTCCCGGATGACTACATTTTCCTTGGCGCCTTTACCAGCTGGTTCCGCCAGATCGGAAACGCGATTCCGCCCCATCTCGGGGAACGCATCGCACTCACCGTCCAAGAGTATCTTGCCGAAAAAGGCATTTCAGAGATGGCGACTACTCAGGCCCGGGCAAGTCGGGCAAGTACGGACGACTGACACACCTTGGCGGGATGTAGAGATACTTCTTTCTCGCTCACAAACCTAGATATCGTATGACCGAGACGCCGAAGGCAATTGACCTCTTTTCCGGTGCTGGCGGCCTGTCTACCGGTCTAGAGTGGGCCGGGTTCGATGTTCTCTGGGCCGTAGATAATGACCCAGACGTCGAGGAGACATACTCTGAGAATCACACGGGCGAACTCGATATCGCCGATATTCGCAAACTTGACTCGGAGGACGCTCCCGTCGACCAAGATAACATTGATCTAATTGCTGGTGGTCCTCCCTGTCCGACCTTTTCCCGGATCGGTCGAAGCAAGATTGATTCCCTGGATGGACAGACAGTGGCGACGGATGATCGGCACTATCTGTTTGAGGACTTTTTCAGGTTTGTTCAGTCGATCAAACCCCCTGTATTTCTGATGGAGAATGTTGCGAACATGGAATCTGCCTCGGGTACCCTTCGCGAGAGCATCATTGAGGAAATAAAACGCCAGAGCAAGGAGGCCGGGTATCAGACGACCGTCTACCACTTGGATGCCGCAGATTACGGCGTTCCTCAGCACCGGAACCGCATTTTCTTCATCGGTAACCGGCTCGACCAGCCAAACCCTGATCTCGAGAACCGAGCGACTCACCGGGAACCGGTGAGAGAGACAGAAACCGAGATGACTGTCCGTCGCGATCCCTCTGCCTTCCGTTCCACGCCTCAGGCGACGATGTCTGAGTATGGTGGCGGTGCGCAAGAGGATCCTCGTTCGGGGCGAGAACCCTGGATCACTGTCGGTGAGGCAATTCTTGATCTACCACCTGTAAGCCCGGAGGGTGAAACTCCCCCGAAAACGGCTGATAACTACACTATTCCGCCCGTGACCGAGTATCAGGAATGGGCCCGGAACAGGGACGGTGTCGATGACTGGAGCGAGATTTCGCTTCATAACCATACCTGTCGCGGACACAATATGCTGGATCTCACCATCTACAAACTCCTTGGAGAGGGGGCGGGCTGGAACATCGACGAAATTAGCCAACACCTCCAGCCATACCGAGATGACATATTCCCAGATAAGTACAAGAAACAGAACCCGCGTGAACCTGCGTCCACTATCATCGCACATCTCGAAAAGGATGGTCACATGTTCATCCACCCTCGTGAGGCCAGATCGCTTACTGTCCGTGAGGCTGCGCGACTCCAGTCCTTCCCAGATACCTATCGATTCAAAGCATCACTCGTTAATAACTTCCGGCTCGTGGGAAATGCTGTTCCACCGTTACTTGCTGAAGTAATCGGATGGAGTATCCAGGAAGATCTCTTAGAGTAGCCGGTAGTAGATTTTCAACACGGGGTCAGACGTAGATGTATTCACAATCCTCGATCTATGCACATTCCGGGGAACCAGCGACCCAGAGATGTGCATATATTCTATCGTTGTTGGCCGGGTGAGTCTTATTGAATCGGCCGAGTGATTCGACCACTTATTACCAATCCTGCTTTCAGTTACCCGAGTAGAACGGTATTCGGACAAGCTGCATACATCAGCTTATAAATCAGAGTCGACGACTGAGATTTCTTTTTGATTCGAGAGCAACTGGTTGAGCAAGCGAGCCATTCCGTCTCCCGAGAGTCCCCCCCTCGAAGGTCATCGTGATCTTCGATCTTATCGAGAGTTGGACGGGGAATTGGCCGGCTTCTGGAAAGGCTAAGAAAGGAGCAACGTGGCTACTTGGTGGGGAGACATGTCGCCGATGATCCGGAATCCTCGGTCAATTCTACGCCGTTTTTGGGATAACACTCTAGGATCTCCAACACAAAGAGAGAGTACGATGGGTTCGACAAAGCGAACCACAATTCGGCTGACCGACGAGCGGCAACGATTACTCGAACAGGCTAAAGAGATTGTCTCGGCCGGGCCAACCGATGACCCACCGAACTCTGATGTGATCGATGC
Source organism: Halorhabdus salina (assembly GCF_013839425.1). Taxonomy (GTDB): domain Archaea; phylum Halobacteriota; class Halobacteria; order Halobacteriales; family Haloarculaceae; genus Halorhabdus; species Halorhabdus salina. The sequence goes on along the minus strand of NZ_JACDNP010000004.1, from coordinate 222,912 downwards.
CGCTCTGACACACCTGATTGAGTCCCAAAAGAACCTCGATGACGCCCGACAGGAAATGGACCCGACCACCATCAAACAATTCAACACTTCCGTGGTCGGGCTCCGATACCGGACTTCGATCGAAAGCCGGTGGCGGTAGACTTGAATACCCAGAACACTACCCAGCCTAAGAACCGCCCAATTCCTTGGGGATAATCCACGGTCCCTGACTAATAATTGGTTCCCCATTGTTAGTCTCCTCATAGTTCGGGCCCGGAAGCTCGGACCCGCCCACGTATTCCTGAATAGGGGCGTGTCATAGATAGCTCCGCACGGTCCGTTTGTCTGCGTCTTGTCAATTTTCTTTTGCGAGATATAGAGCGCATTTTCAGCATAGTACAGTGGTAAAATGGGTTGGCTGGAATCGATAGTTTGAGGCGTTATATCACATTAGTAACACCCCCTCTTCGGAGAGGAGCACGCAAAACTAGTTAGAGAGTATTGGGATGAATAGTCCCTGTGCCCAGTAATTGAATTTCAGCCACTCTTGGTGATTGCTACAGTACTCCCCACAACTATCTACTGGTGGTCGGGACCCCACTCACAGACCTCTTATCGTTCCGCAGTGTCGGTAACGAGACCGCGAATACAATTTCGACTGCTGGATAAACAATTTGCAGGATGAATTCAAGAGCTAAGAGGCTAGTATCTCAGCGGATTCCCCGTGGAGGGACATCCTCATCGTCATCTTTACTCTCTTCAAATCCGGTGATTCCGCTGTTTTGCTCGCCTAAAACCTTGTCCCGTTGAATACGATATGATTCGACTGTTGCCTTGGCACCCCCCACTACATTATCCTTATCCACTGGATCCACGTTTCTCAGGGATCTGTAGACCCAAGTGCTCGTTCGCTGGTCGGGTGAGTCGATTTCAATTTGCACCCATGGGTCAATTCCGTATTCGTCCTCCATTTTAGTACGTTCAATCTCGTTCTTTGGCGAATTGAATAGGAACGTAATCTTTCGTCGCCTTCCACTTTCTAATGCGTCACTTGCTCCGGCGTCCGTATCGGCTGTTGGATGAGTGAAAGCATCATGAGTGAACGTGCTTGTGTTTCTAACGGGGTCAATTATCTTCATTTGAGCTGTAATGTCGGTTGCCGTAACCTCACCACCATTGAATAAGACGAGTGACGTATTCGTGGTGGGCATAGCCCCTTCATTTTTAAATAGGGTTACATTTACGTCCTCAGGGCGGAGGGCAGCATATTCGAACCTTCCTTCAAAGTAAATCATTGTCGCATAGAACACTGTGGCTGCGACGAGAATTTGCTGATCAAGTCCCGTAGGTGACGATGGAGATGACGATTTGCGCATCGCTATTACGAGTGCAGCAATCAATCCAAGCGTGAATAGTGATTTTATGAGGAAGGTGTGGGACGAGATTTTGCCCACTAACAAGGCGCTTTTGAATTGACGGTACATACGTCGGAGGGTCCCTCGTCGCCATCGCCACCAAGTTGACATTGAGAATTCCGCACCAGCGTCCAGAATGATGGTCCGGTCTTGGTACAAACGATATCCAATACCGAGAATCGACCCAATGGAAAGAAGAGATAGAACCCAGAGAATATTCGATGAAATACCCGAAACGCAAACGATTCCATCAATACAGCCCATTGCCACCAACCCCACTCTCAGAGATGTTAAAAGGTGATGATGGCCGACCGAACTGCCGGAAAAGGTCTATAAGCACCTCTTATCGGCATATGAGAGGAAATCCGTCATCGGTAGCATCAGCCGTCACTGGCGTCTATATCAGGCCCAGACGTGAACGTGCAGAGTCAAGTGCTGGATATACCCCTCTGTATATTGCATCACCTTCTATGACTATATCTATCTAGATATTTCACTACCGGCTTTAGCGTAGTAAATCAGGTGTAATTGGTTCTAAGCTAAATTATAACATCCCAGAATGAGGAAAATTATGAGATGATGACGACAGACCCCCAATCACAAGACACCTGGTCATTTCGAGGTGGTAGACAAATTCTCAAAGAAAAGGGACTACTGAATGAGTTAACTACGATTGCCACTGCGTATCATAAACACGGTGGTGGGAACCAAAATATGGCTGCGCGAGGCGAATTGCTAGATCCGCTGGGTTGGGAGCAGGGAGTCACGGCTACTTTCGAGGTGCCTGATTCGACTGGCACTATTTCCCGACGAGGGAACTTTGACGTGTACAAGGATGGGGTCCTAGTTGAGCATGAGCGCGGGGAACAGATGCGGGCGAATTGGCACCTCATGAAGATGGAAGCTGCGTACCGTGATCCCTCTGGATTTTCGGGTCACGAGGATATCGATGTAGGTGTGTTACTAATCCCCTCGCACGTGAGCTTCCCGACGTTAGAACGAACGAGGAGCGATGTTCGTGCGGTATTATCGAACTATTTTGAATTCTCACTACCGCTCTTTGTCTGGCAATACCCGAGTGAGACCGAATCCGTAGAAACCACTTCCGAAAGAACCAACGATCAATGACTCAGGAAATTGGACTCGTCAGTTGCGTCAAGAGCAAGCGAGACGAATCGACGGTGCCGAAGGATCTCTACACGTCGGCATATTTCGAGAAGATGCGGTCCTACGCCGAGCAACATCATGATGGGTGGTACATCCTCTCGGCGAAACATGGCTTGATAGAGCCTGATGGAGATCCAATCGAGCCCTACGAGCGAACGCTCGCTAACGCGTCAATAGAGGAAAAGCGAGAGTGGGCAGATAACGTCTTCAATGAACTTGACGAGCGGGGGGTTCTGACCGACGGAGTTCGATTAGTCATCCATGCAGGCCGGGATTACTACGGGGAACTGCTCCCACGGCTCGAAGATACCGACGTGACTGTCGAAATCCCGACGGAGGGTATGCGAATCGGCGAGAAACTGTCCTGGTACAACGAGCGGAGTTAGACCTGCTACATTTCCGCCGTCAATTCACGTGCAAGTGGGCTTGCCTCATTATTCGCAAGTCCGACATCCTCAAAGTGCTCGACCAAAGCGTTCCTTGCAGCTCGGGCGTCCGGTTCGTGCTCGCCGATAATCTGGCCTGCTTGCCAAACAATACTGTCGATCCGGAAGATGGAGACGTGTCGACCGAGTTGCTCGCTCGTCGCGTCCATGACCTCATTCCAGACTTGAAGGACTCGCTCGGTGTCGTCGTCGGTGGTAACGCCCGACGTTCTTGAAACCCGTTTGACTTGCAAGTCACATGGAATCGGGATGTCTGGCGGAAACTCCCGATATTCACCGTGTTGGATGAGATGAGCGTTATCGTACACCTTCATCGAAAGAGCGACAGTCTTCGCTGTCATGTCGGTGTTGAGCCCGTCGGCCAGTTCTTTCCAGACGACCTCAGGTGTTGCCTGCTGGTGATTATCGAGGAACCACTCATCGAAATCAGATTCAAACAGACAAAGAAGCCGGTCTCGCTTTTGTTGGTTCAGACGTGCGTTGACATCTGCATCCATGAAATCGCCGAGAATCTCGCGAACGGTTTGTTTGCTCGTCAGAGTATCGTATGTAAGGGCCGTTTGTTCGAATTCGTTCCAAAATCGTTGCGCGTCGCCATTGAGTTGGTAGTCTTGTGTCGTCGCGAGTACGACAAGCAACTGAACATAATCATCTGAATCGAACTCTTCGAACAATTTCTCGATCGTGCCGAACTCGGGCTCGGCTCGATCGAAAGCGACGATTCCATCGTATCCAATTCCAGCTAGAGCTGTAGCCACAGAATCAATTCGGTCGTGATTCATGAGAGATCCCTTCGTTCGTATCAACACCTATGCTGTATTCAAGAATTCGTCTGCTGGGTATCCACTTTGAGAGACGATTGAACGAGCTTCTCGCCTAACTTTCCTATTCCGCGGTCGCTCCTTCTCTGTCCTAATTCGTGACTTGATAAATTTAGCAATCTGATCAACTTCCTCTGCGGTCGCGCATTTTGCTACACTTTCAAGCGTGTGACTATAACCCGAAATAGCAGGTGGAAAGCCTTGCCGACTACCAATGGCTTGGTCATTTGCCTGTCTGATCTCGTGAAGGTGTCCTTTGATTCGTAACTCCATCTCTCGCGTGAGTGCCATTGTAGGCGTTCTTTGGACTGACTATGTGTTTAAATGTAGGCGTGGCAGACCGGAGTTAGGTTATTTTCGGGATTGCTTGAGTTGGCAACCCCGTGAATGCCCGGACGGGGAAAGCGGATGATTGATATGTTATGGCTTAGATCAACGTACTGGATACTCCCATCCAAAATCAGGATGAGAGTATCCCATTGCCAGGGTCCCGGTCAGGGGCACGCTGATTGTCAAATTGGCGTGTTCGGGGCTTTGGTCCATGTAGCCGCCCCCAGCCATTCTTGGTTGGGGGCTTCCACGCCACCACGACCAACATTTCAAATACTTAGTGATTAATGGAAGAGTGGCTACATGGCCAACCCCCGGCCCCCTGCCGGACCTTTTTTACAGATAAATGAAAACATACATATAATTCACCATGATTCCGTGGGAATACCGATCCTGAAACAGGGTTAGAAATATATTGGTGCGGTGTAACAGCCTATTTATCCGAATCAAAGAATTGGTTCACAGGTCACCATAGAACTACCAATCTACCTGATTCCGGGCAATAGGCGGAGAGCTCCCCGGCGATAACATGGCGATATCACGCCTGGAACTCAGGACTAAACGTTGAACGAAACGATGACATGGGGGCCTTGGTACCCTGTCCGGTCCCTCATGGCATCGAACCGTACCGCATGGAGCAACTCGAATTGGGCTCCAAGTGAACGCTAGGTAGCGTGCCAATAAAGCGTTTCTCCTCGCCCTATTTGGTTGCTCTGTGAGCCTTGGCAAGATATCGCCATATCGCCCCAATGCAACCGAACGAAATCAAAAACGAAATCGCATCACTCGTACGACAGCCCCTTTGGCTTTGCAATCGATCCGCTCCAACGATTCCGGGGTGTGGAGCACAATGATTGAGCGACGCCCGTTCCATCGTCTCCGGTTGGTTGAGTGTCCGCTTTGTGGAGCTAACCTCCGTGAAAGTTCACCTGCGCTCCACCTTGCCTCTCATGATCCTGACGACGTTGGGAAATCTATGAAAGAGGAGGAGAGATACTAATGCACGGATATGACGGGGATCCGGAGCAGTTTGTTCAACATAATCAAGAAACGTTCATCCGGATCCTGAAACACAGTGACGACGAGTTCATTCGGGGACTTGTACTATCTGCGCTGATAGAATATGGTTCTGAGCCTCTCCTTGATGACGTTGAGAGGGCGTTACGAAGGGCTAGAGAGACAAATGGTGGTGTCGTAGAGTGAGCTCAGTCGTTTGTGGCTTCAACGAAGGAGCGAGCATCCCGCATGACACTGGGGTTAGAATCGACGAAGTCCATCACTTTTTCCAGCCGCTCGATATCGTCCAGCAGTCCAGGGTTCTCTTGAGCCATGGCGAGCAATTCGGTCCTAGCCTGTCTCTGTTCCGTTTCCAAGTCCTCTACGACGCCTTGTTCCATCGCCTGTCCGCACCAAACACAGAGGGGTTCATCTCTGGGTGTGTCACGCTGACATCGTGGGCAGGAAACCGGAGCGATTCTTTCGTGCTCTTCTTCTTGTACGTCCGCCCCGTGAGCCCGGGCGATCTCTCGATCGTTTGCTTCCCCGAAAACAGCGATATATCGGGAGGCGATATCGGAACCGCGAGTCCATCCGTGGTGCTTCTCAAGATGGGTCTGGTTGACGTTCTGGTTCGCCAAGTAGGACGCACTACTCTTGCGCATCCGGCGAAAAGTAATATCGGTGTGATCGACGCCTGCTCGACGGGCAGGCTTCTTCAGCATCTTGAGTTTCATCTTATACGAGATCTCTTCCGGCGAGTTGAGCTTACTCCAGAGAGGTGCTGTCGGGTCGTTCCCAGCGGGATGGACATTCAGCCATTGACGCATATGAGTGACACTTGGAACGAGGAGCACAGACCGCTCTCCTCGTTTTCCGTCGACAGAAATCTTCATCCCGTGCTTGTGGTCCGAGATGTCTCCGACTCTGAGGGAGCAAAACTCCTCACTTCGAGCACCAGAATCCCACGCAGCTGCGATAGCAGCCTTATCTCGAAGACTGTTTGCACTCTCGATCATCGGCTGGATGTGGTCATTCCACCACAGCATCTTTGCTGGATCTGGTTTCGGGTCATAGTTTCGGGGTGTTCCCGCCGAGAGTCGCTGGATTGGAGCTGGGATATCCTGACCCTCTCCCGCATGCTCGCCGAACATCCGAACTGCGACCCGATAGTCACGCTTCGTCTCTTCATTATCGAAGTTCCGTTTGATCCAGCGACCGACTTCTTTGACAGCTGCTTCATCATCGAAGGTGGTAACAAGCGATACGTCTGGCAACTCGTCACGACTGTACTTCTGAGAATCGCCTGCGAGGACGATACAGTGCTGGAGGAGCTTGATATGCCGCCCATCGGAGTACCGGGCATCGAGAAACTCCATCTCCTTGGAAAAAGTCATGAGAGCGTTCTTATCCTCCTCAGAAATCCGGTTCGAGGTCTGGATCCGCTCTCGAAGTGCATCGATCCTTTCAACCGAATCAGTCATGTTCGAGTAAGGGGTTCTAACACAGGGCATATGAACTGTCGGTCGAAATCTGGGAGGCGGCATTCCACTTTTTGCTTCGTCGGGTAGCCTCGCTACGCTCGGCTACCACTCCTTGCAAAAACTTGGGGAAAAACTGCCGGACGCTCCCTTCAGTCGCGTCCGGTGAAACCGCGACTCCCTGATCATCCAGCTCGGTGGTGACGTCGCATTCCGTTCGTTCGAAATCCCGCAGATCCACCCGGAGCACATCAAGCACGTCGACGGCCACGCCAGGCTTCGCGTTCCAAAGGGAAGGACGTCGAAGGAAGCGGCGGGAAGCCTCGCGACGCCTACCATCCCGAGCAGGTCGAGAGTGAGCGACTCCGCTACGCAAACGTCGAGGATATCGATCGAGACGAACCGATCGTTGATCTGAGCGAGCGCTCCGTGCAGCGGCGGGTCAAGGCGACCGCCGAGCGCGTTGGCGAAGAAACCGGGGACTCCGACTGGCAGAAAGTGTCGAGTCACGATCTCCGGCGCTACTACGCCCAGTCGTTGTTGGTTCGCGAGCGGATGAACCTCCGCGTGGTGTGGAAGTCGGGGGTGGTCGTCGTTCTCGGCGGTGGAACCGTCTCTGAATGCGCTAACAGCTGAAGTAGTGAATCGCGAATTCGAGGGATCGAGATTGGCATAGTGGATTCAAGACGGGCACAACGAGCAGGGGGTAAAAAGGGGCCTGAGAGGGTGCTTCTGATCAGGACGACCGAAGACACCCGGTAGAGCAGGCTCAAGCAGCGCTCAAGCCGGAGCACGACCAGCGGCGAAGCACCCCTTGAGCGGTGGTCGTTCTCGATCGATCTGAAACGAGGGGACAAACCCAATCAGAACAGAAGGCAGGTGAGGGTGGTTTGGCCCTTTTCAGGACCGGGCTCAGTGGTCAGGACCAGCGGCGATATTAGAACGGCGTCTGACTGCGCTCACAGTCACTCTCGCGACGCCCTGGTTACGGTTGTGGGAGGTCGCAAATAACCACCCGACTGGCGAGAACACCACGCAGTCCGAACAGAGTGCGATCTTGGGGGACGGGCTCCCTCGTCGGCGGACGACAGCGTACACCGATTCCTCGCTGTGTGTTCGATGGTGTGTGTTCGAGTATCGATCAATACCGACGGTCGATATCGACGAGAGTGTCGAAATAATCCGATACTCTCTTCGGGCTGACAAGGGCCCATACCACCTAATCGAGGGCACAACGGGGGCAACAATTTGGGCGCTTTGGAGAACTATCTCCTGATTAGATCGATCGATCATGCGCTTCTCGGAGGGTTGCCGTAGCCAATCAGTATTTTACTGTCGGTCCATTACTTCCCATCGATGTCGACTGCACTATTTATTGTCAGTGAACATGGCTATTGGGGCGAAGAATGTATTGAACCGCTAACGACCTTCGACGATGCGGGCGTCGAAATTACTGTCGCGACGCCGTCTGGCGGCCCTGCAGTTTTGGACGAGCGCTCGGTCGATCCCGAAGAGGTCGGCAAGGAAACTGCCGAACGCGTCCGAGAAATCCACGAGAACGACGAGCGACTGAACGATCCGGAACCGCTTGCGGCCCTCGACCCGGCATCGTTCGATGCAATTGTCTTTCCTGGTGGACACGGGGCTGACTGGGACGTCAATCAAGATACGCACGCACGCGCAGCCCTCCGAGAAGCCGTCGAAGGCGACGATGCCAAAGCGCTTGTCGTCTGTCATACGGTCGGGATTTTAGCGTTCACGCGCGACAGCGACGGAGGATATCTCGTCGACGGGCGATCGATAACTGGCTTCCCAAACGAGTGGGAAGCTGGCATTGTCGACGATCACGACCGCATGCCTGACGGCCGGAAACTCCCGTACTGGGTTGAGGACGAGGTCAAAGCCGTTGGCGCCGACTGGGATGCAGAACTCGATTCCGAGACTAGTGTCACTGTCGATGGCGATCTCGTAACTGCGCGTGGACCTGGTTCCTCGGCGGCAGGCGCACGGACGTTCCTCGACGAACTGGGTATTTCATACGACGGATAGGGCGGGCTCGTCGTGACCTCGCTGATGGCGAACGTGTCGGGGACCTATCCCGCGAACGCAGTTTTCGGTAGCGTCGCCACCGCAGTCTTGTCGTTCATTCCGTTCTCGGTAGTCGTCGGAGGCGGACTCGTAGGCTATCTCGAACAGCCCGAGTCAGGTCGATCGGTCAGCGCCGGTGGCGTCGCCGGATTCCTCGCTATGGTGCCCGCCCTGGCGATTCTCACGTTTGGCACCGGTCTGTACAGTGGCTTTGGAGCGATTGGAGAAGAGAGGGTGTGAATCGTCGTCGTCACTGCGATGGTCCGTGCGCTGCTGTTCGTCGCTGCCTATGGTGCCACACTTGGTGGGCTGGGTGGCTTCGCGGGCGGTGGGATCGCCGACTAGACATGAGGAACGACGCCGACAAGACTAGGCCGTCAAAAACCGACGACGACAAAAGCAGGGATATCTGGAGTTAGGCGACCAGCAACTCTTCGCCACGCTCGACGTTGATTCGGCAGGGCGGCGTGATCTTGTTGTAGGCGCGACGGAACGCTTCCTTGACGGCGTCGGCCTGATCAACGTCACAGTAGGCCGTGAACAGCTGCTCGCCCTTCTGGACGCGGGCAGCCGTGCCGACGATCTTGCCGAAGGACTGGCGCATCCCGTCCGAGACACGGTCGGCACCCGCGCCGGTCGCCTGCTTGTTCTCCCGGATGACTTGGTGGGGGAACTTCCGAAGGACCATCTTGTAGTTGCCCTCGCCGAGTTCCTTGATCAGGTGGCGGTTGGCCGAGAGGCGCGAGGCCTCCATCGAGCCGTGACGGAGCTGGACAGTCTCTCCGACGATCAGGGAGATCTGGACCGGATAGTCTTCTGATTCGGTGTCAGCGTCGCCCATCTGGTGCTGTGCAATCTTCGAACCGGGGATGCCGGTGATGTATTCGCGCCGGGTGTACGACGGCTTGTCGATGTCCCGGTACATCGAGGCAGGTTTCTCGGACATATGTTCTCTTGACCGAAAAGAGGGAAAGCGTTCAAATAAGGGCTTCGAAGCGGGCCGCCCTCATCGTGGGAGGCCGATACGCTGCCGACGGCGATAGAGATAGTACACGCTCACGAACGGGATTGTAAGCAGGAACAGCGAACAGAACAGGAGCACGGTGAGATACCAGTCCGAGGGGGACCACTCCAGGTCGTTCCGGCGCTGGATGAACCGCATGTCGGCGTACAGCCCTATAAAGAAGCCGCCGATCGAGAGGACCATGACAATCGTCGCGATCATGGTGATCGCAGTGAGCGAGACAGCCACCGCGACCACGGTGAGCGCAATAGCGACGACGAACCCGATGGATCCGCCGGCGACAGCAAGCCACCAGCCCGACACATCGTCGACCGCCGCCCCGGACAACGACACTTTCGACTGGCAATCCCGGCAGAACGTCCCGCCGGACGGGATCGGTTCCCGGCACCTGAAGCAGGCGTTCTGCATAAGTATCCCGATCCACTTGCCAGGTATTAAATCCACTCATTGAATTGGAGCTACCGCGAAACAGTCCGAAAAGAAATAAGTAGTGTTCAGTAGTGCGCCCGAGTATGAACGACCGTGGACTCGTGGTACGAATGGCGTTCGTGAGCACCGTGCTGTTCGGCTTCTATCTGTTGTTGGCCTGGATCGGACTGTCCGCCGGTCTGGGACTGCCAGTCATCATCGCCGGACTCGGCGTCTTCATCGGAATCCAGTACGTCGTCGGCAAGTGGAGCGTACTCTACCAAGTCGGCGCAAAGCCCTTGCCCAGAGACGAGTTCGCTGCGTTCCACGCGGAGTACGAGCGGATCAGCGAGGAGATGGGGTTCGACGAGCCGCCGCGATTGCTCGTCGCGGAGATGGACGCGCCAAATGCCTTCGCTGTCGGCCGAAAAGGGAACGGCACGGTCGTCGTCTCGCCAGCGTTGCTCGAACTGCTTGACTTCGACGAGGCGATCGGTGTCGTGGCACACGAACTGGCCCACCTGAAGAACCGGGATTCGGTGATAATGGTCGTCGGCGAGAGCATCTCTTCGATCGTCGGCTGGGGGGTGTTCCTCTTGGGAGCCCTCAGTGACAGCCTCATCGTGAGTATCTTCGCATGGATCCTGGGAACGATAGCAAAGCTCTTCGTGATGATCTTCGTGCTCGCACTCTCCCGATACCGGGAATTTGCCGCCGATCGGGACGCCGCCCGGACGACTGGCGAAGCCCAACCGCTTGCCGAGGCACTGCGAAAGATCGATACTCATATTGCGGAACACCCGCCCGAAAACGCGACCGCCGCTCACGTCAGTGCGCTTTGTATCGCGCCACAGGATCGCGGCCTCCTCGCTACCCTCTTCTCGACGCACCCCTCGACGGACCGGCGGGTTGAACAGCTCGAATCCCTCTCGGTATCAAGCCAGTAACACCGATGTCACTGCCGCGTTTTTGAGGCTGGCATCCCTGGATATGGGTATGAACATGCTCGTCGACGGCGAGTGGCGCACTGACGCCTACCAGACGACCAACGAGGACGGCGCATTCGAGCGCCAAACAACGAACTTTCGTGATCGAATCGCGGCTGATCCCGACGCCCGCTTTCCGCCCGAGGCCGGCCGGTACCATCTCTACGTTTGCCGGGCCTGCCCGTGGGCACACCGGACGCTCATCATGCGGACACTGAAAGGCCTCGAAGATGCGATCACCGTCGACTACGTCGATCCCTACCGTGGTGACGATGGCTGGCAGTTCACCCCCGAGAAAGACGGCTGTACGACCGACACCGTCAACGGTGCTGACTACCTTCGAGAGGTCTATGTGGAAGCCGATCCCGACATGACGGGTCGCGTGACGGTACCGGTCCTCTGGGACAAACAGGAAGACACCATTGTCAACAACGAGTCCGCCGAAATCATGCGCATGCTCGATACCGAGTTCGACGACGTGGCCGAGAACGACGTGGACCTCTACCCGGAGGGGTACCGCGAGGAAATCGATCGGATCATCGAGAAGATCTACGAACCGATCAACAACGGCGTCTACAAAGCCGGGTTCGCCGATTCTCAGGAGGCCTACGACGCGGCCGTCGCGGAACTGTTCGACGCGCTCGATCATTGGGACTCCGTGCTTGCCGAGCAGCGCTATCTCGCGGGTGATCGCCTGACAGAGGCCGATATCGCGATGTTCACCACCCTCGTCCGCTTCGACGAAGTCTATCACACCCACTTCATGTGCAACCACAGGCTCATCCGGGAGTACGACCACCTCTGGCCGTACCTGCGGGATATTTACCAGACTGGACATATTTCCGAGACGGTCAACATGGATCACATCACGGAACACTACTACACGACCCATCCCGATGTGAGTCCCAAGCGAATCGTCCCGAAAGGGCCAGATCCGGACTTTTCCGCACTCCACGGCCGCGACGACCTGCCCGGCGGACCACCCGCCGACATCGCCTGACCCACAGAAATAGCATTATTTTACATAATCATTCATAGTTCTGTACGTTCGGATCTGTTCGAGCGAGGAAATTCGACGTTCGAATACCATATATAAAAACGTCGAGCGAACACGTTCGATCGCGTTCCCGGGAGACGGGGAGGCGGTGGACGAGGTTTATGAGAGGGGTCCGGACGGTGACCTGTATGATGGACTGCCTGCAGTGTGAGCAAACGCTCGACGGTGGCTGTACCGTCCAGGGCGTCTGTGGCAAGGACCCGAACTTAGACAGTTTACAGGAGACGATGATCCTGGGCGCGAAAGGCGTCTCCGCCTACGCTCACCACGCCCGCGAGATGGGGTACGTCGACGAAGGGGTCGATGCGACCGTCCACGAGACGCTGTTTCACACGCTGACGAACGTCAACTTCGACATGGACGAAACGATCGGGCAGGCCCTGGATCTGGGGTCGGCCGCGATCGACGCCATGGAACTGCTCGATCAGGCCCACGTCGACACACTGGGCAAACCCGAACCGGCCGAAGTCCCCGAAAACCAGGTGGATGGCAAGTCGATCGTCGTCACCGGGCACGACCTCTACGCGCTGAAGGAACTGCTCGAACAGACCGAGGGCGAGGGCATCAACGTCTACACGCACTCGGAGATGCTGCCCGCTCACGGCTATCCCGAACTCGCAAAATACGACCACCTCAAGGGTAACGTCGGCGAGGCGTGGTTCGACCAGCGCGATCTCTTCGAGCAGTTCCCCGGCGCGATCGTCGGGACCTCGAACTGTCTGATGCCGCCGGTCGACGACTACGCCGACCGGTTCTACACGACGACCGTCGCCGGCCTAGAGGGCGCGACCCACATCGAGGACGGCGACTTTGCGCCGGTCATCGAGCACGCTAAGGAACTGCCCGCGCCTGCTGAAGATGAATGGAACAGCGACGGGACGCTCTCGACGGGGTTCTACCACGAGACCGTCCTCGACATCGCGCCGCAGATCGTCGAGGCCGTCGAGAACGGCGACCTCCGGCATTTCTTCGTCATCGCGGGCTGTGACGCCCCGACAGACGGCCGAGAATACTACCGTGAACTCGCGAAGTCGGTGCCCGATGACTGCGTCGTCCTGACCACGGGCTGTGGCAAGTTCCGCTTCAACGACCTCGAATACGGGACCGTCCCCGGCACGGACATCCCCCGGTTCATCGACCTGGGCCAGTGTAACAACTCCATTTCGACAGTCAAGATCGCCCAGGCGCTGGCCGAAGCCTTCGACTGTGGCGTCAACGATCTGCCCGTAAGCATCGTTCTCTCGTGGTTCGAGCAGAAGGCCGTCGCGGTCCTGCTTGGCCTGTTCGACCTGGGCATTCAGGACGTTCGCGTCGGTCCGACGATCCCCGAGTGGCTCACCGACGACGTGGTCGAACTCCTCAACGACGAATTCGGCCTGCAGCCGATCGGCAACCCCGAAGACGATCTCGCCGAAATGCTCGGCGAACCGGTCTGAAGAGCCCGAAGTACCGTTCAGTGAACGCTTGTTTTCTCGGCGGATCGGACCCGCGCGTCGCGCCGAACTCTAAAAGGTTAATGTGGTGGGGGAATTCCCTCCGGGCATGAAGGTACTGGTCACGGACCCGATCGACGACGCGGGGCTGGCACGCCTCCGGAGCGCCGGTCTCGACATCGTCGAGGACGTCGACATCGATACCGAGGGCGTCCTCGAGATCGTCGAAGACATCGACGCAATGTTGATCCGCGGGACGGAGATTACCCGCGAAGTCTTCGAGAACGCACCCAACCTCAAGGTCGTCTCGCGGGCGGGGATCGGCGTCGACAACATCGACATCCCGGCGGCGACCGACCACGGCGTCATCGTTGCCAACGCCCCCCGCGGGAACGTCTATGCGGCCGCCGAGCACACGATCGGCCTGGCATTCAACGCCGGAAAGCACATTCCGCAGGGCCACATGCAGGTCCAGGCCGGCGGCTGGAACGGCGAGGACTTCGAGGGGCTGGAACTCGGTGGGATGACTGCCGGGATCGTCGGCCTCGGTCGCCTGGGCCAGGAAGTCGCCTGGCGCTTTGACAACCTCGGGATGGATCTGCTGGCCTACGACCCCTACCTCGGGGAGGCCCGCGCCCGCCAGATGGGGATCGAACTCGTCGACCTCGACGAATTGCTCGAACGTGTCGACCTCCTCTCGGTACAGGCTCGCCTGACCGACGAGACGCGGGGCCTGATCGGTCCCGAGGAGATCAAGCGCTTCGGTGGCGATCTGGTCGTGTTGAGTTCCCGAGGCGGCATCATCGACGAGCAGGCACTCGCCGACGCCGTCGAGAGCGGCGATATCGAGGCCGCCGGCGTCGACGTCTTCTCGACCGAGCCGCCGGCCGATGACAACCCGCTACTCGCGGCCGACGACGTTGTCGTCACGCCCCACCTGGGTGCCAAGACCTACAACGCACAGGTCAATGTCGCCGTCACCGCCGCAAACAGTATCATCTCCGGCTTGGAGGGTGAGGAAGTCCAGAACGCACTGAATATCCCCTCGACGGAAGCGAGTTCAGATCCCGAAACGCGAGCCTACGTCGATGTTGCCGAGACGGCCAGCAAGCTCGCGCTTCGACTGTTCGACGGCCGCGTCCAGTCAATCGAGATCGAGTACGCCGGCGAGTTGGCCGACGAGGAGGTCGACCTGATCACGGCAGCCGTGTTCAATCCCTTCGGCTGGCAGGATGTCGTCGTCGACGCGCCGACACGGATCGCCGAGCAGCGCGGGATTCAGGTCGTCGAGAGTCGCCGCCGCGAGACCGAAGACTACCAGAACCTGGTGTCGATCACCGTCTGTGACGGCGAGCAGGAACTGAGCGTCAGCGGCACGCTGTTTGGCGACAACGAGCCCCGGATCGTCGAAATCGATGGGTTCCGGGTCGATGCGATCCCGCACGGGACGATGCTCGTCTCGTATAACAACGACGAACCGGGCGTGATCGGCTCGCTCGGGTCGATTCTCGGCGAGTACGACATCAATATCGCCGGGATGGCCAACGCCCGCGAGGCCATCGACGGCGAGGCAATGTCCGTCTACAACCTCGACGACCCCGTCAGCGATGCGGTCGTCGACACCATGGAGGCCGACGATCGAGTCACTGACGTCGAAGTCGTCGAGTTGAGCTAGCCCGATCGTCGGCGTTGGGCGTGCTGGATCAGGCCGAGTCTGTCTCTTCGTTTTCGCCCGCTGTCTCCCGAATGTGTTTGATTCGGTCCGGGATCGGCGGATGGTCGTAGTGGAAGGTCGCGTACCAGGGGTGTGGGAAGGGGTTCGAGAGGTTCTCGCTGGTCAGTCCGGCCAGAGCCTCGACCATGGGCTCGGCGTCCATGATCTCGACAGCGAAGGCGTCGGCTTCCCGCTCGTGGGCCAGGGACAGTCGGTTCGTCAGCGGCGAGGACAGTCGAGCGACTGGTTCGAGCCAGAGCACGGCCAGTCCCAGTCCGGCGTAGATCGGCTGTCCCGCAACCCCGAACATATCGTACAGCCAGGGAGCCTCGACCAGGAGCGAGGCGGCGAACAGTAATGCCCCGATCTGGACGGTCCCGGCGGCCAGCTGTTTCCAGATGTGCCCCCGCTGATAGTGGGCGAGTTCGTGGGCCAGTACCGCCTGCAGTGACGGCGTCGAGAGCTGGTCAATGAGTGTGTCGAACAGGACCACACGCTTCGTCCGGCCGAACCCGATGAAGTAGGCGTTGGAGTGACTCGACCGGCGGCTGGCGTCCATCTCGTACAGTTGCGAGCAGGCGAACCCGGCGCGGTCGAACACCTCGCTCACGGCGTCTGCGAGGTCGCCCCCCTCGATCGGGTCGAAGTCGTTGAACAGCGGTGCGATGACGCGCGGGTACAGTACCTGCATCAGAAGTGTGAACCCGACGAAGAGTAGCCAGGCAGCCACCCACCACAGGCCACCGATGGCATCGATGGCCGCAAACAGCACTGCCGCGAGCACCCCACCGATGGCGACCATCACGACCAGCGAGACGACCAGATCACGGAGCCATAGACCCAGCGTCTGCTGGTTGAAGCCGAACTGCTCTTCGACGACGAAGGTGTCGACGATGTCGAAGGGGAGTGCGATCGCCTGGAGGGCGACAACGGCCCCGAGGACGAAGACAGTCCCGCGAACGACGAGGGGCCACCCAGTCGCTTCCAGGGCCGCGACGGCGTCGGCGTACACCCCCGAGTACAGCACGAGGAAGACGACGAGCAGCGTTACCCACGTCTGGAGCTGTCCCAGTCCCGTGCTGAGTCGGTTATAGTCCAGTAGCTTCCGTGGGTCTTCGATATCGAGTCGGTCCTCCACCCATTCGGTTTCCTCGCCGACAGTCTGCTCGGCGTGTCGCAGGTTTAGTGTGGTGAGCGCGGTGAAAAACGTCTCGGTCCCGACCATCAAGGCAACAAAGACGAGATGATAGACGAGCATGGCTATCGGTTGGGCACGGAGACCAAAAAGGATCGTGCAGCCGGCTCAGCGCTACCGGGTAAGGCGATTTGCGCCGAAGACGATCGCGGAATCGGCAGGCAAGCAGTTGATCACGGCCGGGGAACGCTTGCACTGACTGCAGGGGCGATCGGGGCGGGAGGCTTACGGGAGTACCACCACAAGTGAGGATGTGCATCGATCGCGGTTGCTCGTGGGGCTGGCCGCCGCCTTCGCGTTCATGACCATCGCCCTAGCCGTAGCTGGCATCCTGTACAATCTCGCGATTCTCGCGCCGGCGGCGCTGTTCGGGACCGTGACGTACATCCTGTGGGCCCACGGAACCGGACGGCTCGCGGCTCGTATCTACCGCGGCGTCGAAGGCCGGGCCGCGGTCAACGGCGGGCGCGCTGGGTTCCGACAGCCAGGGGATCGTTCGGACGGCCGCGATCGGGCAAGTGCTGAGCACACGCGTCGACGGGCAACCAACGGCGGTGGCCGCCGAACCGCTTCTCGGAGTGCGGATCGCCGGGAAGCCGGTGGCGGCGCCAGTCGCTTCCGTGAGACGCCTGGCCCAGAGCCGGGGACCGGACCGTCGATGGCCCCCAGCGACGCCCGCGACATACTCGCCGTCGCTTCGAACGCTGATCAGGCGACGATCCGGGCGGCCTACCGTGACCGCGTCAAGGCGGTCCACCCGGATGCGGACGACGGGGACACCGATCAGTTCAAACGCGTCCAGGAGGCCTACGAGACGCTCAAAGAGTGACGGCGAAAACGCAACCGGCATGCCGGCCACCCGCGTTCGTGGATGTATGTCCGCCGCCTCGGTGCCGCTGGTGACAGACATCGACGGGACGTTGACGAACGACGAGATGATCCTCGATCCCCGCGTCGGGACGGCATTGCGGGCCTGGAACGGACCAGTCGTCCTCGCCACGGGGAAGGTCCTCCCCTTTCCGATTGCGCTCTGTAACTATCTGGGACTGCAACGCAACGTTATCGCCGAGAACGGCGGCGTCTCATTCGTCGAGAGCGACGACGAGGTTCGCCTTCACGGCGACCGGAAGGCGGCCCAGAAAGTCGCCGACGCCTACGTCGAGGCGGGCTACGATCTCGGGTGGGGAACGGCCGATCTGGTCAACCGCTGGCGGGAGACGGAAATCGCCCTCGCCCACGACGTTCCCGTCGAACCACTCGAAGCGATCGCCGCCGAATACGGGCTCGAAGTCGTCGATACCCAGTATGCCTATCACGTCAAGGCGCCAGACATGAGCAAAGGCAACGCACTCCAGTCGATCGCGCCGAGACTCGGCTCCGACACCGACGACTTCGTGGCGATCGGTGACTCCCAAAACGATGTCTCGACGTTCGAGCGAGCGGGGACCGCAATCGCCGTCGCGAACGCTGACGAGGCGGCGATCGAAGCCGCCGATCACGTCACTGACGCGGCCTTCGCCGACGGCTTTCTCGATGCCCTCGATCGTGTCGACGCCGGCAAGTGGTAGTCATCCGTCTTTGCTTGGCGGCCATTCGGACACGCTGCCCGCCTGTGTTCCCGGAGACCGGGGTTGTGCCGTCGCGACGATCGTCCGGCAGTTGCTCGACACTGGGAGAACCCGAAGTGCCGTCTGAGACACCATGACGACGGACGCTCGTTCTACACCGCACTCGGGCACACGCACAGATCTTTCGAAGGTGACCTTGCACTACTCGCGTCGGGTGTTCGGTAGGCCGCTCGCGCGTAGATGGGACGACGACTGTCGCTCGTCAGTGTTTCGACCGCTCCCGGTCGTCGGGACCCTTATATCCGCACCTCCCGACAGTCAGGCGCATGACCGAGACGCACGAGCGATTGCTCGACAGCGATGTCGTCGCCGTTCTCCGTGATATCGACGCCGACGCCATGCTCGATACCGTCCGGGCGCTCCGTGCGGGCGGCGTGACGGCCTTCGAGGTGACCGTCGACGCGCGAGATGCAACAGCTCTCGTCTCCGCTGTCGCTGACGAATTCGACGACGAGGTTGCTGTCGTCGGTGCCGGAACGGTCTTGGACGCCCCCGCCGCCCAGGCGGCCATCGACGCCGGGGCCGAGTTCGTCGTCGGGCCGACCCTCGAACCGGAGGTGATCGAGACGGCCAACCGCTACGACGTGGCGGTCGCACCGGGCGTGATGACCCCGACCGAAGCACTCCGTGCCGCCGAGGCCGGGGCCGACCTCATCAAGGTCTTCCCTGCCTCGACGGTCGGCCCAGACCATCTGCGGGCTATCCAGGGGCCGCTGGGCGACCTACCGCTGATGCCGACTGGCGGAATCGACAGCGACAACGTCGCCGCCTTCTTCGACGCCGGAGCGACCGTGGTGGGTGCGGGTAGCGCACTGATCGATTACGAGGCAATCAAGCGAGACGACTTCGCGACCGTTGAACAGCGGGCAACGGCGTTCGTCGATGCCGTCGAACGCGCACGTGAGTGAGCCGGGGGGAAACGTCTCTCCCGTGGTGGGGCGAAGACACCATCGACGCCCTAATCTCAATGTTCTTACGGAACTGCGAGGAGAAAGCCTCGCGCTTCAGCGCGGGGTGGATGTCAAGCCGGATCGAATACTGTCTCGCCGTCGACCATATGCTCGGCGACGACGTCCATGTCGAGCGTCAGCCCCAGGCCCGGCTTCTCGGGGATTGCCATCGATCCATCCTCGATGAGGCCGTCCTCTTCGACCAGATCTTCCCACCAGCCGAGTTCGTAGGAGTGGTATTCGACCGCGAGGGCGTTGGGGATGGCCGCGCCGACCTGTGCAGAGGCCATCGTCCCGATCGGTGAGGCGACGTTGTGCATCGCGACCGGGATGTAATAGAGATCGGCCAGATCGGCGATCTTCCGCCCCTCGCGCATTCCGCCGACTTTCGGGACGTCCGGGGCGATGATGTCGACGGCCTGTTCTTCCAGGAGTCGGCGCTGGCCGTGCTTGCGGTAGACGTTCTCGCCGACCGCGATCGGTGTTGCCGTCGACTGCGTGACTTCGCGCTGAACGTCGTGGTTCTCCGGCGGGACCGGATCTTCGAGCCACCAGATATCGTACGGTTCGACGGCCTCGGACAGGCGCTTGGCGCTCCCGCCGGTGTACGTCCAGTGGCAGTCGAAGGCGACATCGGCTCGGTCGCCGACACGCTCGGTCGTCGCCCGGACGATCTCTGCTTTGTGGTCGATCTCGGGTTCGGTCAGGTGGCGGTTGGCGTGATCTTTCTCATGACCGCTTGGTACGTCTAGATCGAACTTGATCGCGTCGTAGCCCAGCTCGGAGACGACGCGGTCGGCTTCGGCGGCACAGGCCTGCGGATCCGCTTCATCTTCGGTGTGAAGGTCACAGTAGACTCGCACCTCGTCGCGGTATTTGCCACCGAGCAACTGGTAGGCGGGCACGTCCAGTATCTTGCCCGCGAGATCGTTCAGCGCGATCTCGATGCCCGAGATGGCGTGGATCGTCGTCCCGCCGATCGAGCCCTCGCCGGACATCTTCTGGACGAGGTGTTCGTAGAGTCGATCGACGTCGAGCGGGTTCTCGCCGACGAGGAACGGTTGCATCCGATCGATGAGTTCCGGGACGGCGCCACCCCAGTACGCCTCGCCCGTCCCAACGACGCCCGCGTCGGTATAGATCCGCACGAGTGTCCAGGGATAGGTCCCCTCGACCAGCGTCGTCTGAACGTCCGTGATCTCGACGTCGCGACCGCCACCGCGTTCGGCCGTGACGCCCATTGTCTCCGCCGAGAGGTCCCGCATCGTGTATTCTGCGTTCGGATCGCTGAGACGGGTGTAGTCTACAGGCACGCCCGGCATGTCGGGGGCCAGCGGGTATAGCTTTCCGGCCTCGCTGGCCCTCAACGCGAAATCGTTGTCGTGTCCCCCTCGAGGATCGATTCGACGGATTCCCGGCGCACGACGGCCATATCACCCGCGATCGTTCGTTTCAGTGCTGCGGTTGCCGCGCCCCACTCCAGGGCCGTCGTGAGGTCCTCGTCGTCGAGCCACGCCGCCAGGAAGCCACCGACGAAGGCATCGCCCGTCCCGACCGCGTCGGCGGTTTCGGTCTCGATGACGGGCTGGGCCACCGTCTGCTCGCCGTCGAACGCCAGCGCGCCTTTCTCTTCCCGCGTCAGCACGACCAGTTCGTGATCGCCACTCGCGAAGAGGTCCCTGGCGACATCCTCGGCCTCTCCGTCGTAGCCCAGCACGTTCTCGGCGTCCCGCTGGGCCACGAACAGCACGTCGACGAGTGGCCGCAGGGTTTCGATCGTCTCGGCGGCCGCCATCGACTCCCAGAGATTCGATCGGTAGTTCACGTCGAAGACGGTCGTCGCGCCGCTATTGGCCGCGAGGTCGAGAATCTCCCGGGACGTATTCGCCAGCGTCGCCGAGAGTGCCGGTGTGATTCCGGTAACGTGGACGGCGTCCGCAGCGGTGAATGGCTCGGTCGGGATCTCCTCGAACGTTGCGGTCGTGATCGCCGAGTCCGCCCGATCGTAGACGACCGTCGACCCACGGGGCTGGCCGCCGCGTTCGAGGTAGTAGGTGCCCACGCGACCCTGACCACTCCAGGCGACGGCGGTGTCGACCCCGTGGGTGCGATAGGCCGTCGTCACTTTCTCCCCGAGTGGTGTCTGCGGGAGTTTCGTCACGTAGGTTGCATCGAGTCCCAGCCGCTTTGCTGCTACTGCCACATTCCCTTCCGCCCCGCCGATGTGGACGTCGAAAGCATCGGTGGTCTCGATCGGTTTGTCGATCGGCGTCGACAGCCTGAGCAGCGATTCACCGAACGTACTGAGATGTGGCGGAGTCACGTTCGACGTTGTGCTGAGCGTGTGCATAAATCAGGGGGCCAGCGGCTCACGCTTAACGGACACTCTCCTGTCTGTATATTGATCTATCGACGAACGTGCTTCGTGGGGATATTATACAATCCCGGTGTATCTCTTTTCGAACGACGCATGGAGCGATACGATACGAAACTTGAAGACAAGACGTTGTATGTCGAATGGGACGGTGGGTGGCTCGAACTCGGCTCGATGGCGACGATCCGTGACCTGCTCGGCGGGGATACCTACGAGATCACGTACGACGACGCCCAGTCGAAAGTCCCGTGGCTCGAGAGCGAACTGGAAGACAACACGCTCACCTTTGACGTGACGGAGACCATCACGGATATGGATTTCAACGACGACTTCGTCAGTGAGCTTGCCGAGATCTCGATCGACGACACTGGCCGGTCCGGCAAGCCCAAACGAACGGTGGCCTTCGCCGAGAAGATGCGCGAAATCTGGGAAGCACAGGGTCGATCCGAGGACGAAGACGAAGCCTGACGTGGCGTCTCTGCTCCCTCGTGGCCTATAACAGGTCCAATTCACGCAGATCAGCCGCGAGGGCAGCCTGCCTCTCGTCGTCGAGTCTTCGGAGCGGCCGTCGAAGCGGCCCGGGTTCGACACCCACGTCTCGGAGTGCCAGCCCAGTCTTGACGCTCGCCATGAACGGTCCGCGATCGAAGGCGGCGATGACGTCGTCAATCCGTTCCTGGAGTCGCTGGGCCCGATCCGGGTCGCCTGCGTCGAAGGCGTCGTACAACTTGACGACCAGTTCCGGAAACGCGTTGGCGACGGAACTCACCACTCCCGCACAGCCCATCTCGAGCCCGGTATACAGCAGGGCGTTCGATCCGGCCAGCACGGTCAGATCGGGGTTATCGGTGAGCACGCGACCGAGCCAGGGGACGTCCTCGCTGGTGTCTTTCAGTCCCGCGATGCCATCGATCGTCGCGATCTCGCTGAGGGTCGATAGCGGGAGCCGATTGCCCGTCAGCTGTGGGATGTGATAGACGTAAATCGGCTTCTCGACGGCTGCTGCTACCTGGCGATAGTGGTCGACAGCACCTGCACGATCCAGCGGGTAGTAAAACGGCGTGATGACGACGAGTCCGTCAGCCCCGGCGTCGACGGCCCGCTCGGCGCTCTGTACCGTCTCTCGAGTACCCGGTGCACCGACCCCGGCGATCACCGGAACATCGTCGCCGACAGCATCGACGACTGTCGTCACAACCTCTTCGCGCTCGTCGGCCGACAGCAACGGGAACTCACCGTTGGTCCCCAGTGGAAAGACCCCGTGGGCACCCTGCTCGACGACGAATTCCGCCTGCGCGGCGGTCGCGTCGTAATCGACGGCCTCGTTCTCGTCGAACGCCGTGAGTGTTGGTGGGATAACGCCGTGGAGACCGAGCGGATCTGCACTCCCCGGATCGGGCGCGTGGGTCGGCATTGTCTGGGCTTCTGAACCCCGACCAATAAGGACTAGGGTGAAAACAGCAGGCTTGTCGGCTACAGATTACCGAGTGCTTGCATGGGCCCGCTCGGATTTGAACCAAGGACGAAGCGGTTATGAGCCGCTCTCTCTAACCAGACTGAGATACGGGCCCTCACCCTGCCATTTCCCGTCGGCCACCAAAATTGTACCGTCTTCGCCAGGATGGGTCTGTCACCTCTCGCGGGGTGTCGCCGGCAAAAGGACGCCGCCGTCAGAGCTTGCTCTGATGTGCCCTGAATTCTCTTCGAGAATTCACGCCGTCATCAGAAATCAAATATTGCTGATTGACTCGGAAGACCGAGTCTTCCGATCGCTGCCAGGACTCGAACTCGCCGAGACGTTCCGGGCATGCGGCTTCACTTCGTTCAGCCGTTCCGGGGCTGCGACTCGTCTGCTCGAGTCCCGGATTTCGGCGCATTTCGATATCGCTATCGCTCGGCGATGAAACGCCTCGCGAGAGAATCGAAAGCGCCGCCGCCAGGACTCGAACCTGGGACAACCACGTTAACAGCGTGGTGCTCTACCATCTGAGCTACGGCGGCAGACACCGTGAGGTAATCGGAGTTATTTGATAGGGCTTTCGTTTCGAGTGCGCCGCCGGCCGGCGGTCGCGGCCGCACCGATACGCTTTCCCGTCCCTGTCGAATCTTCCCACTCATGAGCGACGAGGTCACGGCTGTCCTCGATACCGTCCGTGAACGCGTCGATCCCGACGCCGAGGAGCGCCGGCAACTCCAGCACGTCGCCGAGACGGTCATCGAACGGGCCGAAAGTGCTATCGAGAGCCACGACCTCGCGGCGGACGTGATGCTCGTCGGCTCGACCGCCCGGGACACCTGGATCGCCGGCGACCGCGATATCGACGTCTTCGTTTGCTTTCCACCCGAAACCGACCGGGAGCGACTCGAAACGCTTGGCCTCGAAATCGGACACGAAGTCCTTCCGAACGGCCACGAGGAATACGCCGAACACCCCTACGTCGTCGGCGAGGTCGACGGCTACGACGTAGATCTCGTCCCCTGTTACGCTGTCGAGGCTGCAACCGACATCCAGTCGGCCGTCGATCGAACCCCCTTCCACACGCAGTATCTCCAGTCTCGCCTCACCGACGACCTCGCGGCTGACGTCCGGCTCTGCAAGGCCTTTCTCAAGGGCATCGGCGTCTACGGGAGCGACTTGCGGACGCGGGGCTTTTCCGGCTATTTGACTGAACTACTGGTCCTGGAATACGGCGGCTTTCGGCCGCTCGTCGAGGCGGCGGCCGACTGGCACCCGCCCGTTCGCTTCGACCCGGAGGCCCACGGCCAGGCGACGTTCGACGATCCGCTCGTGGTAATCGACCCGACCGATCCCGAGCGCAACGTTGGGGCCGCACTCGCCAAAGCCAACGTCGCGACGTTCCAACACTACGCTCGCGAGCTTCTAGCTGACCCCCGCGAGTCGCTATTCGAGTCGGCCGATCCCGAACCAATCTCGCCCGCCGACGTCCGATATTTCTTCGACCGTCGTGGGACGACGCCGATCGCGATCACGCTGCCGACACCCGATCTCGTCGAGGACGATCTCTACCCGCAACTCGAAAAATCCCTCGAAGGTATCGTCGGATTGCTCGACCGTCGTGGATTCGACGTGCTTCGTTCCGAGGCGTTTGCCGGCGAGCGTGTCGTTCTGCTGGCCGAACTGGCCGTCGCCGAGCGGCCCGCCGTCGAGCGTCACGTCGGGCCACCCGTTCACGTGCGTGACCATGCCGAAGGGTTCTACGAATCGTATCACGATACCGATGCGTACGGGCCGTTCATCCACGGCGATCGATACGTGGTCGAACGCGAGCGCGACTACCGCCACGCCGACGCATTGCTCCGGAGCGAGGCACTCTTCGAGGTTGCACTCGGAACGTCGATCGAGCGGGCACTCGAAGACGGATACGACATCCTTGTCGGTTCGGATGTCGCCAATCTTGCAACTGACTTCGGTCAGGAATTGGCCGCTTACTGCGCTCCAAAGCCCTGATGACGGAGTGCGTCCCGGACGTTGCGACCGTCCTCGCTCGGATTACTCTCGACTGGTTCGGGATCCTTGCCACTGAGCACGTCGTGAACTTCCCGAACCCCGGCAGAGAGCGTCTCTAACCCGTAGCCCCCTTCCAACACGAACGCCAGCGGCGCATCGATGCGGTCGGCCAGGGTTACCAGTCGATCGGCGAGCATCCCGTATCCGCCTGTGGAGACGAGCATCCGCGAGATCGGATCCTGCTCGTGGGCGTCGAACCCGGCACTCACCAACAGGAGATCCGGATCGAACGCCTCGAATTCGGGCTTGACGACGGTATCGTATATCGCGAGGTAATCCGCGTCGCCACAGCCCGGCGGAAATGGGACGTTCAATGTCGTCCCCTCTCCCGCGTCCTCCCCGGACTCGCTGATGTCGCCGGTCCCGGGATAGAGCCCTTCCTCGTGGAAAGAGGCGTAGTAGACATCACCGCGGTCGTAGAAGATGTCCTGGGTCCCGTTCCCGTGATGGACGTCCCAGTCGAGGATCGCCACGCGATCGACATCCCGCTCAGACAGCGCCCGTTGGGCAGCCACCGCCACGTTGTTGACGAAACAAAAGCCCATAGCGTCGTCGCCGACTGCGTGGTGACCGGGCGGCCGACCGAGTGCGAAGGGCGTCTCAGCCCCGTCGGCACCGTCGAGTGCGGCCTCGGCTGCCCAGGCGGCCAGGCCGGCACTTGCCATCGCCGCGTCCCAGGTTTCCTCGACAGCGACGGTATCGGCGTCCCAGTTGCCACCGCCGTTCGCGCAGAACTGCCGGACTGACTGGATATACGTCTCGTCGTGGACGTCCTGAACCTCCGCTTTGCTCGCGGCGTCGGCCGCCACGTAGGTGACGTCATCAGCGTCTTCGAGATTCTGCCTGATGGCCCGCAGCCGGTCCGGGCTCTCCGGATGACGGCTGCCGGTGTCGTGATCGAGGCAGATCTCGCGGTACCCGAATTTCATTCAACGTATTGCTGGAGTTGAAAGTAGACTTCGACGTCCGCTGCCTTAATCGTTCGGCGGCCGGCGTGTTTGGCCAGCGACGCCGCGGCGGCGGCGATGTCGTCGCCTTCGTCTTCTAGAATCGATGCCAGCGCGATCCGGGCGTCCATTGCGACCCGGTACCGGTCGTCGATCTCGAGACGGGCAATCCGATCGACCGGTGCGATCGGCACTTCGAGCGCGTCTTTTTCAGGGACGTTCTCGACGCCGAAATCGGCCGCCATCAGCGTCTTTCGTCCGTCGTTGTCGGCCTGTGCAGCGGCGTCGACGGCCAACTCCGCCCCGCGGGATTGGATCCGGCGAGTGAGTTCCTCGGTCGCCTCGGCGCTCACCCGTAGCCCACCGGCGTTGCGCCGGATGATCGAATCGACGGGGGCGAACGGTAGCTCGACGCTCATACGCCACACGGGGGCGGTTTGGGTCTTAAGGGTTTCCACCCGCTGCCGGACCTTCCCGTTCTCAGAACAGTTCCTCGACGTCGATCCGTCCGTCGTGGCGCTTCCCTCGTACCGTCAGTTCCTCACCGAGCCGCACTGACTCGTTCGTCTCAAGGCTGATCGTCTCCTCGCCATCGTCGATAATGACGGGATCACCGGTCTGGACGACCGTGCCCGTAAACTCGATGGATTCGCCGTCCCCCTGCTCGCCGCTCTCGTCGCCCCTCGACCCATTTTCATCGCTTGCACCTTCCTCGGCAAAATCGGAGAGGCCGGTGTGTCCCCCGTCGCTTCCTGCGTCGTTGGGGCCCTTCTCAGCCGCTGGAGCCATCGATGCGCCGTCTTCCAGCACGACGACCGTCGACTGCCAACCGGCCGAGGCTTCCAGATCGTCCTGGTAGCCGTCCTGGATTTCGACGTCGGCACAGACGACTTCGTCGCCCGGCGTGAGGTCGCGGTCGGCTTTCTCGCCCCACAGCGCGACGCGGATGTCGCCGCTGTCGTCCTGGATGCGGATGTTCTTGACCTGCCCCTCCGAGCCGTCGTCTCGGTCGAAGGTGCGTTTTGGATCGGTCGAGCGAACGACACCGCCGATATCGACGGTTGCGTCCATCTCGACGTCGTCGATCGGTGTCGTCTCCGGGGCGTATTCCACGTCGGCGTCCTCGATTGTCTCCAGGGCACTCTCATCGCCGAGGTGGACTTCGAGGTCGCCGTCACGCTCGCGGACGTACCCGTCGACGACCTCGACGGCCTCGTCTGGCGCGACAGCTTCGGCGCGATCCGCCTGTTCATCCCAGAGCGTCACGCGAACGCGACCTGTTTCGTCACCGATCGCGACGTTTGCGACTCGTCCTTCCGAGCCATCATCACGCTCGAAGGTTCGGACGGGTTCGGTATCGAGCACGACACCGCGAACGGTGACGCTGGACTGGCCGAGCGACAGCGAGTCGATGGTGTCGCCGTCGCCCGGTTCGACGTCGATCGTTGTTTCGTCGTCCGGTTCGGCCTTATCCACACTGACCTCCAGCCCGTTGTAGCCATCTTGGGGGCGTCCCTGGATCCGGAGGACATCCCCGACTTCGAGTGCGCCATCGTCGATGGCTGCCGCCTCTTGGTCCCAGAAGGCCAGCCGGACGGTCCCCGTTTCGTCGGCCGCCTCGACGTTGATCACGCGGCCGTCTTCGGTGTCCTCGCCGTCCCGTTCGAAGGTCCGCAATTCGCCGACCGAGAGCGCTTTCGCGATGAACTGCACTTCCTCCATCCCGGCCTCGATGTCTGAGACGGTCTCGACCTCGTTCTCGGTGAGTTCGTGGGCGATAAGCATCGCCGCCGTCTCCTCGTCCGCCAGCCCCCCCATCTGTTCGACTTTCTCCTCGACTGCTTCGCGGAACTCCTCTTCGGAAATATCAGCATCGAGATCCGCGTATACGTCCTCGATCGCGCCCATCTGTCTACCGATGGGCACGGTAGCGGTCCGTTTAAGCGTTGTCGTCGGTCTCCGTGGCGGTGCTTGCGTGCGGTTTTCGCTCGCTACTCCGTGGTCGTCTCGGCCGGCGGGCCGGCACTTGTAGACCCGTGGGCCGCGCTCGCGAGACCTTGGCCGTCGTGACTGACCGACGCACTTTCCGGTAACTCCTCTTCGAAGGTGAGTCGCGCCTCGTAGGCAATGTCGGCGATGCACTGGGCACCCACGTCACAGTCCTCGCGGTCGACTGATTCGATTGCGATCGAGACCGCGCTCTCCTCGCTGTCGTGGGTGATGTCAGCGAGCTGGGCGCGCTGACAGAGATCGCTGCCGCTGATTATTCCGTTCACGAGGATTTCGCCAGCGTCGGTGTCGAATTCGATGTCGGTCTCGTCGGTCCCCTTGCCACATTCCGGCGGTCCGGACGAAAATTCGAAGGCGACCCCGTCCATCCGTCCGCCGCTTGCCCAGCCAACGCTGCTGGAGGTGTCCGGTTCTGTCGTCGTTGAGTCCCCGAGCTGTCCGTCGTCGGTCGTGGTCCGTCGGTCTTCAGTCGTATCTGTGCTGTCGGGTTCTGTCGACGTGGCGTGGTCGGTCGGCGTTCCGGAATCGGTGTCCGTTGGCTCGTCGGTGTCTTTTTCGCCTGGCTGGTCCGTTTCAGCGCCGCTGTTCATGCAGCCAGCCGTAAGTCCGATCGCGCCCAGCGCGCCTGCTGTCTTGAGGAATCGGCGTCGTTCCATGGTTGAATGATTGGCAGGGTTGAAAAAGGGCCTTCCGTAGGTTCAAACGAGCCTTTGTTCCGTCGCCCTCGGTGAACCGTAACCCCTTTATCCGGCACTGCGAAAGAATGAGTCGAGTCCGGGTAGGGTAGTGGACTATCCTCTTGGCTTGCGGAGCCAGGGACCGGAGTTCAAATCTCCGTCCGGACGTTCCTTCACTCCTTTCAGTCGTTCAGTCACGCCCGGACGTGCCCAGCACTCGCTTCGCTCGGGCTGGACTCCGTCCGGACGTTTCCTGCCGACGCAAATCGCCGAGCGATAGCGAGGCGACCGCGTCGGCAGAAACTCGATCAGGAGATCTGAGCAGACGAGGAACGCGCAGCGAAGCGGGTACCACTGTCTTCACTGGCCGTCCGTTTGATGTCCTACCTGTGACTGGCAACACTCTCGTTGGCGGTCACCAGTCCAACCCAATTCGTTCGCAGTCCGTCGAATCGCTGGTATCAATATAACGATGTGTTTGGCGAGAACTGACCAGATTCAGAGACCACTCATGCCAGATCGATCGTCCGATCGACCTGGTCACGAAGGGTTTTCAGGACAGCTCGTTCTCGGCGTGAGACCGGATTTTCGGTCCCGAGTTCGTCGCTTTCGAAGGCATTGAGAACGGCACACGTCGCGTCGGCCACGTGATCGAGGAGCGCCGAAACCTCGCCACGCTCGTGCTGGAACGGGATCGTGGCGTCGTTGACGAACAGAGCCTCCGGTTTCGGTGCCGCGTCAAGGATCGTCCCCGCGCGCTCGGCATTGTCACGGGCCAGCGCGATCGCTTCGGCCTCCGTGCTGGCGTCGGTCCGCGGTGCGTGGGCATCGAGGACGCCGTGCCAAACGTCGTCCGGCACGGTGGTGAACTGATCGAGACGCCCGCCGAGAAGCCGGCCGTCCCGCTCGACCTCGGGAGCGAACTCGAAGACGACCACGTCCTCGCTCCCGTGTCGATCGAGCCACGCGTCCAGGGTCTGTGCCGTCCGACGGGTCTTGCCGGTCTGGGATGGCCCGGCCAACAGCGTCGTGCCCGAAAGCGGGACGGGAGCCTCGCTCATGCCGGGCTCGGGCGTTCAAGTGCGTATTTGCCGAGCAGGGCGACCGTTGCCGCCCCGAGAACGACGGCAAACGCCAGCACGGCCCCTGAAAGCGGATCGACCCCGGCGGCGATCTGTTCGCGGACGAAGTTCGCTGCCAGGGTCCCCGAGACGAGCAATAGGGCAACCCCGCCCACGTTCGCGAGTGTGGAGTTGGCTTCCGGGACGGCCCCGGAGTTCAGCAGATACAGCACCACGGCGATCGCGAACGGCGTCCCGACGGTCCCCAGGGCCAACACGAGCACGAGTTGCCCGAGGACCTCACCGCCGATGAACGCACCAGGAGCCGACAGCAGGGCGAAGCCGGCCAGCAGCGCCCGGTAGCGCGAATCGGCGACCGTCGTCCCCCAGCCGAGTTTGTCCGCGAGCAGGAACGGCGGGACGATCGTGTTCCCGCCGAGTGTCGAGATGGCCGCACCACCCAACCCCAGCAGGAACAGCCACTCGGCGCTCTCGCCGACCAGCGGGCCCAGCGCCGTGGCCGCCCCGACCGTCGAGAGGCTCGCGTCGCTGAGGACGCTCGCGGCCACCAGGAAGATCGCGACGCTGTAGATCCCAAAGGCGACCAGCATCGACGCGCCGACGTCGAACGTCGCCAGATCGTAGTCCTCGGCGGTCCACTCACGAGCGCGCATCGTGTAAGAGTGCATCGTGATGAGCGTGATGTGGACCGCACCGCCGAGAATTCCTGCCGCCACGAGGGCGCTGCCGCCAGGCAGCGATGGCACGATGCCGCTGGCCGCGGCGCCCGGATCGACCGGTACGACGACGAGCGAGGCGACGAACGCGACGACGACGGCCGACACCAGCACCTTCGCAACGAGTTCGATGAAGCGATAGCCCCGGCCGGCAAGCCCCGCTGCCAGGACCACTGCCCAGACGATCCCCCACACTCCGGCGTCGACGCCCGTGATCGACGCTGAGACGGTGGCGACGGTCTTCATGATGACCAGTTGGGCGACGCCTGCAGCGATCACCGCGTCGGCGACCAGGATCCACGCCCAGGACTCGCCGAGGTGGTCCTCGACGACGCCAACGATTCCCCGCTCGGTGAGCAGCCCCAGCCGCATCGCGAGATATTGCGTCAATGCGCCCGCCATTGCCGACAGCACGACTACCCACAGCAACGCGTAGTCGTAACTCGCGCCGGCGGTGATCAGACTCGCCATCGACGCGGGGCCGGCGGCGATCGCGCCGGCGACCCACGACGGCCCCATCTCCCGGAGATACCGGGTGACTGTGCCACCCGACACTGCAGTCACATCCATCGTCGCTTCGCTCATATCCGAGTGGTATCACTTGCGAATGATAACCCTGCCGGATGCGGTAGTCTGGCGGGCGACGGACTGATGACTCGCCGTGTCGATGCCGTTTTGCCCGGCGATCGAGAAGCCCATGGCATGGACGCTGAGCTACGGGCGGGCATCGCGCTGTACAACGCTGGCCGCTATCGGACCGCTCACGACGCCTGGGAGCACGCCTGGATCGGGATGAGTGAGGCCGACGAACGCAAGGACTTCCTCCAGGGGTTGATCCAGTTCACCGTCGCGATTCACCACGCAACAACTGAAAACGACGCGGGCGCACTGAGCCTGGCCCAGAAGGCTCCCACCTATCTCGACGGATACAACGATTCGTTCGCTGGCGTCGACCTCGAACCCGTCAGGAGCTATCTCGCCGCGATCAGAGAGGACCCCACAGTCCTCGAACGTCGCGATCCGCCGACGCTGACTCGCCACGGCGAGGCGGTGGCACTCGACGACCTGGACTTCGACGGGACGATACTGGCGGCGGACGCAATCGCCGAAAGCGAGGGAGAGAGCGAGGAAGCATTGATCGAACAGGCCATCGAGTATGCCAGGGCCGATCTTGAGGCCGGCGACGAAGGAAGCGAGTTTGTCACGTTCCTGTTCGATTACGTGCGGGAACCACAGGCGCGGGGCATCGTGACCCAGCGGCTCTCTGAACACGTCAGTCGACGACAATCCCGGGAAGAAGACGTCTCTGGCCTGTTCGAGTGACAGAGCGGTATCGGTCGATCGCCTTCAGTAGAACATGACCGGCGTCCCGACGCTGTCCTCGGGGCCGTCTTCCTGAATTTTCTCGATGGCGTCCATGAAGTCCTCGCGATGGACCTCGGTGTGACTGTCCCGGATTGCGAACATGCCGGCCTCGGTGGTCAGGCTCTCCAGTTCCGCGCCAGTCAGGCCCTCGGTCTCAGTCGCGACGGCGGCGAGATCGACCTCGTCGGCGAGATTCATCTCCTGGGTGTGGATCTCCAGGATGCGTTCGCGGCCGTCCTGATCGGGTTCGGGCACTTCGATGAGTCGGTCGAAGCGACCGGGCCGGAGGATGGCGCGGTCGAGCATGTCGAATCGGTTGGTGGCGGCGATGATGCGGATCTCCCCACGATCGTCGAAGCCGTCCATCTCTGACAGCAGTTGCATCATCGTTCGCTGGACTTCGGCGTCCCCGGAGGTCTTCGAGTCGGTCCGTTCGGATGCCAACGCGTCGATCTCGTCGATAAAGATGATCGCCGGCTCCCGTTCCTCGGCGAGTTCGAACAGATCACGGACGAGTTTGGCACCTTCGCCGATGAACTTCCGGACGAGCTCCGAGCCGGCCATCTTGATGAAGGTGGCGTCGGTCTCGTTGGCGACGGCTTTGGCCAGCATCGTCTTGCCCGTTCCCGGCGGGCCGTGCAGCAGGACGCCGCTTGGCGGGTCGATCCCGACTTCGCGGAACTGGTCGGCGTTGATCAGTGGCTGTTCGACGGCTTCCCGGACTTCCTGGATCTGGCTCTCGAGTCCACCGATGTCGTCGTAGGAGACGCCGGGCGATTCTGCGACTTCCATCGCCTGGGCGCGGGCGTCGGTCTCGGCCTCCAGTGTCGATTTGACGTTGAACGAGTCGTTGATCGCGACGCGCTCGCCAGCCTCGATCTCGTCTTCCAGGCTGGTCGGCAGGTCTGTCAACACTTCCTGGTTGTTGCCGTGCTGTTTGACGATAACGCTGTCGCCGGCAATCTCTTCGACAGTACCGATGTACAGCGACGAGGTCTTCAGTGCTTGATTCTCGCGTTCGAGCGTGTCGACTTCTTCGGCGAGCGAGCGCTGCCGTTGTCGGACGGCCGCGAGTTGGTCGTGCAACTCCTCGTTGACCCGAACGACGTCGGCGTAGTGGTCTTCCAGCGCGGCGAGTCGTTCGGAGGTAGGCATCTCGGGATCGAGGTCCAGCGTGGGACGATCCGGCAGCGAGGGACTGCGGGACATCTAACGTATGAACGTAGTCGGTCGGAGAAAAAGTGCCTTTGGGTCGCGGCTTTGCCCGCGTGCTCGACACGTCACCGACGGGTTAGGCTCCCCGTCCGGTTGTCGCTGCCTCTCTCAGAGGAGCTCCGCCATTCGATCGAGGTTGTCGTCGTACTCGGCGATGGCGTCCTCGATCGGGCTGGACTCGGACATGTCGACCCCCGCGGTCCGGAGCAGCTCTAGCGGGTAGTCGCTGGACCCGGTTGCGAGGAACTCCCGATAGCGCTCGGCTGCGTCCGCGCCCTCCTCGTCGATGGCCCGGGCCAGCGCAACGGCCGCCGAGATCCCGGTCGAATACTGGAAGACGTAAAAGGACCGATAGAAGTGCGGGATCCGCATCCACTCCCGGGCAATCCGGTCGTCGATCTCGGCCGGTTCGTAGTAGTCGCTCTTGAGTTCCCGGTAGAGGTCGTTCAGCCGGTCGGGCGTCAGCGGTTCGCCGGCCTCGCTCAGCTCGTGAGCGCGGTGTTCGAACTCCGCGAACATGGTCTGGCGGAACAGCGTCGACCGGAAGCGTTCGAGGTACTGGTTGAGGACGTGTCGGCGCAGGTGGTCGTCCTCGACGGTCTCCAAGAGGTGGCGAGTCAACAGCGCCTCGTTGACTGTCGAGGCGACCTCGGCGACGAAGATCTCGTAGCTCGAGTAGACGTAGGGCTGGGTCTCGCTGGTGTACTCGCTGTGTAACGAGTGGCCAAGCTCGTGGGCAAGCGTGTACATCGACTCGACATCGTCCTGGTAGTTCATCAGAATGAACGGCTGAGAGTCGTAGGTCCCGCCCGAATAGGCACCGGCCTGTTTGCCCCGGGTCTCGTAGACGTCGACCCACCGCGACTCCAGGCCCTCAGCGACGCGGGACTGATAGTCCTCCCCCAGCGGCGCGAGGGCCTCGACGACGTACTCACATGCCTGTTCGTACTCGATTTCGGGGCTCTCGGTTTCGGTCAGCGGGACGTAGAGGTCCCACATCTGGAGATCGTCGCCGTCGGTGTGCTCGCGCTTGAGTTCGGCGTGGCGGTGTAGCGGGCCGAGGTTGTCCCGGACGGTCTCGATCAGCGTGTCGTAGACCTCGACGGGGATGTTCGGCCCGTCCAGGGAGGCCTTCCGGGCGGTGTCGTAGTTCCGGGCTGTCGCCACCTTCGAGCCCGTCTTGACCGTGTTCTTGTAGGCCGTGCTCACGGCGTTGTGGACTGTATCCCACTCGTCGTAGAACGCCTCGTAAACGTCCTGACGGAACTCGCGATCGTGGCGTTGCTGGAGGGTCGTGAAGTTGTTGAGCGTAATCTCGACGGCCTCGCCGTCGGAGTCCTCCACCGTCGGGAAGGTGATATCAGCGTTGGTCAGCATGTCGTAGACCTCCCCCGGCGCGCCCATGACTTCGCCCAGATCGGCCAGTAGCGACTCGACTTCCGTCGAGCGCGTGTGCGGTTTCATCCGCAGGACGTCGTCGAAGTAGTGATCGTACTCTTCGAGGGCGGGTTCGGCTTCGATCAGCGCGTCCACCTCGTCGCGGTCCAGGGACTGAATTTCGGGTTCCAGGAAACTCGCGGCACTGGAGGCCTGTGCCGAGAGTGACTGGGCGCGAGTCGAAAGCGCCTGGGCGTCGTCGTCGCGGGTGTCCTCATCGCGGCGCATTCGCGCATACGAGCTGACGTTCGAGACGGTACGCATCAACTGCTCATAGTCTTCGAGGACCGACAGCAATGTTTCGGCGTCATCCGTCGCCTGCCCCTCGTAACTGGCAACGACTTCGATCAACTCTTCGGCGTCTTCGTAGGCGTCTTCCCACGCCTCGACATCCGCGTACAGCGACTCCAGAGCCCACTTGTACTCTTCGTCGATCTCGCTTCGTTCAGGTACGGAACTCATTCGGACGGCCTACGTCTGGCGTGCGCTAAAACGTTCTGACGTGACCGGCCAGATCCTCAGCGCACCGGCTCGACGGTCAGATCGGTCGCGATCCACCCGTCGGGGTTGCCGTCCTCGGAAAACACTGTCCGGTCGGGCGATGACTCGAAGGACTGCACAGCGACCTCCTCGTCGCGATCACTGTCAACATTGTCGGAGCGGGCCATTACTCTCTCGTAGGTGACCTGGTACGTATGAGTGTTTTGGCTAGCCTAAAATAATGGGAACGGCCGGATAGCAATTAGTTCCGCTTCCAGTCCGTGATCGGACCACCGCGAGAGTGGCGTTACGCTTGAGGCCCGTCTCGGGTGGCCGGACACGAGGGATAGATTCATCCGGATGCAACACCCACCGTCGGATATGCCGAAAATTTCGATCTCGCTGGCTGACCGCATCGAAAGCGATATCGACCGACTTGTCGAGCAAGGTGAGTTCGTCAACCGCGACCAGGCCGTCGAAGAACTCCTGACGATGGGCGTCTCGGCCTACGAGACGACCGAAGAATCGACCGACCTGGCCGAAGACGATCTGTTCTCCCAGACCGTCGAAGACCAGCAGGACCCCGCGATCCACGACGATGACCCCGACGAGGGGTACACGTTCTGAACGGACTGGCAACTGGGGGTTCTCCGCTCTCGCTTCTGTCTAGGGACGGCTCTGTGTCGCAAGTCTTATGATCATGTCTGTACGTTAGTGTACGGTAATGGACGATGGTGAGGGGATAGCGCCGGCGGTACGGTCGATCATCGAGGCTGCCCGCGACCGAAGCGAGGCCGACGGGCGGGTCGACGTGCAGCCGCGATCGTTACCCGACGCGTTCGAGCGGGCCGAACGCGCCGGACGGGTTCCGACGATTGCCGAAGTCAAGCCGACGAGTCCGACGACTGACGGAACCCGCGTGGACGATCCGGTCGAACTCGCCGAGCAGATGGTCGCGGGCGGTGCGGCCGCACTGTCGGTGCTGACTGAACCCGAGCATTTCGGTGGGTCAGCCGAAACGCTTCGCCAAGTGCGGGAGGCCGTCGACGTGCCGATCCTCCGGAAGGACTTCCTGCTCTATGAGGAGCAACTCGACGTGATCGAGGCGGACATCGTCCTCCTCATCGTCCGATTTCTCGAAGCGGACGGGACGGACGATCTCGACGCCATGCTCGAGGCCGCTCGCGACCGGGGATTTCAGGTGCTTGTCGAGACCCACTCCCGCGAAGAGGTCCGACGGGCGATCGATGCGGGTGCAGAAATCATCGGTGTGAACAACCGCGATCTCGCCGAACTGGAACTGGATCTCTCGACCTTCGAGTCGGTCGCGCCGGCGGTTCCCGATGATGTGACGCTGATCGCCGAGAGCGGGATCGAGACGCGAGCCGACGTGACCCGGATGCAGGAGGCTGGCGCGGACGGCCAGCTGATCGGTTCGGCGATTATGGATGGTGACGTGCGAGCGAACACGGAACGGCTTACCACACTAACGGAGACACCTGACACATGAGCAGCCACACTGACGGCAAGTTCGGCGCTTACGGCGGCCAGTACGTCCCCGAGGCGCTGATGCCAGCGATCGAGGAATTGCGCGACGCCTACGAACGATACGTCCTCGACAACGAGGACGGCTTTATGGACGAGTTCCGGAAGCGCCTGGCGGACTTTGGCGGTCGCCCCACGCCACTCCAGCGTGCCGACCAGTTGAGCGACCGCTATGACACCGAGGTCTATCTCAAACGGGAGGACTTGCTACACGGCGGCGCGCATAAGCTCAACAACGCCCTCGGGCAGGTCCTGCTGGCGAAGTACATGGGCAAAGAGCGGATCATCGCCGAGACCGGGGCCGGCCAGCACGGCACCGCGACCGCGATGGCCGCGGCCCACCTGGACATGCCCTGTGAGATCTTCATGGGGTCGACCGATATCAACCGCCAGCGGCCCAACGTCTTCCGGATGCGACTCAACGGTGCCGCGGTCAATCCGGTCACGACCGGCCGCGGGACGCTCAAGGAAGCAATCAGCGAGACGATGCGCGACTGGGCGACCAACGTCGAAGATACCCACTACGTCATCGGGTCGATAGTCGGTCCAGACCCCTTCCCGCGGATGGTCCGTGACTTCCAGTCGGTCATCGGCGAGGAGGCCCGCGAGCAGATCCGCGAACAGACGGGGCAACTACCGGACTCCGTGGTTGCCTGTGCCGGTGGTGGGTCGAACACGATGGGCGCCTTCGACGCGTTTCGCGAGGACGAGGCTGTCGATTTGATCGCTGTCGAGGCCGGCGGCTCGTCGCTCGATGTCGACGAAGAGACGGGTGTCGCGCCCAACTCCGCGACGCTGTCGACAGGCGAAGAGGGTGTCCTTCACGGCGCGCGGACGAAACTCCTCCAGGACAGCGACGGCCAGATCATGGAGTCCCACAGCGTCTCTGCGGGCCTGGACTATGCGGGTGTCGGCCCGGAACTCGCCCATCTCGTCGATTCGGGGCGCGTCCAGGCGGCAAACGTCGACGACGAGGTTGCTCTGGAAGCGTTCCACCGCCTCTCCCAACGGGAGGGGATCATTCCCGCTCTGGAAAGCGCGCACGCGTTCGGCTATCTGGACGAAAACCCGGACGCGGTGGGTGACGTGACGGTTCTCAATCTCTCTGGACGCGGCGACAAGGATTTAGAGACCGTCATCGAGGAAACGGAGCAGCGTGACCTGGACGTCGACGTCGACATGAGTGTCTTCGCGGAGGCCGAGCGATGAGCAACGACGCAATCGACGCCGTATTCGAGGCTGGCGACCCGGCGTTCATCCCGTATCTGGTTGCCGGCGATCCGGATTATGAGTCCTCCCTGGCATACGTCGAGGCGCTGGATCGTGGGGGCGCAGACATCATCGAACTCGGGCTCCCGTTCTCGGAGCCCATTGCCGAAGGGTCGACGATTCAGGACGCGATCGTGCGATCGCTGGAAGCTGGGATGACGCCCGAGCGCTTTTTCGACTTTGTGGGGGATCTGGACGTCGAGGCCCCGCTGGTCTGTATGACCTACTACAATCTCGTCTATCAGTACGGTCAGCAACGAGGACCGCGCGACTTCGTCGAGCGAGCCGCTTCGGCAGGGATTTCGGGATTAGTTATCCCTGACCTCCCGGCCGAAGAGGCGGATCCACTCCGGGCGGCCTGCGACGAGCACGACCTGGACCTGGTCTTCATCGTCGCGCCGACGACCGAAGGCGAGCGCTTGACGCGGATGATGGACCGGGTCTCGGGATACGTCTACGTCCAGGCCCGCCTGGGGACGACTGGCGCTCGTGACGACGTGAGCGATCAGACTGACGAGAGTCTCGCTCGCCTCGCCGACTGGGACGTACCCAAAGCCGTCGGGTTCGGTATCAAGACCGGTGAGCACGCCGAACGGATCGTCTCGGCCGGTGCGGACGGGATCATCGTCGGGAGTGCCTTAGTCGACATCGTTGCGGCGGGCGCGGCGAACGACGAACCGATCGAGGCCGTCGCTGATCGTCTCGAATCGAAGGCGCGCGAACTCACAGACGGTGCTGTGCGAGGACTGACATCGGCGCCGGATGCAGACACCTGATCCGAATTTGCCGGTGGATGACCTTGCGGACGACGATTCCGCTGGCCTAAACCCTTCTTTGCGGCCAGTTTCGCGATACTCCTTTTCGTCCACATACGCCAACTGGGGAGCGATGGACTACCCATTTTGGCTCCTGGCGCGCACAGGGCTCCTTTATCAGTCATGACGAACCCAGAACGTGTATGCTCGAGGAACAGGACTGTATCGAGGCACTTCAGGATGCCACAGCGGAACTCGGCGAATCACCGACGAAAGCTCAGTACGAGGCACTCGGTATGACGCCCTCGGCGTCGACGATTCTTCGCGTCGTCGGTGCATGGAACGAGGCGAAGGAAGCGGCAGGTCTCACAACGTATGACCAAGGAGAGAACGGCGGACCTGACGTCCAACCCAAGCCCGAGTGGGTCGAACTGCAACCTGGAAAAGCATGGGAGGAGCTATCCGGAAACATGCGATGGTACTACAAAAACAGAGAGCGGGACATCGCCAAGAAGGACCGCCGGCGTGCGAGACTTCGCAGGTGGTTACACGACTACAAGGCCGAACACTGTCGCTGCCGACGCTGTGGCGAGGGCGATCCGGCCGTACTCGATTTCCATCACGAAAACGTAGACGAGAAAACGCTCGGCGTCTCGAAGATGGTCGCGAACGGCTACGCGAAAGAAAAGATCAAAAACGAGATCAATAGCTGTCAAGTGCTGTGTGCTAACTGTCATCGAAGAGAACACTACGAAGTGCCCGAAAATGCGGATGCGACGCTCGCGAATGAATGACAGACCTGCCCGAAAGCGACAATGTTTAATTGCGGACCCACGAATCCGCAATACGCGCAGTCCATTGGGGTAGCGGCCAATCCTGCGAGCTTCTGGGGCTCGCGACCCTGGTTCGAATCCAGGATGGACTACTTTTGTGGCGAACAACGTCGTGAGTCGCAAATATCCCTGAGATTCGACCCCTGCCAGTCGCGCGCAGTGAACCCTCGTAGCCCGGATTTCGGGGTCGCCCGACCGCGAAATTGGGGGCGACTGTAACAAGCCGCGATCGGTCAGAAGTATTACAGCGACCGCGACCCGCCGATCCCCGGCGCGCAAGGGCCCGAACCGCTGTCGCTGTGAGCCGACAGCAGGTATCTCCAGAGCGACCCCGCCACCTGCCGGCGTTCCCGGTTTCGATCCGATAGCATTCAAGGGCTGGTAGCGAGTGCATGCAGGTGATGCGTATCGAAACGGGACAACAGATCGACTTCGTCACCGGTCGTCTGGGGGTGGCGCGTCGGCTGTTCGACGAGCATCGTAGGCAGTCCCGGCGCTCATGACCGACCGGACGCGCCTGAGTCTCGTCGTCTGGGCCGTGCTAGTCTCGCAGGTATTCCTCTATCCTGGACTCGAGGGCCTCGTTCAAGCATTGGGGGGCGGAGGCGAAATCCTCCCACGAACGTGGTTTCTGGTCGCCGAGTTCGGGGCGTTCGTCACCTGCGCAGTTTTGTGGGGGCTGGCCAGCGATCGGCTCGGACGCCGAACGCCGCTGGTTGTCGCCGGTGCAACCGGCGGCGCAGCCAGCTATCTGGCCGTCGCGTTCGCCCCGCGTCTGGGTCTCGGCTTCGGCGTCGTGCTGGCACTCCGGGTGCTCGGCGGCGCGTTCACGATCGGGGCGTTCTCGCTGTCGATCACGAAGCTGATGGATCTCGCTGGCGGTCACGGTCGAAACATGGGTGCTGCCGGTGCAGCGATCGGCTTCGGTGCGGCACTCGGCTCGATCACCGGCGGTGCGCTCTCGACGGTCGACCCGCTGGCCCCGCTGTACGCGGGTGCAGCTGTCCTCGCCGGCGCGGCACTGCTTGGGGCGACAGTCCCGGACCGAACGCCGGACGGCGGTATCGACCTCGCGCCGCTGCTGGCCCGCTTGCGTGGCCGACCGGCCCTGATCGTGCCCTACGCGTTCGGATTCATCGATCGCCTGACGGCTGGCTTTTTCGCCCTCACTGGGGTCGCGTACTTCACGGATACATTTGGCGTCGGACCCGCACTCGCCGGGATCACCCTCGCGCTGTTTTTCTTCCCCTTCGCTGCCCTCCAGTATCCCATGGGACGCCTCTCGGATCGCGTCGGGCGGTTTCTCCCTGTCGTCGTCGGCTCGCTCCTGTATGGCGTGACGATCGTCGCCGTGGGAGTTGCGCCAGTATTCGCCCTCGCGGCGACGCTGATGGTCGTCGTCGGAGTCTGCGGGGCGGCAGTCGCACCGGCGACGATGGCGCTCGTGACAGATCTTGTCCCGGCCAGCGAGCGCGGGTCGGCCATGGGCGGATTCAACGTCTTCGGCAGTCTCGGGATGCTTGCCGGTTTCCTCGTCGGCGGCATGGTTACCGACCGCTACGGTTTCCTCGCTGCCTTTCTGGTTGCCGGCGGGCTGGAAATCGTGATCGCGCTACTGGCTGCAAGAGTCGTCTATCGGATAACTGACGGACAGGTGTTCGCTATGAAAGAAGAGGCGATCTCGTGAGCGTCTCCGCTGATTCCCTTTAGCGCAGTTCGACCGTAATCGTCTCTGCGTCACCGTCGCGGATGCGCTGGCTGTACGGTTCGCCGACCGTCGCGCCGTCGACCTCGACGGTCTCGCCGTCGTCGAATTCGACGGTCACGCTTGCCGGGGCGACGCCGTCGCCGAAGGTGTCCTCGCCCTCGGGGTTGCGGTACTCGACGGTCGTCTCACCGAGGAACGTGCCCGTGAGACGGCCGTCATCGAACAGCCAGTCGGGCAGTCGCGGGGCAAGCCCGAGCGTGAGTTCGCCGTCTTCGAGGGCGAAGGGCTGCTCGCCGAACAGCATGTGATGGAGCATGCTGAGGAACTCCACCGTCGAGCCGGTCAGCCGGGCGACGAAGCCGCGGCCGTGCAACGATTCGTCGGGGTGATCACTGGAGACGATGAACGAGGAATTCTCGAGGGGGCTCCGGCCGTACTGTTCGGGATCCTGGAAGGGGATCGCCGCGTCCCGGAGATCGGTGAAGAACTCCTCGTAGAGACCGGCACGGAGGAGTGCCTTGAGGTACTTGTACTCCATGTGCAGCCAGATTGACTCGTTTTCGAGCCACCCGGGCGTGAACGTCCGGGCGCGACCGATGTCGAAGGGCTGGCCCGAGAGGTCGGCGTTGACCTTGTACATGCCCAGCTTCTCGTCGTAGAGGCCACTCGACTTGACCTGCTCGTAGATCGTCGCAGCGTTGCCGGCCTCGGCACCGCTCTTGAGTGCCCGGACCGGGCCTTCGAGGAACAGCGGGAGGGCCTCGGGCTCGAAGGACTCCACTTCGACGAAGGCGTCGTCGTCATCGAGTCCCCCGGGAATCTCCTCGAGGTCGCGTTCGCTGTACTCCTCGACGTGGAACCGGAAGTACGTCGGCACTTCGCCGTCGTTCAGTTCCTTGGCGCGAGCGATCCCGTCATCGACCTTCTGCTCGAATGCGGCGAGCGTCTCGTCGAGTTCGTCGAGTGAGATGTCGACAGTCTCGCCGTCGAAGCCCCAGTGGACGCGATCGCGGTACTGCTCGCGGGCGGTCGCGACGCGGTCCCAGTAAGCGTGATCGCGGCCATCGCGGTCGGTCTCGCGGTACCACGCGAGTGCGTCACGGACCGCATCCAGCAGGTCGTAGATCTCGACGGGCAGCGTGAGACTGTCGACCTCGCTCGGGGCGTCCGCGATGGCGTCTCTGGCCATCGCGAGCAGTCGGGAGAGTTCGTAGGTCTCGGGCATCGACGAGCCGAAAATCGCCGGGAGGCCCGCCATGGCGTCGTCCCAGCCGGGATTGCCGGCCTCCATCTCGATGCCCATGCCCTTCGGG
The DNA here is from genome assembly GCF_013839425.1 of Halorhabdus salina. Lineage (GTDB taxonomy): Archaea > Halobacteriota > Halobacteria > Halobacteriales > Haloarculaceae > Halorhabdus > Halorhabdus salina. The sequence goes on along the minus strand of NZ_JACDNP010000004.1, from coordinate 180,539 downwards.
TCCATCGTCGCGAACTTCACCAGTCCCAGGGCACTCAGCTTTCCAAGGAGGTTCGTCTCGAAGACTTCGCCGTGGCCGTCGTCTGTCCGGACGGCGTACGGTCGGGCGTCCCGGGACTCGATGAGTTCCCGCTTTGCCTCGTCGTGTTCGAGCGTGTTGGCCTGGCGAATCTGACCGTCGATGTCGACGTACTTCAGTTCCCGCGGACGCACCTCGACGTCGGTATCCTGGAAGGTGTACTCCTCGCGACCGAAGAAGAGGTCGGCCTTCCGGTCGGGATAGATATCCAGGTACTTCTCGATGGAATCGAGGTTGTACGTCCAGTGGTCGACCCAGTAGCCGTCGCCAAAAGAGGTCTCGAAGTGTCGGGTGGCTTTCTCCAGGGCGACCGAGAGGAACTCGTCGGGATCGACCGTCAGCCCACCGTCCTCGACGATCGCGGCGGTGAGAAGGCCACCGGGCGTGAAGGCGTCTTCGAGCGTCTCCTTGACGGCGTCGGGTGCCTCGACCAGATCGAGAATCGCGTTGCGGTCCTCGGGTTCGACGAAGAAGCGGTTGCCCTCAAGGACAAGTGGGTTGTACCCGTCGGCCTGGACGAGGTTCATGTACGAGACGACGTTGAAGTCCTCGACACCGGGCTTGAGCCAGACGTCCTCACGGCGGTTCTGCAGGACGTCACGGAAGTTCCCGTTGCCCTGTGAGTAGAACTCGGGGGCGACGTAGAAGTCGTTGTAGTCCCGTTCGAGGTCGCCGTGCTTGCGGGAGTAGACGTGCTGAACGATATCGTCGTCTTCACCGAGCAGGACGGGCCAGCCGCCACGCAGGACATTGTCGAAGAACGTCTGGCGCGTGTACTGATTGAAGGTTTCGTCTGCGGTCTCGACGGCGACGTGATCTGTCAGATCACGGGCGAGGTCGTTCGCGCGGTCGCGCTGCTGGGCGGCGAAGTCGGCGTCCAGCCGCGCGGCGTGATCGAGTGCCTGCTCGTGATCGGTGGCGTGGCCGACGAGTTCTTCGAGCGAGAGCGTTTCGCCGGGTTCGAGGGTCTCCTCGGTCCCGAAGAAGCCACATGGCGTCCGCCCGACGGTGATCTGTTCGGCGTCGTAGATCGCCTCAAGTCCCCCGTCGAGGAACGGCTCGGGGGCCGAGAATGAGGTGTCCTGGCCGAAGACGACATTCGGATCGACCACCGGGTCGAGGGGCTCGCCGTCGGCGACGGCCGTGTAGAAGTGCCCGCCGTCGGCCTCCTGGAGCGTCGCCTCCTCGCCCATCGTCGGGTTGACCTGGTAGAAGGGCACGCCCGACTCGAGGTGTTTGACGGCCATCCAGGCCTCGGCCGTCCGGGCGACGAACTTGAGTTCATCGTCGGGAACGCCGTAGGGGATGACGACTGGCAGGCCGTCCAGGACGGAGAGGTCGATCGATTCCTCGCCGGTGTTTTCGATGTCGACCTCGCGAACGAGGCCCGCGAACGGTTCCTCGGTCACGGTGAAATACCGGACGGTCACTTCGAGCCCGTATTCCTCGTGAGTCTCGGTGAGTTCGAGTTCGTTCGCACCGACGTACATCTCCCGATCACCGTCAGAATCGGGAGCGAAGGGCTCGTAGAACTCGCCATCGACATCGATGAAGGTGCGAAAGCCGACCTCGTCGGTCTGGCGGTAGGCCTTGTTCGCCGGCAGGAACTCCATGATCGCACTGTCCTTGTCGCCGACGCCCATGCTAGCGATGGCCTGCCCGCGGTTGACGTACAGCACCCACAGCGGGATGCCCATCTCGCCGGCAATGCCGGGCAGGAAGCTCGAAAAGGGGTCGCGGTCGTCGTACTCGCTGATGACGAATCGGTTGCGGTCGTCGAATGAATGTCGGTCCATGGTTGGTTTGGGTTGGATTGTGTCGTGGATTCCCGTCGTTATTCGAGCGTGACGTCCAGGTCGTGGACGGCCTCGCTATCGAGGTCAGTCACTATTTCGCGCTCGATCACGACGCCGTCGTCGGTGCGCTCAAAGTTGACTGCCTCGCCGTTCAGCGTGACCTCGCTAACCGCGTAGTCACCGTAGCCTGCCTGCGCTGCGTTGTGGTAGGTCAGGTCGAGTCGGCGGTCGGCGAACTGGCAGGTTATGGTTGCCTTCCCGTCGTCAAACTGTTCGGCCAGCAGTTTCGGTTCGAGCAGCAGGTCGCCGAGGTCACCCTTGACGCCGAAGACTTCCGTGACCGTCGTCAACAGCAGCCAGCTGCCCGAGCCGGTGAGGAAGGTGTACATTCCGCGGCCGCGCTCGCTGAAGTATTCCGGAATGCCGGGATAGATCCGGCTGACCTCGAAGTCCTTGCTCTGCTCGTAGATGCCCGACAGAACCTTGTGACCAGCCTCGACCTTCCCGCGGCGGTACAAGGCGTTTGCGTACATGACGGCCATGTGGCTGAACATCGCACCGTTCTCTTTGTGGCCAAAGGCAAAGCCAAAGCCACGCCCGAGGTCGGTCTTGACCTCCTCGAAGTCGGTGTTGAGCCGGTAGCCACGCATCTTGGGTTCATAGAGGTACTCGTCAGCGGCGTCGACGATCGCATCGGCCTGTTCGTCGGTCGCGACCTCGCCCATTAGCGTGAACACCTGGCCGGTCAGGGTCATCCGGACGCCGTTCTCGTGGTCGCCCTCGACGCGCCGGCCGCTGTCGTCGTAGTAGCCGTTGAACCACTGGTGGCCCGCCTCGTTCTCGATGAACTCCTGGTCGCGCAACTGCTCGTAGAGCCACTCGGCCTTGGTTTCTAGGTCGGCCGCCAGATCGTCGATCGCGACGGTCATCGTCTCGCCGGAGACCGTCAGTTCCCAGGTGTCCAGGTATTCGTCCAGCCGGGCCTGTTTGGCCTCGGGGTCCTCGTAGTCCACCGACTCGCCCAGCGTGTCAAGTAGCGTCTCTATCTCCTGGGCGATCTCGATTTCGTCGACGCCGAGTTCGGCCTGGAGATCCCCGAGCAACTCGCTCATGTCGAGCATGTTCCAGGCGTATAGCGCGGTGAACGCCGCGCTCTCGCCCCGTTCGGGGGCCATGTCCATGGCGTCGTTCCAGTCGGCGTCTTCCAAGCGCATCACGTTGTGCTCGCCGACGTTGAAGAACTGCGTGAGGTGCTGGACGAGCAGGTGTTCGAGGACGGTTCCCTCGTAGACATCGCCGTCGTCGGTGTACAGTTCGGTGCCGTCTTCGGGCGACCACTCGTCGTCCTGCTCGCTGGCACGGTTGACGTGGAGGTCCCGGTAGTATTGCTGGTCGCGCAGCAGGAAATCCAGGTCGCCGCTGAGATCCAGGTAGAAGCGGGTCGTCAGCCACGGCCAGGCCCCGTGGTCCATCCAGACGCGAGGGATATTGTTCCGGTCGGCTTTGAACTCGCCGGGTTCGTCGCCGATGATCGTCGCGTTCGAGCCGTCGAAGCGCACGCCAGCGAAGTTGTGATAGAGTAGGTCGGTAACGTTGTCAGGTTCGGTCAGCAACAGCGAGAGAATGTCCTGCCAGAGGTCCCGCCAGCCGCGACCACCGCGGCCGTAGTCGTGATACGGCAGGAAGGAGTTGCCAAAGAGCCGCCGGAAGACGGGCTGGAGTGTGACCCAGCGCATCCACTGATCGAACGTATTGTCGCCGGTGTCGAACTCGACGGCATTGGATTTCTCGGTCCAGTGGGCCTGACAGGCCACGAGTTCCTCCTCGACGGCCTCGCTCGACCCGTAGCGTTCCGCCAGCGCGGTCGCGCCGGGGTCCTCGTCCCAGATCGCCTGCATGACGACGTATTCCTCTGTCTCGCCGGGTTCGAGTTCGGTCGTCTCGAATCGGAGGCCACCGAGGCTCTCGTAGCCGTCGACCTCGGTGCCCGCTTCGACGCCCTCGAGGTCTTCGACGACGGCTTCCGGCCACTCGAGGTTGCCACCCTCGCCGATGAAGTCCTCGACGACGGGGTAGAAACTCTCGGGCGCGGTGCCGTCGGCGTCGGTTCCGAGGACGCCATAGGTCGTCTCGTTGAGTGTGTGGCCACGCTCGTCGAAGGAGAGGGTCGGGCTGACGAGGACACCGTACTCGTCAGTCCAGGTCTCGTGTAGCAGCGAGGTGACGTGGCGGTGATCGCGGATGTTGTCGGCCGAGCGACCGTAGATCGGGACTGCGGCGGTCGGCGTGATCGTCTTTGCGTCCTCGCCGGTGTTCGTGACGCGAACGCGCATGAGTTCGACCATGTCGTCGCGCACTGGCGCGAAGTTGGTGATCTCGGCTTTCAGGCCGCGGTCGTCGTTCTTGCGAGTGATCTCGTGATAGAGGAGGCCACCTTCCATCGAGACGGACTCCGCGCCGTCGGGCCCTTCCTCGGGAATCTGTGTTGCGCTGTTGCCGACGGCCGACCACGGTCCTTTGCCGTGTTCGTACACCCAGAAGTTCCGTGCCGTACGCTTGTTGTGGAGGTCCTCGACGGCTGTCGGCGGCGTCAAGAACTCGTGTTGGCTCGCGTTGACGTCTCCGTGGAGTTTCGGCGTGACTGCCGACATGATGCCGGCCTCGTTGACCAATGGGAAATACAGATAACTCGATCGCTGTGGTTCGTCTAGTTGGAACGTTCCTGCGTCGTCGACGAACGCCCAGTCATCGACATCTGTTTCGTTGTCGCGTAACTGTCGTTTTGCCATGTACCAAGAGACGGAAACCCGCCTTGAATAACTTTCTAACCCCGTTTATCGCCGGAATAGGTATTCGCTGATGTATGTGTAACATCCAACCTAACAATATTCCTATGTGTTGTATATCCGACTATAAACACGTGAGCGACAGCATCACTGGCTTGTTGGGCCGTATTTTTCGCCCCGTGGCTATTTCGAGGATGAAATTGTTCTGCAAAGATTAAAATGGGTGCAAGGGCGTAGCGCTCTATATCATGCCGCTCTCGGACAGTCGGCTCGACCAGTACGTTGTGGACGGTCGTCGGGCCGAGATCCAGTCGCACGTCGACTCGCTACTGGATACAATGACACTCGAAGAAAAGGCCGGCCAACTCAATCAGCGCTCCGTTCACTTCGTCACGGGGACCGAAGACGAGGGGGAAGAACTAGAGAGTGCCGTCGCCGACGGCGAGGTCGGCTCGTTGCTGAACGCCACCGATCTTGAGACGAAACGCCACCTCCAGGAACTGGCCGTCGAGGAGTCACGTCTGGGCATCCCGCTGTTGATCGGCTTCGATGTCATCCACGGCTACGAGACGATTTTCCCGATCCCGCTGGCTCAGGCGGCCTCCTGGAATCCCGACCTGGCCGAACGCGCCGAACGGATCGCCGCGACGGAAGCGGCCGCCGCGGGGCACAACTGGACGTTCGCCCCGATGGTCGATGTCTCGCGTGACCCGCGCTGGGGGCGCGTGATGGAGGGCGCTGGCGAGAGTCCGGTACTCGGAAGTGCCTTCGCCAGGGCCCGAGTCCGCGGATTCCAGGGCGACGATCTGAGTGATCCCGACACAGTCCTCGCTTGTGCAAAGCACTTCGCCGCCTACGGGGCCGTCGAGGGTGGCCGGGAGTACAACACTGTCGACGTCTCCGAGACGGCCCTGCGCGAGCGCCACCTCCCGCCGTTCGAGGCGAGCGTCGAGGCGGGCGTCGGGTCGCTCATGAACGCCTTCAACGTCCACGAACGGATCCCCGCCAGCGGCAACGAATCGCCTCTCAATGACGTCCTCAAGGGCGAGTGGGACTTCTCGGGCGTGCTGGTCTCTGACTGGGCATCCTTCCGCGAGCAGATCCAGCACGGCACGGCCGAGAACCGCCGCGATGCGGCCCGGAAGGCCATCCAGGCCGGCTCGGAGATCGACATGGCCAGCGAGGTCGTGATCGACGAACTGCCCGATCTCGTCCGCGACGGCGAGGTAAGCGAAGACCGACTCGACGACGCTGTTCGACGCGTCCTGACCGTCAAAGGCCTGCTGGGCCTCTTCGAGGACCCCTACCGCTACTTTGACGAGGAGCGACGCGACGAAACGATGCTGGCCGACAAGCACCGCCAAGCAGCCCGCGAGGCCGCCCGCGAGTCGTTCGTCCTCCTCCAAAACGAGGACGACCGGCTCCCACTCGATCCCGAGGCCGACGTCGCATTGATCGGCGCGCTGGCCGACAGCGGCGAGGATACGCTCGGGGCCTGGAGCTTCGAGGGGCGGCCCGAGGACGCGATCACGATCCGGGACGGCCTCGAAGCGTTCCTCGACCGCGAGGTCCCCTTCACGCCGGGCTACGAGCTCCCGGGCGACGTGACTGAAGAGTCTATCGAGGCGGCGGTCGAAACGGCCACTGACGCAGACGTGGCCGCCGCCGTCGTGGGCGAGACGGCCGAGATCACGGGCGAGGCCGCGAGCCGGACGGAGATCGACCTGCCCGGCGAGCAGCGACGACTGGTCGAGGCACTCGTCGAGACGGACACGCCCGTCGTGGCCGTGCTGATGAACGGTCGCCCGCTTGCGATCGATTGGCTTGCCGAGTCGGTCCCGGCGATTCTGGACGTCTGGCATCCCGGGGTTGAGGGCGGACCGGCCGTCGCCGAGACGTTGTTCGGCGAGCACGTGCCCGCGGGACATCTCCCGATGAGCTTCCCGTACTCGGTGGGTCAGGTTCCACTCGCCCACGATCGACTGCCGACTGGTCGTCCGGGCGACGATGGCGAGAGCGCCTACGCCACGGGGTACATCGACGCGCCGAACGAGCCGCTGTTTGCCTTCGGCCACGGCGAGAGCTACACCGACTTCGCTTACACCGACCTGACGCTCTCGACAGCTGCGATCGAGTCAGGCGAGACCCTTGAGGCAACCGTCACCGTCGAGAACGTCGGCGACGTGGCCGGCCGGGACGTCGTTCAGTTTTACGTCCGGGATCTGGTCGGGAGTCGCTCCCGGCCCGTCAAGGAGTTGCTCGATTTCGAGACCGTCGACCTTGACGCGGGCGAGACTGCTGCGGTAACCGTCACGATCGAGGACGTCGATCTGGCCTTTTGGACGGTCGACCGCGAGTGGGCTGCCGAACCCGGCGCATTCGATATCATGGTGGGTCACGCTGCCGACGACATCGTCCACACGCAGCGTCTCGAGTTGCTGGACTGAGCCCCTGTTTTGCGTTGCTGGACTACTGCCCTCGCTTCGCGATGCGTGAGTGACGCCCCCGTTTCGACTGGAAACCGAACGGTCTTTCTACGATGCACGGGTGGAGTCGTCTATGTATGTCGGTAGATTCGTCGTCGTCGGACCGGACGTGGGCGCGTATCGAGTCTCATCCCGTTCGTTTCCAAATCGCCAGGCCGTCGATCGCGATGGGACGATTACGGTCGCCCCGACCGAAGACGCCCCCGAGACCGACAACCCCTATATCTCGTACAACTGCGTCCAGGTGACCGATCGCGGTGTCGTGATCGGCAACGGCTCACACGTCGATCCGATCGCCGAGAAACTCGCGCTCGGTGTGCCGGCACGGGACGCACTGGCCGACCCCCTGCAGGCCCTGGACTTCGAGAAAGACGACTACGACACGCCCCGGATCGCCGGTATCGTCGGCATCGACGACGAGGATCCGACTGCCGGAGAAGCCGGGGCGGCAATCGGCATCGTTCGCCGGGACGCACTGCTGGTCGAAGCCGTCACGGAACCGACGCTCGTGGCGACCTACGAACGTGACCAGCCAGTGGCCTTCGACCTCGAGGCCACGACCGCCGCCGGTGCCGCACGCGACGTGTACGACCATTCCTTCGAACACGCGGTCTGTGCAGCCGGTGTCGCCGGTTCCCCGGGCGAGTTCGAGACGGCGATCGTCAACGAGTGAGGTCGTTCCTGGTGAGCGAAACGGCACGACCGTCCCGATCGTTTTGGGTTGGCAAGACGAAACGACCAGTTCTAACTTTCTGGAGTGCGAACGAAGTGTGTGAAAATCGCCGTTATCTCTGACATCCATTCGAACAAGGTCGCCCTGGAGGCGGTCGCGGCCGACCTTCCTGACGTCGATCATATCGTCTCAGCGGGCGACGTCGTGGGGTATGGTCCCTGGCCGGCGGAGTGTCTGGAGTGGGTCCGTGAGCGGGAGATTCCGACAGTTCAGGGGAACCACGATCGGGCCGTCGCGACCGGTGAGTTTCCGGCGTTCAACGACATGGCGGCCGCGGGCGTGGAGTATGCCCGCGACCAACTGTCGATCGACCAGCGCGAGTGGCTGGCCGCCTTGCCGACTGAGCGACAGTTGTTCGACGGCCGGCTGAAAATCGTTCACGGCCACCCCGACAATCCCGATCACTACACGTATCCCGAGGAGTTCGGGCCGGGCTTGCTCGGTGACGAAGACGTGCTGATTCTCGGTCATACCCACGTCCAGCACGGAGAACACTTTGGGGACGGACTCGTCCTGAACCCGGGCAGCGTCGGGCAACCCCGAGACAGTGATCCGCGCGGGGCCTACGCGGTCGTCGATCTCGACGCGATGACGTATGATCTACATCGGGTCGAATACGACGTCGGGGCGGTGCTGAAAGCCGTCCGGGACACTCCCTTGCCACGCCGGATCGGAACCCGACTCAGCCGTGGCCAGTGACTGTTGTTGGCGATCGTCTGACAGAGTGATCGTCCCGCGTCGCAGTTAGAACGCTTCCTGGATCAGCTTGAGTGCCTGTTCGCGGTCTTCCCAGGGGACGAACACGGCGATCGAGGTGGCGCTCGTGATGACGTCGAGAAGATTGATGTGGGCCGAGGAGACGGGGTCGATCACTTGGTGGATCACGCCCGGTTCGTCCGGGAGTTCACCGCCGGTGACGCGAATGACGGCAATTTCGTGTTTGACCGTGATGCTCGAGAGAATGTCGTCGTCGACGACCTCGTCGTGGAGGATCGCCTCGGCATCTTCGGCAACTTCCTTGTCGAGATAGAAGGTGATCGAGTCCATGCCACTGGACACTGCTTCGACGTTGATGCCCTCCTCGGCAAGTGCCGAAGAGAGTTCGGCAAGGATCCCCGCCTGGTTTCGAATCGCCCGTCCGGCGACGGTCACACAGCACAGTTTGTTCTCCTGGAGATCGATCAGCTTCTGGAACTCACCTTCGATAGAAGTGCCGCCAGAGAGTAGGTTTTCGTGCTGGTAGTGGACGACCCGGACGTCCATCGTGCCGCCCTTGTAGGCGAGTGCGCTGGGGGCGACGACTTCGGCTCCCCGGAAAGAGAGGTTTCGGAGCTCGTCGACGGTGATCTCGCCGACGTTGCGGGCCCCTTCGACCACGCGGGGATCGCCGGTCATGACGCCCTCGACGTCGGTGACGATGATCACTTCGTCGGCCTCCATGTATTTGCCGAGCATTACCGCAGTCGTGTCGCTGCCGCCGCGACCGAGCGTGGTGACGTCTCCGTGGTGGTCTTCCGCCAGGAACCCGGTGATGATGGGGACGTCATCTTTCATCCGGCCAGCAAGCGCGTGGGCGCGCTTCTGGGTTTCCTCGACGTCGACTTCGCCGTACTCGTCAGTGATGATCGGCCAGTCTTCGACGCCCGGCTCGTAGAACGACGCGCCGATTCCGCGGGCCGCAAGCGCTCCCTTGAGCATCCGGACCGACGTCCGCTCGCCCATACTGACAATCTCCGCTCGGTCGGCCTCGTCGACCTCGAACTCGATCTCGCTGAGCAGGTCGTCGGTGGTCGATCCCATCGCGCTCGCGATGATAGCGACTTCGTGGCCCTGTTCGACCACTTCCGCGATCGAATTGGCTGCCCGCTCGATACGCTCGCCGCTTCCGAGGCTGGTCCCGCCGAACTTCACTACGACGCGCATGCGAGTCCTCCTCCCGTGTGACTGTGGATCATTACCCCCTGTTTCCCGTCCCGACGAATAACTGCTTTCATCCACAGCCACCGTCTCTCGTCGCCTGGATCGCGTCTTGATCGGGGGTTCGTCTGTCGAACCGGCCGGCGTTCACCAACCGGCATCCCAGTCGCCCGAGATCTGCCGATCAGGCTTCGATCTTCTTGTAGTCGACGTAGTCGCCGCCCCGGAAGTCCTCTAAGAGATTGATCGCTGCCGTGGTTCCCTCGCCGACGGAGACATTCACCTGCCGTTGCCCGCCCGTGATGTCACCCGCAGCGTAGACGCGATCGACGCCGGTGTACTGTTCGTCGTCGACGTCGAGATAGTCACCGTCGCGGGCAATTCCGAGCATATCCGCGATGTCGGTCCCGCCGGCCGCACCCAGCGCGACGAAGACGCCCTCGACGTCGATCACGTCGCCGGATTTCAGCTCGACGCCCTCGACCACGTCGTCGCCGACGATCCGATCGGCCGGTTCGCGAACGATTTCGATGCCTTCCTCGGCGAGTTGTTCGAGGAGTGCGTCGTCGATCGCGACCTCGTTACCGTTGGTGAGGATCCGGATGTCGTCGGTGTAATCCAGCAGCATCATCGCCTCCTTTGCGGCGTAGTTGCCCGCCCCGACGACCGCGACGGGTGCGTCCTGATAGAAGAAGGCGTCACACTCGACGCAGTAGGAAACGCCGCCACCCTCGTACTCGTCGACGTCCGTGATTGCGGGACTCTCGTAGGACGCTCCGGTCGCGAGGATGACGCCTTCGACCTCGTACTCGTCGACCTCGGTTTCGACGACGTAGCCCTTCCCTTCTTCGCCGACGCGGACGACCTCCTCTTGGACGATTTCCGCGCCGAACTTCGTGGCGTGTTCCTGGCCGGCTTCGACGAGTTCCGGGCCACTCGCGCCCTCCGGGAAGCCGTAGACGTTCTCCATCCAGTCGACGTCTCTGGTCGTGCCGTCCCCTTTGTCGAAGATGAGCGTTTCCTGATCTGCGCGTGCGGTGTAGACGGCGGCGGCCAGGCCGGCCGGCCCGCCTCCGATGATTGCGACGTCTGCCATTGTGTGTAGTTAGTACAATACCGTTTAATGATAAACCGCTCGATCTACGCGTGAATGTCACAAACAGGGGCCTATCTCTCACTGATTATCTCGTGACTACAGTAGTGGGAGGAACTAGCAAGATAGTCAGATGAAGCCCAACAGGTTCGCCAGCGATATCCCGAGCGCGGTCGCAAACGCGAAGTGCAATAGCGTCAGTGCCGCCGTCGGTCGTCTGTCGAGTCCATACACCCTCGCGATCGCTAGCCCGTCGGTGAGCAGCGTCACGCTGACGACGATCAGCACGCCCAATTCCTGGGAGATGAACGCGACGCTCTCGATCCCCCACCGGCCCAACAGAATCGAGACGATCGCCGGCACGGGACCCACTGTGGCGGCCTTCTGGCTGGGGACATCCCCGAGGAAGAAGGTTGCCGCGAGATGAAGGGTGACGGCATAAAAGGCCGCGACGGACAGAAAGACGCCGATGGCAGCGGCGAGGCCACCACCGATCGGTCCCGTCTGGAGGGCGGAACTTACGGTAGCTGGCCCGACGGGTGCCTCGGCAGTGGACACAAAGAGAGAGAACGAGCCGATCATATCGACGCTTCGGAGGGGAGCCGCTTGTCGGTTGTTATTCGAGCAGGCCCAGCTCTTCGAGCCGGGAGACTATCTTGTCGACGGCTTTCCTGGCGTCGTCGGGCTCTTTGCCGCCCGTGATGACGAGTTTGCCCGAGCCAAAGAGCAGCGCAACGACGTCGGGGTCGTCGAGTCGATAGACGAGGCCGGGGAACTGCTCGGGTTCGTACTCGATGTTCTCTAAGCCAAGCCCGATGGCGATGGCGTTGAGGTTGAGGTTCCGGCCCAGGTCGGCCGACGTGACGATGTTCTGGACGACGATCTCGGGATCCTCGTCGACCTGGATCTCCAGGTCTCGGAGCTTGTCGAAGACGATCCGGAGACTCTGGTGAACGTCGTCGGTGCTCTTGGCACCGGTACAGACGATCTTGCCCGAGCGGAAGATCAGTGCCGCCGACTTGGGTTCCTGAGTCCGATAGACGAGGCCGGGGAACTGCTCGGGGTCGTAGTCAGCCCCCTCCAGGTCCATCGCCACGCTCTGGAGATCGAGTTCCTGACCGATGCCCGTCGAGGCCACTACGTTTTCGATATTGATCGTTTCCTTGGGATCAGCCATGGTTCGCGTCATAAATCGTATTTAAGTCTTATAAAAGTTGGTATTTAAGATATATAAGCACCCCCATATTCGGGGTGCCGGCCATTTCACGGCTATACAACCGGGATTGGGGATACGCGTGGGGTATCCAGGAGTGTGTCATAGAACGATTCGCATACACTTCTCACCCACGTCGTGTCAGGACTCCCGTGCAAGATGGAATGCGCGTATTGGTCACGACCGCGAATCTAACTCCTCCCGAACCGTGTCGGCGATCTCCTGTTGCATCGTTTCATCCGCAGCCTCGCTACACCACCCCAAAGCCACCGTATCATTTTCGTATCGAGGGATGATGTGAATGTGAGCGTGGAAGACCTCTTGGCCTGCAGCGACGCCGTTGGACTGGACGACGTTGTAGCCATCGAGTTGATAGACCGATTCAAGCGCACCAGCAACGTGGTGAACGGTTTGGAATATATCCCCGACGAGGGATTCAGGCATGTCGGTGACAGTTTCGTAGTGCGACTTCGGAATGATAAGCGTATGCCCACGAGACGCAGGTTCAATATCGAGGAAGGCAAGTGAACGGTCGTCCTCATATATGCGATACGCAGGTGATTCCTCGGCAACGATGGAGCAAAACACGCAATCCGACATAGTTAGTCAGTTCGCTGCACCAAACAAAACTCCACTGACTGGCAGTGCAACACGCTCGTGTTGAACCCATTTTCTGTATCTTGCACTGCCTTCTGTGACACGCTGATCCAACGATGCTTACCACCGTCCGTTGGTGGCACCGAACCGCCAGAGCCAAGCGCCGACGCCAACACCGTTTCACCGTGTACCTGCTGGAACTGGCGGGCACCGACGACGACTTCGCCGCCTACGAGGCAGCCAGTGCCGCCAGCGGCGTCTCGGTGATCGCCGGCGGACTCGCGACGGCCCAATCGGTCACTGAGCGGGCCTCGACCCTGGCGCTCACCCACCGCGTGAGCGACCTCGTCGGGACGGCCGAGCCAACCATCGCGGCGGCCCGAGAGATCCTCGAATCGGCGTCGATCGACCGCTCAGGATCGGTTGCCGTCCGCGCCCGTGACGTCCGCGGGGCGACCGGCGTGAGTACGCAGGCCGCAGAGCGCGAACTCGGCTCGGTACTGGTCGAGGCAGGACTGTCGGTCGATCTGGACGATCCGGATCAGGAACTCCGGGTCGTCTTCGCCGGCTCCCCGTCCGTTAAGCAGTCCTCTGCTGTCAATGTCGCGTCCGAGGCAGACCCAGGCGTTTGTGCGATCGGGTGGCTCGCCAGTGACCCGCCGCGGACGTTTACCGACCGCGCGCCGACCGACCGCCCCTTCTTCCAGCCCGGCAGCATGGATCCGACGCTCGCTCGCGCCCTAGTCAATATCGCTGGGGCTCGGCCTGGCGCGACCGTCCTCGATCCGATGTGTGGCACTGGCGGGCTGTTGATCGAGGCGGGACTCGTCGGTGCCAGGCCCGTCGGCGTCGACGCGCTCGAAAAGATGGCCGCGGGGACACGAGAGAACCTGGCAGCACTGGTCGACGACGAGTGTGCCGTCTGCAAAGGCGACGCGCGACGACTCCCGTTCCGGGATGACGCCGTCGACGCGGTCGTCTTCGATGCCCCCTACGGACGACAGACGAAGATCACTGGTGACACGCTGGCAGCGCTGGTTGGCGACGCACTCGCGGAAGCCCACCGACTTGCGTCCCGGACGGTTATCGTCGGCGACCGGTCCTGGCAGGCCGTCGCTGAGGCGGCTGGCTGGACCGTCGCGGCGCATTTCGAGCGCCGCGTCCATCGGTCGCTCGATCGTCACGTGCTCGTGCTTGACCGCTGACGGTTCGTCGGTGACCGGGACCGCCGCTCAGCGCCGCTCGATCGTGATGTGATGTTCGGTGACGGCTGTGACTTCACCGTCGATCGAGGCGTGGTGGGCGTTGCTGATGGCGTCTTCACCAGGGCGTGCGATCTGATCGCCGACGGTCACGGTATCGCTGGGCGAGACGGTCGGCTCGGCGTAGGTCGCGACGCCCTCGTACTCGGGATTGCTCAACAACGGGATTCGAACGCGATCGGGCTCCAGCTCGGTCGGTTCGTCTTCCAGGGTCCGGCCTTTCCAGGCCTGGGGCCCGAGGATGTTGATCCGGCCGTTGCCGATCCGGTTGTCGGCGGCCAACTGTTCGTCGATGATTAGCAGGCAATTGGTCCGCTTCGTGACGCCGAACATGTCGGGGTCGCGTTCGATCTCGAAACTCCATCCTGGCCCGCCGTCGGCGAGGATCTCGTGGGAGCCAGGCCCGCCGGGCCGCCCCGCAGCTGCAAGCAGATCCGTCCCAGGTGTCCCGACCGGCACTTTGAGAAACCGGTGGCGGGGCGTGTCCCCATCGACGTGGAGGTACTTGTGGGTGACCGGCCGTCCGTCGGCCAGGCCGCGAGCAATATTCCACAGCGTCTCGGTGTTCTGGACGATCCAGCCGTGATCGACGGGAAGATCCCGACCGATCACAGTGTCGGCGATCTCTCGCAACAGGACACTCTCCATCCCGTACTCGTAGCGGTCGCCCGTGCAGGCGACGATGACGCCCTCCCGATCGTCGACGTCGACCGGCAGTTCGTCGGGTTTGACCACCGTCGCGTCGGTGGCCTCCTCAAGGGCACCGACCCAGACCCCGCGATAGTGTTCTTTCGTCCCGATCACGACGGTATCGAGCACTGCATCTAGCAACGCGTCACAGAACGACGCCAGCAGCTCGGTGTGCTCGCGACCGATCCACCGATCTTTGAGGAAGTTGGGTTCGCTCTCCTGATGGTTGATCAACACTGCGTCGACGTCTTCGAGCCGTTCCCACTTCGCGTAGGCCGGAAATCCGGCCCCGCCGGCCCCTGCCACCCCAGCCCGTTGGATTCGCGGCGCGATTCCCCCCTTGTCAAACCCAAACGACGCATGTTGAGCCATATCATACCATTGCATGGCCTGGGGCATAAACGCCGTCCCGCTGGCAATCTCGGGTCGACGCGTTCTACCTGGCGGCCGTATCATACCTCGCGGATGTTGTGTACACGGTCTCCCACGAGCCCCATGCGCTGTCGATAGTGTCAACCCCTCATTTCGAATTGGGTGCAAGTCGTCGTCATCAGTGGGTTGTTTAACTTTCCGGCGACCGCTGCTATCTCCGTTTTAAAGGCCTTTGGCACGGCTGACGGCGCTAATTCAGGGCGCCCCGCTCCGGGTAGATTCCGGACAGGGATAGCAATATTTATATAGAACCGCAATGGATGAACTAAGTGAAGATCCACTATGTCACAGTCCGGACAGCCGCGCATGGGCGGTCAGCCGATGTTTATTCTCAGCGACGACTCCCAGCGCACACAAGGCAAAGACGCACAGAGTTCGAATATTTCCGCGGGTAAGGCCGTCAGCGAGGCCGTCCGCACGACGCTTGGCCCTCGCGGGATGGACAAGATGCTCGTCTCCGATGGCGACGTCGTCATCACCAACGACGGGGCGACCATTCTCGACGAGATGGACATCGAGCATCCCGCTGCGAACATGCTCGTCGAAGTCGCCGAGACTCAGGAAGAGGAAGTCGGCGACGGGACCACGACGGCCTCGATTCTCGCCGGCGAACTGCTGGCCAAAGCCGAGGACCTGCTCGAGGATGACGTCCACGCGACGACGATCGTCGAGGGGTATCACGAGGCCGCCCGCATCGCTCGTGAAGCCGTTGACGACCTTGTCGTCGACGGTGACTTGGACGACGAATCGCTGATCGAGGTCGCCGAATCCAGCATGACCGGCAAGGGGACCGGCGATGTCGCTGCCGGCCCGCTCGCGGAGACGGTCGTCGAGGCAGTCAGCCACGTTCGGGACGGCCGCGTCGAGCGGGATAACATCACGATCCATGCCCAGGTCGGCTCCTCTTCCAGTGCGACCGAACTCGTCGAGGGTGTCATCGTTGACGAGGAACCGGTCCACGACAACATGCCCCGAACGGTCGAGAACGCGGCAATCGCCGCCGTCGACAGCGATCTCGACCTGCGTGAGAGCAACATCGACGCCGAGTACAACGTGAACAACGTCGATCAGCTCAACGCCGCCATCGAGGCCGAAGAGGAGGAACTGCGTGGGTATGCCCAGAAACTCGCCGATCTCGGCGTCGAAGTCGTGTTCGTCAGCGGCGACGTCGAGGATCGCGTCGGTGCCTACCTCGCCAAGCACGGTATCCTGGCGATCGAGGGCTCGGACGATCTGGAAGCCATCGCCGGTGCGACCGGTGCGAGCCGTGTCGGGTCCGTCGAGGACTTAGAGACCGACGAACTCGGCGAGGCCGATAGCGTGTCCGCCCGTGCCTACGGCGACGAGGAGCTGACGTTCATCGAAGGTGGTGCGGCCGCCGAGGCCGTCACGATCTTCGCCCGCGGTGGCACCGAACACGTTGTCGACGAACTCGAACGCGCAATCAAGGACGCTCTGGACGTCGTGACTGCCGCCCTCGAACGCGGCGGTGTCGTCCCGGGTGCCGGCGCAACCGAGATCGCTGTCGCCGACCACGTCCGCTCGGAAGCTGCCGGGGTCGAGGGCCGCAAACAGTTGGCCGTCGAAGCGTTCGCCGACGCGATCGACGTGGTTCCGCGGACGCTCGCGACCAACACCGGTATGGACCCGATCGACGCCCTGGTCGATCTCCGGGCTGCCTACGAGGGCGGTGACCTCTCCGGGGTCATCAGCGAGGGCCAGACCGGCGTCATCGCCGATCCGATCGAGCACGGCGTCATCGATCCCGCCGCGGTCAAGCGGGAGGCCGTCGAGAGTGCGACCGAGGCCGCGACGATGATCGTCCGTATCGACGACGTTATCGC
The DNA here is from genome assembly GCF_013839425.1 of Halorhabdus salina. Taxonomy (GTDB): domain Archaea; phylum Halobacteriota; class Halobacteria; order Halobacteriales; family Haloarculaceae; genus Halorhabdus; species Halorhabdus salina. The sequence goes on along the minus strand of NZ_JACDNP010000004.1, from coordinate 163,612 downwards.
CGCGAGCTAACGCTTCTCTCTTCGTCGTCGCCTGATATTGGTCGAGTCGGTTTCGGACACGCCGTTCGTTTTGGGTGCCTTGCCGGGTCCCCGTACGGCCGGAAGTACGTCCGTGCGAACGATTCGTGATGCCGGTCGCGATACCACCAGGTACCGTCGGGGCTGTCTATGGGTCATGTTCGCAAACGATCGGGACAACCGGAGTCTCCGGCGCTGGGCTACTGTCGATCGCCGGTCATCGCCTCGAACAGGCGCTCGTAGAGTTCCTCCCTGGTAACGCCCTCGCCCGGCCCGAGTCCGGCCATGTGATCGAGACTCACCTGTCCGCCGCCCATCCGCGCGTGACCGCCGGCCTCGGCCATCGGGACCTCCGCGACGGCCGCCTGGAGCGCTTTCCCCATGTGGACACGATCATCGCGTGATCGGCCGGAGAGATGGAGCGTCCCGTCTTTCTCGCCTAGCACGACGACCGCCGTGACGCCCTCCAGGCGTAGCAACTCATCGGCCGCCTGTGGAATGGCGTCGACGTTCGAGACCTCACCGACGTCGCTGGCGGCAAAGGCATCCCGAACGTCCCGTTCCATGATCGCCCGGGCCTTGATTTCGAGGACTTCAGTGTCGACCTCGGGGTTAGCGATCCGATCGAGAGCGTCCTGGTCGACGCCCGGGTAGAGGTACGAAGCGGCCTCGAACTCTGCGGGTGAACAGCCTTTTGTCAGGTGGTTCGTGTCGGCCTGGATGCCGTAGAGCATTCCTGTTGCGACGTCAGGCGGGAGGAACTCACCGTCTTCGTCCCCATTCTCGGCTTCCGGATCGACTGGGTCGAGACCGAAGTCCTCAGTGTACTCGGCGAGAATTGTCGCGCAGGCCCCATAGGCCGGTCGGACATCGGTAAACGACGAACCAGTCCCGTCGCCGGGATGGTGATCGACGACGGCCACCGGCGAGACGCTTTCAGCGCCCGAAAACCCGCGCGGCTCGTTGTGATCGACCAGTACCACCGCCTCGCCGTCGAGTTCGGCTGCCTCCTCGATTTGATCGAGCTCCAGCTCCAGGACCGTCTCGAAGGCTCGATTCTCCTGATGGCGGATCTGTCCGGGGTGTTGGAGGGCGGTTTCGGTGTCGACGCTTGCGGCCAGTTCGGCAACGCCCTGGGCGGCCGCCATCGCGTCCGGATCGGGATTTGGATGTAACAGGACGCTCACGCGCTCGTACCCGGCCAGAGCGGTGCGAAGGCGCTTGCCCGGCGTGCGCCTGAGACGGCGGATGACCACCGCGAGGCCGACGACGACGAACAGGCCCGCGACGATGAGCGCCCCCACGAGAAGCGGGTTGGCCGCGACGAACTCACTGACGTCGGCGAGCATCGACGCGACTGTTTCCTCGATGTCCGCGGGCACCGAAGCCGACATACCGACCACTGTCTCTCCCGGCTGTTAAGAACTTTCGGCCCAGCTCCTCGGACCGTCAGGACTCGTCGTTATCGGCGAGGAACTGGCTGATTGCGTCATGATACCCCTCGCGAAACGTGGGATAGGTAAACTCGTACCCCCATTTCCGGAGGCGATCGTTGCTCACGCGCTTGTTCGCCCGGAGACGCCGTCGCCGCTGGTCAGAATCGACAGCCTCGAGGCGTGCCGCCAGCGTCTCTTTTTGCGGTTCGGGTTCGGCACACTGCTCGGCCAGCCAGTCGGCCAAGGCCCACTTTTCGACGGGGTCATCGTCGACGACGTTGACGACGGCGTCCCGTCCTTCGTCTGCTTCGAGCAGGAAGCGAACTGCCCCGGCCGCATCCGCGCGATGAACCATGTTCAGATAGCCCGCCGTGACCGGCCCATCGAGATACCGTTGAAGGCGGTAGCGATCCGGGCCGTACAGACCGCCAAAGCGCGCGACAGTCCCGTCCATTCCCGCCGGCGGGCGCTCGCGAGCGATCCGTTCGGCCTCGGCGAGGACGCGCGTCTTCTCGGTCGTCGGTTCCAGATCCGTCTCTTCGTTGACCCAGCCCCCGTCGTGATCGCCGTAGACGCCTGTACTGGAGGTGTACACGACTCGCTCGGGAGGCGACGATCGAGCTCCAAAGTGGTCGATGGCCGTCCGGAGTCCCTCGACGTAGGTTTCCCGGGCCGCCTCGGCGTCGCGACCGCCGGCACTCGCCGCGAAGACGAGCCAGTCGGCGTCGGGCACGGCTTCGAGGGCGTCCGGATCAGTCACGTCGGCCTGGATCGGCTGTGCGCCGGCCGCCTCGACCGCCGCGAGGCCGTCGGTCGAGCGGCGGACTCCCACGACCTCGTGGGCGTCGAGTCGTTCGGCGAGGGCACAGCCAACGTAGCCACACCCCAGGATGACGATTTGCGTCACTGTCCCTCCGTAACGGCGGCCAGCACGTCGGCATATTCCCCAAGGCCCATCGGGTGGCGACCCTCGATTTTCTGCTGGAGTTCCTTGGCAGTGACATCCCCGTCGATTCTGCGCGCGAGCGCGTCCACATCCATGACGGCACTCGACATGGCTAACAGCAGGCGGTCCCGGGCGTCGGCTGCAATTGCGTCGGCATCGCGGTCATCCTCGACAGCGATAATTGCTGCGGCGTCGTCGACGGTCAGATCCGTACTCTCACCGTCGGCGATCGCCGCGAGCGTCTCCCGATCGAGGCCGGTACGGTCCCGGACTGTCTCGACGCCGGCTGTTTCGATTGTTGTCTGTAGACTTCGCTCGAAGGCCTGCCGGAGTGACGGACCGTCGTGCTCACCGGGATCGATGGTGTCGAACATGGGATCCGGTACGAGCCAATCCTACAAGGGCGCGTCGCCACCGGCACGGCACACCGGGGAGAGTTGGGACGCGTTGCCGAGCCGTGAATTGTCACAAGGTTGAATACCCGGTGACCCAACGCTGTTGGTATGAAGGTCGTCTTGATTGGTCTCGGCCAGGCCGGTGGGAAGGTCACCGAAGCGCTGGCAACCCACGACTACGAGAGGGGGTTCGACGCCGTTCAGGGGGCGTTGGCGGTCAATACAGCCAAGACCGATCTCCAGGCGCTCGATATCGAAACGATGGTCATCGGCCAGGATCGCGTCAAGGGTCACGGTGTCGGTGGCGACAACGAACTCGGTGCGGAGATCATGCAGGCGGAGGCCACGGAAGTACTGGATGGCCTGGGTGGGCGAATTACCTCCCGAGCGGAAGCGATCATGGTCGTCGCCGGCCTGGGCGGTGGCACCGGGTCGGGCGGCGCACCCGTGCTGGCAAAGGAGCTCAAACGAATCTACGACGTCCCAGTGTACGTCCTGGGAATCCTCCCCGGACGGAGCGAGGGGTCGATCTACCAGGCCAACGCGGGCCGCTCGCTGAAGACCGTCGCCCGAGAAGCGGATGCGACACTGCTCGTGGACAACGACGCCTGGCACTCCGCCGAGGAGAGCGTCGCAGAGGGATTCGACACGATCAACGACAACATCGCCCAGCGAATCGGCCTCCTGCTCGCCTCGGGCGAAATCGTCGAGGGTGTCGGCGAGAGCGTCGTCGACTCCAGTGAGATCATCAACACGCTCCGGCCGGGCGGGCTCGCAGCGCTTGGCTATGCCAGCGCGGAAGCGAGTGACGATGCCGACGAGAACGTCAACACGATCACGAGCCTGACCCGCAATGCCCTCCTGACCGGGACAAGCCTCCCGAACGCTGTCGAGGCCGAGACGGCACTGCTCGTCATCGCCGGCCAACCCGAGCGCATCTCGCGAAAGGGCGTCGAACGCGCCCGTAGTTGGCTCGAAGAAGAAACCGGCAGTCTCGAAGTCCGGGGCGGGGACTTCCCACTGGAGAGCGACCGGCTCGCCGCACTGGTGTTGCTCGGCGGCGTCGAGCGCTCACAGCGTCTCGAAGCCTTCCTCGACCGCGCGGCCGAAGCCTACCAAGGAGCAACCGACCAATCGACGGGCCAAGTCGACGACTTCCAGAACGACGAACTCGAAGATCTATTCTGACGGCCAGCTACTCGCCACTCGATTCGGCGTCTGCCGCCTCGTCTTCCTCGGCCAGATCGATATCAGCGATCGCGTCGGCGATCTCGTCGTCGTCCGCGCCGTCCTCCGGTTCCTCGCTGGTGTCGTCGGCCTCGGCTGGTTCGTCGTCACTCTCCGGGGGCGGTTCGAGATCGTCCGAGTAGGCAAACTCACTGATACCACTCTCTTCGAGTTCATCGGACGTAGACTGCTCGTCCTGGGGATCAAGGCTAGCCGCGTGATCGGATTCGTCCACGGAGTCGCCCCCACTGGTGGTTGGTGACTCCGCAGGCGCATCCAGCTCATCACTCTCAGTGCCCGTCCCGCCGGAAAACTCGAATCCTCCGCCAGTGGCCGTCTCCGTGTCGTCGTCCCAGTCTGTCTGGTCACGGGACTCGTCGATCCAGTCTTCGGCTTTGATCGAGGCCGCGTCCGGTGTCCCGGCAGCCTCGATCGCGCCGCGGAGGTGTTCGATTTCGTCTTCGAGAGCGTCAATGCGGGACGCAAGTCGGTCGCCGGGCGGACGAAGCACGGCCTCCCGGTGCTCGAGCAGCCACCGGACGTAGGCCTCGAGGCTGTCGAAGCCGCGCTCTTCAGCCTCGGCTTCGAGGTCTCCAGCCAGGTCCCCGTCGAGATCGATCTCCATCCGCCCGATGGTACGTAGCGTCAGCGCAAAAATCTGTGGCACTCGCTGTTGTCGGGCTGGTCGTGAGAATTGGCCAGTTAGACCAGGCTCGAGCCGTCGAATTCGGTACGATCGTACTCGACGGAAAGCAGCGAGAGGAGTGTCGGCGCAATATCGTAGAGATCGACGTCACTGATCCGAGCGCCATCGTCGTCGACGAACAGGCAGGCGTTATCGAAACTATGCATGCCGTTTCGCGGCCCGACACCGAAGACGTCCGAACTGCCCTTGAACCCGGCTTTCAGATCGAAGCCGTGGTTCGGAATGACGACGAGATCCGGCGCGATGTCGTCGTGGTCACCACGGAAGGCTTCTTCTTTGGTGACGACGCGCTCGGCGACCGGTCGACCATCCGGCCCTTCCCAGGCTTCGAGTTTGGCTTTGAGGTCGGCTCTGACATCCTCGTAGTCGTCTTCCGGGACACTGCCGTTAGCCTCGCGGTCGTCCAGGTTGACGTAAAAGCGGCCGGGGATCAACGAGTAGGCTTTCGTCGATTCGTCTAAGTCACCAAGTTCTTCTGGCTCGTCGGCGTCGTAGCTTAGCCAGCCTTCCTCTCGGAGCCACTCGTTGCAGTGAACCTCGTGGTCGAGCGTGGTAAACCCGTGATCAGACGCGACGACCATTGTCACGTCGTCGGCCAGCATCTCGCGCAGTTGGCCCAGGTAGTCGTCGACTTTCTCGTAGAACTCGAGGAAGGCTTCCTTGTACTCGCCGTCTTTCTCGTAGTCCTCGAACAGGAAGTGATTGACCCGGTCGGTCGTCATGAAGACGCCAAAAAAGAGGTCCCAGTCGTCGGCTTCGATGTACTGCCTGAAGGCGTCAAAGCGCTTCTCGAGCGTCTCGTGGGCATCCTCGATGAACTCCGTCTTGTCGTCGTTGTGCCCGAGTTTGGCGTTGACGTCGATCCGATAGTCGCTGTCCTGGAGTGTCTCGCGGATTTCGTCGGGATAGGCCGCCTTCTCGACGCCAGGTGAGAGGAACCCAGAGACCATCCGCTGGACATCACGCTGGGGCGGGAACGTCACGGGGACGTTCATCACCGTCGCGTCTCGGCCGGCCGATTGGACGCGATCCCACAGACGGGTGGCCTGGACGTCGGTGCCCATCGGCACGTACGTCTCCGCCGACCCGACCTCCCGATCCTGGAAGCCGTAGACACCCGTCTGACCCGGGTTGACGCCCGTCGTCAGGGAGGGCCAACAGGCGCTTGACTCGGGAGGCACGATGCTGTCGATGGCTCCGCCAGCCCCCGACTCAGCGATAGCGGTGAGGTTCTCGAAGCGATCCTCGTTGTCGGCGATCAGGCTGTACGGGACGCCATCGATGCCGAAGAAGGCGACCCGGGGGTCATCGTCGCTGCGAATCCGATCGAACAGTCCCATACCTCGCGGTACTGGTGACTGACACAAGAAGGTTCTTTTCGCGGCCGTCCCTGACGGGCAACGCCGACACCGGCAAAACTCGCGATCAGTCGTGGCGATCCGGCGACGTTTCAGGGGGTGAATCGGCCGGTTTGAAGTTTTCCGGGACGACCGTGAGATGGGCGATCCCGACAGTGGGACGTTCGGTAGCCATTACGCTCTAGACAACGACCCACACGCCCAAATAATTACCCATAATCATACCGCATGGGTGGAACGGGCGGTGATAACCGGGAAACATCACTCTGTCACCGAGAACTAGCGACGCGAACGGCGTTCTTGCTCGGAGTCAGGCACGGGCCCAGACGAAGGGTTTCCGCGCCGGGTCATCGGCGACGTCGTCCATAACGTAATCGACGCGTTCGACGCTGAATCCGGCGTTTTCGAGCAGCTCGCGCGCTCGATCCAGCCCAGGGATATCCCAGTACATCGCCTCGCCCATCCCCATCCAGTCTTCGTTGTGGCCCGTCCAGTCGGCATCGCCGACCGTACAGAGCAGGGTCGCTCCGGGCCGGCAGACGCGATGAAACTCCGCGAAGACGTCTTCGTGACGTTCTCGGGGAACGTGGATGACGGCGTAAAACGACGTGAGACCGTCGAAGCTATCGTCATCGAATGGCAGTCGCGTCATCTCACCCTCGACGAACGATTGGCCAGGAAGACGACCGGTCGCCAGCGACAGTTGTTCACGGGAGAGGTCGAGTCCGGTCACGGTGTGACCCTCGGCTAATAGCTCCGTGACCGGCATTCCCGCACCACAACCGGCGTCGAGGACGTCTGCGTTTGGCCCAAGGCCGTCGCAAAACCGTTCGACGAGTGGGACATCAGTGTCGTCCGTCGAGCGGTGCTCGTCGTACTCGGCGGCGATCCGGTCGTAGCCCTCCCTGACACGGGCAGTGAGATCCCGCTGGTCGGCCATACCAGCTACTCGAGGACTCCCCGGAAAAGAATTACTACGGCACCGACGACCGTTCGATTACTCGAACTCCGCTTCGTAGAGGTCCTGGGCGTGTTCAATCGCGTCCATCGCCGCCTGCTTGTCCTCCCAGCCCAGCGTCTGGACTTCTTTACCTTCCTCTAAGTTCTTGTAGGTCGCGAAGAACTCGTCGATCTCGTCAAGCGTCTGTTGTGGGATGTCTTCAAGATCCTCGATGTGGTCGTAGCGCGGGTCTTCGATGGGGACGGCGATAACCTTATCGTCCTGCTCGCCGTCGTCGTCCATCTTCATCATCGCGACCGGACGGGCCTCGATGACACAGCCAGGGAACGTCTGGTCTTCGACGAGAACGAGCACGTCGAATGGGTCGCCGTCGTCGTAATAGGACTGCGGGATAAATCCGTAGTCACTGGGGTAGTGGACGTTACTGTGGAGGACACGATCCAGCACGACGCCGGGGATGTCCTTGTCGTATTCGTACTTGTTGCGCTCGCCTTTCAGGCACTCGACGACCGCGTAGATCTCTTCGGGCGGATTCGGTCCCGTTTCGAGGTCTTCGAAGAGGTTTACCATCATCTCCGTCTGTGGCAGGCCATCAAAAATGCCTTTCGAGTTGCCGGGCGTGTAGCCCACTGTGCACCAACGGAGGGCGACTGACCGTCGCTAATCGGGACCACGTCTTGCGAAAAGGCGACTCCGGGCGGTGCGCAGATGATCGTTACAGTTAACAAAGGTTAAATGGCGTGATGACATATATCCTACCATGTCAGAGGCGCAGGCTGAGACGGAAACACCGAGTATCGCCCGAGAACTAACCGCATTCCAGCAGAACATTCTGGCTATCCTGGCCGAAGAGGCACGCTACGGGCTGGCTGTCAAACGAGAGCTGGAAACGTATTACAGCTCTGACGTCAACCACGGACGACTGTACCCCAACCTCGACGACCTCGTCGAGATGGACTTGGTCAAGAAGAGTGAACTCGACAAGCGAACCAACGAGTACTCGCTCACCGAGAAGGGCTACGATGTCCTGCTCGAACAGCTCTCCTGGGAGCTTTCGAAGATCGTCCAGACCGAGGAACGCGGTGACGACATCGCAGCGCTCCTCGAAGACGCGCGATAATTTTTCAAATCGGCGGTTGGTCTACGTTGGCGACGTCAAACGCAATCCGGAGCGATTGGGCTAGCGCGGCCCGCTGCTCGTCGTCGGGCCAGACGTTGCGCGCATAGTACTCCTCTCGAAACTCCCGGACCTGGGCCGGCGTCGCCGTAGCGATCCGACAGACGTGGTGGTTCCCGAGGAAATCCGCGAACGCCCGGACGTTTTCTTCGTGTACCGAACCGTATTCCTCGCCGACGCGCGCGACGATCTCCCGGTTAGCTTCTTCGACGGCATCCCAATCCTCGTCGCCGGTGAGCGGGCGTTCGACCGCGCGCGAGCGATCCTCGATGCGATCGAAGACGACTTCGCCATCCCGAAGCCACTCCGCTGGATAACAGACCAGGACGGCACCATCATCGTCCTCGCGAACGCGAGCCTCGTAGCCGTAGGTGGCCAGTATCGTGTCACGACGCTCATCGTGTGTGGCGGCGCGATCACCCTCTGTCCGTCGGGCCAGCCGCGTCAGCCGGAGCGCGTTTTCGATCACGTCCGCCGGCAGCTTACCGTCCTCGGCGTCCGGTGTCGGCTCGGTGTCTTCAGTCATCTTCGAACGCCTCGTTGGCCAGTCGGTCGGCCCGTTCGTTGATCTCGCGGGGGACGTGTTCGATCGACCACGTCGAGAAGACAGTCAGCAACTCCCGGACGCGGACCCGTTGTTCGCGCAGGTCCGGATCGTTCGTGTCCCACTCGCCACGGACCTGTCGGACGGCCAGTTCCGAATCGCTTCGGACCTCGACGCTGTCGAATCCGTACTCTTCGGCGATTTCCAGTGCCTGGATCAACGCCGCGTACTCGGCGTGGTTGTTCGTCGCGCGCCCGATCCGCTTGCCCCCCTCGGTGACGATGCCACCCTCACCAGTCACGATCACCCAACCGATCGCCGCCGGGCCGGGATTGCCCCGTGACGCACCGTCGACGTAGACGTGTGCGCGCCCGCCCTCGTCCCGTAAGACGGCGATGAGTCGCCCGGCATCGCTTCCCTGGACGACGACTTTCTCGTCGTAGGCAACCGCTGTTGCACCAGCGTGGCTCGCCCGCCAGCGCTCGTGGTCAGTGTTTCCCGGCTCGACATCGACCCCAGCGGCTTCCAGCCGCTGGCGTGCAGCCCCTTCGTCGCACTCGATGACCGGCATTAGTGACGGATAGGCCGCCGTCGGCTTAGGGCGTTTTGATCCACCGGCCGGCGAGCCACCCCACCGAGCCACACGAAAGATGCCGGTGGAGGCCTGCTACCCGAGCCAGCAGCATAGTCTCTCGCGACATGAATCGGGGCGCGGTGGCGTCTGCACGCAAGTCGAGCAGCATCCCATCGACGACAGACGGGCAAGCGCCCATATCGGCCGATATTATCGCGCGTTACCTGTTCTATGGGCCGTTCGAGTGGACGCCCTCTCCACCTAATGTAACAATCGAACTAAATGAATTCCAAGGATTTAAGTCAAGGGACGCTGCTACTATATAAGTGCGATGACACGGTCCACCCGCCAGCGCGAGCGCGAGCGCGAGTCCGAGACCGAATCAGACGAACAAGAGGGGGTGAGAGAATGTCCGGAGTGTGATTCTGACAACCTCGTCAAGGACGCCGACCGGGGCGAGATTATCTGTGACGACTGTGGTCTCGTCGTCGAGGAGGAGAACATCGATCCAGGGCCCGAGTGGCGGGCGTTCAACCACCAGGAGCGCCAGGAGAAATCACGGGTGGGCGCGCCGACGACCCAGACGATGCACGACAAGGGGTTGACGACTACCATCGACTGGAAAGATAAAGACGCCTACGGTCGCTCCATCTCCTCGAAGAAACGATCCCAGATGCACCGCCTGCGCAAGTGGCAGGAACGCATCCGTACGAAGGATGCCGGTGAGCGCAACCTGCAGTTTGCCCTGAGCGAGATTGACCGCATGGCCTCGGCGCTGGGCGTCCCGCGTTCGGTACGCGAGGTCGCCTCAGTCATCTATCGTCGGGCCTTAGACGAGGATCTCATCCGCGGCCGCTCCATCGAGGGTGTCGCGACCTCGGCGCTGTATGCCGCCTGTCGAAAAGAAGGCATCCCGCGGAGTTTAGAAGAAATCAGTGAGGTTTCCCGGGTCGAGCGCAAGGAAATCGGCCGGACCTACCGGTATATCTCTCAGGAACTCGGCCTGGAGATGGAACCTGTCGACCCCAAGAAGTACGTCCCCCGCTTTTGCTCGGAACTCGATCTCAGCGAGGAAGTCCAGTCGAAAGCCAACGAGATCATCGAGACGACCGCCGAGAAAGGGCTGCTCTCGGGGAAATCCCCGACGGGCTACGCCGCCGCTGCGATTTACGCCGCCTCGTTGCTCTGCAACGAGAAGAAAACCCAGCGCGAAGTCGCCGACGTCGCCCAGGTGACGGAGGTCACGATCCGGAACCGCTATCAGGAACAGATCGAAGCGATGGGTATCCACAGCTAGGCCACGCTCGGCGATCCCACTCGCTCCCGGTATTGACTCTCTCTCAGACAGACGCTAGTTTCTTGGAAGGGCGGGGGCTCTCGTTTCGGATACCAGAAGGATTCTAACCCCCCGGCTCACAGCAAGTCAATATGTCCGACGGTTTCGCGGCCGCTGATCCCGCCGCCGGGATGGGGCTTGGCGAGCGAATCCGGACCTACGTCCGGACACATCCAGTCGTCGTCGCGGTTCTCGCGGTGGCGGCGATTGGCCTGCTCGCCAGGTTCTTTCAACTCGGCTGGCGGGTTGCTCACTGGGACGAGGCTCGTGTCGCCTACTGGATTGATCACGCCTTCGAGACGGGACACTTCGCCTATAACTCCCACACGCACGGTCCGTTCATCCAGCACGCCGATCGCTACCTGTTCGCTCTGTTCGGCGCGAACGACTTCACCGCTCGCTTGCCAGTCGCGGTGATCGGCGGCCTCCTGCCGCTCGCTTCTCTCCTGTATCGTGAGCATCTCGACGATGTCGAAACGGTCGCTCTGGCAGCCCTGCTTGCTGCCAACCCCGTGTTGTTGTACTACTCGCGGTTCATGCGGAGCGATCTGCTGGTCGCGACATTCATGTTCACTGCGTTCGGTTTGCTCGTCCGCTTCTATGATACCCGAAAACCGCGGTACGTCTACGGCGCAACGGCGCTGCTCGTCTTCGGTATTGCTTCGAAGGAGAACGCGCCGCTGTACCTCCTCACCTGGCTCGGAGCCGGCGCACTCTGCCTCGACGCGGCCTTCTACCGCCCCCGAGCGTATCGCAGCGCGGGCGGACTCGTCAGGTCGAAACTGGCAGGTATCCGTGATCAAGTGCACGATGGGAGTCGAAGCCTCCTGGGCTGGCTGCTGTATTACGGGGGCCACGGTCTCGCTGTGGCCGCCCTCTTCATCGCGCTGTTCGTGTTCATGTTCGCGCCCCGCGGCGGGGGAATGGCCGGGATGCTCTATCCGCCAAGCGACGCCAGTGCGACCCTCGGCCTGTGGGAGGCAGTCACCGCGCCCTGGAAACTCCCCGAACTCGTCGCTGATACGTTCGCCTACGTCGTCTATCCGGAGGCCGAGTACTTCCAGTTCGGTGGGCTCGACGGCGTCGTCCTCGATCTCCCTGGGCCGCCCGAGGTCAGTGGAACGAGCAATACGGTGCCATACCTCGAACGGCTCGGATCGATGACCGAAGGGCTGTTCGCGAAGTCCTTCCCGCTACTGATCCTTGGGGCGATCGGCTTCCTGCGAGAACGGTATGCAGCTGCCAAGAGCCGGACGCTGGTGTTGTTCATGACATATGCAGGAGTTGCTTCCTGGCTGGGCTACCCGTTGACGTTCTCGATCGGGAGCGGCTGGAAGTGGGGCATGACCCATACGATAGTCCCGCTTGCAATTCCGGCTGCCGTCGGGCTTGGCGTGTTCGGCCGGTGGGCGATCGACGCCATCCGTCAGGACGACCGGATCGAAGTCGGCTTCTCGGCGGTCGTCATCGGCTTCATTGCCGTGCTGGTCGTCTCGACGGCCGTCGCCGGCGCGTACGGCGCTACCGCCCGATCGGAGGACAATCCGCTCGTCCAGTACGGGCAACCCGGCGATGATCTCCGGCCGGCCCTCGAACAGATCCAGCATATCTCCCCAGTACACGACGGCACCGACGTATTGATCTACGACGGCTCGATTGACGACGGGGGATCGTTCGTCAAGGAGAATGCCTCTACCGCTCACAAGGACTTCCGACCCGTCTGTACAGTGTGGGGCAACACCCTCCCGATCAACTGGTATCTGGCCGCCTACGACACCGAGACCGCGTGTGCAGCCAACGAAAGTACGCTTCGGGATAGCATCGACAGCGAGGAGCCGGTCCCAGTAGTCGTGGTCCGTGAGAACGACAACACCGTGCCTGAATCGGCGTTCGAAGCCGAGTACTACGCGCTGACGTACGAACTCCGGACCTCCGGCTCGGAAGCGACGTTCTACATCCACGAGGACTGGTGGAACGCGGGCCAGTGACCACCGTCGCGAACGAAAACCGCAATCATTCAGTACCCGCGCTCTGGAACCTCTATCGTGGCCGAAGACGACTCTGCGGACGCGACCGCCCGCGACGAGGTCGAGCGGCTCGCCGGTCGATTGGGCGAGCGATATCGAGCAGCCCTGGGCGAATACAATCCGCTCGTCGTGGCGCTCGTGGCCATCGTCGCAGTCGCCGTCAGCATGCGACTGTTCGGGCTCGGTGGCCGCGTCGCTCATTACGACGAAGGGCGGGTGGCCTACTGGGCACTGCACTTCGCGGAAACCGGGGACTTCGCGTATCGCTACATCATCCACGGCCCGGTCCTCCAGCACGTGACTCGGTGGCTGATGCCGATCCTGGGGCCCAGCGACACGACGATGCGCTTGCCAGTAGCCGTGATTGGTGCTACCCTCCTGCCCGGGTCAGTCTGGCTGTTTCGAAAGCACCTCCGACGGTCAGAACTCGTCGCGACGGCCGGGCTCCTGGCGCTCAATCCTGTCCTGCTGTATTACTCGCGGTTCATGCGGAGCGATCTGCTGGTCGCGACGTTCATGTTCGTGGCGCTGGGCCTGCTGGTCAGGTTCCTCGACACACGACGCCCGCGATATCTCTACGCGAGTGCCGTGTTCGTCGCGCTCGGATTCGGCTCGAAAGAGAACGCCGTCGTCTATCTGCTGACCTGGTTCGGCGCGGCCGCCCTGCTCGTCGAGCACACGCTGTACAAGCCAGAGGAGTACGACAGTGGGTTCGCGCTGCTCGCGACGAACGTCCAGCGACTCGCCAGCCAGGGACGGGAGACCATCCGCGACGCGCGAACGCACCTCGCCCACCTCGTCGGTGCAGCCCTGATCGGCGGCCTGACCATCCTGGTCATCTACGCGCCGCGAGGGGCCGGCATGGCCGGCCTCGAATATCCGCGCGGTGAGGGTGGTGTCGGCCTTTGGGCCGCCATTTTCGATCCAACGAAGCTCCCGGCCCTCGTCGGGACGACGGTCGATCACATCGCGGAAGGGCTGTCGTACTGGTTCGGCCACAGTGGCGCGCCCAGTTGCTCGACGACGGGTCTGGTTGGCATGGACCTCGCAGGACTGTTCGGCGTCGACGCGATCACTGGCTACCCGTGCGTGCTGGGACAGTTCCTCGAGGTCATCCTCGTCGCCGCGCTCCCGCTCACTGCCCTGGCGGTGGTCGGGACGCTCATGGAGCGATACGGACGAGGGAATTCCCGGGCACTGGTGATCTTCACCGGGTACGCGGGCGTTGCCTCGTTACTTGGCTATCCAGTGGGGACGGACATCTTCGGGGCGTGGTTGCTGATCCACGTCCTCGTCCCGCTGTCGATCCCGGCTGGCGTCGCGCTGGCGGCGATCTACCGTCGCGGCGCTGCCCTGTTCGCGCACGAGGACTGGGTTGGAACTGCCATCGCTGGTGTGGTAATCGCGCTTCTCGTCGTGCAGATGGTTGTCGTCAGCACTGGCGCGGTCTACACGAACAGCGCCGGGGGCGACAGCGTGCTCGTCCCAGGAAACGGGAACAAGCTCGTCCAGTACGCCCAGCCCGAGAACGCGCTTCGCGGGCCGATCGACGACCTGGATCGCATCGCGGGCGAGCACGACGGGACGGACGTCATCGTTTACGGCGAGTCACTGACACGACCGACCGGCCAGACGCCGGGACTGGATACCCGGCCGCAGTGTATCAAATGGTACAATCCGATGCTCCCGCTGCCGTGGTACCTCTCCCGGAGCGACGCAGCCGTCGAGTGCGTGCGCGACGCAGAGACGCTCCAGGCACAGATCGGCGACGATCCGCCACCAATCGTCCTGACGGCCGGTGAGGACAGGACGGTGCCGACGGACACGCTGGAAGCGGCGTACGTCGCTCGCGAGGCCGCGATACGCCAAGGCGGCGACCGAATGCGGACGTTCTGGATTCACGAGGACTGGACAGCTAACTGACGGCTGTTTCGACAGCTCACCCGGTTCTGAAACGCTTAACCGTCGGCGCTGGATTGGGCCGAACATGGACGTGACAGCGCCCGGCCCGACCGTCGGCGTGGTCGGTGGCGGGCAACTCGGTCGCATGCTGGGGGAGGCCGCCGCGCCGCTGGGGATGGAACTGCTGATCGTCGATCCGACGCCGAACCCACCGGCTGCGCCGGTCACCCGCGACCAGCTCGTCGCCGACTTCGACGATCGTGCGGCCCTCCGGGAACTCGCCGAGCGGGTTGACTATCTCACCTACGAGATCGAACTCGCCGACCCGGACATACTCGATTCGGTGAGCGAGGAGACGGGCACGCCAGTCCACCCCCATCCCGACACGCTCCGAACGATCGAGGACAAACTCGTCCAGAAGCGCCGGCTCGAAGACGCAGGCGTCCCGGTCCCGCCGTTCCGCGGCGTCGACTCTCTGGCCGACCTGCGGGCAGCACTCGATGAACTTGGCTATCCAGCCATGCTGAAAGCCCGCAAGGGAGGCTACGACGGCCGGGGCAACGTCCCGATTGACTCGCCCGAGGACGTCACCGAGGCCTTCGAGACGATCGTCGAGGCTGCGCCGGGGGCCACACCCGAAGATCCCTCGGGCGCGGCGATGGTCGAGGGCCTCGTCGACTTCGAGCGCGAACTCGCCGTCATGGGGGTCAAGGGCGACGGTGAACAGGATGCCTTCCCCGTGACCGAGACGATCCACCGCGAGGAGATTCTCCGGGAGACGGTCTCGCCGGCCCGGGCTGAGCCAGCGGTTCGTGAGCGCGCCCGCGAGGTCGCCCTCGACGTGCTGGACGTGCTGGACGGGCGAGGCGTCTTTGGGATCGAGCTCTTCGAGACGACCGACGGCGAGATTCTGCTCAACGAGATCGCCCCGCGACCGCACAACTCCGGGCACTGGACGATCGAGGGCTGTCTGACCTCACAGTTCGAACAGCATCTCCGGGCCGTCGCGGGGTGGCCCCTGGGCGCGACTGATCGCCGCTCGCCGACAGTGACGGCGAACATTTTAGGTGACGTCGAACAGCGACAGGCGGCGACGCTCCGGAACGTCGATAGCGTCCTCGAAGCCGACGGCGCGTCACTGCACTACTACGGAAAAGCCGAGGTCTATCGCCTCCGGAAGATGGGTCACGTCACGGCAGTGGGTGACGACGAGCCGACCGCGCTGCTCGAACGGACGCGGGCGATTCGAGACGAGTTGACGTTCGAGTAACGACGTCCCAAAGCCAGCGGTCAGCGCTGTCTATCTAACCGATATTTTCATGTCCCGATCGGCCGATATCCCACGAGATCCAGTATGCCGGCACTTCGCACGGACGGGTTGACGAAGTATTACGGGGACGTGCGGGGCGTCGAAGACCTCTCTTTCGACGTCGAAGGCGGGGAAGTATTCGGCTTTCTCGGGCCGAACGGGGCGGGCAAGACGACGACGATCCGGACGCTGATGGGCTTTCAGTCTCCGACCGATGGGACGGCGATGGTCCTCGACGCGGACATCCGGGATGCCGAGGCCCTCCGAACGGTCCGGGCCGATATCGGCTACCTCCCGGCCGAACCAAGTTTCAACGAGAACGTGACCGGACGGCGACTCCTCGCCTATCACGGCGCGTTGCGAGGTGACGTCCGTAGCGACGAGCTGCTCGAACTGTTCGACCCGCCCTTAGACCGGAAAGTCCGGGAGTACTCCCGCGGGAACAAGCAGATGCTCGCGATCGTCCTGGCGTTCATGCACGATCCCGACCTCCTGATCATGGACGAACCCACTTCGGGGCTGGACCCGCTGAAACAGGAGGAACTGCTCGCGTTCATCCGCAGCGAGCAACAGCGTGGCAAGACCTTTTTCTTCTCCTCACACATCCTGAGCGAGGTCCGGAAAGTCTGTGATCGGATCGCGATCATCCGGGACGGTCGGCTCGTCGAACTCGAAGCCGTCGAATCGCTGATCGACCGGAGCGGCAAGACCGTCCGGGCGCGTCTCGGTGGCGAGGTCGAGGCCGCTGAGCTCGCGCTCGATGGCGTCCACGACGTCGAAATCAGCGGTGACGCGGCTTCCCCGGAGCCGGAAGAGCGGCGCGACTCGGCTGTCGGCCCGGACCACGCGACGACCGTCTCGTTCACCTATACGGGGGCGTACGAGCCGCTCCTCGAACGGCTGCTCGAATACGAGATTCTGGATCTGAGTATCGAAGAGGCACCGCTCGAAGACGTGTTCATGCGGTTCTACGGCGAGGACCCCAGCGAACGAGTCGAAGCGGTCGAAAACGGGGCACGGCGAGACGCCACGGACGAAGACGACAAGAACGCGAGGAGGCGAGCCGAGCGATCGGAGGAGGCCGATGTTTGAGACGACGCGCTTCGACGCGGAACGACTGGCGCCGAGTTCGGTCGTCATCGGGGCAAGCATCGCGGCATTCGGCGGGATGATGACGCTCATCGCGCCCGGGATCCTCGGTGACGTCGATCTGGAGACGCTGTTCGAGCAGTTGCCCGCCGCCATGGTCGAGCAGATGGGACTCCGGCACATGGGGACCCTGGAAGGGTTCATCGCGATCGAACTCTACGAGTACGTCTGGCTGCTCGGCCTGGGTGCTTATCTGGCGTACCTCGCCGGGGGGACGATCGCCGGTGACGTCGAAAACGGGCGGATGGACACGCTGCTCGTGGCCCCCGTCTCGCGAGCGCGCCTCCTCGGCGAGCGGTACCTCGCGCTGCTCACGCCGATCGTCGTCGTGAACGTCGTCACCTTCGCGGGGGTCTACGGAGCGACCCTCCTCATTGCGGAATCGATTCCGCTCGTCGACCTCGCTGCGGTTCATACCCTGTCGGTCCCGTACTTGCTCGCCTGCGGCGCCTTCGGCATGGCCGTTTCCGTCGCCGCCCCCCGGCGGCGCATCGCGGAAGGCGTGGCAGCCGGGACGATCATCGGGACCTTCCTCCTGGAAATGCTCGTCTCGGGGACGGACGTGTCCTGGTTGGGGGCGATTGCCCCCATGCGCTACTACGATCCGCTCGGGGCCCTCACCGAGAGCGCCTACGATCCCACCGGCGCAGGAATTCTCCTCGCCGTCGCGGTCGTCCTGCTGGTCGGGAGTGCCTGGCTGTTCGGGGAGGTGGATGTCTAATGAAGACGGCGACCGACGGCGCGCCCGCTGAGGGGCCGTCCGCAGTGAGTCCACTGGCCGAAGTCGCCCGCTTTGAGGGACGCAACCGGCTCACGGTGACGGCCGTCCTCGCGGTGCTGTTCTCTGCGTTCGGAGCACTGTACATCTGGATTGGCCCGCAGATGATCGACGCGGGGTTCTCCGAGATGCTGGACGCGATGCCGCCGATCGTGAACGAACTGTTCGGCTTCGAGAGCCTTGCCTCGATCGAGGGACTGCTCGCCAGCGAGTTCTACACGCTGGGCTGGATCGTTGGACTCGGTGGCTACCTGGCGTATACGGCCGCCGGGACGGTCGCCGGCGATCTCGGCGAGGGACGCATGGACACGTTACTGGCCGGTCCTGTCGCCCGCCGGAGCGTCCTGCTTGGCAAGTTTGTCGCCGTGCTGGTTCCGATCGTCGTCCTCAACGTCGTGGTCCCGGCTGTCCTGTACGTGATGGCGCTCGCAGCGGGGCAGTCGCTGTCGATCGTGGATCTCGCGGTCGTCCACGCGCTCTCGATCCCCTATCTCCTCTTCTGGAGTGCCTTTGGCCTCCTCGTCGGCGCAGTCGTCCGCCGGGGCCGGACGGCCGGTCGCCTCGCGCTCGGGATCGTCTTCCTCGGGTGGCTCGGCGAGTCAGTGATCGCGACGACGGACTACAAGTGGGTCGGCGGGATTTCACCGATGCGGTACTTCGACCCGCAGGACGTGCTCATCCACGGAACGTTCGATCTCGTCGGAGCGGTGATCCTCCTCGTCGGTGTGGCTGTTCTCCTCACAGCCAGTCACCACTGGTTTGGAACCCGCGACCTCTGAGAAGCGAAGGCACGGCCGGAGCCAGATGCTGCACATCAACCCGATAGAATTAGGCCACCCCCGCGAGCACGGCCACCCATGACGACCGCCGAGAGCGTCCGATCATTGATCGACCAACTCGAAGCAGAGGCCGAGATGGACCGACCAGACGAGCAAACGCCGGACGTCGGAATCATCATGGGCTCGGATTCAGACTTGGACGTGATGGCCGGGTCCGAATCCGGCCGTCCAGGTGCCTACGATGTCCTGACTGAGGAGCTCGGATTCGAAGAGCAAACTGACTACGAGAACCCACCCGACTCGCGGTTCACCTTCGAGACGTTCCTTGTCTCGGCCCACCGGACGCCCGAACTCATGTACGCCTACGCCGAGACCGCCGAGGCGCGGGGCCTGGAGGTGATCATCGCAGGTGCAGGCGGCAAGAGCGCCGACCTACCGAACATGACTGCCTCGATCGCATACCCGTTGCCCGTGATCGGCGTCCCCGTCCAGGAGAAGTCCCTCGACTCGGTGATCGGCATGCCACAGGGCGCGCCACTCGTCGCCGTCGACGCCGGCAAATCCTTCAACGCCGCGCTGTCGGCCGTCCAGCTGCTCGCCCGAAAACATCTCGAACTGCGAGAGCGGCTCGTCGATTACCACAATGGCCTCCAGCAGGCCGTCGGTGATGTCTCGCGGGAGCTTCACGAACGGGGGACGACCGCGTTCGAGGACAACTGAGCGCGAGCTATATCTCAGCGGCAATCCAGGCATATCGGACGAGTTCGCGGCCGAACGTCCGATTCAGCCGAGTGGATTGTAGCACATGGCTCAGTACGCCGTCACACTCTCTTTGACTGAAACCCCTGAAAACGGCAACATGGGCCGCTATTGGGCACGTTTCCGGGTGAAACACTGAACCCTTATGTGGGACCGCTCCCAAACCGACCCAGAGAGATCGAATGAGCAATCCCTGGATCGCGATCGGTGCCTTGGCGCTGGTAGGGGTGTTGATCCCGCTCGGCATGATGAGTGTCTCGGCCCTGCTGCGTCCGAGCGTGCCCGAGGACAGCAAGCGAGCTAGCTACGAGAGCGGCGAAGTGCCGACCGGCAATACCCGGATCCGGTTCAACATCCAGTATTACATGGTCGCGCTACTGTTCGTCGTCTTCGACATCGAGACTGTCCTCATCTTCCCGTGGACGGTCATCTACGGGGACGCCGTCGACGCCGTCGGCCTCGGCCCGGCCCTGCTGCCGATGGTCGCGTTCATCGGCATTTTGGCTGTCGGCCTCGCCTGGGCGTGGCGTAACGGCGCAGTCAGATGGATTCGCAGTCCGCGCGCACAACAGGAACTGACCGAGTGATACATGAGCAGCGACAACACACCGCCGGCCGAGAGTACCGACGTGAAAACGACGCGTGAGGCCCGGATGGGCGAGGGCGTCGACGACCGCTTCAACTCCCGGCTGCGGGAGGCCTTTGGCTCCTCGCCGTTCATCCTCACGAAGTTCGACCAGTTCATGAACTGGGTGCGGGGCTCGTCGATGTTCATGCTCCAGTTCGGGATTGCCTGCTGCTCGATCGAGATGATGCACACCTACGCCGTCAAGCACGACCTCGATCGCTTCCACGCGGGGGTCCCCCGGGCCTCCCCGCGCCAGGCCGACGTGATGATCGTTCCCGGGACCATCGTCTCGAAGTTCGCCCCGCGGATGAAACGCGTCTACGACCAAGTGCCCGAACCCAAGTTCGTCATCGGCATGGGTTCCTGTACCATCTCGGGTGGCCCCTTCCAGGAGGGCTACAACGTCGTCAAGGGCGCCGAGGAGGTCATCCCCGTTGACATTCACGTCCCCGGCTGTCCACCCCGGCCCGAAGCACTCGTGTACGGCGTCGCGAAACTCCAGGAGCGCATCGCCAACGGCGAGTCCTCGCCCGTCGTCGTCAAGCCCTACGAACTGGAGGAGTTCGGCGACCTCGAAGCAGACGAACTCGTCGATCACCTCGCCGAAGAGATCGACGAAGAGGACCTCGTGATGCGGTTCAACTGGGTTGATTCGCCATGAGTTTACAGGAACGTACCCCATCCGAACCCGACGTCGGCGTGACCGAGGACGGCCTGGATTACGACGAACTCGAAGCACTGCTGGAGGGCCGCGTGCTCGATCGCGAGGAGCACGTCAACGCCGAAGGGTTCGTCATTCGGCCGGACGAGGTTGAGGATGTCCTCTCGACGCTGAAAGAGGAGGCTGGATTCGATCACTGTTCGGCGGTCACAGCCCAGGAGTACGACGACCGCTTCGAGTCGATCTATCACCTCAAGAAGTACGACGATCCGACCCAGGAACTGAGTGTCGTCGTGCCTACGAGCAAGGACGAACCAGTCAGTCAGTCGGCTGCCGGTGTCTACGACACTGCCGACTGGCACGAACGGGAGGCCTACGACCTCGTCGGGATCAACTACGAGGATCACCCCGATCTCCGTCGGATCCTGCTGCCTGAGACCTGGCAAGGCCATCCCCTCTCGGAGCGATACAATCAGACTCAACCACAGGTCGTCCCGCTCCGGGAGCATGCCAACCCGCTCGAGGAGGACCACCGCGGCAGTGGGGACGATTCCGATACGATGTTCGTCAACATCGGTCCGCACCATCCCGCGACGCACGGCGTGCTTCACGTGAAGACGGTGCTTGATGGCGAACAGATCGTCGATCTAGACCCCGACATTGGCTATCTCCATCGCAGTGAAGAGCAGATGTGCCAGCAGGGCACCTACCGCCACCAGATCATGCCCTACCCCGACCGCTGGGACTACTCGCCGGGGGGGCTGCTCAACGAGTGGGCCTACGCCCGTGCCGCCGAGGACCTCGCGGACATCGACGTCCCCGAGTACGCGCAGGTGCTGCGGACGATGAGCGCCGAGCTAACCCGGATCGCCGCCCACATGCTCGCGGTGGGCACGTTCGGGCTGGATCTGTACGGTGACTTCACAGTCATCTTCATGTACGCCGTGCGCGATCGAGAGGTCGTCCAGAACTTACTGGAGGATCTCACGGGCCAGCGGCTCATGTTCAACTACTTCCGCTTGGGCGGGGTCGCCTGGGACCTTCCCGAACCCCGCGACGAATATCTCGAGAAGATCCGGGACTTCCTCGACGAACTGCCGGACCGCCTCGAAGAGTATCACAACCTCATCTCGGGCAACGAGATTTTCCAGATGCGCGCGGTAGATACCGGGATTCTACAGCCGGAAACCGCCAAATCCTACGGCGCGACGGGACCGGTTGCCCGCGGGTCAGGCGTCGATTACGACCTGCGGCGGGACGACCCCTACGGCTACTATGACGAACTCGACTGGGACGTCGTCACCGAGGACGGCTGTGACAACTACGCCCGACTGCTCGTCCGGATGCAGGAGGTCGAGGAGTCGGCGAAGATCATCAAGCAGTGTGTCGACCTGCTCGAAGACTGGCCCGAAGACGACCGCGAGATCCAGTCGAACGTCCCCCGGACGCTCAGACCGGACCCGGACAAGGAGATCTACCGGGCCGTTGAAGGAGCGAAAGGCGAACTCGGGATCTACATCCGCAGCGACGGCACGGATAAACCCGCTCGCTTCAAGATCCGCAGCCCCTGTTTCTCGAACCTCCAGACGCTGCCGGTTATGTCTGAGGGCGAGTACATCCCCGACATGGTCGCCTCGCTCGGAAGCCTGGATATCGTGCTTGGGGAGGTAGACAGATGATCGTCCCGGGGGCGATGTCGCTGACTGACCGCTTCCTGGAGCTACTCGGGTTGGACCCGTCGACGGCGGGACCACTGCTCGTCTTTGGCGTGTCTATCCTCGCTGCCGGATTGGTCGGGTCGTTCGTCCTCTTGAACACGGCCTTCGCCGGCCCGTACGCAAAGCGGAAGATTACCGCCTCCTTCACCGATCGGATCTCAGTCAATCGGATCGGTCCCGCGGGGATCGGGACAATCGTCGTCGACTCGGTGCGGTTGCTCTCGAAGGAACTCATCATCCCCGAAGATGCCGACCGGCCGGCCTACGACTTGGCACCGATCGTGTTGGCCGGGTCGGCGCTGCTTGCCTTCGCCGTCATCCCGATGGGGTCAGGTATCCAGTTGGCCGACCCCGAGATCGGCCTGGCGTACGTCTTCGCCATCGCGTCGATCGCCTCGCTCGGCCTGCTGATGGCCGGGTACGCCTCGAACAACAAGTACTCCTTCCTCGGCGGATTGCGTGCTGTCGCACAGAATATCGCCTATGAGATTCCACTCGTCTTGACGGGCGCGTCGGTCGTCATCTTCGCCGGGACGCTTCAGCTGGGGAACGTCACCACCCCTGACACCATCGTCGGAGCCCAGCAAGCGACGCTGTTCACCATCGGCAGCATTTCGATCCCCAGCTGGTTTGGATTTATCAATCCCTTCGCGTTCGCCCTCTTCATGGCTGCAAATCTCGCCGAAGTTGGACGCAACCCATTCGACATTCCCGAAGCGCCGACCGAGATCGTCGCCGGCTACCAGACTGAGTACTCAAGCGTCTACTTCGTCCTGTTTTACCTCGGCGAGTTCATCCACATCTTCCTCGGCGGGGCGATCATCGCCACGCTGTTCCTGGGTGGACCCGCCGGTCCGGTGTTGCCGGGCATCGTCTGGTTCACGATCAAGATCTGGGGCGTGTTCTTGCTGACCCAGTGGGCTCGCTCGGCGGTACCGCGGGTCCGCATCGATCAATTGATTCAGATCGGCTGGAAGGGGATGCTCGTGCTCTCGCTGGCGAATCTGCTGTTGACGGCGGTCATCGTCGGGGTGATCGCCTGATGACTGCCACTATCGACTACGGTAAAACTCCATTCGGAGGGTCATTCCAATGATCGGTATCCTCAAAGGACTCGCGACGACGATGAAACACGCACTGGACGGCAAGACATTCACCGTCAAGTATCCCGAAGAAGCCCCCGAGGTGAGTCCGCGCTTCCGGGGCGTCCACAAGTACAGCCAGGAGCGGTGTATCTGGTGTCGACAGTGTGAGAACGTCTGTCCGAACGACACCATTCAGATCGTCATGGACGATCAGCGCAACGGCGAACAGTACAACCTCCACGTTGGCCAGTGTATCTACTGCCGGCTCTGTGAGGAGGTCTGTCCGACCGACGCCATCGTGCTGACCCAGAACTTCGAGTTCACCGGCGATACCAAGGACGACCTGGCCTACAACAAGGAACAACTCAAGAACGTTCCCTGGTACAAGGATATCGATCCCCTCGAATCGCGGGAACCGGATCGTGGTAGCTGGGTCGGTGAGGGCGAAGGCGAAGTCGACTATCAGTAGAAGCATACGCGGCCGAAGGCCGCGGTTCGCGGCAGCGAGCGAAGCGAGGTCGCCGAGCGACCTCGGGAAGCCGAGCGGCGATAGCGCGGAACGGAGTTCCGCGGACTATTCGAGCGGGTGCTTAGCGCCCGCGAGAAGAAGCCGCCAGGCAGCGAGGTCCCGATCTTTTTGGTCCAGCTTTTTCGAGTCGAGCGGGGCCGAGGTCCCGCTGACCATGCGAATAGCGTGGGAGCCTTGCTCCCACGGACAGTGCGAGCGGGCGGCGAGGCGGTTTTCAACCGCCTCGAACTCGCGGCGCTGTGCGCCGCGCATGGCCCGCGAGCATACGGACGCGAAACGTCCGTGAGCAGAGAGCGGTTCGCGAGCACTGCGAGCGACCCGATGATGAAAAAAGGTGGCCTCAGAGCGCGACGACGAGGCCAAACGCGACTAGCATCGACAGTGTCAACACGAACTGCATCACGCTCGAACCAAGCGCTCCGACGAGAGCGTACACGGCGGCTTTTAGACTCTCACTTCGTGCGTTGCCGCGGTACAACTCCAGGGCAAACACCGTCGCAGTGATGCCGAGGACGATCCCGACTGGCCCCAGCACGAAGAATAGAAGGAAGCCGACGACAGCCCCGGCCAGACTACTCAGTGTCGAGGCGCCGCCAGCCTTCGCGGCGACCGCGCCCGCTACGTAGTCGACTGCAACGACGAGTAACCCGACGGCGATGAACCCAACGAAGACAATCAACCCAGGAGTCACGTAGCCCGTGCTCCACCAGTACACGGCGATGCCACCGATCGAGAGCAACCCCGCCGGGACCATCGGGACGAAACTGCCCACGACGCCACCGACCAGCAACGCCATCGCAACGACGAGGAAGACAGTGATCTCCATGCGTCACATTTCGGCCAGGACCTGAAATGCGCACTGGCAGTCCCGATCGAGTCGGATCGCCGCTGGCTCGGAACCTGCACCGTGACAGCGGCCGGGGTACTACTTGCCGTTCCTCGACGTGAGACGCGAGTGTGCGCCGACGCCAACCGTGAAGTGGGTGGACGAATTTCGGACCAGGACGCCCTTTTTGTCGCTGGCGGCCATTGTCTCAGGCATGTCGAATCAAGAATATGTCTACACTGTCCACGAAACGGAGGGGCCCCAGCAATCGATCGGCGACCTGGATGCGATCATCAACGAGTACGCATCAGAGGGGTGGCAACTGACCGAGACAATCGCCCAGGGCGGGACGACGGTCGGCCTCGTCTTCGAACGCGACGTCTCGTGATCGGCAGCCAAAGACCTTTGTGGATCGACTCGTTTGTGGTTCGATCAGACGCAGTCGTGCGATCATTCCGATACTGACTGACAGCAATCCGTATGAGTCACCTGCCGAGTCGTGAGACCGTCCCCGCATCCCACGAGGTGTAGAAAGATTCACTTGTATCGCTCTTGAACCATGTCACTACATCGATGACTGGCTCCCCGCAGGCAATCAAACAAGACTTCTCCGAGACGGTCGGTGCGGATAGCCGGGCGCAGAAGAACCGGACTGTCTCACCCGAAGCGGCGGCGCTATACGTTGACGGGCTCACGAAGACCTTCGGCAGCGGTGAGGAGGCGGTCACCGCTGTTCAGGATGTCTCCTTCGCGGTTGAGTCAGGCGAAGTAGTGGGGTTGCTCGGACCCAACGGCGCCGGCAAGACCACGACGATCAAGTCGATTCTTGGCTTGGTCCTCCCCGACGCGGGCGACGTCACAATTCAGGGCATCGACGTCTACGACCGCCCGAAAGCAGCCTACGAACACGTCGACGCGATGCTCGAGGGGGCGCGCAACGACTACTGGCGGTTGACCGTCCGGGAGAATCTCCGCTACTTCGCGGCTATTCGCGGCCACGACCCCGACACGCTTGCCCGACGACACACCGAACTCCTGGAGGCGTTCGATATCGCCGAGGAGGCCGACACCGCCGTCCGGGACCTCTCGCGGGGCATGAAACAGAAGGTCTCGCTGGCGAGCGTTCTCGTTGGCGATGTCTCGGTGGCTTTCCTCGACGAGCCGACACTCGGATTGGATATCGAGAGTTCGTTGACCCTCCGAAACGAACTGGTTCGGCTGGCCGAGGAGCGCGATCTGACATTGCTCGTTTCGAGTCACGACATGGCGGTGATCGAGGACGTCTGTGACCGTGTGATTATCATGAACGAGGGCCAGATTGTCGTCGACGACACGGTGGCCAATCTACTCGACGGGTTCGAGACCCGGGGCTATCGGATCACTGGTCGACACATCGACGAGTCGACCCTGGACGACCTCCGCAATCGGTTCGATCTGACTGGCGTCGAGCGACTGGACGGCCGCGTTCGATTCGAGGTTGCGGCCGATTCGACGACGTTCTATCGACTGACGGACGCCCTGGAAGCGGCGGGCGTCGAACTCGCGGACGTCGAGACAATCCAGCCGGACCTCGCGGAGGCGTTCCTCGAAGTGACCGGCGAGGGTGACGAGCGGTCTCCCGACGATGGGGGGACAAAACGGTGACCGTCGCCGAGGGGAGCCAGCCTGAGGGGATAGACGCCGGCGGGCCGACGCGGACCGGCGGGTACTACCACCTGCTAAAGGCCGTGATTTATCGTGATCTGATAATCTGGCTGCGGTACCCTGTCAACGCCGCCACGGGCCTGCTGGTCACGCTCATCTTTTTCGGACTGATGTTCTATGGCGGCCGCATGGTCGCCGGCCAGGCGATCACCGACACCATCGAGGGGTTGATCGTCGGGTACTTCCTCTGGACGCTCGCCCAGGGTTCCTATTACGGGATCACGAGCGCCATTCAGGCGGAAGCCAGCTGGGGAACGCTGGAGCGGCACTTCATGACGCCGTTCGGGTTCGGACCAGTCATTCTCGCGAAATCGATCGCTGTCACGCTCCGGACCTTTCTCACGTCGGCGGTCGTCCTCGCCGTGATGCTGGTGCTGACCGGTCAGACTCTGGCGTTGCCGGTAGTGACCGTGGTTGTCGTCGCCTGGCTCGCGGTGGCCTCCGTGTTCGGCCTCGGGCTAGCGATGGGCGGGCTGAGTGTCCTCTATAAGCGGATCAACAACGTGGTGAACCTCCTGCAGTTCGTGTTCATCGCACTGATCTCCGCGCCGGTCTTCGAGATTCCGTGGCTCCGGCTGTTGCCGCTCGTTCAGGGCAGCGCCATGCTCCAGGAATCCATGCGCGAAGGCGTCAATCTGTGGGCGTTCGAGCCGGTCGACCTCACGCTCCTCGTTGGGACTGCCGTCCTCTATCTCGGCCTCGGGTACGGCGTGTTCCTGCTCACGACCCGACGGGCACGCCGTCTGGGAGTTCTCGGTGATTATTGACCGATAGCCGCCACCTGGTCGGAGGGGCCAATTCCGGCGTGTCACGGGCCAACGTAGCCAATACCGGTCGAATTTGCCGGAAGCTTTGCGGGATAAAGAAATCTTCAAAGGGCGGGCGGGCGCAAAGTGACCTAGCATGGGAGTACTAGAGACAGTCACGTTTGGGCTTTTTGCGCTGACGACCGTCGGTGCGAGCCTCGGGGTCGTCCTCACACGGGACGTCTGGCACTCGGCGCTGTTGCTCGGCGTGGCACTGCTCAGCGTCGCCGTCCACTACGTCATGGTCCAGGCGCCGTTCGTCGCGGCGATGCAGGTCCTGGTGTACGTCGGCGGCGTGCTCATCCTGATTACCTTCGCCGTCATGTTGACGCGCGGGGCTGACGGCGACTCCGAACCGAATCAACGCGGGGTGAAACAGTGAGTCGTCCGCGGCTGGCTCGCGATCTCAATCCCGCCGGCGCAGTGGCCGCGCTTGCACTGTTCGCCGTCCTCGCGGCAGTGTTCCTCACGGCGACGTTCCCCGCGGCTGCGGGTTTCGAGGCGGGTGCAAGTATCACCGCTGGGATCGGGTACGCATTGTTCGATATGGCCGATCAGTCGCCACTGGTCACCGAGGGATTCCTGGTTTCGTTCATTCTCATCGCGATCGTGCTCGACGCCGCGCTGGACGGGGCGATACTGCTGGCCCGCCGTGAAGACGGGTCGGTACTGGATCGCGTCCGCGAGGGGGGTGATGACTGATGGTTGGCGTCGTCCACTATCTGGTGCTCTCGGCGGCCGTCTTCGCGATTGGCGTCTTCGGCGTCATGGCTCGCTCTAACGCACTCATGTTCCTCATGTCTGTCGAGTTGATGCTCAACGCCGCGAACATCAATCTCGTTGCCTTCTCGCTACACTACGGGAACCTCACGGGCCAGGTGTTTGCCCTGCTCGTGATGGCCCTGGCGGCCGCCGAAGTGGCGATCGGTCTCGGGATCATCCTCGTGTTGGACCGGAACTTCGGAGACATCGACGTGACGGTGCCGACGACGATGCGGAGGTAACATGACAGGAGCATTCGACTTCGCGCCGGCAATCGCATTGTTACCGCTGGCAGCGTTCGTGGTTGCGCTGTTCGGTGGCAAGTTCCTCCCAAAACGTGGCGCGCTAGCCGGCAGCACTGCCCTGGCCGGCTCGCTCGTTCTTTCGATCTGGACGCTCGTGACCGTCGCGGGCGGCGAGACCTACAACGCTGACCTCTACACATTCGTTGCTGGGCAGGATACGCTCACGCTGCATCTGGGTATCCTGATCGATCCGCTCTCAGCGCTGATGCTCGTGATCGTCTCACTGATCGCCCTGCTGGTGTTCATCTTCTCGCTTGGCTATATGAATGACGAGGGCGAGACCGGCCTCCCGCGATACTACGCCGAGCTCGGCCTGTTCTCGTTCAGTATGCTCGCCTTTGTCCTCGCGGACAATCTCTTGATGGCGTTCATGTTCTTCGAACTCGTCGGCCTGTGTTCGTATTTGCTGATCGGGTTCTGGTTCCGTGAAGAGGGGCCGCCCTCGGCTGCGAAGAAGGCCTTCCTCGTGACCCGCTTCGGGGACTACTTCTTCCTCGTCGGGACCGTCGGCATCTTCGCGACCTTTGGCACCGGCATGTTCGCCGGCCCGGAAAGCTTCCCGCACATGGCAGAACAGGCTCTGGCTGGCGAAACAAGCGTGACGACGTTCTTCGGACTCGGTGAGCAAGCCTGGTTCACGGTGCTCGGATTGCTCGTCCTGGGTGGCGTGATCGGCAAGTCCGCCCAGTTCCCTCTGCATACGTGGCTGCCCGATGCGATGGAGGGGCCGACCCCCGTCTCGGCGCTCATCCACGCGGCGACGATGGTCGCCGCCGGGGTCTACCTCGTCGCGCGGATGTACGGCTTCTACCTGCTGTCGCCGACTGCGCTGGGTGTGATCGCCCTCGTCGGCGGATTTACCGCGCTGTTCGCGGCGTCGATGGCCCTGGTCAAACAGGAACTCAAACAGGTGCTGGCCTATTCGACGATCAGCCAGTACGGGTACATGATGCTCGCGCTGGGCGGCGGCGGGTACGTCGCCGCGGTCTTCCACCTGACGACCCACGCCATCTTCAAGGCACTCCTGTTCCTGGGTGCCGGGGCGGTCATCATCGCGATGCACCACAACGAGAACATGTGGGACATGGGCGGGCTGAAGGACAAGATGCCCGTCACCTACTACGCGTTCCTCTCAGGCTCGCTCGCCCTGGCGGGCATCTTCCCCTTTGCCGGCTTCTGGTCGAAGGACGAGGTGCTCTACGAGACGCTGATCCACGGGCTGGGCGGCAACCCACTCTTGCTGGCCGGCTACGCGATGGGCTTGCTGGCGGTCGTCTTCACCGGCTTCTACACCTTCCGGATGGTGTTCCTGACCTTCCACGGTGAGCCTCGGACCGAGACTGCCGAGGATCCACACGGCGTCCGCTGGAACGTCAAACTCCCGCTTGCGGTGCTTGGAATTCTGGCAGCCGTCGCGGGCGTCATCAATCTCGCGCCGGTCGAGAAGGTTACCGGCGTCCACCTGACCTTCCTCCACGACTGGCTGGACAAAGCACCCGATTCGTTCGGAACGGCCGTCCACCACTACACCGGCGACCACGGCCTGATGCACGAGTTCGCGGGCTACACGGCCACGAACCCGTTGGGCGAGACTGGAACCGTCCTCGCGGGCGCAGCGGTCTCGCTCGGACTGGCATTGCTCGGTGCCGGCCTGGCGTACCGACTCTACGCCGTCCCCGACCCCGAAGAGCACACGGACAGACTCGGCTCGCTGAAGACGCTACTCATGAACAACTACTATCAGGACGAGTATCAGGTCTGGCTCGCACGTGACGTAACGCTCCCGCTCTCGCGGGCCGCCGACACGTTCGATCAGAGCGTTATCGATGGCGTCGTCAACGCAACCAGCAGCGTGAGTCTGTTCGCCAGCGAGCGCGTCCGGCGCATTCAATCAGGGATCGTGACCCACTACGCCACGTTGCTGACGCTGGGGCTTGTCGTGATTCTCGTCGTGCTCGGCCTCTACGGGGGGTGGTTCTGAATGCTGCTGGAAGCCCTTCTCGTGAGTGTCCTCCTCGGTGCTGGAATCGTCGCGGTGGCACCCAACCGCTACGCCGGGAAGCTGGCCGCGGCGATCAGCCTCGTCCCGCTGTTAGGCAGCTTCTACCTGTGGTCGGCCTTTGACGGGGCGAGCAACGCCCTGCTCGGGACCAATCCTGCCTTCGAGACCACGATCGAATGGATCAGCCTGGCCGGCTACCAGCTCCAGTGGCACGTCGGCCTCGACGGCGTGAGTCTGCCCCTTGTCATCCTGACAACAATCCTCACGACGACGGCGATCGTCTCGGCCTGGACGCCGATCGACGAACGCCAGTCACAGTTCTACGCCCTCGTGCTCTTACTAGAGGCAGGGCTGCTGGGCGTGTTCGGGGCGCTTGACTTCTTCCTGTGGTTCGTCTTCTGGGAAGTCGTGCTGGTGCCGATGTACTTCCTGATCGCCATCTGGGGCGGTCCGCGCCGCAAATACGCCGCGATCAAGTTCTTCGTCTACACCAACGTCGCCAGCCTGGTGATGTTCATCGGCTTCATCGCCCTGGTCTTTGGGCTGGGCGACAGCATCACGACGCTTGGCTTACCGGAGATAACCCAGGCCCTCCAGGCTGGCGAACTCACCGGACTCGCTGGGCTCGGCCCGGGTGCACTGAAAGGGGCGGCTTTCATCGCCATGTTCGCCGGCTTCGCGGTGAAGGTCCCGATGGTCCCCTTCCACACCTGGCTGCCCGACGCCCACGTCGAAGCGCCGACGCCGGTGTCGGTGCTACTGGCGGGTGTCCTCCTGAAGATGGGGACCTACGCACTGCTGCGCTTCAACTTCACGATGTTGCCCGATGTCGCGAAAGCTAACGCGGAGATCATCGCGATCTTCGCCGTGGTGAGTGTCATCTACGGTGCCTTGCTCGCACTCGCCCAGCGTGACCTGAAGCGGATCGTCGCGTACTCCTCGATCTCCTCGATGGGGTACGTCCTGCTGGGACTGATCGCCTACACCGCCCACGGCGTGGGCGGGGCGACCTTCCAGATGGTCAGTCACGGCTTCATCTCCGGGTTGATGTTCATGACCGTCGGCGTCATCTATAACCAGACTCACACGCGGATGGTCGGCGACATGTCCGGGCTCGCGGATCGGATGCCCGTGACGGTCGGCATTTTCGTCGCCGCAGCCTTTGGCTACATGGGACTGCCACTTATGAGCGGGTTCGCCGCTGAGGTGCTGATCTTCCTCGGGGCCTTCCCCTCGACAGTCCTGCCGGGCGCGCCGATCTTCACCGCCCTGGCCATGTTCGGTATCGTCATCGTCGCTGGCTACCTGCTCCTTGCGATGCAGCGGACGCTCTTTGGCCCGTTCGACCTAGAGACTGATTACGAACTCGGCCGGGCACCCGTCCAGGACGTCGCCCCGCTGGTGGTGTTGCTTGCCTGCGTGATCGCTTTGGGTGTCGCCCCAGACCTCTTCTATGGGATGATTCAAGACGCGGTTAGTCCGATCCTCGCACTGGGAGGTGGTGCCTGATGGCGGCAATCGAACTGCCGACGTGGGCTGCGCTGGCACCGGCGCTCATCCTCGCCGCGACCGCGCTGGTGTTGTTCTTGATCGACAGCATCGAGTCCGAACCCGACACGACGAGTCCGGTACTGCTGACCGCCGTCGGACTGGCCGGTGCACTTGGCGCACTCGCCTTCAACGTCTGGTACCTGATCGCGGACACCGGCCAAAACGCCCCCATCGAACTATTCGGCGGCCAGCTCATGGTCGACGGGATGACGCTGGTGCTCGGGACGATCGTCGCCAGCGTCCTCGCCCTCGTCGTGCTCGCGAGCTACGACTACATTGCGGACGACCCCTACCAGGCAGAGTACTTCTCGTTGCTCTTCCTGGCCGCGACTGGGATGACGCTGCTGGGATCGGTCGATAGCTTCGTGACGGCGTTCCTTGCCCTGGAGCTATCGAGTCTGCCCTCTTACGCATTGGTTGCCTACCTCAAGGACAACCAGGGGAGCGTCGAAGCAGGGCTGAAGTACTTCCTGATCGGGGCGCTCTCGTCGGCGATCTTCGCCTACGGGATCAGCCTGATCTACGGCGCGACCGGGTCGCTGCAGTTCGACGCCGTGGCAGCCGCGGTCGACCCGACTGCACTGCCCGGAATCCTCGGCGTCGGGATCGTGATGGTCGCCGGCGGCGTCGCGTTCAAGACCGCAATCGTCCCGTTCCACTTCTGGGCGCCGGAAGCTTACGAGGGTGCGCCGACACCCATCTCGGCGTTTCTCTCATCGGCCTCGAAGGCCGCCGGGTTCATCCTGGCGTTCCGGATCTTCACGACGGCCTTCCCGATCGAGGCTGTGGCGACGACCATCGACTGGCTCGTACTCTTCCAGGCGCTTGCCGTCGTGACGATGGTCCTGGGGAACTTCGCCGCCGCGACCCAGGAGTCCGTCAAGCGGATGCTCGCTTACTCTTCGATCGGCCACGCCGGCTACGTCTTGATCGCGTTGGCGGCCCTGACGCCGACTGCCAACGCCGACCTTGTGCTCGGGGCCGGCATGCTGCACCTGCTGGTCTACGGGTTCATGAACACCGGCGCGTTCCTGTTCGTCGGCCTGGCGGAGTACTGGGACGTCGGGCGGACCTTCGAGGACTACAACGGATTGGCACAGGAGGCCCCGATCGCTTCGGTAGCGATGACGATCTTCCTGTTCAGCCTCGCTGGCCTGCCTGTCGGGGCGGGTTTCCTCTCGAAGTACGTTCTCTTCGGTGCCGCGGTCGGTGCGGGCCTGTGGTGGCTCGCCGCGGTCGGAGCGATCGCCAGCGCGCTCAGCCTGTTCTACTACGCCCGAGTCGTCAAGGCGCTGTGGATCGAAGAGCCAAGCCAAGACTTTGAGATCGACACCTACCCGGTCGGACTCTATGCGGCCATCATCGTCGCGGCAGTCGTGACGGTACTGCTCCTGCCCGGCTTCGGGCTCGTCAGCGAGGATGCGATCGCTGCTGCGGGCGCGCTGCTGTAGGCCCCGTTCGGTCTGATTCCGCCGTCGCTGGAGTTTTTGCGTCCCGGTTCACTGGTTCCCTATCCGGTCCTGACCGCAGGTCCGTCTCGATTCGCTCGCGTGACCGTACCGTCTTGCTCACCTTGCACGGTGTCGGGTTACGCACGACGCCGCTGGCTGGCCTGCTCGTCGCTGTCCGACTGGTCTCTGGACTTGGGTCCCTCGGACGTGACTCCGTGTCTGAAAAGATCGGACGGCATTCTCGACCGTTCGCCCGCTTTCGGACGGCCGGGCAAGGTTCCGATTACACGATATCTAAGTGCCGGCGGGAACACAAGTAGGTATGAAAGCGACAGCGACCGCCCATCCGATCCAGGGACTGGTAAAATATCACGGGATACGCGATTCCGACCTCCGGACGCCGTATCACGACTCGATCAGCCTCTGTACCGCGCCGAGTGAATCGACGACGACTGTCGCCTTCGAACCCGATCGAACGGATGACGAGTACGTCATCGATGGCGACCGCGTCGAGGGACGTGGTGCCGAGCGGATTCGGACTGTGGTCGATCACGTCCGACAGCGGGCCGATATCGACCATGCCGTCCGGATGAACAGCGAAAACAACTTCCCGTCAAATGTCGGCTTTGGCTCCTCGTCATCGGGCTTTGCGGCGCTTGCAATGGCGCTCGTCGAGGCGGCCGGACTCGATCTCTCCCGTCCCGAGATCTCGACTGTTGCCCGTCGTGGTTCGACCTCGGCGGCACGGGCAGTTACGGGTGGGTTTTCGGATCTCCGAGCGGGGAGCAACGACCGGGACTGCCGCTCCAAACGACTCGACGTCGAGTTCGAGGACGACGTGCGAGTTGTCGGCGCGGTGATCCCTGCCTACAAGGAGACCGAAGCCGCCCACGAGGAGGCCGAAGACAGTCACATGTTCGAGGCTCGGCTCGCCCACATCCACGCCCAACTGGCGGACATGCGGGACGCCCTCGGACGAGGTGACTTCGAGCGCACCTTCGAGATCGCCGAACACGACACGCTCTCGCTGGCAGCAACGACGATGACCGGCCCGGAAGGTTGGGTCTACTGGCAACCCGAGACCCTCGAAGTCTTCGAGACCGTACGGACCCTCCGCGAGGACGGCATCCCCGTCTACTTCTCAGGGGACACCGGGGCAAGCATCTACGTCAACACGAGGGCCGAGTACGTCGATCGCGTCGAGGAGGCAATCACTGAGCTCGGGATCGAGACACGCGTCTGGCGAGTCGGCGGTCCCGCCCGCGTCCGGGACGCCGACGCCGCGCTGTTCTGAAGCGTGCATTTAGGCGGCTGGCGATCTAACTGTGGCTATGCGCGTCGCCGTCTTCGGCGGCGGGTACGCCGGCCTCGGCGTCGCCCGTCACCTCGAACAGTCCTTGCCCGCCGACGTCGAAATTCACCTCGTCGACGACTCCGGGACCCACGTCGTTCGCCACCTGCTCCACCGGGCAATCCGCCGGCCTGACGTCGCAGAGTCGCTGTCGTTCCCGCTGGAAACGCTACTGGATCGGACGACGGTCGACGAGCGGCGAGTCGACGATATCGACGTTGAGGCAGGGTCCGCCACTATGGCTGACGGCTCAGAGCTGCAGTTCGACGTCGGCGCGGTCTGTATCGGGTCAGAGCCGGAATTTCACGGCATCGACGGCGCCGAAAGCTACGGGACGGTCCTGCACCGGGCCGGCGACGCTGCACGGATCCGCGAGGAATTTCTCGCGGTTCTCGACGATGGCGGCCGGGTCGTCGTGGGCGGCGGAGGCTTGACCGGCGTCCAGGTCGCGGGCGAACTCGCCGCACTCGCGACCGAACACGAGGCGGGCGATCGCATCGAGATCACCATCCTCGAACAGGGCGACGCCGTCCCACCGGGATTCGAGGATCGGATGCAGCAGGCGATCGACGACGCTCTGTACGGGGCCGGCGTCACCGTCAGGACCGGGACGACGATCACCGGCGTCGGCGCCGATAGCGTCGCCCTTGCTGACGGCCAACAGCAGGAGTACGACCAGTTCGTCTGGGCCGGCGGGATCCGCGGGCCAACGGCCGTCGGGGAAGGCCGATCGCGCGTGCCGGCGACGCTACGCTTGAGCGAGCGGGTATTTGGCGCAGGCGACGCTGTGGAAGTGATCGACGAGAACGGCCGGCGTGCACCGGCGATGGCTCACACGGCGATCCGGCAAGCGCCGGTCGTCGCGACAAACCTTGCACGAGTTGTCGAGCACCGCCGATCGGACACTCCGTCCTTCGAACCACGGCTGGACCGATATCGGTATGACGACCTCGGTTGGACAGTCAGCGTCGGTGACGACGCCGTCGCCAGCGTTGGCCCCAGTGTCCTCACCGGCCCCCCAGCAGTCGCCGTCAAAACGGTCGTGGGCGCGGGCTACCTCGCCGATATCGGGGCAATCACCGAAGCTATCGAACACGCCACAGAATCGATCTAGCCGACGGGGTGGTTTGGGCTGTCTCAGTCCTGAAAGCGCAGAATAGCTATTCGTCGGTTCCGACGTCCAGGGCCATTTCGGGACTCGTCCAGATGACGAACTCGTCG
The DNA here is from genome assembly GCF_013839425.1 of Halorhabdus salina. GTDB lineage: Archaea > Halobacteriota > Halobacteria > Halobacteriales > Haloarculaceae > Halorhabdus > Halorhabdus salina. The sequence goes on along the minus strand of NZ_JACDNP010000004.1, from coordinate 127,631 downwards.
TCGCGCTCGATGACGCCGTTGATGTACGGTTCGTCGATCGGCGACTCTTTGACTTCTGACTCCGTGATCGGCGTGACCTGATTGACCTCGTCGACTAGCCAGCCGATATACCCGTGATCGTCGAACGTGTCTGCGTCAAAGACAAGTATGAGACGGTCGTCGCTCCCGCCGCCGATATCCACGGCAGTTTTCGGATCGAGGATCGTCGTAATCTGGCCGCGGAGATCGACGACGCCGCTGACGTACTCGGGCGTGTTTGGGACGCGCGTGATCGCTTCTTCGCGAACGATCTCCTCGACGTAGGTGATGTCGAGACAGTACAGTTCGTCACCGAGGCGGAATTCCAGAACACGGGTCTCCTCTTCGTGTTGTTCCACAACGCTCGCATCCGCGACCGTTGCCCCAGCCGAGGCCGCCGATTCGTCCGTCGACGCTTCACCGGCGGCTGTCTCGCCAACCCCTTCGACGTCCATCGACACCGCGTCCTCACCTTCGAACTCACTTGCCGCCTGTGCGGCCGCCTGTGCGGCCGATAGAGCCTCGTCGTCCGAATCAGATCCTGTCTGGCTCTCTTCGTCGGGATCAGTCCCGGCCGCCGCAGTCTCGTCAGTGTCAGTGTCTTCTGGCATCGGCTGGGCGGTGTCCGATTCGTCGTCAGTGCCAGGTGTTCCAGTGTCGTCGCTCGTTGACTCCTTTCCGTCGGCTGTCTCTGACCCTGCCCCCTCGTCGGCGTTGTCAGTGTCCGTCGCGTTGTCTCCATCCGCGTCGGGGTCGTTCGACCCGTCCGAACTAGCAGACTCCGGCGGCTCGCCGAGGCCGTCGTCCGCGTCTGGCGACTCGTCGGTTGGTTCGTCCTCGCCTCGACGACCCTCGCGAAGGTTTCGGATACGGCGGGCCCGATCCATGCGCTCGTCGTCTTCGTCGCTCATGCTGTCACCTCCTGGGGTTCCCGTTCAAAGTGTGTCTCGAACTGTTTGGCGATATCCAGAAACACGTCTTCCATGTCTACCTGTTGTTCGTAGGCGAAGATAGATGTGCCGGCTGAGAAGGCTCGCTGGAGCGCGACGCGCTTTCGCACTTCCCAGAGGGGATAGTCTTCGAACACTTCGTTGAGCCACGACAGCATCGTGGCGTCCTCGTTGGTCTGTTCGACCCGATTGGCGACGACGCCAACGGTCTCGACAGTGATGTCGACCTGGCCCTCTAGGGCGGCGATTTGATCGATGAGCAACTCGATCGCTCGCTCGGAAGTGGCCTCTGTGAGTGCCGGTACGAGCACGTTCTGGGCGGCGTAAATCGCCGTGTCAGTCAACTTCCCGTAGAACGGCGGCGAATCGATAATGATGTAATCGTATTCCGTATCGAGTTCCGCCAGCGTCTGGTCGAGGGAATCCAGGGCGTGCTCACCGGTGATTGCCTCGGGCGTGATATTGATCGCAAGCTGGCCGAGGTCGGCTGGATCGACCGCCACCGAGTCGTCGGTCTTGGTCCAGGCGACGAGATCGGCGATCGTCAGTTCGTGTTCAGCCTGGAGCAGATCGATCGAACTCGGCAATACATCCATCTCCTCGTGTTCGACGATCAACTCTCCGACCGAGTCCCGTACCGCGTGGTCGGTCAAGATGTCGAACAACGTCGGCGGTTCGGCGTCGTAGGCATCGAGCAGTCCGAGCCCTTCCGTGGCGTTGCCCTGTGGATCGATATCGACGAACAGGACGTCGTGGCCGCGCTCGTTGAGTGCCCCGGCGACGTTGATTGCGATCGTCGTCTTGCCCGTTCCGCCTTTTGCGTTGGTCACGCAGACGGTTGGCGTCTGGGCAGCTATCTGGCTGGGCATCGTTAGTTGTCAGACCCTCGGGTTCGACAACTAATAAAAATACGCTCGCGGGTATCAAATGCTGAAATTGCCTGGTATGGCGGAAATTCAACGATCGGTCCGCAGTGAAATTCCCGGTTTCCAGGCGTCAGACGCGCGTTCGACGTGAGTGCAACCTTTAACATAGAGTAGCTTTTATGTATCAGTAATAGAGAGCCATGACGATCAACCCGAAGGATTACGACCTCGACGAACTCCGGAAGATGGCCCGCGAGCGCGGTGGGGCCACGATTCCGGTCGGTGACGAGGACGTCGAGGAGGAGACGCCGACGCCGGGATTCGACACCGGTGGTGGCAGCCTCGGCGGTGACGTCCTCGGTGACGGCGACTATCGGTCACAACTGTACCGCCAGTTGTTGCCCTTAGAGAGCATGGTCGGGGGCGAGTTGGAGAAACCGTATCTCCAGGAACTCCCCGAGAGCTACGCCGGTGAACTGATCGTCTTCGAGTGGCTCTCGTTCCTGCTGGAGAAAGCCGGGTTCCGTGGGGCCAACGAGGCCGTCGACTACTACGCCGAAGTCGGCTGGATCACCGAGACGGTTAGCGACGACCTCGAAGACTACTTGCTCGGTCTCGAGGAGACGGGCACCGACTCCTCGGAGCTGTCGATCGATGATCACCTGCTGAGTCTGGTCCACGTCGCCAAACTCACGTCGATGCAGTGAGTTACTGCCTCGCCGGTGACTCTCTTCCCCGAAAGGCCGTCGGCGTCCGTTGGTATCAGCGCTGATTTTCGACACGTAGTTATATACTGCCGCAGGGACAATCTGCCATCGTATGAGTGTCGAGGACGCCGAAGCAGACGAACCAGCTGAACAGGAGGACGTGGAAGAAGCGGACCCAGAACCGGACACAGACGAGGACCCTGTCGATGAATCGTCAGCAGACGCGGACGAATCGGGGGCGGACGGCCAGCCGGCCCCAGTCGGCGTCAAACTCGGGAGTACGCGGACGGTCCTCGCGAAACCCGACGGCCAGGGGGGGCTGGCTACCACCCAGACGCTGACCTGTCTGGCGACTTACGACGATCCCATCAGCGGCGAAGAACAGGTCCTCTACGGAGAGGAAGCCGCCGAACAGTACCCCGAACGTGTCCAGTTCATGCTTCGCTCTGGACTCCCGGAAGACGAACGCGGGGCCGAACTGACCGAGCGCTTCTTCACGTCGGTTATCGAGGCCAACGACATCCCGGCAAACAGTGGGGTCGTCTACGCCATCCCGACCATCGATAACGAGCGCGGGTTGGCCAATCTCCAGTCGGTTGTCGAGGGCAGCGGCATCGGCGACCACTTCATTCAGAGCTACCCCGAGTCGCTGTGTGGGGCGATTCCCGCCTTTGGCGACGGGCTGGAGGCGATCAACGAGATATTCCTCGCGGTCAACATGGGATCGACGAATTTGGAAGCCTCCGCCTATCGCCGTGGTGAGCAGCTCACACCGTTCACGACCGGCTCAGTCACCGGCAACGAGGTCGACCGACGGATCGCCACGAACGTCGAAAGCGAAACCCAGGGTCGGGTCAATATCGACACCCAGACCGCTCGCGAATACAAGGAACGACACGCCGACTTCGATCACTTCGAGCCGTTCACAGACGTCATCCAGCAGCCCGGCGGCGGTGCCCACGAATTCACGATCGAACGATCGGTTATGGACGCCTGTGACGCCTACCTCGATGAGGCCGTCGAGGAGTTCGCCAACACCTTCCTGCCCGAACTCGCCAACGATCACATGAAAGTCTATCAGCTCGCCTTAGACCAGCCGATCGTGCTCACGGGCGGGATGGCCTGTATCCCCGGCATCGTCGAGGAATTCGAGGAGCGCGTCAGCGAGGCCCTCAATCGTGACGTCGAAGCGATCGCCCCCGACGAGCCCAATCTGGCGGCGACGATCGGTGCCCAGCGGATCGCCGCTCGGATGACCGAGAACTGATCGTCCGGGGACCGTTGACAGCGGCGAATCGTGCAAACGCGTGAGCCGACGCATTTCCCATCACCGAATCAAGAGCTTCGACATTATTCGGGGAGCATTTGTGACAACGTCGACAGCCTCTGATCAATCGCCCCAGCAAGCCAGCCACTGTTCGATACGGGGCTGTTCCGTGGTGTCGTCTCCCTTGGGCTGGTCGATCGAGTGGCGGCTCGACACCGGATCAGACCGCCTCGAACGTTCGGGGCGGGCGTCCGTCCCGGCACCGAGTTCAGTTGGCAGCGAAAGGACGAGCCGTGGCATCGATCCAGTGTTTTCCCGACGGATACGTAAATGCCTGTCAGACGGGTGTCCGCCGGCAGGCCGACAAAGCTGGTTGACGGCTGGTCTCCGGCTCAACATCGCCAAGCCAACCAAAAAACAATAGGGGTGTCGTCCGAACGAAGGGGTATGGTATCCGACGACCGTGAGGTCGTCGACGAGCGGCTCCTGACGGAGACCGGTCGCGGGGGACTGTTCGGGGATGGCTATCTCGCCGATCGATCACTTCAAGCTTACCTCGGTCCGGTCGAGCAGCCGCGGGTGGTGTTCCCGAGCGACCACCAGGGGATCGTCCACACACGAGGCGAGACGGAAACGACCTACTCTCCTGGGTCGGGCTACCGGGCGCTCGTCGCGATTACGGACCGCCGCATCGTGATGGCGGTCGGCGGTGGAACCGCGGATGATGGCGACGATATCTACGACGTGGCACTCGACACAATCGAGCACGTCACCGTCGAACGAGATGGGAGTCACGTCGCCGTCCAGTGCTGGAGCGGGGGGACCGAATACTGGCAGTTGTTCCCCACGGGGATCGACGCTGAAGTCGTCGCACGACGGGTGCGTGAGGCCGCTCAGGCCTGGATCCGGTTCGACCGATTGCTCTCCGAAGCTCGGGACGCGCTGGGCGAAGCTGCCCAACAACGGACAGTTGGCGCGTTCGACGCCACACAGCGGGCACTCGACCGGGCCGATAGTTCACTCACCGAGGCTGAACAGACGGCGACTGCCTACGACGCGCCAGCAAGCGGCATGAACGGGCGGCTGGAACGCGTGGGATCGCGCCTCCGTGACGAACGCTTGCGGTTGACGTTTGCCCGCGCTCGGTCGTTTCGCACCCACGCTAAGAGCTACTGGCGGCGGGAACGCTACGAGCACGCTGCCGATCACTTCGAGCGTGCTAAAGAGGCGTTTCAGGCGCTTCGCGGCCGCAAGGGCCTCTCGGCGGCAATGGCTGCCAACGTTGGACAGCACTTGGCCGCGATCGACGCCGATCTCGACCGGCTTCGTGTCTCCCCGTTACGCTGCGCACTCGCCGCCCAGCGAGCGGCCGAGCGAGCCGACGATCCGCTGGTAGCTGCCGAACACTGGCGGGACGCCTTCGAGCGGTTTCGTACAATAATCCAACTGGACTATGGACGAGGAGACGGCCGTTTCGCTGGTGAGCGATCGCTACTCCGTGACCGTCTTGAGACCGTCGTTGAGGGCCTGATCATTGCCCAACAGCGGGCCGCGGATAGACGCTCCCAGGACGCCCAGCGACTCCGGGAGGACGGCCAGCACGATACAGCACTATCCGCCTACGAAGACGCACGCAACTCCCTCGATCGGGCCATCGCCACGGCGGCGGAGTTCACACCGGACGACCACGACGATCTCCGCAGGCGTCGCGCGGAAATCACATCTCGAATTGAGACGATAGCGCGCGAGAAACATGGAGACAACACCGGGAACAGAGCGCCTGAAATGCCTGATAACGACACAACCGTCCTGTCGCCGGAGCGGAACGACGTCTCGGCAGGGGACGTGTACTCCAGTGAGTCACCGTCGGCCCGACAGGAACCCGCGCCAGCCACAGCGCGAAACACTGACGTGGATCAGAGTGAATACGTCCGTCGTCTCCAGACTCTGGACGACGGGGCTGCCACATTGGCAGTGGGCCTCGTTTGGCGGGAACTCGGCTGGGCCGTCGATCTGCTCGACGAAGCGGGACCCGACGCGGTCGCAACCCGATCCGCGGATGAACGAGCACTACTGTTGTGGGTTTGTCGTCGAGGCGTTCCGGTGACGGCTGGGAAGGTGGAGACACTGGTTGCCACACTGGACAGTCGTGACGAGGACCACTCGGCGATCCTGGTGACGACCGACCCTATCGACCCCTCCGCGTTCGACGCGGCCATGACACACGGTGTGACGCTGGTTGACAGCCACAGACTTAGCGAACTCGCTCGAAAGACGGGCGTCCGACCGAGCGCCATCGACGATGGGGCCGACGACTGAACCGCATCGCGGCGACCAACGAAGCAAAATGGGCTAGCCCACACGAATCTTGAAGTCACCATCAGCCCAAACGACAGGTATGGACGAGACTGCTGGCATCTATGCCCGGGAAGCACCCTTTCTCGACCGAGACGTTCTAGTTGGGATCGCGAGTGGCCGTGTTATCTCCCTCTCGTTTCCGAACGACTCACCACCAGATGCCGGCCAAACGCACGATATCCTCGATCAGATCGACGCCTATCTGGAAGGTGAGCCCGTCTCATTCCGGGAGATCGAAGTCGCACTGACGATGGCGACCGAGCACCGAGACGTCCTCGAACGGTTGCGATCGGTACCCTATGGGGAGGCAGTGACCGTCCAAGAACTAGCCCGGATGACACCCGGACTGGACCCAGACAACGACGACGATCGCGGCGTTATCAGGACAGCTCTCGCCGACAACCCGGTGCCGCTGCTCGTCCCGGATCACCGCGTCAGGGACGGCCCCAGTACTGCGCCGCCAGCTGTCGAGCAGAAACTTCGATCGATCGAAGGACTCGCCTAGGCCACTCAGGCGCTACCCACCCTGTTATCGAGCCACTCGTGGCCGAGCAATTCGATCGCATCGAGGACGTAGTGGACGACGATCACGATCAGACGATGTCTCGTGAGAATATACGCGCCAGCCAGCACCAGCCCGAGGCCGCCGGTGACGACGCCAGTTCGACCCAGGCTGCTGTGACAGAACTCGAACACGACCGAGGCAGGGACGGCAAGCACCCACGACAACGGCGAGTCGGGCTTGCGTGAATGCAACGTTCACCAGCACCGCAGATGTCGACAGCGAGAGTGGCGAGTGCGCGGTCGAACGGAGTGCGACCGTGGGAATTGCGAGCAGGGAACGACGTCACTCGCGAGTCGCGCGGTCGACTGTCCAGTCGCGTCCGGCCCATCGGTCGCGGCCGAGACGACGCGCTGGGTGTGGCCAGGTACCCCGAAAACGATCGCGACGAAACCCCAGATCAGGCCGACGAAGCCGACCGAGCGCGGCACAGCTTACTGGGGACTGGGATTTGTCCGGCCGACGTTCGTCTCTAAGGCCTGGCCGGTGATCGACTTGAGCCGATCGACCAGCGAATCCTTCTCCGGTTCGCCGGCCAGAGCCACTTCCAGTACCTCCGAGAGATGCGTGACTGGAATGATCTCGATCTGGTCCTTGTACTCGTCTTCGATCATCACGTCCTGTTCGTTGGCCTTGGGAATGATGACCTTGTCCAGGCCAGTCTTGGCGGCAGCCTCGATCTTGTGGGTGACCCCACCGACCGGCAAGACGTCACCCCGGACCGACAGCGACCCAGTCATGGCGATGTTTTGCTCGACCGGGATGTTTTCGAGCGCCGAGATGACAGCCGTCGCGACAGTGACGGATGCGGAGTCACCCTCGACACCCTCGTAGGACTGGACGAACTGGATGTGGATGTCCTTCTCGGATATATCCTCGTCTGAGAACTTCTTGATGATCGCGCTGACGTTCTGGACGGCCTCCATGGCGATCTCTTGGAGTTTCCCCGTCGCGATAACTTCGCCGGCTCCCTGGGAGGGAGCGACTTCGGCCATGACGGGCATGACGATTCCCGAATCCTCGCCCATCACGGCGAGGCCGTTGACGCGGCCGACCGCGCTTCCCTCGTTGACGGTGAGTTCGTAGTCCTTGCGGCGCTCGATGTAGTTGTCCGCGAGTTGCTGCTCGATCGACCGCGAACGCCGTTTGGCCTGGAGGACATCATCGCGCTCGGTGTACTCCTTGTCCTCTGCGCGAGCGATGTCTCCCGCGACGCGGACGAGTCCACCCAGGTCACGGAGCTTCAGTGAGAGGTGCTCCTTGCGGCCGGCCCGACGCCTGGCTTCGAGGATGACCTCCTCGACAGCTTCCCTCGTGAAGTCTGGGAGCCGACCGTCTTTCTCGACCTCCTGGGCGACGAAGCGGGCGTACTTCCGGCGCATCTCGGGTTCGTCGTCGATGGTGTCGTCCATGTAGACCTCGTACCCGTAGCCCTTGATCCGGTCGCGCAGGGCCGGGTGCATGTTCTCCATGGCGTCTAAGTTCCCCGCCGCGACCATGATGAAGTCCGTCGGGACGGGTTCGGTCTGAACCATCGCACCCGAAGAGCGCTCGCTCTGGCCGGTAATCGAGAATGCACCCTCCTGAATGGCCGTCATCAGCTTCTGCTGAGAGCGGATATCGAGCGTGTTGATCTCATCGACGAACAGCACGCCCTTGTTGGCCTTGTGGATCTCGCCGGGTTCGACCCGGTCGTGGCTGGGCGTCCCCATCCCACCTGACTGGAAGGGGTCGTGGCGGACGTCACCCAGCAGCGCGCCGGCGTGGGCACCCGTCGCGTCCTCGAAGGGTGCCGTCTGCTTGTCGGCGTTGTTGAGCAGGAGGTTCGGGATCATCGAATCGTTGCCCTGGGCACCATAGCGAAAGGCGAGGTAGATAACGCCGGCCGCCAGGATGCCAAGCAGGATCTGGCCGGCGATGAGCAGCGAGTAGCCCATCACGATGGCGATGATGATCCACATCAGGAACGACCGCATCTGGTTGCGCTTGTTGGCTTCTTCTTTGTGGGCATCGACGATCTGTTCGCCCTTTCCGGCCGGCACCGTTCGGACCTTCGGCTCGTTGCCATCGTCCGGGTTGTGGTAGACGAGAACGTCCTGAAGATCCTCCTTTGGCAGGAGTTGGCTCATCGCTTTCGCGAGCATCGATTTGCCCGTCCCGGGCGAACCGATCATCATCACGTGACGGCGCTGTTTGGCCGCTTTCTTGACGATATCGCGAGCGTGATCCTGTCCGATCACCTGATCGACCAGCCGATCGGGGACTTCGATGTCTTCGGTCGACTCGATGTCGAGCCCGCCGAGGGTGTCGTCCTCGTCGTCGATGACGGCCACATCCTCGTCATCGAGCGTGACGCCACTGCCTAATTCGTCGATCTCTTCGTCCGATCCATCGCCCTCAGCCGGTGGTGATTCGCCCGGCGATTCCGTCGCGTCCGATGCCGGAGGCTGCTCGGTCGTCGACTGGGGGTCCGTCGTCTCTTCGTCCACCTCGTCGCGTTCGGGTGGCGGATCGTCCGTATCGATGTTCTCACTCATTTTGAACGGGTCGGTTACTGAAAATCAGGGACTGTCGATTCATATACTTTCTCCTAACCCCCGTGATTGCCGCGCACATAAAACCGACAGAATGCGGTTAGATCGCCCCAATCTCGCCGACTGGCGACTCGCCGGGTTTATGAAAATCCAGGCCCTGTACTGGGATATGACTCGCGGGTTCTACATCGGCCGCTTTCAGCCCTATCACAATGGGCACCAGACGATGATTGAACACATCGCGGCCGACGGGGAAGTCGACGAACTCGTCCTCGGGATCGGGAGTGCTGGCGACTCCCACACCGTCCACGATCCCTTCACTGCCGGCGAACGCATCATGATGGTTACCAAGGCCGTCGCGGAATTCGATTTGGTCACCTACGTTGTGCCAATTGAAGACCTCGATCGCAACTCCGTGTGGGTAAGTCACGTCCAGAGCATGTGCCCGAGTTTCGATCTGGCGTACTCGAACAACCCGCTGGTGATCCAGTTGTTCGAGGAGGCTGGCATCGAGGTCCGCCAGTCACCGATGTTCGACCGTGATCGCTTAGAAGGGAGCGAAATCCGCGAGCGGATCATCGACGGCGAGACGTGGCGCGATCGGGTTCCCGATGCCGTCGTCGAAGTCATCGAAGAGTGCAACGGTGTCGAACGGCTCCGGACGATCTCCCGCTCGGATGTCGTCGAGCGCTGGGAAGCCCGACCGGACGAAGCGAGCGACTAATCCCAGCCATCGTCGCTTACAGAAACGGCAAGGCAAGGGCCGCCGTTGTTGCACTGATCGTGACCCACCCGAGGTAGTTCCACCACGGAACGCCGCGAAATCGTGGCCCCGGGAGCTCGTCGGTGTACGTCCAGTACCCGTTTGTGATCCCCTGGTGATCGGTAAGCAGGTCGGCCGTCGTCGCGAGCACCGCACCGATGGCCACTGCCAGCCACCCGTCGGTTGCCAGCAATGCGAGACGAAACGCGACGTACACCACTCCCGTCCAGCCGAAGAGGACGTAGATTGGGACTCCGAGGACGTTTGGGGTGACGTGGTGGTCGAGAAACTCGAGATTGATCACGACGGCCTCGGCGACGAACGCGACCACTGCGCCACCGCCGAAGAAGGCAACTGTGGCCTCCAGTGGCCAGGTGAGGGCGGCGTGGCTGAGCACGACGAGGCCCAGCGTCACAGTGCTGGCGACGAACGGGCGATTGTCGGGCACACCCGCCACTGTGAGCCCCAGCGCTATGAGTCAGTCGTTACAGCCAACTGACGGCCCGTCAACCGATCCGACGGCGATTGGCTTCGGTGGCCTGACCGACACCGTCGACGCCGGTACCGTTTCGCTCACGGCCGAGACGGCCGCCTGGCGCGCGATCTCTTTCGCCCGCGATGCGCTTGGCATTGGGCGGAGCCAGTATTGCAACACGCGTCGAAAAGAACGTCGCCGCAGGCACGCCGAACCGCTGGGGACCAACGCGTTCGATGCGATCTTCGAGTGAGACATAAAGAGTAGCCAAGCGGTGCTTGCCCGGGCTAGCCGACCTGTTGCCACCGGCGGCCACACTCCGGACAAACCCGGACTGACCCGACCTCGTCGGGATCGTTCTCGGTTTTCAACTCCTCGCCGCAGTCCGCACAGCGCAATCGCTCGTAGGTGTCCTTCTTCAAGTCCCCTGATCGGAGCCCTTTCCTGACTGATTTCATACTTGCCGGTATGTGACGACCTGTCAAAAAGCCCGCGCCTGCATCGTAAGGATATAGATACACCCCTGGGTAGCTCGACCGTGTCCCGTCGTTCGGTCTTTACCAGTCTCTGTGGGATGGTCCTCCTTGTCAACCTGGGCCGGGTCATCTTTGCCCCGTTGATCGAGCCGTTACAGCAGACGCTGGGGACGTCGACGGCGGCGGTCGGCTTGCTCGCGACGCTGGCGTGGCTCGGCAGCGCCCTCTCGCGGCTCCCGACGGGCTATCTGCTGACGCGGTACCCGCGCCAGCAGGTAGTCCTCGGAACCGGCCTGCTGTTGACTGTCGCGGCCATCGTCGCCGCGACTGCCGTCGACGTGAGGATGCTGATGCTCGGGGCCTTCTTGCTGGGTCTGTCAAGTGGTATCTACTTCATCGCGGCCAATCCGCTGGTCAGCGAACTCTTCCCGGACCGGGTTGGCCTCGCACTCGGCCTGCACGGCACCGCGAGCCAAGTGGCTGCCGTCGGCGCGCCGCTTTTGGTGACGGCGACGCTCGCGCTTGGCCGCTGGCGCCGAACCTTCCAGTTGCTGGCTGTCCTGGCCGTGTTGGCGACGATCGCGTTCTATCTCGCCGCGCGCCGTAACGAGTTGCCGGCTGCTGGGAGCGAGGATCGCGACCTCTCGGCGGCGGTCGGCCACCAGTGGCGGATTGTCCTTGTCGGCGTCGTCGTGGTCGGCTTTGCCGGCTTCGTCTGGCAGGGCGTGTTCAATTTTTACGTCACGTTCCTGAAGACGCTGGGATACACCGGGGATACCGGGCGAGTCCTGTTGACCGTCGTGTTCGCCGCTGGACTCCCGGCGTTCGTGTTCACGGGCTGGCTGGCCGATCACGTCTCGCCGCTCAGGTTGCTGGTCGGTATTTTCGGTGCGTTTGGTGTCTCGCTGTTCGCGCTGACGCTCCCGCTCGGGCCAGCCTGGTTGATCGGCACCAGCGTGCTGACAGGATACGCGATCCACTCGCTGTTCCCCGCCGCCGACACCTATCTGCTCGGTTCGCTGCCCGACCGCCACCGGGCGAGTGCGTATTCGGCCTACAGTGCCACGATGATGATCGTTCAGGCGGCCGGGAGCTGGGTCGTCGGCCTGCTTCGGGACGCGGCGATCCCGTTCCCTCTCATCTACCGGACGTTTGCGATCGGACTGCTCGCCTGTGCGGTCGCACTGTTCGGGCTGTACCGTCTCGGAAAACTCCCCGCGGTTGCTCGTGCGTGAGGAGCGCGACGACGGGAACTCGCCGCGGGGCGTACTCTTTTGACGCTGCCGGACCCAGATCGGCCCAATGGAGTACGTTCAGGAGCGGATCGCGACCCTCCACGATTTCGACTCGGCGGCCCCATCGGCTCCGACCGACCGGGCGGCGGTTGTCGTCCCGATGACCGACCGTGATCACGCTAGCCTGGCTGCCGAACGCGTCCTCTCGACGCTCGAAACCGTCGACCCCGGCGAAGTGATCGTCCCATTGCGAGCCAGTAGCGAGGCGCTTGCGGACGTCACAGCGTGGCTCTCGTCGTTCGATCTGCCACTGGCTGTCCTGTGGTGTTCGGCTCCCGCAGTCGAAACGACGCTTGCCGAGGCGGGGCTTGCCGGCCACACTGGCAAAGGCCGTGACGTCTGGCTCGCACTCGGAGTGGCGGCCGCTCGCGCGGAGTACGTCGTTGTCCACGATGCCGACGCCGAGAGCTACGCGGAGACGCACGTCCCAAGACTGCTGTTCCCGCTCGCTCACGGCTTCGACTTTTCGAAGGGGTACTACGCCCGCGTCGAAAATGACCGCCTCTACGGCCGGCTCTTCCGGCTCCTGTACGCGCCACTGATCGAGACACTGGCGGATGCCCACGACGCATCGATCCTCGAGTATCTGGGCGCGTTCCGGTACGCCCTGGCTGGCGAGTTCGGGGCGACGGCCGACCTCGCGACCCGACTGTCCCCGCCGCGTGGCTGGGGACTCGAGGTGAGTACGCTCGGTGATGCCTTCGAGGCGGTCGGATTCGACGGAACTGCCCAGGTCGATCTCGGCAGACACGAACACGACCACCGGGCCCTCTCCGGGCCGGCAGGGCTGGGCGAGATGGCGAGAGAAGTGGCCGACGCGTTGCTCACCGAAATCCAGGCCAACGGCGTTACACCCGACTACGAGACGCTCCCGGATCGGTACCGCGAGACGGCCCGGTCGTTCGTCGAGCGCTACGCCGCTGACGCCGCGTTCAACGACCTGACGTACGACCGCGACAGCGAGCGAACGCAGGTCCGGACCTATGCCGACGCGATTGAGCCACCGAGCGGCGAGCGGCTGCCAGCGTGGCGGGACGCCCCCGTCGACCCCGAGCGGATCGCCACCGTGGCCCGGGACGCACTCGAGGACCAGCTATCCTGACCGAGCCGCCCACGGCGTTGAAGGGGCTCGGGTTCGGACGACCAGTATGGACGTTTCAGCCGACGAGATCGCCGGGGTTGTCGACCTGTTCGACGCACTCCCGCGAGCGACACTCCGGACGGCGCTGTCCGAACTCGCGTTCAAGCGAGGCGAGGAGTCCGATCCTGCCGAATTCGAGGCCGACGTCTCACATGCGATTGAGACCTACCACCTGCTCGAACTTGCGGACGAGTCCGACGAGACACCGCTGGTCGTCGTCGGCCCGACGGCGTTTCCGCAACTCCCGGACGGGGCGAGTGACGTGCCACACATTCTCGATGTCGAAGCGCGGTCGATCGATCGCGACCGTCTCGGGGCGGCAGCCGCGGAACGCTTTCGGGCCGACGCGGGCCGGGCGGTCGATGCGGGCGACGACGAACGCATTCGCGAGTTACTCGACGTGAGTTACGAACTAGAAGCTTGGGGCCCGGTCGAACTCGATGCTGCTCGTACCCGACTCGATGCTGCCCTCGAAGGCACTTCCAGTGAGTGAGCCCCGAGCGAATTAAGGGCCGTCGAATCGTGTTTTCGATTATGAACCTTCGGCCGGTCGCCGAACACGACCCCGACACCGTGACCCACGAGCGGGAAGCAGCGGTGCTCGCCGGCGTGATCGATCGGGCGACCGGGCCGCACGTGCTCTTCACCAAACGGGCCGAGCACCTCGAAGATCACCCGGGACAGATGAGTTTTCCGGGTGGCGGGCGCGAACCCTGGGACGCGGATCTGGACGAGACTGCCCTGCGGGAGTCCAACGAAGAGATCGGGCTCGAAGCGACCGAGGCGACAATCGTCGGCCGGCTCGACGACATCCGGACGGTCAGCGCCTACGCGATCCGGCCGTTTGTCGGTCGCATTCCGGACCGAGAGTACGAGCCCCACGATGCCGAAGTGGCCGATATCGCCGTCCTGCCCGTCGCCGAATTGATCGACCTGGACAACTACGAGACAGAGTGTCGCGAGCACCCCACCGAGGGGTCAGTTCGCCTGCATTATTTTTACGTCAACGGCTACACCGTCTGGGGCGCAACCGCAAAGATGCTCGTCCAGTTGCTCGAACTGGCGACCGAGTGGGAACGCCCGCCCGGCCCTGACTGTCAAGCACAGCCGAACTCGCCGGTTTGAGCCAGTCTCGAACTCGATGCTACCCGACTGCAAAACGAAAGAAGCGCGCGACGTTACGCGTCGTCGTCGGTAGCTTCGTGGTCACCAGTCCCCTGGGGAGTGTCGGATCCGCTCACGGCGTCACCATCGCCGTGCTCGGCCTCGATGTCAACCGTCGTTCCGTCCTCGCTCTTTGGAACCTGGACGTGCAGCGTGCCGTTCTCCTGGAGAGTTGCACTGGCGGCGTCGCCATCGACCCTGGCATCGGCTGGCAGCGTTACCTGGCCGTCGAGCGTCAATCCGCGGCCAGGGAAGCGCATCTCGAAGCCCTCGCGTGGCTCACGGAAGCGATCGATCCGGATCTCGATCCGTCGGCCGTCGAGGCGCACCTGGACATCGCTACCCACGGCCCCCGGGGTGTCGAAGACAGCTAAATAGGCGTCCTCGCTCTCCAGCAGATCGACCGGTAGCGGGGTATGCTCTTGGGCGCGGCCAACGGCGCGGCCGACGTTCTCCATGACGTTCTCGCCGATGGATTCGGTGAACTCGCGGAGGTCTCGCATGTAGCAATCGTTCGGTCGGCGCGACCAAAGCCTTTGTGCCCGCGGCGAGCCGACAGAAATCAAGGCGATCCGCGGCCCGCTCGCGAGAAGTGGTTACAGTTCGATCGCTTCCAGTTGCGTCCCGCCACAAACCGGGCACTGGAGGTCTTCGGTCCCGTGGTCCTCGGGCAGGTCGTACGTGTAGTGCACCTCGAACATGTCCAGAAAGCACTCTGCGTCCGTACAGCGGACTTCTGACGTCGCGGGCATGGACGTGAGTTGGGCCGACCGACGGATACCGGTTACGCCAACCGGGGGACCTTTTTTGCTATGCTCGCACACAGATTCATCACGATGACAGTCCGAGAAATCCTCCTCGAACGCCGCTACGCGACGGTCGGGGGCGGCGCCCTCCTGGCGGGCGTCGTGGCCGGCCTCGTCGGTGCAGTCGCAAATTCCGGGGTCGCCATCGCGGTGGGACTCGCCCTCGCTAGCCCCCTCCTGTTCGTCCACGCCCACGAGATCGACTCCGACGCCTACGTGGCCCGCGAATGGACGGCCGTCGTCCTCGACGTCCTGGTCACCATTGCCGTCGCCGGGATCATCGGCGTCGGTGGCGTCCTCGCCGTCGAAGCAGTCTTGACTGGGGCCTCGTGGGCGCTGGTGGCCGTCGGCGCAGGGGGTGCCGCGGGTGGAGGATCGACGGCGTTCTGGTGGCGAACGAACGGACTCCAGACCTGAGTGATCCGGGCGGACCGGGACCGCTATCGTCGCCCGTCCACACCCGAGAGAGACACGGTTTTAGGCCTCGGACGGCTATCCATCGTCGATGACTGACCCCGCGGACCTCTCGGTGACGATCGTCGACGGCTACGTCGACGAGCCGGCCCACTTCGGCGTGCCGCCGTACATCTCCACGTATCCCCGGTACGTCGCCGGCGCACTGGTCGATGCGGGTGTCCCACGCCATTCAATAACATATCACACGATCGACGCCCTCCGCGAGGAAAATCGTCACTGGCAGGCTGTCGAGGACGCCGACCTGACGGTCTACGTCGGCGGGATGACTGTTCCCGGTAACTACGTCGGTGGGACGCCCGCCGAACCCGACGAAGTCCGGCGGATCGCCTGGATGGCCGACGGAACGAGTCTGATGGGCGGACCGATCCGATTCGGCGTCGGCGACGAAAACGAGGGGGCAAGCGAACCCGAGCGGGACGACCTGGACTTCGACTATGTGGCCGGGGCAGACGTCGAGGCCGCCGTCTTCGACCTCGTCGCAAACGGGCTGGAAGGGTTCGAGCCGCGCTACCGGACCGTCGAGGAGTCCTCGCGTTGGGCACGCGAGGGAGCGTTCGTTGTCGAACAACACCCCAATCATCCCGAGTATCTCATCTGCGAGATCGAAACCGGCCGAGGCTGTGCCTACCGGTGTTCGTTCTGTACGGAACCGTTATACGGCGACGCCACCTTCCGCGATCCCGACGCTGTCGTGGGTGAGGTCGACGCGCTGTCCGACCACGGCGTCGCCAATTTCCGGCTTGGTCGCCAGGCGGACATCCTCGCTTACGGCGGGGATGGCGAAGCTCCGAACCCCGACGCCCTTCGAGAACTCTACAGTGGCATCCGCGAGGTCGCGCCCGACTTGGAGACGCTGCACCTGGACAATATGAACCCGATCACGGTGGTGAAGTGGCCCGAGAAGGCCCGCGAGGGCATCCGGATCATCGCCGAGCACAACACGCCCGGCGACACCGCCGCCTTCGGCGTCGAATCAGCGGATCCGGCGGTCCAGAGCGACAACAACCTCAACGTCACCGCCGATGAAGCGATCGAGGCGGTTCGGATCGTCAACGAAGAAGGTGGTTGGCGGCCGGGAACAGACAGAGACAGCGGCCCAACGATTGGCGACGACGCCGCCCGAAGCCTCCCGAAACTCTTGCCCGGGATCAACCTCGTTCACGGGCTGAAAGGCGAGACGAGCGAGACGTTCGAACACAACAAGCGGTTTCTCCAGCGGATTCTGGACGAGGGGCTCATGATCCGGCGGGTGAACATCCGTCAGGTCATGGCCTTCCCCGGAACCAAGATGGACGAGACCGGGGCCGAGATTGCCCACGACCACAAGCGGCAGTTCAAAGAGTACAAACGCGAGGTCCGGGAGACGATCGACAACCCGATGCTCCAACGCGTCGCGCCGCCAGGGACGATCCTCGACGACGTTCACCTCGAATACCACCAGGACGGCAAGACGTTCGGTCGCCAACTCGGGACGTATCCCCTGCTGGTCGGGATTCCCGGTGAGCGCGAACTGGGAGAGACGATCGACGTGGCGATCACCGATCACGGGTATCGGTCCGTGACTGGTGTGCCCTATCCACTCGACGTCAACGCGGCGTCGATGGACGAACTGACGGCGATTCCGGGCATCGGCTCTCAGACTGCCGGCAATATCCTTGTCGATCGGCCACACGAGTCGGTCGAAGGGTGTGACGTCGACGCGCTTTCGACGTTCGCCGTCGAGTCTAATCACGTAGACTGACGCTGGGGGAGCCGAGGCAAAGAGGGCAGGAACCGGTACCCGCCGGATTGGTGTCGATCCGACGGGTGCGGCCGATCGGACTGGCTGTCTGTGGCGTCGTGCCGTGCCGGCTCTGTGAACCGACGTTCGCGGATGTCTCGGTATATGCACTTTCCCCGGAGTGAGCGATCGCAACGGACTTTTCGCGAGTCAGTGCCGAAAAGGCGTGGTATCAGAAGGTTCTTGGCGCACGCTGGCCGACGGCATACCAATGGCGTCAGCCGTCGCGGTGAGCGTCGTCCTCCCGGCGTTCAACGAGGAGGGTACCATCGAGCGGACGGTCACCGAGACGCTCGACCGACTCGGGGAATTTCTCCCGGCGGGAAGTTTCGAAGTGATTGTCGCCGAGGACGGGTGTGACGATCGAACCCCCGAGATCGCATCCCGGCTGGCCGAGGAAGACGACCGGGTCCGACACATCCATAGCGACGAGCGGCTGGGCCGGGGCGGGGCCTTAGAATATGCGTTCCATCGGGCGAGGGGTGACACACTCGTCTATTTCGACACCGACCTCGCCACCGACATGGCCCATCTGGAGGAACTCGTTGACTGCATCCGCACCGATGGCTATGATGTAGCCACAGGGTCGCGATGGCTACCCGACAGTGACGCCGACCGACCCAAGAAGCGGGGGATCCCGAGTCTGGGGTACAATACCCTGGTTCGATTCGTCCTGCGGTCGGAGCTCCAGGACCACCAGTGCGGGTTCAAGGCGATCGACCGGGACGCCTTCGAAACGCTGGCCGACGAGGTCGAGGACGACCACTGGTTCTGGGACACTGAACTGCTCGTCCGGGCCCAGCGCCGGGGGTTCGACGTCACGGAGTTTCCCGTCTCCTGGACGCCCAAGGGCGACTCGAAGGTCGATCTCGTTCGGGATGTCTTCGGGATGGGCAGTCAGATTCTGCGGACGTTCTGGCAATTGTCGGTGAGTCCGAAAATCACGCGGACGCGGAGCATGGCCGCCGGGACGGTCCTCGTCCTTGTGGCCCTCGCGCTGATGACGCTGTATCTCGATCCCTCGACGGTGCTCGAGGAGATGCGCGGGGCCGATCCGCTGCTGGTTGCCCTTTCGGGGCTGGTCTACCTGATTTCCTGGCCGCTCCGTGGGTATCGGTACCGGGACATTCTGGACGAACTCGGGTTCACCTCCGAGCGTACGGTACCCACCGAAAGACGCACTATTAATAGCATTCTGGACGAACTCGGGTTCACTTCCGACGTAGGCTTTCTGACAGGCACGATCTTCATCAGCCAGACCGGCAACCTTGTCTTTCCGGCCAGGCTGGGCGACGGTATTCGGGCGTACGTGATGAAGGCCCGCCGATCGGTCCCGTATCCGTCGGGGTTCGCGTCGTTGGCGGTCGAGCGCGTCTTCGATTTGTTGACGATTGCTGGGTTGGCTGGGGTCGTCCTCGTCGGCCTCGCCGTCGGCGATCCGGCGCGACTCGCTGGGCTGAGCGCGGAGTTGACGAACGGTCGCGAGAGTGGGCGGATCGGGCTCATCGTCGCCGCCGGGGTTGGTGTGGCGGCTGTCGGTGTGACCGTCCTGATCGTCCTGACGGCACGCTCGGAACGCAACTACGTCCGGGAGGTCGTCACCCGGTTTAGCGACGACGCCTACGCCAACTACGTCGCCGGGGTCGTCGGCAGCTTCGTCGGGGATGTCCAGCGAATCGCCAGCAACTCCCGTGCGTTTCTCCAAGTCGCTGCGTCCAGTGCGCTCATCTGGACGATCGACGTGCTAACCGCGATCGTCGTCTTCGCGGCCTTCGACGTTTCACTGTCGCTGGTCACGCTCGGAGTCGTCTGTTTCTTCGCCGTCAGTGTTGGCAATCTCGCGAAAGTGCTCCCGCTCTCGCCAGGTGGTGTCGGACTCTACGAGGGCGCGTTTACTCTCATCGTCGTCGGGCTTACGCCGCTGGCGGCCTCCGTCGCATTGGGCGTCGCGATCGTCGATCACGCGGTCAAAAACGTCGTGACGGTCGCCGGCGGGCTCGTCTCGATGGCCTGGCTCAACGTCTCGCTGACGACCGCCGTCGAGGAGAGCGCCGACGCCGAGGAAAGCGTCGAAACTGTACCGTCTCAGGACTGATCGGATCGTTCGTTTGCTTCATTACCTCTTCCGAGGCCTCCGACTGCTGGGTGCGTGCTCTAGCCAGTGCACAATCCTCACAGTGCACAATCCTCACAGTGCACAATCCTCACAGTGCACAATCCTCACGTACTTCAATGTGGGTGTTAATAGTCCCCAAACTCTACACAGACCTGCCACATCACCGAGGCGCTAGAGTCCACCAAAACTTTTTAATAGTTTTCGGAATAACCCATTGTTCACCGACTGACCGCCGGGTTTTTCGACGCTGCTGCCCGGTAGGGTTCGCCTTGACACTCATGAGCGATACAAACACTCGCACGCGACTCGACCGATCTTCGACAGTGGACGAACAAGAAGACGAATCGACCGACGTAGACTGTCCCGAATGTAGCGGGAAGCTCATCTCCGATACGGAACGTGGGGAGACTGTCTGTACGGATTGTGGACTCGTCGTCGAGGAAGACGAGATCGATCCCGGGCCGGAGTGGCGCGCGTTCGACGCCAAGGAAAAAGACGAGAAGTCCCGCGTCGGTGCGCCGACGACCAACATGATGCACGATAAGGGCCTCTCGACGAACATCGACTGGCGTGACAAGGACGCCTACGGTAATTCGCTTGGCTCCCGCCAGCGTGAGAAGATGCAGCGCCTCCGGAAGTGGAACGAGCGCTTCCGGACGCGGGACAGCAAGGAGCGCAACCTCAAACAGGCCTTGGGCGAGATCGACCGGATGGCCTCGGCGCTTGGTCTCCCCGAGAACGTCCGTGAGACGGCCTCCGTCATTTACCGTCGTGCCCTCGACGAGGATCTCCTGCCCGGTCGCTCGATCGAAGGTGTCTCGACGGCGTCGGTGTACGCCGCCGCCCGCCAGGCCGGTGTCCCGCGGAGCCTCGACGAACTGACCGAAGTGTCCCGCGTCGAGAAAGACGAAATCGCCCGCACGTATCGATACGTGGTCCGCGAACTCGGTCTCGAGGTCAAGCCGGCCGATCCCGAGAGCTACGTCCCCCGGTTTACCTCGGATCTGGAACTGAGCGAGGAGGCTGAGCGCCGCGCCCGTGAACTCCTCCAGAACGCCAAAGAGGAGGGGGTTCACTCCGGCAAGAGTCCCGTCGGACTGGCCGCCGCAGCGATCTACGCCGCCTCGTTGTTGACCAACGAGAAGACGACCCAGGCTGCGGTCTCGGAAGTCGCGGACATCTCCGAGGTCACGATCCGCAACCGGTATCACGAATTGCTTGAAGCCGAGCAGTCGATCCCCGCAGCTTGATCGCCTGTCGTTCCATCCCACAAGGAACTATCAGACCTGATAACCGAAGGGTCACGTTTAATCCGCCCCGAAACGGCAACGTAGGTATATGGCATCAGATTCGGGGACTGCGGATGCGGATGTGGACCTGAGCGGTTCGGCCGCTGATCTCGGTGGGTCGATCGACGAGCTCCTTCGGACCTCTGAGAGCGTCTCCCAGAGTTCCCAACAGATCAGTGACCTGGCGAAAGAACAATCGGAAAACATGCAGGAGGTCGCGGGCGAAGTGTCGAACCTCTCGGCGACAGTTCAGGAAGTCGCCTCGAGCGCAAACGAAGTCAAGGCCGTCAGCCAACAGGCTAGCCAACTTGCCGACCAGGGTCGGGACGTTGCCGACGACGCGATCGGCGCGATGGAGGCTGTCGACGACGCCAACAAGGACGTCTCGACTGACGTCAAACAACTCCGTGAGCGCATCGACGAGATCGACGAAATCGTCGAGGTAATCAACGATATCGCCGACCAGACGAATATGCTGGCGCTGAACGCCTCGATCGAGGCCGCTCGCGCCGGAGAGGCCGGAGAAGGCTTCGCTGTCGTCGCAAACGAAGTCAAGAGTCTTGCCGAGGAGTCCCAACAGAACGCGACCGAGATCGAGACCATGGTCGCGGATATCAAAGCCGAGACCGAGAGTACGGTTGGGAGCATCGAAGAGGCAAACGAGCAGGTCGAAGCCGGGATCGAGCAGGTCGGCGAGACGGTCGACATTCTCCAGAAGATCGACCAGGCGGTCACCGAGGCCGCCGAAGGGGCTCAGGAGGTCGCCGAGGCAACCGACGACCAGGCCGCCTCGACCGAACAGGTCGCTTCGATGGTCGACCGGACCGCCGAGACCGCCGAGGAGGTCGCCGACGAGATCGAACAGATCGCCGCCGCCAACGAGCAACAGGCTACCAAGGTCAACGAACTCCAGTCGATGCTTGATCGCGCCTAGACGCCTGATCTGCTCGACGCGCTCGGATCGCAAACCACGTCTTCGCTCGTCTTGATTTCGCTGTATGGAGACCGACCACGCCGTCCGCGTCGGTGACGCTCGCGAGTTATCGTTGCCTGGGGAGTCGGTGGAACTCGTCGTCACCTCGCCCCCGTATCCGATGATCGAGATGTGGGATGACATCTTCGCTAGTCTCGACCCGGACATCGGGACCGCACTGGATGCAGGCGACGGCGAGGCGGCCTTCGAGGCGATGCACGACGCCCTCGAAGCCGTCTGGACTGAATTGGCTCGCGTGCTCGTCCCCGGCGGCATCGCTGCGATCAACGTCGGCGACGCGACCCGGACGCTGGATCGGTTCCGACAATATCCCAATACGGCCGAAATCACGCGCCGAATGACTGAACTGGGATTCGATCCGCTCCCGGATATCGTCTGGCGGAAACCCGCCAACAGCGCCGCGAAGTTCATGGGCTCGGGGATGGTCCCGCCAAACGCCTATCCCACGCTCGAACACGAGTCGATCCTCCTCTTTCGGAAGGGGGCTCGTCGGTCGTTCCCGCCCGGCGACGAGACACGCTACGAGAGTGCCTACTTCTGGGAGGAGCGCAATCGCTGGTTCTCGGACCTCTGGGAGGTCAGGGGGACGGCCCAGGACCTCGATGCGGGACTGCGGGACCGATCGGGTGCGTTCCCGCTTGCGGTTCCGCTCCGGCTCATCCGTATGTTCTCCGTCCGGGGCGACACCGTTCTGGACCCGTTTTGGGGGACCGGGACGACGACGCTGGCCGCGATGCTGGCTGCCCGAAACTCCGTGGGCTACGAGATCGACCCCGATCTGCGGGCGGCCTTCGACGGGCGGGTCGAAGACATCCCCGAGCGTTCGCGTGATCGGACGCGTGAGCGACTGGCCCGTCACCGCGAATGGGTGGCCGAGCAGGGCGAGGGCGGCGCGGATCTCGCCTACGAGAACAACCACTACGAGATGCCCGTCCGCACGAAACAGGAGCGCCAGCTCCGGCTGTATGCCGTCGAGGTAATCAAGGGGACTGACGATGGCTATACCGCGACTCACGTCCCCATTGAGGAGTTCGCTTAAACCTTCTCGACAGTGTTCGACAAACAACCACCGACGAACTAGTTGCCGGGTACCGGTGTGTACTGATGTAACGTCTCGATCGCCTCCACGACCAGCGACTCAGCGAGCGTCCCCTGCAGATTGTCGAGATCACGGTCTTTGACCGTCGTCACGTACCATGGTGAAATGTACGCACGTTTTTCCGATCCACCGCGGATCCACGCGTCGTCGGGGACGGGGATGCTGTCCGGATGGCGTTGGGTCGTCAGGCCCACGACGATGGACTCTTCGTCCGCGAACGGGTGGGACGAATCGCTGACTACCAACCATGGTCGGTATGCCGGATCAGCTTTGTGTGGTGCTGGTCCCCACCAGACGTCTCCCTGGTCGCCACTCATGTGTCCGTTTCGTCCACGCCGGGCCCCCACTCGTCGGGGTCTTCCGCTCCCAGCCGTTCCGTCGCCGACCGCGCCGTCGACATCGAATTGAGCGTTGTTTCAACGTCGGCATCCGCGTTGATAGCCCAATACTCTCCCCGGTGTCGGAGGAGTTCACGATCTTCGAGACGGGAAAGCACGACACCCACGCTGCCTCGTTTGACGTCGGTCGCTTCGTGGATCTCCTTTGGCGTATATGCCTGGTCGGGGGACGAAGCGAGGAAGGACAGTATTTCCTCCGAATTCGTCCGCCCACTTGCCCGGAGTTCCTCGGACGGACTCTCTTCGAACTGTTTGATATCGATCGGCATGTTCGAGAGTACGTAATAGCAAGTAATAGATGTAATGGATACACTGGAACGAGGCACACCCTGTTGATCTGGCCCAAACGTGTGCCGCAACTGCTTGACGGAGCTCTTCGTGATACACGTTGGGGAGTTCCGTAACGAGGTATGAGGCGGGGCGTTTTTGCTGCATGGCTACCCACACCCGGTATGGACTTCACGTCGTTCAGACTCGCGGCTGCCACCGCCAATCTGGACTCCGAACCCGACGCTCGCGCGCACGCCGACTTGATCGAGTTGCGCATGGATCTGGCCGAGGACCCCCTCTCCCAATTGTCGGCCTACGACGGCGAGTTACCGGTGCTGGTCACCAACCGACCGACGTGGGAGGGCGGCGAAGCCGACGACGACGGCCGCCTGACCGCACTCCAAGCAGCTGTTACGGACGACGCCGTCGAGGCAGTCGACATCGAACTCGCGACCGCTCGTGACGGCGCTGCCGGTGCGCTGATCGAAACAGCCCGCGAACACGACGTCAGCGTGATCGTTTCGACACACGATTTCGAGGCGACGCCGCCGATGGGCGAGTTACAGGAGATGCTCCGGGCTGCTTGTGAATACGGTGACGTCGGGAAGCTGGCGGTGACGGCTAACAGTCCGGACGACGTCCTCGACCTGCTGGTCGCCACCCGCGCGGCGACGGTCGAAGGTCACACCGTCGCGACGATGGCGATGGGCGAGGCCGGCCGTCACTCCAGAGCGGTCGCGCCGATTTATGGCTCGAAGATCGGGTATGCGCCCGTCGAACCCGACGAGGCGACCGCGCCCGGCCAGTACGACCTGGCGACGCTTTCGACCCTGGTCGAGCAATTGTCCGAGGACGACTGATCGACGACTTAGGTTGAAAAGGTTAACGTCGGCTGCTGCCCATCGTCTTTGTAGTGACTAACGGCAACTCGCGGCGGCGCGCGTGGCTGGCGGCCGGACTGTCTATTCTCCTGCCTGGGCTCGGACACGCCTATCTTCGGCGCTGGGCCCGCATGGCACTGTGGTTCGGCTTCATGATCGCCTTTGCGGCCATGCTCGTCGTGCTCCCGATTATCCCGGTAGAGACGTTCCCACAGGAATTCTCTGTCGATGCCTTCGTGCAATTCCAGCGCTCCCTGCCGACGAGCGTGGATATCGCGCGATGGCTGGTGACCGGACTCATCACCGTCGACGCGTTTGTCATCGCGCGACAGGAGTCAACCGAACAGACCGTCGACGCTGGACACCGCTGCCCCGAATGCGGCAAAGAACTCGACGACGACTCGCTTTCGTTTTGCCCCTGGTGTGCGACGGAACTGGAACCCACAGCGGACACAGAAGAGTCGCGCCCGTAGCGGCCGCCGGTATTGCCGATTACTTCTCGATGATGGATTCCTCGACAGCCTCGCCGAAGTGTCGGGCTTGATCTTCGTGATAGACCAGGACTTCGTCGCCGACTTCGAGGTCAGTCACTGCCGTCCGATCGTCCGGCGTCGCGACCTTGATCGTCTCGGCGTTTTGGAGTAGCGTCTCGATCTGATCGCCCTCGTCGGTCTCGGCCTGGACGCGGAACATGGGCCGTTGCTCGATTTTCGCCCGACCCACGATCGCCTCGCCGGTCGTCCCATCGCGGTTGACGACCTGCACCTCATCACCACTCGACAGCTCAGAGAGGTACTTCGTCTCCCCGCCGGGCGTGCGAACATAAGCGTGGACTGCGCCGGCGTTGACCCGGAACGGGCGGGAGGCGACGTAGGGCGATTCGGCCGTCTCGGCGTGGACGAAAAAGAGCCCGCGAGCCATCGACCCGACGAGCATCCCCTCGTCGTGATCCATGATCGAGCCCGTATCGACACAGACGCGGTCGGCCGAGCCAGTCTGCTCGATGGCGGTGATTTCGGCGTACTGCAGATCGAGCGTCTCCCGCCCGATGGCGTCCCGGATCTCACAAGTCTCGCGGATCTCGTCGGGATTGTCGGTATCGAGCAGGACGGCGTCAGCGCCGATCTCCAGGGTCTCGTAGGCTGTTCGGGCATCCTCGGCGGTCTGGACGCCGGCGATCAGCGTCGTCTCTTCGCCGACCCGAGCGATGAGGTTTTCCAGAGGAATGATCTGCCAGTCCTCGCCGACGACGATCGTGTACTCGGCGTCTTCGGCGACTGCTTCCGCGAAGGCTTCGTACTCCTCGTCGAGAATACGAACGTACCCGCCCTCGGCACCGTCCAGTCCACGTAACGCCGATAGATCCGCCGACCCGGAGAAGTCCGAGGGAAGATCGACTGTGCCGTCGCCCTCTCCGTCTTTCCCGACGATACCTGCGTCAGCGGCCGACCCATCGACGCCTTCGGCTTCCATGACGTGGACATCGTCGCCGGCGAAGGCGGCGACGTTGACTTCGCCGAGGTCGCGAACGCGTTCGATATCGTGTTCGTCGACCAGTACCCAGTCGACGCCGGCTTCTAGTCCCGCGGTGATGCGACGCTTGCGCGCCTCCCAGTCACCGACTTCGTCGTCGGCTTTTAGCCACACGGAGCGTGTCATATGTCCACGCTCGCGGCGGGCCGGCTTGAACGTGGCGGAACCTGCTATCGCCGTTCGCGATGGGCGGCATTGGGGCGGTCGACCGTGAGCAGTCGTTCAAACTAGGTAGTGAGGTGGATTCCCCGCCCCACCGTGGGCGGGGCAGTTGAACAGTTAAGACCATGGACGTTGAATCCATCCCATATGGCTGAATCAAGTGACAGCGATACCTACGAGAACCGGCTGTTTGAGGTGGCCGAACAGTTGCAGGTTCCCGATAGCACGCTACAGATATCGCGCGTTCGACTGGATCGACTCGGTGGCGACGCCGACATCGAGGAGGGACAACTCGACAGCATCGCCCCGGCGGTGTTGGCGCTGTCTTGTCGCGAAGACGGGCTGCCGCTGTCGGATCAACGCATCGTCGAGACGTGGCTCGACGTGTTAGACGAGGATATCGAAGTAGGATCGGTCGACGCCGATCGGCTGCCCGACCAGATCGAGGCCGTCGCCGATCGCCTCGACATCGATCACCCACCGGCCCGACCCGACAGACTTCTGGATCGCTACGCTGAGGCATTCGACGCGTCCGAGGCGCTGGTCGCTGTCGCCCATCGGATCCTCGCTGACGCCTACGCGGAGTCCCCTCGGGCTGTCGCCGAGGCGTCCTCGCCGAGCGAAACGGCCGCGGCGGCACTCGTTCTTGCCGCCGAGATCAACAGCGTCGATGGATACGGGCCGAGTGACGTCGCGGATGTCGGCGCGGCTGGTGGCGTGACGATCAAGAACCGCTTCAAGGCCTTCCGGGACGCACTCGGCGAGGACACGCTCCTTTCGAGTGAGCGCTACCGCGTCGAGGCGGCCGATGTCGATGCTGCAACGGGCGAGCCCGGAACGGAACCGGCGGCCGAAGAAGTAGCGACCGAGATAGGGGACGACCAGGCACCGATTTCGGATGCGGAGTCTTCCCAGCCAAGCGAGCCGGATGTGGCTGCCGAGACGACTGAAACGCCAGCCGCGGATCAACCGGACGAGACGGATGAGCCGGCCGAGCCGGCAACCACCACTGACACTGACAGCAATGGCGACCCCGAAGCCAAGGAGAGCCCAAAAGCGACTGTCCAGAGCATCCAGCAGGAAATCGACGGGCTCGCTGCGGCCGTCGATGCCGGAGCGTCGCTACGACTATTCGCCCGAGGGCTCGTCAGCGAGGCGGCCGAGGACGTTGCTGTCGACGCGGCAAGCGAGTTCGCTGGTGCGGCGCTGATCGCCAGCGGTCGGCTCAACGACGGCGACCTCGATCCGGGGACGGTCGCCGCCGAGCGGGCCTTCGAGCCCAGGGCGCTGTATCACTGGATCGACCGTCTCGACGAGCGTTCGGACGTCGACATTCCCCGCCGGTCGGCAACTGACGTCGTCGAGGATCTCGTGGTGGAACTCGATCTCTCAGAGACCGTCCAGGAAGAAAGTCGTCGCGCGATTGAACAGTATCGCCTGGATGCGGACGGGTCCTTCGCCGCCCCTGAACTGGCTGCCGGGGCCGTCTTCTTCGCCGCGACGACGGTGGGTGAACCCGTCGACGTCGACGAACTCGCCGACGCTATCGGGTTCGCGCCAGAGAATGTCTCCGATGCGATGAACAGCGTCTTCGTCTCGCTGTGTCGGGGCCTCCTACGTGGCGAAATCGAGTACGACGAGTGTAGCTGGACCGACGAACTCCTAGACTCCGATCACATCGCCGAGATCGGCGACTCTCACACGGGGCGCGTGGTCGCCGCGGCAAAGACGTACATCGCGGGTCGCGAAGGCGAAACCGTCGACGACGGCACGCTCGACGTGTTGCTCGCCGAGGACTGATTGGACAGCGTTCGAGCCGTCGTTTTCAGTTACGGGACGATCCTGAACTCGACGGCGACTGACGGGTCGGGTATCTCGCCGTCGTACGTTCCAGATTCGACGAGTCCATGGTAGACAAACCGATACTCGCCGGGCGGCATCGATGTGCAGGGTTCGTATCCCCACTCGGAGAAACCGTTGTCAGTGAGTCGGACTGTCCATGTGTATCCGCTTCCGGGTTCGTGGGTGACGAGCGTCGCGTTCCACCCCGTGCGCCCTTCCTGAGCTCCCAGGACAGTCTGCCACTCGCCGTCGACGTACCGCTGGAGGACGAACATACGTTCGGTCCCGGTGCCGTGGGATTCGTCGTCGACGTTCCGGAGGGTAATTTCGAGACTGTCGCCGCGCGTCAGCGTCGTCCGGTTGGCTTCGATCGTGAAGTTGGCGTCCTGTTGGGGAAGGAAATCCGTCGTGATGCCGATATCGAGGCGTTCGAGGTCGCCGGTGCAGTCGGTAATTCGGTCGGTTGTCGTCGTTTCGGCCGACGGCGATCCGCTCGAGTCGACGACGCCCAGACACCCGGCCGTCGTGACCACGAGAGCGATGGCGATCACTAGCGGAGCCTTTTCGAACATAGCTGGACGATGCCGCCGGTCCCCTCTGTAGCTATCGAGTACCCAAACGCGCGTTTGACCGGCAGATACACTCAAGGGACGGCGCGCCCGAACGGCGATATGCAGCAGTTCGGAGGGATTCGATGAGTCGCTTACTGCCCGGTCGGCCCGATCCCGCCACGGAGGATCGAGAGCCGACGATGCTCGCTCTCGACGACGATCGCGCCGACGAGGTCTTCGATGCGCTGGGTTCGGAGACTGCCCGGACAATCTTGCAGTCGCTCCACGCCGATCCGAAACCCGCCTCGGAATTGACTGCTGAAGTGGATACCACGCTTCAGAACGTCCGGCATCACCTCACGAAACTCGAGGCCGCCGACCTCGTCACCGTCGTCGACACCTGGTACGGGGAGAACGGTGCCGAGATGGACGTCTACGCGCCAACCGACGAGGCACTGGTGTTGTTCGCCGGCGAGGATCCCGAGTCGTCACTCCGAACGCTGCTTGGGCGGTTGGTGGGCGTCTTTGGGATGCTTGCGTTCGGCGCACTCGCCGTCGCCATCGCAGCCAGTCGATTCCGTGGGTCCGAGCCAGCACACCTCTCTTCGGGCAGTCCCAATGTCAGCAGCGACTACACTGTCGCGTTCGAGCCAATCACGTCAGATCCACTCCTCGCCGCGCTGATTTTCGTCGCCGGCGGGCTGCTTTCGATGGCGACGTTGGTAGTGATCGATCGGGTCCGCACCGAGTAGGCCCCTAGATGTCGACCGCGAGGCCGGCACGCTCGGCGGCATCGTCCGCGCTCGCGTCGTCGTGGACCACGGCCGAAATGGCCTGCGTGATCGCCTCGGGGCTCTCGTGCTGGAAAATCGATCGGCCCATCGAGACGCCTGCCGCGCCGCCCTCGATCGCCCCCTCGACCATCGCCAGGGTCTCGCGATCGGTCCCCTTCGAGCCGCCGGCGATCAGGACTGGTTTGCTGGCAGCCGTCGCGACGCGCTCGAAGCTCTCGGCGTCGCCACTGTAGGCGGTCTTGATCAGGTCTGCCCCGACCTCTTCGGCCAGCCGGACGGCGTGGGCCAGCGCGTCGGGGTCGGATTCGTCGATGCCATCCCCCCGGGCGTAGGCCATCGCCAGCACTGGCATGCCCAGGCGCTCAGCGTCGCTGGTTACTTCCGCAAGCTGTGAGAGCTGGTCGGGTTCGTACTGGCTGCCGACGTTGATATGAAAGGAGACGGCGTCGGCCCCGGCCCGGACGGCGTCTTCGACGGTCCCCGTCGGGCGCTTGTCCTCTTCGTCGGGGCCGATCGTCGTCGAGCCGTTGAGGTGGACGATGAACCCGGACCCGTTGAGGTTGCCGTGGACGCGACCGGCGACACCCTTCTGGGTGAGGACGGCGTCCGCGCCGCCGGCCGTGATCGCGTCGACCGTCGATTCGAGATCCGTGAGGCCTGTGACTGGCCCCATCGTAAGGCCGTGATCCATGGGGACGACGAGGTACCGCCCCCCTGTCCCGATACGTGCGAGGCGTGCAGCGTTGCCGGCAGTCATTGTGTCAAGGTGTGGCAAGTGACGGTTATGTGCGTTCCGGTCCCGGCGTCCCGACCACACAGTATCATCGTCCCCTGGCGACGTATCGCCCGCCCGTCCCAGAGACGGAAGAGTATATACGATACCCTCGTCTGCATCCAGACACCATGGACCGAGACTTCGCCGAGCGCGTCACGCGGGTCGAGCCGAGTGCGACCATCGCCATCAGCAACCTTGCCGCCGAACTCGAAAGCGAGGGCGTCGACGTCGTCGACCTGAGCGTGGGCGAACCGGATTTCGACACGCCCGAGAACATCAAAGACGCCGCCAAAGCCGCGATGGACGACGGCGCGACTGGCTACACGCCTTCTGACGGCATCCCGGAACTCAAGGACGCCATCGTCGAGAAGCTGCACGACGATGGACTCACCCAGTACGGGACCGAGAACGTCCTCGTGACGCCGGGCGGCAAGCAGGCCCTCTATGAAGTCTTCCAGACGCTGATCGACGGCGGTGACGGGCGAAGCCCGTCAGCCAGCGGGACATCGTCCCGCTCTGGTGACGAAGTGGTCCTCCTCGATCCCGCGTGGGTTTCCTACGAAGCGATGGTGAAACTCGCCGGCGGGAGCCTCGCCCGCGTCGACACCGCCGCCCACGACTTCGACCTCGAACCCGCCCTCGATGACCTGGCGGCGACTGTCTCCGATGAGACGGAACTGCTCGTGATCAACTCGCCGGGCAACCCCCACGGGTCGGTCTACTCTGACGCCGCCCTGGAGGGCGTCCGGGATCTGGCCGTCGAGCACGACATCACGGTCATTTCCGACGAGATCTACAAGGAGATCACCTACGACGGCCGCGAGGCGACGAGTCTGGGTACCCTCGATGGGATGGCAGACCGGACGATCACGCTCAACGGCTTCTCGAAGGCCTACGCGATGACTGGCTGGCGGCTGGGCTATTTCGCCGGCCCGGAAGACTTGGTCGAGCAGGCCGGGAAGCTCCACTCCCATTCGGTCACCTGCGCGGTCAACTTCGTCCAGCACGCCGGGGTCGAGGCTCTGCAAAACACCGACGAGAGCATCGCGGAGATGCGTGACGCCTTCGCCGAGCGGCGGGACATGCTGGTCGACCTCTTTGCCGAACACGGCAAGGACGTGCCGGTGCCGGAAGGTGCCTTCTACATGATGTTGCCGGTCAGAGAGGACGATCAGGCCTGGGCCGAGGAGGCCGTCGAAGAGGCCGCAGTCGCCACGGTCCCGGGCAGTCCCTTTGGGACGCCGGGCTATGTTCGACTTTCGTATGCGGCGAGTCGGGAGCGCCTTCGCGAGGCCGTCGAGCGACTGGCCGAAGCGGACTTGCTCTGAACGGACTGGTTCCTACTGGCCGTCCCGCGTATGCAGAATTCGCTCGATGATATCTCCGGTCGATAGCACTGCACCCTCGTAGTCGGGATCACAGGCACTGGCCCGCCGGACCGCACAGTCGATCCCGCGCTCGGCCAGGGCGTCCGCAATGTCCGTCCGGTCGTGGTGCTGGTCGTAGCCCAGCACCAGAACATCGGGATCGATCCGCTCGACGGGCACGAAGATGTCTTCGGGGTGGCCCAGGTGGGCCTCGTGGACGGGATCGAGCGCGCCGACCATCTCGCGACGCTGGGCGTCGGGGAGGATCGGCGGTTCCTTGTGGGTGACGTTCTCGCCGCGAGCGACGATGACGTGCAGTCGATCGCCCATGGTTGCTGCCTCCCGGAGATAATGGAGGTGGCCCGGGTGGAGCAGGTCGAACGTCCCCTGGGCGAGGACGTCGGTCCGTATTCTGTCTGGATCCGGTGACGACCCGCTCTCGCTCATCGCCAGCCCTCCCGACTGTCGCTCTCCTCGCGGAGTTCACGATCGATGTCTTCCTGCGTGAAATCGAAGAAGCTCTCCTCGGGCGGTTCGACGTCGATCACGTCCAGGTCGGTCGGCTGCCCGTCACTGTCGAAGGCCTGCCAGTCGTCGCGTTCGTAGGGCGCACCGACGATGATGTGGACATCCCCGCGCTGGAAGGAGGCGCGGTCGGCGTCGCTGGGCTGGAGGACGCCGTTCGGGTGGGAGTGAACCGAGCCGACGCTCTGGATGTCGTTGGGGATCATGCTCGTCTTGACAGTCGCGCTGACGGCGTTGGACTCGGTGCCGGGGATGACCAGTACGTCCGTGACGACCGTCCCCTCCCGGTCGAGGCCGAGCGAGCGGGCGTCTTCCCCGCGGAGCATTCCCATGTACTCGTGGGGGTGGCTGTCACGACTCGCCGCCAGGGCAAAGGACAGTGCCGCCTCGGCAATGCCGATGACACCCTCCGAGCGGAACAGCCGCATGCCACAGCGTCCGGCCGGACGCCTTCTAAGGGTTCCGATGCTGGCAGTCGCGGTCGCGGAGACGGTCTCGAAGGCCGCTCCAGCCGCGTTTCCAAAGGTTGAAACGGAAACGACGCCGATTTACCTTTAACATGTCCGACGGATCTCTTGACGACGGCAACGGTGGGGCCGAACAGTCGGCCGACGACCGGCCAGTCGTCTACGATCTTGATCCTCGCTGCCCCTTCGAGGACGTCGAGGAAGGGGCGATGTATCACGCGACAGTCAACGGCGTCGTCGAGTACGGCGTCTTCGTCGATCTCTCCGAGGAAGTCTCCGGCCTGGTCCACGAGTCGAATCTCCAGGGGGGCTACGACCGTGGTGACAAACTCATCGTCGAGCTCGAAACGGTCCGGGAGAACGGCGATCTGGCCTTCGCCGAGCGGCGGCCGACCGACTACCGGACGGTCGCCGTCGACCACGACAACGGCATCAACGGCGACGATCTCGAAGCACAGGTCGGCGAATCAGTCCGTCTCGATGGGGAGATCGTCCAGGTCCGTCAGACCGGCGGCCCGACGATCTTCCAGGTCCGGGATGGCGATCGCATCGTCCCCTGTGCGGCCTTCGAGCAAGCCGGCGTGCGTGCCTACCCCGATGTGGAGATCGGTGACCTCGTCGCCGTCCGGGGCCGCGTCGAGGAACGCGAGGGCAGCCACCAGATCGAGGTCGAGTCTCTGGACGTTCTCGACGGCGAGGCTGCCGAGGATCTTCAGGACCACTTAGACGCCACGATCGCCGAGGCGGCCGAGCCACACGATGTCGAACCGCTCATCGACTGGCCGGCTCTCGATCCGCTCCTCGAGGAGCTCGAGGGTGTCGCTCGACAGCTCCGGAAAGCCGTCCTCGAAGGCCGGCCGATCCGGATGCGCCATCACGCCGACGGTGATGGCCTCTGTGCCAGTGTTCCGCTCGCGGTCGCCATCGAGAACATGGTCGAGGACGTCTACGCCGACGGCGACGCCGCTCGGCATCTCCTCAAACGGTTACCCTCGAAAGCGCCCTACTACGAGATGGAAGACGTGACGCGTGACCTCAATCACGCCCTGGAGAGTCGCGAACGGCACGGTCAGCAGCTCCCACTCTTGGTCATGCTTGACAACGGCTCGACCGAAGAGGACACGCCGGCCTACCGGAACCTCGCCCACTACGACGTGCCGATCGTCGTCATCGACCATCACCATCCGGATCCCGAGGCCGTCGAGGGACTTGTCGACGCTCACGTCAACCCGTACCTCCACGGCGAGGATTACCGGAT
The DNA here is from genome assembly GCF_013839425.1 of Halorhabdus salina. Taxonomy (GTDB): domain Archaea; phylum Halobacteriota; class Halobacteria; order Halobacteriales; family Haloarculaceae; genus Halorhabdus; species Halorhabdus salina. The sequence continues at coordinate 93,671 of NZ_JACDNP010000004.1, read as the reverse complement.
CACGACGGGCATGCTTAGCGTCGAACTCGCCCGGATGATCGATCCCTCGTTGACCGACGAGCTCCAGCACGTCCCCGCCGTGGCCGGCTTGGCCGACCGCTCGGAAGCCGACACGATGGACGCCTATCTCGATCTCGCCGCCGACGCGGGCTACGAACCGGCAGACCTTCGGTCCGTGGGCGAAGCACTCGACTACGCGACCCACTGGCTGCGCTACAGCGCCGGCGACCCGCTGATCACCGACGTGTTGAACGTCGACTGCGACGACCGCATGCGTCACGAAGAGATCGTCGACTTCCTCGCCACACGAGCCGAACGGGACGTCGAGGACCAGCTCGATGCCGCGATGGACCACGTCGAACACGAGTCACTGGACAACGGCGCGGCACTCTATCAGATCGACGTCGAGAACGCCGCCCGCCGGTTCACCTACCCGGCACCGGGCAAGACCACTGGCACGATCCACGATCGCAAGGTCGAGGAGACCGACGACCCGGTCATCACGATCGGGTACGGGCCGGACTTCGCCGTCCTGCGAAGCGATGGCGTTCGGCTTGACATCCCGGAGATGGTCGAACAGCTCCGTGAGGACGTCCCGGGCGGCGGCGTCAGCGGCGGCGGTCACCTCGTCGTCGGGTCGATCAAGTTCGTCGAAGGCAAACGCGAAGCCGTCCTTGGTGCGCTGATCGAGAAGATGGCGGCCGCAGAGATCGACGAGGAACTCCACAGTTCCGCGGCATTGCCTGACGGCGTTTAAGATGGGCTCAGCGGCCGCGACGTCGCTGTTCGATTATCCGTAGGCCTCGATCAACTCCCGCGTCGTCGCCTGGACGTCCCGCTGCTCGACGAACGCCGCGAAGGCGGATCGTGCGTCCATGAACGCCTCGGCTGGGACCTGGGATTTGTTGCCGCCGGGGTGATCACGGGCTTGTTTGAAGTTATCGTACTGGTTCTGGAGGAAGGGTGGGTACTGGTCGAGACTGATGTCCCGGCGCGGCGGGATCGACCCTTTGATTCGATTGACGGCTTCGAGGGCCTGTGGTGAGGCGACGAACTCCAGGAACGTCTTTGCGTCTGCTTCTTTGCCACTGCCGGCACCGGCGACGACGGCGTCCATTGCCATGACGTAGACGCCGTCGGTTCCGGGGAACGGGACGTGGCCCCAGTCTGATTGGTAGTCGAATCCCTCGACGTCGTCGTAGGCGCCGGCGACCCAGTCACCCTGGTGGAAAAACACCGACTGGCCGTCGATAAAGCGCTCGTTGGCTTCGACCATGCCGAGGAAACTGGAGTGTTCGCGAGCGAGGCCGATGTAGCCGTCGAGAATCTGGAGGGACGCTTCGATCTCGCGTTCGTGGCTCCGTGCGTCGCCTTCAGTCACTTCGCGGTAGGCCGAGGCACCGAACTGACCGATGAGGATCTGAGACCACAACTGCAACACCGTCCAGGGGTTTTTCATCGGCTGTTCGAGGCCGACGATGCTACTCCCCTCCGCGAGCTGTTCGAGCACTTCGAGCAACTCGCGTGGATCGTCGATACGGCTGGGGTTGATCCCGCGCTGTTCGGCGAGTTCAACGTTGTAGAACAGGTTGTTCTTCCGGTGGATGTCGAAGGGCACGCCCACGATGTCCCCATCGAAGGTGACTTTCTTTCGCGGGCCATCGATAAACGCCTCTTTGAGGCCGTTTGTCTCCCACATTTCGGTTAGATCGAGTAGCGCGCCGGCTCGGTAGTACGGATCGAGGTTGCTCCCTGGCCACTCGAAGAACACGTCCGGTGGGTCCTTTCGCAGGAACCGACTCTTGACATTCAGGTCGTGGGCGTTGTTGCTGTAGACCTGCTCGGTGATCGAGATGGACGAATGCCTGCCTTGACAGTCTTCTAGTAGTCTATCGAAGGCGTTCCGGCCGTCTCCTTCGCCGAAGAAATGTGCGACTTCGAGGGTATCTTGGCAAGATTCTCTCTCTTTTTGCGGTGCAGAGCCCATCTCCCACGCTTACGAGCGGAACGCGGTTAACTTGCGTGTGACAGTATCAAACAGGAGAACTGCACTCGTGATCGTCTGCGGGCGCTTGCGGGTTCGGGCTGGCCTGAAAGGCGATACGCCGCCCGACGATCCCAGCGACTGAGAGGATGGCCAAGACAGCGACGAGTAGGCCAGCCGTCACTCGCCAGATGGCGGCCTGCCAATCCTCACGGAAGACACGATCGTAATACTGAGCCGGTCCGTTCCCGTCCAGAGCGATCACGACCTCTCGATTCTGTCGGGCCGAGTGGTCGTTCCAGTTGAGGCTGCCGACGAGTACTTCCTCGCCGTCGACGATCACGCCTTTCGCGTGTATCTTCTCGAAGCGGTCGCGTGGCCGGGCTAGTCTGACTGATAGCGGTGCATCGTGTCGGTTTGCCCAGGTTGCAAGCGAGTCGGCGACAGCTCGATTGTCCTCGCGGGCGTACCAGGCACGCGAGAGCAGGAGTCGGACCGCTACCCCTCGCGTGGCTGCCCGTTTCAACGCCCGGACGAACGACTGGTCGGGCCCACCGACACTGACCTGGATGACGTGAATCGATTCCGTTGCGGCGTCGAGACGGTTGATGACGGCCGTTTCTGCGTTTTCGGGCGCGAGCAGTATCGACGCGTTTCTCACCCTGAACGTCCGTGGTCGGTATCGCTGCTGGAATGTCTGGGTTGCCTTCTCGCTGTCCGCACCCGAGAGATCACTCCTGAACTGCTCCCAGGCCACGGCGTCTCGCCAGCCGGCGTCTGCCTGGAACGTCGAAACGAGTGCGGCCGTCATCTCTGGTTGGGTGAGCACGACCCCCCAGCCCCGTGAGGACCGTCCGCCGGTACCGGCCGGTTTCCAGTTCTCGGTCAGGACGACCGCGCGGTCGTCGACGACGGCGTACTTGGCGTGATGGTGATCGACGCGTGCATACGGCCCGTCGACGACCCGAACGGAGACGTTTGCGGCGACCAGCCGATCGAGGAGCCGTGCCTGGCTGGCCGTCATCCCGCCAACTGGCCCGCCTTCAAGCAGCACACGGACGTCCACGCCTCGCTTCTCGGCGGCGATCAGCGCCGCAGTGGCCTTTCGAGAGCTGAACGTGTATCCCGCCAGAAGGACGCGATCGTCGGCGCTCCGCAGTAGGTCATTCGGCAGCCCACCCGCATCGGGGAACACGAACGTCCGTACCTGCCCGGGGCCGGCCGTCCGGACAGGAAAGTCTGTCTTCCCGAGCGACCGCCAGGTGAGCGTGCCATTATCGACGTGGCCGACCCGTCCCTCAGGCGCGTCCGTATAGCTGAGACGGGCCCGAATCCGGTCTCCATCGCTGAGGGTCACGTTCTCGCCACTGTTGGCGAATGCTACGTGGTCGTCGAGTTCAAATACTGTCGCATCGGTGCGGTTTCGGACTAGATCCGGATTCATCGAGAGGGCGATTTCACCTGACACCGTCACGTTCGGCAGCTCGACTGTTTTGTGATCGTCCGACAGTGTCCAGCCGGTCAGGTTCGTCTCCGGGGGCACCGAGAGGACGACGTACTCGCCCGCGTCGTCGGGGGCCACCGGATTGGGATAGATTGTGACGATTTCGACTCCCGTAGGTTCGGGTTGCGCGCCAGCAACGACTGCACCGCTCGCGAGCAAGAGAACCACCACCACCAGCATGGCCAGCCCCCTGGACACACGGGGACTGGCTGCGGTCACCTATTTGAACAGACGGACTCAGTCGTCACGTGTTGTCCAGGTGCTCAATCCAGCGAAGACGATACCGAACAGTAGTCCTTGCCAGCCAGCCCGGAACGGCGACTGTCCGAGCGCTGTGAGCGTCGCGGCGAAACAGATTCCGGGGATTCCCCCGTAGAACAGTGCCCAGACGAGCGGGCGCGTTCGTCGCCACGCTCGCAGGCGACGATCGAGGTGGTCATAGACCGTTCTCAGTTCGTCGCGCACGGGCTCCCCTACACCCCCGCGGCGTTCTCGGCTTCGACCTGGACCACGTAGGCCCGGTCGTCCGCGTACTCGGCGGCGATTTCCAGTGCCCGCTCGGTGCCGATCCGGTTGAGTGCCCACGCCGCGCTGGCCCGCACTTCGTCTGCATCGTCCTCAGCCAGGACATCGGCGAGGGGCTCGATCGCTCGGGTGTCCCCAAGCAGGCCCAGCGCCCGCGCTGCCGTGCTTCGGACGCTGTCGGTGTCGGCTGCGAGGCGGTTTGCGACCGCTTGCGTGGCCTCGTGGCTCCCGATCTCACCCAGTGCTTGCAGGGTGACGCGCTGGAGCGCAGGGTCGCCGTCGCCGTCGATGAAGTCGACGAGCGTCTCGACGGCTCGTTCGTCACCGATCTTTCCCAGAACGCTGACGGCCCGTTTATCTCGCTTACTCGCTCGCTGCTCGACCGCCTCGTAGGCCTCGGGCGGGGCGATCCGCTCGAACGTGTCGAGGATGTTCTCTTCCATGAACTCCGAACCCAGGAGCTCAAGTGCCAGCAGAATCGGCTCGACGTCGTCGGGGTCTCGGCTTTCCTTGTAGCGTTTCTCCCAGACGAGGACAGCATTCAGTTCTGGCGGATAGTCCTTTTGATGGTCTCCCTCGATGACCTCGTAGAAGCCTTCGAACGTGAGCTTCTCGCGGACGGACAGATCGTCGTACCCTTCGCCAGCCTCCAGATCGTCGTTCAGTGTCTCGGCCGCCTCAAGTAGCGTCGCGATGGCGTCACTGTCCTCGTCAGGATCGAGATCGAGGTCGGCGATGACGCCGCTCGCGTCCGAGAGTGCGTCGCCGGCCGCCTCGACCGAGTCGGCATCGGCCACGTCGACGTGCTCGGCGACAGCCTCGCGGAAGGCCTCGACTGCATCGAGCACCTGCGTCTCGCCATCGTCGGTCCAGCGGGTGTCGGCGGCGGTGGCCCCCGCAGTCTCGACGTGTTCGGCGACGGTCTCGACGTACGGGCCACGCTGCTCCTCGATACTGTCACGGAGGTCCGACAGCCGTGATTCCAGTTCCTCCCGCGGGTCGTCTTCGTCTTCTTCGTCGGGTTCAGGCAGCTCCGCGTCTTCGAGATCGGCCTCGATGTCAGTGAGCGTCGCCTCAATGTCGTCGAGATCAGCCTCGGTCTCGGCCGCTTCGAGATCTGTCTCGGCTGTGTCCAGCCGTTCCGCGAAGAACGCGACCGTTCCCGGCTCGGCCTCGATTTCGTCGCCCGCGTCGCCGTCCCCGTCGGCTTCGCTGTCCTCGTCGCTCATGACTCGATGTGCGGCGCTCTCGGGCAAGAGCGTTTCCCTTCCTGCAATCCAACACTGCGGCTGGACACGCCTCACCGGCGCTGTATACTCCAGTGTAAGTCACGACTCGACGCGCGGGTACAGCCACGGCGCGAGCAGGAGATACGCGAGTGCGGCGGCCAGCAACGCCCGTGGGAGGACCCGATAGAAGACGGCGGGGGCCAGGACCGCACCGGCCTGAACGACGCCCATCGTCAGCGCGTCCCGTTCCCGGAGATCGGGGTAGGGGATCCGCGTGACCATCAGATACGCGAGGACGAAACTGGCAAGCAAGACCCAGGCGACCCGGAGATCCCCAGCGAGCGTCGCCGCCGCAAGGACAGTCGCTGCGAGGGTCGTCTGGACGCCCTCGGTCGTTCGTGCGCCGATGTCGTAGGCGGTGTACATCGCCAGGCGGACGACCGCCGCGGCGACGACAAGTGCGGGGATTCCCACAGCTGCAGTGAGATGAAGCGGGTCGGCGATTCCTAGCAGTTCCCCGCCGTTTCCCCATTGGATGCGGGCGAGGCCGACGACCATCGCCGCGGGGGCGACGCCAAAGGAGACCGCATCGGCCAGGGAGTCGACGAACTCACCGACGGGTGTCGAGCCGTACCGTCGGGCGACCAGGCCGTCGAGGCCGTCGGCGATGGCTGCCAGGAGAATGAGCCGTGCAGCCAGTCGCGGCTCGAACGGTGCGAGGACGGCCGCCGCGAACCCGACGAGGGCGTTGACGACCGTCACGATGTCGGCCGGCCCGAGCCGACCCAGAAAGCGCGGCCGAAGGTCCATATCCGTGCCGTTGGCGAGGTCGGTCTTAGTCCGTTCGATCCGTCGATGGCTGGGCCCCGTCGATAGCGTCGGCGATCCCAACGGCAACCGGGGGGCATTTGTCGATCCCGTCCGAAACCCGGATGATGGACAGACGCGCGTTCCTCGCGACTGGAGGTGCCCTCGCTATCGGGCTGTCGGGCTGTCTCGCCCTCGGGGACGACAGTGGTGACTACGACATTGGCATGTCCGACTCGCGATTTCTTCCCAAGGAGTACCGCGTCGACCCGGGGACGACGGTCGTCTGGAAGAACACGAGTGCCCGCGCCCACACCGTCACAGCCTACGACGCGTCGGTGCCCGACGGCGCGGCGTACTTTGCCTCCGGCGAGTACGACAACGAGGAGGCGGCCCGCGAGGACTGGTTCGAATCGGGTGGCGGGGCGATTTACTCCGGAGGGACATATACGCACACCTTCGAGGAGCCTGGGGCGTATCCCTACGTGTGTATTCCACACGAGGCCGATGGGATGGCAGGGACGATAGTGGTGAGCAGCGAGAGTGAGTGAGCGAAGCGAACGAACTCTCGGAACAAGCGAGCGGTGAGCGGAGCGAGCCGTGAGCAGCGAGACGGAGTGAGCGGAGCGAACGATGTCTCGGACCATGCGAGCGGTGAGTGGAACGAGCCGTGAGCAGCGAGAGTGAGTGAGCGAAGCGAACGATGTCTCGGACCATGCGAGCGGTGAGTGGAACGAGCCGTGAGCAGCGAGAGTGAGTGAGCGAAGCGAACGAACTCTCGGAACAAGCGAGCGGTGAGTGGAACGAGCCGCGAGCAGCAAGGACGCAGCGACCAACGGGAGCGAGTTCAGCCGAGACGGCTCAGCCGTCTCGAGATCTCGAAAATCTCCGATTTTCGGAGACCTCGGAGTGAGCGAACGGTGACCGGAGGGAACCGTGAGATACGCGAGAGTGAGTGAGCGAAGCGAACGAACTCTCGATACGAGCGAACGACGACGAGGTTTACCGTCCTGCCCGCCTCATTGTCGTATGGATCCGTCGAGCAACCGTCAGGGATGGGCCGAGCGAACCGGTGAGTTTTCGCCGGCGTACTACGCGGAACTCGGGCCAAACAAGGTGAGTAACAGCCTCGTGACGTTGCTCGATCACTACAGCGACAGGGACGCGTCGGTCCTCGAAATCGGCTGTAGCTCCGGGCGACATCTGGCACACCTTCGGAAGAACGGATTCGACGGTCTCACGGGGATCGACATCAACGACGACGCCTTCGAAGTGATGGCCGACTCCTTCCCGGCGCTCACCGACGCGGGGACGTTCTATGCGGGCGCGATCGAAGACGTCGTCCCCGAGTTTCCTGACGATGCCTTCGACGTCGTCTACGCGGTCGAGACGCTCCAGCACGTCCATCCAGACGACGAGTGGGTGTTCGGGGAACTCGTCCGCATTGCCGGGGACCTGCTCGTGACCGTCGAGAACGAGGGTCCCGATTCTGACGGGGGCGACACCGACGGGACAGTCAACTCTGCCGACGGCGAGTTTCCGATCTATCGCCGGGACTGGGGGCGGGTCTTCACTGATCTCGGTGCCGAGCAACTGCTCAGCAAGCCCGGCAAGCCCGATACGATCCGTGCGTTCGGAACGCCTTGAGATCGGTTGCGTATCGTCGCCCGAGGGACGATGGCGTCCCGGCCCCACCGCTTTTGCGGCCCCGAGCCCTGTTTGAGAGTGTGACAGCCTCTCCGATCGACGCCGACGACGAGCGGCGGCGGGCCGTCGAGGAACTCCACGATCATCTGGCTGGGACGGCCGAGCGACCGCTTGATCGGACAGCGAACCGGTGGATCGGCGAGGCACAGGCACTCGCGGCCGACCTCCGCACGGCACCGGACGATCCGGACCTTGTCAGGAAGCGGGCGGCCGACATCGCATCGCTGCTGGCGGAGGTCGACGATATCGACGATCCGACGGCGAACGACCACCTGACGGCCGCAGCGGAACTCGCTGATCGCCTCCAGAAATAATGACCGCCGCTGGAGATTGACGCGAGACGGCGACAAGCCCATTGGCCATCGGATACTGAAACGGGTATGTCCCGGATCGCATTGCCCGCCAACCAGGCGACGACGCTGACCCGTGATGCCGAAGCGTTGGGGCCCGCGGAAACTGAAACGGCGACGTTGGGCATGGGCTGTTTCTGGGGTCCTGACGCGCTGTTCGGGGCCAAAGCGGGCATTGTCCGGACGCGAGTGGGCTACGCGGGCGGCACCGCACCGGATCCGACCTACTACGCTCTGGGCGACCACACCGAAGTTGTCCAGATAGAATACGATCCCGAGATATGGAGCTTTGCCGACCTGCTGGAGGTCGTCTGGGCGAACCACGACTGGACGCGTTCCCGGAAACGCCAATATCGTGGTGTAATCTTCACCCACGACGACACACAGCGGGAGGTGGCCGAACGCTCGCGAGATGCGCTCGCGGATCGAACCGGACAGTCGGTCGAGACCAGTGTCGAGCCACTCGAGCAGTTCTATCCCGCCGAAGACTACCACCAGAAGTACGAACTACGGACGCTGCCAGTGGTCGCCGACGAACTCGAGGACCTGTATGGCGATGCTTTCACTGCCTCGACGGTTGCCGCCCGCCTCAACGGCTTCGCCGCCGGCTACGGCAGCGAGGACCAGCAGCGCGACCTCTTGGCGACACTCGACCTGTCACCGACTGTCATCGACGAGGTGCGACGGCGACTCTGAGAGTTCTCGCACCCCCTCGAATCGGTCCGACCGGGACGTCGTTCTCGATGGTCGGCATTCGGGGACGATCCACGCCCGCATCGAGCACTGCTTGTGCTGTGTCTCGACGAAACAGCGGTGGAAGTCGATGGACGCTCGGGCACTCCAGGCAGGAGCAACGAGGCGAATGTTTATCTGGAATCCGACAAATGATTTATTATGAACAAACGACTTGTCATCGGGATCTTCATGGGGGCATTTCTGGGAGTTTTCTGCATCTTTGGGGTCGGGTTGCGAATCGGGTTCGACGGTAACGAACTATTCCTCTTCTCGATGTGGTACAATCGCGTCGTCATGGGGCTCGTGATCGGACTGGCGGGCGGGCTCCGGCTCGTCGATTCGAAGTACAATGTGTTCGTTAGGGGACTCCTCTTGGGACTCGTCGTGACTGCGGCGATCACGTTCACGAGCGAGTTCCGTGACTGGCCGAGTTTCTTCGCCGGAGTGGCCTACGGCGTGATCATCGATTGGGTCGCGACCCGGTATAGCTGATCCGTCGTCGCGGCGCGGTATTGCCACAGACGGTCATTATCTCTTGGTTGCACCGCAGCAAATCTGCTGTGGATAGTCTATGACACGTATCGAAAAGCGAATCCAGCGCGACTATTCGTCGACTGCGACGCTGGTCTCTTGTTCCTCGGCGACCTCTTCGGGGAGGGCTTCCAGCGTCGCCTTCTGGATCTCGACGCGGCGAAGCGGGTAGATCGTCGTCGCTTCGTTGTAGATCGCACTCGAGAGGCGACCCTCGACGACGCTGTCGATGAGGTCCTCGAAAGTGCGTTCTTCGGCGGCGTCCTCGATCATGTCGACCATCTGTTCGCGGATGGCCTGCTCCTGGCTGGCGTCGGCCTTCTTCGTGGTCAGGGCGACGGGCTGGATCTGGACACGGTAGTCGTCCGTGGTCAGGACCGTCACGTAGGCTTCGACCTTCGAGGAGCCACGGCGCACGAGGCTGCGGAGGTAGTCCCGCGTGAGTTCGTGCTTGACGAACTCAGTGTAGGCCGTGTCGCTGCCGAGTTCACGGATGCGGAAGGTCAGCTTGGTGTTGTTTTCGCCGGCGTCGTTCCGGAGGTCACCGAGCGTCGTCTCGATGGTCCGGTCGATCGCCTTATCCGGTTCGTCTGCCAGTGTCTCACCGATCTCGGCCCGGTCGAACTCCTCCGGGGCGAGGACGGTGTACCACTGCTTTTCCTGTCGTTGTCGTGATACTGATCGTTCACTCATGGGTGTCGGTGTGTCTGTCTGCGGTGAGGTCGGCGGCGACCGAGAGGTTCACCACGTAGTCGTCGACGGTCGCGGCGAGGCCACCGGTCGTGGCCCGCTCGATCGTCGTCTCGACGGTCGCCCCGTCGGTCGTCGTTGCCATCTCGTCGGTGTTGTCCGGTGCCAGTGCCCTCGCGAGGTGGGTCGCCGTCTCGGCGTCCGCGTGGGTCGTCGTAATCGTCGCCCGTCGCTCACGCATCCCGAATCACCTCGCGGATGGCATCGACGAGCGCGTCGATATCGCCTGGGTACGGCTGGGTCGCCAGGTTGGCGTCGCCAGTTACCCGTCCCGAGAGATCGAACGACGCCGTGGCCGCCTCGAGGACGGCGGCGGCGTCTCGTTGCTCGGCGGCGGCGAGTGCAATGGAGTCGCCGTTCTGGACGAGTGCAAGCGCCTCGGGTGAGCGGTATGCCCCCAGCAGACGAGCGACGGTCCTGATCGGCCCGTCGACCTCAATCACGACGAGGCCGGCGTGACGCCGGATCGTCGCTGCATTGAGCGCCTCGTGTGCATCCTTGGCGTGTCTTCGCCAGGCGTCGAGGGCGTCCTCTCGGACGTCGTGCCCGAGTGCGAGTGCGACGGCTGTGCCCGGGTCTTCCCGGACTGCTGCGTCGAGGACATCCCCGTAGCCTTCGACCGTCGCGAACGGCCCGCCGGCGTGTGGGCGCAGAACGCCCTCGACGGCGGTCGCTGCCTGCGATGTCGCCGCGTCGGCGTCGATCGTTTCCAGGGCTACTCGCGAGGCAACCCGGCGACGTGTCTCTTCGTCCTCGGGTGCGGTCGTCGTCCCCAGCACGTCCCGGACTGCCTCGGTATCGCCCGAGAACGGTGCGTGGACGAGCGTCGAGTGGGCGAGGCCATCGACGAGGTCTTCGGTTGGGACGGCAACGCCCGGTCGGCGTTCGATGCCCGTCTCGGCCAGTGCCGCCGCAAGCGATTCCGTTGGTTCTGTGCCTGCAACGATGGTCCCAGCGGTAGCCAGTGCTGGATCGGCACGGTCGCCAGCGAGCGTCCGGGCGACGTCGAACGCCGCTGTGCTCGCTGCCTGTTGCCCGCCGAGTGTCGTGTCGGCGTCGGGACTGGTTCGATCGAGCCCAATCACGAGATCTGCCTCGGTGGTCCGCGTCGGTGCGTCGTCAGTTACGACGCTGACCTGGAACGGGACGTCGATCGCGGTCAGGGCCTGTGCGAGGACGCCAGCAGCCGCGACGCCGTCACCGGTCGCTGCCGGGGCGAGCCGGACGAGACCGGCCTCCTGCAGGCTGGCGGCGAGGGCATCGGTGGCTGGCGACTGGCGACCGGTTGTGGCCATCTATTCGAGGAGTTCCGTGGCGACGTCGTAGCTGTAGGTAAACTCCTCGTCGAGTTTGTCGCCGCGGTAGTAGTCTACCAGGCGACGGATCTTCGACTCGGTGTTCTGCAAGGCGCGCTTGTTCTGGTGGTCGACGGGGTTGTCCTCCATGTGCTCACGGAGGCGAACGGCCCGCTCCATCAGATTCCGGAGGTCTTCCGGAATGTCGGGCGCGGCGTCGTGTTCGTCGAGGATTTCGGTCACCTTCTTGCCAGTGGCCAGCGAGATGTCCGGGATCGGGGTCCCCTGGACGCCTTCGTCCCGAAGCGTGATGCCGATCTCGCTTGGGCTGTGGCCCTGTTCGGCGAGTTCGACGACACGTTCTTCGATTGCCTCGCTGTCCACGTCACTCCACTCCGGCGGATCGTCTGCCACGGGCTTGTCCGAATCGGACGAGCCACGGCGGCGTGTATGCATTCGTGCCATGGTCTGAGATTGGAACGACACAGACCGCTACGTGTGGCCGTTCGCGGGCCCATTCAGACCCCGAACTGCCGGACACGTCCGCAATCCCGAGTCGCGCACGGCGAAAGAGGCCTGAGGCGTCAACGACGCCCGCGCGACGAGTCAGATTTGCGGTCGTGTGTTCCCACCGAACTGTTCTCGCTTGGCCACTAAACGGTTTCTACTTGGTGATGGCGACATTCGATGACAAGCCCGATGTGAGACGATCGTGCCGTCAACGGCCAGTCGACTTATATCCGCCCATCACGGATTCTCAGTAATGATATTTCCCGGGGCCGACAAGCGTGCACAGTCGGACGTGCTCGGGACGGCGTTGTTGCTCGGGTTGATCGTCAGTGGCGTGGCCATTCTGGGCGTCGTCGGCACGACGGCACTGAACGGCACCCAGCAACAGGTCGGCGTCGAGCGGGCGATCAATTCGATGACGCTGTTCGACTCGCGGGCGGCACTGGTCGGCCTCGGGGACGCCGATACGCAGTCGGTCACGTTCGGTACGGGAGAGGGGTCCTACGAGGTCCAACCGGATGCCGGACGGATCGAGATCACCCACTACAATTACAGCGAAGAGAAACAGACGGAGACGATATATAACGCATCGCTGGGGGCGTTCGTCTTCGAGTCGGGCGAGACGGACATCGCTTATCAGGGCGGTGGCGTCTGGCGACGGGGGGCAAACGGTGGCAGTCTGATGCTCTCGCCGCCGGAGTTTCACTACCGCTCGGCGACGTTGACGTTGCCCATCATCTGACTCGCGAACTCGGCAGTCAGCGTCACCAGCCGGCTCGCCCGGACCGCACTGTCACTGGGCACGCCCTGGTAGACCATCTGTATTCGTCGTCGTTCGCCCCCTGGAATGGCGTAGCTGATATCGACGTTGTAGGCGATGCTCCGGCGGTCGAAGGTCTCTGTCAGTAACGCACCAAAGTCGTTTGGCGGTGCCGAGGCGTAGCGGCCACGCGGCCCCGTCTCGTGGAACGACGGCCCGCTCTCGTTCCAGGAGAGGACGGCCCGTTCGAGCGCGCCACTCTCTGCCGCCGAGGCGAGTACGCCGGTCGCCGCCGCTCGCTGCTGGTTCTGAATATGCTGACTGGACGTACTCGCCGACAGCGGCGTCACGGCTGTCACTTGTAGGGCAAACCCGATGCTCGATAACACGAGCAAGCCTGCGATAATTCCCTCGAGCGTGTGGGCCTGGGCTCGGCCATCATGCCGGGGTGGTCGCTGGATCTCTCGATCGGCTGACGGAGCCATCACCAGACCACCACCCGGATCACGGCGGTCGTTCCCTCGACAGAGACGACGCGTCTGGCTGTGACTGTCGGAACGGACCCCTCCGGAACGGGTTCACCCGTTGCCAGTCGTGTATCTCCCGCCCCGCAGTTCGGTGACCCAACTTCTGCCAGTGCCGTGCCGTTCCAGCATAGCACTTGATATGTAGGCCCCGAGAATGAGCCCTGGAGCGTGACGTTGACGTCCTGGAAGGGGCCGATCGCCAGTCGATCCGTCGCCGTGGCTCCGTCGTACTGGCAGCCGGTCGGGACGCCGGTATCGAAGAACCCGACGGTACAGGTCTTGTTGAGCACGTACGGCGTTGCTGGATCGCCGAGCATTCCTTCCGCGAGTGTGTCCCCCGCTCGATTGGCACCGACCGTCTCGGCGTCGGTTCCCTGGGCGAACGGCTGGAGCATGCCCGGGACGAACGTGAAGGCAAAGGCCAGCACGAGCAGAAAAATACTGATGCCGAACGCGAAATCGAGCGTTGTCTGTCCGCGACTGTGTGAACGCGACGATGTCGCCGAACAGAAGTGCTGACTGTACATGGCTCGGTTTTCGCCGCCCACAGCCGTCGACGGTCGTTTGCTGTGGTAATACGTTTCAGATCATTTCTGGCGAACGGGCAAAGCTATTATGGCCGTTTCCTCCCGTCAGTACTGGCTCGCTGTCGGGGCCACTGGTTCGATGGGTTTAAGAAATCCCGTCGGATATTCTTCGGTAGCGACGAGGGCTCGTAGATCAGCGGTAGATCATCCCCCTGGCACGGGGAAGGCCGCGGGTTCAAATCCCGCCGAGTCCACTCTTCTACCTCCCGTATAGCAAGGGATCATCAGAGCAACGAATCTCCTTCGTTGATCGGTGTCCGGCCCGTTCTCTCAAAAACCTATCACCCCTCTGAGGAGCGAGTTCGTTCCGTCTCCGAATGCGCCCCTCGCCGTCTGGCGATGCGGGCCAGGGAACAGGGGTGGTCGGCGTGAGCGCGACCGAAATCGATCTCGATGCTGTCGAGATCTGCGAGTTCTGTGGAATGCCGATCCTCGAGGAAGGGCAGGACTGTGCAGCGCTGGATGATGGGAGGTGCCGACCATGAGCGTCGACAACGCTGACGTCGACGCCGTCGGTCCCGATCGGCAACTCGCGTGCCCGACGAACACCAGCCGGGATCCGGAGCCCATCGACATCGACGATCCTCGCGTCACCGAGGACGGGCTCTGCAGCCACTGCTTCCCTGATGGGTCGATTCCCGATGACGTCGAGACGCTGCTGAAGATCGGCCGGTACGATAAAGGGATTCACCTTCCGCTGTCGTACGACGGCGAACGCTGCAAGTTTGGCCCATACGAGGGCTACAAGACATTCGAACATCTGCTGAGGAAGATGACCATCGAGGAGTGGGACAAGCTCCTCGATGGAGATCTCTCGCTCGACGAGGTCAAACAGCGGATCGAGGACAGGGGGTCGGAATAATGTCGATCGACATCGATCACTCCCGCGATCCCCACGATCGCGTCGCTCGATCCGACGAGCAGGCTGAGATCTTCGTCGAGCACAACCCCGAGCAGACGCTCATCGTCGCCGACCTCGAGCACGGGAGCGTGGCCGCGGCCGTCGACGTCGGCGAGATCTCGATCGAGGACACTGTGGACCTCGGCCACGAACTCCAGGAGACGTTCCGCGACGTGACCACGTCCGCATCCGGGGGTGGTGACTGATGGCGGCCGCCGACGCGATCGCCGACGATCTCCCCTGGTCCGTCGACGAGTGGCTCGTCATCGAGCCCGGCGAGCGCGCGACCGACCACGCGATCGACATCCTCGAAGACGCCGGCCCCAGCGAGCGCGTCACTGTTCAGCGCGTGCTTGAGTTCGCTCGCGGCGAGCGTCCCGCTCGCGCGGTTAAGCCCACAGACTGGGCGCGCGTCCTCGAGCACACGGACGGCCGCCTCGCGCTCGTCACCTGGTCGAGCGGGGGCGTCTCCGAGGTCGGACTAAAAGACGATCCCGACCAGCGCCGAGCGTTCGACGTCTGGATGTTCAGCGCTCTTCGCGAGGGCGAGCAGCGCGACGACGCCACCAGCGCCGGCGTGTCCGATCTCCTGCGTGGATCGAAGCCCGCGATCGTCCCTGTCTGGGACAGTCATCTCCGCCCGGAGATGGTCGCTGACGGTGGCCAGCCTCACGACAAAGACGATGCGGGAGTTTTGCGCGTCGTCGACCTGTTTGCCGGGGCCGGCGGGCTCTCGAAGGGTGCCCACAACGCCGCCCGGCGACTCGGCCACACACCCGGCGAGGACTTCGAGCTGGTCGCGATCAATCACGATCCGGACGCGATCGCGACGCACGAAGAAAACCTCCCGAACGCGACGCACTACCACGCGAAAGTCCAGGCGTTGCATCCGCCCGACGTCGCTCCACCCGGCGAGGTCGACGTGCTCTCGGGCGGGCCGTCCTGCACCGACCACTCGAAGGCAAAGGGCGGGAAACCGACGAACGAGCAACTGCGCGCCTCGCCGTGGCACATGCTTCGCTGGATCGAGATGCTCCAGCCGAAGCACCTAATCATCGAGAACGTCGCTGGCTTCCGCTCGTGGGGGCCGGTGATCGACGGCGAACCCACGCGCGACGGGTCGCTGTTCGAGCAGTGGATCGACATGCTGGAGACGCTGGGCTACGCCGTCATCCGGGACGACCGCGGGCGTCCGGGCGTCACACTCCGGGCTGCCAACTTCGGCGATCCCACGACGCGACGCCGGCTGTTCGTCATCGCGTCTCGCGAATGTGAACCCACGGCCCCCGCGCCGACGCACTCGAAGCACGCGACGGACGATCTCGAGGACTGGGTGCCGGCGAGCGAGGTGATAGACTGGTCGGACCGCGGCGAGTCCATGTTCACGCGGTCGAACCCGCTGGCGACGACGACGATGGATCGCATCGCTCGCGGGATTCGCGATTACTGTGACGAGCGCCTGACCCCGTACGCCGCCGCGCTCGAACGCTTCGACGAGGACGACATCCTCGGCCTCCAGGACGACGTCGTTCCCGTCGACGAACTTCCCGAAGCCGCCGAGGAACGGGACGAGCCGTTCCTGGTCCGTGGCGAAGTCGTCGTCGGAAGCGAGAGTGCCGACGGCGAGCTGCCAGCCCACGCGCGAATGGTGATGGGCCAGCACGGTGGGTCGGTTCCGCGCGACGCCGACACCCAGCCGTTGCCAACCGTCGCGACCAGGGGTGCAATCCACGCGATCGAGACGACGGCGTTCGTGCTGCCACGGAACGGATCGATGCGGGGCAAGCACTCGAACCCTGCCTACGACCCCGACGACCGGCCGCTGCACACCGTCACGGCGAAGAATCACGACGGGCGGTTGTTCACCCCCTTCCTGGTGCAGTACAACGGCGACGCCGAGTACTCGGCCCACACCGTCGCCGATCCGGTTCCGACGCTCACGACGCGGGCGCGATACGGGCTCGTGCTTCCAGGCGTCTACCCGTGGGGGATCGACCTGCGATACCGGATGCTCGAACCCGAGGAGACCAAACTCGCCCAGGGCTTTCCCGCAGACTACGCGATCACCGGCGACACCAAGAAGTCGCGACGGCGGCAGATCGGCAACGCCGTCCCGGTCAACCTGGCGACGGCGCTGTTCGAGCACGTGCTCGCCGCCGAGACGCCGTCGCTGTCGTCGTTTGGGGCCGGGTTGAGTCCCGACGACG
This sequence comes from Halorhabdus salina, assembly GCF_013839425.1. GTDB lineage: Archaea > Halobacteriota > Halobacteria > Halobacteriales > Haloarculaceae > Halorhabdus > Halorhabdus salina. The sequence continues at coordinate 76,762 of NZ_JACDNP010000004.1, read as the reverse complement.
GTGTCGAGATCCCGCCGTGGGAGGAGGTGGCGTCGGATGACTGACGCAAAAGACGCCCGCGCTCTCGAACGCGAGGACGTCCTGGAGGGCCTCGACGACGTCGGCGTGCCCGCCGGCGAGGGCGAGACGTGGGACGAGCTCGCCGAGCGCCTTCGCGAAGGCGACGAGACGCGAGTCGCCTACGTGCCGCCAGCCGTCGACTGCAACCACTACGATACCGCCCACGATATCGTCATCCTGGACGAAGAGCTGAAAGACTGGCCGACAGTCCACCAGCGAATTCGGGATCACGAGCTCCGCCACGCTGAGCATGGGTACGGTCCGACCGGCATAGTCAAGAACCTCGTCCAGGAGTTGCGGACTGACCTGTTCATTCGGTTTTCGATGTCGGACGATGCGAAGCGCGTTCGAGAGTATCTCGACCAGAGAGGCGTCAGTCCAGACGATGTGTCTCTCATTGAAGAAGTGTCTGGGATTCTGATCAATATTCTTCGTTCGATCTGGTGTGTCGTGTTGGTGCCGCTCGGGGCTGTCTACCGACGAGTGCGGAGTCTCGGAGGTGAGTCGGCTTGACGCCGAAGTACTCCGCCGACCAGGACAGCAGCGACGCGACGCGGTGGGACTCGGACACGCGGCACGTCCTTCTCGAGACGTCGACGAAGCCGTTCCACGGTCACCGCCACCGCCACGAGACCGTTGAACACCGGGTCGTGATCGAGTACCACGACGGCGTCGGCGTGGACATCATCCACGAGGCGCGCTCCGAGGACAGCGAGAAATTTGCCGACGAGTGGGCCGCTGTCGAGACGATCGAAGTGCGTGAGTACGGTGCGCGCTACCACCGCCGGCCGGAAGCGAGGTGGTTGGAGTGAGTCTCGCCGAGTTCGGCGTCGATCCCGACGAACCCGAGATCGAGGAGACGCGCTACGAGTTCGAAACCCAGGCCGGCCCGTGGACGCTTGTCGATTCGGATCTGGATGAGTCGGTCACGCCCGCGCAGCCCCGCTGCCCGGACTGTGGTGACTCGATCACCGGCGAGCCCGTGCTGCTGCACTACGGTCGCGAGGACGGCCTGCTGCTCGCCTGCCGCCTGTGCGAGGACTGCCACAATATCTTCCCAATGCACACGGCCAGCAACCCCGACGTGCTGGAGCGATCCGGGCTCTCGCACCCACACTGGTGTCTTCGGCTGTACGGGATCCTGCGGGCGACTGACGACCAGTATCCGAACTTCGACATCCAGCAGTTGGATCTCGACGGCGAGATCCCGCTCGGAGGTGACGAGCGGTGAGTCGTGCTGCTTCGAAGCGCGCCGGCGAGGCCGCCGAAGCGACCGTGATTCAGCGCGTGCCGGAGCTCGCGCCAGCGCCAGGCCGCTCGGAACACGTCGACGCCGAGACCGAGACAGTGTTCGTGCCCCACGCTGAGGTCCCGACGGTCGGCCTACCAGTCGTCGAGCGTGGCACGCCCGTCGAGATCAAATCCTGTGGTGTCGTCGCGACGGTCGCACAGTCACACGGGCGGTTCTACCTCCGGAAGCGTCAGCACGCTCATCTCGTCGACGTGAGCGGCGTCTATCTGTTCGCCGTGACGACGCCTCACGACGCCGATGTCCTGGCGCTGAAGTTCGTCCCGGCGACGGTCGTCGGCGAGGCGATCGCCGGTTGGGTCGAGCCCGACGGACGGGCCGACTACGCCCAGCTGGCCTGGACGAGAGTGTTCGACCAGGCGGAGGTGGACGATGCCGAGTAAGCACTCGCCATCGTCTTCCCGAGATCGCGTCGAGTGCCCCGACATCGCCGAGGAGATCGGCCACGATCCAGCCCGGTTTCTCGACCGAGACCTCGCCGAGTCGGAGCACTACCGTCTGGACATCGATCGCGACAGTTCCGGCTCGGTCGTCGACTGCCGTCTCGTTCCCGATCAGCACTGCTCGACTGGCGCGGCGCTCGTGAAGGCCGTCATCAATGGGATCGATCACCTCGACGTCATCGACGCCTGGATCGAGGTCGAGACCCAGCGGCTCGATCGCGGGCCTCGTGAGAGTGTCATCGCGCTGCTGAACCAGCGACGCGCGGAGCTGCAAGAGATCGGCGAGCGTCCCGATCGGATGCACGCTGGTCCCCGGCTGCCACCGGAGTGGTATCACGAGGACGACGGCGACGACCAGGAGGACGACGACCAGCAGCTGACCGCGATGGAGCGGCTGCAGAACAAGCAGGCCGTGACCGACGGGGGTGAGGAGCGGTGAGCCATGTTCTCCCGGACGTTCACGAGGCCAAAGGGTTTCTTTACTACTCGCCGATCGAACCCAACACCACTGACTGGGAGGGGCTCGATCCGTACTGGGCTCTCACGCGGTTCTTGACCGATGTTGATGGCTATCTCGAACTCGACGACGTCGAGATTAACGGTGAGCTCTGGGACATTCGTCTCAACTATCACCGTGGGAGCATCGCGCCTCGTCCTGACGATCCGATCGACACCGACGAGGGCCTCTATGAGTTCGATATTACAGTTCACGGCCAGGGGCACACCCGCGGTGGCTCGTATCAGATCCGACCGCGATATCCCGATCTCCAGACCGTCGATGGCGACAGCATCCCCACGACGTTTCAGCACGTCGCCGACGAGGGTGTCTCAGTCCAGTTCCAGGTATCGGGGATGCAGCTGTACGAGATCCGCGATCTCTTCCCGCGTTTTCTCCAAGAGCTGTTTCAGGCGGAGGACCAGGATCTCTACCACGGCTATTTCAGTCGTCCGGTGGGAGGCCACATCAACGAACTTGAGCGCTACGTCCGGATCCATCGCAACATGGCGAAGAAGGTCTTGCAGTCAGGCGGGCAGTTTCACAAGCTCGCCATCCACATGAGCGGTGTCGAAGGCGTTCACGGTACGTACGACTTCGATAACACCGAGGAGATGGGATACATCCACCAGTTTCGGTACAACCAGGCCGGCGCGAACGACATGGTCCCGACGCACAAGTACGGAAAGCAGATCAAAGGGTATCTTCCGGAGAACCCCGACGCCTTCGACGAGGACGATGCCCTCTACCACCACAAGTTCGGCGCGCTCTACCGGACCACACTGAACAACGATAACAGCATCCGGTGGGAAGATCGCCACGAACTCGTCGACGAGCTCGACGAGGCGCTGCTGAACGTGCTGTCTTGGGCTGGTGTCCCGATCGAGGCCGGCGGCACGACGTTCATCAGCGACGATTATTTCGCTGCTGGTGCCGAGCGCGACGAAAACGTGCCGATTTACGAGGATCCCGCGCCCGCCCTCGAGGCCGAACAGGAGACGCTACTCCTGCGGACACTGCGCGATCTGAGTGAGCGCACCCGGTCCGACGTCGAAGTCCTCCAGACGCTTGCGACGGATGGCGGTCAGCACGTTCGGGAACTGGCGGACGAGACTGAGTACGGTGTCTCGACGATTTACCGGGCTATCGAGCGCCTGGGTGACGCTGTCGAAGTGCAGAACGGCCACGTCGAGTTTATGAGCCAGAAGATCGCCGAGGAGGTCCGCGCGATCGCTGACGAGATCTCCGACGTCGTCGAGAGTGGTGCCAAGCGAGCATCGAATCTCGTGCAGCGAGAGATTCGAGGGAGCGCCTCGAGTGCGTTCGATAAGTTCCTCGCGAAGTACGGTGCTGAGTTCGAACGTCCTGACGACGGCGACGGGAAACCCGTCGTTCGCATCGACACGGTTCTCTCCTGGTTCAAGAGGTCGTCTCGACCGCGTGTCGAGGCCGTCGTCGACGAGTTGCTCCAGGCCTGGCATCAGGATGGCTACGACGTCCAGGAGATCGGCGACGCCAGGATCGTCGCGGAGTTAGCCGACGGAGACCGTCTCGATAAAGAGGTCCGGACCCTCCGCTGACGCACGACAGGCCAGTGGCAACACTACTTTTTGCTGTTGTTCTTTATAAGTAGCTTCGCGTGCGAGCCCGCCTCCGGGGTGGGCCTCCGCCGTGATCGGCGCGCACTCACCATCGATCACTGTCTCTGCCAGTTGTCACTTCCCGGCAACCGGGACGCACCCCCTTAGACGTGTACCGAAGGGTACGCGCCCGGGGGGCGCGCTAAAATACACACCGCCGCATTGATTGGCCGGCAGTTATTTGCATCTCCAGCAAATAATTGCAGTCATGGCCCAGCGACGAAAGCGCGACCAAGTCTGGATTACAGCTCTCACGAAGACAGCAATGGGAGAGAAGGCCGTGACGCTCGATCAAATCCTAAAAACGTGCGATGTCGGAGAGCGAACCGCTCGCGAGACACTTACAGTAATGGCCGACACTCCATTTCTCCAAAAAGATCGCAAGAACGACGGAACAGTGCGGTATCTCGCCGGTCCTGCGTTCGACTAATCACTCATCACGATCAGGATAATCCATCAGGCCGATATCCTTAAACTCGGGCGTATGCTCAAAGAAGCTCTTCCCTTCTAACTCAGGAGAGATCTCCAATAACTGAGAGTGCGCCATCACGTAGAGTTCCTCTGAATCCTCAGCGTCGTCTACGTTCTGGGAATCAAATACGACCTTCCATGACGAATTATCTTCATATGGGTCAATATGTAAGCCAACTAAGCCACGTCCCGGGATATTCAGAAGTATCTGAAAAACCACGGCATCAATCTCCTTAGCGCTATTATTGGTGTATAGCCCCCGTACCGGAACAGACTGGACAATATTGTCAGATTCTTCAAGATCGTTTACCGTTTCATACGGGAGCATCTTTTCAGGAAGCGAGTCAACAATATCACTCATTCAGACGACCACCTTTGGAGATTCTATCGTTCGATGCATATCTTCGATATAATCCGGCGAGTGGTTAATTTACCGGCGCGGAACGCGACCGCTGAAATACCACCTCATACGGTGGCCGGGCTTGAGTTACCGAAATTTCGACCGGATTTCCCGTGCAGCGTTCTCTTCGCTCGCTTTGATATACGCTCTCGCGGTCTCGATATCGCTCCAGCCCATCAACGCCAGCAGCGAGTGCGCGGAGACGTCGTTCATCGCCATCTGGTTCGCTGCGGTCGCCCGGAGTGCGTGCGGGTACACTCTCGCGTCAAGATCGGCCGCTGACGCCGCCTCACTGACGCGCCTGTTGACGGCAACTCTGGCTTTGGGAAAGACATCGTAGCGCTCTGCGAAGCGCTCGACGGCGATCTGCGTCCGCGCTGTGAGATCGAACGGGATCGTCCGCGCGCCGTTCGACGTCTTCGGCTCCCAGCGCTCCGCGAGGGCGTCCTCGAGGCTGATGTTGTGCTCGTCCATCCTCTCCCGAGCGAGTTCCTCGATCTTCTGGTCTGGGAGATCCACGTCTCCCATCTCTTCGTCGACGAGCTCGGTCGCCTCGTCCAGCGAGAGGTTGTAGGCGTCGACGTGTTCGGCAGCGCGCTCGCGGCAGTAACCGCAAACGCCGCCGTCCTTGCCCTTCGTACAGGGATCGTGCTCCGGAATCGAGATGACGCGCTGGTCCTCGTCGATCCAGTCTGCGGAGAGATGCGCGATCTCCCCACCACGGAGCCCGAGGCGGCCGGCGACCAGAACGACAAACCGTGCCTCGAAGTCCCTGGGCTCGGGCAGCTGGCGCGCGCCCTCCAGGAGGCGCTCGAACTGCCGGTCTGTGAGGGCGTCGTCGCGGCTGTGGTCCGTCATCGGCGGCCCCCCTGGGCAGCAGCGACGACGTCGTTGAGATCGGTACGACTGCTCGCAGTCCCGAAAGAGTGAATCTTCTCGGGACAGGTAGTCTCACGTGCTGTCATAGCTGGCAGCGCGGGGGACGGGAGGTGCATCCCGTGCCCCAGTTTCTGAGGCACCGCGCTACCGCGAGTTCTACCACCATCCTATATAAATCCCAGCTGAAGAATTGTGTCAGAAATGAGTATCGTAAAATATTCTACGTAATTTGATGGTCAAATATTCGACGGTAAAATGTTTTACAGTCAAATTTGACGGTCGATTTGACGTAAATTGATGGTAAAATGGATCGGCGTCAAGGCCCCATGGGCCAGTCCGGTTTCGACTAAGGCCGACAGTTCCACGCTACCGCAAAATCAGCGTTTCAAAGATATGGTATGAAGGAGAGGAGAGCCTCGATCAGTCCTGACAGCCAGGAGATCGTCGCACCGAGGTTCAGATACTCCGGCCGGGCGATCCCTGGCACGGCCCCGGACAGCAGGATCGCCGAGACCGCGATCGCGACGGCCGCCGTTCTGAGCCACGAGCCCAGCAGCCGCCCAGCCTGGATCAGATGCCGGAAGTGATACAGACCGTAGAGAACGGGGAGCAGGAACAGCAGCCACGAGGGAGCGCCCAGCGTGTCCAGAAAGTGCTGGATCTCCCCGAGCATCCTACTGTCCTCCACCGCGGTTGATGATGATGTCTCGCCGCTGCAGGTATCGCCAGAGCAACGCGACGCCGCCGAGAATCAGCAGCGGAACGACCGTCGCTGCCTGGCTCGTCAGCGTGTCGATGACTCCGGGCGAGACGATCTCGAGCGTGGCCAGCGATATCAGGCCAGCGACCAGGCCGAACACAGGCCAGTTCATCAGATCGAGTCGGCGAAGGCCAGCGTACAGTGCGATGATCAGACTGACGGCGATCGGAGGCGCGACCAGCTCGACAGGCAGCCAGCCCAGGACGGCCGCGACGATCGAGCCCACCGCGATCAGCCCGATCAACGCGCTCGGTCGCCGAGCCAGCGACCCGCCCGCCGTCGTGATCTTGCTGGTCGTCCAGCGCACTGGCCCGCCGGTCGCGATCCCGACCTTGCGAGACACGTACCAGAGGACCAGGAGCGCGCCGACGATCGTCACGATTGTCACCGGGCCCGTCAACGACAGCGAAATCCCGCCGCCACCCGTCGCCGCGCCGATGATCCCACCGCCGCCGCCAGTGTCACTCCCACTCGACGACGTGTTTTCGACCTGGAAGCGCAGCGTCTCGTCACTGTCATCGTCCTCGAGCGTGATCGGACTGGATGCCACCCCCGAATCTCGCACGATGCTGTTATCCAGCGAGTAGAGCAGGTACTTCTCGTCAGTCTGCGCGTTCAAATACCTGAACTCAACCGGATCGCCTGCCTGCGCGCCAGGGCTGACGTCGAAGGTCGGTTCCGACTGACTCGGATCGACTGCCGACACGACGACATCGCCACTCGACGGATGCACCTCGACGGGGATCGTTGTCACCCGGAACTCATCCCCCGCCTCCGGGGTTGGTAAGACGAGTGACTGTGAGCCTCCGGAATCAAAGCGCATCCGCTCGTCCGCGCCTGTCCACGTTTCGTTGTACGTGTAATGGATGCGGTCGGCCGTCGACGTCTCCCCGACGCCCAGGATCAGATCGCCGGCCGATCGCGACTCGACGCGGATCTTGCTGTCCAGTGGATCAGTCGGCAGCGTCGGATCTGTGACTGTGATCTGCCCGTTCTCGACGGCGAACTGCCGGCCGGTCGTCCGCACGGTGACTTTGTCGCCAGCGCTGACGTCCGGCAGCGAGACCGTCATCGTCCCACTGTCGAGTGAGTACGATGGCGTCTGCCACGTTCCGCCGTTCGTTCGATACTCGATGTTCCCGATCGAGTAGATCGACGATTCGAACGGGATCGACAGCGTCGGATTCGATCGGTCCGACGAGTAGGTCCGCGAGACGTTGTAGTACTCCGTCCACTTCGTACTCGAGTAGAGTGTCGAGATCCGGTCGCTCGCATCGTGGCTGTACTCGAGATCGACCTGCATCGGTGGCGCGTCGGCCGACAGCGACGGCATCGAGACGTTGACCGTGTTCGTCCCGGACTGGAGCCAGCTCGCGTTACCCGTCAGCGTGATCGTCTCTCCGTCGGCGAGCGTCCCCGTGTGATTCGCCCAGTTGCCATCGTTAAGTTCCACGCCGGGGTCTTGCGTAATTGTGCGCTCCTGAACGGTGAGAGTATAATCTAACGAACCGCCAGAAGTGGCCGAAAAATTCAATTCGGAACTTGAAGTTTTGAGGTTTAGAGTGGTGGTTTTTGTCTCGCCATCGGAAAAGTTACCGAACGTGTGGGAGAGTCCATCCCCGTCAGATACGGAGAGGCCATTCGTGGGCACGTCTGTGGTGTATTCGTGGACTGTTTCGCCGTCAGCCAGATACATTTTGGACCCATTTTCGGAGAACTCCCCCGACCGAACGGTGAATGAAACAGGGTCCGAAGCCTCTCCGGTGTAAGTAGCCGTCGTGATATCATAATCGGTAGAGAGCGAATATTTGAACGCTTGACCGTTTGATTGCCCAAATAGAATTAACCCGTCCCCACCACCGGAAAATGCCGCTTCTTTCCATGATGAATCTTCAGTTGGGGAGATGGTTTCGCTCGTGTTCGTGGCTGTGGACAAATCCCAAGCCGTCGATAAATCCCATTGGTAAATAGTGTCTCCACCAATAACTAACATCCTTTGTCCGTCGTTTCCGAACTTTATCCCACTCGGGCTGGAAGATACATCAGTTGTGGAATCTAAAGAAGCGGTAGACACATCCCACGCCGTCGATAGGGTAAACTGCCGAACGTCATTCGTTGACCCATCAATGACATACATCTTAGTCCCGTCCGGGGAAAATTCCACGTCTTTGGGGTGGCGATTTTCAGCGTCGTCTACGCTAACCTTTTGGGAATAAGAAGCCGTGGATACGTCCCATGCCGTCGATAGGGTATATTGTTGCACTTCCACCTCAACCTCTTCAGCGACATACATTTCTGTCCCATCGTCAGAAAACGTGAATTCCCTGAGATAACCAGCATTTGCGCTAATGTCTTTAGAACTGCTTGTGTTTGTGGCCGAACCCACACCATAGCCACCTTTGTAGGCTGTGACTGATAGGGTGGGGTCACTCCCAGACCCGTCCGTCAATCCGTCATTAGCCCCGAATGAAACAGATTGAGTATGGTCCACTTCCACTTTGGACCCTGACTGATTAGCCCACTCGGTGTTCAAGACGCCCGTCATCTCTATCACCGGATCGCTCGCCGCGTCGAGGTCGGTCAGGCCGTAACTGACCTGCGAGCCGGCTGTGTACGTCCCACTGACCGACACCTCTCCGCTGAACGTGACGGTATTGCTGCTGAAGTGATCCAGATGGAACTGCAGGAATCCATCCTCGTAGGTTGCCGGGCTCTTCCAGGTCTCTCCGCTCGAGTGCGTTCCGTACAGCATCTGCGGCGAGTAGCCCAGCGCTGTCCGCAGCTGGCCCGCGTCGATCGCGACCTCTCGACCAGCGTCGTGCTGACCGTCGCGGATGACGATCGCCATCTCGCCGCTGCCAAGCACGTTCGCATCCGAGCCCATGATCTCGTCAGCACGGCTCGGCGTCGTGAGGATCACCTCCGTCGAGTCCGCATACGACCCGACGAGGACGTTGCCCTGAAGTTCCGCTGCCGACAGCGGGATCGACTCGCCGTCGGGGACGTCCTGGGTGATCTGGTCGTCCGGCAGTGTGACCATCCCGCTCGGGGCCGCACTCGCTGGTGCGACCGCGAGCGTGCTCACGACCGGCGAGAGCGCGAGTGCGATCACGAGCAGGAGCGCGCCCACTCGTCGAGCGTGTCCGCTCATGCGCTCACCTCCGTTCGGGCGCGTCGAAGCCCACGCGCCGGCGTGGCCGTGACACCCGCGCGACCGCCGGTGCGCTGGGCGTGCCGTCGCGGCCGCCCGCTCACGGCCGGGCAGACACTATTTATACGGACGTCCGGGCGTCGGCGCTTGCCCGCGTCGCGTTCGTCCGGTCGCACTTGCCCGCGTGCGGTGTTGTGATCGAGCGCGGCCGCGGGCTTCTCGCACGGTACCGAGCGCACTCGCTCGCGCGTGGCCGTGGCCGCCGTCCCCGCGCAATCACGGGCCCGGCCGCATCGCAGGTCAATACGCGCGCATAGGCGCGAGGCTGAGAGCCGATTCGAGCCGATCGCGACACCGGGCCCGGTCATCGACCGTCACCTCCCGAGTCGGCGATCTGCTCGTCGTCAGTGCCGAGATCAAGGCCGAACTCCCTGATCGGGATCCGAGCAACCACGATTTCTTCTTCCGAAGCCTGGGGTAGCATCGAGATGATCCGCTCGTCGCCGGCTTCGCGGATGCCAGCGAACTGGAGATCTTCCCGCGGACTCTCGAGTGGCTCGACCTCGACGCCGGAGACGGCGTCCACGTAACCCGCGCCCGGGTCGCGTACGTACAGGCGATCCTCGTCGCCTGCACTCCAGCGCTTGAAAATCGACGTGTCGTACTCGAGGCTGGGCTCGTCGTCGCCGTCGTCCTCCTCGTCGTCTCGCTCCGGTTCGTCGAGATCGATCTTCAGCCAGCGATCGTCCTCGCCGATCCGCGAGAGATCCTTCCAGGAGTAGAGCGCGAAATTGCTCTCGTCGTACATCAGCGCCGATCCGACTTTCCGGTCACCAACCAGATCCGCGTACATCGGCACCGTGTCGAAGCCGACCGGGATCGATCGCGTCCGGTCCGTCGTCGGGTTCGGCGAGCCGTCGGGCATCGAGATGCGGCGTTCAATCTCCCGACGGAACTTGTGATGGATGTTCTCGCCGTAGTGGTACGACCAGTACAGCGACAGCCGGTACTTCCGTGAGTCCGCGTACACGGATCGGAGCAGCGAGAGTTTCTTGAACGTCCGGTGGTCGTCTTCCTCGGCGTCCTCCGGCGCGAGGTCGCCCGCCTCGTCGAAGATCAGCGACAGCCAGTACTGTGACTGTCGGAACTCGACGGCCGCGAGCAAGAACGCGAACCACCAGTGTTGCAGTGGCGTCGGGCTCTCGTCGCCGATCGTCTCCCAGGCCGGCACGAACGGGAGTCGCTCGGAGACGCGATTCGTCCGTGCCGTGAGTTCCTCGCAGCCCGTGAACGATGGATCTGGGTAGACGACGTGGAACGTCCCGCCTGGCTGCTCGCCCAGCTGGTCGAGGAGATCGACCGGGTCCTCGTAGCGGACGACCTGGCGGACCGCGTCCTCGAGGTCGGACTCATCGGGCGCGACGCCGCGGTGCTCCGAGCGCCAGCTCGCGCCGACGCTCGCGTTCGCTGGGAGCCAGAGGGTCGCCCACTCGCGGAGATCGGACCAGCCCGACCGTGACGGAGAGCCGCGCCAGACGACGATTTCGTCCGGGTTCATCTCCATCAGTCGGAGAGCCCACTGCCGGTTGTGCGTCGTCTTCCCGGCTCCGCGGCCGCCGATCGCCGCCCAGTCGGTCCCGCCGCTTGAGGACCACTCGTCAGCCGGCTTCTCGTGGATCAGCGTGTCCGGATAGAGGTCAAAATCCCAGACCTCGGTATCGAACGCTGCTGGCGTCTCCTCGAAGAGTTTGCCAGCCTTGCGGATCTCGGCGGCATCCGTCCATCGGTCGCCCCCTGGTAGAGTGAGATCCTCGTCGACATCTTCGCCTCGCTGCTTCCGTGCTTGTATCGACCCCTCGCCGAACTCGTACTCGTTCGGTGGGGCCCAGTACGTTCTCGAGTGTTGGTCTGTTGATTGAGACATTATCCGGGAGTCACCTCCAGACTGCTGGAGGACTGCGTTACCAGTTCGCCCGTGTCCATCCGGTGAATGCCAGTGATGAACGCGGGGAGCAGTTTCACGATCGCGAACCGCTCGCGATATCGGCGAGCCAGCGCTCGCTCGCTGTCGTTGGTCAGGAGGTATCGCATCGCCGTCCGATCACGACGGATCGACGCTGCCAGGTCGTCATCCTGAGCGCCGTTGCACGGCTCGTCGAGCCAGTGCAGCCAGTCGTGGAGGACGTCCTCGTTCTCGAAGCCGCCCCATAGGATCGAGAGTGCCTGCTGCTGGGCCGCATCGACGTGCGCGAAGCCGGGCCGCATCGCCGGGTTCTCCTGTTCCGTCGGATCGATGTCCTCGAGCGTCTGCTCTGACTCGCTATCGATGTACTCACCGGCCCGCTTCCGGAGATCGTTGTACGCTCGCGAGCAGGCCGGGATCACGACATTGCTCTCGAGGCGTCGACGAACGCTGGCGGCCGTCGCCAGCGAGACCGGATCGTCAGCCCACGCGGATCGCCGATCCGAGACGATCAGGTTCGACAGCATCGAGCGGTCCTGGACTAACTGCGACGGCGCGATCCAGTCCTCGATGTACCCGAGCGTCCGGACGACTGCGCGCTGATACCACTCGATCACGTCGCGACGTGACTCGAAGCCGCGTCTGAGATCCACGTCGAAGCGATCGGAGAGATCGGCGTCGACGAGAGCTCGCTGATCGAGTTGGAGTCGCTGGAGAGCCGGCCGCGGGGATCGGACGTCGGTCCTAATCATCCGCTGGTACCTCCTCGTCCGTCCGGGCGACGTCGTCGACGTCCAGGCCCTCGGTCTCCTCGAGGAGTTCCTCCGTGACTGTCTGGTCGATCCGCGTCTGATGATCGCGTGCCTCCTTGGCCGTCCGGGCACGCTCGCTCGCGACCTCGTCTTCGAGTTGCTCGACGTAGCGAGCGTCCTGGAGTTCGCGCTGCCACTGCGTGATCGTGCCCTTGGCATCGACCATGTGCAGCGGCGCCGGCTCGAAGTCCGCGTAGCCATCCTCCGTGGAGATCGACCAGACGACGATCGGGACGAGCCCGACCACGACGCCCAGCGAGCCCAGCCCGAGCCAGGCATCGAGCCCGAAGTAGCCAGCCGCGATCAACACCGGGATTGCCATGACGAACGACCAATTGATCGACGCCAGCGACCCGAGCCAGCCCTCGTGCCCGGATTCCCTACGGAGTGGCGGGTCCCAGGTCAGTCTGGCCGGGATGTGGACCAGCGTCTCGTCGTACTCCGGATCGACGTAGATCTTCTCGTCGATCGGTCCCTTGTCGACCTTCTTGCGCGTCCGAATCTGCTTGTCTGAAAGACGGGCCGGATCGGCGAACAGCCGGGCGAGGAACGGTCTGATGCCCCGCTTCGGGAGCAGCAAGTCTGAATCCTCGTTCCGGATCGCCGGGACCTGGATCTGATCCTCGTAAAGGATCTCCTTGAACGCATCCAGGCCAGTGCCCGGCAGAATGCTGTCGTCCTCGAGAGGCTCCTCGCGGTCGGGATCACGGAGGGTCCGTGCCTCGCTCACCTCGTCGCGCTCGAACGCGATCGTCATGACGTCACGATGCGTCACGAGGCCGGCCGCGTAGGCCAGGAGCCCGAGCAGCCCGCCCATCAGCATCGGGAGGTTCGCGAGGATCACCGCTGTCTCGAAGAACCAGCCCGAGACGAGCAGGATCGACGAGAGGACGACCAGTCCCGCCCAGAGCGGCCACCCAATACGCGGGCCCGTACCCGTGCGTTTGAGCGTCCGTCTGGCTCCGAATAGTCCCAGGAGGATCCCGATCGCCCCAGGACCAAGGACGTTCTTGGCACTAAACCACCACGCATCGCCGAGCGACGAGATCTGCACCGACTGCGTCGACGGTGTTGAGCGGTGTTGGAACCCCCAGGAGACGCCATCGATCCGCTCGCCACCGAGCTCGAGCCACGCCGCGACCCGCTTCGACTCGTCGTAATGGGGATGCAACGAGACAGTCTGCGCTTCGTACCCCTGCTGTAGTGAGATCGCTTCTCGCTGCACTTCGACATCGGTCGCGACCGTCTCGGTGATCGTCCCGTTCTGAGTCTGTCGCGTCCGCTCTTCGACGTTGTAGTAAGCGATGACGAGCGTCGCGTCTTCGGCATTCTGCAGCTCTCCAAACCGGACCGAGTACACCTGCATCTCGTTCGTATTCAGCGTCGATCCGTGCTGGATCGGCTGGAATCCCGACTTGAGCGGGTTGGCTGGCTCGTACTCGAGCTGGATCTGCCCCGACTGCCCGGGCAGGATCCGGACCGCCGCCGGCGCGTTCGACGGGTGCTGCGGTCGCACCTGCAGATCGTCCAGCGTCGGCGACGACGTCGACGTGTCTGCTGGAGCCATCGCGAGCGCCGCCGGTGCGACGACCGACACAGTCATCGCGACCAGGACGATCGCGACGAAGACGCGACGCCCGCGCATCACTGATCGCCTCCTGCTGTCTCGAACAGCGAGAGACCGTCTCGATCCAGGAGCGAGTCCTTGAAGTCCGCATCCTCGCCACGATCAGCGTCGTGCTCCTCGTCAGCCTCCCCTGCTCGCCAGCGATCCATCTCCTGCTTGCACGTGTAACAGTCGTGGTCTGCATCGAGCATGCAGTACAGCTCGTCTCCAGTGGCGTACGTCATCGCGACTCCGAAGCCAGCGACGAGGAGCCACATCAGCCCACTCTGGACCGTCATGTACGCGCCGACTCCCGCCATCACGATCGACAGGAGAACAGCGAACACCTGTCCGCGGACCGGCTTCGCGAGGACGTCCGACGGATCGAGCGGGCCGTCACCGATTTCGTCGAGATACGTCACGGCGTCTTCGCCGTCGACGTCAACGTTCAGCTTCGGCATGTTAGACGTCCTCCCGTTCCTCTTTCTCGAAGATCCAGTGGATGACAAGCGGGACGACGATCAACCCGATCACGACCGGATTGCCACTCCGGATCTCCGGGAACATCGCCAGCGCTGCGATCCCGGCGACGAACGCTACCGCCCAGATCCCAGAGATGAGGAACGACATCGTGCCCGTGTCGCTCGAGCTGGTCGACCGGATCGTTGGATCATCACCTTCGCCGCCGAACCGTTCGAGGGTCCAGTACGCGATGATCGCGATCGCGACGAACGCGACAATCGAGCGCGTCGTGTGCCAGTTCGTGACCAGCTGGTTGGCCATCTCGATCAGCCAGGCGACGACCTGTTTGACCGGGTTGCTCGACTCCGCAGCGAGGATGACGCTACGCATTGCTGATTGCCACCCCGATTACGAAGACCAGGCCCGCGACGATCACGAACTGGACGGGGCCGATGCTGAGGATGCCGTTGAGGCCAGCATAGCCCAGGCCAGCGACTGCTATATTCGACGCGATCAGTGGGAAGTCCATCAGGACTGACCCGAGCTCTCCGACGAGAGTGCCGCCCTCTTGGGCAGCGATGATGACGATGCTGAACCCGGTCGCGAGTGCGACGCGGCCCACACTAAGCAGGCCGCCCGTCGCGCGCTCGATCCGGTCGCCGGCGCGTTCGGCCGTCCGATCGACGCCTTCGTTCTCGCGTCGGCCCACGATCGCCCCGATCACCGCGTACAGTAGGATGATCGCGACGATGGCCAGGCCGGCGAGGATCGGGAGGCCGAGGCCAGTGAGCCAGTTCAGCACAGTCCATCACCTCCGTTGATGTGCGTGCGATACTGCCGTCTGTCGATTCTGTGTATCATCGATCCATCCATTGTGATAACCGGTCTGAGAACCGCTCCAGCAGGATCAGCACGTACAGCACGCCAGCACCGACCGCGATCGACATCCCGATCGTGGGAATGCCAAGTTCCGGAGCGACGAGCGAACCGAACGTCGTCGCCATCGAGAACCACAGGTGCTTGGTCGCCGCCAGGAACGCCCACACGGGTTCGATCATGCCGATCCAGTGCAGGAGTACCAGCAGGAGCGTGCCGACCAGCGGGAGCGACTGCAGTGTTTTGCGTACCTTACTCATAGGGGAGACAACCTCCGGAGTGGCGGGAAGACACGGCTCGCGAGGGCCGACACGATCCACAGGACCAGCAGTATCTCGAGGGCCCACAGGACCGTGATGATCGGGAGGCCAGTGAGGCCCCACGTCGCAGCCGCGTCGGCGATCTGGTCGTTGAACGTGTAGAACGGCCCGAGGAGTGTCTGCTGGACTTGGAAACTCGCGACTGGTGCCATCACAGCATCCCAGAGCATCGCCGGGAGATCGGCGAGGCCAACCACGTTGTTACCCGTGAGGATCCACTCGCCATCGCCGCGAGTGTATCCGAACACGAGCATCACCGCCTCGACGAGCAACTCAGCTGCACGGAGTACCCAGCCGATGACCGTTCCGAGGATCGCCGCCAGGACGACGCCAGCCGGATTACTGACGAACGTCTTCAGGCTGTCGACGTTGTTCTTCAGCCACGAAACTGCTTCTGAGACGGTCCCACTAACTGCGCCACCAGCGCCGCTAATCGCGTTCTGGAGAATCTTCTGCTGCTCAGACGGGGGCTCATTTTCGAACGCCGTCCCATCGCCGTCGTAATCTTTGCTCGGATCGAAGTCGCCCGAATCAGACATACCGACTCACCACCATCGAAAAGACCCAGGCGATCACGAACACGAATACCAGTGCAACGATGAATGCGAGCCGGCCGTCTAACTGAGAGCCAGCTGTAATCCAGGCTGCTTCAACGTCCTTTTCCGGGCTTATCAGGACCGTCGCGAGGGACACACCGAACTCGCCGATGCCAGCGACCGCTTCGGCAGCGCCGACGCCGAGCTGTCGGACGATCGAGACGGCACCGTAAAAGACGGCCATGATGAACCCGACGACGATCGCAATCCCGAGTTTGACGAGCTTCGGAGCCGGGATACTGTCACCGACATCGAAGGCTCCATCTCCGCTCGATAGGCCAGAAATGTACTCCTGGACGTCACGACCGTCACTGGCCATCTGTGAACCCCCGGTTGAGATATCGCTGTTCGACCGCGAGCATTGGACAGCGGTCGACAGCGCTCATGCTGATCAGTCCTCCTCGTCGTCGCCCAGGAACGGGATCCGCATCCCCGTGAACGGGATGTCCGCGTCCAGCTGGTCGCGCATGAACGCAAACAGCCAGGCCGCGATGAACACCAGTACCAGCGCGAGGATGAATGCGGTAAATCCCGACAGCGACTGTTCTGTTTCTGTCGCTCCCGCCGTGATGATATCTGCCGCCCCTTGCGGTATTGACGACATGAACGCGGCGATCGAATCACCGAAGTCGACGATGATATTCCACATCGAGTTCGCGCCCGCCTGTACCGGAGCGACGACCAGGTAAATGAACGCCATCACAACGCCGACGAGGCCCTTGCTGATCGCCGTCGGCACGTTCTTGTACTTGCCAACGAGATCCGTCGGCGATGGGATCCCGGCACTACTACTACTCTCTGACATGACGATCAGCTCCCACGGAGTTTGATGCCAAAGAACCCGAGCACGCCAGCGATCGCGCCCGTGAAGGCGTTGAAGATCCCGCCGAAGAGACCGCCGCTCCCACCGCCGCCCATGATCGCGCCGGCACCGCCGGAGAGCGTCATCGCAGAGCGGTCATCCTCAGTGATTCGCAGGCGCTCGCGGATCGAGATCTTCTGGCCCGGCTGGATCGTGTCGTCGAGCGTCAGCAGGTTGCCCTCGCTGCTGACCTTGCTCGTGACGTCCGTCCAGGAGCTGACGTCATCGAAGGCCGTGTCGCCAGTCCCCTCGGCGATCTCGATCGAGAGGTAGCGATCGGACGGCCACTTCTGCTCCTGCTGGAGTGCCAGACCCGAGTGTGAGAGATCGTACGCCGATTCGACGTCGATTCGGTAATTGATCTCAGCGATGTAGTCGTAGCCGGGGTACTTGTCCGACTCGTTGAACGACACGGAGACGTCCTCGGCAGCCAGATCCGCGGCCCGGTGCTGGACCGGCATCGACACGCCGTGGATCGTCGCGTTCGAGAGGGCCGGCCCGAAGGTGGTTAGACTGTGGACGTCGACCGTGCCGGTCGGCTCCTCGATCGTGACCGTTTCCAGATCGTCATCGCTGTCCGTATCCTTCAGCTGCTCGCCGAAGCCGTACATCGACATCCGCTCGGCGTTGAGCAGCGACACGTCGACGTCGACATCGCCGTCGTTGACGCGCACGCTAATCGACTGCAGTTCGCCCATCACGCCGTCGCCACTACCCTGCGTTGTGAGCTGACCAATCTGATACTGTAGGACTGCTCCCTCGGTCGTGCTGTTCGCGACGACCGTGCTCGAGGCAGCATCCATGGTCGAGTTCGCGAGCGTCACTTCGACGTAATCGCCGTCAGAGTCGTTCAGACGGAGGACGGCGTCCGTACTCGATCCGATCGAGTTGACGTCCGCCGCCACCTGCAGGTAGCGCTTCTCGACGTCCGAGGTGAGCGAGACGTTACTGTACGAGAGGACTGCCGTGTCGCCGCTGGACTGGCCAGAGACAGCCAGGTTGAGCGCGTCGACGTTCGGTGCCGTCGTTGCGTCGGCGATCGTCGCCGAGCCCGTCGATGACGCCATGTCCTTCGTCCACTCGCTCGCGTCCAGCGCGGACGCCGAGTTATCGGTCTCCGAGTCCTTGCGCGGGAACTCGTCCGCGTCGTCGAAGTCGATGTCAGTGACAGTCAGCGAGTACGGATTGTCTGCCGACTCGTTGACCGTCGCGTCGAGTGTTGCGAGACTCCCGTCGTCACCTTCGTACTGCAGCGGGTCGTCCCAGGCGACGTCGTGGACCTGCTTGGTCAGCGCATCCTCGTCGACGTACGGGTTCGGCGCTGCATCGTCGCCCGTGAACGCCAGGCCAGCCGCCGCAGCTGCGACACCCACCGCCGACAGTACGACCAGCGCCGCCACGAACGCTGAAAAAGCGCGTCTCATTGAGGACCTCCTGCCAGCAGCGCACTCGAAAGATCGCGACTCGCGCCCGACAGCGTGACGCGATCTCGCGCGCGCCGTTGCGCATCGGTTAGATACTCGATACCGCTCGACCGAAGCCCGCGGTTTCGCGGGCCATCCGGCCGTTCAGGGCCGGACTCTCCATCTGTCATTGATACCCGCTCGCGCGCTCGTTTCATCGCGCGAGCTACGCCCGACAGGTGGCTAATCCCTCAAAAGAGGGACTCTAATGGGGTATTCAATCAGTATTCAATTGGGTATTCAATCAGTATAGGATATCTGATGATGGCAATCTTTTTTCTCAACAACCGCGATGCATCGTGTATGGGTTCACGAAAACCGCTCTCACGCTCGGTTCAGCGATTTGGCGACTCGCTGGGCATCACTCTTCCTGCCGATGTCCTCGAGCAGCACGATATCACTGACGAGGACGATATCGCCATCTCCCAGTACGACAGCGATTCGGGTAAGATTACGTTTTCTCTGGACTAACGTTCACAGCGCGACTGAGTCCATCGATGAGATAATGTTTTCTTCGGTCGGTGCAGCAAGATACGGCTCGATCGCGTCGTAACTACTCCAGCCGCCGAGAGCCATCACGATCCGCGGAGAGACGTTTTCCTCGACCAGTAGGTGATTGGCCCAGCAGCGCCGAAGGTCGTGCGTGCTGACCCGTTGGTAGTCCTGGTCGCCAGTCTCTTCGGCCGCACGCTTCGCGGCGTCCTCAACCCAGTACTGCACAGTTCGCTTTGATCGCGGAACGAGCGCGTCGTTCTCGTCGAGTCCGGCCTCCTGAATGTAGCGGTTGATCGTTGCTTCGACATCGCGAGGAAGCCACGTCTCTCGATGTTTCCCTTCGTCGTATTCGCCGGTCGTGTCTTTCCCGGCGACGACTTCGAGCTCGAAGTGCTCACCGTCGCTCATCCGCTGGATGTGCTTCGGCTTGACGTCGAGAACCTCCTGGACGCGAAGACCACAGTCTCCCATCAACCGGATCGCCACTTCGCGCTCGAAGGTCTCGGCCTCGCGAGGGAGCACCTGGTACTCGTCGCGAGACATCCACACGTTCCATGAGCCGTCCTTGTTTCGCTCAGTTCGCATTGCATGATACTCATGTCTTTCACGCACTTAGTGGTGGTGGCCATCGGGGATATCGTCCCGATTTCGAGGGTAATTCGGCCCTGGTTTTGCACGTTAGTATAGAAACACGCAATGTCCTCCTACAGTCACCCCATTCGACGACATTTATCGATAGCAAATAATCTCTTCAGAATCATCTGTAAAGGCCAGAACAGAGTCTTCTGCTACTATACAGTCAAGCATTCCAGCATCTGATTGCCGGGACCACACTTCTTCCCCGTTTTCCATCTGATGGCAGCGAACGGAGTTTCCTGCTGTGATTAGAATATTTTTATCGGCTATAACTCCTGAAAACACGCTTTCTTCTGGCGATATCGTCCAAATCGTCTCTCCCTCTTCATCAAATAGTCTTACTCCGTCACTGCCAAAATTTGGGCCAAGTGCTTTCGACGGCGTGAAACACTCTAACGGCCAGAATGCTTGTTCTACGTACTCCCCCTGAGAAATAGAATGTTGACCAGAATACATAGTCTCATCCCAATATTTCATATGCATCCATATTCGGATCCGGTCCACACCCCAGCGTTTGATTTCCGTACCACTGGCAGCCTCAAATGCCATAAATTCATTTTGCTCGTAGTCTCTTGTGTAGACGATATCATTAGCGACGAGGCAATCCTTGAATGAACCACCGTTCGGCGCTTGGACTTCCCAAACGATCTTCTTCGAGTCGGGATCGACCCGCTGTAATTTTTCGCCATCAAGGAACAGATCACCAGCGTATTCGACTGCTCCGTATCCTTTTCCCATATCTGGCCCAGACAGAGACCACTGCTGCTGGCCTGATCGTGCGTCAACTGCAACTAATGATCCTGCCTGGGACTGATCAAAATGACTCTTTTCGGATCGGCCGACGTAGTACACAATCCCGTCTTTAGCGACCAATGAATCATTCGTTCTCGTTCCAGGCACCTCTTTTCTCCAGAGGCGCTCCCCCTCATCCATGTCAAAAGCACCGATATGGTTCGGCTCCTGAACAATCAATGCACGATTTGAGACAATAGTAGTGTACGTATCGCCTTCAAACGACAATTTCCAGGCCTCTGTGGGCTCATCTGGAACACGGGATTTGCGATTATATCGAGAGCGGCGATTGTCATATCCTCTCTGAGGCCATCCAGCAGTAACAGTCGTTTCTTGTGAGACAGTGGTTTTCTCCTGCGAGTTCGCAGTAGTTTCTGTCGGACTTTCCGTCGCTTCGGTTGGTGATGGAGTTCTCTGTTCGGTCGTTATCGTCTCTGTCGCACTGTGTTTCGATATCGATTGAGTTCTTTGTGTAGTCGATCTCGTTTTTCCTGAACTCAAGCATCCTGAGAGAGCACCAATAGCGACGCCAACTGATGCCAGATACTCTCGTCGATTCATTTCTTTCCAAACCTTCACTCTGGCAATGGAAATAAATGATGGGTTACATATCTTGCATCGGTCGAATATGGCCGTCACCGCTTACTTTCACTTTCACTCCGTCCTCGGGTTTCCTCTTATACAACCGGCAATCTCTGTCGGCATATGTCGGTCCAATCGACGCACGAGCCGGAATTTGTCATCAAGGACAAGGTCGATAAATGGCGCTTCACCTGCCCAGAAGGGCACAACGACTGGCGCGTCTGGGACGGTGTCTTCAGTTGTCGGACTTGTAAGCGCAATCTCGATGCTGGTGCTGACGCCCAGAGCGTCCACGATCACCTGATCGATCAGAAGACCGGCGAGAAGGTAACGCGCGACGATCTCCAGATCAAAGACCCGAACTCCCGGGAAGTGGCGGCCGACTAACTCATGATTCAAGCAGTCTCCTCGACGTCGAGCCGCAGCACTCGCGATTGGGCGTCACCCGCTCCAGTCGTCGTCGACCTGGAGCAGCGCTTCACCAGGCGCGAGTCCCTGCTCGGCGGCGATCTCCTCCGCAAGCGCCCACGCGCGCCGTTGGCGGGGGGTATCGAGATCGTTCGCGTTCCCTGCCCAGCTGACGAGCGCCTCGACGATCAACAGCCAGTCTTGAGGGTGGTATTCGGGCATGGCCCTCGCTGCCCGCGCTCTCCCGTAAAAAGGTCAGGACTCGCTCGGTTCATCGAGAGATTCGATTCGTTCACCTCTCAAATAGGCTTCACCGCGTTCTGTGATGACGTAATACGAGTTGTTCTGTTCAAGTGGGCGGACGAACCCATGCTCTTCGAGATTTTCGAGAGCGCGGTAAACCGTACTTCGTCCCGGAGCCGAACTCTCGTCCGGTACGCGATATTGAAGAGTGTACCAGATAGAACGGGCATTCAGCGCGAACTCCTCAGAAAGAAGTTCGAGAACAGGATCGGAGGCTTTGTTCATCCAAGATTTCCGGTCCCGCATTTTCTCGAACAACCAGCGGATAGCATTTACTTTTGCCGATGTGTTATCATCTTGAAACATATTGTCTCATATCTAGACGTAGCATACCAAAATACTAAGTTCTTGGGACATAACGTCTCACTCAGACCGACGCGGCACTCGGTAGGGTGTCCCTACTCGGTGTGGAAAAACCGGGTTTGCGACACCGTGAGTCCAGCACGGTGCCGCGTCGGTCGACCCAACGACCTATGCAAACCCACGCTACCTGGGCAGAAAAAGACTGCCTTCGGCCTGATTCGACGATCGACCAGCCGACCGAGTGCCCGCGCTGCGGGACCTCGATCGACGCGATCGAGACGCGCGGCCCGACGATCCACGTCGCCCAGCCATGCGGGTGTCGCGTCGGCGCGAGCCAACTGCTGATCAACGATTCACTATGACAATTCCATCCGAACTCGTCGTCGAGCGAGAGCGCGACCGACGAGACGACACGAGCATCGACTTCGAAAACCGCTGTATCGAGTGCGGCGACGAGGCACTCGACCGCTGCCAGTCCTGCGGCCGGCCGCTCTGTGGCCGCCATCGCGAGACCGGCGGCGGCTTCTGCCAGGACTTCACGAGCGTCGCGACGGACCTGGGCCAGATCCCGGCCTGTATCTGGAGGCTCGCCGACGAGCTCGAGATCGCCACGAACACGAGCCTCCTGTACGGCAAGGACGATCTCCCCGCGGCCGAGGAGACAACCCGCGAGGACCTCGAGGACGCTGTTCGCGAGCAGTTGCCCGAGGCCGTTTTCGAGCGGGCGGCCGAGCGGCTCGCTGACGCTGTCGAGGAGACGAGCGATAACCAGATCGTCGGCGGCGCGTGGGCCCTGCACATCGAGCTGTGCCGGATCGTCGAGGGCGAGCGCCCGCCGGACAACCTGGACGAGATCGTCGAGGGGATCGACAGCCTCCTCCGGCGGATCGAGGAGTCGGCCGACGACAGCAGCGACGTCGAGATCGCGAACGACTTTTCGATCGGCACGGAGCTGGGCTTCGCTCGTGAGGAGATCGAGCGTGTTCGTGGGACAGCGCTGATCGAGGAGGTGGCGAGCGTATGAGTACCAACACGTTGACCGACGACGACGGCACAGTTCTCCCGGAGAAGGCCCCCGAGTTCGTCGGAGCCCACAGCGATCCACTCGCTGAAGAGTGTCAACATTGGACTGGCGAGGAGCCGTCGCCGTGTCGCCGCTCGGCGACGCATACGGTCGTTTACTACGCCGGCAGCGATCTGATGGCGGTCGCCGCGTGCGAGGACTGTGGCGCGCCAGGGGACGTCGACGGGTGGGATCGTGAGTGGTCGGCCGACCGGGAGGGTTCGGACGCATGACAACCGCGGACCTTCCCACTGTCGGCGTCGACACGATCCCGGAGATCGTCGTCGAGCCGGACGAGACCGCCCGCCAATTGCGCGAGTACGTGCGCGATCATCCCGAGGTCCGTCACGAAGACTACCGCGACGCGGAGGATCCGCTCACCGAGTCGTGTTACGTCCTCGCCGAGGCGTACTTCCACGCCCAGGGCGGCGAGGACAGCGACCTCGAGGTCTACCGCCTCGACTGGGGCGAGGTCTACGACGACGCCGAGGGCGCGCACTGGTTCCTTCGCGAGGGCGAGACGATCGTCGATTTATCGCTCCCGACTCCCGAGGACGGCCACGGTCTCCCGTGGGACCTGGCCCGCCATCGAGCGTTTATCACGGGCTACGAGCCGAGCAACAGAACCGCTCGCGTCCTGGAAGCGCTCGGTCTCGACGGTGGTGATCGTGAGTGACGGACCTTTCGCGAGTGCTTGCGATCATCGCGACGCCGCTGCTGTTCGGATATATTTGGTACCATCCTCCGGTTCCCTCTGCGGGACCGGATGCGGCCCGAATCGTTCCTGGGCTCGTGTTCGGAGTGTTCATCCTCGCCATCGGGCTGTTCGTCGAGGACGACGGAGGCGATGCTCGATGACTGACGACGAGATGCGGGCCGAGCTCCAGCGGCAGTCCGAAGCGCTCGAGGAGATCGGCGACCGGCTGGCTGTCCAGAACGCTGCGCTCCTGGAGTTGATCAGCACGCAGCAGCGGGCTAACAGGATCGCGATGGGCGAGGATCCCGACGACTGGCCGACGCCGAAATCTCGTGCGAAGTCGCTCGAGGGGAACGTCCTGACGATCGCCGAAGATCTCGATCTCGACGCGGCCCGGAGGTTCGCCGATGATTGACGCTGTTGACGGTGGTCAATCGGGAGGTGATCGAACTTGAGTGAGTTGCAGCCGCTTGGTCCCCAGGAGGCCGTCGAGCTGTATCTGGACTCTCGTGAGTCCGAACTCTCTGAGAAGTCACTCGAGAACCAGAAGTACCGACTTCGAAGCTTCGTCGAGTGGTGCAAATCGGAGGACATCGGGAACTTGAACGACCTCACCGGTCGCGATCTCCATCAGTTCCGCGTCTGGCGAGCGAACGGGAACAGCGACCGCTACGAGGCAGTCAGCACGGTCACGTTGGTCGGCATTCTCCAGACGCTGCGGAAGTTCCTGGAGTTCTGCGCCAGCATCGACGCCGTCGAGCAGGGACTACGTGAGCGCGTGCTTATCCCCGAGGTCGATCCGGAAGATGAGACCAGCGATGAGAAGCTATCGACCGACCAGGCTAAGGACCTGTTGCGGTATCTTGATCGGTTCCAGTACGCCAGCCGAGATCACGTTATCATCGCGATCCTGTGGCACACTGGGATACGACTGGGCAGCCTTCGAGCGTTCGACCTCGAGGACTTCGATCCCGAGGGACGATACCTTCAGCTGCGTCACCGTCCAGATGATAGCACTCCACTGAAGAACGGCACGGCTGCCGAGCGGAAGATCGCCGTTGGCGAGCACTACGTCCAGGTGATCAGCGATTATATCCGACATCATCGGCACGACGTGGTCGATTCGGCCGGTCGCGAGCCGCTGATCACGAGCCGGCAGGGTCGCCTGACTGAGGTTCCGATTCGCCAGACGCTGTATCGCTGGACTCGACCCTGCATGATCTCCGATTGCCCGCACGACAAGCATCCAGAGAGTTGCGACTGGATGCGTGATAACGCGAAGGCGAGCCGTTGCCCGAGCTCGCAGTCGCCCCACAGTGTGCGCCGAGGGGCGATCACTCAGCACCTTCGCGACGGCGTCCCCGAAGAGATAGTCACCGATCGGATGAACGTCTCCTCGGACGTCCTTGACCAGCACTACGACCAGCGTTCCGAGCGGGAACGCATGGAGACGAGACGCGAGTTCCTTGACAACTGAACCATGAGCAACGCACTCACCTCCGCGAACGAATCCCAGCACGCACCGATTGTTAAACCAACCGCTCCCCGCCGAGTCCATAATTCCTGCGGCGCGAGCATGTTCGCGAGCGGCGCGAATTACCGTCGACGGCCGGATTTGAACCCCTGGAAGTCGCAGCCCCGGAACGGCCGAACGGAGTGAGGCCGCATGCCCGAAACGTCTTCCTTTGGTTCAAATCCCACCGAGTCCACTCGTTTCCTTCCCTCGCTTCGCTCGGTCAGTCACTCGTTCCCTCGGCGACCTTCGCGAATCCTCCGGATTCGCTCAGTCCAGAGAGACCCACGGCGTCTCTCAACCTTCGCGGCGACACGTGTCGCCGCTCAGTCCCGCCGTCCTCGTGAGCGGAGCGAACGAGGGTTCGGAAGAGCTTGCTCTTCCGGCGAGTCCATACGTTCTGTCGCTCGGAAACTCGCGAGCGACGCACTTCTGAATGTTCGAGTCGGGATTTGAATGAGAGAAGACGCAGCGTCGAGCATAGTGAGACGACCGTCTTCGCGTGGTTCAAATCCCGGCGTCTTCGCGAGCCAAGCGAGCGAAGGCGCGGAAGACGAACGAAGTGAGTCGTCCGGCGAGTCCACTCGACTCACTTCGTTCGTCTCGTTGCCGACGTCTTCGCTACGGTCGTCGTCGACGTCGGTCACGACGACGTTTGCGCCAGCCTCGGCGAACTGGATTGCCGTTTGACGCCCGACACCTGACGCGCCGTCGGTGACAACTGCGGCTTGTCCTGCAAAATCGCAGTCTGCCATTGCAGTACGGACTACGACCGACTTGCACTTCACCTCGCGACCGGGGTTCAGTATCTGAGACGTATCGACCGCATTTTTTCGGGCGGCATTTGTCGAAGCGTCTGTACTGCCAGACACTCACGTGGCAAGCAGCGATTCGACGTACTGAGTGACGTGATCGTCCATTCGTCGCTTGAACCCAGCCTGTCGAGCCAGCCGATCGAGTTCACGGGCGACGAGACTGCCGTACTGGAGGGCCTTTTTCTCCCGGAAAGCCACCGGATCGGGCAGCCACTCCCGGGCCGCGAGTCGGAGGGCATACTTCCGCTCGCCGCGATCGGCGACCAGTAGCGATCCCGGCAGATCCAGCCCCGTCTTGACGACGCGATCAGCAAGCAACGGCGCGACGGGTTCGACGCCGCCTGCCCGGATCGCCAACACGTCCCGTGTCAATTGGTTTGGGAGTGATTCGAGCACCTCTCGGCGTGCGCCCCGTACTGTCTCGGCGGCGACGCGTGGGTCTTCGGGTGCACGAGCGATCTTGGCGTAGCCGCCGAACAACTCGTCGGCCCCCTGGCCGACCGCCAGTCGGTCGAATCCGTCGGCGGCCGCCCGTTTGGCGACCAGATACAGCGGCAGGGCGATTTCGACGGCCATCGCGTTCGTCCGCCCCGTCGCGGTTGCAACCGGCGGGACAGTCTCGACAAGCGCGTCGTGGTCGAGTTCGACAACGCGTACCTCGCGATCGAGGAGTCTAGCTGTCTCCTGGGCCGCCTGCACATCGTGGCTATCGGGAAAGCCGGCGACGTACAGTGGCGCGTCGAGACGGGCCGCCAGCAATGCCGAGTCGACGCCGCCCGAAAACGCGATCGCCAGCCCGTCGGTGTCGACGGCGGCGAGCGCGTCGTCGATGGCGGTTTCGACGGCCTGTACGGCGGCGGTTCCGCTCCGGGGGGCTGGATCCGGGAGTGTCCAGGCGTCTCGCCGGTCTCCCGCTGGATCGATGACGTGTCCTGCCGGAAGCGGCGTCGGGTCGGCCAACTCGGTCGGGTCGAAGGCCCACCGCTCTTGGTCCTCGTCATCGAGAAACAGTGGCTGGCGACCGAGCACGTCACGGACCAGATACCCGTCGACCTGTCCGGCAAAGCCACGGGTGCCTGGAAGCGGATTCCCGTCGTCGATCGCCGCCCTGACGGTTTCGGGATCGGTGCCATCGAGCGGTCCCGTCGATGTGGTGTCCGCGTTCGAACCCATTTGTTACTCCAGTAGCGACGCCAGACGAGCGCGGATACGGCGCTTGGCACCGCCGGCGGCCTGCCGGAAGCTGATGTGCCAGGGCGTGCGCCGCCCATCGATCTGGGTTCGTCCCTTGCGCATGGCCGTCAAAATGGCATCGACTGACCGCTCCTCGGCGTCGACGAGCGTGACCGCCCGCCCGACCATTTCGGCAATGTGGGCGTCGCTCCCCGCGGTTTCGGGGACGCCGTGTTCGCGGGCAAACGTCCGTGCCTGACGATTCGCCCGGCCGGTCAGCAGTCGAGAGTTGTACACTTCGATTGCGTCAGCTCCCGCCAGGTCAGCCCGCGAGACGTGGGCCATCACGCCGCTGCGGGATTCCTGGAAGGGATGGGGCACGACGGCAATGCCGCCAAGCCGACGGATTCGCTCCAGCGTTTCGCCGAATGTCAATCCCTCTGGAATGGGTTCCTCGACTCCTAGCGCGAGAACGTGGCCGGCGGCGCTGGTCACTTCCATCCCGGGGATGCCGAGCAGTCCGTACTCGGGGGCGCGGTCGACGGCCCGGAGACTCGCTGCGATCTCGTCGTGATCGGTCACGGCCAGCGCATCGAGTCCTGCAGATGCTGCCCGTTCGAGCAAGTCATCGACGGAGTCTCGACCGTCGTAGGACAGCGACGAGTGGGCGTGTAACTCGACCGATAGCACACCACGGAATTGCGCCGGTAGGGGCAAAAGCATCGCGGTCTCCGGCAGTACTCGGGGGATACTTCGGTCCGTGAATCGTGGCCCGATTGACAGGACGCCCACTCGTGATCTTGGTTCAATCCGCGGATACGGACGGATCGTCGAGGCCGATCTCCTCGTCGGTCAGGTAACACTGCGGGTCTCGCGCCCAGAGATCGCCTGTCGCGGCGAGTGCGCGGTGGCGCGAGCCGCCCCGACACATCGAGTAGTAATCACAGTTCGGACAGCGATCAGGGACGTGCTCCTCGCGGTCGCGGAGTTTCCGCAGGACGGGATTCGATTCGTCCTCCCAGATGGCGCTGAAGGGCCGATCCCGGACGTTGCCCAGCGAGTATCGCTGCCAGTCGGGAGTGAGGTGAACGTTGCCCTGGTAATCGATGTCGGCGATGGCCTCGCCGGCCGCGTCGCCGCCGATCGCCTCCAGGGCGTCCCGGACGGCCGCGGCCCGATCCTCGCCGAGTTCCTCACGGGCGTACTGATAGACGTAGCCCGCGTCGGCGTAATTGCCAGTCAACAGCGTCTCGACCTCGTGGCCCCGCTCGTGGGCGTCCAGCGTGAGGTCACAGACCCGCCGGACGGCCCGCCGCTGGGCTTCGTGATCGACTTCGAAGTCCATCACGTCCTCCTCGTCGTACTCCAAGTGGGCGAACTCGAAGCGGGCAACGCCCTCCAGGGCCAGCAGATCGACCACTTCCTCCATGTCGCCGGCGTTCTCGTCGGTGATCGTGAACCGCACGGTGACCGGCACGTCGGCGGCTTGAACCGCCGCGATCCCGTCGAGCGCATCATCGAAGGCCCCCTCCTGGCCCCAGATCTCGTCGTGACGCTCGTCGAGTCCGTCGACGGCGACGGCTACTTCGGTCAGGCCGGCCGATTCGAGCGCCGCCGCCCGGTCTTCGGTGAGCAGCGTTCCGTTGGTTTCCAGGACCGTTTCCAGGCCGGCATCGGTGGCGTAATCGATCAAGTCGTCCAGATCATCGCGCAAGAGCGGTTCCCCGCCGGCAAGCCGGAGAACGTCCACCCCGTAGGCAGCGAGATCGTCGATCAAATCCTGCCCTTCGGCAGTGGTCAATTCGCCGTCGGCCGGCCCCGGCCCCGCGCCAATCCGCCGATAGGAACACTCGAGGTTGGTCGCCCCGGTCACGTGCCAGACGACCGTCGCACCCCGCTGCCGGCTACCGACAGTCGCTGCATCCGCGTCGTCTCCGAGCAGTGTACTCACGGGAATCATGCCGACTCACCCGGCGTGTGCGCGTCGTCGGTGTACCGAAAGACTGCCTCGTCGGGGCAGAGCCAGATCGCGACCGGATCCTCGAACAGCGCCCCGGCCTGCTCGCGGGCGCCGTCACGCTCCTCGGCGGTGACACTGCCGACGTGCGTCAGCGGTCCATCGATGTCCGCTCGGACGAAGACCTCCCACTCGCGGGACGCTCGCCCACGGGGCTGGTCCCCCTCCTCGAACGTGTTCGCGTCGTCTGTCATTACCCCTTCTTCTCCGCAAACCTACAAACGAGTCCTGTGGATTCTCACGGCATGGGAACGCACGCCCGTCGACCTGCCGGCCGATAGGCGACTTCTCCGCTCGAATTCTGGCCACTGGTCCCTGCAACATTTACCGCTTTCTGACCAAATCCGGCCAAAACATAAGATACTGGACTGCTTCGACCCGGTCACTCGTAGTGTGGAGCCGCGTGGTCGGTCCCGTCGAAGCCGGGATCGAATGTGTCAGGTCGTTCCTCGCCGACAGCATCGATCTCGGCCATGAGGCCCTTGCGTGCGACCCGCGAGAGGGCGTGATCGACGAGTTTGACGCGTTCGGGGACAGGAAAGTCCATCGTGCCGACGAAACAACTGCCCGGGGGGACCGCCATTGTCTGGACGAACTCGTCGGGCGTCGAGGCGACCGCGCCGTTGGGCCATGCCTCGCTCCAGACGTTGCCGATCGGGTGGAAATTCGAGGTAAGGTTCGGGCCGCCGGTGACCATGTACACACGGGCTGTGTCGCCGGTCTCGACTTCCAAGGGGCCGTAGCGGTCGGCGGCGTAGGCGTACTTCTCACCGTTGAGCAACACGTAGCTTGGGTTCTCGGCGGCCATCGACTCCATATCGAAAGCGTGGTGACCTGCCTGGCCCGTCGGCTGATCGGTGTAGAGCTCGTGCTGGCCGACGTAGAACTCGTGATCGACCGCAGGCAAGCCGGCCTCGGGTTCGACGAGGATCATGCCGAACATGCCCGCACTGATGTGATAATCGAGGTTCGGCACGGCGCAGTGATAGATGTACGCGCCCGGGTACTCAGCCCGGAAGCGCATCTTGTTTTCGGCCCCCGGAGCGGCGGTCGTCGCAACTGATCCGCCGCCGGTCCCGTAGATCGCGTGAAAGTCCACGTTGTGGGGCATGGCGTTGTCGGGCAGGTTCTCCATCGTGAACTCGACGGTGTCCCCGCGTCGGACCCGAACCATCGGCCCGGGCACCTGCCCGCCGAAGGTCATGTAATCGAACGTGACGCCGGGTTCGATTTCGGCCGTGACTTCCTCGACTTCGAGCGTGATCTCGTGGGTCGCCGGTTCGTCACGACCGATCGGCTCGGGAATGTCAGTCGGATCGGCGGCCACACTGTCGACGTCGGTCTCGCGGGCCGGCCGGGTCGTCGTGTCCGCCTCCTCGGCCACGTCGCCGGCGTCGGGCGCAGCCACACAGCCCGCAAGAGAGGCCGTTCCGCCGGCCCCCAGCGCGCCGAGCAATCGCCGCCGCG
This sequence comes from Halorhabdus salina, assembly GCF_013839425.1. Lineage (GTDB taxonomy): Archaea > Halobacteriota > Halobacteria > Halobacteriales > Haloarculaceae > Halorhabdus > Halorhabdus salina. The sequence continues at coordinate 45,929 of NZ_JACDNP010000004.1, read as the reverse complement.
TCGTCGCCAGGATACCGTCTGAATTAGGCATACCTAAACATCACGACCACAGTTGGTCAATCAAGTGCCGAATATGTTCGCCTGTTCGGGTACCGGCGACCGACGCGGAAAACCGAAACACAAATTCACCCCAAGCGCCCAGTCGTGTGTATGCTCCCGTCTCGACGAACGCGCGGAACCAGCGTCCCCGGTCTCCCGAGCAGACGGGGAGGGTCGGAATGAAATGGTCCGCGATCCGTTCGCCGCCGACGACGCGCCAGATCTGCAGGACGTGCTCGATGCGCTCGACGATCAGGAGTGTCGGCGGATAATCGAGGAACTGGACGAACCCATGACTGCCTCTGAGATCTCCGAGGCCAGTGATATCCCGCTCTCGACGACCTACCGGAAGCTCGATCTGCTGACTGAGGCGTCGCTGTTGACCGAAGGCGTCGAGATCCGGCCGGACGGCCAACACGCCAGTACCTACGAGGTTGCCTTCGAGGAAGTCATCCTCGGCCTCTCGGAGGACCGGGAGACCGAGGTCCAGATCGCGCGCCGGGCCCGGACGGCCGACGAACGCTTAGAGAACCTGTGGTCGGAGGTGCGAAAAGAAACATGAGTCCACATATCTCGATGACGGTCGTGGCACTGAAGACGCTCACCCTCCTGCTGGGTGGCCTGATCACGTTCCTCGCCTACCGGGCGTACCGCCGAACGAACGCCCAGTCGCTTGGCGCGCTCGCGCTGGGATTCGGGGTGGTCACAGTCGGGGCGATCGCTGCCGGGGTCAGTGATCTCATCCTCAACCTGCCGATCGATCAAACGCTCCTGTTGGAGTCAGCATTGACGGCGGCCGGGTTCGCGATCATCGTCTACTCGCTGTACACGTCGGATTGACATTCGCTCCGCACTCCACCAGGGGCATTCACTCGCATCTTCCGTCATCGGATCACAGTCGATCGTTTCTGTCATCCCTGTTCGTCGAGGACCGCTCGTCAGCTGGACTGTGTCTCGCGGACACAGATTGCCGGCCTATATTGCCGGTTATTCCCACCGCGTGGAAACACACTGCGGTTTATATCTCCCGTGCGATCACACATTCGTGATACGGGACGAAAATGCAAGGAAGCGTCGTCGTCGTCACCGCCGCCAAAATGATCGTGCTGGGATGTACGGGCATCCTTGCGTATCTCGCCTACCGGGCGTACTGTCGAACCGGGTCCCCGTCGTTGCGCACGCTCGTCGTCGGACTCGCCTTCGTCGCGTTCGGGTCACTCCTGGGCGGTGCGCTCTACCAGTTTGGGCCCTTTGGCTTCGACGTCAGCGTCGGCGTCGAGAGTGCCTTCACCGCCTTCGGGTTTGTCATCGTCATCTACTCGCTGTACGTGGGCAACGCCAGCGACGGATTTACCCCCTGATTCCCCGCCGGCTCCAGTCGCGCGGCTGCTCCGAATCGTACTCGTACGGTCGACGTTCGAACACGTTCGGGGCCGTTGTCACCCGGCGAGTATCTCGCTGACGTTTTAGGGGCGTGACTCCGAGGACCGGGTATGGAACGCAGACGGCAGTTCATCACCGCGCTGGCGACTGGATTTGCAATCGGGCCCCTGGCCGGCTGTTCGAGTAGCAGATCGGGCGAGGATACGACGAGCCAGTATCCCGAGTACACTGACGTCCCCGAATCAGTCGAGGAGTACCTCTCGGATACGAGCAACTACGACGGGACCGGTATCGACGCGAGAGATGCCGAGGAGGTATCCGTGACTGTCGGCGCGCGCGGCAACGGCAGTTTCTGGGCGTTCGGCCCGCCGGTCGTCGCGATCAGTCAGGGGACGACGGTCGTCTGGGAGTGGAACGGCAAAGGCAGCGGCCACAACGTCGTCTCGAAGGACGACCGCGACCCGCTCGATAGTGGCAGGGCCGTCACGAGCAGCGACAAGACCTACGAGTACACCTTCGAGGAACCCGGCACGTATCTCTACGTCTGTATTCCCCATCGAGTCAGTGGCATGAAGGGCGCTGTCATCGTCGAGTGAGCAGACAGAATCGCTCTCCGGACCGGCATAGTAAGCGATAAACGGGCCGGGCATGGAGAGACCGCCAATGGCCCTATCGGACTCCGACCGCGACGTCGTCGTCGAGGAACTCGGGCGCGACCCGACCCACCCGGAGGCGGCACTGTTCGAGAACCTCTGGAGTGAACATTGCTCGTATCGATCCTCACGCCCGCTGCTCACCGCCTTCGAAAGTGACGGGGAGCACGTCGTCGTCCCTCCGGGCGACGACGCCGGCGTCGTGTCCCTGCCCGGCGCCGAAGACACCTACCTCGCGATGGGCATCGAGAGTCACAATCACCCCTCCTACGTCGATCCCTACGACGGCGCGGCGACCGGCGTCGGCGGCATCGTCCGGGACATCCTCTCGATGGGGGCCTATCCGATCGCACTGACTGACTCGCTGTACTTTGGCGACTTTGATCTGGAGTATCCCCGCTACCTCCTGGAGGGTGTCGTCGAGGGTATCTCCGAGTACGGTAACTCCATCGGTGTTCCGACCGTCGCGGGCAGCGTCGCCTTCCACGAGGATTACGAAGAGAATCCCCTGGTCAACGTTGCGTGTGTCGGCCTGCTGGAGGCCGACCGACTCACTACGGCTAAAGCCCAAACGGCGGGCAACAAGCTCGTCTTGGTTGGTTCCTCGACTGGTCGAGATGGGTTGGGTGGAGCCTCCTTCGCGAGCGAGGACATCGCCGAGGACGCCGAAACTGAGGACCGTGGGGCCGTCCAGGTCGGGAATCCATATCGCGAGAAGCTCCTGATCGAGGCCAACGAGCAGTTGATCGAGGCGGATATCGTCGAATCCGCTCGGGACCTCGGGGCCGCCGGGCTGGGTGGGGCCTCCAGCGAACTCGTCGCCAAAGGCGGATACGGGGCCGAGATCGACCTCGACGCCATCCACCAGCGCGAACCCGGCCTCTCCGCGATGGAACTGCTCCTTTCGGAGTCCCAGGAACGGATCGTCTACGAGGTCCGCCCGGAGAACGTCGAGCGCGTCCAGGCGATCGCCGAGCGCTACGATCTGGGCTCGGCGGTCATCGGCGACGTGACCGAGGACGGCCAGTACGTCTGTACCAAGGACGGCGAAGTCGTCGTCGACGTCCCGGCCGAGTTTGTTGGCGAGGGGGCGCCGCTGGCCGATCTCGACCGTGTCGAGCCGAGCCAGCCTGAGACCGACCGCCCCGAGGTCGATATCGAATCGGCGTTCGAAACGGTTGTCGGTCATCCCAACACCGCGAGCAAGCGCTGGATCTACCGCCAGTACGACCACGAGGTCCAGGTCCGGACCGCGATGCGGCCGGGCGATGACGCTGCCCTGCTGGCGATCCGAGAAGCGCGCGCGGACCGGAGGTCCGCGGAACAGTCGAGCGGTGATAACCGCGAGACGGGCGTCGGCCTGGCGATTTCGGCTGGTGCCGATCCGAACTGGACCGAGGCGGCCCCCTACGAGGGAGCCAGGGCCGCGGGCTTAGAGAACGCGACCAACATCGCCGCGAAGGGGGCAACGCCCCTGGCCGCGGTCGACTGTCTCAACGCCGGGAATCCCGAGAATCCCGACGTGTACGGCGAGTTCGCGGGCATCGTCGACGGTCTCGCGGACGTCTGTGCCGACCTGTCGGTCCCGGTGGTCGGGGGCAACGTCTCGCTGTACAATGATTCGGCCACGGGACCGATCCCGCCGACGCCGACGCTGGCGATGGTCGGGACCAAGGACGGCTACGAGGCCCCCGCGCTGTCGCTGTCCGGCGAGGGAACGCTCCTCCTGGTCGGCGATCTGGCGCTTGCCGGCGAGGCCGAGCCCCGACTCGGCGGATCACAGTTACTCGCCGGCGAAGGCGGGACGGATCGGTTCCCCACATTGCCCGACGATCCGTCGGCGTTCGTCGAAGCCGTAGCCGAAGTGGCCGACGCCGACGGGACACTGGCCGTCCACGACGTCAGCCACGGTGGCCTGGCAGTGACACTCGCCGAGATGGTCCACGCGGACGCTGGCGCGGACGTCACCATCGAGACCGACGATTCCGTTGGCGCACTCTTCCACGAACAGGCCGGCCGTGCGGTGATCGAGACGACGGCACCCGACGCGGTCCGGGCCGCCTTCGATGGCATCGCACCAGTCGTCGAACTCGGCAAGGCAGATTCGTCCGGGACGCTCTCGCTGTCCGTCGGGCCGGATACCCTGGAAGTGACGGCAAACGAAATCGCGGACCTGCGGTCGATCATCGAAGACGAGCTGGACTGAACTGACTCGCGAGCAATCGGCGGAATTCAGTCGTCTTCTCGCTGTTCGGAGAGGTGTTCCCACACTTCGGCGCAGCCACACCCGTCGTCGATATCGTCGAGGTGATCGTCGGGCTGTGCGTCGTCAGTCTCCTCGTCAGTGGTCGTGTCCATCTGTGAGTCGGTCATTCAGCACCACTCCTCGTACTGGTGGACGCGGGCGGGATTGAACGCGACCGGTGCCCGGTCGGTGTCGTCGTAGGCGTCGCGATGGTCGGCGTGGTTGATCCAGACGTCGCCCTCGGGATCGAACGAGCGGGCCATCGCCTCGCGAGCCCGTCCAGCGTTCCATTCGGCGAGCTGTTCGATGGGGCCGTGATCGTCGAGTTCGCTCGCTTCGAGTGCGTTCCCGGCCCGCTCGACGGCCGCCTGGCCACGCGCCGTGCGGACCAGTACCGTCGACTCGCCCTGTGGGCTGCCGACGGTGCCAACCGTGAGATCGGCCGTCTGGCCCGTGGCGTCGGCACACTCCAGACACCCGTCGAGGACTGCGCCGGCGAAGTCATCAAGCGAGGCGCGTTCGTGCCCCCCGTCGGTCGTTTCGATGTGGATACCTTGGCCCACGAGATCGAACCGGGCAACGTCATCCAGCGCGAGATCGTACTCGCCAGCCAGGACGTGTTCGAGGCCATCGTCGTCGAACGCCTGCGTGCAGGTCAACGCGATCGTCAGGTCGATCGCTTCGAGCGGGCGGGCCTCGTCGAAGCGTTCCTCGCGGTAGGGACTCCGTTCGAGAGCAGTCACGCCCTCGATCACGCAGGGCGTGCCGACCAGCGCCAGGTCGGGGTCGTCGGGCAAATCCCCCTCATCGAGCAAGTCGGCCAGGCGATCGAGTTGGAGGGGCTGGGTGAACAGCGTCCCGGCGTACTCCCGAACCTCGGCCGGGCTGGTCGCCAGTACCGGCGCTGCCAGCCCGTGGCTATCGGACTCCGTCGCCACCACGGCCCCGTCGACGCCGTCGGGAGCGTCGAGGAGGGCCGCGAGCAGGGCCGTCACCGCGCCGCCGTGCTGTGCCCCGTCGACCCCCTCGGCTGCGCTGGCGGCGGAGGCCGACTCGACCGTGCCGATCCCGTCGGCCACGTCCGTCGGATCGGCCCCATCGAGCACCGGCAGGCGCTCGTAGCGTAGTCCGGCCCGGGGGCAGCTGTCCCAGCACCGGGAGCAACCGGTACACATTTTCACCAGCGTCGGCCGGCGATCGGACTCGGCGATGCCGATCGAATCCGAGGGGCAGGCGGCGACGCAAGCGCCACACTGGACACATCGGTCGGCCTCGATGACACTCTCGTCGAGGTGGCGAAACCACACTTTGTTTCCGGGCGGCTGTACATCGGTCGTCGGTTCCCGCGGATCGTCGCCCACGGCGGGCGTGCGGGGCTGTCCATTAGCCATCAGTCTGACCCTCCGTGTTGGACTGCAGGGACGCGATCGATCTCGGCCGGTCGTAGGATCTCTGCGAGTCTGTCCGTAGAGACGCGCCGGCAGAACTCGTGGAAGCGCTCGTCGTCGGTCCCTTCGCGCTCGAAGGTCTCGACGACGCGCTCGATCGCGGCCGGGATTTCCTCGATCGGGATTCGGGGCGTGACCCAGGTGGCGAATTCGGGATCGACGTCGAGTTTGCCGCCCAGAGCGACGTCGGCAGCGCTCTGGACCCCCTGTTCGGTCTGCTGGGTGTCTCCCCGCAGACCCACGTCGTCGATCTGTGGCTGTGCACACGAGGCCGTACAGCCGCTGAACCGCAGCCCGATGCGCTCCTGGTCGGTGTCGACGCGCTCGTCGAGCTCGGCGGCCCAGCGCTTCACCCGGGCTTTCGTCTCGACGAGGGCGTAATTGCAGAACTCCCGACCGGTGCAGGTGACGACGCCGCGCGTGAACGGGCCTGGATTAGGCGAATATTCCGCAAGGAGTGCTTCTGCGCGAAGGTCGTCCAGGTCATCGTCGGCAACGTCCGGGAGCAGCAGGTTCTGCTGGGTCGTCAGTCGGACCTCGCCGCTGCCGTAGGTCTCGGCAAGGTCCGCGATCGCCTGGAAGTCCGGCCCGTCGATTCGGCCGACCGGGATCGAGAGCCCGACGTAGTTGGCCCCGTCGGCCTGGTCGTGAACCCCGACGTGGTCAGGGTGGTGATGATCGACCAGATCCTCGCCGGCCGATTCGAACTCGAACGGGGCAAAGCGCTGGAGTTCCTCGCGGAACTGTTCGGCCCCCCACTCCTCGACCAGGAATCGGAGCCGGTTGACCGCGGTGTCGAGATAGCTGCCGTGTTCGACGAACAGGTCTGCCGTCGCCCGGACCACGTCGACGACTGCCTCAGGCTCGACGAAGATGTCGAGGTCGCTGGCGATGCGGGGGCTATCGGAAAGGCCGCCGCCGGCCGCGACGTTGAACCCCAACCGATCGTCTTTCCGGGCGGGCGTGAATCCGAGGTCGTTGATCTCCGGCTGGGCGCAGGAACCCCGACAACCGTTGACGCTGACCTTCAGCTTGCGGGGCAGGTTCGCGTACCGGTGATCGGCCATGAACGCCTCGGTGATCGCCTCGGCGACCGGCCGGGTGTCGATCACTTCGTCGGCGGCGACCCCGGCGGCCGGACAGGAGACGACGTTCCGGACGGAGTTGCCCCCGGTCTGGAACGTCGAGACGCCGGCCGGGTCGAGCAAGTCCCATATTTCGGGGACATCTGCCATGCGAATCCAGTGGAACTGGACGTCCTGACGGGTCGTCACGTCGAGATAGCCCTCGCCAAAGGGTGACCGCTCTGGGTCCCGGTCGTCGGGCAGGGTGGCGTATTCCGCGGCGACCGTCCCCAGCGCGCGAGCGGCCTCAGCCGAGAGGACCCCGCCTGGAATCTTCGTCCGGAGCATGAAGTATCCGCCCTGCTTCTGTTCGTAAATCCCTACGAGTTTGAGCTTCGCCGCCGCATCGTCGCCGAGCGCGGCTTTGACGGCATCCGGTCCCTCGCTGGCGTGTGTCCGGACCCGAGCCTTGATCTCGGCGGGATCCCAGTCCGCTGTCTGGGTGCGGATCCAGTCTTCCAGGCTTCCCTCGTAGAAGCGAACGTCCTCGTAGCCCAGATCCGTCAGCACGGCGTAGACGTAACTCAATCGCCGAGCGGTGTTACAGTAGAGCACGATCGAGCGATCGGGCGAGAGGTCCTGCTCGCGGAGGATGGCTTTGATCTCAGCCTTGGATCGACGGCGGCCCGTCTCGCTGTCGACGAACCGTTCCCAGTCGAGCTGGATCGCGCCGGGAACGTGGGCCTGTTCGTACTCCGGTTCCGTGCGCGTGTCGACGATCGCGGTGTCGTCATCGACGGCGGCTTCGACAGTTGCCCGCTCGGCGACGACATCCTGCAGATCGTCGATCTCGTAGGTGACCGGATCGACGGTCGGTTCCTCGGTGGTGACTTGGTGATCACGCTCCCAGGTGCTGTAATCGCCATCCAGCAGATACAAATCTCCCTCGTGACCGTAGGCGGCAAGCGTGAGCAGGAAGCGCGCGGCGTAGACGCCGCGGTCGTCGTCGTACGCGATCACGTCCTCGTCTTTCGTCATTCCCGCGTCGCCGAGCCACGCGGCCAGTGCGTCCGGTTCGGGTAACATCCCCGTCGCGAGACCGGTCGGATCCCGGAAGCGGTCGGTAGGTATGGTGACCGCGCCCGGGATATGTCCGAGTGTTTCGTAGGCTGACGCCTCGCGAACGTCAACGAGGGCCGCGTCGGCGTCGAGCCGATCCGGCGAGCGAAATTCGATTGTCCCCATGGATGGACCAGTTTTGAACTGCGACCCTCATAACCACCATCTCACGTCCATGTGTTGCCGTCCTCAGTGACACACTGTTATTCAACTAATTTCAGAAATAACCGAATGTGCGTGTCAAACAATTCAGAAACGTTGGGGATACAAAAATATGTGACTCGGGCTGGCGTCTGATATCCAGGCCTGTCCCGGAATGGATACATGTGTGTATAAGATGGCGACCCCTGATAGTGGGGCCCATTACAATGGTCGCGGGGTACCGCTCGGCCCACCTCAAAACTGGTAATCGATCGTGAGGGATTCGGGGACTTCAGAACTGAATCCACAGATGCGTCGAAGGAACTGACAAATATTACCGCTATTTCGAACGGCGAAATGAACTCTATTTTGCCGCTGTACGTCCGACTGACGCGTCAGTATCGGGGTCGACGGACTGGATGGTTCGTCACAGAGTGGGAGCGAGAAGGAGGGATATCGTGGCCGATAGGCACTGGACCGGTCACTCGGCGGTCGGGACCAGGATCGTCACGGTCGTTCCATCCTCGTCGGCGTCGATCTCCAGTTGCCCGTCGGCGTCGGTCACGGTCCATCGGACGAACCAGAGGCCCAGTCCCTCGAGGTGGGCGAGCTGGTCGTGTTCGTCAGTTTTGATGATCCGCTGGACGTGGGCTGGCATCCCGGGACCGTTATCCTCGACCGTGATGGCGGTCATGCCCGATTCCGGCCGGGGAGAGACACTGATCCGGAGTCGCGGCGTTTCCGGGTCACTGTGTGTGATCGCGTTCGTGATCACTTCTTCGATTGCGGCTGAAAGCATGTGACTGGCCTCGACTGGCGCTGTCTCGGGCAACTCCAGGGTCACCGCAGCGTCGTCAGTGATCCTATTATGGCGCTCGACGATGATCGGGATGATTCGAGAGAGGTCGAATGATCTGACGGTTCGATCTTCGTTGATGCGCCTTATCTGGCCGGTACGCTCGACGTAGGCCAGAATGGCTTTCGTCTTCGCAGAAATCGTTTGACAGCTGTCGACGAGGTCGTCGTCTGCGAGTCTGGTCTCGACGTACTCGGCACGACCGTCGATCACGTTGAGGTCGTTGCGGAGATTGTGGCGCATCACCCGATGGAGGACGTTCAGTTCGTCGTTTCGACGCTGTAACTCGCGGTTCGTCGACTGGAGTTGCCGTCGGCTGGCTGTCGTGAGTGCGAAAATGAACCCAGCTGTGACCAGTATTTCGAGTGCCCCCTTGATTGCCTGTAACTGGCTCCTGAGGGGTTCCTCGAAGGCACGAGCGAAGACGACGTCCGAGACGTACAGGCCGACGAAGCCGAACACGAGGTAGGCGACAGTGATCCGACCCGGCGTCAGTTCCCACTCCGACAGGAACGGTCGCGCGCGGTCCGCGATCGCGCTCCTGAACGCACCGAACGCGGACCCCGCCGAGTACCTGTCCATGTGGGTAGCTACCGACCCGAACATCATGAACGCTGTGGGGTCCTGGGTCCGTTGCCGCGATACGAGGGGGACCGCAGTCCTGAAACGTCTCCTTCGTGATCTGATTCGGAACGACGGTCACGTCCGAAGGGTGTCCGTCCGCCGGATATTCGGCACCGTACCTGTCCGGGAACGGCATCGACACCCACAGGTTCAGGTCACTCCAGTCCGAATTACCAGGTGATGTTCCGGAAACTGCGCCGCCTTGGCTACGCCTGGATCGCACTGCACGGGCTCCTCACCGCCCTCTTGCCGAAACAGCTCCTCAACCTCTCAATCCGGACGTGGCTGTCTGGGTTCGAGAATCCCGGCGATCTCGAAGCCCGAGACTGGTACCTCAGAGCTGTCCGGGCCGCCGGCGTCGGCATGATCGCCGCCGGACTCACGGGACTCCTGTTGGAGCGTGACACTGATTCGACGCCCGACGAGCCCAGCGTCGAGATCGACGCACCTGCCGAATCTGCCGTCGAGTAAGCGAACATATTCGGCAACGGTGGCAGGGAGGGGGAAATCGAACGGGAACGTATGCGAGCGATCACTGAGGACGTCGATACCGATCGAGGGCCGCCGTTGGCAGTACCGTTGCAACACGTTCTCCTTGCCGTTGCCCTGCTGTTGATTGGGCAGCTGCTTGCGAGCGCGACAGTGACCGAGCCGGTCGGCCTCTCCGAGTTAGCGGTGCGCCACTTGTTTCTGGCCGGGTTCGTCGGCGTGACGATCATGGGCTCGATGACTCAGTTCGTCCCTGTCTGGTCGGGGGTCTCGCTTTACTCCCGGCGATTGAGCGTCCTCCAGGTCTGGCTGGTCGTCGCCGGCCTGGTCGGGTTCGTCGCCGCCTTTCTGACCGTCGAACTGGCCATGTTGCACGTCGCGGGGACCCTGCTGGTCGCCGGCTTCTGGGTGTTCGTCTACAATATCGCCCGGACGCTCGCCCGAGCGCGACCGTTCGACGTGACCGAGATCCACTTCGCGCTCGCGCTGGGTGCCTTCGTCGTGTTGACCCTGCTTGGGTACTTCCTCTCGCTTGATTACACGATGGTGCTGTTCGGCGACCTCGCGATCACCCGGGTGGGCGTCGCGAGTGCCCACGCGACCATCGCCGTCTTCGGGGCGGTGTTGCTGACAGTGGTTGGGGCGCTCTACCAGCTTGGAGAAATGTTCACCCAGGTTGACGACGACGGCGTGGATCGCGCGATAAAGCAGGTCGAACTCCTGGCCTACCCGGTCGGTGTCGGACTCCTCGCCGTGGGTCGGCTGCTGGGCGAGACGTTGCTCGCCCGGATCGGTGTCGTCCTCGTGGTCGGCTCGCTCGCTCTCGTCGGCGCGTTCCTCGCGCGAAAGCTGCTCCGGGCACAGACGGAACTCTCGCCGGTCCTCCTGCGATACGCCGTCGTTGCCGTCGCGCTGCTTGGATGGGCGGCCCTGACGTTCCCGGCCTGGCTTGCGAACCCGACCGACCGGTTGACGGTAGTAGGTACGGCTGCTAGCGAGCCGCTCCTGTTGCTTGGCGTGCTCGGGTTCGTCGTCTTCGGGACGTTGTATCACATCGTCCCGTTCCTGATCTGGGTACGAACCTACAGCGACAAGATCGGGTACGAGCCGGTCCCCATGGTCGAGGAGATGTACGACCCTCGCCTCGCCCGGGTGGACTTCATCCTCCTGCTCGTGGGGACCATTGGACAGGTGGCTGTCGCCGCGTTCGACACCCCAACGATCGCTCTGCAAGCGGTGACGCTACTGTTTGCTGGCGGCGTGGCTGTCCTCGCAGTCAACCTGACGCTGACGGTCCACCGCCACAGCACGCACTCGCTGGCGAGCCTCCTGTGGCCCTCGCTGTCGCTGGGCTCGGATGCCGACGTCGCCGAGTGACGAATCCGGATCTCTACTCGCACGGATGTGGCGAACATATTCGGCACAAAGGCTGGGGGGAACCACTCCTCAATAACTGCGTATGAAGCGACTCGGTTCTACCGGCGACACGTTCGACGCCGAGAATACATTTATTCCGGACCACGTGCCCGCTCCCGGCTCGTTCCTGGCTGGACACGACGTACTCACGGACGAGGATCACGTCGCCTTCCACAACCAGACCTGGGACGTCTTCGAGGAACGTGGTGTCTACGACGTCACGTTCGGGTACAACCTGGCGAAGTTGAATCTCGATACGCGCCATCCCGAGGCCGGGTTCCGCTACGCTGAGTCGACCGAGGAACCGGGCGTGTTGTTAGCAGAGTTCACTCCAACCACGGAGTTCTGTCCGGCGGGCAACTCCCTGGCGATCGGGGCGTTCCGGGCCTGGAACGGTCTCGCGGATCGACACGACTACGACCTCGTTCGCGTCCGTGTCGCCGAGATGCACAACGAGAGTGAGTCGCTGAATGCCGACCTGCAGCGTCTGGAAGAACAGCTCGAAGCGACGGGTGAGGTGCCCGGCCCCGACGCGTTACAGGAGGAATCAGCATGAGCGACGCGCCCGCCGGCGTGGCGCTTGAGGACTTCCTGGACGCAAGCGACGCGCCGGACGCGTCCTCGGTCGTCGAACTTGACGTTCGGACGCTTGGGCCGCCAAAGCCACTCCGGAAGACACTGGAGGCCAGTGCTGAGCTGTCTGGTGACGAAATTCTGGTCCAGTACAACGACCGCACACCCCAGCACCTCTACCCGAAACTCGACGATCGTGGCCTGACCTACGAGACGGTCGAGATGGACGACGTGACGGTCACACTCGTCTGGGACGCCGACGACTAACGGCTGTTGGCTGCCGAAAAATCGGCGACGTTACTCGCCCCAGTCTTCTTCCAGTTCCGGGGCGGGTTCGAGCGTCGCCGGATCGACGGCGACGACTTCCAGTTCCGCACCGCAGGTGGCACAGTCGACGATCTCTCCGACTTCGACGCTGTCGTGCAGGGAAACTTCGGCCCCACACTCTGGACAATCGCTCATACGAAGATCGTAGCTCGCGGGTGACTTCAAGGGATTGATTCCTCGTCGAGGAGACGATCCGAGACTGCGGACATACTGATTGGGCTCACTGTCTACCGAATCGACCGCCAGACAGCGGGCGGTCGATTCGGAACGGACCGAGCGGAATCCGTCTCAGTCATCGCCGATATCGGACGCGGGATCGCCACCGTCGGTCGCCGCCTGCCCACCTTCCGTCCCGCTCGACTCCAATTCAGCATCAGTCGACTCCACGGTCTCGGCTTCGCCCGCATACTCGTACGGGGCACGATCCCCACTCGTTCCCTCGTAGGCAGGATTGGGCACCCACTCACCATCGTCGTTCTCGATCAGGTATTCGCCGTAGTAGGGGATGCGCTCGGCGACGGTGTCCCGCAGGGCCGTCTCGATGGCCGCACGCGAACAATCACCGAGCGAGCGCAGGTCGTCGTTGCGGTTGAGACAGCCCTTGAGATAGCCGTCGTGAGTGACCCGGACGCGGTGGCAGTTCTCACAGAACTCCGTGTTTCCAACGGGGTCGACAACCTCGACGAGGCCGCACTCGGCGTCATTTGGTTCGCCGTCGATCCAGTAGCGCGTCCGGTGGTGCATCTCACGGTTTTGTACCGTCTGTGCCTGCTCGGCCAGCCACTCGTGGACGCGATCGATATCGATCGCCCACTCCGGGCGGCCGGCGAGTTCGGGCATGTACTCGATCAGTTGCAGGCGCAGGCCGTCGTTGTCGGCCACGTGCTCGACCATCTCCGGGACGTACCCGGCAGTGTGCTCGAAAACGACCATGTTGAGCTTCACCGGCGCGAGACCCGCATCGAGTGCGGCCTCGACGCCGTCGAGGACCTGATCGTAGGCCCCGGACTGGGTGAGCGTCGCGAAATCCGCTGGATCGAGGGCGTCCTGTGAAACGTTGACCCGTTCGAGGCCGGCATCGGCCAGGTCCCCAGCCCGATCGGGAAGGAACGTGCCGTTGGTCGTTATCGAAGTCTCGGCGCCGTCAGGTGTCCGGCGGACGATTTCAGCGAGATCAGCCCGGAGCATCGGCTCGCCGCCAGTGAACTTCACGGCCTCGATGCCGTGCTCGACAGCGACCTCGATCACGCGAACCACCTCGTCGGTCGAAAGTTCGTCTTCCCCGGGGGCCATCGGCCCGCGCGTGTCGCCTAACCCTTCGTTGTGACAGTACACACAGTCGAAATTACACCGGTCGGTCAGCGACACCCGCAATCCGGTCAGTTCGCGGCCGAAGTCGTCTTCCAGCATCTACTGCCCCAAGGTGATCCGTCTTCAAATAGGCCACGCCGAATGACTTCCCTCGTCCTTGGTCCCGCCCGCCCCTTCAAATACCGGAACGGACCCATCGCCACGTGGTGAGTCGATGAGCAACGATCGAGGAGCGGATCGACGATGAGCGATCGGGCACTCGTCGCAGTGGCTACCGATAACGGATGGAACTGTACCGAGACGAAGTGGGTCGAAGACCGAGAGAAGCCACCCAACGGCTGGCGATCGACGGATGACGGGGGCTGTCCTGTCGACTCGTTTCGAGCGGTCGTCGAATCGCTTGATTTCGCCCACTTCGAAGGCGTCTACCGCTGGTCGGGGGGCGAATGGACCCCGTTTCTCGCTTGTTGGCTGGCGCTCGAACCGATGATCGACGAGCGGGCCGCCGATCCGCGAGGTGATGGGGTCGTCGTCGCGATCCGGTCGGCCAGCGACGGGGCCACCCTCCGGTCGTGGTGTCGCGCCGCAAAGCGGAGCGTCGCCGATGCGGTCCGCGCCGGCGAGCTGTCACGGGCGTGTGCACGTCGGCGACTGCTGGCAGGGATCGACCGCCGTGTACGTGACCGCGAGCAAGTCATCGGCCGTCGGCCCTGTGGATGAGCGCCGACACGCGGCGCTTTTGTGATCGGGGCGGCTATCGAACTGCGTGACAGAGACAGGGACCAGCCAGGAATCGGCGGCCGGAGAGGATCGGAAGCCGGTCGTTGATCCATCACACGAGCGGGCTCGCCAGCGGATCGCCCGTGGGGTCGACCACGGCGAGATGGTGACTGTCGTCGGCCGATGTACGGTCGAATACGATGGGCGTGCTACGAGCACGCTCGGTCCCGGCGAGCGGCTTCTCATCCTCAAGCCGGATGGGACTGCGCTCGTCCACACTGACGAGGGTCACCAGCCCGTCAATTGGCAACCACCGGGATCGACCCACGAGGTCGAAGTCGTCGACGGCCGGCTCTACATCGAGAGCCACCGGACCGGCCCCGACGAGGAGCTTCAGGTCACCTTCGAGGAAATCCAGCACGTCACACGCGTCGACGTGACCGACCCGGAGGACCTCTCGCTTTCGGGAACCGAGGCAGACCTCCGGGAGCGAGTCCTCGCAAATCCTGACCTGATCGAACCGAGATTCGAGCCGCGCTCGACCGAGCGGCAGACGCCGGCCGGGGCGGTCGACATCTACGGCGAAGACGAGGCGGGTCGGGCGGTCGTCGTCGAACTCAAGCGCCGCCGAGTCGGCCCGGACGCCGTCGGGCAACTCGACCGGTACGTCCAGGCCCTCGCCCGTGATCTGCACGCAGACCGGAAGATCCGGGGGATTCTCGTTGCGCCGTCGGCGACCGACCGGGCTCAGCAACTCCTTGCCCAGAAGGGCCACGAATTCGTCGCCCTCGAACCGGAGCCGAGCGACAGCTGAGCTGTCACCCTGCTTCTTTATTCGCTGCCGCCCGTATGCCGGGACGTGACGCCCAACGTCTGTGTCGTCGGCGCGGGTATCGCTGGGGCCGGTGCAGCTTACGCCCTCCGGGATCGGGCCGAGGTGACGGTCTTCGAGGCCGACTCGATCGGTGGGCGGATGGTCTCGGGATCCCGGGACGGGTGTGTCTACGATTACGGGGCTAACTACGTCGACCCACCGGACGACCAGGTCGACACGCAACTGCAGTCGGTCGTCGGCGACGACCTGGTCGTAACCACCGGCGACGTCTGGATCTTCGACGCCGACGGGACGATCGAGGAAGGCCGACCGAATCAGGGCAGGAAACTGAGTGGGCGAAACGGCATCGACGCGATCGTCGAGGCGTATCTCGACGCGAGCGGAGCCACTGTGCACGAGCAAACACCGGTCGACCACCTGGCGCGAACTGACGACGGCTGGCGAGTGACCGTCGGCGGCGAGGACCACTCGTTCGACGCGCTCGTCGTGACGCCACCAACCTGCGAGGACCTCTTCGAGGACGCCGACTGGGACGACGAGGTGCGCGAGCAACTCATCGCGGCCCGAGGTCGCCAGTCCTACCGGACGATCGATTCGGTGGCGCTGCACTATCCCTTTGAGATCGACGTCCCATACTACGCGCTGGTCAACACCGACAAGGAGCACGCCGTTGGCTGGCTCTCCAGGGAGTCGTGTAAACCCGGCCACGTTCCTGACGGCGAGGAAATCTTGATTGTGCAGTTGAGTCCTGCCTGGAGCGCGGGCCGGCCGGAGGCGATGCCCGAAGCAGCTGCGGCGGCGGCAGCCGACCACGCGGCGACACTCCTCGAGGACGACCGCCTGGCCGACCCTGACTGGTGGGACCACGACCGATTCACCCATGCGCTGCCGGGCGATCGCGTCAATCCGGCGCTGTTCGAGTACGCTCTTGACCACGACCTCGGACTCGCGGGTGACTGGCTGGCGGGGACCGGGCGAACCCACGCGGCCCTGGAGACTGGTCTAGACGCTGGGCGGCGACTTGGCCAGCAACTGTGAACGGCGGGGGAAGACTTATTTCACAGACGACGGACGAGCGGGTATGTCGCTCAATCCGGCGTCGACAGATGCGAAACCGATCACTGATTATATCGAGGAAGGTGCACGGATCGCCTCGATCTTACTCGTCTGGGGAATCATCGCGGTCGCGGTCGGCTGGCTGTTCGACGACGTCGTCGCGGCCAGCGACCCCGGCGTCTTTGGGCTGAATATCGGAGCTATCTTCTGGCTGACAGGGGTCCTCAACGCCGTCCTGTACGTCGCGTTCCGGACCGTCGATCACTACCGCCGGTAGGGTCCCGTCCCTGCTGCTTACTCGACTGACGGATCCGAACCGACCGACGATCCGTCGACGTAGCGACTCCACAGCACCAGCAAACTCGGCAGGACCAGCACGCTCGCGAGGAACGCGTAGGCGATCGCCGTCGCGGTGACGAAGCCAAAGCGCTGCAACGAGGGGACCAGCGCGAGCATGAGGACGGCGAACCCGCCGGCCGTCGAGATTGCACTCCCCAGTAGCGCACCGCCGGTCCCCCGGACGGTTCGCCGGAGTGCGGCGATCGGATCACCCTGTTGGTGGCGTTCTTCGAGGAATCGCTCGCCGATGTGAATGGCGTAGTCGACGCCGATTCCGATCCCGATCGAGGCGACGATCGCCGTCTCGGTGTTAAAGGAGATGCCCGCGAGGTACATCGTCCCGAAGATCCAGGCCTGGGCGAGCACGACCGGCGCGATGACGACGGCACCCAGCGAGGCCGTCCCGTAGCGACGCCAGAAGATCAGCGTCAGGAACGCGGTGATGACCGCGAACGTCAGCAGGAAGCCCCACACGAGCGTCGACAGCAGGCCCCGCTGGACGAGTTCTTGAACGATCGGCCGGCCGGTGGCCGTCACCCGAAGGTTCGAGTCGCCCTCGATCGTCTCGGCGACCTCGCGCATTTCACTCGTCACGGTGCCGGTGTCTGCCCCACCGACGAGGCCGACCGAGACCCGCAGGGCCGTGTACTCGTCGTCGTTCCGGGCGAAGACGGCACTCGCTTCCTCGGGGGCGGCGCCGTAGAGGGCGTCGTAGATCGCCGTGAGGTTCTCCTCTGGAACGCCATCCTCGTCGGGATCGTTCGCGGCGACGAGACGGGAGACGCTCTCGTTTTGCCGGGCGACGCGATCGATCGCCTCGATGGGGCCAGTCACGCGGAGTCGCTTATCGGCCAGTCTGACGGCCGTCGACGTGTTCGAGAGGGCACGCTCGCCGGCGACGAGGCGATCGAGCGTCCCCGGATCGGTAACCGGCCCTTCGATCAGGAACGCCGCCCGCGATTGGTCTCTGGACTGGACGAACTGCTCGTTGAGATAGATGGCGTTGGCCCGGATATCGTAGTCACCCGGCTGGAGTCCCTCGGGGAGTGAGTCCATCCACTCAGGGGAATCCGTCGGCAGGAAATCCACCTGATCGATCGAGGTGTCGATATCCATCGCGGCGACGCCGCCGGCGGCGCTCAACAGGATGGCCACGATGACGACCGCGACGGGAGCCCGCTGTGCCAGGTCGGCCCCGATTCCGAGGATGCGGCCCGCGACGCCGCTCCGTCCCAGTGGGCGTTTCTCCCGTGAAAGCCCGAGCCGTTGCAGAAGGCTGTCGAGTTCGACTTTCAGGGGTGGCAGAAAGAGGCCGAAGACCAGAAAGGCTGAGACGATCCCCGCGGCGCTGACGAGCCCGAACTCCTGAATCGACGTGATCGGGCTGACGACGTTCGAGGCGAACCCAACCGCGGTAGTGACCGTCGCCGCCCCGATCGCAACGACGACGCCCGCGAGCCCGCGACGCATGGCTGACTGGGGCGTCCAGTCGGCCTCGTCGAGCTGGGCCTCGCGATACCGCATGACGACGTGCAACGCGTAGTCGATCGACAGGCCGATCAGTAGGAACGGGACAGCGATCAGGATCTGCGTGACGCCGATCCCGACCCAGCCCATGAATCCAGCCATCCAGACCAGGACGAGAACCACGCCGAGCAGTCCAAGGAGCACGTCCAGTACGTCACGATAGGCCAGTCCCAGGATCGTCACGAGCAACAGCAGGGCGATCGGCGAGATCAGCGCGAAACTCTCGCCCGTGGCCTGGGCCGAGCGCTCGTTGACGATCCCCGCTCCGAAGACGAAGCTCTCGCCGGTCTGGAGCGTCTCGCCGGCCAGCTCCTCGATGGCGAACTGGGCGTCGACCAGTTCGGTCGGGAGGTCGTCGCCCCCCGCGCCGTCGGTGTTCTGGAAGACGAATAGGACGCGGCCGGTCGCCGTCGTCGAGCCAGCCTCGTAGTCCGTCGAGAGCAACGAGTATGGATCGGTGGGCCCTTGGAACTCCCGGTCGGGATCGAGTACCCGTGAGACGACTCCCTCGACGCGTTCGGGTGACATCGAGTCGAGATGCTCGATCTGGGCCGCGAGTGGAGGCATCCTCTGTGAGCCGTCTGGCGGGCCAGTCGCTCCGCCGGACTCGTTTTCGGCCATCGCCGTCGTCACGACGATGTTCGCGACACCGACCACCGGCTGGCGCTCCCTGAGCGTTCCCTCGATGGCCGGCTCTGATCGGATGGCCTGCTGGAGGCGCAACGTTTCCAGCAGCGAGGGCTTCGAGAGGACGTCTTCCCCACGAACGACGATCTGGACGACGCTCGTGTTCTCCCCCTCGGTGGTGAAGTTCGCGTCGATGCGGGAAAGCGCCTGGGCCTCGGGGGAATCGCTTTCGAAACTCGCGATCGTGAGTCCCGAATCGACGCTCCCCGCGCCCGCGCCGACGACCAGGGTCGCGACGAGCATGAGCGCGATGACGAGTTTGCTATGGGTCGTCACGAACGCCGCGTACCGTTCGACCGGTGTCATTGCTCGCTGTAGGACGTCGACCGAAATAAATATTGTAGAAATATACAAAATTTATAGCTATCGGGGACCACGCGATTGATGTGGTGGTCCGTCCAACGAGGGCCACACAGTCACGTCCCTATGAGTACCCAGGACGCGGTCGCGTCGTTGCGGCGACTCGGACTCTCGAACTACGAGGCGCGGGTGTTCGTCGCGCTCCAGCAATTGGGTGTCGGGACGGCTGAGGCGATCAGCGACGTTTCGGAGGTCCCGCGGTCCCAGGTCTACGGTGCCGCGGACGACCTCGCCGAGCGTGGCCTGGTCGAGGTGATCGAAACGACGCCCAAGGAGTACCGCCCGGTGAGTCTCGGGGCCGCTCGCGAGCAACTCACGGCGGAACTAGAACGGGAACGCGAACGGGCCTTCGAGAATCTCGATACCCTTCGCGAGGAGGGGGACCACCAGCACGGCGGCCAGGGCGTTTCCACGTTGCGGGGACGTCAGCCGATCGACGAACGTATCGCCGACCTTCTCCACGCAGCCACCGCTGCGGCCGTCTTCGTTGCCCCCGAGGTCGACTCGCTGTCGCCCGGGATCGCCGCTGCCCTTCGGGAGCGCGCCACCGCCGGCATCGCGGTCACGCTCGTGACTGCCACCGAGGACCTGCAGGATCGATTCGCGGACGATCCTATCGAGGTGATCGTCATGGGTGAAGACAATCCAGCCGACTTCGCCGGGCGGGCACTGCTGGTCGACGGGGCGACGATTCTGCTCGCGGTCGCGACTGATGACGGGACCGTCGAGGAGGAAGCGCTGTGGACGGCCGAGTCCAGCATCGGGCGCATTCTCGCGGAGTTCATGCAATCCGGCATGGAGTCCGGCCGAGCCCGCCAGTCTGACTGACGTTCCTGGCGATCGGAGTGCTGGCGGCTTTGCCACTCGGCAGTCAGTGGTCGTGACTGTGTCCGTGATCGGTTTGATTGTGCTCGTGTCCGTGGCTGTCGTCGTGCCCCTGGGTCCCGGCATCGCCGCCGACTACGACGACCTTGACCTGCTTGACGCCTCCCAGCGCTCGCAGCCGGTTGGCGAGCTCGTCGATCTGGCCGGCCGTGCCATCAACGACGAGAGTCTCCATGCAGCGGTCCTCCGAGAGGTGGATGTGTTGGACCGACGTGACGACGTCGGCGTACTCGTGTTGGATCGTCTGGAGACGACCGGCCACGTCGCTGTCGTGGTCGTGCTCGTGGGCGATGACGATCGTTCCGTAGTGGCGCGTCTCGTCGCCGCCCTCCCACGCATAAGTCGTAAAGAAGTCACGCAGGGCGTCCCGGACGGCCTCCGATCGACTCGCGTAGTCCCACTCCTCGGCGATCCCGTCGAGTCGGTCGGTCATCTCCGGGGGCAGCGTCAGGCTTACCCGGTCTAAATCCTCGGCCATACCCCTGATTGGCTTGCTGGTCATATCAGCCTTGTAACTCTCTTCTCCGTATCAGTATTACTCAAACTTCGAAAGGTATTATTACCCGGCTGGTCTACGTCCCGCTATCGATGCACATCCCCGATGGTTACCTCGATCTGTGGATCGCTGCTCTGGTTGGACTGGCGTCGATTGCCGTCCTCGCGATAGCAGTCCGTCGGTCAGCGGGCGCACTCGATGGGCCACGTGCACCCCTGCTTGGCGTCACAGCAGCTGCGATCTTCGCCGCACAGATGTTGAATCTCCCGATCCCGGGCGGGACGAGCGTCCACTTCGTTGGCGGGGCCTTCGCGGCCATCCTGCTTGGCCCCCATTTGGCGGCACTGGCGATGACTGCCGTCGTGGCGATCCAGGCGCTGGTCTTCGGCGACGGCGGCCTCGTCGTGCTGGGCGGGAACGTCTTCTCGATGGCAGTCGTCGAAGTCTACGTCGGCTATGCCGTCTATCGTG
The DNA here is from genome assembly GCF_013839425.1 of Halorhabdus salina. Classification (GTDB taxonomy): domain Archaea; phylum Halobacteriota; class Halobacteria; order Halobacteriales; family Haloarculaceae; genus Halorhabdus; species Halorhabdus salina. The sequence goes on along the minus strand of NZ_JACDNP010000004.1, from coordinate 24,865 downwards.
TCGTCCGCCCGTACCACAAGCCTGCAGCGGTCTTTGCCGCTGGGTGGGCGGGCATCTCGGTTGCCGCACTCACTGCGGCGATCATGCTCGGAGCCTCCGAGGCCTTCGCTTACGAGGTGACGACCGTGCTGGCGATCATGGGAGGCTGGCACATTCTTCTGGGAATCGCCGAGGGGGCCATCACGTTGCTGGCCTACGAGTTCGTTGCCGAGACGCGACCCGATCTGCTGGCCGACCGGTCGCCGACGATCGACTCGCGTCGGCTCCTTCGTCGCGGGACCGCCGTCGTCGGCGGACTGGTCGTCCTCTCGCCAGCGTTCGCCTGGGGTGCCCAGCAAGTGAACTACACCGAGCCACTTGAACACGCCGCGGCAACAACCGGCGCGACCGCTCATGCTGTGAGGACGCTGCCAAGTCTGTTACCGGACTACGGCATCGCCGGCGTCGATCCCTACGTCGGGACGCTCGTTTCGGGGCTCGTCGGCGCGACCCTCGTGCTGGTGATCGGCTGGCTCGCCGGGCGCCCACTGATCCCAGACAGTGAGCCCCGTTGATCCGGTCGGTCGATCGGCCGGTACGCTGACCGATCAGGCGCGGGGCCTCCTGCGGGACGAACGTGTCGCCACCCGGTCGGGCTGGCTCCAGGCTGTCCACCCTATTGTGAAGCTCCTCGGAATCGTTGCGCTGATCGCTGTCACCGTCCCGTTCGACACACCGGGGCCACCAGCAGCTATGCTCGGGCTGACAATCGGGCTGGCCGTCCTCTCCCGCGTGCCCTTGGCCACTCACGCGCTCCGGACTGGCGTACCAATGGCTGTCTCACTGGTTATCGTCGCGCCCCAGGCCGTTCTGCTTCCGGGGGCACCGCTGCTTGGTCCCGTCACCGTCCCGGGTATCTCATACGCGGCGACGTTCACGCTTCGGGTCGGGGCGAGCGTCTCGCTGCTCGGCCTGTTGCTGTCGACCACGCGGTTCGCGTCGCTGCTGGGCGCGCTCCGGACGCTTCGCGTTCCGCAGACGGCCGTCGCGCTGCTCGCGATCACCTACCGGCACCTGCTGGTCGTCTTCGAGGAACTCTCGCGGCTGGTACTCGCGCGGCGAAGTCGCCGCGTCCGTTCCGCAACTCTTCGGGAGTCCTGGCTGGAAGCCGGCTCGTTGCTGGGAACCTTCCTCCTGGGGGCACTCGATCGCGGTGAACGTGTCGGCCGCGCAGCCCGCTCACGAGGTGGGACAGCTGGCCGGGGCTACCCCCGACAGCGGGCAGTCGGACTGCGTGATGCCGCGTTCGCGTTCGTCGTCTTCGCGACGGTCGCCGCGGGGGTGTTGTGGCCGTGAACGCACTCACTGCTCGTGACCTTTCCTTTGGATATCCAGACGGGACAGCTGCACTCGACGGACTCGACCTGACGATCGAGGCGGGCGAACGGGTGGCGATCCTCGGCCCCAACGGCGCGGGCAAGAGCACGCTACTGTCGTTGTTGGCCGGGCTTCGGGAACCAGCAGGCGGCGAGGTCTCCTACTTCGAGACCGGAAAATCGGCCGACGACCTCCGGGATCGCATCGCCCACTGTCCGCAAGCGCCCGTAGACTACCTCTTTAACGCAACCGTTCGGGAAGACCTCGAATACGGTCCCGCCCAGCTCGGCATCGATCGCCGGGAGGCCGAGGAGCGAGTCGATGCCCTCGCGGCGGAGTTCGCCCTTGAAGGCTTGCTGGACAAGCCCCCGTTCCGGCTGAGCGGTGGCGAGCAGCGCCGGGCTGCGCTGGCGGCTGCCCTGTCGGTCGAGCCCGATCTTCTCTTGCTTGACGAGCCAGTGGCGGACGTGGACGCCGGTCATCGCGAGACCGTTCTCGACGCGCTCGATCGACGGACCGAAGCGGGGATGACCCTCGTCGTCTCGACGCCGGATGCTGACCTGGTACCCCAGGTCGCCCATCGGGTGGTCGTGCTGGATCGGGCGGGGTCGATCGTCCGGGACGGTCCCGTCCGGGACGTACTCACCGACGGCGATCTGCTTCGCGACGTCGGCGTCTCACCCCCGCAACTCGTCGAGGCCTTCCAGCGGGCCGAACTCGACAATCCGCCCCTGACTGTTACAGATGCCGTCGAGCGGTTGCGGGACCTGGATGACTGCTGACCCAAAGGGCTGTTAGGCCCGATCGCGTCTCCTGTGGCATGAACGCTCGTGAGCTAACGCGCGAACTCGTCGCGATCCCCAGCCACCGTGGGCCGGACAGCGACGAGTCGGCGGCCGGCGAGTGGATCGCCGGCTGGCTCGCCGACCACACCGACGCCGCGATCGAGCACGACGCCGCCGGGAACGTGATCGCCCGCCGCGGCGAGGGGAGGACACTCGCATTTGTCGGCCACCACGACGTCGTGCCGCCGGACGACGAACAGACCGACGACGGCGAATACGTCATCGAGGAACGCGACGGACGGATCTACGGCCGCGGCACGGCGGACATGAAGGGAGCGCTGGCCGCGATGTGCTGTGCCTTCAGAGACGCCGATGTCCCCGACGGCGTCGAACTCGTTCTGGCCTCCTTCGCGGGGGAGGAGCAGGGCGGCGAAGGCTGCCGTGCGGCCATCGAGGACGGGTTCGTCCCCGAGTACGCCGTCGTCGGCGAGGGCTCGACCGGCTACTCCGCGCCCGGCGTGACGAACGTCGCCATCGCCCACAAGGGCCGTCGTGGGAGTACAATCGTCGCCGAGGGGGAAGCCGCCCACGCCAGCGAGGTCGACGCGGGCGAGAACGCCATCTACCGGGCGACTGATGCCGTCGACGTGCTCCGTGATCTCGAGTTCCCGACCACGACAGTCCAGGGCAATCCAGTCGAGGGTAGTCTCGCCGTCACGGAGATCGAGGGCGGATCGGCCTGGAACGTGATTCCCGAGCACTGCGAGGTAACTGTCGACGAGCGGACCGTCCCCGGCGAGCGTGCCCCGATCGAACGCGTCGAAGCGATCGAGGGTGTCTCCTGGACCGTCGAGCAGGACCTCCCGCCGATGGCCTGTACCGATACGGATTTCGCCGACGCCGTGCTGGCAGTGGCTGCGGACGCCCAGTCCGACGAGCCTGAACACGTCGTCAAACCACACGCGACTGACGCCGGGTGGCTCGCCGATCGTGCGGGGACCGAGTGCGTCGTCGCCGGTGCGGCAGAGCCAGGCGAAGCCCACACGGCAACCGAGAGCGTCTCACTGTCAGTGGTCGATCGCTGTTATCGGCTCTACCGGGACCTCCCTGCTGCATTCGCCGACCGGGTAATCTGAGCGGTCTGGAACCGTCGGGTCTTTGGGAACGCCTCTCCAACGGAGCATATGTCCGAGGTTGCCGACACCTACGAGCAGTTTCTCGATCACGTTCGACAACTCTCCTACGTCGGAGACGCCGGTGGCCTCCTCCGCTGGGATCAGCAAGTCATGATGCCCGACGGTGGCACCCCGGCCCGCACGAAACAGCAGTCGGCGCTCTCGACGCTCCAGCACGATCTGTTGACCGATGACGAACTGGCGGGATATCTCGACGACCTCGAGGAGGCTTCCCTCGATCCTGATCAGCAGGCGGTCGTTCGGGAGGTTCGACGGGAACACGAGCGCGCCCGGAAGGTCCCCCGGGATCTGGTCGAGCGCATTTCGGAGGCGACCAGCGAGGCGCTGCCGGTCTGGGAACAGGCCCGCGAAGAGGACGACTTCGAGACCTACGCACCAGTTCTCGAGGAACTCGTGGAACTGCGCCGCGAGTACGCCGAAGCGATCGATCCCGATCGGGATCCCTACGAAGTGCTGTTCGAGGAGTTCGAACCGTACCTCGGGCTCGATACTGCCGAGCGCGTCCTCGAACGGCTCCGGGACGAACTCGTCCCGTTGATCGACGACATCGCGAGCAGTGACGTGACCCAGCCCCGGCCCTTCGAGGGCACCTACGACGTTGAGGCTCAAGAGGCGCTGGTCCGGGACGCCCTGGACGTGGTCGGGTTCGACTGGGATCGAGGCCGACTCGACACCTCTGCCCACCCCTTCACGTCGGGCACCCAGTTCGACGCCCGGATCACGACCCGGTTCGATCCCGAGAAGCCCCTGGATTCGCTGTCTTCGACGATCCACGAGTTCGGCCACGCGAGTTACGCGCTGGGGTTGCCCGACGACGAATACGGGACGCCCTTGGGCGAGGCCCGCGACCTGACGGTCCACGAGTCCCAGTCGCGACTTTGGGAGAATCACGTCGCCCGCTCACAGCCGTTCTGGGAGCACATCTTGCCAACTGTCGAAGAGTACCTCGGCGTCGAAGCCAGCCCCGCGGACGCCTACGGCGCGGCAAACCGGGTGTACGACGACAACCTCATTCGGGTCGAAGCGGACGAACTCACCTACCACATGCACATTGTCCTGCGCTTCGAGATCGAGCGTGACCTCATCTCGGGCGATCTCGACGTTCAGGATGTCCCGCAGGTCTGGAACGACAAGATGGAGGAGTACCTGGGAATTCGGCCCGAGACCGACGCCGAAGGCTGTCTGCAGGACATCCACTGGACGAACGGAACCTTTGGCTACTTCCCGACGTACTCGCTTGGCAGCGTGCTGGCCGCCCAGCTATACGACGCCGCCGACGAGGCGATTGGGCCGATCGAAGCCGACATTCGCGAGGGCGAGTTCGACGCGCTCTACGACTGGATGACCGAGAACGTCCACAGCCACGGGAAGCGCTACCGCACCGGGGATCTGGTCGAGGAAGCCACGGGAGAACCGTACAACGCCGATCACTTCATCGACTACGTGACCGAGAAGTACGGCGCGCTGTACGACCTCTGAGACCGATCCGTCATCAGCAGTTTCGGACATGACCGACGTCCCCAGCCAAGAGTTAAGTAGCGTCCCGAGCGTCCTGAAAGTGATGACAGACGACCCCGAGGAGGGGATGCTCTCCTGGGACGAGTCCGTCTTCCGGGACGAACACGTCTTCGAGATCGACCACGTTCCGGAGACGTTTCGCCACCGTTCGAGCCAGATGGAGAGTCTGAAGTACGCCCTCCGGCCGGCGGTGCGGGGCTCGCGGCCGTTGAACGTGATCGTGCGCGGGCCGCCGGGGACCGGCAAGACGACCGCGATCCAGAAACTCTACGGCGAGTTGCGCGCCGAGACGGACGTCCGGGTCGCCCGCGTCAACTGCCAGGTCGATTCGACGCGATACGCCGTGTTCTCCCGGCTGTTCGAGGAAGTCTTCGAGTACGAACCGCCGACTAGCGGCGTCTCCTTCAAGAAACTGTTTGGCCAGATCACCGAGAAACTCGTCGAGGAAGACGAAGTCCTGACGGTCGCCTTAGACGACGTGAACTACCTCTTCTACGAGAGCGAAGCCTCGGATACACTCTACTCGCTGCTGCGCGCCCACGAGGCCCACTCGGGGGCCAAAATCGGTGTCGTCGTCGTGTCCTCGGACCTCGACCTGGACGTCATCGAGTCCTTAGACGGGCGCGTTCAGAGCGTCTTCCGGCCCGAGGAAGTGTACTTCCCGAAATACGACGAACCTGAGATCGCCGATATTCTCGACGAGCGCGTCAAACGCGGGTTCCACGACGGGGTGATCGACCCACCCACGCTCGATCGCGTCGCCGAACTGACCGCCGAGCAGGGTGGGGACCTTCGAGTCGGGATCGACCTCTTGCGCCGGGCTGGATTGAACGCCGAGATGCGCGCAAGCAAGGAAGTCGAACGCGAAGATGTCGAAGACGCCTTCGAGCAGTCCAAACACGTCCACCTCTCGCGACACCTCAAAGGCCTCTCCGAGAGCGAGCGCGCCCTACTCGAAGTGCTGGCCGAGCACGACGGCGAACTCGCGGGCGATATCTACGAGGCCTTCCAGGCCGAGACTGATCTGGGATATACGCGCTACTCGGAGATCATCAACAAGCTCGACCAGCTCGGCCTGATCGAGGCCACCTACACGTCCGTCGACGGCCGTGGCCGCTCGCGGGAACTCTCTCTGGCCTACGAGGCCGACGCGATCACAGACCGGCTCTAAGTGTCGACCGACACTGTCGTCTTGTCCGCGTCACCACCAAGCCGCGCTATAGCACCGCTTCAGCCAGTGCTTCGAGCCGATCCATGTCGTCCATGGCGAGCCACTGCAGCATGATGCGGTCAGCCCCAGCGTCCTCAATTGCGTCGATCTGTTCCCGGACTTCCTCCGGCGTGCCTACGATGTGCCCCTCCTCGCGCAATGCTTCGGGATCGCGCCCGTCGAGGACAGCCTCGAGTTCCGCTTCGTCCCGGCCGAAGACGACCTGCGTCATCAGCGACCGCCGAACGTCGCCGGGTTCGCGCCCCTCCGCGTCGAGCAGCTCGTCCAGGCGATCGTTCAGCGAGGCGTATTCGTCGGTCGTGAGGAAGACGCCGTTCCACTCGTCGCCTCACCGGGCGACCAGTGGTAGCGTTCGATTCGGGCCGTTCCCGCCGACGAGCAGGTGCGTGCCGCCCGGCCGTTCGGGGCGCGGGAGCAACTGTGCGTCATCGAGTTGGAAGTACTCGCCGTCGAAGGACACCGGGTCCTCCTCGCCCAACAGCGACGCGATGACTTCGACGCCTTCCTCGAAGCGATCGAAGCGCTCGGGTACGTCGAGCAGGTCGAAGCCGAAGGTCTCGTGTTCGAACTCCTGCCAGCCCGCGCCGACGCCCAATACGAGGCGACCGTCCGCGAGGTTGTCGACGTCCTTGCCCATCCGTGCGGTGAAGACGGGGTGACGGAAGGAGACCGGCGTCACGAGCGGGCCGAAGTCGATGTCATCGGTATTGTCTGCCAGCCAGGTCAGCGACGGCCACAGGTCCAACGCGTCGTCAGTTGTCCCGTCGGCATCCGTGAAGTGGTCCGAGCGGAACAGGCCGGAAAATCCCAGTTCCTCGACAGTGTGGCCGATACGTTGCCAGCGATCCCAGGTGAGACCCTGTTGGCCTTCGACCATGATGGCGATTTCGGGCATGGACAGCCGCCTGTTTTGACCGGCATTCCCTTGGTCGTTGGTGTCGGGTGGCGTCGCAGTCCCGTAGATTCTTACTGCTCGTCGCCTTACCCTAGGTAGATGCGTCTCGACGACTACATCGAGGGATTCGAACGCGACGAGGCCGCCCATAAGCGCCGCCTCGCCAAGGAGAAGTCCTACGCCATCACCGATCACCTCGAAGACGTCGAGCGCCAGCTGGAGGAGACACTGTCGGGCGACGCCCTCTTTGGCTCGACAGCCCCGGAGATTTTCGTCGGCCGATCGGGCTACCCGCAAGTCAACTCCGGCGTCCTCTCGCCCGTTACCGACGACCACGATCCGACGGATTTTGCCACCAGCGGGAACTGGTACGCCGATGGACTGGGTATCGAGGACGTCCTGCAACGCCGGACGGGCCTGCTCAACTCACAGCGTTCGGCCAAGGTGGACGTCGAGGACGTCTGGGACGGATTCGTCGGCACGCAGCGTGAGGTCGCCATCGCCGATCAACCCGTCGACGTCGAGCTCGGGCTGGACTCGACGCCCGAGATCGACCTGAGCGTCGACGACATCAGCACTCCTACCGGCCCCCGCGCACGGGCTGAGTCCGCGGATCTCGCGGAGAACCCCCACGTCCCCCGCCCGGTCAAGAAGACCCTCTCTGATGACGATTGGCGGGCCGAGGGGGCGATGACCTACCTCTACCGGAAGGGATTCGACGTCTACGACGTGAACACGATCCTCTCGGCGGGGGCGCTGGGCCAGGGGGCCAATCGCCGACTCGTCCCGACGCGGTGGTCGATCACCGCCGTTGACGACACTGTCGGGCAGTATCTACGGGGGCAGATCCGGAATGCTCCCTCCATCGACGAGACGCAGGTCTGGTACAACGAGTACATGGGCAACAAGTACTGGATCGTCCTCTCGCCCGGCAACTGGGAGTTCGAACTCGTCGAGATGAAAGCCCCCGAGAGCGTCTGGAATCCGGTCGGCGAGGCCCACTACCTCGCCAGCGCTCACGAGGGCTACGAAGGCCGAACGAGCTACGTCGATGAGACCGCCGGCGCGTATTATGCCTCGCGGCTGGGCGTGCTGGAACACCTGACGGACATCGGCCGGCAGGCCAAGTGTCTCGTCCTCCGGGAGGTGACCGACGACTACTGGGCCCCGGTGGGCGTCTGGCAGGTTCGGGAGGGCGTCCGTAACGCCTTCGACGATCCTGGGGGACTGCCCGACGATATTGCGGGCCGGTATGGCGTCGCCGAGACGTTCCGCGAGGCGGTCACTGGCGTCGCCGAGCAACTCCCGGTCTCGCTGGGTGCGCTCCGCCGGAAGTCAGAGATGGTCGCCGGGCTGCAGGCCCAATTGAGCGACTTTTGAGGGTGGTCACACTGCGATGGTTCCTGCGTGACCGTGAGACGTCAGAGATTCTCGTAGGCTTCCTCAACGAACTCGCCAGTGTCGTCGATGATGTCAGTCATCGTCTCGTCGTCGGGTGCCAGTCCAACCAGCCGGGCGATTCGCATGATGGAGACGTGATAGACCTCCTGGACACCAGGTTCGATCTCGTGGATGACGACATTGCAGGGGAAGAGACCGCCGATCCGGCCATCGCTCGCGTCCAGTGCCCGATCCGCGACGGCCGGGTTACAGGCCCCGAGGACGTAGTAGGGGTCCCTCTCAGCGTCGATCTTCTCGTTCAGCAATTCCGAGGGAGAGAACTCCGTCGCGACGCCGAATCCGGCGTCGGTGAACGCCGCCCGCACGTGCTCAATCGCGTCTTCGTGGGCCATCTCCAGGGTGGCGCGCTCCTCACCGATGTCCGCGGAGTCGATCTCGGTCGGGTCGATCGGCAGTGCCATATCGTCACACACGACCGGCCGAGAGAAAAGTGTCGGTGTCTCTGAGAGATACCGACTCGTCGAAAGACTCACGTGATTGCCGTCTTCGTCTCCACTATGGCGTTCACTGTCGATCCGGGTTTCGTGGTCGATATCGCGTTCGAATTTCTCCCGCTCACGCTCGTCGGGGCAGTGGCTGTCTGGGTCGTGCTCCGTGAGTTCGGCCCCATTCGGCGGCTTCACCGGCGGCTGGGATAAGCGATTGATATAGTATTGTCCTTTGACCCCAATAACAAGCAATACTTGGTAGCAGGTGAGTACTTACCCGGCCAGGTCTCCTTTTCGTTCCTATGGCAACATACACGACGCAGTATCGAGTCGACGCCCCGTTCGAGGAGACGATCGAGACAGTGACAGGCGCACTAGCCGAGGAGGGGTTCGGCGTCCTCGCGGACATCGATCTGCAGGCGGCGTTCGACACCAAACTCGACGAGGATTTCGACCGGTATCGGATCCTGGGGGCGTGCAATCCGGCGCTCGCTTACGACGCACTGGACGTCGAGTACGAACTCGGGGCGTTGTTGCCCTGTAATGTCGTCGTCTACGAGGACGAGGCGGGCGTCGGCATCAACGTCGTCGACCCGCAGACGCTGTTCTCGCTGACCGACAGTGACGACCTCGAACCGATCGTCGAAGACGTGACCGGGAGATTAGATGCGGCCATGGACGCCGTCCCCGAGGCGACGCCGGTCTCGACGACTGACGCCTAACGACGGGGAAACGGTTGGGGGCGAGCGGACCTCACTCCGTCGGAACCGGACCCGTCCCGATGACGTTCCGGACGGCTTTCTCGAAGGACTGGCGGCGGTCGAAGTACGTCTCGTCGATTTCATCGAGCACGTCCCCGAGCGATTGCGGGCCGCTTGGCGTCCGGATCTTTGTTTCGCCCTCGCGTCGTCGAACCGTACTCTTCTCGATCCCGTAGGATAGTCGCGAGGACACGCGCGCCAGGGGGACGCCAGCGACTGCGTTGCCCTCGCCCAGCGCCACTGGGGGGTCCTCGCTTTCGTCGTCGTTGTCTTTGGCCATGTGCCGCGATTGGCTGCCGCGGCGATTAGTATTTTCGGCCGCGACACTCCTGGATCTCGTTTGGTAGTGTGCGTCGGCCCAGGTATAATCGATCACAGACTAGCAGGCAGGTTCCAACCGAGTGGGGTCAGTTGACACCCGAATCGCATGCCGGGCGTCTGACGCAGAGTTTAGTGGATCCCTGTGGTAGGAAGCCCCATGACCAGTTTGACGGACGTCTACCGGCACCGAGTGGGGGCGGTTGCCGATCGTCGCCGTGTCCTCGTGGGTGGTGGCCTCTTTGCGCTCGGTGTGGCGCTGACTGCGGCCGGCGTCGTGTTGGCAACGGCGGGCGTGAGCTCGTGGTTCGACCTGGGAACGTACGGGGCTCGCGAACTTGCTGGCATTCTCGCGGGACTCGGCCTGCCGGCGACGTTCGTGGGCATCTTTGCCGTCCTCCCGACCAGTCGCGTGACACGTGCCACAGCCGCTATTGGTGCGAGCCTTTGTGTGTTCGGTGTGGCGCTGTTCACCTACGCCTATCCGACCCAGTGGCCCGGCGCGCCGGCCGCTGACCCGTTGCTCACGTTGACGACGCTTTCTGTCTATTTCGTCGGTGCGATCACGACCGGCTGGTGCCTGTTTGTCGCTGTGGCGACGTTCAAGACCCGTAAATCACCCGGCGGGGCGGCCGAAATGCGAATCACGCAGGAAGGACAGATCGAGCTCGTCCGGGACACGGATGAGGTCCCCACCGCGACGGGCGGGGTCGGGCTGTTCGGGACCGATCCGGACGGCGAGGTGCCGACTCAGACCGGGCCGGAAGGGCCGACTGACCGAGTCAGTGATCATTCAAACCGCGCGGCCAGCGACGGTGGCTCCGCGACGGCTGCGTCGACCGCTGCCGACGACACAGTGCTGGAGAACGTCGCGACCCGCGGGCAGCCGGACCAATACTGTGGTAATTGTGAACACTTCCACTACGTTCGCGTCGACGAGGCGGTCCAGCCCTATTGTGGCCTTGACGAACAGTATATGGACGATATCGACGCCTGTTCGGCGTGGTCGTCGAACAGCCACGACGACCGACGGTGAGTCGGCCGGGTGGCAGACGCAAGGAGCGAGACTGCGGGGCAGCCCGGGTGTTTTTGTCCCGACAATTCCGTTGCTTCTCAGAAGAGTTGTTCTCTGGCAAACTGTGTGAGCAACGGTACGTCTCGGACGTGGATCAACTTCGCGATCGCCCGCCAGCTCCCGTTATTTGCACGTGAAAGCGTTTCGTTGTCGAGCCCGTGTAGGTCCGACAGCAGCCGGTCGTACCGATCGTTCGGGGCGAGATAGAGCATCTCAGTCAACCGCAGGCGTGCGTCCATCCGCGGGGCGACTTGCCGGTGCCAGAGCGTCTCGTAGAAGGCCATCGCCTCGGCGGACGTGTCCGGTTGGTCCGGAGTGAGGGATTGATCGATGGTGACGGCCGCCGCTCGTCCGGATTTCATCGCGTTGTGGATCCCTTCGCCCCACAGTGGATCGATCGAGGGAACAGTGTCGCCGATCGCGATGAAGTTGTCCGTACTCATCTGTCCTGGCTGTTGGATGTGTGCTGACCCTCGGTGTTGGTGGCCCTCGATACGCGCCGCGTCCGCGAATCGCGGGTCAGTGTCGAGCCAGTGTTGCAGATAGCCGTCGATCGTCCGATCGGTCTGGGCGTACCGCTGGTAGCTGTCGTTGTTGATGTAACACAGGCCGACTTTCGCCGTGTCCTCTCCGGTGTGGAAGATCCAGGCGTAGCCACCCGGCGCGTACTCGTGATCGAGGCGGAGCATCATCGCGTCGGTGAGATCGGCGTAGCCGTCGGGATCAAGGTCGACGCCCGCCATCTCGTATTCGATGCCGATCGCGTGCCGTTCCCGTTCGAGGTCCGAAACGCCCAGTTTCGAGGCGATCGGTGCGGCCGGACCCGTCGCATCGATGACGACCTCGGCATGGACTTCCTCGGATCCGTTGTACTGGACGCCAGTGACCTCGCCGTCGTCCATGACTGGGCCGGAAACGCGTGCATCAAACCGATAGTTGGCCCCTTTCTCGCGGCCGTCGGCGACGAGGAATTCCTTGAACGCAGCGAAGTCAAGCACGGCTCCGGTCTGTGTTTGCCGGAGGAATTCGTTGGGCGACTCGATTACTACGCTGTCAGTGAACTGCATGACGACGTCGTCTGGAATCCCGAACGAGGACAGCATCGACGGGAAGGTTCCGCCTGTGGACTTGTTGCTCTGTCTGGGAAAGTCGGCTTCGGCCTCCGTCTCGAGGACGACCACGTCGTAGCCCCGCCTCGCAAGGTCGCGGGCACACTGGGCACCGGCCGGCCCGGCACCAGCAATCACCGCGTCGTAACGCTCGGACATACATGGCCATCTAGCTTCGCCCTAAAGAGTGTTCCTTCATCAGCCCCCAATATTGGGGGATTCTTTATCTTCAACCAACACTGGCTGTGCTATCGATGGGGGCCGCGTCTGAGTAGTTACAGTGGACCAGCCTGTCCCGAGACTGCGGACTCATCTCAATCTCGAAGGGCATGATCGGTACGCTCTTCCGGACTCAACCGACCACCGAAAACCGAATCGATCGCCTGCAGGAACTCGAACGCGAGATGGAACCGTCGTTTTGGGCGGCGGACTCGTGCCGGCGCTGCACTAATTCACTCCTCGACGAGTTCATCGAGCAGCGTCTCGAGCTCGTAGGCTTCTAAGGCCCGCTGGCTGTCCTGGAGCGTCGAGATGACGAACGTCGAGTTCGTCCGTTCGACTTCTTCCAAGGCCTCGAAGTCGCTGATGAGTCGTTCGACCATATCCGAGTCCGTCAGATGGGCGATCACGATGAAGTCCGTTTCGCCCATCGTCAGGTAGACCTGTGTGACGCCTTCGATTGCGCGGAACTTCTCGGCGACGGCATCGTAGGTCCCACTGTACTCGGCGAGCACTTCGACGATAACTGTCACTCCCAGTCCGACCGCGTCCAGGTCGATATCGTTGAGATCGCTCTCGATCACCCCGTCCTCCCGGAGATTGTTCAGCCGGTAGTGAATCGTCGAGACTGGGATGTCCGTCTCTTCGTGGAGTCGCTCCGGACTATCAGTCCCGAGATCGGCGATCGCCTTGAGGATCCGTACGTCGCGCTCGTCCATGCCTGGCACGGTCGGCGGTGATCGGTAAGTAAGCTGCGCTCCGCTCGGTCGAACTGCTTGCCGGCTTCTGCACGGGACGACACGCATATCGGATAGTTAGTCATCCCATCTCAGTTATTTGGAGTTATTTCGAGGATGCGTTAGATTCTTATAGTTCAGTGTAGGAATGCTAGGTAATGCGATCGAAATCTCTCGTACTCTCATTGGTAGTCGGCGTCCTCTGGGGAAGTTCGTTCCTCGCGATCGACGTCGGCCTGGCGTATTTCCCGCCGCTTTTGTTCGCCGGGCTGCGGTACGCGTTGGTCGGTGTGGTCGTCGTCGGGTTCGCGGCTGTACTGGTGCGTCGGTGGTATCCACAGTCGCTGGCTGACGCCGGAAGTATCCTGGTCGCCGGGGCTTTCATGATCGCCGGCCACCACGCGTTTCTCTACCTCGGGATGGAACACGACGTCCCGGGTGCGGTCGCGGCCATCGTCGTGAGTCTCTCGCCGGCGTTAACGGCCGTGTTCGCCAGCGCGTTGCTCCCGGACAGCGACCTCACCGCGCTGCAGGTTGTGGGACTGCTCGTCGGGCTCGCCGGTGTCGTCGTTATCTCTGATATCGGCGTGAGCACAGTCACGAGTGCGAACCTCCTCGGTGTCGGGCTTGTCGTGCTCGCGACGGTCAGTTTCGCCTTTGGCTCCGTCGCGACGAGACCGCTCCGAACGGATCTTTCGGCAGTCGCCCTCCAGGGCTGGGCAATGCTCCTCGGATCGGGCCTGCTCGGGGTGACCAGTTACGCGACCGGCGAATCGTTCACCACGATCGTCTGGACGCCGCTTTCAGTCGCTTCGCTCGCGTTCCTCGTCGTCGGGCCAGGCATCATCGCGTTCTCGCTGTATTTCAGCTTGCTTGATCGGATCGGCCCGACTGAGAGCAATCTCATCGTCTACCTCGAGCCCGTCGTCGCGACCGGGCTGAGCTGGCTAGCCTTCGGCGAGGTGATCGACTCCCAGACGGTCGTCGGGTTCCTCGCGATCTTTGTCGGGTTCCTGCTGGTGAAACACCGGTCGCTGTTACCCTCGTGGCATCGCGTTCGCGACGGCCTCGGACCGACGCACCCTGAAACAGGCTCGTCTACCTTCGAGAACTCGGACTGAGCCACTGTATGCCTGCTATCTCGTGGCGAGGGCCACGGCACTGCTGGCGCTTCTCTGGCCCATCTCGCCGGTCGAAAACGGAGCAGGCGACTGCAGCAGTAGACCGCTGATTCGAGGACGATTGCCCGGTAAGTTGCGTAGCGATGCCGCGACGTCTCAATGAAAAACAGCGCGAGTTCCCCGCCCTTCCGAAAACCCACCGTTTTCGGCTTTCGCAAATCTCCGATTTGCGTCAACACCGTGGGCAGGGGTCAAGCGCGTTACCCCGGCGTGTGGTCCGTCTCTTCGGACTCGAAACCGATGGCACCGACTTGCCCGAGAAACCCAACGTGGACTCGCTCGACACGAGCAACATCGTCGGGATTGACCTCGGCATCCAGAACTACATCCACACCTCGGACGGCAAGACTGTGGATTGGCTTGGCCTCGAAGACGACTACGAGCGTCTTCGCCGCGAACAACGCAAACTCTCACGGAAAGAGAAGGGGTCGAACAACTATGAGAGACAACGTCGAGAAGTGGCGAAGGTTAAGCGCCATATCAAGCGGAAGGTACTGGACTATCAGCACAAGCTTACGACGTGGCTCGTCAAGGAGTACGACGCCGTGTTCGTCGAAGACCTAAACGTCGCTGGAATGCTTCAGGGTGACGGAAACGCCCGGAACAAGCAGGATATGGCGTGGAGACAGTTCATTACTCTCCTCGAATACAAAGCCGACCTCTACGGCGCTCACGTTGTTCAAGTCGAAGCACGAGGGACGACGAAGGAGTGCGCGTCGTGTGGTGTGGAGACAGCGAAGCCACTCTGGGTCAGGGAACACTCCTGTCCGTCGTGCGGATTCGAGACGGATAGAGATGCGAACGCGGCGATGAACGTCTTACAACGAGGTTTTTCTGAACTAGGGCTGGGATGGCCCGAATCAACGCCTGTGGAGACTGTGACCGCTACGGACACGACTCAGTTTGAGTCTGTGTCTGCAAGTCACGTCGTGGAAGCAGGAAGCCTGCCCTCGTGAGAGGAGGATTCCCCGCGCCACCGTGCGCGGGATGATATTCAAGACGCCCGCCTCGTCTCACGCGAGATATTTACCGACACCATCCGCCTCAAACAAGACGGGGACACTCGTACCGAGATACAGAAGAGTGACCATGATGGCTTCTTGCGGAACAACAAGTGTGCGGTCGTCGGCAAAGCCCTCTACACGTGGGACTCCTACCAGTCACTCAAAGAGTGCTGGGAGAATCAAGACGACCCTGACGGAGGCAAGCCAACGCCGCCGAGTACCGCCTACGTGACGGTGGCGGCCGATCTGGCTACGAGTCGGCGAGCGAGGCGGCACTGTGTTTCTCCGAGGTTGCAGTACGGACTTTCGGGACGCCATCGAGGAGGTCCGAGAGATTCTGGCCGCCGGCGAGGTCGAGACAGGTACCAGCGCCGAGTTCGTCGAGGACGCCCACGGCTACCCCTGGGTTGTCCTCGAAGACGACGAAGCCTACTGGTATCCCCTCCGGATCGAGGATGCGGGCCATCCCTGGAGTAACTACTGCCGTCTCTTTTCGAGTACTGTCTCGATCGCGTCGAGGACGTCCGTCCGTACTGCGTCCGGCGAGCGCGTGGCGTCGATCCGAACGAACCGATCAGGTTCCTCGGCGAGCAGGCGCTCGTAGTTCTCCCGGACCGCTCGCAACTGCTCGACGCGCTCGAACTTGTTGGTGGCGCCGCTGCGTTCGGCCCCCGTCTCGGCGTCCACGTCGAGGTAGATCGTCGCATCCGGTGGTCGCGTCCAAGGCTGGTGGATTTCCCGGACGAATTCCAGCGAGTCGTCCAGGCGCTCGGTAAGCGTCGCCCCCTGGTAAGCGTATCTGGAATCCGAGTAGCGATCGGAGACGACGACTTCGCCGCGATCGAGCGCCGGCTGGACCGTCTTGGCGAGGTGAGCTGCGTGGTCGGCCGTATAGAGGAATAGCTCCGCCATCGGGTCGGCCTCGTCGTCACGAATCGACCGCTGGACGGCCTCGCCGTACCAGGACTCGGTCGGCTCACGGGTGAACGTCAGCGTGGCATCGATGTCGGCGCGACGCTCTTGCAGGAACTCCCGGGCGGAGGTTTTCCCGCTCCCGTCGATCCCTTCGAGCGTGATGAGCATACGTGGCCCACGTAGTCCGGGCACGTAAACGCGCCGCCTCGGCGCGATCTCGGCCCCGAAAATCTGTCGGTCGGCGACCGCTTCCAGCGATTGCCGGGCACCCTACTTTTAGGGTTGTTCGATACCATGACACATACATGCACGTGCTCGTCACCGGCGGCGACGGCTTCATCGGGCGATACCTCTGTACCGAACTGGACGAACGCGGTCACGAGGTCTCCGTGCTATCGCGCGATCCTGACCCCGACGTGTTACCAGCCAGTGCCGAGACCGTCTCCGGCGACGTGACCGATCCCGACACCCTCGAGGGGGCCTTCGAGGGCGTAGACGTGGTTGTCAATCTCGTGGCGCTGTCTCCTTTGTTCATCCCGAGTGGCGGCAACGAGATGCACGAACGGATTCACCTCGGCGGGACCGAGAACGTCGTCGCGGCCGCCCAAGCAGCCGGTGTCAAGCGTATTGTCCAGATGAGTGCACTCGGGGCCGATCCCGAGGGAGCGACCCATTACATTCGCGCGAAGGGGCGGGCCGAGGAAGTCGTCCGGAACTCCGGCATGGAGTGGGTAATCGTTCGTCCGTCCGTCGTCTTCGGCCAAGGCGGGGAGTTCGTTGCGTTCACGAAGAAACTCACGCCGCCGCTGGTCGCGCCGCTACCCGGTGGCGGGAAGACGCGCTTCCAGCCGATCTGGGTCAAAGACCTCGCGCCGATACTCGCGGATTGTGTGGCGGACGACGATCGGGCCGGCGAGACGTACGAAATCGGTGGACCCGAGAATCTGACGCTCAAGCAAATCGCCAAAATGGTCCGGGGTAGCGTCGCCGTCATTCCGGTCCCGATGGCCCTGGCCGGCGTTGGCCTCTCGATTGGTGGGGCGATCCCTGGATTCCCGATGGGCAAAGACCAGTACCGGTCGCTCCGGTTCGACAACACGACCGCCGAGAACGCTGTCGCCGACTTCGGTGTCGATCCCGACGACATGCTGACCCTCGGGGCGTCCCTCAACCGGAACTGAGCGGATAGCGGCCCCATTCGCCGAACCTTCATCGCAACCTGAACCCGCGACCCCAATCCGTCAGAGCTATCTGTCAGATGCACGCACCGGAGATTATGCCGTCGATTCCCCGTCAGTTGTGGTCATACCGGCGCGAGCGGCCGGTTTTCGTCCTGGTCTCGGTTGTGACTCTTGGCACGCTGCTTGGCTGGCTTCTCGTCGAACACCACCTGCGACAGGGTGGGATCGGCCTGGCGTACGGCTTCAACGACTTCAGTGCCTACACGGGGGCGCTGAACGGCTGGCTCGAGAACGGACAGATGTACGTCGAGCAGCCGGATGGTGGGTACTTCGGGGAGTATCTCTACCCGCCGGTGACGGTGCTGGTGTTTTACCCCTTCGAGACGACCGGTTTCGATGTCGGGGCGATGCTGTTCGGCTTTACCTCGATCGTCCTCCTGTGGCTCGGCCTCGATGCGGTTGCCCGGACGCTGGGCTACCAGCTGCGTATCTGGGAGCGACTAGGGCTGTTGGTGGCGGTCTTCAGTTTCCAGCCCGCGATCCGGAACTTCCGGTGGGCCCAGACCGCGACCTTTCTGGCCGCCTTTCTCTGCTTTGCGTTCTACTTCCAGGAACGGGCCGAGAGCGAGACGTCCCCGTACGGCGACAGCGAGGTGAGCGAGCACACCCGGTCGCTGTTCCGCTACGCCAGCGGGGCAGCAACCACGATCGGGAGCAGTTTCAAACTGTTTTACGCGACCTCGGGCGCGCATCTGCTCCGCGACCGCAAGCGCTTGGCGGGTGCGATCGGGGCGGGCATTGTCCTGCTCGTTGCCTCACTCGGCATCTTCGGCCTGGAGACGAACTTGACGTACATCGAGGTCCTCACCTGGGGGAAAGGCTGGGGCGAGAGTAGAGCGCTGTACCTCTGGGACACCGCTGCGGCCTACCGCCCGATGCATATTTTCGGCGGGTTCGGGCTCTACCTGAAGATCCTGGGGATTCTTGGCGTGATCGGGCTGACGCTTGCGACGCGGGCCGACGACTCGGTCGCTGCGCGCCGGCTGACGTTCGCGCTCGGGATTGCCGTCATCCCGTTGTTCGCGCCGAAGGCAGACAGCCACGATCTCATTGTCATGGTGTTGCCGGCCGTGATCCTCCTCGCCCACGAACTCGACCGACCCGATGGGCGCGCCTGGGTCCCGGTCCTCTCGGTGTTGCTCCTTCATCTGCATCGCTACGCGCTCGAGTGGCTCACCAAGCCTGAAGGGAACTTTCCGGGGGCGGCGATGCTGTACGACGCCGGAGCGTTTCTCCAGCCCGGAATGTGGGGGACCTTCCTCCTCGTTGGCCTGGTCGGGTACCGGGTCGCCGAACACGCATCTGTTCCCGATCTGCGAGCCGTCTTCGGCAGTGACGGATAGCGCGCGCCCGTCTGACGCCCTGGCGTCTCTGGGGCGGGCGGGCTGGCTCTGTTGTCTCAGGCCGGCTGCCGACCCCGTGATACTGGTTTCTGCCGAAAGCTATCGTGGGTTGTATCGCTCTCTCGGTCGGTACTTGCAAGTGTGCTGTGTCGCGGGAGAGACGGGCACGCACGCTGGCAAAAAGCTTATACGCGTAATCCGACTGTTTTCACGTCAAGAGAATCACTTATGAAACTCGCCATGATCGGCTTCGGGCAGGCCGGCGGGAAAATCGTCGACAAATTCCTGGAGTACGACGAACGAACCGGTAGCGGGATCGTCCGCTCGGCGGTCGCGGTCAACACCGCGAAAGCCGACTTGCTCGGGCTCGACCGTGTTCCGGAGGAGAACCGCGTCCTGATCGGCCAGGCCCGCGTCAAGGGCCACGGCGTCGGGGCAGACAACGAACTCGGCGCGGAGATCGCCGAGGAGGACATCGACGAGGTTCAGGGGGCCATCGATAATATTCCGGTCCACGAGGTTGACGCGTTCCTCATTATTGCCGGTCTGGGCGGTGGCACCGGCTCGGGTGGTTCGCCCGTCCTGGCGAAACACCTCAAGCGCATTTACACCGAGCCGGTCTACGGTCTCGGTATTCTGCCCGGGAGCGACGAGGGTGGTATCTACACGCTGAACGCCGCTCGGTCGTTCCAGACGTTCGTCCGGGA
This sequence comes from Halorhabdus salina, assembly GCF_013839425.1. GTDB lineage: Archaea > Halobacteriota > Halobacteria > Halobacteriales > Haloarculaceae > Halorhabdus > Halorhabdus salina. Next base: position 5,385 of record NZ_JACDNP010000004.1, on the reverse strand, counting down.
AGTCGACAACATGCTGGTGTTCGACAACGACGCTTGGCGCAAGACCGGCGAGTCCATGGAGGCCGGGTACGCCGAGATCAACGACGAGATCGTCAAGCGCTTCGGTATTCTCTTCGGGGCCGGCGAAGTCGAGCAATCCGGTGAGGTCGCAGAAAGCGTTGTCGACTCCAGCGAGATCATCAACACGCTTGGCGGTGGCGGTGTTTCGACGGTCGGATACGCTGCCGAGGAAGTCGATCTCGACGATTCAGGGAGCGGCTTACTCTCACGGTTCCGCGACGATGAGTCCAGGGACAGCATGGACACGGCAAACACGACCAACCGGATCACTTCGCTGGTCCGGAAAGCCGCACTCGGCCGGCTGACGTTGCCGTGTGAGATCGATGGTGCTGAGCGTGCGCTGCTGGTACTTTCCGGCCCGCCCCGAGAGCTCAACCGCAAGGGTATCGAACGCGGTCGCAAGTGGCTCGAAGAACAGACCGGGAGCATGGAAGTCCGCGGTGGCGACTACCCCGTCAGCGACTCCAGTTACGTCGCCTCTGTTATCCTGCTGTCGGGCGTCCACAACGTCCCCCGCATCAAGGAACTGCAGCAAGTTGCCATCGAAGCCCAGGACAATATCGACGATATTCGAGACGAAAGCGAAGAGAACTTGGAGACGTTGGTCGAAGACGAGGAAGATGAGTTGGATCCGCTCTTCTAAGGGCTTGGCCCTGTTGGCAGTGCTGGTGCTCACGTTCGCTGCGGTCGGCGCAGTGACTGCCGCGTCCGTCCAGGCGGACGCACCAGCTGAGGCACAGGTCGGCGAGGAAATCACGGTCTCGGCCACGATCACGGACGTCTACGAGACGGCCGATCAGTGGCAGCTCAACGGGACGACCGAACTTCGGAACGTGACCGGTTGGACGGTGACGAAAGTCACGCCCAGCGGCGAGGAAACCACCACGCAGTTCGACGGGGCCACCGACTTCGAGGTGGCGATCACCGGCGAGGAGAACATCGATCACATCAACGTGACGATCACCGGTGACGTTCCGTCGGTCGAGGACTACTCCTACGATCCGCCCCAGTCGTTCGTTGCAGCCGACTTCAATCGGGTGCAGGGCAACAACGTCAACGATATCGAGACGATCTCCGTCCATCACTACACCGAAGAGAGCAATCAAACCCGGCAAGTGATCGACGAGGCCCGACAAGCCGTCGAAGAGTCCGATAGCGAGGACGCAAACGCAACGCTCACCAACGCGATCGGCGTGTTCAACGGCGGTGGCGAGAACTTTGCCGAGGCGCGAAGTCTCGCAAAAGACGCCAAGAACACCGCCGAATCGGCCGAACAGTCCGCCCAGACGACCCAGCTGATCCTCTACGGTGTCGGTGCCCTGGTCGTGCTGGCACTGATCGGCGGCGGCATCTACTACTGGCGCTCCCAGCAGGAGAGCTACGACAAACTCCGCTGATTTGGCGACTTTCCGATGCGCGTTTTCGTTCCGTTCGATGTGACCGACCCCAAGACCAGACTCACGTCCGTTCTCTCGCCGTCCGAGCGATCGGCCTTTGCCCGGTGTATGCGGCGTGACGTCGTGCGTGCCATTCGAGCGGCCGGCGGTGACCCGGAGCTGATCGCGACCGAATCGATCGACAGCGACGCGCCCGTGTCGGTCGACGACCGCCCGCTCTCAGTGGCCGTCAACGCTCGCCTCGACGTGGTCAAGGGGCCAGCCGCCGTGATTGTCGCGGATCTGGCGATCGTGACCCCTGGGGCGATCGAACAGCTGTTCGAGGTCGACGGCGATGTCGTCCTGGCGCCCGGCCGCGGTGGCGGGACCAACGCCATCGTTGCCCGTCATCCCGACTTCCGGGTCGACTACCACGACGCCTCGATCCGCGACCATCGCGCGATCGCCGAGGAAGTGGGCGCGAGTGTGACAGAGATCGACTCCTACCGGCTGGCGACAGATGTCGACGAACCGGCCGACCTCGCGGAAGTGCTGTTGCACGGCCAGGGCGAGGCGGTCGAGTGGGTACGCGAACGCGGGTTCGAACTCGCCGTCGAAGGGGGACGGGTCGGCGTCGAGCGGTAACAGCAACCCCGTCGGCGCTGCCGACGACAGAATCCTTTTGTCCGGGCTGTTCCGATCCACTGTATAGAATTGTGATTCCGGGAGCCGACGCCTACGACGTCGACCTCGAAATCGACCCTGCCGACCGCGAGCGCTTGCTCTCGGTCGGCCCCGGGGACGTTTCGGCCGCCCCCGGACTCACCTTCGCCCGGAACGTTTTCGTGCCGCTGACGACCGCCTGTCGGTACACCTGCACCTACTGCACGTACTACGATCCGCCGGGGGAGGCGTCGTTGCGCTCCCCCGAGCAGATCCGCGAGATCTGTCGGGAGGGGGCTGAGACTGGATGTACGGAAGCCCTGTTCACCTTCGGCGACGACCCCGACGACCGCTACGACGCCATCTACGACCAACTCCGTGAGTGGGGCCACGACTCCATTCACTCCTATCTCCGGGAAGCCTGCGAGATCGCCCTCGATGAGGGTCTCCTCCCCCATGCCAATCCCGGCGATCAGACCCGCGAACAGATGGCCCACGTCGCCGACGTCAACGCCAGCATGGGCGTCATGCTGGAGACGACCGCTGACGTGGCGGCCCACGCTGGCTCGCGCCGGAAGGAACCGGGCCAGCGACTCGCCACGATCCGGACGGCCGGTGAGCTTGGAATCCCGTTCACGACGGGCATTCTCGTTGGGATCGGCGAGGACTGGACGGATCGTGCTGAGAGCCTGTTGGCGATCGGCGCACTTCACGAACGATACGGCCACGTCCAGGAGGTGATCGTCCAGCCGGTCTCGCCCAATGAGCGCTGGGATCGAGACCCTCCCAGTCTCGAAACGATGCGCCGGACAGTCGCGATGGCTCGGGCAGGATTGCCCGAGGAAATCAGCGTGCAGGTGCCCCCGAACCTCGCCCGGACGCGACAGTTGCTCGACTGTGGGGTGGATGATTTGGGCGGCGTTTCGCCGGTCACCGATGATCACGTCAACCCCGATTACGCGTGGCCGGCACTGGATGAACTGCGGGATATCGCCGATTCGGCCGGGGTCCCCCTGTGTGAGCGCCTTCCGGTCTACGATCGATACGTCGACGAGCAGTGGCTCGGGGGGCCAGTATTGGAAGCGATCCGCGGCGAGGGCGACGCTGGCGAGCGGTTTCGGTCGGTAATCGGGGACAACGACGCCTACACAGGGCTCGATCGGGGCGGCAAGTGATACCTTCTAGCTTACACGACGATACGCGCGTTCCGATAGCAACCCCGCTACGGATTGCTCTCAAATTGTCCAGGCGTCGCGCGGGTCAGTGCTCATACTGCTGGCTATGATATATCGAAGTAATTCACCACCCCGTGGTGGCGAATATCTGCACGAACGTGTAGCCGGAAGTATCAGGAGAGAGAAACTTCGATCAGTCGTAGGATTGTTCAAGAACCGTCGTTCCTGTGTTGTCGGTGGCACCGATCGTATCTCCTCCATTGTTCCAGATTGCGGAGTCACTACCTCAGTAGAGATCAGCGGCGGTGTCGGCCCACACTCCCTCTCCCAAACGGTTCGTTTTATTTAACCGTTCTCTAAGGAGGTCTGCGAGTTGCATGGATACTTCTCGTTACGACCTCCTTATTTCTCAAACTCGTTGAACCAGCAGTCTTGTCCAGCGGGTTTTTCAGTTAATGCTCTACATTGGGGGGTGTGACTTGATCGAGGAAATGCTGTACTTGCGCTTCGGAGTTAAATTCGTGTGGTCGAATACCAGACACACCAGGGCCGAGAATGTCGACTGTCGCTCCAATATTTTTCGCCTTGACGCTAGAGAATGAATTTGTATGCCAATCATCATTGGCAGACATCTTACTTTCGACGGTAAACACGGCGGGATCGGTATTCCATCCCGCTTGAACTAATTTCCTGTTAACACCAGCCCATTCTAAGGGCTCTTCCTCCCCTTTTTTACTCTTCTCAACACCAGGAACTTTATAGCTAGATTCGTGGACGACAGTATTGTTGCGCTTAATTCGGAGATCTACTTCAACTGTTCCCTCCCATGCTCGATTGAGTCGAACAAACCAGAGTCTGTGGTTTCTCTTTAGGAAGTTCAGATGTACACATCCAGAAGTACCGAGTATGATTGCTCCTCCGAGCGATGCGATAACTGAACGACGATTCATTTTGCCGGTTCCGTTTTTGCGATGTTCGAATCTGATTTTTCCTTCTTTATTTTGGTGTCCATCGAAAATGACTTTATATATGTATATCCATCAGGTTCAAAATCAAGTCTTTGTTTCGTTTGCTTCACAGAGCGCAATTCTCGGGTGATTTTCTTAGAGTCTTGGTTCTCACGACGCTCCATTTTGATTTTCTCTAGTAATTTATCGAGATCTGATTTGTACACTCGTATAACACCAATTTCGTGTAATTCATCCTTGCTCATCTGATCAAAGCGGGAGTACAGACTAGATTGGTTGTGTGATGTAGTTTCTGCCTTAGATAGAGGGTTGACATTATCGTCTGTAATGTCAACCTTGAATGCAACTTTAGCCTTATCGAGGCCCGAATAATCCGCAATACCACTCTCAATCTTCACAGTATTATACGCACCAGGAACCGTATGTACTGAGAAGTGAACGCCGTGTGATGATTCGGTTCTCGTCATAGCTTTATACTCTTTATTGAATTCGATTGAGTCCGGCCCTTGGGAGTCAAAGGATTTCTGCTTATATGCATTATAAATTTCGTCTGAAGTATGTATAAGATCAACGAATTTGCTTGCTTCAGTAGCGGTTTCTTCTACTATTTCTTCTAAGACTTCACTCCAGTTACCACCTGGAGGATCTGGCCATGAACAGGCACCAGCCGTTGGAATAGAATGGAACTCGATCGGATTTTCTGGTTCATAGTCTGGATAGGCGGGCCCACATTTGAACCATTGTTCCCAAATATTATAGGTTTGCCTTCCGTTTAGGGGAGCTGAGTGACCAATATTCGTAAGATCAAAGCGATGCTTCCAGTATTCCATCCACTTCTCAGTATCCTTATCAAATACGGTATCTAATTCGCTACCCATATAGCCTAATGTCACACTAGTATTATTACCAACATTATCTTCCACCTTTTCATTTTTAGTCCATTTTGGATCGTTTATTCCTGTAAGGAGTGACCGACCCGTAACACCTCTGCCGACTTGTGATTGTGTCGTCGCTAGTATAGGGTCGCTAATACTAGCTCCAGATAATCCCAGTAACCCACTGATACCTATACTTTTCAGCAATGACCTTCTATCAACGCTATTTCCACACATACTATCTTTTTCCGTCATATATGTGAACTCA
>NZ_JACDNP010000003.1:235871-339802 GCF_013839425.1 Halorhabdus salina | reverse complement strand
GTCATCATTTTTCCTATCGGACACATGAGGCTTTTGATCGATAAGAGGGCGGTGTTCAGTAAGGATTGAAGGGTGAGGCGTGGCGTTTTCGAAGTGTCTATGCCCGAAAACACACGCCTCAGCGGTAGTATCGACCAGATCGACTTAGAGTTTGTGGAGCGAGAAGCGACACCGCGATTTTTGATGAAGCTCAGTATTCAGCTACATCTTGCTGGATTGTCGCTTTCGAATACTGTTTCGATTCTTGAGATATTTGGTGTCGAACGTGCGAGATCAACTGTTCATAACTGGGTTCACAAGGCCGATCTACAGCCCGAAACTGGACGAAGCCCGGATCACGTTGCGGCCGTGATCCGACTCGACAATGAGCGATACTGGCTGTACGCTGCCGTCGATCCTGAAACAAATGAATTACTCCATACAAAGCTTGAACCGACCACAAATTCTGCTATCGCTCACGCGTTCTTCCACGAGCTCCTTGAGAAACACGACGTTGAACGCGCGATGTTTCTTATCGATGGATCGCACTCGTTGAAAGACGCTTGCAACCGACATGGCCTCGATTTCAAATACGAACGCTCTGGAAATCGGAACAGTGTCGAACGTGTCTTTCGTGAGGTAAAACGTCGGACATCTTCGTTCTCAAATTGTTTCAGTCACACCGCTGTAGAAACAGCTGACGACTGGCTCAGATCTTTCGCCTTCGCATGGAACCAGCTTATCTGAACACTACCGATAAGAGGGAAACAACGATGATTCCAGTTTTCAGCTTAACAGGAAGTACACTCCAAAATTATACTATCAATAAACTTATAATCATTCATTGGAGATGAGGTGTGAGTATATGTGACAGTGAAATATACAATAATTGTCTATTCCGCGTGTATATCATTGGTCTCTTTTATAGCAACAGCGCCGGGATCGTCTGTCGGAAGATATTGAGCGCGATCACGAACAGCAGTGCAACTACGAACCAGTTGAACCGCTGTTCGTCGATTTCCAGCCGCCGGAGGTAGGTTCCGACGAACAGTCCGATGAGCGTCACGACGGCGATGACCGACCCCAGCCACAACCGGTAGGGCGTCATGAGATCGGTGAACAGCACCATCTGGAGGATACGGACGGTGAAGATCGCCCCCAGGACCATCGAGAGCCCGCCGATGTATCGCTCGGTGTCGCGCTCGAATGTATGGAAGTAGGCGGGCAGGAGCGGCCCGAGGTTCGCGACCGCCAGGAGGAACCCCTCCAGCGCACCGGCGATGCTCATTGCCACGGGATGGTGGGCCTTCTCGACGGTCACGAAACCCTGCCCGACCTGGAAGAGGACGTATCCGAAGACGACGAGGCCGATCAGGAACGGGACGAGCGGGCCGGTCTCGACCGCATCGAGGACGGCAACGCCGACGACCGCGCCGGCGATCGCGAGGACGAGCAAGAGCCATTCCTCTCGAATGAACGCCATGCCGGTGTCGGTCTCGCCAACCTGGAACATGTTGAGCATCCACGGCGGGATCGCGAGGACCACAACGGCGAGCGTCGGGTCGATCACCGACGCGAAGATCGGCGTTGCGATCAGTGCGTACCCGAACCCGATCATCCCCTTGATCGCGCCGGCGAGGATCGCCACGCCGACGAAGACGACCAGAATCTCCGCCGAAACGTCCGACTGGAGGCCACTGGTCATCTCTCCACCGCCAGGGAAGAAGACGATCGAACCGGCAATCACCGATAGCGTCGCCAGCGCCATGGTCACCTCCCGGTACTGGAAGGCCCGGAGGTCTTCGAGGAACTGGCCCGGATCGATGTGGGACTCGCTGGGAGACATCTAAATCTGCTCTGAAGTGGTATACACGTCCAGTCCGGTTGGGGGTTGAGACGGCGGTAAGACCCGCACTGACGTTGGTTGCATGGATTTGACGAAATTTGCCACAGACCGTCGCATACGCACCATTCCCGCCGACTTTCCTGGTACCACTCTGTCATAGCTTCCGGGTCTTGCTGCCGTGTTTTCGATCCCGGCTTGGAATCGTTGATTCGGGGACGTTTTGTCGCTGGCCGTCGAATCCCGTTCCAATGACTGACGACGAGTCCAGCGTCCCGATCGTCTGTGACGAATGTGGGACCACTGCCCAGATCCCGCTGTCGGATCTGGCTGACCAACTCGAGGCCCACAACGAGCGGATGCACGACGGCGAGCCGGTCGCGGAGGTTGATCCCGACGTGGCCGACCAACTGGCTGATCTGGTCGCCGACGAACTCGGCTTGCTGGATGGCTAATCCTCGTCCGTCCGGAAGGAGAGATCCACGGCCGGGGCGGAATGGGTCAGCGACCCCATCGAGATCACGTCCACGCCAGTCTCCGCATACTCGGGGACGGTCTCGATCGTAATTCCGCCGCTGGCCTCCGCGAGCACGTCGCCGTGGTTGTTTTCGGCGAGAAGCTCGACGGCTCGTGCACACTCCTGGGGAGACATATTGTCGAGCAGCACGATGTCCGCCCCCGCCGCGGCGGCTCGCGGTGCGTCGTCTGGTGATTCGACCTCTGCCTCGATCTGCGTCGCGAAGGAGGCGCGCTCGCGGACGTGTTCGATCGCCCCACCCAGTCCCATCTTGGCGACGTGATTGTCCTTGACCATCGCCATCTGAGAGAGATCCAGTCGGTGTGTGTCGCCGCCGCCCGCCGCGACCGCACGCTTCTCGACCCCGCGAAGGCCGGGTGTCGTCTTCCGCGTGCCAGCGATCGAGACGTCGTCGCTCATTTCCCTCGCGGCGTCGGCTGCCTGGCGGGTCTTCGTCGCGATTCCCGAGGCATGGGCAGCAATGTTGACGGCCGGACGCTCACCTCGAAGGACGTCCCGGGTCGGCCCTGACACGGACAGCAACACGTCGCCCGACTCGATCGAGGTCCCGTCCGCAACAGCAGACTCGACCGTACAGTCCAGGTACTCGAAGACGGCACTCGCGGCGTCGATCCCCGCCGCGACCCCGCCCTCAGTGGCAACGAGACGGCCCGCTGTCTCGCCCGGCAGGTCGTTCGTCACGTCGTGGTGGCCCACGTCCTCGCGCAGCCAGGTCTCGATCGTCGAATCGGTGAGCATGAATCTCACTCCGCGAGCGGGGCGTCGGGTTCGATCAGATTGTGCGTCCCGACGCTCTCGTCGTTTTCGGCTGCGGCGCGTGCCACCAACAGGGCCACGACGCTGGCGTTGCGGAGCTCGTAGAGGGACCGCGACGTTCGCGTGCGGGCGTAGGAATCGACCTCGCCCTTCAGTCGCCGGAGTACCCCGAGCGCACGATCCAGTTCCGCCGGATTTCGCTCGATGCCGACGTACTCGTTCATGACACGGCGAAGTCGGGTGAACTTCTCGCGGGCGAACGAGTCAGGGAGGGACGGATCGCGGTCGTCTAGGGCTGGGACATCCATCGGCGCGGGGTCACGACCGACCGCCGCTTGACCAGTCCGCAGCCCCCAGACGAGCCCCTCCAGTAGGCTCGTACTCGCGAGTCGATTGGCCCCGTGGACGCCGGTGTGGGCACATTCACCGGCGGCGTACAGTCGATCGAGCGAGGTTCGCCCCCGGTCGTCGACAGTGACCCCACCACAGAGGAAGTGCTGGGCCGGCTGGACGGGAATACCCGACTCCCAGTCGATCCCGCGGCGTTCACACTGCTCTCGGAGGTCTGGGAACCGATCGGCGAAGTCAACGGGCGAGACGTCAAGATATACCTCGCCGCTCAGCTGGCGTTCCCGTTTGACTGCCCGTGCAACCACGTCGCGTGGGGCGAGTTCGGCGGCCTCGTCGTAGGCCGGCATGAATCGCTCGCCGTAGTCGTTCCGGAGGATCGCGCCCTCGCCTCGGACGGCCTCGCTGATCAGCAGCGTCTCGCCGTCCTCGACGTAGACGGTCGGATGGAACTGGACGAACTCCATGTCCGCAACGTCCGCGCCGGCCAGTGCTGCCATCGCGATTCCATCGCCGGTCGACCCGGTCGGATTCGTTGAGGCGGGGTAGAGGTCGCCGATGCCGCCAGTCGCCAGCACGGTCGCGCCGGCGAAAACCGGCCAGACTTCGCCATCTGATTCGAGATATGCCCCGCGGACCTCTCCTTCGTGGGTGATGAGATCCAAGGCGGCGGTGTCGTCGCGGACGCGGATGTCCGGGTGGTCGTCGACGAACGCGAGGAACCGTTCGAGGACGTAGGTCCCCGTCGAGGCGTCGACGTGGAGGATACGATCCTCGTCGTGGGCGGCCTCGCGGCCGAAGTCGAAGTCTTCGTCGGTGTCCCCTGCCGTATCGAATGGCACCTCCAGCGTCTCGACGAGGACGTCCCGGACGGCGTCGTTGGCATTCTCGACGAGGACGTCCGCTGCATCGGGGTCGGCGGTGCCAGCGGAGGCGTCGATAATGTCCTGTTTAAACTGTTCGGGGTCGTCCCGGGAAATTGCGATGCCACCCTGTGCCCACCACGTCGAAGCGTCCTCTGGCCGGCGGGCTTTGGTTGCTAACGTGACGTCAGCACCGTCGCGAGCCCCTGAAAGTGCGGCCGCACACCCCGCGATACCGCCGCCGACGACCAGCACGTCGGTGGATTCCTGTTCCTTCATGGTTACAGCTCCAACATTCGATCGAGTGCCGTTTCGGCGCGATCGGCCGTCGCCGGATCGACGTCGATGACGTTCTGCTCGCGGCCCTCGACCAACTCTTCGAGGACCCACAGCAGGTAGTTGGGATCGATCTGGCGCATGGCGTTGCAGTCCATACAGGCGTCGCCACACAGCGGAACGACCTCTACCTCGGGGTGCCAGCGATCGAGGTGCTTGGCGAGGTGAATCTCGGTGCCGATCGCCCACGTCTCGCCGGGCTCGGCCTCCTCGACCGCGTGTGTGATGTCCGCTGTCGAGCCGACGTGACCCGCCGCTTCGACGACCTCGCGGCGACACTCCGGGTGGACGATCACGTTCGCGTCGGGTTGGTCTGTCCTGACGTCCTCGATGTGCTCGGCACGGAAGCGCTCGTGAACCTGGCAGTATCCCTCCCAGAGGATCACGTCGTTTTCGCGGATCGCCTCGCTATCGGTATCGTCGGCCCAAGGATCCCACACGAGGATGTCGTCTTCCAGCCCGAGCTCGTGGGCGGTGTTCGTCCCGAGGTGCTTGTCAGGGAGGAACAGGACCTTCTCGCCGCGCTCGAAGGCCCACTCGAAGGCGTCGGCGGCGTTCGAGGAGGTACAGACCAGCCCGCCGTGCTCGGCACAGAAGGCTTTGAGGTCTGCATAAGAGTTCATGTAACAGATTGGGATGACCTCGTCGTCGGTCGCCGCCGTGAGTTTCGCCCACGCCGAATCGACCTGCAGGGCCTCGGCCATCCCCGCCATCGGGCAGGACGCTTCCATGCTCGGGAGGATGACTTGCTGGTCGTCGTCGGTGATGATGTCCGCCGACTCGGCCATGAACGTCACGCCGCCGAAAATAACGTACTCGGCGTTGGACTGTGCGGCCTCCTTGCTCAGTTGGTAGGAGTCACCGATAAAGTCTGCGTGCTCGACGATCTCCTGTCGCTGGTAATTGTGGCCCAGAATGACCACGTCGTCGCCGAGTTCCGAAAGTGCCGTTTCGATCCGTCGCTCCCGCTCGTCTGCCTCAAGGTCCCGGTAGGTCGGTGGCAACTGCGAGAGATTGTCGTATTTGAATAGGCTGAGATCGGTATCGATGTCAGCCGTTTGCATGTCGGGCACAATGGATCACCGTGTGTAGGATGATCCTATAGTACCAGGTATTGAAAAACATTTGCGTTCAAAGAAGTTATTCGAACCAGGTATCACACATGAATTGCCGGAAACAGTGGGTTTGGGTTATCAGTGTCTCAGGTACCGGTTGCTCTCGACAGTTTTTGGGAGTATCATCGCCGAAACGTGACAGAGGGCCGTCCGGTAGTACGAGGTGAGCAAACATTAGAACGGCTATTTACGAACGAATATTTTTGGGATGGGAAAGATAATTTTCGAACGAGAAATCTTTAAGTGGGTGGCGCTGGAATGGATGCGTGTATGAGTAGTCACAAACGCGTACTCAAGCAGGAAGGGGAAGTCGAAGGCTCCGAAGGCCTTCGGATGGACGAGGAGCGAGCCGAGGAGATCGTCGAGGCACTGAACACGGATCTGGCGGCGACGTTCGTCCTCTATCACCAGCTACGCAAACACCACTGGAACGTCGAGGGTGCTGAGTTCCGGGACCTTCATCTGTTCCTGGGCGACGCCGCGGAGAACGCCGAGGCCTTTGCCGACGAACTCGCCGAGCGCGTTCAAGCACTCGGTGGCGTTCCCCACGCCAGTGGCGCGACGCTTGAGGCCGAAGCGCCGGTCGAACCCGAGGACGAAGACGTCTACGACATCCGGACCTCTCTCGAAAACGACCTGAAGATGTACGGTGACATCATCGAGACGCTCCGGGAACACGTCGAACTGTTCGACAGTCTCGGCGACCCGACAACGGCGGAGATCATCCGCGAGAATATCGTCACCGTCGAGGACGACGCCCACCACATCGAACATTACCTCGAGGGCGACACGCTGGTCACGGCTGACGCGATGGAATAGCGACCGCACAATCTTTTCTCGCTTTTTCCGGACGCTTAGTAGTCAATACCGTCGGCGATCGAGCTCGCGACTCGGGCGTTCGTGCGGTGATCGATCGCCAATCGGTCGAAGATGTCACGGGTGCTGTCGACGGCGGCCGGCTCGCGCTCGAACGTGCGGTCCGGATAGACGACATCCGTCAAGACGAGTGGCTCCGGCGGTGCCGGGGCGACGCCATCCGGCCCCTCGACGGGGTCCGGGCCGAGCAGTTTCTCGATTCGCTCGTGTCCGGCGACACCCCGTGCCACCGTCTCGACGACGGTGAGGAGCCGTCGGACGAACTGTCGCGGAAACCCGTCTGATCGGACCGTGACGACCAGGAACTCCCCGTCTCGCTCGACGTCACTAGTGAGGTCCCGGACTGTTCCCGTCTCGTCCGGGCTGAAGTTGTGGAAGTCGTGCTCGCCGGACAGCGTCGACAGTGCCTCTCGGGCGCGAGACAGTGACGCCGCTGGCGCGTGGAGGTGGTACGTGTACTCGCGTTCGACAGCGTCGTGGGTTGCGTGGAAGTCGGCGGGGACGTCGGCGCTTGCCCAGGCACGGACGGCCGCTGGCAACTCGCTGTTGAGCGCGGCGGGTGAGAGCCACGCTGGCCCATCGATCGTCACAGTCTGGGCCAGCGCCGAGACGCCAGCGTCGGTCCGACCGGCGGCAGCGTACCAGTGGGGGACGGTTTCTTCGATCACCTCCAGGGAGCAGAGCGCGTCGAGGATCGCATCGGAGACGGTCGCCACGTCGGGCTGGCGCTGGAAGCCGTGAAACGAGCGGCCGTCGTAGGCGATCCGGAAGGCGCGTCTCGCGGTCACGGACTAGATTCGACCGTCCCTGGCTTTGGGCTTTCGCCTGTCCGGTGGGCTTTTCGCCGTCACGGCCGGAGGCCCTGACGATGAACGTCGGCTTCGACCTCGACGGCGTCTTACTCGATTCGGCGGCCGATCTCTCGTGGCTCGATCGTGGGCTCGACGATGCGCTCGCGGAACTCGGGATCGCCCAAATTGAAGCCAATCGACAACAACTCTATCCGGCCGCCGTCGCCGACCTCCAATCGGTCGCTGCCGACTTTGGTGTCGATCCAGACCGGTTGTGGGAGGTCCGGACCCGCAACTATACCCAGGCGAAAGTCGAGGCGATTCGAACCGGCGAGATCACCCCGTACGATGATCTTGCTGCCCTTGATCGAGTTACGGACGAAACCCTGTTCTGCGTGAGCAACTCGCCACAGGCAGTCCTCGACGCCTTTCTCGAAACGACTGATTTGACCGACCAGTTCGCCGTCGCAGTCGGGCGCGGCCAGTCGCGGGCGGCACTGGCGCAGCTCAAACCCGATCCCGCGATGTTCGACCCCGTTGCCGACGCGCTCGGGGACAGCGAGTACGTCTACGTCGGCGACCGCGACAGTGACCGCGAGTTCGCCGCCCGGACAGGAATGAACTACGTCCATCTCGACCGTCGTGAGCGAACCCTCAACGATGCCGTCGATGACATCCTGAACGAAGGTTGGGAGATTCCTAGAAGTGATTGACGGGGCTGGTCACGCTTTGCTCGGATCGTCTCTGTCGACTCGAATCGACTCCCGAACTGACCGTACTGTCTTCGATCACGCCCGGCGACCGCGGACGACGGACTGGGTGTGTTCGGGGAAGATATCCTCGACGACGGTCTCGCCGTGTTCGCTCGCCAGTAGCGTCCGGAGTTCGTGTTCGTAGTCGCCTTTGGCCAGCGATTCGCTCGGCCCCGTCTCGATTGCCAGTCGCTCGGCTGTGAGGGTATCGATGGCGCTTCGGCCGTAGCCAGCCAGCGGCGCCACGTACTCGATGTCGTGGCGGTCTTCGAGACTCTGGGCGACGGCCCGCGATATCGTCGGCGCTCGATCGTCCCGTCGGGTTCCGTCTCCGACGGCGCCGACGCCCGTCTTCGCGACGGCTTCGAGGGTCGCTTCGTGGACGTGTTGAATCCCCCTGCGTGGATAGCCATCTTCGACCATGCGTTCGACCGCTTCCTCGGCGATAGCTCGATCGAGGACTACTGTCTCGTGGTCGAACTCGAGTGCGCTGGCGGCCTCGCGAGCGTGTTCGGCGGCGTCGGTGAGGCCAAACGAGACCGTAACCAGCGTCACATCGAAAAACGGGGCAGCGAGCAACGCGGCCAGCGCCGAGTCTTTCCCCCCGCTGAAACACAGCGCCAGGTCCATTACCGGCGCTTGATGTCGAAGCTCTTCGAATCGGGTGTCATTTCCTGTAACAGTTCTCGCATTTTGTCGCCGTCGATCTTGCCCTGGATACGACCGCTTTTGGCGATCGCCACGATCTGGCTCTCGACCTGCTCGGCAACCTGTGGTTTGGACATCTTGAGGGTGTTGAGTCGCTTGCGGGCGTCGTCGGTCAGGTGTTTCCGGAGGACAGCCTTCTTCTGGGCCTCGGCGCGCTGTTGGGCGGCTTCACGTCCACCGCCCCCACCACCCTCTTGCTGGTCTGCCTGCTCGCGTAGCTGCTCCATTCGCTCCTCCCGGAGTTGCTGCATTTCGTCGTCGGATGGCTCTTCGCTCATGGTATGTGACTGTTATCGGGTATCGGCCAAAACGATTACGCTACCGCGACAATAGTTGATCGACGGCGTCGATCAGGCGTACCGTTCGAGTGCGGGATCGTCGAGATCTTCGAGGACATCCTCGGCGACCTCGTCGAGCAGCGCACGACCGTCGGCGGTGATCCGTCGCCCCTCGCCCTCAGCCGTCAGGACGTAGCCGGCGTCTTCGAGCTGCTGGAGGGCCGTTCGGACGATGTTGCGACTGCCATCAGCCTGCTGGTTCGGGCGGACCTGATAGCGGTTCGAGCCTTGCTTGGTGCCACCGTAGGCGGTCGCGAGCGTCCCAACGCCGACGGGCCCATCGACGGCCACCTTCCGCAGGAGACTCCCGGCGCGGCGCTCCCAGAAGTCGTCCTGTTCGGGTGCCAGTTCCTTCCCCGTCCCGGTCGTGGTGTACTCCAGCCACTCGGGGGCTTCGATTGGGTCTGCTGCCTGTAGCTCCTCGGCAACGGCCTCGATGAGGTCCTCGGCCGGAACGTCGTAGAGTGTCGCCATTACCGTCTTCTTCCCCGTGGCGTCATTTAAGCGCATCGTCTCGTGAAGATGGGTCCTGAAGCCTCACTCGGACTGGCGGCGTCGTTCACCTAACATCGCCGCGGTGGTACCACCGACGGCCACCGGTAACCAGTACGTTGCGAGACGATAGATCACGATCGCCGCGCCAGCGACGGGTGTAGTGACACCAGTCGTCGAGATGAGCAACCCGATAAACGCCGCTTCGGTGCCGCCCAACCCGCCGGGCAGCGGTGTGATCGCCGCAACGGAACCGACTGGGACGACGACTAGGGCAGCGACGAACGGAACGGCGTGGCCCAGCGAAGCCAGCGAGAGCCACAGTGCCGTCGATAACGAGAGCCAGCCGGCCGTCGAGTACAGCGACGCGAGCAAAATCGTCCGGCGACTGCCGGCGACACGATCGATCGCGGTGAAAAACCCTTCCACACTCTGTTTGACGTCCTCACGCGTCGGCGGTTCCAGTCGTGGGAGTACTCCCCATAGCCACTGGACCAGAGGGGTGACGACACGCACCACCGTCTGTTCGATCTCGTAGCGGTAGCGCCAGCCCAACAGCGCACCGCCGAGGAACACCGTTGCCAACAGGCTCACGGCGGTTGCAGCGAAGTAAAGATTCCGACCCAGCGAGACCGAGCGCACGGCAAACGCTCCGAGGCCGATCGTCGCCAGCCCGATTGAAGGCACGAAATGGAGCGTATCGACGCTCGCGATCGCCGCCAGTCCAGTTTCGTACTCGCTGTCGGCTGCTTCGGAGATCAACAGCGCCGACACCGGCTCCCCGCCAGCCTGGCCGAACGGCGTAATGTTGTTCGAGAACACAGCCGCGGTAAACACCAGGATTGCCGAGCGCGCGCGAATCGACGAGCCCAGTGCATGCAAAATCGTGTGCAGTGACATACCCCAGCAGCACATCCACAGCACCGCAAAGGCGACCACAGCAGCCACGTAAGGGAGTTTGGCCTGGGACAGTATCTGGGTTATCTCGCCGATGCCGACGAACCAGAACAGGACCGCTAAGACGAGCAGTGCACCGGCAAAGCCGGCGATCGTGGTCCGTCGGTCGCCGTCCATATCCACGGTGAATGGCGGGCGGCGATTTGAAGGCTCCGGATCAGGACGACACGCCGCCACAGTGGACCGCCGGGTGTTTGTACCGCAGCCCTCCAACCACAAATATGGACGAGCGGACGGCACTGACGATGCTCGCTGAACGGCTCGGCCCCGTCGGTGACGACGCGGCCGTCCTCGACGGTCTCGTGGTTACCATCGACATGCTGCACGCGTCGACTGATTTCCCGACCGGAACGACGCGGTACACCGCCGGCTGGCGGGCTGTCGGGGCGTCGCTGTCGGACGTCGCGGCGATGGGTGCCGAACCCGTTGCAGCAGTGGCCGTGTACGGTGCGCCGGCCTTCGAGCGCGAAGACGTACTGGCGTTCGTCGACGGGGCCAGAGCTGTCTGTGAGGTCGCTGGCGGCGAGTACGTGGGCGGCGATCTGGACGAACACGCGGAGTTTGTGGCGGCGACCGCTGCCGTCGGTCGAACGGACACGCCGGTAACGCGGTCGGGTGCCCAACCGGGGGACTTCGTCTGCGTGACCGGGACGCTCGGCCGGAGTGGCGCTGCGCTCCGATTGTTCGAGGCCGGCGATCACGATCGGGCAAACGAACTGTTCCAGTTCGAACCACGGACTGGGGCGGGGCAGGCGCTCGCGACGCACGCGAGCGCGATGATGGACTCAAGTGACGGTCTCGCCCGATCGCTCCATCAGCTAGCCGAAGCGAGCGACGTCGGCTTTGCCGTCGACCCCCCGCTCCCGATCGACGATGCCGTCGAGGACGTCGCTACCGGCCCCGAGGACCGCCTGGAACTGGGGGCGTTTTGCGGTGAGGACTTCGAACTCGTCTGCACCATTCCCGAATCGTCACTCGAAGCTGCCCGGGACGCCGTCTCGATCCCGTTGACGCCGATCGGTCGTGTCACCGACGCTGGTCACGGTATCACGTTCGACGGCGATCCGATGCCGGATCGCGGCTACACGCACGGTGAGTGATCACGCCAGCACGATCTCGACCGGCACCGGCATGAAACACAGCGCCCCCAGCGCGAAGGTCAGCGCGGCCAGTCCCCATCGCCACGGGCCGATCGGCGCTTCGTCGAGTGGTGTCGCCGACCCCGCCCGGACCATGACGAACGCGATCACACCCCAGATCGCCCACAGTACGACTGAATGTGAATAGTTCGTCAGGAAGTACAGCCCGGCCGCAAGCGCAATTAGCAGGCCTGGAATGGCCGCCGCGACGGTCTCGTGGCGGTTCCCGAGTGCGGCACGAAGAATGTGCCCACCGTCGAGTTGGCCGACTGGGATCAGATTCAGGAATGTCACGAACATGCCGACCCAGCCACCGAAGACGACCGGGTTGACCGCTCTGGTCGGGTCATCAACGTAGTCGGTCGGCTGCCCGACCAGATCAGCCAACAGCTCCATCAACAGTGGATCGTTGAACTGGATATAGCCGCCCCCCTGACTGGCTGCCTGGGCGACCGATCCCGGGACGGTGATGGGATCCATTTGCAATCCAATCACCGTCACAACGATTGTCGCGGCCAGACCGGCAAGCGGACCGGCGATGCCGATATCGAACAGTGCCTTCCGCGTGGGGATACGCCCTCGCATTCGGATGATCGCTCCCATCGTCCCGATCGGCGGCGGCACCGGAATGAAGTACGGGAGACTGGCATCGACGCTGTAGTAGCGGCTGACAACGTAGTGGCCGAGTTCGTGAGTTACGAGGACGCCCAGGACAGCCGCGGTAAAGGGCCAGGCCTCGACGATCGCCAATGGATCGCCTGCCAGATCGATATGATACCACCACGTGCCCGCGTACAGCGTCGTGGCCACCGTGAGAACGAACATGAGCACGTTCCCCCAGGGGACGCCGTTGAAGCCGACTGATTCGGGCTCAGCGACAATCGCGTAGGGGGCCGGTGCGCCCCGCCGCTCGTTGCGTCGCTCGACGGTGATTTCGTAGCCACGACGGGCAAACTGTGGGGCGAGTTCGTCACCGAGCTCCCGTAGTGAGACCAACGGCTCACCGATATATCGTACCGTCTCCCCATCGCGTTCGACGCGATATGTATGGAAGACTGACGCGAGGTCGGCGACATCAGGTGGATCCTCGGACGACTCCTCGGCGGACATCAGTGTTCGAACAAGGAATTTCGCACGTAAAACACCGACGCCCTGCTGAGCCGGAACAGCACACGAGCACTGCCTGGCGGGGGGACCATTCGGGCGGTCGTGGTGGACAGGTCAGACGTGGTTATGGTGGACGCTTCAGGCTGGTTCGACGCGCCAGGTGGTGGCGCTCGTGTACGACCACTTCTCGACGGATAGGTCACTCGCCGACTCACGCAATTTCACCATGAGTGCTCCGATCTCCTTTGGTGAAAGGTTAACCTCGTCGGCAATGAACTTGCTCTTGAAGTACATCTCTCCGTCGGCGGCTTTCTGCTTGAGGAACGAACGGAGTCGCTCTTCTTTGGTTGCTGTTGAGGTCTCGCCACGTTCCCCGGAGGGCCGGATTTCTGCGCTCATTTGAGTTACCTCACTACCCTGTACTGGATAGACGGGTATATATAGGGGTGAAGCTTCGAGTTGGTTCGGGACGTTTTAGCATTCGATGGAGTGGACTGGCACATTTTATAGCGTTTTCAGAGGCACTAAAAAATTTTATAAAGGACTTTTAGAGATTATTTCTTATGAACACTATAGTAAATATGTGGCACTGATGACACGCAAAACGTCGAAATTCCACAGATTATCGACAGATTCACAGTGGAAGAAACGAATTTGCCACCCATCGAGCGGTCGGTTCACACGGACCGTAGACACACTGCTTGACAACCCTTAAGAGTGAATCGAAGCTACGGCGACCCAATGAAAATAGTCGTCTCGATCGGTGGGAGTGTACTCGCGCCCGATCTGAACGAAGCACGCGTGGCCGAACACGCGGAAGCCTTGACTGAATTGGCGGCTGCTGGCCACGAGGTCGGCGCTGTCACTGGCGGTGGCAGCGTCGCCAGGGACTACATCGGGGCAGCGCGGGTACTCGATGCCAACGAGATGGAACTCGATCACATCGGGATCGCGGCGACACGGCTGAACGCCAGGCTGTTGATCGCAGCGTTAGGCGATCGGGCCGCTCCCGAACCGATCGAAAGCTACGAAACCGGACGTGAGGCCCTTCGACGGGGCGACCTGCCGGTGCTGGGCGGCATGGTTGCCGGTCAGACGACCGACGCCGTGGGTGCAGCTTTCGCCGAGTACGTCAATGCGGATGTGCTCGTCTACGCGACGAGTGTTCCAGGCGTGTTCAGTGCCGATCCGGACGTCGATCCCGACGCCGCGAAGTTCGACGAACTGTCCGTCGGCAAACTGGTCGACGTGATTGCCGGTATCGAGATGAACGCCGGGAGCAACGCACCTGTCGACTTACTGGCTGCCAAACTCATCCAGCGATCCGGAATCCGGGCGATCGTCCTCGATGGCAACGATCCCCAGCGAATCGTCCGTGCCGTTCTGGACGACGACCACGACGGGACCGAGATCGTCCCGGACAGCGAGTCGTGATGTGTGCGATGTATTTGAACGTAAACGCAGTACGTGATTGCCACCGATTCACACGAGACGATGACTGATCACGATCCATACACGACAATCGAGGAGAGCGATCGCGCATTCTGGGGCGAGGCTGTCGCGGACGCCATCGAGTCCCGCGAGCCGACGGAACCGATTGTGATCAAGGGCGGTGTCTCGCCATCCGGCGTCCCCCACATTGGCCACCTCAACGAAATCGTCCGGGGGTATGTCGTCGCGGAAGTCCTGCGCGATCGCGGGCACAACGTTCGGCAGGTGTTCACGAGTGACGACAAGGACCGACTGCGGAAACTTCCCCGCCGACTTGCCGATCTCGACTGGAACGTCGTCGAACTCGGCGAAGTCGATGCAGGCGCGCTCGGGCGCAATCTAGGCAAACCTTACACGGCGATCCCGGATCCGTTCGGTTGCTGTGACTCCTACGGCGAGCACTTTACGACGCTGCTGGCTCGCAGTGCGGACCTGCTCGACATTCCGATCGACGTCGTCTCGAATACCGACCTCTACGCGGACGGGACGTTCGAGGATATTACTAAGTACATCCTCGACAACCAGCAATCAGCGCGTGAAGTGCTGGCCGACTACCAGAACAGTGTCGACGCGGCCTACGTCCCGTTCCAGGCCGAGTGCCAGTCCTGTGGGATGCTCACGGACGGCATCACCGATGTCGATCCCGACGCAGGGACAGTCTCGTATACGTGTCAGGACGTCACTGTCGGCGAGGAGACCATCGATGGGTGTGGCCACGAGGGGACAGTCAGCCTGCGAGAAGGGAAGCTCCCCTGGCGCTTCGAGTGGCCTGCCCAGTGGAGTGTTCTTGACGTCGACTTCGAGCCCTTCGGCAAGGATCACGCCGAAGGCTCTTGGCCGTCGGGTGTCGACATCGCCCAGAACGTACTGGACGTCCAGCCCCCAGTCGCGATGGTGTACGAGTGGTTCACGCTCAATGGCGACGCCCTGTCTTCGTCGGCTGGAAACGTCGTCACGGCCGAAGAAGTGCTTGATCTACTCGAATCGGAGGTCTTCCGGTATTTCTTCTGTAAAGATCCCCGGAAGCAGCGCGATTTCAACGTCGCCCACATTGACCAGCTCGTCGACGAATTCGACCGCCTGGAACGGGTTTACTTCGATGAGATCGAGGCCGACGCCGACGAGCGTGAGCGGGCCGAGCAGGTCTACCCGATCGCTGTTGACGAGCCACGCGAGGGGCGTGTTCGGATTCCCTACACGTTCGCCGCCGTTCTGGCCATGACCGACGACCCCGAACTCCGCGAAGAGATCGCCCGGCGCGAAGGCCACATTCCCGATGATGCGCCGGCGTGGGCCGTCGAAGACGCACTCGCTCGCGTCGAGAAGGCCCGGACCTGGGCGCGCCGGACGGACAACGCCTTCAATTACGACCTCAAGCGCGAGGAGCTCCCAGCCGTCGATTTCGATGCGGATACGGCGGCTGCTCTCGATGCCCTCGCTGACTTCGTCGCCGACGGCGCAGACGGTGAGGCTATCCAAGGCCGGATCTACGAACTTGCCGACGAATACGATCTGGACGTCGGTGACTTCTTTTCGGCCGGCTACCGATTGTTGTTCGATCTCGACGAAGGGCCGAAACTTGGCCCATTCCTCGCGACGCTCGATCGTGAGTTCGTCGTCGGTCGATTGCGGCGCGATCGCTGACCGCGAGCGGAACGTACTTTACAACCGGGCCGTTCCAGTTCGATACGATGGTCGGGACGCTCACGCTGGTACTGGTCGGTATCCTTGCGTACTCGATTGCCGCGATGGCACTCCAGCAGTGGGGATATCTCCCCTCGTACCTCCGCGTGTCGGGACCCATCACGACGCTCCATACCGAGCGTGGCAAGGCATTCCTCGACTGGCTGGCTCGTCACCGACGCGTATGGCGGGCCTGGGCCAACGTTGGCCTCGGGTTTGGCCTGCTCGTGCTCGTCGGTATGTTTGGCACTGTCGTTCTCTCAGGGGCCCTCGCCCTCCAACAACCGGCGGCCAATCCGATCAGGGAACCGACCGACGCCCTCGTCATTCCGGGCGTCAACGACTTCCTGCCACTGGCAGCGGCCCCCGAGATTATCTTCGGACTCGCTCTGGGACTGATCGTCCACGAGGGGGGCCACGGACTGCTGTGCCGGGTCGAAAACATCGACATCGATTCGATGGGACTGGCACTGTTCACCATTATTCCGATCGGGGCGTTCGTCGATCCAGATAAACAGAACCGCCAGGATGCCGATCGTGGTGCCCAAATGCGGATGTTCGTCGCAGGCGTGACCAACAATTTCGCACTGACAATTCTCGCCCTGATGCTGTTGTTCGGGCCGGTCGCCGGGTCGATCCACGCTGTCGACGGTGTTGCAGTTGGGGGAGTTCTCGCGGGGTCGCCGGCCGACCAGACCGGGATCGAACGCGGAGACGTTATCACGGACCTCAACGAGACGACGGTCACGCTCCGGGAGAAGGGGACAGTCACGCTCGAACGGTCCGTTATCGTAACAAGAGCGGTCGTCAACAGCCCCTTCGACCTCACAGCCAACGACACGATCGCCAGTGTCAATGGGACCACGATCAGGACCCTCGGAGACTTTCGCAAAGATGTCGGGAACCGGACAGTTGCGACACTCCGGACCGCAAACGGCACCGAGACGACCGCACCAGTCGGGGCATACGTCAGTACAATCCTGGAAGGCGAGCCGTTTGCAGCCGCCGGTGCCTCTCCTGGAAGGGGGGCCGTAATCACCCACGTCGACGGGGAACGGACGCTGCACAGGCAGGACCTGCTCTCGGCGTTGAACGGCACGGCCCCCGGTGACGAGATCACGGTCGAAGCGTTCGTCGACGGCGATCGGTCGAGTTATGCTGTCACACTCGGTGAACACCCGGAAGACGGAAGTGCGTTCCTCGGCGTTGCGGGGCTCCAGGCTGGCTTTTCGGGCCTTACTGTCGACGACTTCGGGTTCGGCGTCCAGCAGTATCCGACCGAACGGAATCTCGCGGTTCTTGGTGGTGAAGGGGCTGGGCCCTCGTTTTCGTTTGCCGAGCAGTTCCTCTGGTTTCTGATGGTGCCGTTCATCTCGCTGCTTGATCCAAGTGCATTTGGCTTCGCCGGCTTCCTGGGTCCGTTGACGAACTTCTATACAGTTTCCGGTCCGCTCGCGTTCCTGGGCGGGGGCGTGTTCACGTTGGCAAACATCCTCTTTTGGACCGCCTGGATCAACGTCAACGTCGGCTTGTTCAACCTCATCCCACTGTTTCCACTCGATGGCGGCCATCTGTTGCGGGCAAGTACAGAGGCAGTTGTCGCCCGGACGCGGCTGAACGAGCGCTGGGCGGTCCGGGCCGTGACGGTCTCGGTGGGGCTGGTAATGTTCGCCAGTCTCATGGCGATGTTGTTCGCGGGGCAAGTGCTCGCATAGAAAGCTTCATCAGGTACTGGCCGGGCATCCCACACCGGCGTACCAAATGGAGATAGAAGCGGGAGGACGCAATTCTCTTGCCTGGTGAACCCGTCACTCCGGTAGATGGTCGATACGCTCACGCTAGTCCTCGCTGGCGTTCTCGCCTATGTCGCTGGGATGGGTGCCCTCCGACGCCGCGGGTATCTACCCTCGTTTTTGCATGTCTCTGGGCCGATCACGACGGTTCACACCGAACGTGGGAAAGCACTGCTCGATCGGCTGGCTCGCCACCACCGGTTCTGGCGAGCCTGGGCCAACGTCGGCGTCGGCTTTGGCCTGCTCGTCCTCGTCGGCATGTTCCTGACGATCGTGTTCTCTGGGATAATGAGCCTCCAACAACCGGGCACGAACCCGATCCAGGAGCCGAAAAACGCGCTGGTGATCCCAGGGTTCAACGACTTCCTGCCACTGGCAGCGGCCCCCGAGATTATCTTCGGACTGGTCCTCGCACTCGTCGTCCACGAGGGGGGCCACGGGCTACTGTGCCGGGTCGAAAACATCGACATCGATTCGATGGGACTGGCACTGTTCACCATTATTCCGATCGGGGCGTTCGTCGAACCTGACGAACAGGACCGCCAAGACGCCGATCGCGGTGCCCAGACGCGAATGTTTGCGGCGGGCGTCACCAACAATTTCGTGCTGACGATCCTCGCTCTATTGTTGTTGTTTGGTCCCGTCGCCGGATCGATTCAGGCCGTCGGCGGTGTGGCTGTCGGCGGCGCGATTCCCGGTTCGCCGGCCGAAACCGCAGGTCTCGGGCAAGGTGACGTGATCACCGGAGTCGACGGAACACCAGTCTCGAACAGTACTGACCTGACGGCAGCACTCGCTGACGCCGACGAACAGACCGTTTCTCTCTCTGTACACGACGGCCAGTCCGTCCAGATCGAGCGGTCTATCTTCGTCACATCGGCGCTGGAGAACGGGCCACTCGCCGTGGACAGCGGCGATCGAATCGTAGCCGTCAACGGCACACCTGTCTCGACGGTGGCTGAGCTGACAGTCGCACTCGAAAATCGAACGGTTGCGACACTCCAGACGAAGAATGGTACCGAAACTGCCGGACCGATCGGTGCATACGTGAGTCGCGTCGCTTCGGACAAACCGCTTGACAGAGCGGGCGCACCGGCCGGCGGCGCGCTTGTCATCACATACTTCGATGGAGAGCGAATCATCTCTCAGACTGATCTCGCAGACGCCCTCGATCGGACGGTTCCCAACCAGTCAGTTCAGGTTCGGGCGTACGTTGAGGGGCACCCCGACACGTTCTCCGTCAGACTCGGAAAGAATCCGCGCGACGACACTGGATTTCTCGGTGTCACCGGTATTCAACCGGGGATCAGCGGCATTGCCATCGACGACTTCGGTATCCGCGAGTACCCTGCAGAGGCGTACTTGACGATTCTTGGCGGCACTGGCGGAACGGATATGGACCTCCCCTTGGGCCGCCAGATCCTCTCGATTGTCACGCTCCCCTTTGCCACCGTCGCGAATGCAGCGATTCCGTACAACTTCGCCGGTTTCCTCGGCCAGATAACCAACTTCTATACGATCTCCGGGCCGTTCGCGTTCCTGGGCGGGGGCGTATTCACGTTGGCGAACCTCCTCTTTTGGACCGCCTGGGTCAATGTCAACCTGGCTGTATTCAACTTAATCCCACTGTTCCCGCTCGATGGCGGCCACTTGTTGCGGACGAGTACGGAGGCGATTGCCGCTCGGACGCCGCTTGCCAAGCACTGGGTAGTCCGGGCCGTGACGGTCTCGGTGGGGCTGGTGATGTTCGGGAGCCTCATGCTCATGCTATTTGGGCCGCTTCTGCTCTCGTGAACGTATTTAAACCCTTCCCCGATCTGCCTGGCCGGAAGGTCGGGTTCGTGTACTAAGGGGAAACAGACGCAACGATAGATTGCCGGATTCACGCTGACGCGATCGGCCCTCCACTCGATCGATCGTCCGCCCCGTCCGTCGACGATTCGACGGACTGCCTGTGCCCGCTTTTCGATCGAACTCACCAGTTGTGACCGGCTGGTTTGGACCGGTGTGATTCATACAGCCGTTCCAGTCATGCTCCAGAATGAGCGCATGCGACGTCAATTTCAGCGGCCAAAGGGCGTGCCCAACCCGAGTGTGCACTATGGGCGTCGATAGAGCGAGTACGTGATCAACGCCAGGCCGGCGAACTGCGTGATTCGGGCGACGAGCAGTAGTGGCGTCTCGGCAGAAAAGGGCAGGAGCCGCCAGCGAATGAGCAGCGTCCCGAAAGCTGCAAGCGAGTACGAGACGGCCGTCAGCAGTATCAACCCGAGCGAGAGGTATCGCATCGACGGGTTGTCGTGGCGACGAAAGCCGCGATACGCTTGGTAGCCGATTATCAGGCCAAGAGCGGCCGAGGCAAGCGGAATCGAGATCGTAGCTATCTCGACGGGGACAAGCTCGGTCATAGGTCTTGCCACATCCTGGTGAACCGGTCCGCCGGATCCTCCTCGGCGGGTTGGCGTCGTTGCAGGTCGATCCGGTAGTCACCGTCATCGAAGGTGACGGTTAGCGACTGGAGCCGTGAAACGTAGACGCTGTAGTGGTGGCCATCCGGATCGATCCGCGTCTGTTCGTCGATCAGATCGTGGTCTTTCAGGCGGTCGACGCGCCGGTAGATCGTCGAATCCGAGGCGTCACACCGCTCGCTGAGCCGTTCGGCTGACATAGGTTGGGCACTCGTAGCTGCGAGGATCGCTCGGGCATAATCGTCCTCTAAAAGGGCGAGCAACTCCCCGTCGTCGCAGTCCTCGCTCACGGTCCAGCCTGACGCCGTCGGCGGTTAAAACCCTCCCCTCGACTGCAGCCCGAGCAGTCGATCGGAAGGGGGCGGCTTTGTCGGGAGGGCAAGGTTCCTTACCAAGAGGCCCGAACCATCGAATACCATGAGTAGACGAAAAGCACCGCCCACCGCAGAAGGGTGGTACGTACTGCACGACTTCCGGACGATCGCATGGGACAACTGGCGGGACGCCCCCCAACGAACGCGGGATACGGCCCTCCAGGAAGGCCAGGAGCACCTGGAAGAGGCACTTGCGGTTACCGACGCTGAAGAAGGAGCATCGGCGGTTTACGGCGTCCTGGGTCACGAAGCCGATCTCATGTTCGTCCACCTTCGACCGACGACCGCTGACCTCGACCACCTGGAGCGAGCTTTCGAGCAGACGACGCTTGCCGGCTTCACCGAGCGAACTGATTCGTTCGTCTCGGTGACGGAAGCATCGGGCTACTCCGAGCGCGCCCGTGAGTTCTTCGAGGGAGATCTCGACGAGAGTTCTGGCCTCGCGAAGTACATGCGCTCGCGGATCGAACCCGATATTCCCGACGCCGAGCACGTCAGTTTCTATCCGATGGACAAACGGCGCGATCCGGAGTACAACTGGTATGACCTCCCCTTCGAAGAGCGGGCCGAACACATGGACGCCCACGGGGATATCGGCCGGGACTACGCTGGCAAGGTCACCCAGATGATTTCCAGTGCGATCGGCCTGGACGACTGGGAGTGGGGCGTGACGCTGTGGGCCGACGATCTCACCGACGTCAAGGATCTCCTCTACGAGATGCGCTTTGACCCGTCCAGCTCGAAGTACGCCGAGTTCGGCCCCTTCACGGTCGGTCGTCGACTGGCTCCCGAGGATCTCGAATCATATCTCGCCGGGGATCCGATCGCCGCCGGGACAGGCGACGCTGCTGACAGCCAGGCTGGGCCTGCGACGCCGGCCGATGCCGTCGAGAACGACGACGAGTCGTCGGGTCACCCACACGGGGAGACGACAACCGACGACCATCCCCACGCCGAACCGACCGGCGACGACCACCCCCATGCCGAACCGGACGATGACGACGGCGGGGGAGCCGACGAACACCCGGGGGGTGGTGCTCGCCCTGACGTCTCGGACGCCGAGTACGCCACCATCGACAACCTCGAACAACGGCTGTTCCAGCTTGGCATTCGGGAGGGGGAGGATTACGAGGGCGGGGAGTACGGACTCCTCTTTTACTCCAACGCCGACGCGGCGGAACTGGCTGACGACGTCGCCGGGCTGCGTGAGAACTTCGATCACTACGATCGACACGTCGCGACGCTCGTCCGGGCGTCGAGCGGGCGGTCTGCCGTCGCATCGCTATGGACGGCTGAGGAAGCCGCCGAAACCGCTGCCGGCTTCCTGGGCGACCTTCCGGAGATCAGCGAACGGTATGGTGGTGGTTTGGAACCTCACGATGCCCCGTCTGCCCAGAACGCTAAAAGTGCCACAGGCGACGACCGCGGGACTGACTCCGACAGCGAAACGGACACTGCGGCTGTCAGGCGCGAACTCGCCGAACATGACGTCTACGCGGGCCAGCCCCACGGCGAGGACGTCTACGCATTGGTCGTCTATTCGACGGCCGGTATCGAGTCACTGACGGCTGACGTCGCTGACCTCCGTGAGACCTTCCGGACAGACGACGACCACGTCGAGACGGCTGTCTATGAGACCGGGCCAGGTGAGATTGCGGCCGTCGACGATAGCGAGCCGACGGCGATCGTCAGTCTCTGGGAGACTGAATCGGCGGCCCAGGCGGCCGGTGATGCCCTCGCCGACGTGCCCGGCGTCGTGGGTCGGGCCGACGAGGCTGAGGGCTTTGGTACGATGGGGATGTTCTACACCGTCAAGCCGGACTACCGCGAGGAATTCGTCGAGACCTTCGAGACTGTCGGTGAGAAACTCGCGTCGATGGACGGCCACTACGGGACCGCCTTGCTGGTCAACCACGAGGACGAAAACGACATGTTCATCGCCTCGAACTGGGCCAGTCGCGAGGACGCGATGGTGTTCTTCCGTTCGGATGATTTCCGCGAGACCGTCGAGTGGGGGCGTGAGGTATTGGCCGATCGGCCGCGCCACGTTTTCTTGGCATAGTAGCGCGAGCGACGGTTGGAGCGAGCGCTTTTTTGGGCCAGATTTTTGCGCGAGCGGTAGCGAGCATAGCGAGCCACCCGACGGAAAAAGGTGGTCGTTGGAGGTATTGGCCGATCGACCACGGCACATCTTTCTTGCCTGACAAACACGATAGCCCTCAAGTGCTTGCCTCACTAGGCTGAGATATGACTGATGACGACGACCTTGGGACCGATCCGGACGTTGTCGACGACCTGCCCACCGTCACCTGCGAGCGCTGTGACCGCGAATGGGAACTTGAGTACGAACTCGAAGAGATGGCCGTCGGCAACCAGGCACTCGAACAGTTCGCACTCGATCATCAACGGCACACCGGCCACTTCCCGGATGGCCTTGCCGTCTGGCAGGCCGATTGTCGGCACTGTCCCGAATCAGTACAGCGCTTAGAAGAACGTGGGGCCCGTCGCTGGGCCACTACGCACGCGCGTCACACGAACCACGACGTCACGCTCGTCGGTGACGACGGCGAAAAAACGGTGGTCGACTCCTCGGACTGACTCACGCTGGCTATTCGGGATCGTCGTCCTCGGTGGTCGTCTCTTCGAGATCCTTCTCGCCGAAGTAAATCTCCGCGCCGTCTTGGGCGACCTTTTCGGCCAGGACGGCACACTTGACGCGCATCGGAGAGATGTCGACGCCGAGCATGTCGATGACGTCGTCACGGTCCATCGTCTCTAGCTCCTCGATCGTCATGCCCTCAAGCCGTTTCGAGAGCATCGACGCCGACGCCTGGGAGATCGCACAGCCATCTCCCTGGAACGCGATGGCTTCGATAGTCTCTTCGTCGTCGTCGAGGACGACATCCATCTCGATAGTGTCGCCACACATCGGGTTCTCGCCGACGTGGGTGAACGTCGCGTCCTCGATCTCGCCGTAATTGCGTGGGTTCTTGTAGTGATCGAGGATTTGCTGTCGATACATATCGCTGCCGCCGATGCCCATTGGTACGTCCAGATTAGCGATACCGGCGGAAAAGCGTTCCGCGGCAAAACCTATCATGAGAAATCTGAGTCACGGCGTCGTAACATAAATCCCATCAGTAATATTATAGCCCCCCGGACACTTTATCACGTTATTGCTTACAAAGAAGGGGCATGTGAATGTTCGATAGCATACAGGAGTTGCCGGATACAGCACTAGGGAGCGTTGCTACGACTGGTTCGGGAAACGGTCCGATAGAAGGATTACTGAAAGAACACGAGCAGGCCAGGGACGTCTTGGTGGGTGAAAGCGTCGAATATGCGACGGCAGAACGAACGACCACAGTTGAACCCGACGGTGAGTATCATGCCTATCTGATCGCAACCGATGAGCGCGTGTTGGTCGTTCTCGGAGAACAACCCTCTGACTGCGAGATCGAGTTTGAGTTACGAGCAATATCACGAGCAGCAGTCGACAGCGGATTGCTAAATACGACTCTGGTAGTCGAGCAAGGAGAGCAGTCGATCCGGGTATCCCCCACACATGGCGATGCGGAAGCGGTCGCAGAATACATTACGGTGATGGCAGAGGCGTACTCTGATGTCGAAGACGCTATCTCGTCGGCCAAGGAAATGACCGAGGAACTCGAATCGAAGGTCCGTGAGGGCGGAAAGATCGGATATCTTCGCCTCCAGATCCAATCAGAATTATCCGACGCACGCCAGTCAGTCACACGAGAGAAGGTTCAGACAGATCGGCTCCTCGAGCGGATTGAAACCGTCGATGCGGAACTCAACCGACGGTATGCCGACGCTTGGATCGACCGCGTTAGCGACACAGTCGAGCGGGCCGAGATGGCGCTCGAACAGAACGAGTACACGACATTCTGCGAAGCGTACGTCGAGGCCGTAGACGCGCTGGATTCGGTGCGGGATGTGCTTGCTGACCTCGATACTCCGTCTGGAGGAGTGACTGACGAGGTTACCGAGAAGGCCAACGAGGTTGAACAGTTCGCTGTGGCGTATGTCGATTCAACCCGTACCGCACACGAGAACGCAACAGAGAGTGACGACCCTGCGGTGACTGCCGACTCCTGGCTCGAAACCTACCGGCGCGTGACGGCCGCTCGTAAAGCCCACTGGAAGACGGCAGTCGATTCGCTTTCCCTGCCGCTCTCGGAGATCGAACAGATCGCCGAGGCGACAGTCGACGCGTTAAAGCGCCACGCCGACACCCTCCAGGCAGCAGGTGAGCGACAACTCGAGACCGATACCGCTGAAGCCCGGAGTCACTTCGAGCAGGCGATAGCGCGCCTCCGCCAGGCCCGGGAGATCGTCGAAACACAGCCAGTCGGCGAGAGTACAGCTATCGACCGGCAGCTCACAGACCTCAAAGAGAAGGTCGAAGTCACTGAGTGGGAGTGGGGAAAAGACTGAGCACTCGCAGTGGCTGCTCTGTTCGACCAATCACAGGCCATAGCCGCCACTGGGCAGTCCAGGGGCCTTCCAGTCGGCCCCCAGAGATCGAGCCGGGCCAGGGAGCCACACAACGGAGACATACAGACACGTGTGTCACGGGCCGAGTCACTAAGATCCAGCAGCGTCAGTTCCTGGCCGCTGCTGTAAGTCGTTCCGGTACCGTCGGGGCTGTATCCTGAGAAATACCAGAGCTGCTTTCCTCGATTGCACCGTAATGGTGTGGGCTCGTGTCGTGATTGGGGATCTGCTGTCAGTACATACTGCTGCCGCCGATACCTCTGGGACGTATCTGTAGGCGTTGCCGAAAAACGCCCCCAGCAAGCGAGTGCAGCAGTGGCCAGATTCTTCGTACGGTACCCACCGAAAGGCGCACTATTAATATCCCACGTCTGTACAGTTTGGGGTAAGCAATGACGATCGTCAAGTGACTATGTTCGAGAAAGTAAACGACCTTTCGGGATCGTTAATCGGTGGGACCGACAGCGAGGCCGAGTTGGACGCCGGCCCCTTCGCCGAATTACTCGACAACGGGGAACGCCCCAAGCACGTCTTGGCCAGCGATAGCGTCGAGCATACGACTGAAGGCCGAACGACAACAGTCGAGCCAGAGAGTGACCACGATGCCTATCTTGTCGTGACCGACGAGCGACTGCTGGTTATACTGGGCGACCAGCCCGAGGCCGTCGAAATCGACTTCGATTTCGAGTCGATCACGACATGTCATTTAAAGAGTGGCTTTCTGAACACCAAACTTGTCGTCGGCCACGACGAGGAGTCGATTCACTTCTCGCCAACGGAGGGAGACGCCGAAACGGTCACGGAGTATATCCAGAGCGTTGCTGACGTATACCGATCCGTCGAGCAGTCCATTTCGGCTGCTCGGGATGTGATCGACACGCTGGAATCACAGATTCTAGGGGAGTCAGAGCAGCGATTCGCAACCACCGCGCAAAACGACCTCCGCCTGCGCGTACGATCGCAGCTCTCGGAGGCACGCCATCACGTTAGCCGGCTCGACGATGCTCATCCACTCGGTAACGAGGGCGACGACGTGCTAGCCAAGAAACTCGACGAACGCATCGAATCTGTCGCCCGGGAGTGCGATCGTCGGTACGTTACCGTCTGGCTGGACCGCGGCGAGACCGACATCGATCGGGCCGAAGACAGGCTAGTAGCCGAAGACTTCGAGACGTTCTGTAGAGCGTATACGACAGCTTCCCGGGCCGTTTCGACACTCCGTGAGGCGATCGACAACGTCGAGTCAACGCCCGAAACCGCTGGCGAGCGGATCGACTCGCTGGCCGATCGCGTCGAGGGCCTCGACGAACAATACGTCTCGGCGACGACCAAGACGGTCGAAGTTGCCCAGGAAGCCGATCAGCCTGACGCCGCTGCGACACGCTGGCTCGACGCGTTTCGCCGGATCAGCGCCGCTAGCGAAGCGGGCTGGAATCGGACCGATGGCGTCGCGACGCTCGACGTGGCTGTCGACCTGTCGTCGATCGCGGCCTCGACAGTCGGGGCGTTAGAGACCCACGCTGAGCAACTCGAAACCACGGGCGAGAAACTCGAAGACGAGGATGCCGAGGACGCCAGGGAACACTACGAGCGAGCAGTCGATCGCCTGCAGGAGGCCCAGTCTGTGGCCGAGACGGCATCGTCGATCGACGCCGCCGACTACGAGAAGCAGATCGACGCGATCGAGGAAAAGATCGACCGGACCAAGTGGGAGTGGGGCGGCGACTGAGCGTCGTTTGGGGTCGTGGCCAGCCGTTCGATCTTCCGTCGATTCGGTCTATCCGAACAGCTCTCTGGCGTCGTCTATCGCCTCGCCACCTTTTTCGGCCTCGGGTCGCCGAAGGCGACCGCGTGGCGGTTTCACCGCCACGTCATTCGGTTGCGGGCCGATCGGCCCGCAACCCGCTCGCGGCAAAAATCTGGACCAAAAATCCGATCCCTCGGCACCGCCTCGGGATCGGCGAAACGCGGCCACAGGCCGCGTACGTTCAGGCAAACAGTTCCCGGGCGTCGTCCATGGCGTCGATCAGCACGTCGATCTCCTCGCGCGTGTTATAGATGTAGAACGAGGCTCGGGCCGTCGCGGCGACACCGAGTTTGTCGTGGAGCGGCTGGGTGCAGTGATCGCCCGCCCGGATCGCGACCGCGTAGTCGTTGAGGATCGACGAGAGGTCGTGGGCGTGGACGGTGCCCAGGTTGAACGAGACGAGACCGCCACGCTCTGTGCCCGCAGGCGGACCGAACGTCTCGATGTCGTCGAATTCGGCGAGTCGGTCGAGCGTGTACTGGGCGAGTTCGTTCTCGTGGCGGGCGATCGCCTCCATACCGATGTCATCCAGATACTCGACGGCTTCCGCCAGCGCGATCCCCTGGGCGATTTTGGGCGTCCCGGCCTCGAACTTCCAGGGCAGGTCGTTCCAGGTGGCGTCATCGAAGGTGACCTTCGTGATCATGTCGCCGCCGTAGTTGAACGGCTCCATGGCTTCCAGAATGGCCTGTTTGCCGTACAGCGCGCCGATCCCGGTCGGGCCGGCCATTTTGTGCCCGGAGAACGCATAAAAGTCCGCGTCGATGGCCTCGACATCGACCGGTCGGTTGGGAACCGCCTGGGCCCCGTCGACGAAAATCAACGCGTCGTGTGCGTGCGCGAGGTCGGCCAGGTCCGCGACGGGGTTGATCGTCCCGAGGGTATTCGAGACGTGTAGCACCGAGACCAGTTTGGTATCGGAGCCAATCAACTTCTTTGCGTGGTCCAAGTCGAGGTGGCCGTCCTCAGTCACCCGAATATATCGCACCGTCGCGCCGGTTTTCTTCGCGATCTGCTGCCAGGTAACCAGCGAGGCGTGGTGTTCCATCTCCGTCAGGACGACTTCGTCGCCGGGCCCAAGTTCGTTCAGGCCCCAGGCGTAGGCCACCAGATTCTCGGACTCGGTGGTGTTGCCGGTGAAGATCAGTTCCTCGCGGCCCGCGGCACCGACAAATTCAGCGACGGTGTCGTGGGCTTCCTCGTAGGCGATCGATGCCTCTTGACTAAGCTGGTGAAGGCCCCGATGGACGTTGGCGTTGTAGGTCTCGTAGTACTCACTGATGGCGTCGATGACCTGCTGGGGCGTCTGGGTCGTCGCCGCGTTGTCGAGATAGACCAGCGGCGTGCCGTCGAACTCCCGGTCCAGCACGGGGAAATCCTCGCGTATCGACGCGACATCCAGCGCACCCGGTTCACTGACAGTCATTACGTCCTGGTCGGGGAGCCAGACAAAACTGTCCTTCGGTCCGCCTAAAAGAGGTGGGCGACCGCAAAACGGGGAGCGAACGGGCGATCAGTCGAGATGCTGTTTCGTCGCGAACGCGTAGATCGCGAACAGCATGAGGATGGCCGCACCGATAGTGATCAGCACCGCCCGGATGTACGGATCGATCGTGACTCCTTCGGCGACGACGATCGTTCCATCTTCGAGTGTCGAGGTCGGGCTGTACGGACTTCCGCTGAAGACCTCGATGATCCCGGTGATAACGACACCAAGGATCATCAGGCCGCCGCCGAGCCCCATTGCGATCTGGTCGGCCAGCGTTTCTTCCGTGTTAGTGTTAGTTGACATATCTTGTCACCTCCTTAGCCGAGTAGGTACCGCAGTCGGGGGTAGTTCTGGACAAAGCTTGTCTTCTCTAGGAACGCGTCGATACCCCAGATCCGACCAGCGGCCAGAACGATCATCGCGACGAACAACAGCAGCCCCATCATGTCGCTGTTGACGAACCCGTGACCCCAACCGCGGTTGGTGGTCACGAAGAAGATCATCAGGAACGCGCCGAAGAACGACGCGAGCCTGACGAGACACCCGACCAGGATGCCGAGGCCGATCAAGGTCTCACCGACCGGAATCATGAACTGGACGATCCCATACGGGATGCCCGACTGGAAGAGGTTCATGATCGGCGAGAGTACGAGCCCCTCCTGGGCGACGAACCAACTGGCGTTGTAGGAGACGCCGCTCTCCAGTATCTTCGTGATGCCGGCGTGGAAGAACCACCAGCCGACCATCAAGCGTAACAGGAACGTGAAATACGCCAGCCATCGGCCATCTATCTCGTACGATACGTCTGTCCCGAACAGGGTCGTATCCACCTCGGTGTTTACCATTCGTATCTACCTCACGTACAGACGTTCGCCAGTTTCGTATATTAATGGGACCCGTGATTTTCACGTTCTGAGAACTATCCCACCAGCAGTATTTGGACAGAGACATTATTTGGCAGTCCAAAAACCCGAGTATTTCGACACGTTCGTGCACCTACCTTCAATCTGTTTATCTGATTGATGGATATATGACGGATTTGAACAATACAAACTTACAGTATGTTCCTCGTTGTTTATTGCTAACGGAGAATGGATTTTCAATGTAAATCTCACGATCCGCGCCAGTGTTCGGTGTCCGGATAAATCGACGTGTGTGGAGCGCGATGGCCCCACATGAGAGACGTGATCCAGCCAGACCGCCTACTCCTGTGGGGGTTCGCTATCGTGCGGGAGACCGTCGAACTACCCGACGGGACCAAGACCGAATTCGACGATCTGGCGGAAGGTGAGAGCGTCGTGATACTCCCGCTGACGACCGATGGAATCGTGGTCGTGATCGGGAAATAGCATCAGGCCGTCAGTCGGGTCAACGACGGGTTGCCCGCCAGCAGTCTCGAACCCGGCGACGACCCGGCAGCCGCCCGTGAGGCCGAGCTCCGGGACGGGCGGACGATGCCTGACGTCCTGTACGACACGCTGTTCGAGCGATAAGCTGGCGAAACGGAATCCTTAGGCCCGCCGACTTCCGACGGGCGGTCATGCGTGAGCACTTCGAACTCCAGGGGTACGACGCCGGTGGGCGGTTGGGGGAACTGACTGTCCCGCGGGCAGACCGCACCGTCGAGACGCCGGCACTGTTACCGGTGATCAACCCGCACCACAAAACCATCGCGCCCGGCCGTCTCGGGGAGTTCGGAGCCGAGATGCTCATCACCAACAGCTACGTCATCTACGGGAGTGACGAGGTCCGAGAGCCGGCTCTCGAAGACGGCTTACACGATCTCCTCGGATTCGACGGCCCGATCATGACCGATTCGGGGTCGTTTCAACTCGCCGAGTACGGCGAGATCGACGTCACGAGTCCGGAGATCCTCCGGTTCCAACACGAGATCGGATCCGATATCGGAACCCCGGTCGACCTCCCGACGCCGCCGGATGTCGGGCGTGAACAGGCTGAATCGGAACTCGCCACGACGACCGAGCGGATCACAGCTGCGACCGAGATGGATCTCGGTGAGATGCTGCTCAACGCGCCAGTCCAGGGCTCGACGTATCCCGACCTCCGTGAGCGAGCGGCTCGGGACGCCTATGCGAGCGGGCTGGACGTGTTTCCCGTCGGGGCGGTCGTCCCGCTGATGAACGAGTATCGATTCGCGGACATGGTCGACGCTGTCGCCGCGGCCAAGCGCGGACTGGGGGCTGACGCGCCGGTTCACCTCTTCGGGGCGGGCCATCCCATGATGTTCGCGCTGGCGGTCGCGCTCGGATGTGATCTGTTCGACTCGGCGGCCTACGCGCTGTACGCCCGAGACGGGCGATACCTGACCGTCCGCGGCACGAAACACCTGGACGAACTCGAATACTTCCCGTGTGAGTGTCCGGTCTGTTCGCGGTTCACTCCCGAGGAAGTCCGTAATCTCCCCGAGGACCAGCGCGTCGAGAAACTGGCCGAACACAACCTCCACGTCTCCTTCGGTGAGATGCGCCGGATCAAACAGGCCATTCGGCGGGGAGAACTGCTCGAACTCGTCGAGTCCCGGGCGCGCGCCCACCCGACGATGCTGGACGGCTACCGCGCGCTGCTCGATCACGCAGACCAGCTAGAGACGACTGATCCAGCTTCGAAAGACGCGATGTTCTATCTCTCGGCGGAGAGTGCCCGGCGGCCAGAAGTCGAGCGGCATCACGACCGTCTCGGACGCGTCGCCCCGGACGGCGACCTCTTGCTGGTTGCCGAGGACGCGCCTCGACCGGACGGTACATTCGACGAGACGTGGACGGTCGTGCCGCCGTTTGGTCCCGTCCCGCCGGAACTGGACCAGACGTACCCGCTGACGGCCGAGCTACCCGATCGGACCGACCGGGCGGCCTACCGGGCAGCAGTCCGGGGGATCGAGCGACTCGCGACCGCCGGCGAGGCGTCGATTACACTCGCTCACGATGGGTGGCCCCCAGCTGCTCTCGCGTCGGTGCCGGAGGCAGTGACGGTGCTGGATACGAGTGTCACGACTGACGACAAGGAAAGATAGTTCATCGCTGGGGCCGTCCGGATGGCCATGACCGAGTATTTCGAGGTGATCGACCGCGACGGGGCCGCCAGGATCGGCGACCTCAGACTCGCGGATTCGCTCACCACACCGGCACTGCTCGACGACGTTCTCGAAGAGGCCGGCAGTCTCTGGAGCGACGAACAGGCCGTCCCCGACGGCGACGAGTCGACGCTGTCGGTGTTGCCCCATCGCGCGTTCCCGGCTGGAACGCCCGCGGAAGTCCAGGCGGCCTTCGAACCGAACTATCCGGACGTTGCGTTCCCGAGTGCGGCCGTCGTTTCGCCGGAGACAGCTGCCGATCAGGGCACAGACGCCTACGTCCTTGCCGGTGCATCCGGATTCACGGGCCACAGTGCGGCTTTCGTCGAAGCGATTACTTCGACCCGGGAGTCAATCCCGCCGGACGCTGGACTGTACCTGCCGGGAATCGCGACGCCGGGCAACGTTGCCACGCTCGCCTACATCGGCGCAGATCTCTTCGACACCGACCGAGCCGTCATCCGCGGAACGCAGGGCTGGTATCTCACGTCCGACGGCGAGTACCGACTCGACGACCTTGAGGAACTGCCCTGTGCCTGTGAGGCCTGTCAGCAGAGGATCGAGACCTTCGATCGGGAGGACTGCGTCGAGCACAACGTCGCCACCCTCAAAGCCGAACTCCGGACCGTCCGCAATCGGATCCGACAGGGGCGACTGCGGGACTACCTTGAAGGGCAGGCCCGCCACGAGCAGTGGCTGACAGCCACGATGCGGCGACTCGACGATCAGTATGCGTATCTCGAACAGCGGACACCACTCGTCCGGAAGAGCGAAATCACCGCCGCGAGCGCCGAGACGCTCGATCGCGTCGAGATCCAGCGCTTCGCCGAGCGGGTCACCGAGCGGTACCAGTGTCGCTTCGACACGCCGCTGGTGTTGCTGCCGTGCTCGGCCAGCAAGCCCTACAGCGACTCCCAGAGCCACAGTCAGTTTCAGGATGCCATCAACTTCCGGGCTCACGTCGCTTCGATGACCTCACCGATCGGCGTCGTCCCCCAGGAGTTAGAACTCACCTACCCGGCACAACACTACGACAGCGTCGTGACCGGTCGCTGGTCGGCGACGGAGGTCGAATTCGTCGCCGACGTACTCGAATCGTATCTCGAAGCAAACGACTATCCGCGCGTGATCGCTCACATCCCCGAGGACTATCAGGCGATCACCGAACGCGTCGAGGAACGTCTCGGAGAGACCTTCGAGTACACGGTCACAGATCATCCGACGACGGACGAATCGCTGGAGAACCTTGCAGCGACGCTGGCTGGCGAACCGAAGTATCGCAAACGCGAGCGCCAGCACAACGCCATCCGGGCGATTGCGGACTACCAGTTCGGTGCCGGTGCGGGCGAGGCGATCTTCGATGACTTGCAGGTCGAGAGTTTTCACCCCAAGCTCCGTGCGAAGGCCGACAACGGCGAGCAACTCGCGGCGATGGTCCCCGAATACGGCGTCCTCTCGTTGACGCTTGCCGGTGCGCGCCGGTGGATCGATTCGGACGTCCCGACGAAGCGAGTCGAGATCGACGACTTCGTCCCGCACGGCAGCGTCCTCGCGCCGGGCATCCTCGACGCCGACGAGTCGATCCGCGTCGGTGACGAGGTCGTCTTCGAGGGTCCCTCGGCACTCGCGGTCGGCCGGGCGAACATGAGTGGCCCGGAGATGGCTGGGAGTACGCGTGGCATTGCCAGCGACATACGGCACGTGACCGAACGCTGAGAAGGAGTTTTGTCCGCGCCCCCGGAATACCGGGATATGTCGGGCCTGTTGGGTGGCGTTCCCCGGACCGTTCGATGGCTGCTCGCGGTCGTCATCGCGGCGGTGATTTTTCTCGGCTCCGTCCTCGACCCGGGGGCTGGTATCGCTCGCTCCGGCCCGTTCGGCCTGGCCAGCCGGGCGACGTGGGCTCATCTCGGTGGGTACGCGGTTCTGACGTTTTCCGTACGTTACGCACTGCTTGACAGTCGTTTCGAAACAACCGTCTCGACCGCCATGGCTCCGATCGCGGTGATCGTGTTCGGCGTGCTTATCGAATTCGTCCAGGCGACCTTGGCATATCGGACGTTTGCCGTCGGGGACATGCTCACGAACGCCGTCGGTGCCCTTCTCGCCACGGTCGTTTGGTCGCTCGCTCGGCACGCGATGGGTGTGCTCGAAGTTCGCCGTTCGTGAGACGAGGATGCCGCGGCCGTCCGGGCGAGACGTTTTTGCGCGTCGCTACCGGAGCACGTGGCGTGCGCGAGTACGCGTTCGAACTGGCACTGTGTGGGGCAATCGAGGACGAGGAGACGCTCGTCGCTCGCCAGCTGGGCGCACACGTCCACGGCCGTCGCATTATCGATGTCGTCGCTATCGATCCGGGACCAGCGTTCGATCGCCGGGCAGCGATCACCGAGGGGACGATCCCGTCGGCCGCGATCGGGGCACCGGTCGGTCCGGGGACTGCCCGTCGGGTCCGGGATGTCTTTCCCGACCGTCGTCCCGAACAACGCCGATGGATCGTCGATCGCGCTGTTGCGGCGGGCTTTTTCGAGCGCGAACGGGTCGACGGGGATCCGGCGGTCAGGCAGGTGTCTCGGTACCCCGAACGGTGGTTCGATCGCCTCGTCGGCATCGAGAACAAACCCGATCTCGATCGGCCTGGTGACCTCCAGGCCCAACTCCAGACCGACGTCTCGCTCGGGCTGTTCGATGCGGTCGTCCTGGCGACGGCTTCCCACGTGACCGGCGCCCATCGGAATCGTCTCCCCGAGGAAGTCGGCATCTGGCGGTTCGATCCCGAGTCGGGCGACCGGGCTGTTCTCAGAGAGTCGACGCCCCTTGAGACCGACAGTCAGGGCGTCGAAATCATCGAGCAAACGCCGGGCACGACTGACATCCGAACCGTCTCGCCAAGTGAGAAATCCCGGGCACGTCGGCGACTTGCTGAACGTGCATACGGGAAAGGGTGGCGCACGTTCGACTATCCGGGTTGTGAACAGTGCCAGCCTGGGGCGGGATCGACTGAGACGGCCCCGTACTGCGAATGGGCCGGTCGGATCGTCGACCCGGCAAGCGAGTGCGGGCCTGACTGTGCAGGCTTCGATGCGGGCGACTCGCCGGCTGTCGATCTTTCGGCAGTCCGGGCCGACCGAAGCTCATGGCGGCCGGATCCAGAAGGGCGAACACGTCGACAGGCGGGGCTCGATCGCTACGGGTGAGTTACGATTCTGACGCCTGGAACTGACGTCGAAGGTACAGAAAGGCGACGTAGACACCAGTGAAAACGATTCCGAACGCGGCCGTCTCGACGAGTTCGACCGCCCCGTCCATTGCCAGCTGGATCGCCAGGTAGACGACCGTCGCGACGACGGCGGCCAGAATGATCGCCACGATTGGCCGCTGTGCGGGCAACCCCTCGATCGTTATCGGATCGAGCTCCGAGTCGATGTCCATGCGGTGGCTTCGGTCGCCAGCACAAAGGCTTTGTGCCGGCAATCACTCTCCAGACGCAGCCCATCGTCCACAGGATCCGCCTCACAGCGAGAACCGTTCGCCGTCGACGCCAAGCGGGCGATCGAACGCTGTTTCAGCCGGGAGATAGTGTGAGAGGTGGACGATGCGAGTTTCGGTTGCGTCGAGCTCA
Organism: Halorhabdus salina; assembly: GCF_013839425.1. GTDB lineage: Archaea > Halobacteriota > Halobacteria > Halobacteriales > Haloarculaceae > Halorhabdus > Halorhabdus salina. Next base: position 304,528 of record NZ_JACDNP010000003.1, on the reverse strand, counting down.
TCGGCCAGCGATTTCGCACCCTCGATGGTCATGTGCTTGGTGCCGTAAGTCATCGGGACACCGTTCTCGTCGTAATCGGCCCCGCCGGCCGGATGGGAGTCACAGCGATCCGCCGGGAGAATCCCGTCGGCGACGAGCAGGTCCGGATCGGCCAGTGCGTCTTTCGAATCCGCCGGGATCCGATACCTCGTATCGCCCGTGATCGAGAGTTGTCCGCCGGTCTGGGGATCTTCGATCACGACGCCATAGGTGTCGAGGGGCGGATGATCGACGGGCACCAGTCGGACTGTAAACCCACAGATGGAAAACGACTCGAACGGTTGGCGAGCCTGGACGTCGAGTGGGTCGAGGTAGTCGTAGCGATCCCGGACGTGCTCGGCGACGCTGTGACCCATTTCTGGGTCGACTGCCCCTGACGCGTACACCGGTAGCTCCCGGCAGAGCCGATAGACGTTGCCCAAACCGTCCAGGTGGTCGAAGTGGACGTGCGTGATAAGGGCGGCGTCCGGTGGTTCGAGGTCCTCACGGAGGAACTGCGTCCGAAAGTCCGGGCTGGCATCGATCAGCAGCGTCTCGTCAGTTCGCTCGTTGCGGACGTGGATCGAGAACCGCGTTCGCTCGACGCCGCGAGGGCCGACCGTGACGCCCCGCTCGTCCAGTTGATCGACGAGAGGCTCGTCTGGGTTCCTGGCACGCTGACAGACCGCACAGTCACAGCCGACCGTTGGCGTCCCCGTCGTGTCGCCCGTTCCGAGGAGGGTAACTTCCATCGGGGCGTGCCACGCTCTGGAATCGCCTAAAGTATACGATTGGAGAACACGTGCACTCTTCGCGGAGCGTCGCCACAACACCCTTCGAACGCCTCGGCGAACGGTCGATCGACGGTCTAGAAGACCTACGCGGACTCGGACCGAGCCGTACAGAAAGGCTGGGCCTGCTAGGAGCCAAACGTTTCCCGGGAGTTCCTCACAGATCGATAGCAGTCGATTCTGAGCGCTCGGCGATCTCCTCGCTGGTCAGTTCCCGGCCGGCATCTGCCGCCAGGTAGATCCTTCCATGATCCGCATGGCGTTCAGCGCCAGCCCGGCCGTGTCGATCGGATTTTCGGCCCGGCCGTCGATCGTCTCGATCCAGTGGTGGAACTGGCCGATGTCCCGCTCGAAGTCGTAGCCACTCTCACTCTCTAAGAGTGCCTGGCGGGCCTCGTACCCGTCGAGGTCGATCGAAACCGTCGCCTCGTAGTCCTCGGTCGTCGTGTAGAACTCGAAGGGATCGAGCTGGAGCCCGCCCTGCGTCCCGGCGATGACGTTCGGGCGATCGGGCAGGAACATGTGCCAGGCGGCCCGGAGTTCCAGTACCGACCCGTCTGCCAGGTGGGCCCACCCGACGCCCGCATCCTCGACGTCGTAGCCCGACGAGGCCAGCCGGTCGGTATATTTCTCCTGATTCTCGCCGACGAGGTCGGCGTCGTAGGTGGCCTCAGTGTGTTCGAACGTTTCCCCGCCAACCCGTTCGACGCGGGCGTTTCCGAGCAGGTAGAGCAACTGGCCAAGGACGTAGGTCCCGACGTCGATGACAGGGCCACCGCCGGCCGATTCCTTCGAGACAAATGCCGGCGTGCCGTAGCCATCGACGAACGGTCGGCCGCGCCGCCGAGAAAAGACACCGCGAGCGTAGTACGGCTCACCGAGATCACCCCCCTCGATGAGCGTCTTTCCGGCACGCGTCTCGGGCGAAAACAGCTCGTTGTTCTGGACGCCGAGTTCGATTCCCGCATCCTCGGCAGCGTCGACCATCGCCGCGGCGTCGGCGTACGTCGCGGCCAACGGTTTCTCACAGAAGGCGTCGACGCCGGCCGCGGCCGCCGCTTCGACGATGGGCCGATGCAAGTTGTTGTGTAGACAGACACTGATCGCGTCGAGGGTTGCGTCGTCCAGCATCGCCAGCGCGTCCTCGTAGACGGCCGGAACGTCGAATTCCCCGGCGAGTTCGATTGCTGCCTCGCGGTCGACATCGGCGACGGCGACGACCGAGGCCGCCTCGAGTTCCTCGTACTCGCCTGCATGGTGGTGACCGCGATCGCCGGCACCGACGAGACCGATCTCGATTGCCATAGCCAACTCACCCGGGCATCGAGAATAAGCGTTGGGTCGGCGTGAGACTCATCGCTCCCGGTTTCGATCAGTCCTGGGCGGGGTCTGCGTGCTCGACGTGGTCGTGATCGTCGTGCTCGTGGTCGTGTTCGTCCTCACTCGCATCCGGGGTTCCGCCCGCGACCAGCGCGTCGTGATCGCCCTCGATCATGTCGAGGTTTTTGAGATTGTCCCGCTCCTCGAAGTTGGCGACGGCGTCTTCGAGGTCAGTCTGGGTGAGCGTCGTCCGCTCTTCGGTCAGTGCGTTCAGGACAGCTTCTCGGAGAACGAGTCGAAGGTCACTGCCGGTCAGGCCCTCGGTCATGGCCGCGAGTCCCGCGGGATCGAAGTCGTCAATCTCCATGTCGCGGGTGACGACCCGGAGGATATCCGCTCGCATCTGGTCGTCCGGTTTGGGGAAGTTGACAATCTCGTCGAAGCGTCGCCAGGCCGCGGCGTCGAGTTGATCCGGGTGATTGGTCGCACCGATCAGGAGCACGTCGTCCTGGATCAGACTCACCTCGTCGATCGATTTCAGGAGCGTGTTCACAGCGCGCTTGATCGCGGCGTGTTCGTCGCTGGCCCGGGTCTTGGCGACGAAGTCGAACTCGTCCATGAAGAGGATACACGGAGAGAGGCGCTTGGCCACCTCGAAGGTCTTCTCGACGTTTTTGGCGGTCTCGCCGAGGTACTGGGAGGTAATCATCGAGAGTTTGACTTCGACGAACGGCAGGTCGAGGTCGTGGGCCAGCGCGCGGGCGACACTCGTTTTCCCTGTCCCTGGCGGGCCGACGAACAGAAGTTTGCCGATCTCCCGGAGCCCGATCTTCGCGAGATACTCGCGGTGTTCGATGGCCTTGACAAGTTTGTTGATCTCGTCTTCTTGGTCCGTCGTGAGGACGAGTTCGTCGAGGGTCATCTCGACTTCCTCTGGGGCGCGGATCTCCACCAGATCGAGCATCTCCTCCTCTTCTTCCTCGGCGAAATACTCTTCGAGCAGGCTGTCGATCCAGGCCCGATCGGCCCGTGCGGGGCGGATCTGTTCGCGGGCACGCTCGTACGTCACGTCTTCGAAGCGATCCTCGAAGGCCGCTGCAAGCGTCGGATTCTCGAGCAGGTCTTTGGCGTCAATGCGCTTTTCGAGCCACTCTTCGGCCATCTCTCGATCGGTAAATTCGATCTCGCCGGTGAACTCGTCACGGTCGGTGAACATCAGTTCCGAGACGGCCGCCCAGGGTCGCTCGACGCCGGCCGCTTCCCGTGCCGCTTCAGCGGTCGCGACGACCGGTCGCTCGATCGTCCCATCTTCCCAGAACACCGCCCGATATTCGGGTGGCAGATCGTCGGGTTCGAGGTCATCCTGATCGGTGTAGATGGCTGCTGTCAGGACGAACTCGACGACGTCACGCTCCGGATTGGTCATCTCCGGGCCATTGTAGCGCGATCGACATAAGCCACTCGAAGCGGGACGCGATGCCTACCGCGGGTAGTGGCCCAGTCAGTCGCCGGCTCTCGTCGATTCCAGACCAGTGAATTCGAAGCGGACGCCCCCTTGCTCGCATTCACTCACGTCGACGCTCCAGCCGTGGGCCTGGGCGACTGATTCGACGATACTCAGCCCCAGTCCTGAGCCACCCTCCCGGGTCGAGTATCCTGCCTCGAAAACGGCCTCTCGGTCTGCCGGTGGGATCCCTGGGCCGTCGTCGGCGACGAAAAACCCGTCCGGGCGGTCACCGACCACGACAGTCACGCCGGTCTCGCCGTGCTCCACGGCGTTTCGGTAGAGATTCTCGAGTAGCTCCTTGAGTCGTCCCGGATCAGCCTCGATCTCTCTGTCTGTCTCGATTCGCAATGTCGCGTCGGCCGTACTCACTGTCTGCCAGCACGCTCGCGCGACCGACGCCAGTTCGAGGGTCTCGATGGCCTCGGGATCGACGGTTTGGCCTTTTCGGACGAGCGTCAGGACGTCTTCGATGATCTCGTCGATCCGGGCAAGCGCTCGGTCGGCGGAGGCCAGGTGGTCGGATTCGCTGTCTTCTCTGGCCAGTTCGAGTCGGCCCATCGCCACTTCCAGGGGCGTCCGGAGATCGTGACTCAACACGCTTGCGAACTCTTCGAGGCGCTCCTTTTCGGCTTTGAGTTCCTGTTCGCGTGCTTTGCGGCCGGTGATGTCACGGGCGATGGTGACGCGATACGTGTCGGTCCCGGCCGAGACCGTCGACGCCACTATTTCGACGGGTATCTCGCTGCCGTCCTTGCGTTCGTGGGTGGTTTCGACGTGGAGGCGTTGGTCATCATCCTCCCGCCCGATGTACCGCTGGAACGCCGATTGGTCTTCGAAGAAGGTCGAAATTTCCCAGGCCCCAGCCCCCTCCAACTCCGAGCGTTCGTATCCGAGTCGGTCGCAGGCGGCCTCGTTGACGTCCTCGATCACGCCCGTTTCCGCATCGATAACGAAGATTCCGTCCTGGGCGTGGTCGATCATCTCCCGGAAGAGTTCCAGTTCGGACTGTCGTTCCCGTCGTCCCGTGATGTCTTCGAAAACCGTGGCGAACTGATTTCCGTCCGGTGCGTACGCGGCTACGCTGAACCACGATTCGAACGGCTCGAAGTACGTCTCGAATGTCACGGATTCGCCAGTCTCGACGACATCCGCATATTGATCGAGATACGGTGGTGGGTCCTGCTCGAAGAATGTCGACGCATGGGCCGGCAACGCCCGTGGCGAATCGATATCGAGCATATCACGGCCGGCCGGGTTCACCTCCATCAATTCGTAGTCGATTGGTGTTCCGTCGTCGTCTCTAACCAGCCGATGTAATGCGACCCCCTCGTTGATATGTTTGAACAGCCGCTCGTATTCGCGGCGGTCTTGGGCGGCCTGTCGCTCGGCGTTGCGAGCCATGATACTTTCGTCGATCGCTGTAGCCAGTGAGGATACGTCGTCTTCGACCTCCTGGACTCGGCGAAATCGATCGGCACCGGCGTTCAGCGCGTCTATCACTGTCTGCTCGGCTGGATTGTCCACGACGAGAACGAACGGCGTCGGGTCGGTAACTCGCGACCGGAGACGGCGGAGAAATGTGATTCCGGCACCGCTCCCGTCGTCCACGGTGACGATACAATCTATATCGCCAGCCGTGACGGCTTCTAGGGCCGGTTCGATGCATGTCTTCGTAAGCACGTCGTATCCGTCGATATTGGCGAGTTGCTTCCCGATCTCCCGATCGGCAGCGGGAGCAGGAACGTGGAGTATGTGAACGTCTTGGGAGCTCATTGTAGAACGGGGCGATATGCGATGAGTGCGCCTATCGATCTCGATAACAAAAGCCACTTGTATAAATGTATCTCACGTTTCAGCCAGTCCGTTCGAATAGATAAAGCTGTAATGACCGCTTGGTTTTCTAACGCCCTCTCGTGATCCAGGGCAACACACGCGTTTGTGATGGGATAGGCAGTTACCGCTCGAAGCTGTTCCGGAGACGCACATGCGTTGAACGGGCGTGCACTCGACGGCGATGTGCCCGGCCGGTAGGATGTGCAACCTCTAAGGGTGCCGGCCCGGAACGCCGATTCGATGACCAGCGTCAAGGAGTTCCGGATCGACGAGGAACCGACGGCGACCGGGTTGGGTCGGGGCGCGTTCGTCTTCACCGACGACTACTCGGTGTTCGACTGGGGGAAGATGCCCGACGAAATCCCCGGAAAGGGGGCGTCACTCTGTACGATGGGGGCCTCTAACTTCGACCAACTGGACGCAGCTGGCATAGGCACTCATTACGAGGGTGTCGTCGTCGATGGCGAACAGATGGCCCTCGAAACGGCCATCGAGGCCGGAAAACAGCCCCGCGAGATGGCTATCAGTCTGACACAGGTCCCGGATCTGCCACACGAGACAGGCGGCTACGACTACGATGCCTATCACGACGCGGCGGGCGAGAACTACCTCATCCCGCTGGAGATCGTCTTCCGCAACACCGTCCCCGTCGGTTCGAGCCTTCGGAAGCGCTCGGACCCGGCCGACCACGGTCTCGATTACGAATCGTGGCCCGAGGAGGCCGTCGAACTGACCGACCCGATCGTGGAATTCTCGACGAAGTACGAGGAACAGGATCGGTACCTCTCGGCGGCGGCGGCCGACCGGATCGCCGGCCGTGCCGATATCGATGCTCTCGAAGCTGTCGCCCGCGAGGTCAACGACCTGCTCAATCGCCAGGCTGCCGAGGCAGGCTTCGTCCACGAAGACGGCAAAATCGAGTGTCTCTACTACCAGGGCGAGATCCGGGTCGCTGACGTGGTGGGCACCTTCGATGAGAATCGGTTCTCCTACGATGGGCAGGAAGTCAGCAAGGAAGTCATTCGACAATATCACAAGCGGACCCAATCGGACTGGGTCGGGGCCGTCAGCGACGCGAAGGCGGTGGCGAACGAGCGCGGCGTGGCCGACTGGAAATCACTGTGTGAGCGCCAGCCGGAACCGCTCGAAGAAGATATTATCGACGCCGCAAGCGACCTCTACCAGGCGGGGACGAACGCCTATGTCGGTCGGGATGTCTTCGACGCGCCAGCTATCGAGGACGCGATCGAGCGTGTCTAGGATCTCTGAGCGGACTGTTGCTGTCGCGACTCAGGCGAGCGTCCCGCCACAATCGCCACAGTAGGCGTGATTGCGGTAGGTCGTGGTTGCTTCGAGTTCACAGCCACAGTCCTGACACGTATCGTAGTGGGAGACCTGCATACCCCGACAGCAGGGACGGCCCCGTTTAGCCCTTCCAGAAGGGGCGGGTTCTGCCTGTTTTTAGGCCGGCCAAAAACGAGGGCTTGCGTCGGTCCGTTCGGTGGAATCAGCGTCGAAAATCCATGATGTAGCAATCTTTTTGGGTAGTTCGCGTGTAGCTGTATCCGACTATGGAAGCTGACGAACTACAGGAGTTGCTCGAAACGAACGGTGAACTGATGATCGCGGTCGCGGACTTCGGCCAGCCGCTTGAACTGCACCTTCACGACACGGAGATCGACGGCGACACCGTCCGGCTGGAGCTGACCGACGGCGTCATCACCTTCGATACTGACGCGATCGCTGGCGCGTGGCAGCACACGCACTCGCTGGCCGACCTCGGTCTGGAATAACTCGTTTTCTCCGCTGGAGCGTTATTATCGGCCGATTGGGTTCCAACTGGTCGTCAGTCGTCGGCCTCGCCACCCGTTGAAACAATTTCACCTAACCCATCGATCGGTCGATCGGGATTGAGTTCGTCGATCTTTTCGGGGGCGCCCAGTTGGGCGTCGGTCTCCTCGGGATCGCGCAGCCGAGTCCGACCACGGTGGACGTAGATCTCGTCGTTGAGGTGGAGATCTATCGCCTCCAGTAGTGCCTCGGCCTCTAATGGCTGGCCGATCTGCTGCAGTTCTTCCTCGGTCGCTTCCGGAGGAACGTTGAACACCCGCTGGGTGATGACCGGGCCCTGATCGAGGTCAGTTGTCACGTAGTGGGCGGTCACGCCGGCGATCCGGACTCCCTCCTCGATGGCCTGCATGTACGCCGACGCACCGGGGAAGGAGGGAAGTAGCGAGGGATGGACGTTGATGATCCGACTTTCGTACCGGAAGACGACGTCCGGGCTGAGGATGCGCATGTACCGCGCGAGGACGATCAGGTCCGCGTTGTACTCGGCGAGCAGATCTAAGAGTTCGTCCTCGTCGGGCGTGCCCTTCTCGTCGCCGATGTCGTGGAAAGGGACATCGTACTTCTCGGCGAGCGGTTGGAGATCGGAGTGGTTGCCGATGACCACCTCGACGTCGGCGTCGATATTCCCGCTGGCCCAGGCCTCGAAGATGGCTTCCAGGCAGTGACTCTCCTTGGTCACGAGAACAGCGATAGACTGGGTCTCACGGTCCTCGGGGAACCGGACCGTGATGTCGACTCCGAGATCGTCGGCAAGGTCCTGGAGATCCTCCCGCAGGGTCTCCTCGGTGACGATCATCTCGCTGGTGTCGACCATCGTCGTCATCCGGAAGACGCCCTCCCGGACCGCCTGATCGAGGTCTTCGATGTTGATCCCGCGCTCGAAGAGGAGGGAGGTAACCTCGGCGATCAATCCCGTGGCGTCGTCGCCGACGACGGTGATCTCGGTAAACTCGCGGGTCACGGCCACCACCTCACAGGTCGCGCTGTCGGGCTCATTGTCCAGTCATGGCGGCCACGTGAGCAAAAAGGGTGCGTTTTCGGCCGTCAGATGACGAGCACCACGGCGGCGAGCACTAACGCGACAACGATCCCGACCGCGTTGTAGTTCACGTCACCGGTCTGGATGATGCGCGTCCGGGTACACCACCAGCGGTAGGCCGCGACGAGCTCCTTGTAGAGTCGATCAAAGCCGTAGCCAGCGTCGAGGATGGCAAGCAGCCCGTTCGGCGCGGCGACGTTGATCGGCTCCCGGAAGCGGAACCCGACATAGCCAAAGCCGAGGATCCCGGCCGTCAGGACAGCTGTCCGGGGCGTCAGCGTGTGCTCGAGGAATTCGACGAGCGTGTAGGCGTGGAGGTGACTTGCCGGGAAGTACGTCGCCAGCCCATCGGAGAGCGGTCCGATGGCGAGCCAGGAGGTAACCGTCAGCCCAGCCAACACGGCCAGCGGCCCGGTCATCGCGAGCGGCGATTCCTCGGCACTCGCCGTCGGCTCGGCGACGAACACCAGATAGTAGATCCGGATCGAGTAGACGGCCGTCAAGACGGCCGTGATCGCCAGGACGCCGAAGGCGACCTGCTCGATGGCACTGCCCTCCAGTGCCGTCGAGAGGATCAACTCCTTGCTCCAGAAGCCGTTGAACCCGGGGACGCCGATCAGCCCGAGGATACCCACGAGGAAAGCCGCGTTGGTCAGGGGCATCTGCTCGCGGTTCCCCACGCCCCTATACTCGACCATGTCGACGTGTTTGTGTACCGTCCCACCGATCCCGTAGATGACCGAGCCAGCTGCCAGGAACAGCAGCGCCTTGAAAATCGAGTGGCTCAGGAGGTGATAGCTCGCGGGCAGGACGCCGCCGGCCAGACCGATGGCCGCCGTGACGTACCCCAGCTGGCTGATTGTACAGTAGGCCAGCGCGCGCTTGAAGTCGTTCTCGACGGTTGCGAGCACGGCCGCGAGGAACGCGGTAATCGTCCCGATGGCCAGCACGGCAGTCGCCCACCAGGACACCCCCTCGAAGATGGGGCGCGTCCGAAGCAGGAGGTACAGTCCGGCGTTGACCATACAGGCGGCGTGGATCAGCGCCGTGCTGGTCGTCGGGGCCTCCATCGCGTCGGGTAGCCAGACGTGTAAGGGGAACTGTGCCGATTTGCCCACTGCCGCGAGGATGAACAGCGCGCCGGCGGCGGTAAGCGTCCAGGTCGGCAGCGCGCCGCTTGCAGCCTGGTCGATCAGGCCACGGATCGAGAACGTTCCGCCGCCGACCCACAGCACGGCGATGCCAGCCAGCAGGCCGATGTCGCCAAAGCGGGTCGTGACGAAGGCCTTCACGCCGGCCGCGAAGGAGGTCTCGTCCTCCAGACAGAACGCGATCAGGCCAAACGAACACAGTCCCAGCACTTCCCAGAAGGCGTACAGCGCGACGAGGCTGTCGGTCAACACGAACCCGATCATCCCGCCGACGAACAGCAACGTGAGCGCGTAGTACCGCGTCAGCCCCCCTTCACGTTCCATGAAGCGCGTCGAGAAGACAAGCGCAAGCGCGCCGACGATGCCCGCGATGGTCGCCATTAGCACGCCCAGAACGTCGATATAGAGGCCGAAAGACACGTCGGCCGCCGGCACCCAGGCGACGTCGTACTGGACAACGGCTGGATCACCGGACAGCGCGCGCGGGACAAGCGACAGCGTCAGGCCCGCAGTGACAACCCCGATCAGGACGGCCGTCCCGTTCCGGACGCGATCGCCCGCGGTCGCGACGAACGGCAACACGGCTGCGCCGACAAGCGGTAGGACGATCGCGCCGAGGGCCAGGACGGCCGGTGTCGGCTGTCCGGGTGCCATGACTGCAACGGCGACAAGCAGTGCGCCGGCGACCAGCACGCCGGGCGTCGATACGAGCAACGTCCGTCGGTTCGTTACCATGTCAACCTCCCGAGGGCATCGAGATCAAGCGTTCCGTACTGTCGATACGCCGCGACGGCCACGCCCAGCAGCACGGCGACGACGACGGCATCGATCACGATGAGAATCACGACGATCCCCTGACTGCCGGCTGGATCGGTCGCCACAAAGTTCACGAGGACGCCTTTCGAGGCGAGTTCGACGCCGATCAGCGTCTTCACCACGTTCCGACCGGCGACGATGCTCGCCAGGCCGAGTACTAACAGTGCCACTGCGACGCCATAGGCGAGTGCAGTCATGACTCTCCCTCCTGTTGGCCGCTGGCTCGGTCACCCGGTTGCGTCGCTGTCGTGTCGGTCACGGGGTCGAGCCGTTCAGCCGTCAACCGGACCACGGCGAGGACGCCGACGAACATGAGTATTGTGACGGCGAGCAGATCGACTGACCGACCACTCCACAGTGCCTGGGCGAACGTCGTCCCGGTGGCTGCTTCGCTGGCAACGGGATCGAGGAGTGCCCAGACAGCGATACCGACACCGAGGAGGCCCCCGAGTGCCAGCCCCACCACCGTGAGTTTCCCGCGTTCGATGCGCTCGGCGGTATCAGCCTCGGTCAGGCTGATCACGAACAGGAAGAGGACGGTTATCAGCCCGGCGGCGACGACCGCCTCGAACACCGCTGCGATCGGTGCCCCTGCCAGGAAGAAGTACACCGCGAGAGCGACACTCGCCCCCGACAGCGAGAGGATCGAAACCAGGAAGTCCCGTGCGGCGACCGCGACCAGCCCAAACAGGACCGTAAGGCCGAGGACAGCCGTGGGCAGTTGCTCGATCATGGTGTCACCTCCAGGCCATGCTGCAAGACGTCAGCCGCTGGCCCGACCAGGTCGAGCCCGAAGGCCGGGGCGAGTCCGAGCAGGATCGTCCCGGCAGTCATCGCCAGGATTGGCACGGCGAGTCGCGTGGGCGTCCGGTCGAGCGACGATACGGCGTCAGTCGGGCTATCGAACAAGGCTCCGAGCACCGGAAGATAGTACCCAAGCGACAGGAAGGAGTTGCCAACCACGATGACGGCGAGACCGACGCCGACTGCGCCCGATACCTCGGCGCTCCCGAGGACGATGAACAGTTTGCCCCAGAAGCCCGCGAGCGGCGGGACGCCAGCGAGTGCCAACACGGCGACGGCGATCGCGCCTGCGGCGACCGGCATCCGGTAGCCCACGCCGGCAAGCGCGTCGAGCGTTCGATGCTCGCCCTCGACCCCGGCAAGTCGATAGCCGATCGCGCCAACCGCGAGGAAGGCACCGCCCTTCATGAACGCGTTCGCGAGGACGTGGAACAGGGCGCCGTCGAAGGCGACATCGAACCCGCCGTAGAAGCCGACGCCGAGCCCGAAGACGATGTAGCCGACGTGCGGGATCGACGAATAGGCGAGCAGTCGCTTGAGATCGCGCTGACCCAGCGCGAGGAAGTTGCCGACGGTCATCGTCAGCGCGCCAAGCACCAGTAGCAGGAGACCGACCGAGACGCCATCAGGAACCACCGAGAGCGCCTTGCCCATCGCGACGATCGCAGCCGGCGTCGCCAGGGCTGCAAGCAGTGCGCTCGCGCTCGCCGGCGACTCCGTGTAGGCGTCCGGAAGCCAGGTGTGTAGCGGGACGACCGCTGCCTTGACGCCGAATCCGACGACGAGGAAGAGGACCGCCGCCTCCAGGGGCCCCGGGCCGGTCGTTGCCGTCAGCGCCCCGGACAGTGCGGCGAAGTCGAGAACGCCACCGGTGTGGGCGTAGACGAGCGAAATGCCGAAGATTGCCAGCAGCGAGCCCGCGGCGTTCATGATCACGTATTTGAGACCTGCCTCGACGGCCGTTGCCCGATCGACCGCGAAGGGGACCAGCGCGTAGGTCGCGACGGCCATCACCTCGAAGAAGACGTACAGCGAGAACAGGTCCGCGGAGAGGCCGATCCCGACGACGCCGGCGACGGTCGCGAGAACGAGCGGGAAGTACAGGTCGGCGGCGTCATCGCTGTCGTCACTCCCCATTGCGTGGACGGTCACAGCGAGGCCGACCATGCACGCGATCGTCGAGAGAAAGACACTCAGTGCGGTGACGCGTACGCCGACACCCTCGCCGAACAGGGCGTATTCGATCGGGAGCGATCGCGTCCACAGCAACCAGGTCGACGCCAGTGCGAGCACCAATGCCAGCGCGGCGACGACGCCAGGCCGGGTCGCCGATCGGCCACGCGTGGATCGGCCAGCCAGATAGGCCCCGAGTACACCGCCAAACAGCGCGATCAACGGTGCGATGGCGAGATGTGTGCCACTCACACGACTGCCCTCCCGGAAGTATACATACCGGCAAGTTTGATCGGAATCGGCCTTGAATTATTCGAATTCAGCCGGTACCTTCGTCGGCATCTGTGGAGATATCTATCGTGATGGACTGGCCCAGGACGACTCAGAGACTGTCTTCAATCCGTGGTCTATCGGATCGCTTTAGAGGTTGTGTGCCGTTTCGAGCAGTGTGGCAGAACCACCCTCGATCGATTCAAGCGAGCGCGTCGCCGTCCTCGGGATCGGGTCGGCACTGCGTGGTGACGACGCCGTCGGCCTCGAACTGCTCAGGCGATTGGAATCGCGGGCAGCACCCTCCGAAGACGACCGGCTGCTGTTCGTCGAGGGCGGGGTCGCTCCGGAGAACCACACCGGCGTAATCAGGCGATTCGATCCGGACTGGATCGTCCTCATTGATGCCGTCGCGTTCGACGCCGATCCCGGCTCGGGTAAGTGGGTCGATCCGGATGACCTCGGCGGTGAATCGTTCTCTTCGCATAAGTCGACGCCAGCGATGTTACGAACGTTTCTCGCACGCGAGACCGGGGCCCAGGTCGTGCTGTTCGGCGTCCAGCCTGCGGCTATTGAATCGGAGAGTGAACTGTCATCGGCGCTGACAGAATGTCTCGGCGAACTAGTAGAACGGCTGGCCCAGGCGATCGAGACGGGCTGATACCGCTCACCGATCGAACGTGTAGCTTTCTTCGAAACTCGGCTTTTCACTGTCGGCCAGTTCGAATTTCTGGCCCATGACGATCGCATCGGTCGGGCAGGATTCCTCACATTGGCCACAGAACATGCACTTGGCGACATCGTAACTCCAGGTGACGTTGCCGTCCGCGTCGGTCTCGACCGTGATCGCGTCGGCCGCACAGTGGCGTTCGCACATGCCACAGCCCGTACAGGGTTCGGGCTCGAACTCGACGGCCCCGCGGAACCGATCGGGCATCGTCCGCTTGTTCTTCGGGTACGATACGGTCGCGCGGTCTTTGCCCAGCGTTTTGAGTGCTTCTGGGATGAGTTTGCCTGGAATGCTCATGGGATCAGTCCCTCCGTGTACAGTCCGACCAGCAGGACGACGGCGATCTGGGAAAGCGCCACCGGGACGAGCACCCGATAGAAGACGCTGACCATCTGCTCGATTCGTAGCCGGGCGACGACGGCCTTCAGCACCGTCAACAGCGCGATCACCGCGAGGGTCTTCACGAGGAAGACCACCACGCCAGCGGCGACCCCCGCGAACCCTTCGATCGACCCTGCCGGGTACGGGCCACCGAGGAACAATGCCGACAGCAGCGCCGCGCCCACGACCAATTCGACGTCTTTCGTGAGGCGGAACAGCGCCAGTTTCCGGCCCGAGTACTCGACGAGCGTCCCCGTCGCCAGTTCCGTCTCGGCTTCGGGAATGTCGAAGGGGATGCGTTCGAGTTTGGCTTGCAGGGAGAGGAGGGCGATCGCAAAGGCCGGCAGCAGGACGAGGACGTACCAGGGGTTCGCGCCGATGAACGCGGTGATCTCGGAGGTCGACAGCGACCCGGCAGCAACGGCGGGCGCAAATGCCGCCAGGAAGAACGGGATCTCGTAGCCGAACAGTTGCGTGATCGTCCGGGTGGTCCCGATCCGGCTGAAGACGTTCCCGGAGTACCAGCCGCCGAAAAACAGCGAGAACGACGGCAACGAGAGGAGGAAAAGGACGACGACAAGGTCGCCCTCGAAGGCGAAGGCGGCCTGTTCGGTCCAGACTGGGATGTACAACATCGCGGTGAACACGCCAGCTAGTCCCGTCAACGGGGCGGCGTTGTAGATTCGGGCAGTCGCGTTATCGGGGACGACCGATTCCTTCGAGAGTAGCTTCAGGAAGTCCGCGAGTGGCTGTAGCGGCGGCGGGCCGACGCGATTTTGCAGGCGCGCGTACAGCTTCCGGTCGAGGAACTCCGCGGTCAACCCGTAGGCGAACAGGAACGCGAACCCGGGAAACACCAGCAGGTAGAGCAACCCGGTCGCCAGATCGAGTTCCAGGCTCACGGTCGCTCACCTTCCGTGCCGTCGGTTGCCGTTCGGCCCTCGCCCGCTGTCGACGGTCGCTCGACGTTGCCGCGCTCGTCGTACCAATCGATGCCGTACTCCCGGAGTTCGTCCAGATCGAAGGCGTTCTCGCCGCCGTGGCTGCCGTCGGTCTCGACGCCGATCCGGGAGGTACAGCTGATACAGGGGTCGATCCCGGCGACGACGATCGGCGTGTCGGCGATGTAACTCCCCTTCAGGGACTCGACGACGGTCGGCCAGTTGGCCAGCGTCGGCACGCGAATGTGGACGCGGGCGGGCGTGTCCGTCCCATCCGAGCGGATGTAGTGGATCAACTCCCCGCGGGGTGCCTCGTAGCGGCTGACGGCGTCGTCTTCGGGCACCTGGGCGAGCAATGCCTGGGGTGGTTTTGCGCTGGCTTTGAGGTCACCCTCCGGGATCCGTTCGGCGACCTGTCGGATGATCCGAATCGCCTGGGCAATCTCGCCGATCCGGACGACCGTCCGGGCCAGCAGGTCGCCCCGGTCGTCGGTGATCACGTCGAAGTCCACGTCGTCGTAGGCGGCATACGGCGCGTCCTTGCGGACGTCCGTGGGGACGCCAGAAGCCCGACCGACGGCCCCGACCGCACAGTATTCGCGGGCAAGATCCTTCGGGACGACGCCGACGTTCTCACAGCGCATCCGGACGGTTTGCTCGTTCGGGACCGTTTCCTGGTAAAAGTCGATCCGTTCTTGGAGATCGTCCATGCCCGCAAGGATCGTCTCACGTTGGTCGTCGGTCAGATCCTCCCGGACGCCGCCGATCGTGTTGATCGAGTAGTGAACCCGGTTGCCCGTAATTTCTTCGAGGAGATCCATCACGATCTCCCGATCGCGCCAGGCGTACTGCCAGAGCGTGTCGAAGCCGATCTCGTGGCCGGCGACGCCGAGCCAGAGCATGTGGCTGTGGATGCGCTCGAGTTCGCCGATCAATGTCCGGATGTATCGGGCACGGGGTGGCACGTCCAGATCCAGCAGTTCCTCGACGCCCTGCGTGAACGCAGAGGTGTGGGCGTGTGAGCAAATCCCACAGATCCGTTCGAGGAGATAGATGTTCTCGATGTAGGAGTTACCCAGCACGGCTTGCTCGATGCCGCGGTGATTGTACGAGAGTTTCATCTCCGCGCCGGTGATGACCTCGCCGTCGACGTTCAGGGTGAAGTTTGCAGGCTCTTTCAGCGAGGGGTGCTGGGGGCCGACCGGAATCTCCGTGCCCGCTTTCTGCTCGGACATTAGTCGGTCACCTCCACGTTCTCGGCCCGAAGCGGTGGCCCACCGTCGTAGTCGTCGGGCAACAGCAGCTTCTTGGGGTTGGGATGGCCCGTCACCTCGACGCCGAGCATGTCCATTAGTTCACGCTCATAGAGGCCGGCGGCCGGAATCTGGTCGGTGATCGTCCCGATCGTCGGGTCGTCGTCCGGCACGATCGCTCGGAGTGTGAGTTCGACACCCTCACTCAGATCGCCCGCGTCGTACTCGCCGTACTTGAGGAAGTGATACAGGACGTCGACCTGTTCGTCGCTGTCGACGCCGGTGATCGTGATCAAGTGCGTAATTCCGGCGTCCCGAAGCGTGGCGACGGCGTCATCGAGGTCTGTCCGGTCGCCGAGAACGAACTCCAGACGGCCGTCATCGCGCTCGCTCGAGGCGGCGATTATGTCGGCCAACTCCTCGTCGAGGTTACGCTTCAACTGGCTCTGGTTCATCTGTTCCCTCCTCCGGATTGTCGTCTGTGTCGATTTCGGCGGTCGATTCGTCGGCGGCCGGGACGGCCTCGTCGATCCGAGCGCCTTCCTCGACGATCTCGGGTTTGGCCTCGGCAAGCCGTTCGGCCTGTGCGTCCTGGCCGGCTTCTTCGAGTAGTTTGACGATTCCGTCGATCAGTGCCTCCGGCGAGGTTGGACAGCCAGGGACGTACATGTCCACCGGGATGACATCGTCGACGCCCTCGTGACAATTGTAACAGTCATGGAAGACACCGCCCGTCGAGGCACAGGAACCGGCGGCGATCACCAGCTTCGGCTCGGGCATTTGCTCATAGACACGCTTCAGCCGGGGTGCCATCTGTTTGGTGACGGGACCAGTCGCGACGAGGATGTCGGCATGTCGCGGTGTGTCTTTCTTGAGGATGCCGAACCGCTCGATGTCGTAGCGCGGCATCAACGCATCGAGAGTCTCGATATCACAGCCGTTGCAACTCCCGCAGTTGAGGTGGAGTATCCACGGCGATCGGTTCCGTGCCCAGTCGATAATGCGTCCCATATGTGTTACCTCTCTGGTTGTGGTTTGTCAGAATCGAGCAACGCGAACAGTCCAAGCCCCACGACCGCCAGCAGCGGCATGGCCAAGACAGCGCCCTCGACGGTGACGGGAACCGTCCCGACCAGCAAGACCGCGACGTGGATGATCGTAAATCCAATCCCGATATGATACATTCGATATTGGGGCTTGTTTGCCCGGTCGGGATGGGCCTCGCCACTCGCCCACGATGCCCCAAGCGCACTGTCCGGATCCGCCCGATCAGCCGAAATAGTGGCTCCGACACGATCAATAAGCATCGTTATCAGTAAAAACAGTCCAAACGCAACCGGGGGAACCAAAAGAAACACAGCCTCCATAATGCCTAAAAATCGCTACGTAGCGCAGATAAAGGTTCCTTCGATTACAAGCATATAGGTTCCCTCAAAGGTAATAGAAGGAGGCCGGCAAAGCGCCCACGAAGTGGAGAGAGCACACGAGCCGTGCGGGAATATTCGCCCGCCACCGATAGCACGGCGATGCCAACGGCGTTCCACAAGAGTTTTCGCGGGTGGCCTCTCCCGTTCAGGCGATGACTGGCTATACGGCGATCGTCACTGTCAGGCTCAAATCGGGAGTCCTCGATCCCGAAGCCGAGACGACCCAGCATGCCCTGGAACGGCTTGGCTTCGAATTGGAGTCATTGCGCTCAGCCGAGCGCTTCGAGATCGATATCGAGGCCGCGGACCACGAAACGGCTCGCGAGCGTACCGAAGCGATGACCGAGCGCCTGCTGGCGAACCCGACGATTCACGACTACGAAATCGACATTGAGCAACGATGACGGTGGCTGTAATCCAGTTCGGTGGGAGTAACTGCGACCGAGACACCGTCCAGGCGCTCGATTCAGTCGGCGTCGAGGCGGAATTGATATGGCACGAAGACGGACTTCCAGCGGGGATCGAAGGGATTGTCCTTCCCGGTGGGTTCTCCTATGGCGACTTCCTCCGTGCAGGCGCGATGGCAGCCCAGTCGCCGATTATGGACGACGTTCGGTCAGCCGCCGACGCGGGAACGCCCGTTCTGGGCATCTGCAATGGGGCCCAGATCGGCTGCGAGGCCTCGTTGACCCCCGGCGCGTTCACGACCAACGAGAGCGATCGATTCCAGTGTGAACACGTCCATCTCCGGGTCGAAAACGCCGACACACCGTGGACGCGAGCCTACGAGGAAGGGGACGTCATCCAGTTGCCCATCGCCCACGGCGAAGGCCGCTTCGAGATAAGCGACGACCGACTCGACACACTCGAAGCCGACGATCGGATCCTGTTCCGGTACTGTGAACCGGATGGGACGGTCACGCCCGAATCGAATCCCAACGGCTCGAAACACAACGTCGCCGGCGTCACAGGTGAGCGCGACTCAGTGGCCGTCATGATGCCCCACCCCGAGCGGATGTCCCTTCCGGATATCGGTCCGACGGACGGTCGCGGCGTGCTGGGCGCATTTGCTTGAGGTCTTACTGCGCCAGCGGCAGCGAGTAACTCCGCTCCCGATCCCGAACCCCGTCCCATGTGCGTTCACACGCACATTCGACCTGTGCGAAGACACTCTCGGCCTGTCGGAGATTGAAATCCTTGATCGCAGTCTGGACGCGATCGTCACACTCCCCACAGTTATGCGGCCCGCGATCGGAACCGTGCCCGACCGGATCGGAGACGACCGTCACGTCCAGATCAGCGGTCTCGCTGAGCACTTCGACGACGCTCCAGAGCCACGGCGGGCGGTATCCGCCATCGAAGTAGAGTTGCTCGACCATCGTGTACCGCTGGACGTTCGTCGGGTTCATCGAAACGGTGTGACAACCGTCGACGGCCCCGCATCGCTCGATAGAGGAGATCATGTCCTCGATCGCCTCGCTTTCACTGAGGAAGGGCGGCTTCATGAGGAGGTATGCCTTCACGCCGGCGTCGGCGGCGAGTGCTTCCTCGCAGGCGGCCTCGAAATCGGCAAAGTCGAAGTACTTGTTGATGCAGTCGTGACGGACCCGATCGGTGGCGGTCTCTAAGCCGATCGCAACGTCGGTCTTCAGGTCCTGTTCGCGGAAATCGGCGATCTTCTCGCGGTCGACGAAGTCGGGCAGGGATTCGACGACAATCCGATCGCGATCGCCAAAGCGCTCGGCAATAGCCCCTCGTGTCTCGGCGGGGACCTCCCGTTCGTCGAGGAAACTGCCCGAAGTGTAGATTTTGACCTGCCGGCAGGTGCCCTCGTGCATCTCTCGTTCTTGCTCTAGGGCAGTGTCGATCTGGGCGAGTAAATCTTCGTGAGCGACCGTCCCGCCCTCGACGCTTTCGGCGACGTACCCACACATCGTACAGCCCCCGGCCCGTGCCCAGCGGCAGCCGCCGGTGTTGAGGACGATCGTCAACGAATCGAGGACGCCGTCTGGCGTGTTGTCCTCGTCGATCCAGACCTTCGTCGGTTCGTCGGGTTCGTATGACGCGTCGTTGCGGGCCCGAATCTCCCGCATCACCTGGTTGTGGGCGTCCATGCCCCGATCGCGCTCGTAGACCTCCGGACTCGGTTGGCTCATTGCACTCGGGTAGCCCCTGGGGGCCTAAAGCCCCTGCGGGCCGGGGGCGATCGTCGCCCTAGCCTTTAGTCGCCGATCGCGCAAGCACGTGGTATGCGTCCACTCTTGCCACTGAACGTCGTCGAGACAACCGTCGAGTCATTCCGGACTGGACTGGTCGAGGCGCTCCCGAAACTCATCGCAGGCATCGTGTTCTTGACCGTGGCCTACGTCGGGATCAAGCTCGCGTTAGGCGTCCTCCGGGGCGTTCTCGAACGGGTGTATCCCGCCGAGCAGGCCCTCATCGTCGACTTCTTCGTCATCGTCGTGGCGGCGTTCATGTGGTTTGGTGCCGCGCTCGTCCTCTTGAATATCGTCGGTCTGGGGGCCGTGGCAGCGAGCCTGGGGACGGCCGCTGGCTTCATCGGTTTGGGCATCTCCTATGCACTATCGAATATGATCGCCGACACCGTCGCCGGCGTCTATCTCCTCCGGGACCCCGATTTCAACCCGGGCGATACGGTCACCGCCGAGTCCGTGACGGGAACCGTCGTCGACATCGGCCTCCGGAAGAGCCGGGTCCGGACCGAGGACGGGCTCGTCGTGCTGGCGAACCGCAACGTCGAGTCTCGCTGGACGCGCCGGACGCCCGAGGAGTGACGCGCCGCTCGTGGCGGACAGTCGGTTCAGCGAGGTGAGAACAGTAAGTTTATCTTCGCCACGGGGGAAGGTTCGGGCACGATTACTGTGGAGATGACGGGAACACACGGACAACCGGAGGTGAACATTGGACTGGTCGGGCACGTCGACCACGGCAAGACCACGTTGGTCGAGGCCCTGAGCGGGGAGTGGACGGACCAACACTCCGAGGAAATGAAACGCGGGATCTCGATCCGGCTCGGGTATGCCGACGCGACGTTCCGGAGCTGTCCGGACTGTGGGCAGCCGGCCGGCTACACCGTCGCCGAGACGTGTCCGGATCACGACGCCGAGACGGACGTACGTCGGACTGTCTCGTTCGTCGACGCGCCGGGCCACGAGACGCTGATGGCGACCATGCTGGCCGGCGCGGCCATCATGGACGGTGCCGTCCTCGTCATCTCAGCGACCGAAGACGTCCCGCAGGCACAGACCGAAGAACACCTGATGGCACTGGACATCATCGGGATCGACAACATCGTCGTCGCCCAGAACAAGGTCGATCTGGTCGATGCCGAGCGCGCCCGCGAGAACTACCAGCAGATTCAGGAGTTCGTCGAAGGGACAGTCGCCGAGGACGCGCCGATCGTCCCGATCAGTGCCGGACAGGGCGTGAACATGGATCTCTTGATCGAGGCTGTCGAGGAAGAGATCCCGACGCCCGACCGCGATCCCGACGCCGATGCCGAGATGCTGGTCGCTCGCAGCTTCGACATCAATCGCCCGGGCACGACGTGGGATTCGCTGATGGGCGGCGTCCTGGGTGGGAGCCTCGTCCAGGGCCGCCTGGGGCCCGACGACGACCTGGAACTGCGACCCGGTCGCGAGGTCGAGGAGGGTGGCCAGTCGGAGTGGCGGCCGGTCACGACCACGGCCCGATCGTTGCAGGCTGGCGGCGAAAGCGTCGAGGAGGTAACGCCAGGCGGCTTACTGGGCGTGGGCACCGGCCTCGATCCGTCCCTCACGAAAGGCGATGCGCTGGCGGGACAGGTCGCTGGCCCGCCCGGAACGCTGCCGCCGGTCCACGACAGCTTCACGATGGACGTCCAGTTGCTCGACCGGATCGTCGGCGAGGAGACCGACGACGTCGAGGAGATTTCGACCGGTGAGCCGCTCATGCTGACGATCGGGACGGCGACGACTGTCGGATCGGTCACGAGCGCCCGCGACGGTGAGGCCGAAGTCGCCCTGAAGCGGCCGGTCTGTGCTCACGATGATTCGACGATCGCGATCAATCGTCGGGTCGGCGCGCGCTGGCGGCTGATCGGCATCGGACGGCTCCGTGGATGACTGCTGTACTGGATACAAACGCCCTGATGATGCCTGTCGAATGTAACGTTCGGGTTTTCGACGAACTCGATCGGCTGCTGGGTGCCGGCGAGCGGCTGGTTCCCCAGGCCGTCGTTGTCGAGCTCGAAGATCTCTCTACAGGTGCGTCCGAAGAAGCCACGGCGGCGAGCGTCGGCCGGGATCTCGTCGATCGCTGTTCGATCCGCGATCACGAGGCTGACTACGCCGACGATGCGGTGCTGGAACTCGCTACCGCCGAGGACGCCTACGCCGTCACCAATGACGGGCCGCTCAAGAAACGGCTGCTCGCCGAAGCTGTTCCAGTAATTGGTTTAAGGGACCGGAACAAACTCGCGATCACTCAACCATAACATGTACAAACGGGTTCGTCTCCGCGATACGGTCGAGGTACCGCCCGAGCATCTGGCGGACGTGACGCCGGAGCTGGTGAAGAAACTACTGCAAGACAAACTAGAGGGCCGCATGGACGAAGACGTCGGCAGCGTCGTGAGCGTGACGGAGGTCCACGATATTGGCGAGGGGGCGGTCGTCCCCAACGAGCCCGGCGTCTACTACGAAGCCGAGTTCGACGCTCTCACGTTCGACCCCCAGATGCAGGAAGTCGTCGACGGCGAGATCGTCGAAGCGGTCAGCTTCGGCGCGTTCGTCGGGATCGGGCCGGTCGACGGCCTGTTGCACGTCTCCCAGATTTCCGACGAGTATCTGGCCTACGACGAGGCAAACCAGACGCTTGCCTCCCGGGACTCCAATCGGTCGATGACGGTCGGTGACAGCGTCCGCGCACGCATCGTCACCAAGTCTATCGACGAACGCAATCCCCGCGATTCGAAGATCGGCCTCACCGCAAAACAGGTGGGGCTGGGCAAGCACGGCTGGCTCGACGAGGAACGCAAGGAACGCGAGAAAGCCGCGGGTGAGGACTAATGGCCGATCGGTACGTCTGTCGGGAGTGCCACCGCGTTCAGGATCAGCCGGAGGTCGAGATCTGCCAGGCCTGTGGATCGAGTTCGCTCACCGAAGACTGGGCTGGGTATGTCGTGATTGCCCATCCCGAAGACAGCGAGATCGCCGAGGAAATGGACGTGGCCGAAGCCGGCAAGTACGCGCTGAAGGTCAGATAGATCGTGACAGAAGACCCATCTACTGACGTGGAAAGCGGTGCAACCACCGACGTCAAGCGCACCGGATCCGATCCGGAAACCGAGATCGTGCTTGACCTTCCAGACGCGTTGCGACCCGAACTCAAGGATTCGATGGGACCTATTTTCGAAGACCCGGCTGCCCTGCTTTCAGTCGCCGGTGAGCCGGTGATTGCCGTCGGCGACATGGTCACGTATCACCTCGTCGAGGCCGGCAGACCGCCAGACGTGGCATTCGTCGACGAGCGGAGCGAGCGAGCGGCAATCGACAACGGTGTCAGAAAGGCTATCGTCGGCAACGGGGACTCGTGGTTCGATCGTCGCTTCGATGTCGCCAATCCCTCAGCGACGCTGACGGCGTCCCTGCTTGAGGCACTCGTCGCAGCGCTCGACGGCGGCCCGCCGACCATTGTGAACGTCTACGGCGAAGAAGATCTAGCAGCACTACCAGCGATTGTGGCCGCGCCGGACGGGGCAAGCGTCGTCTACGGGCAACCCGGAGAAGGAATGGTACATGTCGAGGTGGAGACGGCCGTTCGGGAGCGCTGTCGGTCACTACTCGAGCGGATGCACGGCGATCCCTCGCGGGCACTGGCGATTCTCGCCAACTAAGCCTCTCCACAGACGGCAGGGCTACGCCACCGGTGGTTTCAACCGCCCTGGTGTTGTACCTCGACGGCACAGACACGATCACAGTCACCGGCGATACCGGATGCATCGGCACGGCGATGCTCACTGATTTCGATGGCAACGGGCACCACACGGTCACTCTCGCTCGGAGGGGCCAGCGTGAGTCCGTCTCCAACGACAGTTGCGCAATTGACGTATGCGACGCTGTTTCCGTACGTACACATCGACGATGCCGCGACTGTCGCCAGACTGGCCATCGAGGAAACCATTGCCGGCCACGACCAGTTCTGGACCATCGCCGCGGGCACGATCCGTGGCGACACCGTCCGAGCAGGTCGTTGGCGAATGTTATCCGAAGGCAGACCGGTAGTGCCCCCTTGACACTGAAAACCTCAGTCGCATCGAGAAAGCCCGGACGATGCTTGGCCGGGAACCAGCACACCTTGCGTGACCGCTGAAGGGACAAGCTATCACGAATTCCCGCTGTCACGGAATAGTGAACTCACAACGCAGACCGGACCGAGCAGAGTTTCGATGTCGATGCTATCCCCCGAGTTCGGTGGTCACGAAGCGAAGTAACAGGGCCGACACCAGTAGCTGGTTGAGAGGCCGGTCGGTAGCGATGATTTAATACCCCATCCTGTGGTAGTTCGGGGAGATGCTGGAGTTGGAACACGAGTTCCGGGTGGTCGACGTCCACGCTAGACTCGAACCAGACGCCGACAGCCGATCGGGTGAGGCCGCCGGCAGTCCGGAGCGTCTAGAGCGCGAGATGCACCAGGCAGGGATCGTTCGCTCGCTGGTGTTCCCGGACACCCAGACAGACGACTATCTGAAGGCCAACAACGCGATCGCCAGGATGAGCGTCGGGCGCCCGTTCGTGGCCGTCGCCCGCATCAACGGGCCGCGGGACCCAGGCGAGGGACCGGGATCACGCCTGCGAAATCTCACTGCGAGCCGCGAAGACGAACACACGTCACCCGATGACATCGAACAGTACGCCTACGACGACCGATTTGTCGGATTCAAACTCCATCCCGAAAAAGACGGCCTCCCCGACGAACCCGTCTTCGAAGCACTCGAAGATGCGGGCCTTCCGCTGATCGTCCACGGCGGCGATTCCTTCCCCCCGGCATCCATCGAAGAGACAATTCTGTCTTATGACATACCGACGATCGTCGCCCACTTCGGCGGCTACCCGCTTCGACGAGACCGCATGGACGAGGCGATCGCACTGCTCGACCGGAACGATAAGTGCTATCTGGACACGAGTTTCGTCCGATTCCGGGAGCCGATCGAGCGTGCGCTTCGGGAACACCCGGACCGAATCATGTTCGGGAGTGGTGCGCCGTGTGCGCATCCAACCGTGGCGATCATGGAGATACTGACACTCGACGTGCCCGAGGACGCGATGGTGAAAGTGCTCTCGAAAAATCCGAGCCGCGTCGTCGACGCACTGGCGCGGTGAGGGTCGGCGACACCTTCGAGTCTCCGATCGCGTTCGTCACCTGGCGTCGTAATCGGCGACAACCCGGTTACGGTTTACCGACCGCCCGTGTGGATTACGCCGGGGCGTGCGATCTCTGGCCCGGGCTACCAGTCCGTCTTTGAACCCGGTAGCGACGCCAACGAGGACATCACGCCCACTGCCGAGCCACGCCGAAGCACGACGCTCACCGTCGAGAAGGTCCCGGAACGTGTCGAGGGCATCGCCAACGGCGTGGCGGCCGAGGCGACCCACGATCGAGGGGCGGGCCCCGTAGTTTTTCGCGAGGCGATAGGCGAGCGAGCGGTACTTCCAGCCCCAGTCCGCGTCCGGGCTGCCGCCATCAGCGCCGACTAGTTCCTCGACGGCCATCCGACGTTCGAAGGTTACATCTCGATCCATCCCGGCGATGCGGTGTGAGAGATCCCGTGCGCCACCAACCGCCAGATATTCGTCGAATCCGTCGAGGTCGTCGATCAATTTCCGCGTGACAGCCAGATTTCCGGGGTTGACGTACGTGATTGAGCGGCCACTGATGGTGCGTGTTTCGGCATCTTCAGTCGTCTTTCCGGCCCGGACCGGCCGATGGGTCGGCCCGGTGACGACAGGTGCACGCTGGAAGCCAGATTCGAGGGCATCCAACCAGGAACCGGTCAGCGACAGTCCCTGGTTGAGAAGGATAATGGCGTCCCCCGAGGCGTACTCGATCCCAACGTTCCGTGCGGCGTTGACCGACCGGTCCGCAATTTCGACGAGGCTATCGACATCGTCACGCTCGCGAACCATACCTGTCGTGCCGTCCGTCGAGGGTCCGTTGACGACGATTACCTCGGCATCGGGCGCGTTGGCGGACAGCGATTCGAGCGTTGCCGCCAGTTGTTCGCGCCCATTGAGCGTCGGGACGACCACGGACAGGTCCATAGTACGCTATAGCGCTATGGACGACTAAAAACGTCGCGGGATTGGTTCGCGTTCAGACCCGACACTCCCAGTAAGACACTGACGACAGTCGATCGCCACCCGGGATCGCACTGACTGCCCGATCGACGCTCCGGAACGCCGACGCGAGCCCGTCCGGGATCGCCCGATAGAACCCATACGGCACGATGAAATCGTGATTGGCTCCGACGAGTTCGAGGTCAGCCTCGTCGAGCAAGCTGTTGACTTCCCAGCGGGAGTACAGCCGCGATCCCATTGGGAGCGCCCAGTTGTAGATCGATCGAGCGCTAAAGCGATTGAACGTATCGAAGAAGACGATGTCTTTCGAAACGCGACGCATCTCCTCGAGATACGCGACCGGCGTATCGGCAAGGTGGAAAAACCGCATCGCCAGCACGGCATCAAAGTGATCGTCGGGGAACGGCAGTCGCCCGGCGTCGCCCCGGAAAAACTGGAGATGCTCATCGACGCCGGCCGCGCGGGCCTTCTCCCGGCCTTGCTGGAGCATCGGCGTCGAGATGTCCAGCCCAACGACGTCAGCTCCGCGTTCGGCGAGCATGACGGTAAACCGGCCGGTCCCGCAGGCAATCTCAAGGACCCGCTTGTCCTCGACTGGGCCGATCGCTTCGAGTACCGCTCGCTTCTCGCGGCGATCGATAAGCCGGCCGCCACCTGAGAATCGCTTGTCCTCGTAGGCCTCGGCGATCTCGTCGGCCTGGTACCACTCCTGTCCTTTCACGCTACTCCGTGTTCATCTCGGGGTGACTAAAACGGTATTGATCGCTATCGCCCTCGACCGGCCGGATATCCTTAAACAAATTAAGGAATTATGTCCTCCATATAGACAAACTTTACCAGTACCTCGCGGTGACGTGGTAGACATGAGCACGACAGTTGAAGACGGGTCCCGGACGGAAGTCGTCCTCACGGCCACGGAGTTCCGTGAGCGCCTGCGCGAGTTGCCACCCAGTGCGAAGTTGGTCGCGAAAGTTCTGGAGATGGATCAGCCCCTTTCCCAGGGTCAACTTGCGGAGGAGTCATTGCTGCCGGATCGGACTGTCCGGTACGCGTTGAACCGTCTGGAGGATGCCAACCTCGTCGACGCCCGATACAGTTTCCGGGACGCTCGCAAGCAGGTCTACTACCTGACCAGCGAGTGAGTACGCCAAGTACAGTTTGATCGCGGCCCGACGCGTTTTTCTCTGCTGATCAGGTAGCGGGTGTATGGATCTCGAAGCTGAATTGGCCGCCGCCCGCGAGTTGGACGTGGCGGTGATTGCCGACGCGATTGCCCGAATCGGTTTCGAGTGTACGCGCTGTGGGCACTGCTGTCGCGGGATGGACGAGGAGCACACGGCGACGGTCTTTCCCGATGAAGTGCGGGCGATTCAAGATTCCGGTGAGTACGACTGGCGAGATGTCGCCCGACCGATGCCCTTCGGACTCACGGACGACGACCACGACCCGAGCGGCGAGACGTTCGAGTGGGCGCTCCAGACCGACGACTGCCGTGACTGTACGTTCTACGACGTCGACGGCGAGGCGTGTTCGATCTACGACGATCGGCCACTCATCTGTGAAACCTACCCGTTCAGCATCGCTCTCGGCGAGGACGGTGCCGGCACGAGCGAACCGATGGGCAGCGTCGTCGATAGTGACGGCCCAGTCCGCGCTCACGAGTGTGAGGGGCTCGGGCGGGACATCTCCCAGGACGAAGCCCGGGAACTGGCGGCAACGCTCAAGGAACGGGCGATTCGGGAACTCGAGGAAGCCATCGCGGTGCGGGACAACTACGAACCGGTCGACGCTGATGGCGTGGTCGTCCACGATTCGGAGGGCCAGAAGCGACCGGACGGAACATCACTGGCAGATCAGCAGTAGTCGCCGTCACTGGACGCCGACCCCTCTTCAAACGTCTCTCATTCCGGGAAGATTTCGTCCTCGCGTTCGATGTCATCGACGGCGGCGTGGTCTTCGGGATCGAGCGTCAGGTCGGCGGCGTCGCGGTTCGCACGCAGGTGCGCCTCGCTGCTGGCTTTCGGGATCGCGATGAGGTTGTCCTTGGCCGTTAGCCAGGCCAGACAGACTGCCTGGGGCGTCACGTCGTGCTTCTCGGCAATCTCGACGACTTCGGGGATGTCACCCGCCCGGCCGTTGGCCAGCGGCGAGTACGCCACGAGATAGGAGTCGTGGGCCTGGGCGTCCGCGAGGGCATCGGTCGGCTGGTAGAGCGGGTGGTACTCGACCTGGTTGGCGAAGATCGGTGCTTCGAGGTGGTCCCGTGCGGTTTCGAGTTGGTCGACCGTGAAATTCGAGACGCCGACGTGTTCGATCTCGCCACGCTCCCGGAGTTCGTCGAAGGCTGGCAACGTCTCGGCGGGGTCGTAGTCGCCACGGGGCCGGTGGACGTACAGCAGATCGGCGTACTCCAGTCCGAGCCGGTCCAGACTCGCTGCCGTCGATTTCTCGACGTTTTGTGGCGCAAGCTTGTCGATCCACACCTTCGTCGCTACGAACAGCTCGTCCCGGTCGAGTGTCGAGCGCTCGATACCCTGGCCGACGACCGCCTCGTTGTCGTAAATCTGGGCTGTATCGAGGTGGCGATAGCCGAGATCGATCGCCGTCTCGATCGTCGGGGGGTCGTCGATACCCATCGTCCCGAGGCCAACTGTCTGGCGTTCGTCCATGCTCATACGTCGTCGAGTCGTCCCAAAAGTGCACCGACAGGTTCGGGAACGATGCGGTCTCGACGCAGTCTATTCATCTCCCAGACGGAGCGGGCCGTCGTCAAGTTCTTTAGGGAGGCCGCCGACGCCGCGAACGGAGGATTGACTGTGGAAATCTCAGAGAAGCTCTTGTGTCTGTTCAGTGCAGAAGTGACGGCCGAAGACGACCGCTACGTCGTCGAAGTCCCTCGCCGAGAAATCGAGACTGGCTCGATCGAGCCCGGGGACACCTACCGGGTTGCGGTCATCTCCGGCGACGCGGAACCGGCCGAAGAACAGCCGACCAGTGAGGGGCCACCCTCGGAGCCCCAGCCACCGGTCGAGAACGGCGAAATCAGGTACGTCGAGATCGAAGATATCGGCAAGCAAGGCGACGGCATCGCCCGCGTAGAGCGTGGCTATGTCATCATCGTCCCCGGTGCTAACGTCGGTGATCGTGTCAAAGTCGAGGTCACCGAAGTCAAGTCGAACTTCGCCGTCGGCGAGATCATCGAAGAAGACATCTAGGCCCTCCTCCTGTTTTCCCGCCTGTACCAGACGGCCCCGAGCCACGGGTCTCTCACCCCCGGTGACCGCAATATCGTCGGCCAAGATCGACAGACGGCGATCGCTTTAACCGACTGTACCAAATCCCCTAAACCGTTCTCGACCAGAGTGATAGATATGAGTGTCCGAACCGTCGGTGACAACGAAACGCAGCCGCTCTCGAAAAAGCAGCGCCGAATCCTCGAGTATCTTCGTAGTAACGCCGACGACCAGACGTACTTCAAATCGCGCCTCATCGGCGAGGAACTCGGTTTATCGGCCAAGGAAGTTGGGACGAACATGACGGCAATCGCGGACGGCAACTTCGATATTTCCGTCGAGAAGTGGGGGTACTCTTCGTCGACGACCTGGATGGTCGACGCCTGAAGCTGTCGTTATTTCTTGTACGTGATATGCTCGTCGGCAGCGGCGGCAAAGGCGATCGCGTCCGGGCCGAACGAGTCCGCGTATTGGACGACGAGTAACAGTAACGTCTCCGGGTTTCGGAGTTCGTAGCCGTCTTCCCGCGTCAGGAGGCCGGCGTCTTCGAGTCGTCCTGCATATTTGCTGACGGTCGGGTTCGAGACGTCAAGGCGATCGGCAACCTCGCTCGCGGTCGCATCTGGTCGTTCGAGGAGGGTGACGATCATACCCCTGGGCGTCTCACGACGGAGATACCCGAGGGCAGTCCGCTCGAAGGCCTCAAAGCGGTCGGCCGGGAAGAACCGTCGATACTCTCCGTCGCGCTCGCTCTCGATGGTCTCTTTGGTGAGTAACTGGCGAAGGTGGTGCTGGGTTTCGCCCGTCCCGAGTTGCAAGTCATCGCGGATCTTCGAGAAGTGTGCCCCGGGTGTCCGCGAGAGATACCCGGCGATGGCGTCCGGCGCGGTGCTGTCGCTCCCTGAATCAGCGAGGGCAACGAGCGGGCTGGCGGCCCCCAGTGCCGCGAACCGACGGAGCGTCGCCCGTTTGCTCTCATCGACTGGCTCCTCACCCATTAGGCGAGAACACGGTACCGAGTGACAAAACGGCTTCGCCTCTCTGTCAGTTCTCCTCGCCCTCCAGGTCGGCGTCCATCTCTTCGATCACGTCGTCGGGGTTCTTGATATCGGCCGTTTCCGCCCCGGACTTGACTGCTTGGGCTTGCTCTTCCATCTCCTCGACGTCGACCTCGGCTTCCTGGTCGATCTGGCCGAGGATCTTCTCGATGTCGTCCAGGCCGAGCATCTCGCGGGTCTCCTCGTCGAAGTCGAGCCCTTCGAGAATCTCGCCGTCGGTCCGGGTGTCCGAACCGGTCAGGTGCTTGCCGTATCGACCGACAAGTGACGTCAGTTCCTGTGGCAGGACGAACTTCGTCGACTCGCCCTTGCCGATCTCCTCAAGGGTTTCCATCCCGCGCTCGATGACTGCTCGTTCGCCCATCGCCTCGGCGGACTTTGCGCGGAGGACGGTCGAGATGGCGTCACCCTGCGCTTCGAGGATCTGGCTCTGCTTTTCACCCTGGGCGCGGATGATGTTCGATTGCTTCTCACCCTGGGCCTCCTCGACGGCGGAGCGACGTTCACCCTGGGCTTCCAGAATCATGGCACGGCGGCGGCGCTCGGCGGATGTCTGCTGTTCCATGGCCTGCTGGACGTCTTTGCTCGGGTTGACTTCCCGGACCTCTACGCTCTCGACGCGGATCCCCCACTCGTCTGTGGGCTCGTCGAGTTCACGGCGGATCTTGGCGTTGATCTCCTGGCGCTTGTTGAGCGTGTCGTCCAGTTCCATGTCGCCCAGTACGGCCCGTAGCGTCGTCTGGGCGAGGTTCGAGACGGCCCGCTTGTAGTCGTCGACTTCGAGGTAGGCCTTCTTGGCGTCCATTACCTTGATGTAGACGACGGCGTCGGCGGTGACCGGTGAGTTGTCCCGCGTGATCGCTTCCTGACGCGGGACGTCTAAAGTCTGTGTCCGCATGTCGAAAGTGTGAGTTGCCGAGACGAACGGCGGCACGAACGCGATCCCGGGTTCGAGGAGTTTCCGAAACTCCCCGAGGACCGTCAGGGCCTTCTTCTCGGTCGCGTCGGTGATGACGACCATCTGCCAGACGGTTACCACGGCGATGGCCAACAGTATCAACCCGACAATGGGGACGATTCCTGCGTCCCCGAGTTGGAGGGGAATAATTGGTAGCATACGGGTTGACTTTGCCCGAGCGCACCAAAAGTGTTGGCCTCACAACTGAAGCGGAACTGATCGAGTTCTTTCGTGACACTGCCAGTCGGTCCATCGGGTAGGTTTGAGTCGTGAGCGGGCGATAACGCGTCGCTTTTACAGAGCTGGGACCTACGTCCGTCCAATGACGCGATCGGGTGCGTTCTGTCCGCGCTGTGGCGATCCTATCGAGAGTGATCCAGGCGACCGGCCGACCCATCCGGAGGCCCGTGATCCCGACAGCGTGCTCTGTGATAGTTGCTACTTCGAGGAATTCGATCTGGTGGACGCGCCCGACCGGATCGAGGTGCGAGTCTGCTCCCAGTGTGGGGCGGTCCACCGAGGGAATCGGTGGGTGGACGTGGGCGCGGAGGACTACACTGACGTCGCCGTCGACGTGACTAGCGAGGCCCTCGGCGTGCACATGCAGGCGACGGACGTCTCCTGGCAGGTCGCGCCCGAACAGGTCGACCGAAACACGATCCGCATGCACTGTACGTTCACGGGCGTCGTCCGCGGCACGCCTGTCACCGAAGAAGTCGTCGTCCCCGTCAAGATCTCTCGGGAGACGTGCCAGCGGTGTGGCCGGATCGCCGGTGGCTCTTTCGCCAGCGTCGTCCAGATCCGGGCCGTCGATCGAACGCCGACTGACGAGGAGGAAGAACGCGCGGAGGAAATCGCGCGCGAGATCGTCGCCGAGATGGAGGCAACGGGTGACCGCGACGCGTTCGTCACCGACGTCGGGTCGGTTGAGGGGGGACTGAATATCAAAGTCTCGACGACGAAGATCGGGCTCAAGATCGCCCAGCGCCTCGTGGGGGAGTTCGGCGGCTCCTTTTCGGATTCGGAACGACTCATCACCGAAGATGAGGACGGCGAGAAGGTCTACCGGGTTACCTATGCGGTCCGGCTGCCCCCCTATTCGCCGGGCGAAATCATCGATCCCGAGGACGGTGACGGGCCGGTCCTGGTCAGGAGCGTTCAGGGAAACCTCAAGGGGACGCGGCTGGCCACCGGCGAGGACTACGAGGCGAGTTTCGAGGACGGTGACGCGCCGGACGCGACGCGGCTGGGCGACCGGACCGACGGCGTCCAGACGACGCTCGTGGCGATCGAGGACGACCACGCCGTCCAGGTGCTCGACCCCGACACCTACGAGACGAAATCGATCCCGCGACCGGACCACCTCGACGAAGATGCCGACGAAGTCCCCGTGTTGAAGTCACGGGCTGGACTGTACGTCCTGCCGGAGGGCGAGGATGAGTGACCCGCCAGCAGCAGACCGTACCCACACGGACAGTGCCGACGATCCGGGTGAGGCCGACACAATCGAGGCCATCAGTGCCGAGGGCGATCTGGCCGTCGTCGTCGATCGACCACGTGCCCAACACGCTATCGACGCTCTCCAGGACGCGGGCGTCTACGATGCCGACCGGCACGTCCGGGCCTACGGCGACAGCGGTGTTTCGATCCCGGTGACGACGGTGCCAGAGACTGTCGCGTTTCACGACGTCGTCCGGCAGGTCGGCGACCCCCGCCTGCGGACCCTCGACGATCACCTCCGTGAGCAAGGCTGGTCCGACGACGAAATCGCCCGGGCACCGTCGTCGTGGGCCGTGATCGGTAGCGTCGTCCTCGTCGACATTGCGGAGGCACCTCGCCCGCACGAAATCGGCGAGGCGTTGCTCTCGATCCACGGCGAGGCTGATACCGTCCTCGATCGCGGTGGGATCACCGGCGAACATCGCGAACCCGACGTCGACGTGATCGCCGGCGAGGGTGACACGGAGACGATTCACACCGAGCACGGCACGCGCTACGCCCTCGATCTCAGCGAGGTCATGTTCTCGCCCGGGAACAAGGAAGAACGTGCCCGAATGGGCCGCGTCGTCGGGGGGAACGAGACGACGGACAGAGCGAGCAGTGCAACCGCGAGCAGGGCGGTCGAGGATAACGAGACTGTCCTCGACATGTTCGCCGGGATCGGCTACTTCACGCTCCCGATGGCTCGGGCGGGCGCGGACGTGACCGCCGTCGAACGTAATCCAACCGCCTTCCAGTATCTGCTCGAGAACGCCCGGCTCAACGATGTGACCGACCGCCTTCGGCCGTACCGGGCGGATTGCCGGGACGTGGTCGGCGGCGTCGAGGCCGAGCGCGTCGTCATGGGCTATTATGACGCCTACGAGTATCTCGACAGCGCGCTCGACGCACTCGAACCCGGTGGCGTCGTCCACCTTCACGAAGCTACGCCCGAGGCGCTGGTCTTCGAGCGGCCGATCGATCGCCTGCGGAGGGCAGCAGCCGAACGCGGCCGGGCCGTCGAGATCCTCGACACCCACGAAATAAAGACCTACAGCGAGGGTGTCGTCCACGTCGTGATCGACGCGCGAGTCGACTGACAGGCTGGCAGCGAGGATAACACCTTTCTCTGCGGGGTGACGACTGGCAGGTATGGACCGTCAGCAACTTATCGCGATACTCCTGGTCGTGTTGATGATCGGATCGTCAGTCGGCTACGCTGCCATCAGTATCATCTGAAGAGAACTGTATCTACGCCACGACGCAGACGTTACGCGTCGATTCGTTCTAAGAGCGTCCCAACGTACGTCCGAAGGTCGTCCTCGATCTCGTCGATCGTGGCAACGACTTCATCGTGGGAAAGTGGATCGCCGACGACCCCGGCGGCGTAGTTCGTAATGGTGGACATCCCAACGACATCCATCCCCACCTGGTTGGCGACGATCGTCTCCGGTACCGTCGACATGCCGACGGCGTCCGCACCGAGCGTATCGAGCATTTCTATCTCGGCCGGCGTCTCGTAACTGGGCCCCATCATGCCCGCATAGACGCCACCGTCGTGGATCGTCAGATCGGAGTCAGCGGCCAGGTCGCGGGCCTCTGCGAGTAGGTCCGGACTGTAGGCGTTGGTCAGGTCCGGGAACATCGGGCCGTCACCCAATCCAGCACGGCCAAGCAGTGGGTTCGTCCCCATCATGTTGAGGTGATCCTCGATGAGCATCACATCGCCCGGCTCGAAGTCGGCGTTGACCCCGCCGGCGGCGTTCGTGATGACGAGCCGTTCACAGCCGAGTTGTCCGAGCGTCTGGATCGGGGCCACGATCGGAGCCATGTCACCGGACTCGTAGTAGTGGACGCGGCCGTCCATCGCCAAGACGTTGACGTCGCCAACTGTCCCGACGACGAACCGGCCCACGTGCCCTTCGACGGTCGAGGCCTCGAGTGTCGGGACCTCCTCGTAGGGGATCGATAGCGAAATGTCCATCTCCGCGGTCATGCCACCGAGTCCAGACCCGAGCACCATCGCGGTCTCGGGCGTCGATAGGTCGTTTGCCTGGAGTTGTTCTTCGAGGTAGTCGACCGGTTCCGTCATACGTCCTTTTATACTGGTTCGGTATAAAAAGGGTGTGGTCATGGATCAGCATCCGGTTCGGGAACGGGCGCTCACGAACGGGAGTGGAGTCGATTGAGACAGGGGCGAGGATCTCCCGCAGATTGAACTAGCTGAGAGAGGCACTCTGCATAGATGTCCCAACAGAGCGCTCGAATCGTTCGAGATCTCCTTGACGAGCCCCACATCCAGGACCGGCCCATCCCGGTCCTTACCATTATCGAGCGCGTTGAGGGGCGAGGGCTGGATCCGCAGACTGTCGCGGATCGGCATGATCTCGATGTCGGTGACGTGTACGCCGCGGTGCTGTACTACCACGAACGTCCCCGAGAGTTCGAGGAACCCGGGCGCGAGCGCGAGGCGATCATGGACGAGATTGAGCGTGATATCAACCGGGCGGAAGACGTCACAGC
This sequence comes from Halorhabdus salina, assembly GCF_013839425.1. GTDB lineage: Archaea > Halobacteriota > Halobacteria > Halobacteriales > Haloarculaceae > Halorhabdus > Halorhabdus salina. Next base: position 269,615 of record NZ_JACDNP010000003.1, on the reverse strand, counting down.
CACAGAGTAAACGATGCGCTGGGCGTTCCTTGTCGATTCAAATTTGGAGCCAAGATCGCTGAGATCATTCGCTTCGAAGGCTATCGGGCCAAACACTCCGATCAGAATCTCGGTCCCGCTGCTGACGTCGAGGCCGACATCCTCCCGTACGTTCGCGACGACGAGCCGGACTGTCTCGGTGCGCTCGTCAAGATTGGGAGTCGTACCGATGATACAGAGAGATACTGTTGGCTGGAACGCCGATATCACAATCAGTCCAACATACATGGAAAACCCGTGCTAGGGGCAGAAAACAGCGTAGCAAAGGTTTGACTGTCGCTAAAACCAAATTGAATTGTAGCACATACCGCCAAATCTACAGTTCATTTGTCGAGATTGTTCGGCCCCGTTGATCACTATGCACCACCCAGACACGTGAGTGAGAACGTTCACGTGTGAGTGGGCGTTTACCGGCGCTGTCCTCAGGCTGAGATGCAACGTGTTGATGCAGCTGACCCGTCACTCTAACTCCGCCAGGCGACTATTCCGTGTCCCAGACGTCCGCGACGGGATTCGAGCCGGATCGTGAGCGCCGGGAGCTACGTGAGTTCGATCGGCGGGAGTCGCTCGCCTCGGACTTCCCGGCAGGGCTACTCGACCCTCTGGCCGACAGTCCGGCCAGTGCCGCCCCGGGATCGGGCTCCGGCAGGTCGGGTCGCTCCATCCGGTCGACCTGCTCTTTGAACCACTCTGGCATGTCCCCGCGAGCGCGTTCGAAGCAGTCAGTCAGGCTCACGTCGGCGAGATACGTCGCACCGTGGTCGTCCGGCGAGCGGACGATCCGCCCGCAGGCCTGGATCATCGTCCGAAGAGTCGTCCGGTAGTACCAGCCCCAGTCGCCGTCCTCCAGCCGGCGGGCCACCCGCGAGTCTCGCGTGTTCGGATACGGCGCTTTACAGAGCAGTTGCCACCGACAGAGATCACCCGCCAGATCCAGCGCCTCTTCCATCTTCACCGAGAGAAAGACCGTCGGCTCGTCGCTGCGCTTCCAAGCGGCCAGCTGGCCGTCGCGATCCTCGCTGTCGTGCGTTCGGAGCCGATCGCCAACGCCCCAGTCCGTGAGGGTGTCGGCGAGTGCATCCTGAATCGCATAGGAGTGACAGTGCACCAGCCCGGCCTCGTCGGGATGGCGCGCCATCAACGAGACGAGTGTCTCGGCAACCTTCGGCAACGTCGTCTCGCGCTCGTCGTAGGTCATCTTGCCCTGTGTGACGTCGTAGAGTGGGCGGTTCTCGACCGGGAACGTGTGATCAAGCGAGACCAGCGCCACGCGGTCGGGATCGAGCCCCACGCTGGCACAGAAGGCGTCTTTGTTCAGGATCGTCGCCGACAGCAGCGCGAACTTGTTGCCCCGATCCCAGACGGTGTGGGCCAGGTATCGCTCTGGATTGAGCGGCTTGATGGTGACGCGTGTCCCATCGCCGTCCGGCTGGTCGAGGACCCAAGTTGTGGAGCTTTCGGGGTCGCTGTACACCTCACGGAACCACGCCAGATCCGACTGGAGTTCCGTGAGTCGATCGCGCTCCTGGGCCTCGTCAGGGTCGAGTTCGGCTTGGGAGCGGAGATCAGTCAGGCGTCGGTCGCACGTCCGGGCCAGTCCGGCAGCGTAGTCGGCCGCCGCGTCGAGATCGTCGATCGCTGGCGGCGGTCGCTCGTCGAACACCGGCACTGTGTCGGGCGACAGTTCGATGCTCGCATACATTTCGGCCCACTCGCCCAGGCCGTGGGCCTCGTCGATGACGACGACATCGCGTTTCCCAAAGACATCCGAGCCAGCCGTCTGCATGAAGTAGGCAAGCGTCATCGCTGCGATCGACTGGTTGGCCGCAATCTCCCGGTCCGAGAAGTACGGACACCGGTGTTTGACCTCGCAGTCGAATTCCCGCTCGCGGACGCACGGCGCGCCGTTGACGGGTGTATCGGTCTCGCCTGGCAGAATACACTTGTAATTTGACTTGCCGCGAACGATCGCCAGATCCGAAAGCAATGGATCGGCCGCGACGTCATCTAGCTGGGAAACCTGTGGCGTCGTGTAGTAGGCACCGATCGCCTCGGTTGTGCTAGCTTGGCTGCCCGGGCGAGCACAGCCAGCGATCGCGCGGGCAAGCAGAGACTTGCCGCTGCCGGTCGGTGCGCGAACGAGTACGATATCCTTGCCGCTGTCGAACGCGTCGCGAATTCGATCGAGGGCGACAGCCTGATTGCCCCGGTATTCGGGAGCAGGAAAGGCATCGACAATGCGGGACGGATCCACGATAGTGGTCAATCCGTGATTAGGGTTAACCCTACCGATCGGACGTACGATCGCCCCGCCAGTGGGCCGGGTACCGAACAAACCGCACTGCTGTCGCCGGTTCTACGTTGGCCGCCTCCAAAAGTTTCACTTTCGTGGGGGTTGGGGAAGTACATATGTGCGGGTGGAGACGTCGGGACGTACTCCGGGGCGTTGGGTTGGCCAGCGTCGCGGGAACGCCACTACTTGGCGGCTGTCTGGATGGGGGGCTCTCGGGAGTTATGGGATCGAACTCACTCTCGTGGGTCCCGTCGCCGGACGCGCTGGGGACCATCGAGCAGTTCAATCTCTTGATGATGACGCCAACAGCGTTGGAGCGCTCTGGAGCCGCCCCTTCGGACGTTCAGGACGACTTCTCCGCGAGTCTCGCCCGTGCTGTCGACATCCTCGATATCTCGTTTACGGATCTGTCCGGCGTCTACCGGATCGGTCACTTCGCCGCTGTCCTCGAATATTCCGTTGCAGCCCAGCGAGCCAAAGAGAACCTCCGCGCCGCGGGATTTCAGGCGGCGGGCGAGTACGAGGGGTACGGCCTGTACGCGTCTACGGATGATAGCACGCACGTCGCAGTTTCAGACGAGGCGATCGTGTTCGGACCTGGCGGTGCCGATGGGAGCGGCGTCGTCGAAACAGTGATCGACGCGAAGGACGGTGACCGACCGCGCTATCGTTCGGCCGACGAGGCGTTCGCTGATCTGACGAAGGTACTGGGCGATGGCGATATCATCGTCGGACAGACTGGCGGGGCAAAAGTTCCACGTTCGAACGTCCAGGCGACGGGCGCAGCCTGGCGGTTCGACCAGCAGCTGGCAAAAGTCACGTTTGCGTTCGTCTTCCCGCCGGGTTCGAACGTGCCGACCGACGAGATCGAACGGCTGGCCAACGCCGGGACACTCTCCGAATACGACGGCGTCGACATCGGACAGCGAGGGCGCGTCGGCGTTGTCACAGCGACGATATCGGCACTCACGCGCGACACACTGACGCCACTCCCTGCCCTCGAACACGCGCTACAGACGACGCCCACGGTGAACTTCAAGGCAACCTACGGGCCCGACAAGCGGGCGGCCACGATCGTTCACGCCGGGGGCGATGCGATCCCAGGAACGCGACTCTATCTGTGCGGGGAGGGATTCCGGGCTGACACGTCACTCGACCAGGACGACCCAGGCCGCTGGGCGGGCGGGACATCGGGTTCGATGAGTGCAGTCGCGCCCGGCGATACAGTCACAGTTGCCGTCAAACCAGGGGCGAGGCTCCAGCTCCAGTATCATCCGGTCTGCGAACGAGAGGGGCGGACGCTCGCGACCTTCGAGGTCTGAGCGCTCAGGAGTTGGCTCCCTCTCACCGATGGCCGACGATTTTTGCGTTCGTGGTACCGATGAACACGCATGGAGGTCGATTGCGAGGGGTGTGCCGGGTGTTGCATCGACTGGCGTCCGCTCGCTGCTGGCTCGCTCGATCACGAACGAAGCGGGCCCTACGAGCCACTCGACGACGCCTACAATCTGGTATCGCTCCGTCGCGAGGAAGTCCGCGGATTCGTCGAGGCGGGGCTGGCCGACGCGTTGACCCCGCGCCTGTGGGCGGGGGAGGGGGACGGCGTCACTGTCGATGGGATCGAGCTGGCAGCTATTGATGGACAACCGACGTTCCTGATTGGCCTCCGCCACGTGCCAAAACCAGTCGGCCCGTTCGGTCAGGAGCCGACCTGGCTGTCGACGTGTGTTTTTCTCGATCCCGAGACGCTGCAGTGCCGGATTCACGCGGACGATATCTATCCTGCAACCTGCCGGATCTATCCCGGTTCGAATCTCCTGCTCGACGCCGAAACCGAGTGTGAACGAGTCGAGCGCGAACACGGCGGCCGACGGTTACTGGAAGCCGACGCGCCGCCGGATGCCGAGCCGATGTTCGGACCAGGGGCGCTGGGGACTCGGGTGTTCGCCCACCCGGATCCCGATCGAATCGAGGCGGCAGTTGCGCGGATCCGAGATGGCGACGCGACGGCCCGGGACCGGGCCGAGTTTGTAGCCGTCGCCGCGGCGGCGAGTCCGGGGACTGTCGAGATCGAAGCGCGCTTCTACGAACAGACGCGCGAGCGAGTGTTCATCGCCGATTCCTGGATCGGGGATGCCATCGAGGACTGGCGGCGACGCGCACATACCGAGGTGCCCGACCCGTCGCTGGCCGAATCGATCGAGACGGTACGTGGTGCACCCACAACGTCAGGTTGGAGTGACTCCTCCGGCTAATAGTCCGGCTGTCGTCCAGTACACTGGGTCATAACGAGGGAACCGAAATCAGTCGGACTGGATCTCCTTGTACGTCTCGAGGAGCTCTTCCGTCGAGTCGTCGCTCTCGTACTCTACACTGCCGTGATAGACCGTCCGGTCGTCGTCGAAACTGGCGTCGACCGAACTGTTCTTTCGCTCACGGCGCTCGTGTTCTTCCTCATCGAAAGAGCCCATCGACATTGTGTACCACACCGAACGTTCACGATATTCCCTCATCAATGTAACGGTTCCCACGATATCTAATAGCACGCATGGGCCGGCATCTCAGACAGGGACAGTCGCCACAAACCCTTTGCGCCCACCGGCCGGAGGGTGAGCAATGACGGATATCCACCCAGACCAGCGGGTCGCCGTACTGGCGGACTCCCAGAATCTCTATCACACGGCCCAGAGCCTATACTCACAGAACATCGACTACGAGTCGCTTCTGTCGGCAGCGGTCGACGACCGGCGACTCACGCGGGCAATCGCGTACGTCATTCGGGCGGACACCGACGACGAGCAGCGGTTCTTCGAGGCGCTGATCGATATCGGATTCGAGACAAAGATCAAGGATCTCAAAACCTTCGCGGACGGGTCGAAGAAGGCAGACTGGGACGTAGGGATGAGCCTCGATGCGGTATCGCTGGCCCCCCACGTCGATACACTCGTGTTGTGTACCGGTGACGGTGACTTCTCCCGGCTGGTCTCACACGTCAGACACGAGGGTGTCAAAGTAGAGGTGTTCGCGTTCGGCGAATCGACCTCAGAGGAGTTGATCGACCGCGCGGAGGCATTTACGGACCTGAGCGAGGATACGAATCGTTTCTTACTGTGAGTGGTTGTTTACACTGGCCGGCCTTGCTCTGCCGTGCCGACGAGTAGTGCGCCCGCGGCCAGCCCCAGAGCGGCTGGTGCGCCAGCCATCGCCGGAATGACGTCGGTGACGCCACCAGCGAGAATAACGACGCTCGAAACCGCCAGTAACCCGAAACCCAGGAGTTGTTTCTGTGAGTCGACAGCCATATGCGCCAATATCACCCCCGGCCGCATAAATCGAGCACTACCCGGTCTGGATTGCCGTGGCTGATAGCAGCGGTTAAATCGTCGCATCGACAACCATCGGTCGATGGACGAATGGCGTCGTCTCTCGCGGATCGCGGAGTATCAGTTCGGTAGCGGTGCCGGCAGGGCACTGTTTGCCAATCGGGAGGAGCTAACGATCTCCCGGTCAAAATCGGGTCGCCCGCGCCAGATTCACGGCCCCGACGGACGGCTCCTCACGCTGGGCCTGGACGGTCGATTCACCCTTGGCTACGCCGGGGGACAGCGACTCACGGCCGCGACCGAGGAGTTACGCAACCGCGTCGTTGTCGGCGAGGAAAGTGATCCGTACGTGCGTGACGGTCGCAATGCCTTTGCAAAGTTCGTGACCGCGGCCGATCCGGCAATCAGAGAAGCCGATGAGGTGCTCGTGGTCCGTGAGGACGACACGCTGCTTGCGGTCGGGCGCGCGGAACTCCCGGCCACAGCGATGGCGGACTTCGAGACCGGGATGGCTGTCGCCGTTCGGGACGGTGCCGACGACTGAGACCGGCAGGCAATCGAACCTGACGTCGCCAGGCTTTTTATTGCGCGTAGCTGACGCCAGTGTATGTTCGGAGGCGGCGGCGGGGGCCTGAATCCTCGCAAAATGAAGCAGATGATGGAACAGATGGGAATCGACATGGAAGACATCGAAGCTGAGGAGGTCGTCATCAAAACGCCCGATGGCGATCTGGTCTTCGACGACGCCGAGGTCCAGCTGATGGAGGCACAGGGCCAGAAGACCTACCAGGTCGTCGGTGAACCAGAGCAACGCGAAGGCGGCGCGAGCGGGGACGCCGACACGGCAGCCGACGATGTTGACGCAGGGGTCCCACAGGCTGACGTCGATATCGTCGTCCAGCGGGCTGGCGTCGACGAAGCGACGGCTCGTGAGGCCTTAGAAGAGGCCGACGGCGACCTCGCGGCAGCGGTCGCCAGCCTCGAGTGAGCGTTCTCCTCGTCGGGGAGGGACGGGAGTACCTCCGCGAACGTGGCGAGACCTTAGAGACCGATCTCGGTGTTCTGGAGATCCCCGAAGACGCCCAACCGGGCGACACGCTGGAGACGCATCTCGGGACCGTCTTCGAGGTGCGCGCGTTGCGGGGTCCGGATCTGTTCGAGCACTTCCAGCGGACCGGCGCGCCGATGATGCCCCGGGACGTGGGCCTCATTCTCGGTCACACTGGCATCGCTGGCGGCGATCGCGTGCTGGACGTGGGCACCGGGACGGGCGTCCTCGCGGCGTACGCGGCTCGAACCGGCGCGTCGGTCGTGACCTACGAGCAGGACGGAGACTTTGCCGAGGTCGCTCGAGAGAACATGGCGCTTGCTGGTGTTGCAGACGCTGTTGACGTGCGGACGGGTGATGCGACCGAACGCCTGGACGCCCTCCAGGATGACGCGCCTTTCGACGTGTTGACGCTTGATACCGGCGACGCCCCCGCGCTGGTCGAGCATGCCCCCGACCTGCTGGCTGACGGTGGGTTCGTGGCGGTTTACTCGCCGTTCGTCGAAAGCTCCAAGGCAGTCGTCGAGACGGCCCGCGAGGTCGGACTATCCGAGATTGAGACCTTAGAGACGATCCAACGCGAGATGGACTTCGATTCGCGTGGCTCGCGACCCTCGACCGCCGGCGTCGGGCATACGGGCTATCTGACGTTCGGGCGGCTAGTCTAAGCCAGCCCCGAATCCGAATCGAAACCAATTCCTAGCAGGCGAAAGCGGGCCTTGGCATGCCCGAACGGTTGTACACCGACCACCCGGAACTGTACGACGCCATCCAGTCCGAGTGGGACTACGACCGGGACGTGTCGTTCGTCACCGATGCCCTCGATCGTTTCAACGTCGACGGAGAGCGACTGCTGGAGATCGGCTGTGGGACGGGCGAGCACACCAGGCGGTTCGTGGCCGCCGGGTTCGACGTGACGGCGATCGACAAGTACGACGGGATGCTCAACGTCGCCCGCGAAAAGTGCGACGCTGACTTCCGACGAGAAGCGCTCCCTGATCTCACCGTCGAGCGCGAGTTCGACGTCATCGTCCTGATCCGTGGTGTCCTCAATCACCTTCCGCCCCAGGATCTACAGCCCGCAATCGACGCCATCGAGACGCGCCTGGCCGCGGGCGGCGCCCTCGTCTTCGACAACTCCCCGCTCCCACCTGATGGGAATCACCCAGCGCTCGCCGTTGGGACCACGGACCAGGGGGATTACGCACGGATTTCCCAGCACGTTGCCACCGGTGAGGGCCGCCTCGACTGGCGATCGATGACGGTCACGCCCGACGGCGAGTTTTTCGTCGATTCGCGTTTGATGACGCCGTTCGATGACGCCACGATCGCCGACGGTCTCGATGAGGCGGGTCTTGCAGTCGAGGCCGTCGATGGCTATGGCCCTGGTGACGAACGGACCGTGTTCGTCTGCACGCAAGCGTAACGGTGTCGCGGCGGTCTGCGGATCGGAGTAGCCAGCTATTAACCTCCGTGGTGCGTGACTCCGTCAACGATGCAGCAGTATCTCGATCTCGTCGAACACGTCTTGGCGGAGGGCACGTACAAGCCCAACCGGACCGGCGTCGACACGCTCGCGGCGTTCGGGTACAGCTACGATGTCGACCTCCAGGAGGGCTATCCGCTACTCACGACCAAGCAGATGGACGGCTTCCGCTGGAATTCGATGCTCCACGAGGTACTGTGGTACCTTTCGGGCGAGGAGCACATCCGGACTCTCCGAGAAGAGACAGGCATCTGGGACGACTGGGCCGACGAGGAAGGCCACCTCGATACCGCCTACGGGCGGTTTTGGCGGCGCTATCCGATCCCCGAGGGGGATGAGCGTCTTCCGGGCGAGTCCTGGCCCGACGAGGGCCACCGCTGGGTGAACGACGAGGGGACCTTCGACCAACTGCAGTACGTCATGGACCAACTCCAGGAGAACCCACAGTCCCGGCGGCTCGTCGTCAACGCCTGGCACCCCGCCAACGCGGCCGTGAGCACGCTCCCACCGTGTCACTACACGTTCGTGTTCAACGTCCAGGGCGACCAGTTGAACGTCCATCTGACCCAGCGCTCGGGCGACGTCGCGCTGGGGATCCCCTTTAATATCGCCGCTTACTCACTGCTAGCTCACATCGTTGCCGACCGGACTGGCTTCGAAGTAGGGCGGTTCTCCCACACCGTCGTCGACGCCCACATCTACTGTGGCGAGGGCGAGCGTGGCGAGTGGTACGACGAGAACCGTGCGGAACTCGCCGATCGCGTGGCCGCGGTCGAGGACCGTAGCGAGTACGCCGACGTGAAAGCATGGATTGCGTCCGAAGCGCCGCCGGAACCCGGCACTGAGAACGCCGATCACGTGCCAAATCTCCTGGAACAACTGACTCGCGAGCCTCGCGAACGGCCGACCATCGACGTGGCCGAGAAACCGCTTGCTGCACTGGACTTCGAGGACATCCAGCTCCGCGAGTACGAGTCGGCACCCGGGCTCGAATTCGCCGTCGCGGAGTGATTATGTCGGAAGACGAGAGCCCTGCGGGAGCGACACCGCAACGCGCCGATGATCCGACGATTGTCCTCCTGGCCGCGGTTGCCGAAAACGGTGTTATCGGTGCCGACGGAGAAATCCCGTGGTACTATCCCGAGGACCTGGCGCATTTCAAGGAAACAACGATGGGTCACCCCGTCATCATGGGCCGGCGCACCTACGAGTCCATCGCCGAGCGAGTGGGCGGCCCACTGCCCGGTCGGACGAATGTCGTCCTCTCACGGTCGGGATTTTCGCCGGACGAAACGGACGCGGACGACGACACAGCGACCATCGTGGCCGAGAGTGTCACGGACGCGATCGCGAGCGCAGCCGAACGGGATGCAGACGTCGCGTACGTCGCCGGTGGCGCGACGGTCTACAAGCAGTTCCTCCCGCTCGCCGATCGGCTGGTCGTAACCGAAGTGCCCGAGTCACCCGACGGCGACACGTACTTTCCCGAGCGGGATACCGACGACTGGACGGTCATCGATCGGCGGGAAACGGACGAGCTAGCGTTTCTGACGTACGAGCGGACGGGAACCGGCCGAACGGATCACGGGACGTCGTAGGTTGCAAGAACTGACGCCTTCTCACCGTCAGGTGATTCCCAGACAACCCGGATCGCATCGCCGCTTTCGAGTTCGGTAACCGTGATCGAATCCCCGGCGGCGATCTCGTCGTCCGGCCACTCGCTGACAGTACCGGGACTCCGCACTTCGAGCGCTGATCGGGGGACCATGTCACCACCTTCGTGGGTAATAACGACTGCACCCGAGTCGTCGGATTCGAAGCCGAACACTGCCTGTGGCGGTACGCTTGCCTCTCCCTGGGAGGCCCCCATCTCCATCACGAACGTTCCAAAGATGGCACCGACAATCAGCAGTAGGATACCGAGGATCGATATCACACCGCGCTTGTTTGGGAGTCGAACTGACGATTGCATGTATCGTCCATTTGTGACAGTCAAATTATGAGTATTGTCGGACCTCAATCGTGACGGCTTGTGATCAATACTCGACGCTGCGAATCAGCGAGCGTAATTCCTGGCGATTGTCGTCCGGTGCGTCATCGAGGGTTGGGAGGTCCAGCACGTCAGCCAGCGACACCGCCGGATGGAGCCCACCGGCCACCAGTATCGCGTCGTCGTGCCAGATGCCGATCCAGCCTTCCATCGGCACCTCGCGTTTGCCGTTGTCCGTCTCGACCGGCAGCGTTGCGTCGTAGCGCGTCAGTTTCGCTTGCGTGCCCGACTCGGTCTCGATGTCCACCGCCTCACCCTGCTCGACGTCGATCAAGCCTTCCTCGCGGAGTTGATCGCCGAATTCCGCCCGAGCGGCGCTGCGGACTTTCGGGAGCGCCATCGCCGGCCCGAATGCGGGGGGAAGCGACGGGGTGAACGTCAGCCGCGCCGCGTAGAAGAGCCGCCAGAGGTGATCCGGGCCGCCAGCAGTTCGGACCTGCTCGCGCAGCGCATCGTCTTCGTAGCGGCGTTCGTGTGCGTGGACGGTGACGCCCATGATGCGGGCCCGAACCTCGAGGCGCTCGTCGCGAAGCGCCCAGCCACTGTCCTCGAGACGGTCGAGTGGGACGGTCGGATACCGGGCGTCGATATCCGGCGTTTCGTCCGACACGGGTCAGTGGTCGTCTTCGCGCCACTTGTGGTCGCACTCGGTGCAAGTGAAGAACCGCGTTTCGGATTCGTCGGCGGCCCGGATCTGTTTCAGCTCCCAGAACGCACGGTCATTGTCACACTCCGGACACTGAATATCGGTCGTCGGCCGGGCGTCCTCCTCGCTCTCGCTGAGGTCGACGATCTCGCCTTCTTCCTGGCCCTGGGTCGTGACCATGCCGCTCTCTGCATCTGATTCGCGGGGTTTTTCGGCACCGCAACTTCCACAGACCCACCGGTCGCCTTCGGTCTTCATCATCGAGCCGCAGTCGTCGCAGAATTCCATGTCCGGCGTAAGCCCGCAGAGTGACTTAAGCGCCCGGATTCGATGCAGCGCCGGACGGACCCTGCCCCGATGGATACCGTTTTACTGCCTCGATTTCAATCCCAAGTCACCATGCGTATCGCACCGTCAATCCTCGCGGCCGACTTCGCCGACCTGTCCGGCGAGGTCGAAGCAGTCGACTCAGTCGAACTGTTGCACTTAGACGTCATGGACGGCCACTTCGTGCCGAACATCTCCTTTGGGCCGCCGGTCATCGAGTCGCTCCGATCTCGGACGGACGTCTATTTCGACACCCATCTCATGATCGAACAGCCCGAACGCTATGTCGACACGTTCGAGGCGGCCGGAGCCGACAGGCTAACTGTCCACGCCGAAGCCTGTGAGGACACAGCGGCCGTCGTCGACCAGATACACGACGCAGGTTTGGACGCAGGCGTTGCGATCAATCCAGACACGCCAGTCGAGACGATCGAACCGCTTCTGGAGGACATCGACCTGGCCCTGGTGATGACCGTCCAACCCGGGTTCGGCGGGCAGTCGTTCATGCACAAAACCGTCGAGAAAGTCGAAAAAATCGCTGCAATCAGCGACGTCGAGATCGAAGTCGACGGTGGCGTCGACGCTGAGACGGGACCACAGTGTGCCAAGGCGGGGGCCGATACCTTCGTCATTGGCTCGTCGCTGTTCGGCCGTGATGACGCGTCGGCGGCCTTGTCGGAACTCCGAGCGGCGATCGGTATCGACGCCGAGTAAGCAATCTTCTACCGGAGCGCCGATATACAGGAATGCGTCCGAAGCGGCTTACTCCGCCAGCGCGTCAGCGATTGGCTTGGCAGCGCTGACCTGACTAATCGAGCGATCGATCGTGTCGGTAGCGCACAGCGACTGAACGCCAGCGCGGTGGAGTCGACTGAGCGCGTTTCCGACGAGCAGCGGGTGGATGCAGGTGACGTAGACTCGACCAGTGTCCTGATTGTCGAGGATGTTGACTGCCTCGCTCATCGTCCCGCCGGTCGCGATCATATCGTCGACAAGCACGATATCGCTGCCCGAGAAGTCTTTGTCCTCGGCCGTCATCTCGACGTCCGTCGCAGAGTGGCGGACCTTGTCGAAGTTGTCGACGTACCCCTCGCCGTAAGTGTCTCGGACAGAATTGGCGAGCCATTCAGCGTCTTCGTCGGGTCCCAGGAAGACGGGATCGGCAAGGTCGTCCGGCAGGGGTTCGGCCAGTTTCGGGGCGGCGTCGACGGGTGCCGAGGGGACATCGAAGTAGTCTAGCACGGAGATATTGTGCGGGTTGACCGAATAAACCCGATCGGTGCTTGCGTTGATAGCGCGTGCGACCGCTCGTGCCGAGATAGCTTGCCCCGGTTCGAACAGCTTATCCTGGCGAGAATACCCCAGGTAGGGGAGTACCGTCACAACCTCGTCCGGATCAAAGGCGTTGGCTCGTTCCTGGAGTTCAATCAGTTCGAGGTGAGCCCGCGCAGTGGTCGTCGAGCCAATCACGACGATCCGATCGTCGCCGGCAACCGTCACGCCGTCAGCCGTCACGGCCGTCCCATCGGCCTCGAAGTCGACCAGCGGTTCGTCTAGCTCATCCGAGACACCCGTCGCGATTGCCTGCGCAGTCGACGTACCCGTAATCATGTATCGAACTCTTCTCGGGAGAGGCAATAAGACATTTCGGTTCGACCCGTCGATCGCCGGTTTGACCCACTGTACCGTGGAAACCGTTGTGTCTCTCGCCCGGCAATCCCGGCAGGATGGGGTTACCGTATCCACATTGCCAAATCAGCTACAAGGACTACCGCGGCACAGATGGGTTCGAAGGCCTCGAACTGGCCAGGACAATCGAGCGGATCGCCGCCGAGACTGGCAGGACATTCGCCCGCACACCCCAACTCCCCGACATTCGTTTGCTGTCACGGGAGACGACGCTGCCGATCATCGCCCCGTCGGTCGACCCCGTCAGCCCAGGGCGTGCCACGGGGAGAGTCCGCCCGGAAGCGCTTTCGGATGCGGGCGCAGTGGGGGCCGTGATCAACCACACTGAGAAGCAAGATACGCTCACGGACGTCCAGCAGAAGGTCGAGCGCTGTCGGGACGCGGGACTCGACACGATTGTCTGTGTCGACAGCGTTGAGACCGGCCGGGCCGTTGCCCCGTTCGAGCCGGATCAATCCTGTTTGAGCGCCCCGACGACATCGGGGGCCAAGCCCCGCTCACGCGTACCCATCCCGAACGAGCCGAGCCGGTTCTCGACCTGCGCGACGCGAACGCCCCCGAGGCAGCAGTGCGGATCGGAAGGGGTATCGTATCCGCCAAGGACGTTCGCCGGGCGGTCGACCTAGGCGTTGATACCGTCGACGCGGCGTCGGCGATCGCGACTGCCAAGAACCCCGGCTCGAACCTTCGAGCAATCGGTGCGGTCGTTGCTGAGCAGTGACCCGGATCGGCCGGTGGTCATCGCAATCGAGCGGGCACGTTAAGACCAGCCCGATCAAAAATCGGGCCTGACTATGTCTGTCCCGACCACCACGCTGCCGAGCGGTGACGAACTGCCAGTCGTCGGCAAAGGAACCTACGAGTTGGAGCGCGAGGCCGTCAAAGCGCCGGTCGAGATCGCTCTGGAGACTGGATACACGCACATCGACACCGCCGAGGGCTACATGAACGAGGCAGCTCTGGGCGAGGCCCTCGCCGGGCACGACCGCCAAGAGGTCTTTCTCACCTCGAAAGTTCTCCCGAAACATCTCAACTACGAATCAGTGATCGAGGCTGCGAAGTCGACCCTTGTGGACCTCCAGACGGACTTTCTGGATCTGTACCTGATCCACTGGCCCAATCCGGCGATCTCCATCCGGGAGACGATGGACGCGATGGCGACCCTGAAATCGGAGGGACACGTCCGCAACGTCGGTGTGTCGAACTTCGATCTGTATCAACTCAGCGCGGCCCAGCACGTCAGTTCGGTTCCGATCGCCGTCAACCAGATCGAGTTCCACCCCTACTTGCAGCGGCCCGACCTCGTCGAGTATTGCCAAGAGAACGACATCGTCGTCGAGGCCGCAGCCCCTCTCGCTCGGACCGAAGTGCTCGATGACCCCGTAATCGAGAAACTCGCCGAGAAGTACGACCGAACGCCGGCCCAGATCGTCCTTCGGTGGGCCATCGAGAAGGACGTCGTTGTCCTCCCGCGCTCGACTTCTCGGGGCCATATCGAACAGAACATCGATCTCTTCGACTTCGAGCTCGGAGCGGAGGATCACGCTCGCATCGACGAGCTCGATCGCGACGAGCCAGTCTACGACGACCGTGCTCGCTCCTGGGACGACGACGTCTGGGGCATGGCGGAGTGACCTATTGCCGGGTGCAAATTACTCCCCAACCACATCCACTTCGGTGAACTCAAAGCGCGCGCCGCCGTCCGTTCCGTCGGTTACTCGAACACGCCAGTCGTGAGTGTCGGCGATCGCCTCGACGATCGCAAGCCCGAAGCCCGTCCCGTCTTCGACTGTGGAGTGACCCGGTTCGAACACCGATTCGTGGCTCTCTTCGGGGATGCCTGGGCCGTCGTCTGCGACGTAGAAGCCGTTTTCGAGCGCTCCAACTGTGACAGCAACGTCGTCGCCAGCGTGAGTTATCGCGTTCGAGAAGAGGTTCGAGAGCAGCTGTCTCAACCGGCCCGGATCGGTGTCGATCGTCTGATCAGTCTCGACGGAAAGAGTCGCCTCAGCCGTCATCACCGTTTGCCAACTGTCCGCAGCCGCCTGAGCGAGTCCGACGGGTTCTGTCTCGATTGCGGCCATCCCTTCGACAGTGAGCGTCCGGAGGTCCGCAATCAGCGAGATGCTTCGCTCGACGGCCGTCGCCGCGTATTCGAGGTGGACACTGTCACACTGTTCGATGGCGAGTTCGAGTCGGCTGCTGGCGACGTTCAATGGGTTCCGGAGGTCGTGACTGACGACGCCCGCGAACTGGTCGAGGCGGTCGTTTTGCTGTTTTAGGCGCTGTTCATTGCGCGTCCGCTGGGTGACGTCCCGGTACAACCAGAGATTGGCCTCGCCGTCGGGTAGCGTATAGGGGACATAATCACGTTCGAGGACGCGTCCGTCAACGAGCTCGAATCGCTCGTTTTCGACGAGGTCACGGGCGGCGATCCGCTCGTCGATCCCGTCGATAAACCCTTCGGGATCAGCGAAATCGGCCTTGAAATGTTCGGCAGCCAGGGTACAGTCCTGGCCGATCAACGCGTCAGTCGAAGACGGGGCACCGAAGAGCGAGAGCAACCGCTCGTTGACCAGTAGAACGTTACGGTCAGCGTCCTCGACGAGGACACCCACCGGCAGATTCTCGACGATCGTCCGCAAAACCGTATTGGCCTGGTCGCGTTCTCGTTCGCGCTCTTTGCGGTCGGTAACGTCGACGTTGATCGCAACGAAGCGCTCGATCTCACCCTCGTCGTTGGTGACCGGTGTGATCGTCTGCTCGACGACGTAGCGCGTCCCGTCGCGACGTTCGTTGAGGAGTTGCCCGTCCCACGTCTCGCCGTCGAGGATTGTCTCCCAGAGAGTGGCGTAGAACGCTTCGTCGTGTTCGCCGGATCTGAGGATCGACGCCTCACGGCCGATTGCGTCTTCGGCTGTATATCCGGATTGGGCCTCGAACGCCGGATTGACGTACTCGATGGTGCCCTCGGGATCTGTCCAGTAGACCGCGTGGCCGACATGTTCGACCGCCTGGCGGAACGACCGGAGCTCACGCTCGCGTTCGCTCCAGTTCGTAACGTCCGTGTACCAGACGTAGTTGCCATCGGGCGAGCCGTCGTCCAGCCCGAACGGAATGATGTGGATGATGAACTCCCGGATCCCGTCGCGTGTCCGCCGTTCGACGCTTTCGGTGATGGCCTCTCCCTTGGCGGTTCGTTCACGAAACTCAACGTGTTCGTCATGATGTGCGTCGGGAACGAGGACGTCAGACACTTCCTCGCCAACGATGGCATCGCGGTCGAACCCGAAGACCGCCTCGAAGGCCTCGTTGACGTCCGTAATGTACTGCTGGTCGTCATCACGTAGAGGGCGAGAGGCGGCCACTGGCGTGGGCGCGTTCGCGAACAGCGCCTCCCGGCGGTCACGCTCCTCCCGACGCTGTTCGTCGATCGACAGTGAGTGCAGCGCGTGGCCGATGTCAGCACCGAGTTCCGCGAGCAGGTCGCGCTCGTCCTCATCGAAGGGGTGGGGCTGGTCCGCATACAGCGTGAGCACGCCGCCCAGCGTCTCGCCGTGTTCCAACGGGACGGCCGCGATCGACTCGAACCCGTATGCGGTCACTGTTTGCACCCACCGATCGAGCGCCGGATCAGCCGCGATGTTCTCCGAGACAGCGACGTGCCGGTCGCGGGCCGCAGTCCCGGCAGGCCCCTGTCCAGTCGGGCTGTCGTCTGCCGTGACTGTGATCTCTTCGAGATACCCCTCTGCCTCTCCGGCCGCCTCCCGCGGGACGAGTCGGCTCGTCTCAGCATCGACGGTGCCGATCCACGCGAGCGCGTAGAGATCAGTCTCGACGATTCGCTCACACACACGAGCCTCTACCTCGGCCCGGGAGTCTGCCCGTACGAGGATCTGGTTGATGTCGCTGGCGAGCGATCGGATCCGATCGAGTTTCGCTGCCCGCTGCCCGGACCGGTATTGAGCAACGGCGTTGTGGATCCGGTTTTCGAGCAGATCGTACTGTTCGGTCCCTCCACCCTTCTGGAGGTAATCGGTCGCCCCGGCGGTAATTGCCTCGCTGGCCACCTCTTCGCTCCCCTTCCCCGTATAGAGGATGAACGGGAGGTTGGGATGTGCTGCCCGAACCGTCTCGAGGAACTCAATGCCGTCCATCTCCGGCATCGCGTAGTCCGAGACCAGACAGTCGAACCGGCCGGCCGAAAGCCGATCGAGCCCCTCGCTTGCACTCGTGGCTGTCTCGACGGCGATATCACTATCGCGCTCGAGCATATCAGCCACCAGCGCCACGAGATCCGGCTCGTCGTCGACGTGCAGAACGTCGATCTGCGCCAGTTCACCTGTCACCACAGTTACTTCTTGGGTGGCGTGCATCAAAAGACTATGGTAACTGGCCACACATATTTCAGGTTCGGACGCCAGTGCTCCCGATTCACGGAGCCAGAACAGCCATCTCAATTAGATCGTGACTGCGACATGGCGAGTCGAAACTGCGACAAATCCGAAAAACTGAGCGGGTTACTTCAGTGCTGGACTCTCGCGGTCGCCCCAGTCGTCGAGGAAGGCTTCGAGGCCGCCGTCGGTGCGGGGGTGATCGAACATCGAGTCGGCAACCTCGGGCGGCAGCGTTGCGATATCCGAGCCTGCTTTGGCGACTTCTTGGACGTGTCGCGGGTTACGAATCGACGCCGCGAGGATGTCCGTCTCGAAGCCGTAATTGTCGTAAACCGTCCGGATATCTTCGATGAGGCCGACACCGTCGTGGCCGTTGTCGTCCAAGCGACCGATGAACGGCGAGACCATCGTTGCGCCGTTCTTCGCTGCAATCAGGGCCTGGTTGACCGAGAACACGAGCGTGATGTTCGTCTGGATGCCCTCATCGTAGAGCGTTCGGAGCGCTCGCATGCCGTCGCGCGTCATCGGCAACTTGACCGCGATATTGTCGCCCCAGGTGTCGTACTCTCGGGCTTCTTCGAGCATGTCCTCATAATCCGTGGCGATCACTTCGACGCTGATCGGTCCTTCAACGAACTCGTCGAGCTCGTCGATGATATCACGATACTCTCGATCGGTCGAAGAGACGAGCGACGGATTCGTCGTTACCCCGTCGACCAGCCCTAGTTCGTCAGCTTCTCGAACCTCGTCGACGAACGCAGAGTCAATGTACGTGCGCATGGATACGATTTATTAGCCGACTGCTACAAAAAGGCCTTTCGCTATTTAGGCAAGCAGCTCTTTTGCCTGTTCGGCGATCGCGTCGCCGGTGAAGCCGTAGTACTCGTAGAGATCGAGTCCGTTACCGGATGTCCCGAACTCGTCTTCGATGCCGACACGCTTCATCGGCGTCGGCCGTTGCTCGGCCAGCACTTCCGCAACAGCACTACCCAGCCCACCGATGACGTTGTGGTCCTCGGCGGTCAGAACTGCACCGGTCTGCTCGGCAGATTCGACGACCAACGCTTCGTCTAAGGGCTTGATCGTCGACATATTGATCACGCGAGCGTCGATCCCATCCTCGGCCAGGATCTCGGCGGCTTCTTGGACGACATGGACCATCGCGCCGTGAGCCATCAGCGTCACGTCCGACCCGTCACGCAGAACCTCGCCCTTGCCGATCTCCGGCTCGTACTCCTCGGCGTCGTGGATGACAGGGATCGATTCCCGGGCAAGGCGGAGGTAAGCGGGCTCGTCGTCGTCAGCCAGCGCCGTCACCAAAGCGTTTGCTTCGACAGCGTCGGCGGGCGAGATCACACGCAGGTTCGGCAAGCCACGATAGGCCGAAATATCTTCGATCGTCTGGGCACTTGGGCCGTCCTCGCCGGTGATGACGCCGGCGTGACTGCCGACGACCGTCACGTTTTGTTTCGGCCGAGCGATCTGCTGGCGAACTTGCTCGAAGCCACGCTCTGAGAAGATGGCGAACGTATTCGCAAAGACCGGATGGCCGGTCTCGGCGATCCCTGCAGCGGTAGCAAAGAGGTCTTGCTCGGAGATGCCGACGTTGATCCAGCGTTCGGGGAGTTCGTCACGGAACCACCCGCCACGGGTGGATTTCGCCAGGTCGGCGTCCATGACGATGAAGTCCTCACGCTCCTCAGCCTCGCGCAACAATCCGTTCCCGAAGCCGTTCCGGGTGGAAATCTTCTCGCTCATTGGTCCACCTCCGTGTCTGCTGCGTTGTATCCGAGTTCTTCCATCGCCTCGTCGAGTTCCTCGTCAGTGATCGCACCGGCGTGATAGCCGTTAGGCTGGGCTTCCATGAAGTCGATCGGATGGCCCTTGACCGTATTGGCGATCAACAGGCGCGGGCCGTCCGTGGCGTTGATTTCTTCGAAGGCCGCGGCGATCTCGCCGAAGTCGTGGCCGTCAACTTCCCAGGTGTCCCAACGGAAGGCCTCGAATTTTTCGGCCAGCGGGTCGATCTCCATCGTCTCGGCGACGGGCAGATCGTTTTGCTTCTTGTTCCGATCGACAATCGCGACGACATCTAATTCTTTCTCGCCGGCGGACATCGCCGCTTCCCAGATATTCCCTTCCTGAACTTCACCGTCGCCCAAGATGGTATAGACGTCGAAATCGTCGTCGTCATAGTCGGCACCCAGTGCTTGCCCGTTCGCATAGGACAGGCCCTGGCCGAGCGATCCTGACGGAAACTCAACGCCGGGGACCTTCGGCGAGGAGTGGCCCGGCAATTCCCCACCCAGGCGACGGAACTCCTCGTTGGGATCACAATCGATGAAGTCGTAGCGAGCCAACAGTGCATACAGCACGGGGCAAGCGTGGCCTTTGCTGTAGACGAGTCTGTCTCGGTCCGGGTCGTCCGGATTCGCCGGATCGACGTTCAGTTCCTCGTTGTACAACCAGAGTAAAACCTCGACGGCCGACAGCGACCCGCCGGGATGACCCGACTGGGCTGCATAGACCATCTCGATAATGTCCTTGCGGACTGCCGGTGCCGTCTGGCGATAGGACTCTATTCGATCGGCAAGGTCGCCGTCAGGCGCTTGATCAATAGACACGGAATTCACCGATACCGGGTAGCCACTCTCTGGAGTAAAATCTTCCCTTTACAGTATTTCGTAATGGATGCAGGTCGATTCAGGCGAAGTCCTGCCGATAGCTGAGGAATTCCGCCCGGTGAGCCTGTTCGTCTGCCAACAGCTCCGTCGCCAGATCTTCGGTGACGGGATCGTTGGCTTCCTCGGCGGCCTCGATCAACGCCTCGTAGGTCTCGATGGCGTCTTCCTCGGCCTCGATGACACCGTCGATAACCGTGAGCACGTCGCTGCTCTCGGCCGGGGGCTGGAGTGAGTCCTGATTGACCTCGAAATCGGCCGATGCCGGCGGCACTTCCCCATAGTATCGGAGCCGGTAGCCGAGCTCCTCGGCGTGGTGGAGCTCCTCGTCGACGTCCTCTTTGAGGGATTCGGCGACCATCTCGCCCCGGACCGTCGCTAGGTATGTCCCGTTGGCAAGATAGTTCATCGCAGTCTCGATCTCATCCAGGTACGCCTTTCGCAACAGGTCGACAACGTCGTCTGACATACAGTTGGAAAACGAAGCGAATGCATATAAATGGAAACCGTCCGCTCCCAGCGACTGAGAAAGATGGACACGACGACAGAACATGTTCGGCCGTCGAGACGGCAAGAGAGCGACTCACGGAACAAGGGTGATCAACGCCGAAAGCGTGACTGCCGAGGCCACTGTCGTGAGGAAGACGTTCACGGAGGCTACTCGGCGATCACCACCCATCTCGGTGACGTAGACGAACGTCGAGACAGCCGCCGGTGCCCCAAACATGACGACGACTGTGCGGAGTTCCCAGGGGGTGGCCCCGATGGCGAAAAAGACCAGCCAGGCGACAGCGGGCATGACGAGCAGTTTCAGTGCCAAAACACTCCCGACGATCGAGCGATCGAAGTCGATCGATTCGAGTTCGATCGAGCCCCCCACACAGAGCAGCGCGATCGGCAGGGCCGCCTCGGCAACCAACCCAATGCCTTCGGCAGGCTGGCCAGTCACCGCGAACGGTGCCTGGGAGACCGCGAGTCCGATTAGCAACGCGATCAGGACAGGATTGGTCACCAGCCGTTTGATTTCATCTCGGACGTTCGTCCCAGCACCGGTGATCCGAACAAGCAGCGTGACCGTCAACGGGATTTGGACGAGCGCGCCGATCCCGAGGACGACGCTGCCGATCGCCGCCGCCTGGTCGCCGAGCGCACTCGCCACGATCGGGAGGCCGATGTAGCCCAGATTGGTGTGATAGGACTGGACCGTCGCCGCGGCTCGCGCGGAGGCCGATTCGAGCCGTCGGTGAACCACCATCGCGATCGCCGCCGTCACGGCCACGAGCACGACGACGCCGAGAAGTAGTCGTACCGAGACGATCTCGCCTAAGGGCTCGGCGTGCGTCGAGTCGAACACCAGCGCCGGCAAGACGACGTAGAAGGCGACGCTGTTGAGCCAGCCCACGCGGGTCGCCGTCAGGATACCGCCCGTTCGTAACCCGACGCCGACCGCAAGCAGGCCGATCATCACGACGAGGCGCGTCAGCACGTCCATCGCCTATCACTCGACGGCGGAGACGCTTGGGCCTTGCCAGTCGAGACCTGTGAGCGAGTCACCGGAGCGCGTCAGGGCCCACCTGCTCAGTCGGGATTCCAGGCGTCGTAACAGTCGTGATCGAGACCGAACCGTTCGAGGATCTTCCCGACGATGTGATCGACGAAGTCATCGGGGTCCTCGGGATCGAAGTAAAAGCCGAGAACGGGGGGCACGACGTCGACACCCAGCTCCGCGAGTTTCGTCAGATTTTCCAAGTGAATCTGACTCAGCGGTGTCTCCCGGGGAACGACCACAAGCCGGCGGCGTTCCTTCAGCGTGACGTCGGCGGCCCGGGTCACCAGCGAATCCGAGCGACCGGTGGCGACGGCCGCGACGGTGTTCATCGAGGCCGGGACGATTACCATCCCGTCAGTGTCGAACGAACCAGAGGCGATCGGCGCGCCCACTTCGCTCTCCCCGTAGAGTTCGGCTGAAGCCTCCTGTAGCCGATCCATCGTCGCTTCGCGCGAGCCAGACTCGTGGGCCATCACCGACTCGGCGGCGTCGGTGACTACCGTGTGGACCGCGCCGTGTTCAGCCAGGGCCTCGACTGTCCGGATGGCGATCGGGATCCCCGACGCACCCGTCACGCCGACGACGAAACGCGTCTCGGTCATTGTCGCCGAATCACGCCCGCGTCGGCGTCGACCTCGACGGTCTCGCCGTCTTCGAGCGTTTCCAGATCCATCTCCGGGGAGTCAAGACAGGGAATCTCCCCGAGGATCGCGCCCGTCGCGACGATCGTTTCGGTCTCCTCGTTGACGATCGCCGCCGGCGCACAGCCGTTGTTTGCCAGTCCGTACAGGACATAGGAGCCGACTGTCGAGCCCTTCCCGCGCGGGAACACCAGCACCTTGCCCGCAATGTTCTCGCCCTCCAGGGGATGGCCGTCCTCGATGAACTCGCCCGTGTCGGGTTCGACCGCGCCGTAAAAGCTGATCGGGACGGGCGAGCGGAGGACTTCCCCGCGGCCGGTTCCTTCGGTGATCGGCTCGGCTGTGATTTCGGTCGCTGCTCTGGCGGCGTCACTATCCGTCATCACTCGGTCACCTCCGCGAGCAGCGTCTCCTTATCGTTGAACGCCACGTCCTGGTTGCAAAAGCCTGGCAGATACGTCGCGGCCTTCGCCGAGTCAGTCGCACTGGATTCATACCCCAGTTCTTCGATCGGCGAGACGACGTTGCAGGTGTCCGCCAGTACCTTGCCGCCAGCCGCCTCGATGGTTTCAGTCAGCCCGTTCCGATCGGCCCAGGTCTTGACCGAAGCGCTCGTACAGACCCACAGATCGCTGGTGAGAGACTTGCCCTCGACGGTCGCCGCGACGTCCTGGATCTCTTCGGGCGAGCAGTGTGGACAGCCGATGACGACGAGTTCGGGATCCTCGGCCGTCGTGAGTTCGTCGTACTCTGCCTGGAGTTCGCCCTCGCCGAAGGTCACCGTCTCGACGTTTTCGGGGGGTTCCATCTCGGTCGTGACGCCCTCGACGAAGTGCAGTGCGACCGCGCCGGTGGCGGCCATCGCTGCCCCCAGGGCCTTCAGATGGTCCGTCCCGCCCGCGTCGATCCCCGTGAAGTACGGTTTGCCATCCTCGACGAGTCGGCCCGTCCACGATCCGAGGGCTGCGAAGTCTGCTTGACTCTCGATGTCGGCTTCGACATCGATCCGGTAGGTTGGCTGGCGATTCTCTTCGAGGTGGAGCCCGTATTTCGGCGTCCGGCCGGTGATTGACGCCGCCAGCGCCGAGGGACCGCCCTCGCGGTTGGTTCGAGCTCCAACCACACTGTTGACAAAGGAGACGGCCGAGGATTCGGCCCACGCGACGTGCTGGCCGCGCCGCGGGAGATTGCCCGCGAGGTAGGGCGTGCAGGTGAACGAGAGGACGATTCCCATCTCCTTGAGTGCGTCGCGAATGCGGAACTGCTGTTCGGCGAACTCGTCGTCGATGCCCAGCTCCTCCCAGCGTTCGAGGTCCATTCCGGCCGGGTTGGCAAAGGTCGGGACCGACGCTTCGGCGCCCTCGTCGGCGAAGCCTTCCAGAAACTCGACGCCGGGGTCACCGATCGACTTGTACGAGATGCCCGAGGCCTGGGCGGACTCGATCTCGATCATCTCCTCGGCACCGTAAATATCCCCAAGCTTGACGAGCAGTTCCATCGCCTTCCGGACGGCCGAATTGCTCGATTCGAGTAAATCTTCCTCGTGTTGTGTCAGGTGCATAGTTGGTCGTCTCCTGTGTTATTGGTAGTCCGTGAGGTCGATTTCCTCGGCTTTGGGCACTGTCACCTCGGCGAAGTCGCTTCGGTCGCGGTCGCCGGGCACGGTTGCATCGACGATCCACTTTGCGAGCGTCCCGCGATCGTAGTCCTGGGAGGGATCCAGGGAAGACCCCTTGGCGTTCTCGATGACTGTGATATCCTCGTCAGGCTGCATTCGCGTCGCGGTCGCCCATTCGACGGATTGCGGATCGGCCGGGTCGATATCGCTGTCGACGACGGTTACCTTCTTCATCGAGGGGTGGCCCGCCAGCGCGGCCATGCCGGCGTTCTTCGGATCGCCCTCGCTGCGCTTGTCGAGCTGGACCACGCCGTGCAGCCACGAGCAGCCGCCGGGCGTCAACACGACGTTCTCGACCGTCGGAACAGTGTTTTCGACGATCCGGTAGATCCGGGGCTCCTGCGGGATGCCCATCAGGTGGGCGTGTTCGGTGCGACCGGGGACGATGATCCGCGCGTAGGGATCGGGCCGCATGTAGAGATCCGCCACTTCGACGACGGGTTGCTGACGCGTCCGATCCCACGTCCGGGAGAGATCGACGAAGGGCCCCTCTTCGCTTCGCTCGTCGGTGATGGTCGGTCGCATGACGATTTCGGCGTCTGCGGGCACGTCGATCCCGTCGACCTCTGTCGTTGCAAAGGTGCCATCGAGCAGTCGATTGGCAAGCGCAAGCTCACTCTTTTCCGGGGCGAACGACGTTGCGGCGGCCAGTTCGACGGCCGGATGGACGCCCATCACGATCGCAACCTCCAACCCGCCTTCAGTACGGGAGTAGATGTCGTGGAGGTGCCGTTCGACGAGGCGCATCACGAGCCGGTTGCCCGAATCGAACATCATCCGGTGAAAGGATGCGTTCTGGACGCCAGTCTCGGGATCCTTGCTGATCACGACCGAGGACGCGAAGTACTGTCGCTCGTGCTCGTCGTAGAACACCGGAATCGGCACGTGGTCGTCGATCGTTGGCTCGCTTGCGACGTGCTCGAAGGATGGCTCGGCCGTTTTCTCGACGGGCAGCGGATCGTTCATCGCCGAGCCCATCGCGTCGACGATTGCCGACGGCTCCACATCGAGTGCCCGGCCGATCATCTCGCGGGAGCCGAGCGTGTTGGCCACTGCGCGCACGTTCGGGTATTCACCGACGGTCTCGAAGACGGTCGGTTTCGACTCGTCTTGGACGGCCAACGCCGGGAGTTCGAACCGCGCGTCGACGGGTTCGGTGAGCGTCGTTCGGGCCTCCTCACGCAGAAAGTCTCGCAAACCCATGATAGGCGGTGATTGCACGTCGACCTATTCATGTGCTGGGGTCTGCTCCCGGCAGTTGGGAACGCCCGTCAGGACAGGACCAGTCGTCAGATCGGGGACTTTGTAGTGATCGGCCCCGAACCAGGTCATATGACTGAACTGCGCTACCTCCCCGACGAAGACGACGTGACCGAGTTCGAGGCGACCGTTGTCGAAACGACCGACGACTCGATCGTTCTCGACGGCACTTACTTCTACTCGGAGGGCGGGGGACAGCCCGCCGATAACGGGACGTTAGAGTGGGACGGTGGCAGCGCATCAGTCGTCGACGTCCGGAAGGACCACGGCGATATCCATCACGAATTGGGTGACGTCGAAGGGGGGCTTCCGGGCGAGGGCGAGACTGTCACCGGACGCATCGACGAGCAGCGCCGTGAGGCTCACCGACGGATGCACACCGCCCAGCACATCCTCTCGCGGGTCGTCTTGGAAGAATACGACGCCACAACCGCCGGCAACCAGATCCACACCGACTTCTCGCGGATCGACTTCGAGCCCGCCGACTTCGACGACGAGGATCTCGAAGTCATCGAGGAACGGACCAACGCGGTAATCGAGCAGAACCTCCCGGTCGAGAAAGACGAACGACCGCGCGAGCGCGTCGAGGACAACGTCGCCGAGGGGCGGTCGAACCTCGATTTACTTCCGGATCACGTCGAAGAACTGCGCGTCGTCGAGATCGGCGACTTCGACATGTGTCCCTGCGGCGGGACGCACGTCGACCGGACAGGTGCGATCGGGGCGATCGAGATCACGAACCGCGTCTCGAAAGGGGCCGACGTCGAGCGAATTGAATTCGAATTGCGCGAGGAGTGACGGGACTCACTCGACCGTCAACCGCAGCACGACCAGCCGCTCGAACGGGAACGACTCCTCGGCGACGATCGACGAATTGAGCCCTTGCTCGCCGGCAAATTCCGTCACGTCGTCGATCCCGGTGAGACTGCTGACCAGCAAGAATGCCCGGCCGTCGTCCTGAAGCACTCGACCGACATCCGCCAGAAACGGATCGACCACCGCACGGCCGTCTTCGCCACCCGAGAGGGCCGCTTGCATCCAGTCGCCCCACTCCGTCTCGGGATCGGTTGGGAGATACGGCGGATTGAAAACCACGAGATCGACGGCGTCCGCACGGATCGGATCGAGCAGATTCGCGCGCACGGCCGAAATTCCAGCCTCGTGTACCTGCCGACAGGCCGCCGGATTCAGGTCCGTTCCAACCACGTCGACGCCAGCCTCGGCAAGCGCGCCCGCGACGTAGCCCGAGCCAGTCCCGATGTCCAGCGCGCGCTCGCCCTCCTTGGCCCCTTCGACGGCTGCTTCCGCAAGCAAGTGGGAGTCCTCGCTTGCCCCGTAGACAGTGTCGACGCCACGCTGGTCGGCCAGGGCTGGGCGGTCGACGTCCAGTTCGGACGACTGCTCGTCGTCAGTCATCGTTAGCGAGTCCCACTTCGTGGGCCAGACTCGCCAACGCCGCGAAATCTTCGGGCGCAAGCTTGCCGGCCCGCTTGCTCAACAGTTCCTCGTCGGCCGCTTCGACGA
This sequence comes from Halorhabdus salina, assembly GCF_013839425.1. Lineage (GTDB taxonomy): Archaea > Halobacteriota > Halobacteria > Halobacteriales > Haloarculaceae > Halorhabdus > Halorhabdus salina. The sequence goes on along the minus strand of NZ_JACDNP010000003.1, from coordinate 242,984 downwards.
CCGCGTCGGGATCGTCGAGTCCCGAGATGTGGGCCGTGTTCCGGATCCCGTTCCGGACGGTCTTGCGTCGCTGCGTGAACACGGCTTTGACGAAGTCCAGGAAGAACTCGTCGTCGGGAACGGTGTAGTCGGGATCGCGCGGGAGCGCCCGAACGATCGCACTATCGACGGCCGGCGGCGGCGAGAAGGCGTCCGGCGGGACTGGCTCGACGAGTTCCACGTCGGCATAGTGGCCTGCCGTCACCGAGAGTCGACCGTACTCGTCGCTGCCTGGTGTGGCGGCCATCCGCTCTCCGAACTCCTGTTGCACCATCGCGATCACGGGCTTTCCGTCCGGGAGCAATCGGAAGAGGATCTCGCTGGACGCGCCGTAGGGCAGATTCGAAATCGATGCAGTGTGATCGGGGAGGTCCACCGCCAGGGCGTCGCCTTCGATCACCGTCAGGCGACCGTCAGCGATCGCGTCCCCAAATTCCTCACGCAGGAACGCCGCCAGGTCTGGATCACGCTCGATTGCCGTGACGCGATCGGCGACAGCGAGTAGTCGATCGGTCAGCGCCCCGTTCCCTGCACCGATCTCCAAGACGTGATCGAGATCGATCTCGACATCGGCCGCGTACGTCGGGATCCGATCGAGGACCCGATCGTCGACGAGGAAGTGCTGATCGCGATCGGGATTGCCGGCGGCCCCGGCCCGCGAGAGCAGCGCGTCCGGGTCTCGGTGCCCGCCCGCCGCCACGTTCGTCTCGTTGCCGTCGCTCATTCCTCGCGACGGGCGAACGTCCGATATTTGAGGTCTTCTTCAGAAATCTCTTCCATAATCCGGTCGGCGAGCACCTCCTGTGGATTGTGCAGGCCATCGACTCGGTCGGCCAGTTCCTCGAAGCTCTCGAAGGGCTTGCGCTTGCGCTGATCGAGGACCGCGTTCCGGAGTTTCTTCCCGATCCCGGGGAGGAGATTCAACGCGTGGAGGCGGGTCGTGATCGGCTGGGCGTCGTTGAAGAAATCGACGAAGCGCGGCTCATTGTCCTCGATTATTTCCTCGATGGCGTAGTCGAGTTCTGACTGTGCACCACCCGAGAGGTCCTCGTACTCGACGTCCCGAATGACGTCGATCATATCCGTCTCAATGGAGATCCGGTCACCGATCGAGAGACTCGCATCCGCGAGCAGGGTCAACTCGACCAGCCGGAAGTTCTCGGTGGTTACCGCGTAGGCGAGAGGCTGTTTCTGGTATTGGGGGCGGTCGTCTTCCGAACGACCGTGTGGGAGATGATCGAGAATTACGGCCCGGGCAGCATCCGAGTCGCTTCCGTCGGTACTCATGTCCCATCGCTACGGTGAGGGGGCACTTAAAATCACGCGGGCCGCCCGGCGTCTTGACAGTTTCACCCGATTGCCGGCAAGAGGTCAGACGTACTTTGCGACGACGTCAAGAATGTCGTCGAGTTCGTCGCCATCCAGCGTGTATCGCTCTTGGGCGTAGATCGCACGGAGTTCGTCTCGGTCGCGTGGCTGGAGATTGACGATCTTGTAGGCAGTCGGTTCGTCGACTTTCTCCAACTCGAGCACTTCGTCGGCGAACTCCTGGGATTCCTCGGGATCGAGCGTCGCAAAGCGGTTGACGTGCTCGATCGCGCGGGTGAGCTCGTAGCGCATCTCCCGCTCTTCGTCGGCCGCGCGCTCTTGCTCAATGTCTGCGAGGAGTTCCTTCGCCTCGGCGAAGGTGAGGTACTCCTCACTGACCTTCTCCTTGAAGATCGTCATCCCTTACTCCTCGGTCTGCTCGCGCAGGTGAGCGGGCTTGGCGATGATGGTCTTGTCCTTGCCGCCGTCGTTGATCTGTACTTTGTAGGCTTTCCCCTGTTCACCGGTAACTTCGCCGGTGTGGCCCGAGAATCGGGGGTGGAAGCGACCATCAGCAACGCTTGGGTCGATCGCCAGGTGGACCATCTGGCCGACTTCGAACGATTCGACGGCCTGGTCCGGCGGCGAGGTACCGCGCTCTCGCGGGTCGTTTTTGAGCTTGTTACGCGTGCCTTCGAGTGGTCCGTTTGAACTGGGCATTCTTGGAGTGCGCTAATCCGGTTGGACTTATAAAACGTGCGTTCCGGCCCTACAGGCGACCGACGTCCTCGACGGAGACGCTCTCGACGTCGTCGACGTCGGAGAAGGCCTCTTCGACGGCCTCGGTCCCGCCAGCGTCATCAGGGACAACGACTGTCGGGATAAGCGCGACGAGGCCGAACGCGACATCGTCGCGGTCGAACCCGTTGATCTTCGCGCCTTCGGGGAGGGACTGTTCGAGGCGATCCTCGAGAGAGTCCAGGTCAACTTCGGGGCTTTCCGGCATAACCTTGATCGCGGCTGCTACTTTTCCCATGGATATGAGTTGCGGTAGGTAGTTATGTGCGTGTCGTTACGGGCCCGTGAACCCGCATTCGGGACATTCGTACAGCGTACTCTGCTTGCGACAGGTCGGACACCGGTAAATCCGGCGTCCACAATCGGGACAGTCGAACGCAGCGGCGTTGGTCCCCGAGATATTGATTCCGCAGGAGACACACTTCTGCGTACGTTTTTGTTGGCTCTCACTCATACTGTCCCGTTCCCGGCCCCGACGTTTAACCCTTACCAAGCTATCTCGTCCCCAACTACCTGTCCGGGCCCGTCGAACCTGGCGCGACAGACGACCGTTCGGACCTGTAACGTAACGTTGATGCGCGCGAGGCCATAGGTTCGAGCATGGAACTACGGGTTATCGAAAAGGGCGATACCTCCCTGTCGATCGAGGTCGCGGGCGAGGATCACACCTTCATGAACGTACTGAAGGGTGCGTTGCTGGAGACTGATGGCGTTGCCGCCGCGACATACGACATGAACCCTGAACAGTCCGGTGGACAGACCGATCCCATTCTTACGATCAAAACCGAAGACAACACGGATGCGCTCGATGCACTCGAAACGGGTGCCCAGCGCGTCGTCGAGAAGGCCGACGCCCTCGAAACGGCCTACAACACCGCAGCGTAATTCAATTGCTGTCGACGTTCGGCGAGGTTTCACCCACTGACGGCGTGGCAGGTTCCCCGACGTCTTCTTTGAAGCGAATCTGCCAGCCAGTCAGCCCCATCACGATCAACACGAGCGGTGAGAGAAAGCCGAGTAGGTAATACGGCGCATATTCGAGCGTGGGGACGCCGAGCACGCCGGCCATGTAGATCCCGCCGGTCGTCCAGGGGATCAGTGCGCTGGTGGTCGTGCCTGCCGCCTCGATCGCTCGCGAGAGATTCGAACTGTCCAGGTCATACTCGTCGTAGAGGTTTCGGAGCGTCAGTCCCGGGACGACGATACTCATGTACTGCTCGGCAGCGAGGACGTTCATCGAAAACGCCGAGACGGCGGTCCCGATCGTCAGACTCCCGACTCCACGGATCGTGCGTGCGAGGCCGTGGGCAAGGACCGCGAGGATGCCCATCCGCTCGAAGAGTCCGCCAAGCGACAGCGCGATCATCACCAGTGAGATAACCCACATGGCACCCGAAAGCCCATCAACTGCAAGTCGTGTGTCGATCGACTTGACGCCAGTCGAAGGCTCAGTCCCGAAGTGGATCGCCTGCCAGGCATCGATGGGTGCAAGGCCCTGCACGACCACGGCCGTCCCGGCACCGACGAAGACACCGGCCAACAGTGCTGGGATCGCTGGATACCCACGCAACGCGAGTGCAAACGTGACGACAAAGGGGACGAACGTTAACGCAGAAATCGTGTACGATCCTTCGAGTCCCGTAATGATCGTCTCAAGTTGCCCGACGGGAATCTCACCGCCTGCTTGCAAGCCCAAGACGACATAGGCGAGTACCGAAATGCCAAACGCCACCCCGGTCCCGACACGCATGGCACTGACGTGATCCATAAGGTCGGTGTTTGTTACGGCGGCCGCGAGGTTCGTTGTGTCTGACAGCGGCGAAACCTTGTCGCCGGTATAGGCCCCGCTGAGAACAGCCCCGGCCGTCATCGGCTCGGGGATACCCAACCCAGTCCCGATCCCGATGAACGCGACGCCGAGCGTCCCGGCTGTCGTCCAGGAAGAACCGACGGTGAACGCGGTCGCAAAGGCCAGTACGGCCGCGACAGGCAGGAATACCGATGGAGTGAGCACTTCTAGCCCGTAGACGATCAGGGTCGGGATCGTCCCCGCAGCGATCCAGGCCGCGATCAGCATGTAGACTATCATCAGGATCAAAATCGCTTGCATGCCCATCTGTAGCCCGTCGACGATCCCCTCGTAGAGTTCGTCCCAACTGCGGTCGAACCACAACCAGCCGATCAGGCCGGTAAACGCACCACTCCACAGCAACGGCATGTGCGGACTCGGCTCCTCGATCGGGAGGAATACCATCCACAGCGTCAGCAAGCCCAACATACCGACGATCGGGACGATCGCCTGCGTGAGCGTGGGTCGTCGATCGGGCGACAGTTCCTCGTACGTGACCGGTTCATACGATAACGACGGCATTCAGGCGACTTTTTCCGAAGGTTGGTATGGATGTTTCTATTCTTTCTTACTCGATCAATCAATTGACCGATTGTCTGTATTGCTCGTTTTCGAGTGCGATCGCGATTACTGGTCAGCAGATGACCTGGGTGACAAATAACGTTCCGTCGGGCGCGTAATGCATGTCGATGCCCGTCCGACTCGCTGTCCGCTGGAAGCTGTCGGTTTCATCTGCTAGCCGATCAGTGGCCAGTGTTTCACCAAGCGACCGCGGAGACGCAGACGCAGTCCAATTTGGCTGCAGCGGTCTCAGTGGGTACATTTTCGCCGAACACTGCACGTCGAAGGACTCCCCGAGCTCTGCCTTGGAGGGCAGAGACCCATCTCCGTAGACAGCTCTCACCCGGTGCTGGTTGTAGTACGTGGCAAGGGAATCGAGCGTCTCGGATCGCTCGAGTGTGGTGCTCCCGGCGGCCCCACGGCGGTCGTTGAGTGCCTCCAGATACGCAGTCTCGACGTCACCGAGGGACAGTCCGTCAGCTACGGTCGCGTTACCCGGTACGTTCTCGACAGTCGGCGGCCCTTGCGGCGTAAGGCCGGGCACCGTCACGATCCCGGTGATCGCGAGTGCCCCGATGGCGAGTAATCCGACCAGTACGCCGATAGCTGCCAGTTCCTGCCGGCCGATCAAGTCCAGGTAGCCACGGGTTGACAGATCGACGTCATTGTATTCGAGCGGTTGTTTCTCGAACGTACCGTGTCCACAGCGAGCACACGGGGGGTTGTTCCGCTGGTGCTGTCGGCCACATTCTACACAGCTCCAGACGAATGACTCTCGATCGCTTTCGGGTGCCCCAGGAACGACCGCCCGTTCGAAGTCGTGATGGCCGCAGTTGTCACACGGCGGGTCATTGCGGTCGTGTGGCTTGCCACACTGCGGACAGCGCCACTTCATGTCTTCACGGCCGACTTACACGTACAAAACTCCCGTGACTTCCGCCACAGTACCACCCAGTCTGTCAGGGCACCCATTTACAGCCGAATTGGGACGCCTCGATCGTCCAGATACGCCTTGGTTTCGTCGATCGAGTACTCGCCGAAGTGGAAGATCGAGGCTGCAAGCCCTGCATCTGCGCCGGCTTCGGTGAACACCTCGTACATGTCCTCCGGAGCGCCACAGCCCGAGGAGGCGATCACAGGCGTGTCGACGGCATCACAGACCGCCCGGGTGAGTGGGATGTCGTAGCCGTCTTTGGTCCCGTCAGCGTCGATCGAGTTGACGAACAGCTCGCCCGCACCACGTTGTTCGGCCTCCCTGGCCCACTCGATAACGTCGATCCCTGTGCCTTCGCGGCCACCTTTGACGGTGGCCTCGAACCAGACTGACTCGCCGTCGACTTGCTCGTAGTGTTCGCCCTCTTCGTCGTAGCGCCGCCGGGCGTCGACGGAGATGACGATGCACTGATTGCCAAAGGCGGTCGCCCCCTCCTCGATGAGGTCCGGGTTTTCGATTGCGCCAGTGTTGATCGAAACCTTGTCCGCGCCGGCCCGCAGTGTCTCCTTGATATCCTCGCGGGTACGGATCCCGCCACCGACCGTGAGCGGAATGAACACTTCGTCGGCGACTGCTTCGACGGTTTCGAGCATCGTCGCCCGCCCCTCTGCGCTGGCGGTGATATCCAGAAAGACGAACTCGTCAGCGCCCGCCTCGTTATATCGCTTTGCCATTTCGACGGGATCGCCCGTATACGTGAGGTCCTCGAAGTTCACGCCCGTGTAGACGGCCGCATTGCCGTCCTCGTCCAAGTCGACATCGATACACGGGATGATCCGTTTGGTGAGCGTCATCTGGCTTGCCCTACACAGGGCGGCATCAAAAGCAGTCCGCACGAGCGGCCTCACTTCAATCTGAGTGGGTTCTCGCCCCGTCCGATTGCTCACGACTCGGGAACCGTACCGACGTTGCTCGTTCCGGTACTTCGAAGTACTCCCTACACGAACGGATACGCATGTCCGACGAGCACGACGAAGACCGTCCAGCGTACGACCCGACCGAGCCCACGCCGCCGTCGCGGGAGCCACCACGCCGGAGTACTGCCCCTCAGAGTACGTACACGACGAGTCAGGTCGCGATGGGATGGGCGATCGCCGTCACTGGAGTCGTGTTGACGTTCGGTCTCCCCGTGCTGGTCGCATAAGGAACGGCGGTGGTCACGTTGAGATCTCCTCTCGACGGTGGTGGATTCGATGCAATCTCTCTGTATCCATCGCGTCAACGAGTCCGACCGAGTCGCCTGCCGGGTGTGTGACCGAGAAACTATCGATTCTCTACAATGCTCCCATCTGACTCTGAACTCGGTTCCACCCCGTCGTGATTCCGTCGAAGGTAAAGAAAAGTGACACAAAGCGGCCGTCGGAGCAAAATAAACACCCAGCCCCCCTTCACGAACAGTTCTGCGCAGCCAATATGCAACGATCCACAATCTTGGATGCCGTCTCTAGACTGGGCTAGTCGATTGGAGACGCTAGCCAGCTTCCAGGGCTTTCACACAGGATTGATGAAACTCCGTACTTCGCGGGTCAAGCCGCGCAAAATAACTCGCCAGGACGAACAAGTT
>NZ_JACDNP010000003.1:0-235861 GCF_013839425.1 Halorhabdus salina | reverse complement strand
TCGTTCGTCTTCCGAGCCTTCGCTCGCTTGGCTCGCGAAGACGCCGGGATTGAGCAAACGCGAGGCGTTTGCGATGTTCGACGAGGGAACGAGACGAACGACGTGAGTCGAGTGGACTCGCCGGAAGACTCACTTCGTTCGTCTTCCGAGCCTTCGCTCGCTTAGCTCGCGAAGACGCCGGGATTGAGCAAACGCGAGGCGTTTGCGATGTTCGGCGAGGGAACGAGACGAACGACGTGAGTCGAGTGGACTCGCCGGGATTTGAACCGAAACCAGACGGTCACCCTCGCTTCGCTCGGATGCTGCGACTGGTAGGGGTTCAAATCCGGGCTTCGACTTGGATTCACGCCGCTCGCGAATTTGCTCGCGGCGCAAGAATTATGGACTCGCCGGGATTTGAACCCGGGGCCTCTTCCTTGCGAAGGAAGCGATCTGCCACTGATCTACGAGCCCGCACTGATAGTTCACGGACGGGGATAGTTGAATCCGACGATCCCGCGTACGCGTGAGAGCGACTGTTGTCCTCACAATGGACTGACCATGCCGGCAATGCCAGCGATCAGTCTTCGAGGACGATCTCGATGCTGACGTCGTTGGGAACCTGAATGCGCATCAGCTGACGGAGTGCGCGTTCGTCAGCGTCAATGTCGATCAGCCGCTTGTGGACGCGCATCTCCCAGTGCTCCCACGTGGCTGTCCCCTCGCCGTCGGGGGACTTCCGGGCGGGAACTTCCAGCGTCTTCGTCGGCAGCGGGACAGGACCAGAGAGTTCGACCCCGGTCTTGTTCGCGATCTCGCCAACTTCATCGCAGATGGCGTCGAGGTCTTCGGGACTCGTGCCCGCCAGACGGACGCGTGCCTGCTGCATTATTCGCGCTCGTTGACGCTCAGCACTTTGCCGGCCGCGATGGTCTGGCCCATGTCACGGATGGCGAAGCTGCCGAGCTCGGGAATCTCGCTCGACGGCTCGATGCTGAGGGGTTTCTGCGGTCGGACAGTGACGACCGCCGCGTCACCCGACTGGATGAAGTCGGGATTCTCTTCGGCGACTTCGCCGGAAGAGGGATCGATCTTCTTGTCGATGGACTCGATCGTACAGGCAACCTGTGCAGTGTGAGCGTGGAAGACCGGCGTGTAGCCGGCAGTGATCACGCTCGGGTGCTGCATGACGACGACCTGGGCCTGGAAGGTCTCGGCGACCGACGGCGGATCGTCAGCCGGCCCACAGACATCACCGCGGCGGATGTCGTCCTTGCCGATGCCACGGACGTTGAACCCGACGTTGTCGCCGGGGCCCGCGCTGTCGACCTCTTCGTGGTGCATCTCGACGGTCTTGACCTCGCCGCCCACGTCGCTGGGCTGGAAAGTCACGTCGTCACCGGGGAACATCTCACCGGTCTCGATCCGACCGACCGGGACAGTCCCGATACCCGAGATAGTGTAGACGTCCTGGATCGGCAGCCGCAGCGGCGCGTCCGTCGGCGGCTGGGGTTCGGGCAGGTCGTTGAGGGATTCGAGGATCGTCGGTCCGTCATACCACGGCGTGTTGTCGCTGAGGGACTCGACGTTGTCGCCCTCGAAGGCCGATGTCGGGATGAAGCTCGCGTTGTCCGTGTTGAACTGGACCTGCTTGAGCAACTGCGTGACCTCTTCGACGGCCTCCCGGTAGCGAGATTCCTCGTAGTCGACAAGGTCCATCTTGTTGACGGCAACGATGAGCTCGTCGATGCCCAGCGTGCGAGCCAGGAAAACGTGCTCCTGGGTCTGGGGCTGGACGCCGTCGTCGGCGGCGACCACGAGCACGGCGTTGTCGGCCTGGGACGCGCCCGTGATCATGTTCTTCACGAAGTCCCGGTGGCCGGGACAGTCGACAATCGTGAAGTTGTACTTCTCAGTGTCGAACTCCTGGTGGGCGATGTCGATGGTGACCCCGCGCTCTCGCTCCTCGGCGAGGTTGTCCATCACGTAGGCGAACTCGAATCCGCCCTTGCCCTTCTCTTCTGCTTCTTCTCGATGCTGCTCGATGACGTGCTCCGGAACGCTGCCGGTCTCGAACAGGAGGCGACCGACGAGAGTGGACTTCCCGTGGTCGACGTGTCCGATGATGGCGAGGTTCTGGTGCGCTATGTCCTCACTCATTGTAATCTCACGCGCAGAGGCGCTGTATCGCAATCGTTCGGCAGAAGTAATTAAAACGGTTTCGATACGCCACAAATCGCATCCCGATTATGTCCGGGAACTTGCGAACACATCCCACGGATTGGGGATCGGTCGACGACCTGTTCGATTCGATAGCTTCCACCGGATTCAATGGCTGGTTTCTGAGATGGCCGCTGATCGCTCTCTACAGAACGTGTTCACTCGAGCCGGCCAACGTCCGAGAGAATCGCTGTTGCAGTCTCTGGGCCGCCCGCGCCGCGGCCCGAGAGATTGAGTCGGCCGGCATTCTCAGTCTCGAGCTGGACGATATTCGTCGTTCCCGTTACCGCGAGCTCGCTGTGTTCGGGCACGAGTCGCGGGCCGACGCGGACCTCGCCGTCAGCTACCTCACCGATAAGTCGGATCGTCCGGCCATCCTCGCGGGCGAGTTCGAGCGCGCTACCCGGCACGTCTTTGATGCCCTCGACGGTCGCATCCGCCAGCGTGTACTCCCGGTCGCCCTGCGCGAGGACGTTCGCCAGGATCACGCACTTCAGCGCGGCGTCAGTGCCTTCCACGTCGAAGGAAGGATCCGTTTCGGCGACGCCGAGATCCTGGGCCTCGGCGAGCACGTGCTCGTAGTCCAGTCCCTCGGCGGCCATTCGCGAGAGGATGAAGTTCGCCGTCCCGTTGAGGATACCCCGGACAGCCGTCATCGTGCCCGGCCCGTAATCTTCGATCGTCGAGAGGACTGGGATCGCCCCGGCGACGGTTGCCTCGAAGCGGACGCTGCCCTCGCTTTGCCGTTCCAGGGCGCGCACATCGGCGTAGCGTTCGGCCATCGGCCCCTTGTTCGCCAGGACGACGTGGTTGTCCTGCTGGAGAGCGGCTTCGATGTGGTTGAATCCGGGTTGAGCGTCGCCAAGCGTCACAGGCGTCACTTCGATCAGGGCGTCGTACTCGGCCGCCAGCAGGTCATCGGGGTCGGCGTCGCCCAAGTGGGCCATTCCGTCAGTCCGTTGCCGGTCGAGCGCCGCGGCGACGTCGACACCGTCGGCGTCGATCGCCCCAGATTCGACGTTTGCCATCGCCGTGACCGTGTGTCCGTACTCGGAGGCGAGTTCGGCGACAGAACTACCGACCGTCCCGGTCCCCATGATCGCGAGGTCCATCAGGCGTCACCCCCCGGCGCGAGCGGCTCGACGACGCGCAAATCTTTCTCCTCGGCAACGGATCGTACTGCAGCGAGGGTGTCATTGACCGCACCTTGTTCTGTCTGAAGTCGCAACCGTGCGCTCGAGGGCTCACCGACGCCTTCCGGCGCAGATAGCGAGAGGTCAGCAACGGCCCCGTTTTCCGCCCGGAGTTGCGAGAGGGTATCCGAGAGGTCCGTGTCGACGAGGTGGCCGACCAGCAGAACAGTCACTTCCTCGCTATAGCGCTCCTGGCCAGCCTCGATCACGTTCACACCGGCGTCTCTCAGCGCCTCGACGATCCCGTCGAACCGATCGGGCGTCGCTTCCAGATCCACTTCGACGGGGATGTGCCCGCGGGGAGTTAGATTCCCGCGTTCGTGGTAGATACTGAGGAGGTTCCCGCCGTGTTCGGCGATGGGTGAAAGCGCCCGGAGGAGTTCCCCGGGTTCGTCGACGAGTTCGAGCCGAACTGTGTACGCCCGGACTTCGTCCTGCGGATCGCTCATCGAACACTCACCTCGGCTGCCGAAGACGCGTGTCTGGGCGCGTACATCGTATCCGGTTCACAGGCTGGGAGGTATAAGTATCTCTTGAACGACGACGCCCTGGGCGGGGCCGAGCGAACCAGATGGTCGTTACTCGAAACCGAACACCGGAACTGGCTCGTACGGTTCTTCGAGATACTCGACGTCGGAGTCGCTGAGATTGACTTCCAGCGCCTCGACTGCGTCTTCGAGGTGCTCGATGCTGGAGACGCCGACGATCGGCGCGTCGACGTTGTCGTTCTGGAAGTGCCAGGCCAGGGCGATCTGGGCCATCGAGACGCCCTTCTCGTCGGCGAGTTCCTCGACGCGGTTGTTGATCTCCTCGCTGCCCGGCCCTTCGTGATACGGCGTTCCATAATCGATCTCGTGCTCGCCACGCGTCGTCTCGGTGAACTTATCGTGCGAACGGGTGAGGTAGCCAGCCGCCAGCGGCGACCAGGGAATGACCCCAACGTTCTCCCGGTTCGTGATCGGGTACATCTCGCGTTCCTCCTCGCGATAGGTCAGGTGATAGAGGTCCTGCATCGTCTCGAAGCGGGCCAGTCCCTCCCGATCGGAGATGTGGAGTGCGCGCTGGAACTGGTGGGCCCACATCGAGGAGGCCCCGATGTGTCGGACCTTCCCGCGACGGACTGCATCGTCAAGCGCCCGCAGCGTCGTCTCGATCGGCGTATTGTAGTCCCAGCGATGGATCTGATAGAGATCAACGGTGTCCATTCCGAGTCGATCCAGTGAATGGTCGAGCTCCTGCTCGATCGTCTTCCGGGAGAGTCCCTTCGCGTTCCGGTGCTCTTTGGCGCCCGAGAAGCGGACCTTCGTCGCGACGACCTGCTCGTCACGGTCGTAATCGGCGAGCACGTCACCGAGGATCTCTTCGCTCTCCCCCGAGGAGTAGGTATTGGCCGTGTCGAAGAAGTTGATCCCGAGGTCGATCGCTCGCTCGACAAGTTCCCGGCCCTCGTCTGCATCCAGCATCCAGTCGTCCTGGCTGCCAAAACTCATACAGCCAAGCGCGATCTTCGAGACTTCCATCCCCGTTGATCCGAGTGTGGTGTATTCCATTGCCTTTCGACACACGAACCGTGATGAAATATATCTACTGGCGTGAACAACATTCGGGTGAATAAAGAATGGTCTCCGGTAGCAGTAAAACTAGTAGCAAAAACACAGCGAAACCAGGCAGCATACGACGGCGCGTGCGCCGTCGTTTTCCCGAGCGCCGCAGGCGCTCGGATGTTTTTGGTCCAGCTTTTTGCCAAGAGGGTCGCCGTCGGCGACCCTCTGAAGTAAAAAGGTGGTCTTTAGAAGTAATTGATCGCTTCGGGCAGTTCCGTCTTCATGCCCTTGCGCTCGCGAATCTGCTTGATCGTCTCGGGCTGGAGGTTATCGGCCATGACGCGGAACCCGGCGTTCTCGGTGTTCCAGGAAGCACGACCTTCCGTCGCGCTCCGGATGTCACTGGAGAAGCCGATCATCTCCTCGACGGGCGCGATGCCCTCGACGACCATGAGGTCGCCTTCCTGATACATGTCGTCGACGCGGCCACGCCGACCCTGGACTTCGCCGCTCGCCGCGCCCATGTGCTCGTTGGGCACGTCGATGCGGACATCCTGGATCGGTTCGAGCAGGCGGATCTCGGCGTCGATCAGGGAATTGTGGATGGCCTGACGGACGGCCGGGATGACCTGGGCCGGACCGCGGTGGATGGCGTCCTCGTGGAGGCGGGCGTCGTGGAGTCGGATGAGCGAGCCCTGGACCGGCTCGGCGGCCAGCGGCCCGTCGTTGAGGGCGTCCTCCATCCCTTCGAGGACGAGTTCCATCGTCTCGTTCAAGTGCTGGATCCCTTTCGTGTCGTCGATGATGACGTTCGTGCCGTGGATGTGCTCGACGTTCTGGGAGGTGTCCTTGTCCATGCCGGCTTCCTGGAGCGCCTCACGGCGTTCGAGTTCAGGCATGTCCATGGAGGCCTCGCCGTGCTGGATCGTCTCGACGATGTCGTTGTCCAGCGGGTGGACCGTAATGTAAAAGCGGTTGTGGCGGTTCGGCGAGATCCCCTCGACTTCGCGACTCTGCTCCTGTGGCGCTTCCCGGAAGACGACGATCGGTTCGCCCGTCGTGATCGGGATGCCCTGGTTGCGCTCGATACGCTGGGTGACGACTTCGAGGTGGAGTTCGCCCTGCCCGGAGATGAGATGCTCGCCGGTGTCCTCGTTGATCTCGATCTCGATGGTCGGATCTTCCTTACTGACCTGCTGGAGCGTCTCGATGAGCTTGGGCAGATCGTCCATCCGCTGGGCCTCGACACTTTTGGTGATGACCGGCTCCGAGATGTGTTCGATCGACTCGAAGGGCGTCATCTCGACGCTAGAGACGGTCGAGCCCGCGATGGCGTCTTTGAGACCAGTGACGGCCGCAATGTTGCCGGCCGGGACTTCTTCGACCTCCTCGCGCTCGCCGCCCATGTAGACGCCGACGCTCTGGACGCGGTTCTTGCCAGCTGTCCCGGAGACGTACAGCTCCTGACCTTCCTCGATCGTCCCGGAGAAGACACGACCCGCAGCGACCTCGCCAGCGTGGGGGTCGACGCCGATGTCGGTAACCATCAGGACAACGTCGCCGTCCTCGTCGACGAGCTGCATCTGCTCGGCGACCTCGCTGTCGGCGTCGCCACGCCAGATCCGCGGGACACGACGCGGCTGGGCGTCGATCGGATTCGGGAAGTGCTCACACACCATGTCCAGGACGACGTCGGCCAGGGGCGTTCGCTCGTGGAGTTCCTGGCGCTTGTCGGCCCGCTCAAGTTCCATGATCTCGCCGAAGTCCATCCCGGTGCGCTGCATCGAGGGCATCGAGACGCCCCACTTGTACAGCGCCGACCCGAAGCCGACGGTCCCCTCTTCGACGGAGACGGTCCAGTCGTCCTCAATGTCGTCCATCTCCTCGGTCATCCCACGGATGAGTTCGTTTACGTCGCGGATGACTGCGACGAGTCGCTCCTGCATCTCTTCGGGACCTTCCTGAAGTTCCGAGATGAGACGGTCGACCTTGTTGATGAACAGCGTCGGTTTGACACCCTCTCTGAGTGCTTGTCGGAGGACGGTCTCGGTCTGAGGCATCGCGCCCTCGACGGCGTCGACGACCACCAGTGCGCCGTCGACGGCCCGCATCGCGCGGGTAACGTCCCCGCCGAAGTCGACGTGGCCCGGCGTGTCGATGAGGTTGATGAGATGGTTGGTATCCTCGTACTCGTGGGTCATCGAGACGTTTGCCGCGTCGATGGTGATTCCACGTTCCTGTTCGTCCTCCTCGGTGTCCATCGCGAGCTGTTCTCCGGCGGTTTCGTCGGAGATCATGCCCGCACCAGCGAGGAGATTGTCAGTCAGCGTCGTCTTCCCGTGGTCGACGTGAGCCGCGATGGCGATGTTCCGGATGTTCTCCGGTTTGTCCATCAGCGTCTCACACTCCTGTACGATTTTTTTGCGTCGGCCCATGATACCCGATTCTACCGGCAGGCACGGTAAAAGGGTAGTGTTTCGGCCTGAGTGCGACAATTAGGAGCACGAACGCGGAAGCTCGTCAGGGAACGAGCGGAGCGAGTGGACTGACGGTGTTTCGGCGTAAGCGTGCGATTAGCACGCGAACAGCGAAGCTTAGGAGGTGCGGGCCGTTACAACAGCGCCACTGGATACTAGACCGTGTTTGTGAGCGACACGGAACTCGCTACCGACCGCTGCCGGGGCCAGAAGAGTCATACGGAACGAAACCATGTGAAAGCAACACATGGAATTGCTGGTCGAAGGTACCGGTCCGAGTGACCCGTTTCTGGGGGCACGGGACCGCTTTGAAACCGAATACGACCTCCGCCAGTCCGTGACAGTGAGGGTCCGCCGGGATCCTGACGAGCGGACACGCGTCAGTCACAATTCGCCTGGGCACACCCTGATTATCTCCCAGCAGGCAGCGACCAGTGCGATGGCACGGGAACTCGCCCTCCACGAGTTTGCCCACATGCACCAGCACGAACAGCACCACCCATCGCATACACTTTCGACGGATGAGGTCATCTTCCTCGCCCTCTCGGGCCGGAGCATCAAGCGCCGGACGCTCACACACTGTTATCAAATTGCTAATCATGCTAGGGATATCTACGCCGACGATGTGTGGATCGACGTGTCCCCAACGGCGAAACTAGGACAATTCTTCGAATCTGGACTTGCGGCCGCACTGGTCGATCGTCCGACTGAACCTGTCGGCTGGGAACGACTGACTGGTGATGCGGATCCGGAGATTACGGCCGTCAACGCAGCATTTGCCGTTGGTTTGATTGAGCGCCACGGACTGGTCGATCAGGATCATCGAATCTACGATTTGGCACAAGCGGCCGCAATAGACGCGCCGAATCTCGGGTTTAACTACTTTCGAGACCGCTTTCGAGATCTGCCCACGAATCCGACTGAGAGTGAGTTTCGATCTGCCCTGGTCGAATTGACACAAACGTATGTGGCACAAGTACAGTGCCAGCCAGAGCAGTCCGGTGCCGCTGACTAACGAATAAATAGCACAACGTTGGGGTCGCGGGAATAGAGTCAAGGACGAGATTTATGTGCGTCAGCCAGTCTCGAATACATTTATACTTCTACAACGCGATTTGTTCGCATAACCAATGAATCGCTGGGGGCCGACATCGTCGAATGTGGGTGCAGATCGAGGCGTGTCCGAGTTGCTCGGCTACGTCTTGTTGGTCGGGATCGTCATGACTGGAGCCGTTGCGATCGTGATCTTTGGGGCGTCCTCGATCGGCGGGATCCAGGAACAACAGGATTCGGAAGCGACCCAGACGATGATGCAGGAGGTCGACTCCAGGTTAGCAACCTTGTCGACCGCAAGCGAATCGCGTGCGGTCGAGTTTTCGTTTGCTGAAACGGATCAGACCGTCCAGCGATCGCCAGATTTAGTGACGGATAAAGGACAGATCAATATAACTGTCAACGGCAACGCGACGTGTTCGGCTGAGGTTCCACTCGATTCGATTCGTCTCGATAACGAGGCTGGCGCGGTGATCGTCTACGAAGCGGGTGGTGTCTGGCGACTCTCGGAGGACGGGGCAGCCTCGATCGTGACGCCGCCGACCGTCTCGATTCAGGACGGACAGCTCAGTCTCTCGCTGATGAACATGACTGGCAGTGTCGCCGGCGAGGGCAACCAGGCTGTCTTGAACGCGAGTTCGTCGGCGACCGATTCGACCGCGGCGATGGACAAACTGTTACAGGGCTCTTGCATGCGTCCCGATAACATTACCGTACGGATCCAGAGCGACATGTACGAGGCCTGGGGTGAGCACTTGGCAGGCGAGACGGGATATGATGTCCGATCGTCGCCGCCAGCGGGCGACGACAGTTACCTCGTCGTCAACGACAGCACGGAAACGGCAACAGTCTACCTGAACCAGAGTGCGTTGCCCGAGCGGACGAACGACGCGAAAAACAACGTCGTCGGCGTGACGAACGCCAGCTACATGCACGACGTGTCGGTGACGACTGATGGAATCTCTGTCAGCAAGGACGCGAACAATACGTATACTGTCTACGCGGAACCGGTGGCTGACGACATCGAAATCGGGTCCGTCGAGCGGATTTCTCAGGCCAATAACGTGACGCGGCCGCCACTCGACGTGGTGTTCGTGGTCGACGAGTCTGGGTCGATGGAGGATCCAGGCCCTTCCGGACAGGAAAAACGAGAATCTGTTAGAGGATCTATACGGAATTTCACGACATATTTAGATAGTGACATTGACCGTATCGCACTAGTTGGCTACCAAGAAATGCCAAATGGGTACGATGAAAATGATCCGTCTTCGACATGGAGATTTCCGTATCCACATCCGAATTACGGCCGTATTTATCGAACTAATAATCAGATGTTAACAGGCGATTTTGAATCATTTAATGATACTTCAGGTGGGCCTCTAGAACGACTACAAGCAAAGGGGTGGACCTACTCTACGGGAGGGATGAAAAAAGCCGCCCCCCTATTAGATCTCAAAAGTGACGAATCACGAAACAAGATAATCGTCCTCCTGTCCGATGGACGAAATAAGCACAGTCACGATGAAGATTGGTTGGTCAGCAGCCAGGAATACAAATCCCATCAATCGTACAATTATAATGGTCACTGGTATTGGGGGGATGAAGCAGGGACCGACTTTGCTACTATCAAAATCGCCCAGTTAGCGAGTGATTCTGGAATGACGACGTACACTATCGGATTCGGTATCGAAACGAATATTGACGAGGAACTCCTATCTGATGTCGCTAAAGCCGGCACTGGAGAATACTACTATGCCAAAAACGCGTCGGCTCTTGAGGATGCATTTTCTTCGATTGCTAAACGCGTTTCCAGCACAAAGCAGGTCGGTCGACTCCCGATGTCGACGAACCTTTCAGCCAACAACACCGCCCAACCACCACAGATTACCGGTGACGTCACCAGAATCGCAAACGTCACGCAAGGCGGTGAGACGTTCCTCAACGTCAACGATCCCTACGCACCATCGACGTTCAGTCACGCATTCACTGTTTCAGACGGCGAGATGGTGAACTTCAGCGCGACGGTTTACGGGTGTGATCGGTGGGTGGCGACGAGCATGACTGAGACAATTAACGGAAGCCAGTATCCCGTGACACGTTGTGCGGCGATGAACAAGTCTGACGGCACCACTGTTGAAGACAACAACGTCAGCGTCTACACGAACCACGCTTCGACCGCGTTCAAAAACGATCTGGCGAATTGGACGACGGCTGAGTGGCAGACGAACCTGACCGACGCACTCAACAAGAGTAATCTGTACAATACGACGACTGGCCAACTCACCCTCGAAAGCAATCAGGTCATCGTCGCGTATGACTTCCCGCAGCAATCCGGGGCAGAGACCGACAATATCATGCTCATGCTCTATACGATCGGTCTGAGTGAGGAGAACGCTCGACCGAGCGGTGTCATCGACATCGATCTCAACAACGTCAGAATCGAAAGTTGAAGCGTTGCGAGATTCCGGACTGGTGATTGGCGATCGTCACTCACCGAATTCGATCGTGACATTTTGACGACGGACGAAAGCTTGTTCGATCGGATCTGATGGACTGCCACATTGTGCCGTCGATCCCGAGACGGTCCAGTTTTCTGCCCGGTCGAAGTGATCGAGCCACGCATCGTCTCGCGCTGACGTGAACGAGACGCTAACATACTCAACGTCAGACACACTTCCTGAGCCGGACCGGTTAACGGGATACAGCAGGTCTGTCCCATTCGCCGTCGCAGTTACTTCTAAGGCTCCGCCACCGCTCGTCGACGTTTCCGGAGACTGTATCGTCACGAACGACAAGACAACCACGTCGTCCGTACAGACCTGGCCAGGCTTGTGTTTGATCGTGCCGCCCTTCTCCCGACCACGAAAGGTAGCACCACTTTCATACGAGATATTCGTCGAGTCTTTCGAGTACACCAACGCATTCATCGGGACTGAAATCGCTCTATTCGGCCCACCACTTCGATTGAGAGTTACCGTAGCCGTCGATCCTCGTTCGATCCCAATCGTTCCTTGATACAGATCCAATGACTCTTGACGAGTGAGTGCGCCACCTTCTTCGATCGAGTCGAAGGAGGTGGCAAAAATCTCGAACGTCTGTTCGGCGTTGTCGAGTTGCTGGCCGGCTTTGAAGTCCTCAAGTTGGGCAAACCCGACCGTCGAGACAAGGATGACCGAAGCCATGACGACCGAGAACGTGAGGATGAAGCCAATCAGATCGGAGACAGCACGCTCGCTGGTACCGATCTGACTCTGCGCGTATCGTTGGTTTCCAGAACCGTTGTTTGGGGCCGGGATTGATTGTTCGTCTGAGCGGGTATTTGACGCCGATGGCGCTCTTTCGTTGTGACCGCTCATTGTTCGTCCCTCTCGATCATGAGTCGGACCCCTCGAACATTGTCCGGTGTGACTCGCCGTTATGCCAATACCGAATTCCAATGATCACCGGGCTAGGATTTCCGTTCATTCCGTTGAATGTGACAGAAACAGTCTCTCCCGAGGGAATCGCAACCTGGTTGGGATCTTCAATCGCGATAATCTTCCCATCTGGTTTATCTTTGTCTTTGAAGCTAATTTCCCGATATTTCTCGTAGTCTCCGGAACCCCATTGAATATGTATCTCTGGATCACTGCTCGAATCTATTTTCACTTCACCGCCTTTCGAAAACTCAGGGTTTACGAGGATGTGGCTGATGACGATTTCATCGGGCCAGGTATTCTCATAGGAAAATGAGACTGTTTTGCCACCACCACCACCACCAGTGACAACTGTGTAGTCGGAATTGTACTCCATCCCGGAAACCGATACGTTCCTCGTTACCCGCGCCGTGTCGTCGTCATCGTCGACGACTTTCAGCGTCACGTTGTGATCGCCTGCTGGCAAGGTCTCTTGGTAGGTCACATTGTCGACGCCAGTGTCGCTTCCGTTGACGAACCAGTAGTAGTGTTCGATCGATCCATCGGGATCGCGACTCTCGGAGGCGTTGAATTTCACCGGCTCGTCGCTGACTGGATACGCTGTTTCGACCTCGAACTTGGCGATCGGTGGTCGATTCGTCGGCGAAGAGGTGTTTCCGTAGTTAATCCGACGTACGTCCGCTCCCACGCCGACCCGCAAATCCTGCTCGACCGGGACAACCGCGGCATCCGTCGTGACGCCTGTCGTTCTGGTGGCTGCCACTCCAAACGTGGAGTGATCGACGCGATCGATCGAGAGGACGACGTCGGACCGGTTCTGGACCGCGAACTCACGAACCGTGTTCTCACCGTTTCGGGTGACTTCCACCACCAGACACGCATTCGCCGCCATGCCGAGCGAACACTCTCCAGGGGACTGTATCTCCGCGGAATACGCATTCGAGACGACGTTTCGGGGCTGGCTGACCTGTAGTGAGACCTGCTGGCTATTCCGAGCGATCCTCCCGACGTTTTCTAGCTCTGAGGCCAGCTCAGTCCCGATATTCTCGATCACTTGATCGGCGGCATACCGCTGTTGGTCCTCGAGGTAGCCATTCGCAGCGATAAGCAGTCCCACAACAAGGACCGTCGTAATGCCGAGAGACAGGGTGTGCGTGATCGGTGTCGACAGTGCCCTGTCTGTCTCTTGACTGTTGCTGTGACTCGAAAGCGAACGCCGATATTGCGATCTTTCTGGCTGGGTTTCGTTCATGAACTCCCCCCGTAGACGCTGACGTTCCGCTGCTGGCCGAGTTGGACGCCGTCGCTTCGGTAAGTGAGATCGACTACCCCTTTCCAAACGGCCGGCGTGATGCACGTCTGGGCCAGTGGATCGGTTTTGCAGGCATCGTAGGCCCCCCATGGCATGCTCCAAGACGTGCTCCACGTTCGATTGGTGACGATTGCGTACTGGCCGGTGATCTCGGTCCCGTTGTCGATCTCAACGGTCGATGGCCCGAGGTTCGTCTCGATACCGGTGAACGTACACTCACCGGTCGGACTCGACCCGCCGTACAGATCCAGGAGCGTCCGTCCGCCAACCGACCGACAGGTCGTCTCGTCCAGCACGGCCCCTGTTCGGTCTTCGACGACGACACTCACATTGGTGTTGTCCGACTGGTTTATCGTGTAGGTGAGTCTATTGCTCCCGTCGTCCACACTGATCGTCGTATTCACTGTTGAAGTGTCTTGGACGTTCACGTTCAGGAGGAACCATCCGACAGCGGTGCCAGTTGGGCCGGGCACAACCTCCCAGTTACCGTCGGTCGGATCTCCCGGTTCTGAGAAGTTCCGGTCGCGCGACTGGACGATCCGCGTCCCGGTCTCGGCTGCCCCACGATACGAAACGTTGGTATACACTGTTCCCTCGATCGCGAACGAGCGGGCGAGACCGCTGCTATAGCCCACGATTGAGTGGTTCACGTCGGTCTGTAAGTCGGCTATCGATCGGTTTCGCTCGACGTGATTCGCCCGAAGCATGAGCGAGCGAGCGTTTCGGCTGACTTCGTGGGTGAACTCGTTGACCTCGTTTATCTGGTTGGCTTCTTGTCCTGAACCGATGTTTGCGGTGTACAGCACGGTGTTGATGACTAGCGCCAGGGCGACGATCGTCACGGCGATGAGCAATGCCCCGATCAGGAGCATCTGCCCCCGTTGTGCCCCGTCGAAGCGCTCCGTTCGCGGCTTGAATCGATCGGTCACCATACGATCAGTCGCACCTCCACGATGTTGTAGACGGGCCCATCGACGGCGTTCGGTACCGGGTAGTACCCACTCTTGTTGCCCGGGTTCCGCGTCGGGAGGGTGTCGTACTCCCGTAATTCCGCTGAACCGGCCGAGGGTGACGTTAACGTCATATTGTCATAGAGGACGACCCGGTGGGTCGCCACGACGGCACTCTCCGACGGTGTTCCCTGTGAGGCGATCGTGACTGTCCCCGTCCCGTTGGACGGATTCGGCTCCAGGAACGTCATCTCGACGTTGTACAGCCGTCCCCTGGTGGCGAAGGTACCGACCAGAAGCTCACCGAACGGCCCCGGTAGTTTCTCTGTCCCATAGCCCACGTCTGGATTGATCGCGCCCGCGAAGGTCCGGCTTCGCTGTGACCAGTTCCGGACGAGTGTCGAGAGGCGCTGTCGTTCCGACTGAGATGCGACCATCAGCACGTCCTCGGCTTGCTGGCGAAGGTCAACCCGGACTTCCGAATCGACGGTTCCGCCGGTCGTCGGCGTGATGATGACGACCTGCATTGCGTACCACAGCGCCGTCAAGATGAGAATTGCGCCGATCAGACCTTCGAGCGTGAATGCCTGTCCGCGGTCGTCGCCCCCTGCCCCCGATGTACGCGTTCGTTCCTGTCTCATGTTACCACGTCCGTACGACGAGTCGACACCCTGGATTACACCCAGAGGTGCCCGTTTTGATGATCCGCACAGAGACGGCAGTCCGATCACTCGTGACTGGGTTGCCGGACGCGTTGAGACGCGCCACCCCATCCAGTTGCTCTACTGATATATTTAGTGAGGTATCACTTGCTATTCCGAAGTCCGATCGCAACTCAGCGACGGATCGCGAGCTATTGAACACTGTCTGGTCCAGTTGTGTTGTATTCAGGACGTTCGGTTCAGCGGGCTCGGAGAAGTTCGAGACGATCTCGGCGCTCACCCGATCGGCTGCCGCCTCGGTATCGCCATCCAATGTCGATTCAAACGGCATCAGCAACCCTGGAAACAGCGCCAACACGAACATGAACCCGACCAGGAAAATGCTGATGCCCAGGACGTAATCTTGCATCGTCTGGGCACGGTCCTGCCGGTCGCTCTCCCGCCGACCTCTGTCGTTCGGTTGTATCGAATTTCGGCGTCTCATTGGCTCAACTCACGACGATCCAGACACTGAGCGTCACAGTCAACAACGCCACAGCATATTTCAGTCCGGCAACGAGACTCACGTTCCGGATGTAGCCGGCGATAATAGCCGAGGAGATAGCCTGCAGTGTCACGGCGTGCAGGAACAACATCGAGAGAAGATCGGGGCCAGGCATGTCAGAGCCAATGCTTTGGACGGAACTGCCCCCGTCCGCACCCGACGCTTGCTGAGAGAGCCCAGCCATCGTCTCGAAGAACTGCACTTTCAACATCGCAATCACACCCAGCAACGTCAGGAACGTCATGATGACGATCACGACCTGCATTCGCGTCCGGGACTTGCGGTCACGATCGATGTCGTCCTGGTTCTCGCTGGCCTGGGCCGCCGTCGAGAGGACATCCTGAATCTGGTTCGAGGCTTCCTGGGCCTCGCTGACGAGCTTGACCGTCCGGGCAAGTCGCGGAACGTGATACTTGTTGTTGAACTCCCGGAGGGCCTGTTTGAGACTCGTTCCATACTGCACTTTCCGGTTCATGACGGTGAACTCGTCGGCCAGTCGGCCCGATGAGGTGTCGGCGACGACTTTCAGCGATTCCAGCAGCGTCATCCCGGTTTCGTTGGCACTGGAGAGTTTCCGGAGGTTCTCGGACAGTTTGCCGATAATTGCCCTCCGATAGCGGACGTTCCACTCGTGGAAGATCGCCAGCGGGATGAAGTTGATGTAGGCGGGGACGTACAGCCAGAAGAACGTTCCCTGGAGGGGATCGCTCATCATTCCTTCCAGGGACGTGGGTGCCCAGCCCATGAGGACGGAAATCACCAGTGCCGTCAGCGTGGCCGGGATCGTCAATGCGAGCACGTACAGCGGGTTGTCCCGGAAGAAAATGTGGGGAGAACGCATGATCTCTAAGGCCTGGTGAGTTCCCTCTCGGTCGTTGATCCGATCGAAGATACTGTGTTCGCCCTTGTACCGTTCGATCAGGCCGAGATCAAAGAGGTTGGTCTGGCCCTCGATCAGGGCCTCCTTCTCGGGATTGTCCGGCTGTAAGTACCCACTCGAACTATCGTCAGACGTGACGGTCGACACCAGTACCAGGAAGGCGACGTTGATCAACGGGATCAGGCCGTACACAGTGATGTACATCAACTGCGTACTCGCGTTGCCCATCATCGACATCACCACGAGGATGATGATGAGCAGGAGGGGAAACAGCGAGAGGGTCATGTACATCTCGCCGAACAACTCCAGGGTCTCGAGCATGCGCTCTTGCTCCTGCTTGCTGGTGCGCATGTACTTGTCCTTCTGATCTTCGAGAAAGTCTGTCATGTTGCCCCCGGAGTCGACGATCGAGAGCATGTCCGTCAAGAACTGACTCAACTCGTCGCTTGGCGTCCGGATCGCCTGGTTACGGATTGCCGTCCGGTAGTCCGTATCGAAGTATTCCGTCTCGAGGACGATACTTTGGAACTCCTTTGCCACCTCGCCGTACGTGTCGTCGGCGTCGGCGATCGCTTCGAGGATGTCCAGTTGGTTGAGGCCGCCGACCGACAGCGCGTACATGAACGAGACGGCATCGGACAGCATGACGTTGATCTCTCGTTCACGGGCGCTGGCCCGGAAGTACGGGATCGACACCAGCGAGCCAAACCCGACAACAAAGCCGATCGTCCCGAACACGAGTCCGGAGACGAACACGAGGAAAGGGAGTTTCAGTGCCTGAACGATCGGCAGGATACTCTCGGGAAGCCCGAGTCCGAGAAACGATGGGACGCCGCCAGCGAACAACGTCGTCACGAGCAGGTAGCCGAGTAACATCCCGACCAACCAGAGTGAGGTGCCGGCGATCGTCCCGACGGCAAGCGCCCGTGAGAGGAACATCTCGACGTTGTCGGCCATTCGCGATTCGCCGAGTTTCGTCTCGACGTTGGCGACGAAGTCCCCATCCTCGTCGAACAGCCGCCGGAACAGCGGGTAAAAGGTATCGCCAAGACTACCGGCCTCACCGATCCGCGAGCCGGATTGGCGTCGTTCGAGGCTCATTCTTCCTCAGATCCCTCAACACCTGCTTTGGGCACAAATTGACCGAAGTCGACCGCGTCGTCGTCCTCCTCTTCGGCTACTTCGTTGCCACTCACGTCCGCGAGTGCGTTGACAATATCCGATCTGGCCTGGTCCTTGTACCGGTCGAACAGCGGCTGGGCGTTTTCGATGACGTCCTCAGCCTCGTCGACCAATTCGTCGGGCGGATCCGGTCGTGGCACCATCTCCTCTTTGGCTGGATCGACCGTAATCTGGACTGATTCCATCTCCCGGAGGTCTTCGAGACTGCGTTCGAGCTGGCCGTTTGCGATCAGCGTCATGATCGTTTCGGGATCGTTGATGAACGCCTGGACCGTCGCGGCAACCTCGGTGTAGGTATTCAGTCCCCGCTCGATGAGATGAGCCAAGACGACCTTTCGCATGAACAGTTCCTCGTCCAGCGTGTCCTGGTCCCACCCGCGGTCGAACTTGATCTCTTCGAGGGTCGAGGAGGATCCCATCTGTAAGAACTGATCGGACTCGGCCTGCCACTGGTAGACGTCCCTGACGTTGATCTCGTCGTTCTCCGGGGAGTACTCGTTGATCTCGGTCAACGTCTTGTTCCGGCGAACCTTTCGACCCTGGACGCGCGTCTGCGTCTGGATCGAGACGAGATCCAGGGCTGTAAAGAGTGTCTTCGAGACGTTGATCGGGTCGGTCGTGAACCGCTTGATCACCTCGCCGACGGTGTCGGCGTGGAACGTCGAGTAGCCGGTGTGGCCGGTCGACATGACCTGGAAGAGGTCACGCCCCTCTTCCCCACGAACCTCACCCATGACGATATAGTCGGGGCGCTGGCGGAGTGCGGCCTCCAGCAGATCGAACTCGTCGATGTCGCCTTTTTCGTCCTCGCCGAAGGACGGTCGCGTCACGCTCGCCACCCAGTTGCGCTGTGGCAACTCGACCTCGCGCGTGTCCTCGATGGAGACGATTTTGGAGTTGCTGGGGATGAACAGCGAAATCGCGTTCAGGCTGGTTGTCTTCCCTGAAGCGGTCCCGCCCGCAAAGATCATCGACTTGTTGTTCTCGATCGCCAGCCAGAGGAACGCCATCTCGTCGAGTGAGAAGGTGTTCCAGTTGATCAGGTCGATCGGCGTAAACGGGACATCTTTGAACTGCCGAATCGTGTAGTTGGTCCCGTGATCGGACACTTCCTTGCCCAGTGTCAACTGAGCACGCGACCCGTCAGGGAGTGTCGCATCAACCTGTGGTTGTCGTTTGGAGATCCCCTTGCCCGAGCGCTGGGCGAGTTTCACGACGAAGTCGTCGAGGTCGCTCTTGCCGTGCTCGACGTTTGAGATCGTTTGTTCGTAGTCAGTGTGGTAGACGAACACCCGGGAGTTGTACCCGTCACAGGAGATGTCTTCGACGTTGATGTCGTGTTTGATCGGGTCGATCTTGCCGTAGCCGATGTAGTCCCGCTTGAGCAGGTACAGCAGCTTCTCGACCTGATATTCGGTAAGTGTATCCGCATCTTCCTCGAGAATCGCTGGCTCCGGCCGGGCCGCGATACCGTCGAGTTCGGTTGACTGGGTCGGCTCGTCAGAGTCGGGTGAAGCCTCGCCCACCCCAAGCAGCTGTTTTACCCAGTCAGTCGTCGTTTGCCCCACACGATCCGTATTCGGTTCGTCGTAGATGTCGTACCGTTTGAGTAGTTCCTGGGCTTCTCGCTCGATGACCGACGCCCGACCCTCGGCGTCGTCACCGACGGCCACACCCTCTTCGGCGTACTTGATCGCCGTTTTGAGTTTGCTGCCGAGAAAGCTTTTGAGTTCGTGCTCGATCGCGTTCAGCGTCGGCTCGATCACGTAGTACTTGCGTTCGTTTTCTTTTATCGAATGAAAGAGGATAACACAGGCGTAAGGTTTGTTGACCCAGTAGCGCTCGACCTCTTCGAAGTGGCCCTTTTTCTCCATCGGGACAGCCTTCTCCAGATCGTACCGGTTGACGATCGTGGTGTGCCCCTCAGCCGTCGAGAAGAACTCGTCTTCGTCTAACTCCGGATTGACGTCGACTGTCCGCTGATCGACGAGTGCAGCCAGTTTGGTGGCCTTGTTCTCGCCGTGACTCAATCGGCCCTCGGTCTCCTCGGGTTCGAACCCAAGGTGGCTAGCTGGATCGAACGGGATTTTCGCCCCGTCCGAGTCCCGCGGCGCGCTGCCGTCGTCGTAATAAAACTCCTGCTTAAAGTGCTCCCAGCGGTACTCGCCTTTGCGGACGGGCGTCGTCGCCGGATTGATGAAATCCTGAAAATGTTCGTCGAGCGATTTCGCGTTCCTCGAGTGGTCGACGACCAACTGCTCGGTTCGCTGTGGATCGAATCCGAGGTATTCGCTTCGATCGAACGGCCCACCGTCGTGGAACTCGCGCCGGAAATCGATCCACGTGTACCCGTCGGGCTCGTCATCGTCCCCCCCTTCTGTGTCACTACCGTCATCGAACAAAGAACTCGCCCGCGACCGAAGCGAACCCTCGTCGTCGCCCTCTTTATCATCAATTGCCATTGTTGTAGCATCATTCACTCAAGCGAAAAAAGGTTACGTCAGACGATCACAACGTTTGTGGCTACAATCGTCATTCCGCCGATGTCGGCCCAAGGGCACTTCTCCGTTCTGGGCCGAGATTACGAGAGAAACGATTCGAACCGCGCCAGCGCTTCTTTCAGATCGCTAAGGCCAGTCGCATAGGAGACTCGCAGGTGACCACTGCCACCGTCGCCAAAGGCAGTCCCGGGCACGACGGCGACGCCCTCAGATTCGAGTAGTGCCTCAGCGAATGCCTCGCTGTCGTCCCAGGGCGATTCAGGGAAAGCGTAAAACGCGCCGCTGGCCGGGAAACAGTCGACGCCCATTTCTTCGAACCGCGAGAGGACGAACCGCCTCCGGCGGTTGTACTGGTTGTACATCTCCGCGACATCGTCCGCACAGCGTTCCAGCGCTTCGATAGCAGCGTACTGTGGCGTCGTCGGGGCCGACAGCATCGTGTACTGGTGGATGCGGTTCATCGCTTTGATCACTTCTGGCGGCCCCATCGCGTAGCCCAGTCGCAGGCCAGTCATGGCGTAGGCTTTCGAGAAGCCGTTGAAGACGATCGTTCGCTCGCGCATATCGGGTAGCGTCGCGATCGAGGTGTGCTCGTGTTCGTAACTCAGCTCCGAATACACCTCGTCACTCAACACGACGAGATCGTTCTCGCGCGCAAAGGCCGCCACCTCACCCAGTTCGGCTTCCGTCATCGTCGCGCCCGTCGGATTGTTCGGGTAGTTCATCACCAGCGCGTCGGCCCCAGCAGCGCCGCTTGCTTCCAGCACCGCACGCGTGAGCTTGAACTCATCTTCGCGCCTGGTCGCCACCGCCAGCGGATCGCCGCCCGAGAAGATTACACCTGGCTCATACGAGACGTACGCTGGCTGGGCGACTGCGACGGTATCGCCCGGATCAACGATTGCCCGGAGTGCGAGATCAACGCCCTCACTGACACCGGTCGTGACGAGTACCTCTTCCTCGGGATCGTAGTCCAGATCGTATCGCTGCTCGACGTCAGCAGCGATGTGCTCGCGCAGTTCGAGTTTGCCACGATTTGCCGTATACGAGGTCTTGCCGGCTTCCAGCGAGGCGATGGCCGCTTCGCGGGCACTCCAGGGGGCCGAAAAGTCCGGCTCACCGACTCCAAGCGAGATGATATCTTCCTGTTGCTCGGCGAGTTCGAAAAACCGGCGGATGCCCGACGGCGGGACTTGCTTGACGCGCTCGCTCGGCTCGATAGTCATGGCGAGATCGAGAGCCGATCGTCCTCCTCGCCATCGCCGAACTCGATGCCGTTCTCCTTGTAGGCGTCCATCACGTAGTGGGTCACAGTCTGGGTGATTTCGGGAATCGGCGCGACTTTCTCGCTGATAAACCACGACACCTCACTCATCGAGTCGCCTTCGACTTCCATGAGAAAATCGTAGTCACCGCTCATGAGCCGCAGGGCCGTCACCTCCGGGAACTTCGCGATCCGATCGGCGATGTCGCCGTAGCTGGTCTCTCGATCCAGCGTCACGTTGAGCTCGACCATCGCTCGCACGCGCTCGCGATCAAGTTCGTCCCAATCGACGATGGCCTGGTAGCCTCGCAGAGCCCCAGCGGCTTCGAGATCTGCGATCACCTCCTCGACGTG
This sequence comes from Halorhabdus salina, assembly GCF_013839425.1. Classification (GTDB taxonomy): domain Archaea; phylum Halobacteriota; class Halobacteria; order Halobacteriales; family Haloarculaceae; genus Halorhabdus; species Halorhabdus salina. The sequence goes on along the minus strand of NZ_JACDNP010000003.1, from coordinate 214,330 downwards.
TGCTTCCTCCATGTCGGCCAACCGCGCGAGTTCGGCCGTCGAGTAGCGGGCGTTCTCTCTCAACAGCTCCAGGAGTTCGTCGCGACTGTCCATATGCACCGGCGGGCGAGCGTGCACAATAAGGTTTGCTACCTGGCTGAACCGGGCTGGGATACGGCACGCTCGATCGGCACACCAACATCGAGAGACCGGCACTCCCCGACTCTGGCCAGAATCGAGGCCAGTAGTCGGTTGCACTCGTGACCGGCGCGAAATCCGGCATCGACCAGGCGACGCTCGTCGCGCTCTCGGCCAACGGCCCGTCGATCAAAGGAGCCAACCGAGCAAGACGGGCTGGCCGAGACGGGCGATCTGGTCGCCCAATTCGACCTGCCGAACGGATGGTTCTCGGTCGCGAGCAGTGTACAGCGTTCTTCGAGGCGCGGTGATTGCACTGTGCACGGTCGCGTTCCCAGATTAGTTAACCGGCCCTACGTTCGGCCCCTCGTCAATAGCACCACCCTCGTCTTCGACGGGTTCCTGCGCAATCTCGACGGCCGACTCGGCGACCCCTACGCGGCCAAACTGCGTTCGAAGGTGTGCTTCAGCGACTTCGATCGCTCGATCACGATCCTCGAACCCCCGCTGGGCGGGCGTCTCGAAAGCGACGTTGACTGCACGATTGTCGATCTGCTGGACAGTCCCGCCACTCGCGACCTCGTAGAAGGCGTCACAGACCCAGACGTACGGCGCGTCCGCATCAGGGGCCCCGTCGTAGCTCGGTGGCGTCTCGCCAGGCTCGTACAGCGTCCCCGTCAGTGCGGTCCCGCCCGCCCGGCCACGAATGAGTAACACAGTGCTACTACGTCCGCCAACAACAAAAGTCGGTGGTCACATCTCGCGATGAGAACCGGACGGATCGACGTCGACCAGTACCGGGAGATGATCGGATGGAAACGCCCCACCGTCGTCGAAGTCGGTGCAAACACCATGCTGACCGACCGCGATGCCGTCGCTGACGAACACATGGTCGATCTTGCGATCCGGCAGCAGCGTCTCGAAGTCAGTCCGGGACGTCTTTGGCCCGTGGTGGGGTTCTGAAGACCGGTCCATGGCGTTCGACAGCGGCGAGATGGATTCCGTCCCTTCGGCCAGAATCTCGTGGGCCGAGTCGCCCGCGACAACATTGAAGTCGCCCGTCAACACGATCGGATTGCCGTCGGCGATTTGGGGAAGACGGTCCAGCAACAGCCAGGCACTCTCTCGGCGTGCCTTCGGGCTGTCGTGTGAGAAGTGCGTGTTCGCCTGAATGAATCGCGTGTCTGTCCGCCGGTCACGAAGGCGCGCCCAGGTGACGATCCGTGGATAGCTGGCGTCCCAGCCGACGCTCCCCGGTTGCTCGGGCGTCTCAGAGAGCCAGAACGTCTCTGTCGCCTCGCAAGCGAGGCGGTCGGTCCGGTAGCCGATCGGCGAGAACTCACCGCCATTCGCGCCATCTGAACGGCCAACGCCGACCCACTCCAGTTCCGGCACGCGCTCGGCGATGTCCGCGAGTTGGTGGTCAAGCGGTTCCTGCAAGCCGATCACGTCGGGCGCGTGAAAGCGAATCGTGCTCGCCACGCGATCACGCCGGTGTTCCCAGGCGTGTTTGCCGTCCTCGGCCGTATCGTACCGGACGTTGTAGGACATGGCCCGGAGCCACTCAGACATTACACGGGGTTTCTCGGGCCAGCGTAAGGACGTTTTTGACTTGGACGAACACGTCTCGACGGGCAGCGCGTGGGGAAACCGGTTTGGGCCTCGGCCCATAGTGTTGGGCTATGTCCGATCTCGGGGATTTCACTGAATTCGATGGCGACCGCGAGGACGACGAGCGGGCCGATCACACTGCCGGCCAGGCCGACGCGGGACAGACCGAAGTCGATCAGGAGACCGAGGACTTCGAAGCCGTCTCAGTATCGCCGGCCGGCGAGGAGCGTGGCATCGGCGTCCTCTCGGCAGCCCAGGGCCTGACCATCAGCGAGGACGGCGAGGACACGCGTCTGCGGGCCTACGTCACCGTCGGGAACCGTGCAGACGTCCGCATCGGCACGTATCTGCTCGCCCCCTATCCCGACAGCGCGACCGAGGAGCGACTGTTCTGTCGGATCACCGCCCTGGAATACGCCCGTGAGTTCCGGGCCGATGACGCGACCGAGATCCACGCCCGCCGGGCGATGCGTTCCAGTGGTATCGATGAGCAGGATTTCAAGTTCATCGCGGAACTGGAACCAGTTGCGATTCTGTATAGCGAGGCGCGAAGCGCCTCGGACAGTCGAGCGGCGAAGCCGCGAGACAGCGGTAGCGGCGAGCTGCAGCGGCGGATGACCGATCGGGTCCCCAAACCCGAAACGATCGTCAGCCACGCCGAGGAACACTCGGCGATCAAAACCGGCCTCAAGATCCCGGAGGAGGGGGTCTTCCTTGGGCATCTCTCGGTCGGCGGCCAGAAGGTCGAGACGGCCGCCCAGCCACCGACGATCGACTATCGACTCAAGGACGCCTACGACGCCGGCGATCCGCTGGTCTTTCGGCACACACTGGTGGCCGGCGGGACCGGGTCGGGCAAGACCCACCTCGCGAAGAACGTCCTCCGGCAGTTCCTCAGCGAGGAGCGGTCCTATCCGGTCGAAACGGGGAGTGACCGGACGATCCAGCCCGCCGTCGTCCAGTTCGACCCCCAGGACGAGTATGCCCAGATGCACGACGACGGCGAGCTCTCGGCGGAGTTTCGAAGGCGCTGTGAACGCGAAGGGATCGCCTGTGGCGGCCACGACGACACGGTCGCCTTCGTCCCGAAAGTCGGCGGCGCGACCTACTCGGCGGACGGTCACCGCGCCGAGCAAGTCGAGTTCACGATTCCGTTCTCGCTGGTTTACGACAACCCCTGGCTGATCGCCGGCAGCGGACTCAATGACAACCAGTACGGGGCTCTGGTGAACGTCCTGCTACCCCTGTTCCGCGACCAATATGGCCAGGAGGGGACCTACGACCAGTTCACCTCGTTCCTCGACGACCCCGCGCTGAAGGAGGAACTCGACGAAACCGGGCGCGTTCACGAGGCGACCTACGACGCCGTCCGCCGGCGAGCACGCGGGTTCGGGAATATCTTCGACCAGGACGCCCGCCCCATCACGGAGCTCGTCCACGAGTTCGTCCGCCCGGGCGGGCTCACGGTCGTCCCGACCTACCACATCAACGACTCGCGGGCGACCGAGACGGTCGTGCTCGCACTGGCCTCGCTGCTCGTCGACGAGAAACTCTCGAACGATCCGACCTACGAGCGCATCGAGGAGACGCCCCTGGTCGTGGGGATGGACGAGGCCCACAATTTCCTGACCGACGCCGACAGCGTCCAGGCCACCAAAGTCATTGGAAAGTTCACCGACGCCGCCAAGCAGGGCCGCAAGGAACGGCTAGGGCTCTTTCTCATCACCCAAGACCCACAGGACATCGCCGATCCCGTCTTCAAGCAGATCAACACCACCGTCGTCCTGAATCTGGGCGACGAGGACGCCATTTCGGCGGTGAACATCCCCAGCCACCTCGAAGCGAAAGTGCCCTACATGGAACAGGGCCAGATGGTCGTCTACTCACCCGATAACTCCGAACCCGTCGAACTGATCGGCCTCCCCGAGTGTGTTACCAGACACGGCCAGGAGTGAGGACCGAACGCGGGTGTGCCACGTTAGCGTCCCGAACCTTGATGCCGGATGCCGAGAAACGATTTAGTATGGGCAAGCGAATTCTGGTTCCGGTCGACGGCAGTGATCAGGCCCGAAAGGCCTGTGAATTCGCGATCGAGGAGTTCCCGGAGGCCGAGTTGACGCTGCTGCACGTGATCAACCCCGCCGATGCGGGCTACAGCGTCCAGGCGTCGATTCCGACGTTCTCCGAGGAGTGGTACGAACGGCAGAAAGCCGAGGCTGCGGATCGCTTCGACGAAATCGAAGCCGACGCGAGCGAACACGGAATCAGGGTCGAACGAGCGATCGAGGTCGGGAAACCGACCCACGCCATCGTCGAATACGTCGAAAACAACGACATCGACCAGATCGTCATGGGGAGTCACGGCCGCTCTGGCGTCTCTCGCATTCTGCTCGGAAGCGTCGCCGAGACGGTCGTCCGGCGCTCGCCCGTCCCGGTCACAGTCATCAGGTAACGGCAGAAGAAGTGGCGACGTGATCTCAGGTAGCGGCTTCGACGGCTTCTTTGACAGTGTCCCGCACATCTTCGAGCAGCGCCTTGGCGTCGTCGCTCTCAGCGTAGACACGGATGTACGGTTCGGTCCCGCTGGGCCGGACGAGGAACCACGACGCGTCGGGGCGTTCGATCCGAACGCCATATTCGAGCGAGATATCGCCGTCCGAGAACTGTTCGGGCAAGGTGGTTGCCAGGCGCTCCATGGCGTCGGCTTTCGCTTCCTCAGGGCAGTCGACCGGGTTCTTCTCCAGCGGTCGTTCGGTGACGGGTTCGAGCAAGGTATCCAGTCCCTCCGCAGCGATCAGCCGAGTCAGGACGGCCGCGGTCGCGATGCCGTCCGTCCAGATTCCCAATTCGGGGTGGATACACTTCCAGGGCTCGCCCGCGAAGGCGACAGCCGTCTCTTCTCCCTTGGCTTCGACCTCGGCGATTCCTTCGTGAAGGAGTCCGAGCGCGGTGCGTTCGACACGACCGCCGGCCGCCCGGACCTGTTCGTCGACACGGCCCGAGACGTTCGGCGTCGTCATGACGACCGGGTCTGTCACGTCGCTCTGCTCGACAAAGTACGACGAGAGCACGGCCAGAATGGTGTCCTCGTGAACGATCGAACCATCGGCATCGACGACGACAATCCGGTCGGCGTCGCCGTCGTGGGCGATCCCGAGGTCGACGGCCTCGCGCTCACGGACATACTGGATCAGGTCTTCGATGTTCTCCGGCGTCGGCTTGCTTGGCCGGCCGGGGAAGTGGCCAGTGACGTTTGCGTGTAGCGTGTGGACTGTCGCACCGAGTCGCCGAAGCACTTCCGGCGTCCCTAGTGCGGAAACGCCGTTGCCGGCGTCGACAGCGATCGTCATATTTTCGAGGGGGTCCCCGTGTTCGCTCGCGTACTCGACGACGGCATCGAGGTAGCCGTCGAGTGGCTCCTCGCTGGTCTGTCGACCCCACTCTTTCCAGGTCGCCGGATCGACGTCGTTGGCGACTCCTTCTTCGATGCGCTCCTCGTCGGCCGTCGTGTACTCTACCCCATCGACGAAGAACTTGATCCCGTTGTCTGGAGATGGATTGTGGCTCGCGGTGATCATCACGCCGTGGCGACCGTAGGAGGCAAAGCCAAGCGCTGGGGTCGGGAGCATCCCAGCACGCACAACGTCTGCACCTGCGCTCTCTAAGCCCGCCTCGAGTGCGGCGGCGATAGCGACACCGGTCTCTCGGCCGTCCCGAGCAATCACAAATTCCTCGCCGTACTCGCCGGCCGCACGCCCAACCGACAGCGCGAGTTCGGGAGTTACTTTCGTCGCGACTGGCCCTCTAATTCCCGTCGTCCCGAAGAGATCCATAGTCATGTCTATTCCTCGGTGTTATTCCGTTAATTCGAGGCCAGGGTGCCAGTGTTCGACGCCAGCTTCGGCCTTGGCTCGATCCATCTTTGCGAGGAGTTTCGTCGCAAGCGAGGCGACCTCCGAAGCACGCTGGTCGCTCTCGGTGCGGAACTCGCCGGTCACGCGGTTCGCGTAGACGGCACAGACTGCGCCTGCCCGCAGGCCATAGACGTTGGCGATCGTCAAGATAGCACTGGCCTCCATCTCGATATTGGTGACGTTGGCCTCCTGGAGATCCTCGACCAACCCGTCGGTGACGGGCGCGTCATAGCCCTCGAACCCGGGGCGGCCCTGTCCCGTGTAGAAGCTATCCGCGCTCATGGTCGTCCCGAGGTGGTAATTGTAGTCGAGGCGCTCGGCCGCGGCCATCAGCGCGCTGACGACTTCGTGATCAGCAGTTGCCGGGTAGTCCTCCCGGACGTACTCCTTGCTGGTCCCTTCCTGTCTGACGGCACCCGTCGTGATGACGAGATCGCCGACCGAAACCTCCTCGCGGATCGAGCCACACGAACCCACACGGATAAACGTGTCTGCCCCCACGCGTGCGAGTTCTTCGAGTGCAATCGCCGCCCCCGGCGACCCGATTCCCGTCGAAGTCACCGAAATCGGGGCGTCGTCGTACGTTCCTGTGACGGTTCGGTACTCGCGATGGTGGCCTTTCTCCTCGTAGTCGTCCCAGAACCGCACGATCTTCTCGATGCGCTCCGGATTCCCCGGTAGCAGAACCGTATCTGCGACATCTTCGGAGCTCACAGCGAGGTGATACTGTTCGTCGTCGTTGGGATCTTCACTGTCTCCGGGCATCCTGGTATCCCTTTTAAGCTGGATTTTTATATAATATTCGCCCTTGGATTGTTCCCGATTGGTGTGGCGTGTCACGTCGTTTTCCCCCGGACTAACGGTGTAGTAGCCGAAAATTGTCCCCTTTGTCGATCGGGAGGGAATCCAGTTCCGTTCGATCCAGCGTTCGTGGTTCGCGCCCAATAGGCAAGTCTCCCAACGACAATGGACAGTTATATTCAGAGCGAAGAATCTGGATATTACATAAATGGCGGTAATGACCAGCCAGCTCTCCGAATCCAGGGAGCGATTATCGGGTGACTAGTTTAAGTGCACCTCCCCTATTAAAAGGAAGGAAGCAGCAAAACTATTATCACCATTCAAGTCCCCATACAGATTGTAATGTCACGTAGTTACGATCGGCGGGCGTTCATTAAAGGTATCGCTGCGAGCGGAGTCGGGGTCGCGCTCGCAGGCTGTGGTGGCAACGAGACCACGGAAGCGAACAACGACGATACGCCAGCAGAAGGAGACAGTGATACGACCGAGTCAACCAGTGGTGAACCCCACAATGTCGGTATGGTGTACTCGACGGGTGGCCTTGGTGACAACTCGTTCAACGACATGGCCAACAGGGGCATCAAGTCAGCCGTAGAGCAGTACAACATCGAGTTCCAGAACGCCGAGCCGGAGTCCCCGAGCGAGTTCAGTACGTTCCAGCGGCAGTTTGCGACCTCATCGAATCCGGAATACGACCAGATCTTCGCGATCGGGTTCTCCCAGAAGAGCGCGCTCCAGGAAGTCGCGCCGGACTTCCCGGACATGAAGTTCACGTTCATCGATGCGACGACAGACCTGGACAACGTCGCGAACTACGTCTTCAACGAACACGAGGGGTCCTTCCAGGCAGGCATCCTCGCGGGGATGTTGACGAGTCAGGAGTTCTCCGCCGGTCCGAGTCAAACGAACACTGACTCGAACACCATCGGGTTTGTCGGCGGGAAAGAGACGGGCCTGATCAAGAAGTTCGAAGCAGGCTACCGATTCGGCGCAAAGCGAGTCAACGAAGACGTCGACATCAACATTGCGTACGCCGGTTCCTGGAGTGAGCCGAGTACGGGACAATCGATCGCGAACTCGATGATCGACGACGGCGCGGACGTCCTCTACCACGCCGCAGGAGGGACCGGTGTCGGCGTCCTCCAGGCCGCCGCCGAGCGGGGCGTGTTCGGTATCGGTGTCGACGCCCGGCAGTCCAAAACGCTCACCGAATACAACGGGGCGATTCTCGGTAGCATGGTCAAACAGGTCGACGAGGCAGTCGTTACCTCAGTCAATAACGCGATCAACGGCGAATTCCGCGGCGGCGAGGTAGTCACGCTTGGTCTCGAAGACGACGGCGTCGCGCTGCTGTACGGCACCGAGATCGGCGATCAGATCCCCCAGGAGATCAAAGACGAGATCGAGGCCCAGAGTCAGACGGTCACCGACGGCGACGTGACGGTGCCGTCCCACCCCGACGACCTCTGATTTGTCCTGGTCGCGCCGACTGTTGAAAATTATTTGATACGATGGCACAAACGACACAACCACCGGAAGATGATACCGGCGGAGGCACAGACCCGGGCCCGGCAGTCAAGATGGAGAACATCACCAAACGGTTCCCGGGCGTCGTCGCGAACGACCAAGTAACCCTCGAGGTGGAGCGTGGTTCGGTCCACACGCTGCTGGGCGAGAACGGCGCGGGCAAGTCCACGCTGATGAACGTCCTTTACGGGCTCTACCAGCAGGAGGGGGGAACGGTCTACCTGAACGGCCAGGAGCGGAATTTCCAGACACCCCAGGATGCGATCGACGCCGGGATCGGCATGATCCACCAGCACTTCATGCTGGTCGATACGATGACTGTCGCCGAGAACGTCACGCTCGGCAACGAACCACGCAAGTGGAACGGGCTCGCGTACGATGCAAAGAGCGCCCGCGAGGCAGTCCGAGAATTAAGTGACAGGTACAATTTCGATCTCGATCCGACCGCGAAGATCGAGGATATCAGCGTGGGTGAGAAACAGCGCGTCGAGATCCTCAAGACGCTCTACCGCGGAGCCGACGTGCTGATCTTCGACGAGCCGACAGCAGTGCTCACCCCCCAGGAGGTCGACGAACTGTTCCGGATCGTCGACGAGTTGACCGAACAAGGCAAGACGCTGATCTTCATCACGCACAAGCTCGGCGAGGCGATGGAGATCTCCGACGACATCACCGTCCTCCGAGACGGCGAAAACGTCGGGACGGTCGACCCAGAAACGGCGACACGTGAGAGTCTCGCCGAGCTGATGGTCGGCCGGGAAGTGATGCTCGAAGTCGAAAAAGAGGACAGTCAGCCAGGAGAGACTGCCTTGTCGATCTCCGATCTCGTTGTCGAGAACGACAACGGAGTTCGGCAGGTCAACGACATCGACCTGACAGTCCGTGAAGGCGAGGTACTCGGAATTGCTGGTGTCGACGGCAACGGCCAGTCACAGCTTGTCGACTCGGTCGTTGGCCTCGAAGTGCCCGACGAAGGTACTGTCGACCTCTACGGGGAGGACGTGACCGATATCTCCAGGCGCGAACATATCGAACGAGGCATGTCGTTCGTCCCCGAGGATCGCCAGGCGCGCGGACTCGTTATGGATTTCGATCTCGTCGAGAACGCGCTGCTTGGTAACCAGTACGATCCCGACTTCACAAGCGGCCCTCGCGTAGATTGGGAAGCGACTCGCGACCACGCCGAGACGATTATCGACCGGTACGACGTGCGGACACCAGGCGCCGATACCGCCTCGGAGTCCCTTTCCGGAGGGAACCAACAGAAGGTCATCGTTGGCCGGGAGATCCTCCGAGATCCCGACGTGATCGTCGCGTCCCACCCGACCCGTGGGGTCGACGTCGGGAGTATCGAGTTTATCCACGACCAGCTGGTCGAGCTTCGCGACGAGGGCAAGGGCGTCCTGCTAGTCTCCTCGAAGCTGGATGAGGTCCAGCAGCTCTCAGACCGTCTCGCCGTCATCTATGAGGGCGAAATTATGGATATCGTTGATCCTGAGGAAGTGACTGATCGGGATGTTGGCCTGCTGATGGCCGGTGAGGTCCCAGACGAGTATGGGGGTGGCAACGAATGAGCGATCGCCAGTACCCCGCACCGGTACAGCGATTCTTCCGGTTTTTCGTCGGCAATTCGGTCGTCGAGCGGATCCTGATCAGCATTGCCGCACTGATCACGGCCGTCATCGTCAGCAGCCTCATCGTCCTCGCAGCCGGGTATCTCTCCGGAGAAGCGTACAATCCTCTCGAGATTTTCGCCGTGCTGGTCAACGGGGCTTTCGGCTCGCCATTCGACCTCGACTCAGCGCGGCTGTTCACCGAAGGCTGGTCGCCAGTCAACTTCTCGATGGGAACGACCCTGAAGGAGACAACACTGTTGATCTTTGCCGGGCTCGCCGTCGCCGTTGCGTTCCGGGGCGACCTGTTCAACATCGGTGTCCAGGGACAACTCGTCCTTGGCGGGCTCGCAGCCGCACTTGCACTCGTCTGGGTCGCACCGTTCGTGCCAGGCGGACTGGTCGGCTCGCTCCTGTTGATCCCGTTTGGCCTCCTCGTCGGCGCGATTGTCGGCGGTTTATACGGGGCGATACCAGGGGCACTGAAGGCCTACGCTGACGCCAACGAGGTGATCACGACGATCATGTTGAACACCATTGCGACTGGGACGGCGTTTTTCCTCGTCTCGGCGTACTTCGCCGATCCGACGCTCCAGAGCGTCAAGACAAAGGCGATCCCGGATGTCGCCCGACTCAACGGGATCATCTTCCCCCAGGGCGGTCAGTTCTCACTGGTGGCGCTCGTCCTCGCACTCCTCGCGACGGTCGGCGTCTACTACGTCCTGCGGTACACGAGCTTCGGGTACGACCTACGCGTCTCCGGAAAACAGGCGAAAGCAGCGCTGTACGGCGGTGCCAACGCCGAGCGGATGGTCGTCTCGACGATGTCGCTATCGGGTGCCCTCGGCGGTATTGCCGGCGCGATGTGGTCGATGATGGTCATCGGCGCGTGGCGACAGGGTGTCCCCTCGATCGGGTTCGACGGCATCACCGTTTCGGTGCTCGCCGGGAACAACCCGATCGGCGTCATTCCAGCGTCGCTGCTCTTTGGGGTCCTGAAGGGAGGGTCCAACGCCATCAACTTCCAGCTCGGCGTCCCACCGGAGCTGGTGGCCGTCCTCCGAGGAATGATCATCCTGTTCATCGCGATGCCGGAAGCCTTCCGGATGCTTGGCAACCGGCTGGGCATCAAACCGAGTCAGGCTGCCGTAACGGGAGGTGGTGGCGATGAGTAACGCACCCGCCGACAGGAGTGCACTCGGAAGCGTTCGCAACTGGATCGCAAACATCGGGCGGATCCCGCGCCTCGTCATCGGCGCGTTGCTCGCCTCCATGTTCGTCGGCGCGATGATCAACGTCCTGATGCCGGGGACGCGTCCGGCGACCGTCGCCGGCATCTTCAATGTCAGCTTCGTCGAATCGACACTGCGGATCTCGGTGCCGATCGTCTTCGCTGGGCTGGGCGGTATCTTCGCCGAGAAAAGCGGCGTCATCAACATCGGTCTCGAAGGCCTGTTGATCATCTCGGCGTTCACCGCCGTCGCGGTCACCCACCTGCTCGGCGGTGACGCTCAGTCGGCGGTCTGGATCGGGCTGTTCGCCGGCGTCCTCGCGAGTACGTTCCTCGCGCTGGTCTTTGCCGTGCTCGTCATCGAGTTCCGGGCGGACCAGATCATCGCCGGGCTCGCCATCTGGCTGGTCGGACTCGGGCTCGGGCCGTTCCTCAGCATCGTGATCTGGGGGTCAGTCAACAGCGCGAGCATCTCGACGCTCAATACGGTGACGGTCCCTGGACTGTCTCAGATCCCGGTCCTCGGACCGATCATCTTCGACGCTAGCCCGATCGTCATCCTGATGCTGGTGACGATCGTCGTCTCGTGGTTCGTCCTCAACCACACGAGCTTCGGCCGGTGGATCGAGGCCAGCGGGGAGAATCCCTCCTCGCTCGACACCGCCGGTGTGAACGTCCACCGTGTCCGGTACGTCGGCGTCGTTCTCTCGGGGGTGCTCTCCGGGTTCGGCGGCGCCGGGCTGGTCGTCGGCCGTGCCGGTCGCTTTATCGGGAGCGGCCAGACGATGATCGCCGGGGATGGGTTCATTGCGATCACGACCTATCTCTTTGGCAACTACAACCCACTCGGAACGGCCGCGGCCGGGATCCTCTTTGCGGGGTTGGACGCCTTGCAGATCCGCCTCCAGCAGATCGCGTTCATCCCGGCTCCGAGCGAGTTGATCCGACTGGTCCCGTACGTCTCAGTCATCATCGTGCTCGCGTTCGTCGGGTATACTCGTATCCCGAGCGAAGTCGGCGAACATTACGAGTCCGGCGAGGAGTAGTCTCGACGTCACCGTTCTATTTTTTCGGAGTTCGAATTTCACGACTGTCCGCTGGTTCGGGCCGAGATCACCGCTATCGTGACGCCAGTCAGCAGACAGTCTCCTCAAAAGACGGGTGTCCGCTCGATCGTTCTCGACCGACTCGACGGCAGGATTACCGGTCTTGCAGGTTACCGGGCTTCATCGCGTCGGGGAGCAGTTCGCCGAGCGTATAGTGTTGGATTTCGCCGTCGTCCTCAGTGATGATCTCGAATGAATCGTCACAGAACTCGGCGAAGGTCTGACGACACATCCCACAGGGCGTGACCCCGTCGTGTTCCGCCGAGACGACCGCGACCCGCTCGAAGTCGGTGACGCCGTCACGGATCGCACCCGTCACAGCGAGTTCTTCGGCGTGAAAACTGTTCGAGTAATTGACAATCTCGACGTTGAAACCGCGATACACCTCGCCTTCGGCGGTCTCGAGCGCGGCCCCGACCGGATATTCCGAATAGGGAACGTACGCATCGGTTCGTGCCTCGTGAGCAATCTCGATAAGCTGGTCGTCGTCCATATCCGACCTACGATGTGGATCCACAAATAAGGCGGTGGTTTATAAGAATTCAAGTATATAATACATTTTTATCCCTCAAGCATATAAATTAGCCAATGCCACCAACACCCATTGAGAACAACGGGGCGTCTGGCGATTTGGCTGTGCGAACAGTGCTAAACGCTATGCCGATTCCGGCGTACATACTCGACAGCGACCACACGGTGATTCACTGGAGCGACGGACTGGAGCTGCTACTGGGCTTGTCCCGGGAGGAGATGTTGGGGACCAACGAGTACTTCGGTCGGGACGAAGACGGAAACCAGATCAAAGTCCTCGCAAATCGTGTCATCGAGGACCCCTTTGAAGCCGAAAAGCAAGAGCGAACTGAGCGGGTTGATTCGGAATATACTGACGCTCCGGTGTACGAGTCTGTCCACTGGTTGGAAAATGACGCGGGGGAAGAGCGATACATCCGGTTCAACGCGATGCCAATCTTCGAGGACGGAGAGCTCTCGGCGGTCATCCAGCTCTGTCGGGACGAGACCGACCGCCAACGCCGACAGGAACACACAGAAGCACTCGTCGAAGAGGTGATCGACACGATGGCCGCGCTGAGTGAGGGATCGCTGGGGGCCCGTGCGTCCTTCAGGGAAACCGACCACGTCGAAGGGCACCTACTGGATGTCCTCCATCAGGTAAACGAAACCGCGAGCCAACTGGAAACACTCGTCGAACAGGTTGACAACCAGGCCGAAGCACTGACCGAATCGGCGGGAGAAAGCGCTTCGGAAGCCAGTCGAATCACCGAGCTCGTCGGAAACCAAGCCGAGGATCTCGACGAGGCAGTCACCGAAATGGAGAACTTCAGTGCCCGGATGGAAGAAGTCGCGGCCAACGCCGACGAGGTCGCCACAGCCGCCGAAACAAGCCGTGAAACGGCAAACCGAGGGCTCGAATCCGGAAAGAAGGCCCGTGTCAGCGCCAACGAGCTAGCCGAAACTGGTGAAACACTCGCCCAGACAGTTGCCACCTTAGAAGAGCGGATGTCGGAGATCGGCACGATTGTCGAAATTATCCAAGACGTTGCCGACCAGACGAACATGCTCGCGCTGAACGCCTCCATCGAGGCTGCCCGCGCCGGTGAGGCGGGCGAAGGCTTCGAAGTCGTCGCCGACGAGGTCAAAGACCTCGCCGAACAGACGACCAGAAACGCCGAAGAGATTGCCACACAGATCGATGACGTCGAGACACAGACCGACCGGACGGTCGAGGAAATCGAGCGGGCGACCGACGGAATCGAGGCGACGATCGAACAGGTCGAAACAGCCCGGGACGCATTTACCGAGATCGAGCGCGAAATCGAGGACGTCTCGACTGGCATCAACGAAATCGCTGCGGCGAATGACGATCAAGCAGCGGCGATCGAGGAAGTAACAACGATGTTAGAGACGGTTCGCGACCGGGCCCAGCAAGCAAGAGCCGCGAGCCGCTCGATCAGCGAGCAGACTGAACAACAACGGCAGTCGATCGAACGGCTCGCCGAGCTCGTCGAAGAACTGGACAGCGAATAGAGGGAACGGTAGTGGACTGTTCTACGCAGTCGTCAGTTAGATACCAAGGACATCAAGCAAGTTGATACCGTAATCGAAGTAGCCCATGATACGGTACCCCAGGAAGATCCCGACAATGCCCATGACGCCAGCGAGACTCGGCGGGGCCGGAATGGGAACCTCCAAAAACCCGAATACGAGCCCGGTAACGAGTCCGGTTAGCGTCGCAAGGCCGACAAGTGTCGGATTCATGCGTGCTCACTCCTCGTATTCGCTCCGACTGTAGTCTGACTATACTCGTTCTGGGCCGACCGCCGACGCTCAGACCCGCCAGCCGTATCGTCACGACGGGCGCTATGAATCGGCAACGCTGACACAATCCGAGAAGTCGATCGGGGAGTCTGTGCGATTTTGGTCATGTACATGGCCGTTTAGCGGAATTTCACTGATAAAGACTGCGATCTATTATAAGTAGTATATCGTTTAAGGGGCACAGGACAACTCAGAGCTGTGTCGCCGCGTCAAGTGCGATCTCAATCGCTCGTCCAACGTTGTTCTTGGCCTTATCGGGGAGTTCGCGTTCGTCGGTCGCACCCTTCTGAGTCCCTTCGACGAGATTGCCATCAACGGTACAGATCGCGCCCGCCCGGATACCTCGACGACGTGCGAGCGTGAACAAGGCCGAGGCTTCCATTTCGACCGAAAGGATGCCCGCCGTCTCCCAGGTCGCGATGATCTCTTCGGTCTCGTTGTAAAAGGCGTCGTCCGTGGCGATCGGACCGACGTGGACCGCCTCGTCGTTTGCCTCGGCAGTGTCGACTAACGTGGAGAGGACGTCATAGTCCGCGGCAGCCGGGAACTCGGTCGGCTCGTAGCGGTCGCTCGTCCCCTCGTTTTTCGCCGCGGCGGTCGCGACGACCATGTCGCCGATTTCGATCCCCCGCTGGAGGCCACCGGTCGTCCCGACTCGAATGAGCGTCTCGACGCCAACGTTGGCCAACTCCTCGATCGCGATGGCAGCCGACGGCGAACCGATACCTGTCGAAGCGATCGTAAGGTTTCGACCCTCGTATGTCGCGTTGACGATTTTGTACTCTCTGTTTGTCGCGACCGTTTCGACGTTCCGGCAATAGGAAGCGATCCGGTCAACCCGATCCGGGTCACCCGGCGTCAGAACGAGGTCGGATAGCTGATCCATCTCGATCTGCAGGTGGGACTGTTTCAACATATCCCCCCATTCTCGATGGATGGACAAAAGACTATGTCCGATCGTGGGGGTTGCCGCATCTCGTCTAGGAAAGTTGACGGCGAGCACAGTCCTGCATCGATCTCACTGGAGTCCCGTATCGGTTAGCGGTCGACGTACTCCCCGACAAGTGGTTCGACGCGCTGATACGTTTCTTCAGGGATCACCTCGGGCTCCGTGTTGACGGTCCCGGCAAGGGCGCTGTGACAGTCACACGAGTGTCCGTCTGGGAAGGACTCAACGGCATGCTGGACGGCCTCTTTGAGGACGGATTCGTTTTTGGCCGCGTTTTCCAGTACCTCTTCAAGAGTGACTTCCGCATCAGCCTTCCAGACGTCCCAGTCGGTCACCCCGGTGATCGTCGCGTAACTGAGCTCGGCCTCACGGGCGAGTTTGGCCTCTGGGAGTGCCGTCATACCGATGATATCCCAACCTTGTGCCCGATAGAACTCACTCTCGGCACGCGTCGAATACTGAGGACCTTCGATACAGACGTACGTGCCGCCGCGCCGCGCAGTTTCGTTCGTTGCCTCGTCGACAGCGTCTGCGAGATGGCTCGCCAGGTCCGAGCAGAACGGATCGGCGAACCCCTGATGGACGACGATCCCGTCCCCGAAGAAAGAATACTCTCGGTGGCGCGTACGATCGAACAACTGGTCCGGGACGACGATGCTCCGGGGCGGGATATCCGTCGAAAGGCTCCCGACCGCGTTTGTCGCGATAACGTGGCTAACCCCGAGGTCTTTGAGAGCGTAAATATTCGCCCGATAGGGAACTTCCGTCGGCGAGTACTCGTGGTTCCGGCCGTGGCGCGGGACGAACGCGAGTTCTCGGCCCGTCCCGTCGAGCGTCCCGATTGTGATCGGCGCGCTCGGCTCGCCAAACGGCGTCTCAACGTCGACTGTACGTGTCTCCTCGAGGGGGAGTGCATCGTAGATGCCGCTCCCGCCGATAAATCCGATCGGCATGTCGTTAGATACCGTCGCCAATTATATAGCCGTTGCTGGCGAGCGCCACTCGCGGGAGAACTCTCGAGACGAAGGCGGCGGATTCTTAGTGATAGCGAGAGTGGGATCGCGTAATGACCCACCAGCGAGTCCGCTCGGTGTCGACGCAGATCGAAAACCGGGACATCCGTGGGGCCGCAACGATCGCTCGCGAAACGACCCAGGCGCTACAGGCCCAAGCAGCGGATGCAGAGGCGGACAGCCCCGAGGCCTTCCGGGCGACGATGCGGGAAACTGCCAGGATCCTTCACGACGCACGCCCCGCCGACGATAGTCTCTCGAACGCGCTGCGCTACGTCTTTCAGCGAATCGAGGGCGAGACCGTCAGAGAATTGCGGGAGTCGACGACGACCGCGGCTCGGACCTTCCAGGAAAATATCGAAAACGCACGCGAGAAACTTGGACAGATCGGATCGCGACGGCTTCGGGACGGCGACACGATCATGATCCACTCTCACTCCGCTGACGCACTCGCGACGGTGGAGCATGCACTGACAGACGACAAGGAAATCGAGGCAATCGTCAAGGAGACGCGCCCCCGGAAACAGGGCCATATCGCCGCCCAGCAACTCCAAGAATGGGGCGTAACCGTTACGCTGATCGTCGACAATGCGGCTCGGCGATATCTCGACGACGCCGATCACGTCATCGTGGGTGCGGACAGTATCGCCGCGGACGGATCAGTCATCAACCAGATCGGAACGAGTGATCTGGCTGTCGTCGCCCGCGAACGCGGGGTCCCGGTCACTGTCGCCGCCCAGACCCTCCGGCTGCACCCGGACTCGCTGACTGGCCACAGTGTCGATATCCAGATGCGCGAAGACCGGGAGGTTCTCGACGAACCGACCCGAGAACAGATCGGAGAGATACACGTCGAAAACCCCGCGTTCGACGTAACCCCGCCGCGGTACGTCGACGCGATCGTCACGGAACGCGGGCAGTATCCTCCCGAAAGTGTCGTGACGCTGATGAGGGAACTCTACGGCGGCTCGACCAGAGACCCCTGGCTCGAGAGCTGATCAGCCCCAGCCGAGACGATCGAACACGCGTTTTATATGCAAAGCGCCACTTAATAGATGCGTATGGACGACGTACGCTCCCGGATCGAGCACACTGTACTCGGCCCGGAAACGACATCCGACGACGTACGGACACTGCTGGACGAAGCGAGTGAATACGGATTGCGCGCGTGTATTCCACCGTGCTATCTGGAGATGGCCAGTGAGTACGCCCCCGACGTGGAACTTGCGACCGTGATCGCCTTCCCCCACGGAAACACTACCTCCGAAGTCAAGGCCCAGGAAGCGGTCGACGCCGTCGAGGCCGGTGCCGACGAGCTCGACATGGTGTTGAACGTCGGGCGGCTCAAGGCGGGGGACGACGACGCAGTCCGGGAAGACATCGAAGCTGTCGTGGCGGCGACCACACAGCCAGTGAAAGTGATCATCGAGACGCCGTTGTTGACCGACGAAGAGAAACACCGCGCCAGTCAGCTCGTGGCTGATGCCGGCGCGGACTTCGTCAAGACGGCGACCGGGTTCGGTGGCGGCGGTGCGACCGTCCCCGACGTCGAACTCATGAGCGAGTATCTGCCAGTCAAGGCCAGCGGCGGCGTCGGCTCCTGGGCGGACGCCGAGGCGATGTTCGAGGCGGGAGCCGAGCGGATCGGTGCCTCCAGCGGCGACGCGATCGCACAGGAATACCTAGACCAGCAAGAAGCGTAACCCGCTCAACCAGTCTATTTGTGGGTGAATGTGGATTTCATCGTCGAGCGTAGCGGAACGGTCGCTGTCCAAGAGCACCGCGAGTGCGCAGGTTCGTTTTCCCACCGGGAAAGCGAGGGCTCCCGAGCCCACACTACGTTCGCGTGGACCACGTTTTTGCCACGAGCGAGTGGGCCGACGGCCCGAAACCGGATAACGTGCCGAGAGACGGCGGATACCGTCGCCGGTCGGAGCGGATCACCGCCTCGCAATCACGACTGGGTTTCGATCGCGACAAATGGAGCGACCGAACCCGAGGAGCGAACCGTAGTCTCAGAAGATACTTGCCTGTTGATAGACGTCGATGCCGTCGAGAGTAATCGCGTAAGGCTTGGTCTGTCGTGAGTGGTTGGCGTTTCGGATTTTCTGAATCTCGACAGCCAGACGGGTTTCCTGGGTATCACCGCGGACGTACTGGAGGACGAACACGGCGTCAGTCAGGTACTCGATGATGCCGTGCCGAGAGGCGTAGGGGTTATCCTCGTTGGCCTCACTGGTCAGCATCGTGGTCACGCCGGCATTTTTCAACGAGCGGGTGAAGTCAAACACTTCCGTCCGGCGTTGGGCCTGGTCGTCGTACATCATCTCCAGTAGCGACACGGAGTCAAGGACCAGCCGGTCAGCATCAAATTCCCTGACAAGTTCGGGGAACTCCGCCCGGATGTTCTTGAGGCTATTTGCCATCTCGACCGGATCGAGATCGACAATCGCTAGCTTGTCGTCCCGTTCGTATTGCTTGAAGGCCCAGCCACGCTCGTCGGCCGTATCGAGGATACTCTCGCGACTCTGCTCGAGCGTGATGAAGACCGCGTTCTCGCCGTTTTCGAGTCCATGATGAAGGAACTGTAGGCCAAACGTGGTCTTACCAGTCCCCGGCGAGCCGATGACGACCATCAGATGGCGCTGGGGGACACCGCCCTGGATCATCTCGTCGAGTCCCTCGATACCCAGGTCGATTCGCGGGATTGCAGACTCGAAGTCCTCCTCGTCGAATCCCTCGCCGTCGGCTCCCTCACCACCGTCTCCGCCCGGGCCGCCCGTCGACTCCAGGGCGCTCGCGAAGTCTTCGTCGAACAGTGAGTCGTCATCTTCCTCGACCGTCGAGTCGCCATCTTCCTCGGCGGGATCTGACTCACTCGTCCCCTCGTCTTCGAACCAGTCCTCGTCAGGGCCGGCGTCTGTCGCGCTGTCAGTGGCGTCTGCGTTCGTCGGGCTCTCGCCTTGGGCGTCGACTGGGCCGTCCCCATCGCTCTCGGAGAGGGCCTGTTCGAACCAGTCCTCGTCGTCCTCGCTCATCGGCCAATCCTCCGGCCCGCAGCCATGGGCCATCGTTGGACCCAGGGCTCAATAACTCTATCCGTGCCACCGGAGGCAGATGAGGCGTATTTATCTGTCGGGACCGGCAAGTCGATGGCATGAAACTCGGACTCGTTGGCCAGAAAGACAATCCGCGGGCCCGCTCGCTTGTCGAAGCTGTTCGAATGGAACTGGACGACATCGATATCGTCGTCGACGACGTGACTGCCGAGGCACTCGCCGACGACCGCCAGGAAACCTATGGCGGCGTCGCCACGCCGGAACTGGACGCCCCCGAACGTATTCCCGTCGCTGATATGGCTGGCTGTGACATCGTCGTCTCGATCGGCGGCGACGGTACCTTTCTGCACGCCGCTCGCGGGGCAGCCGGGACACCGATCATGGGTGTCAACCTGGGTGAAGTTGGCTTCCTGAACGCCGTTTCACCGAACGATGCCATCGAGACAATCCAAAACGTCGTCGCCGACCTCCGAGACGATGGCGAGACGCCGACCCGGAAGCTCCCCCGGTTGGAAGCCAGTGGAGAGGACTGGACGTTACCGGCCGCACTCAACGAAATCGTGGTCCAAGGCCCCCAGCGCGG
Source organism: Halorhabdus salina (assembly GCF_013839425.1). Lineage (GTDB taxonomy): Archaea > Halobacteriota > Halobacteria > Halobacteriales > Haloarculaceae > Halorhabdus > Halorhabdus salina. The sequence goes on along the minus strand of NZ_JACDNP010000003.1, from coordinate 194,469 downwards.
CCACGGCAACGGCATCGGCGTCACGATCCGGGCAGACGATGCCCTGTATACCAGCGGTCACGCCGACGGCGTCCTCATCGCTACGCCAACCGGGAGTACGGCGTACAATCTCAGCGAAGGCGGGCCACTCGTCCACCCCAACGTTCCCGTCTGGGTCGTCACCGAGATGGCCGCTGAACGTCCGATGCCGCCACTCGTCGTCGAAGACGACACGACGATTACGATCCGGATCGAGGACGCAACGAGTGCCTCTGTCGTCAGTGACGGCCGAACCACCCAGGAGGTCGACCCACCGACACAGATCACGCTCGAGCAAGCCGAGCAACCGGTCCACGTTGCCGGGCCGGCTCTCGAATTCTTCACTGCGCTCGGTAAACTCGAATAGCCGACGCTTCTGTGGGCAAGCGGCCGAAGTTACCGATCCAGAGCCAGTGAGGCGAACAGGTTGAGATCCTCCGCGCTAAAGCGCGAGGGTTTGGGCCTGCTCATCACAGAAGCTACCCACGAGCAGTCGATGAGCGAGATCGAAAGGGGCCGATGTGATTATCGCCGTGCCGTCACGTACAGTATCGGCGCGGCAAGTAACAAGACGAGTCCGAAGAACTTGTACTGGATGACAGAGCCAAGCAAACTGCCGCCACCCGGTTCGAGTGCACCCCCTGGCGTGAGGACGAGCAGGAGACCGACACCAAGCGCCTGCATCGAGAACACTTTCCGGGATCGCATTACGAGCGCGCCCAACACGGAGAGTCCGAGCAACAACAGCAACACGTCCCCTACGTTATACTGCAGAAGGACGCTGTCGATTAGCTGCAACGGTAGGAGCCCGTTCATTCCTGTCCGTGATTGGCTCTGACGCGGCCTTTAAACTTCCGCTACCCACCGGAATCGCCGCCACGCGGCGGGATACGTACGCTACGCGTCAGTTCCCGTCCAGATCCAGCGGGCGCAACCAGCCGTACCACAGTATCAAGATTGTGCCGACGTATCCACCACCCCAGACGGCCATGCCAGCCGTCGAGTAACCGGCACTCGTGAGTGCATAATCAGCGAGTCCGAAGCCAATGATCCCTGCAAGCGCGACCGCGACGAAGGCTAGCCGTCCGTGTCGCTTTGACCCAGCCGGCTGGAAAACACGTTGGTCCACTGGTCACCACTCCACACAGGACGGACACAGTAGATCGCCGTCCACGGTCCATCGACGCTGGGTGACTGTGCCACAGGCGTCACACGCCACACCACGTGGCAAATACACGTAAGTGGGTGTCGCCGGTCGGACCTCTGGCTCCGCCGTGTCGTCAATTGGCGGATCGTCCTCGACGGAGTGAAATTCGTTCAGCGTGGCGTCTTCGACCATACAAGATATGACGGCTGTATGCTCTTAGCCGTGACGGCGAAACAACGGGGGAGGATAACCGACACCGACGAACGGACGGGCTATAGCGAACAGTCAGTTGCCGGACCAGTATCACACTCGTAGACAGTCTCAGTGCTGATCGTATCCAGCGCGAAATAATGGCCAAATCGCTGTCGACCAAGGATACGGCCCTCGACAACCGGTGCTGGCCGCGTCGACTGGTGATCACACGAACGCAGCGTCTCCTCGACGGACATGCCGACATTGTAGGACTGGTCAGTGAGTTCACTGATAACGGCGTCGGCGTCGAAGGTCCCGGCACGTTCGACTGCCCCAGCGTACTGCATGACCTGTGAATAGGCTAGGTGTGTCGGCCCCGTCGGGACTTCATCGTATTGGGCGTCGGCACCGGTGTATTCCTGACCGTACGCATTAACCAACGTGCGGGACAACGGCGTTGGATCGAACCGAACCATGACGGGATCCCACGGAATCGTCCCCAGGACGCCAGCGATTTTCGAGCCAGCAGTTTCGGCAATTCGTCGAGTCAACCGCGGGACGACAATTGTAACATCGTCGTCCAGTATGTCCTTTGCCTGTGGAATAGCGACCGCCGCATCGAACCCCGGGAGATTGAGGAACAACACGTCAGGACTTCGCTGGTTGACTGTCTCCAGTATTGGGCCAAAATCTTGGGTGCCAAGCATCACTTCCTCTGTCCCGACCGTGTTCCATCCCAAATTCGCAAACTCGGTCTGGATGTGCGATTGTACCTCTCTACCCCAATCGTTGTTGGCGTGAATCTGATGGAACCAGATGCCGTCGCTCCCGAGACGTTCTGCTAACTCTGCCCGCAACACCTTGGCCATCGAATAGGAGTTAAACATCTCGCGGAACGAATACTGCGAGCAGTCCCCGCTCGTGAGCGCATCAAGCTGGGCCCCCGTGATCATATGAATCCGCTCTCTGTTCGCGGCCACGTCGGCCTGAGCGAGCGCTGGCTGCCCCGCGGTTCCTCCACAAAGCATGACTGCCCGATCAGTATCGAACGCGTCCTGAGCCGCACTGCGGGCCGTCTCAGTGTCGCTTTCAGTGTTGCGGACGGCAATGTCGACGGTTTTCCCGAGCAAACCATCACCAGAAAGCCCATCAAAGAAATCCTCCCCAACCCAGCCACCACCCTCATTGATGTGTTTGACGGCGAGTTCCGCGCCCCGACGCTCTTCTTTGCCCTGGACGGCATAATCGCCCGAGCTCGCCACATTAACCCCAATCGTAACTGTATCGCCAGCCGCCGGTCCCGGCTGTGTCGTCGTCTCCGAACCCGAGCCAAGACACCCCGCCGTGGCGATTGCTCCAATACCCGTTGCCGCCCGAAGGAACGTTCGCCGCGACGGCTCGGTAACCTTCGAATAGTTTTCTCTCCCCATGCCCAGGTATCCTGAGGCCCATTACATCAATGTTTGGAGTCGTCACAGCGTCCGCGTTCGCCCTCAATCCAGTCTGTCTAGTAGCCAATCTGATACGATGGGGCTGCCGAGGCAAACACACCGTACAACCACAAAACCGAACAGACAGACGCGTCAAACGGGATCGAAATTTAGCAGTTACGCTCCGTCGTCCGTTGGCGACGATCCAGGTCCTGTCGGGAAGTAAAACTCGTGTTCAGCTTCCGTTTCGAAGCTCCCGAGTACGTCACCCAGTGGCCGAGCGTAGCGAGTGAGATCCTCGGCCTGCTGTGTGACTTCACTGAGTTCCGCAGCCTGTTCTTCAGCCGCACCGGCGACGTTCTCGGCCTCGGCCATCGTCTGCTCAGTGAGCTCAGCGATGTCGTTGACGGTCTCGGCGACATCCCGGAGATCAGCAAGCTGGGCGGTAACGTCGATGTCGTTGTCGTCGGCGACCGTTTCGAGTTGTTGAATCGTCTTGTCCATCGTCTTCGACAGCGTGTCGAGACGATCCATCTCCTCGTGGGCATCGTCAGAAATCTTCTGGATCGAATCTGCGACCTGCTCGGAGGCGTCACGGACGCTTTCGGCGGATTTTTGGACCACATCACCCGCGTCGTTGACCTCTTCGGCGAAGCGTTTGAGCTGGCCGGTCGTCTTCTCTAACTCGTCGATCATCTCGTTGAAATCCTCGGCGATGCGATCCATCGCCTCGTTCTCGCCGTCCGGTTCCATCCGTTGGGTGAGATCACCTTTCGAACACTGTTGCATGATGGCCGAGTACTCCTCAGCTTTGTCCTGAAGATAAGTGCTCAGTTCCATGGCCTCAGCCCGGGACACTTCCGCTTCCTTCCGGGCCTGTTCAGCCTCCTGTATCTGGCGTTTAAGCGCATCACGCATGTTCCCGAAGCTGTCGTAGAGGCGACCGATATCGTCGATCCGGTTGGAATGTATCGCGACATCGAGGTCTCCGGACTCCATCGCATCAGCACGGTCCCGCAGACGATTGATCGACCGGGACGTACTCACTCCGAGGGTCGCCCCGACAAGACCGATGAGCAACACGCCAGCGACGGTGGCAATCGTCCCCCAATTCGAGACCGTCTGGACGAAGCCAAAGACGCTACTTCTGGGAGCGTGAACCAGGACGTACCAGTCAGTTCCGTCTACAGGTGCGTACCCAACTGTATAGGATTCATCAATGATCGCTGTCGAGGCGCCCATGTTTGAAATCACGCCGGCGCGTTGAGTGCTATCCTGACGGACCTGCTTTGCGTTTTCGAGTGGGGCCAGTGTTCGGTCGTTTGTCGCATACGGTTCTAACAGCCCCGAGGACCGCTCCGACATCTGTACGATCCCAGTATGGTTAACAATCTCGGTGAAGCCACCCTCAGCGCGCTCCGCGCCACGGAGTGTCGCTGAAATATCAGCGACGGACACTTCGACCAGTAACAGTCGTTGCTGTGAGACGCCGACCGGGCTCACGATGCCGACAACGTACTCACCACCAACCCGATATACATCTGATAGTTTCGTCTCGTCTGCTTGTGCAAACGAGAGGTCGCTCACCCACTCTCTGCCCGCTTGTGTGACATCCTGATCCGCCTCTGTACCGGCACCGGCGGCCACGTATCGAGCAGCCGTCGTGGTCCGGCGATCGATAACCAAGATGTCAGAGACGGCATCGAGATCAGACCGTTCGATCCGGAGGTTCCGACGCAAGTCTTCGGTACTGTTAGCTCCCCATTCCGGGTTCGTAGAGAGGAGCTGGGCCGTCAACTTGTGTCGATCCAGCTCGTTTGCGATCAGATCGGCCTCCTGTACAGCGAGATTTTCATATTCATTTTCGACGTTGTCCTCAACCTGATTCGTCATCCCCTGAGTCGCAACGATGCCGATAACGCCGACTGAGGCAGCCATTACGAGGAGGACAACACCGAACTTCAGCGCAAACCGCCGCCGAAGCACATTTGGAATCACTACTCGAAATATGCGAACGAAGACGGAGTCAGTAGGTGGCCCCTCGTCCTCACTCATCGCACATCACCCAGAGTGCACAGCAGTGTCGAGACCAAACGATCACGTCTGTCGTGTGATCGTGAGTAGCCGTACCCAGCGTCAAGAACAATCGGTACCCGTTCAAAGCACACCCGCTCAAGTCCCGCACTTCGCTCACCCATGTAGGTGAAATGCCCCGGGATCCCACATAAGTGTTTACTGACAGCCCGCCTGGACCACTGACCGTCTTACGCGGAGTCAGCGTGGTCTCGAAGCCACTCGGTGGTCTCTTCGGCCAGTACCTGCAGATCCTCGTCGGTCGCCCCTGTGGCGAGGTCGGCGATCGAATCGGCCGCGTCGATCGCTTCGAGATTGCCCAAGGCGCGGACCGCCCGGGCCTGAACAAAGACGGAGTCAGTCTCTAATTGGCCCTCGATGACCGCAGGTGCGGTTTCGGGAACTGCATAGCCGTGTTTTGACAGTTCACTGATGATATCAATCGCCGCGCCAGCGACGAGCGGATTGGACGCAGTTGTCGCCTCGAGAATCACGTCCGCGTGTGCTGTCACGGCTTCGGGCTGCCGGCGTGCAATTTCAACAAGTCCGTTGATAGCAACTTCTTTCGTGACGCTGTACTTCTGTTGTTCTTCCCTGTTGTGGGTCCGAAGCGTCTCCCGCTCGGACATATCAAAAACGTCTCCGGCCGCTTCGAAAATATCCGCATTGTGCGTCTCGGAAACGACAGTCACCATCTCATCGGTATGGGCTGTCAGTTCCCCAGGGTGCTCGCTGGCAATGGCCGAGTACGATTGGGCAGCGAGAACGCGAATCGTGCCAACTTCCGACGTGAGCGCATCGATAAACGTCTCGATATCGTCGGTGAATTCGTCGGTGTACTCAGGGACGACGACAGCTAACGCCGCGAGGGCCTGTTGGCGGACAGCGATGTAATCGTCCGCGGCAAGGTCGAGCAACTGTGATTGGTTCGCGAGGGCTACTTCCGACTCTGCATCGACAAGTTCAGCCGCTATTTCGGCCCCTCTCGCCCTAACGTCGTTGTTCTCGTGGGCCAGATACGACTCAATATCCGTCCAGTCGACGCGGCTGGGATCTTCTCGGGCCGTTTCGAGGAGATCCACAACGACATCCATGTCGTCGTGTCTCATATGACTGGCTACCCGGGCAGTTTGGAAATACGTGACGGTTCAGTCGCTAACCTGGTTGCGATAGACTGTGGTCAAAAGCGTGCTACTGTCGGATTTCGATACCGCTCGGGAAAGCAATCCGTGATCCGGTCGCCCCCAGAACCGCCGAACGACACAGCCACAATTTCCCGCATAACGAGTAGTCACCGCAACAGACCGACGACACTCGGCGTGAGTGTGGTTTACTCCATCGAGAGCGTGATGTCGCCCTCGAAGTTGAGAATGATCTTCTGAGTGAGGTCACCAAACAGTGCCTTCCCGGTCGGCGATCGCCGCTGGCCGACGAGGAACACGTGATCGCAATCGTGTTCACGGGCAGTCTCGAGCACGACATCAGCCCGATCACCCGCTTCTTCGACCTGGACGATGATCTCGTGGGGGACAGCCATGTCACCGATTGCGTCCTCGACGATGTCACGTGTATTCTTGTGCAACCCCTCGAAGATCGCGTCGTCGTCGTAGCTCGTGTGCTCGATCTCGCCGATGAGGTCCATCGTCTCTGCGACAGAGTCGTATTCCGACGGCGAAACGACCGCCAGGACGGCAAGTGGGGCGTTCGAGCAGTCGCTGAAGTTGGCGGCTTTCTGTAATAGTTCTTTCTCCGCGTTGCTTTCGGACAACAAAACGGCTAATCCACGTTCCATGTGACCACATTCCAATGAAACTCATTTGAATGTAGTGGTTTCTCCGATGGCTGCAAATCAAAAGGGCCCCGTCTAGCCCCGCTTTCACGGATACACACGTCGATTCGAATCGAGATTCCTGACGTTTATGAGACGGTACTGCCAAGCGCCACCATGGCCGAAGACAAGTGGTCGTACGTCTGCAGCCAGACGCAGTATCTCTACACACTCATCATCGCGTTGTTCATGGCGCTGTTGCTCACGTTCTTTGCACTTTTCTTTGGTGAACCAGGCACAATGTCGTACACGATCGCAATTTTCGACCTCGTACTTGTCGTGGTTGCCTTCGGGATTACCACCCTCATCTACCGGAAATGTCTACAGCGAGAAGACGTAACCGTTGGGTGATGCAAGTCACGGCGAATTATCGGAGCTGATTCTGCCGGTACTGGCGTGAAATACAACAGCGAGGGGTATCCGATTCGTCGGGGGACAGGGCCGACAACGTTGCTGCGTAGACGGAGAGCCCAGCCGGTTACTTAGTCCTGCAGGGGCTGGCTCTGCCAGTACTCGTGGTTGTCGTACTCACGGAAACACGACGCCCAGTGATCGATGTCGACGTTCTCAATCGTCTGGGGCTGGGGTGTCTCCTGCTTGCACGCTTCACGAGCTTCCGGACACCGCGTGTGGAACCGACAACCCGAGGGCGGATCGACCGGGTCCGGAATGTCGATCTTGCGCATCGGCATATCCTTCGATTGCTCGTCGAGGTTCAGGTTCGGCGTCGCCCACCGCAGCACTTCCGTGTACGGATGACGCGGGTTCTGGGTGACCTGTTCGGGCGGTCCGACCTCAACGAGTTCGCCCAGGTACATCCCACCGATGCGGCCGTCGCCGTGTTCGGTGAAGTACCGCGCGTTCGAGAGGTCGTGGCTGATGAAGAGGAACGACGTGCTGAACTGTTCTTGGAGGTCCAGCATGAGGTCCATCATCTCAACGCGCAGGGAGACGTCAAGCGCCGAAATGGCCTCGTCAGCCAGGATCATGTCAGGGTTCATCAACAGCGCCCGGCTAAGCGCAACGCGCTGTTTCTCGCCACCGGAAAGCTGGTGGGGATAGCGCTCGGCGTAGTCCGTGGCCGGCGTCATCCCGACGTGCTCCAGCAGGGAATAAATGCGCTCCAACATTTGGTTGGTGCTCATCTCCGGGTGGGTCTGTTCCAGCGGGACTTGCAGGATCGACTTCACCCGTCGGTTGGGGTTCAGCGACGACCCGGGATCCTGATGAATGATCTGCAGCGAATTGCGGATTTCCGAGAAGGGGATATCGGCATTGCCACGCCGTGCTTCCCAGACATCTGTACCGCGGAACTTCACACTGCCACCAGTCGGTTCCTGTAGGCCGATTGCGGTCTTGCCCAGCGTGGTTTTCCCACAGCCGGATTCGCCGACCAGCGCCACAACATCTTCCTCGTAAATATCGAGGCTGACGCCGTCGACCGCCCGGACGATCTCCGCGTCGTCAAAGAGATCCAGGAAGCCGCCCTGGTTCTCGAAGTGGACTTCGACGTTCTCTAAGGAGAGTAGCGGTTCTTCGGAACGCATCAGTTCTCACCTCCACGTTCGTCGTCGGTGTCACGCACCTGCTCACCGCTGTCATCGCGCGCCTGTAGATGATTAAGTGACATCCGCTCTTTGGCTTCCCGCCAGTTGAAACACGCGACGCCGTGGTCGGTCTCCGGCAGGAAGTACTCGGGTTCGGATTCGATACACTTCTCTTCGGCGAACGGACACCGGGGATGGTACGAGCACCCATCGGGGACGTTCACCGGATCTGGGCTCGCCCCTTCGATAGACTGCATCTCGTCAAGCGGTGCGTCTAGGTTCGGTGTTGAATTGAGAAGCGCACGTGTGTACGGATGTGCGGCCTTATCGAGCAAAGCCCGGGTCGGACCGATCTCGACGAGCTGGAAGGCGTACATGATTGCCATCCGATCGGCCAGCGAGGCCACCAGTGGCAAGTCGTGGGTGATGAACAGCATCGTCAGGTCGTAGGACTCCTGAAGCTCCTCCATAAGCATGAGGATCGATCGCTGCATCAGGAGGTCCAGGGCCGCCGTCGGCTCGTCCATCACCAGCACGTCCGGTTCCAGTACGACCGACAGCGCCAGCAACGCCCGCTGGCGCATACCACCGGACAGTTCGTGCGGATAGGAATTGAGGACCCGATCGGGCTGGAGATACAGGTCAGAAAGGAGTTCACGCGCTCGCTCCATCCCCTCTTTGACGTTGTGATCGTGCGTCTCCAGAGTCTCTTTGAAATGAGCTTTGACCGATAATACCGGGTTGAACGAACTCATCGCCCCCTGAAAGACCATCGAGATGTCTTCCCAGCGGACCTGCCGGAGCTCTTCTTTCGAAAGGGACAGCAGATCTATCTGATCGCGATCCTCGGGATTGTAGCGGATCTGGCCGGCCAATTGTCCGGGGTCCGGCACGGAGTCAAGCATCGCCGAGGCCAGCATCGACTTGCCTGAACCCGATTCCCCGACGACACCGATAATCTCCTCCCGTTCGAGTTCGAGATGGACGTCGTCCAAGACACGCGATTCACCACGATCCATGTCGTAGGTGACCCGCGCATCGTGGATCTGCATGATTGGATCGTGGGCGTCCAGACTCGTTACAGTCATTTCCACATCGTCATCCGTCGACGTATCGTCGTAATCTGTACTCATCGTTACATAGCACCTCCGAAGGTGTCGACTTCGCCTTCCTCAGCGTCACCTTCGACAGATTCTGATTCGCCGGCCAGCCGGGTCCGGACACGCGGGTTGAACACGCGGTCCATCCCCTGAGCGATGAGAATCAGCCCAAGCGACAGGAGCATGATCATCACGATCGGCGCCATAAGCCAGACGTACGAACCGCCGAGAATTGCACCCTGAGTGTAGGCGTTGTTGAGGACAACACCCCAGTTCGCGTTCGTATAGGGAAGGAATCCAAGGTAGTACAACCCGACCGAGAAGAAGATCACGGCCCGGCATGCGTTGACGAAGTTGACCGTGATGTACGGCATCAGGTTCGGGATGATATCCTTGAACATGATGCGCGGCGTGCTGACGCCCATTACTCGGGACGCCTCCACGTAGCTGTTCTCACGGATCGAGAGGGTCTGTGCCCGAATCGCTCGCGAGAGGCCTGCCCAGTAGTTGATCGTAATGATGATACCGATAATAGCGGGATTCGTCGGCCGCAATGTTGAGGTCAACACCAGGACGAGCGGGAGTCCCGGGATCGACATCCCGACGTCAGCGGCGAACATCAACGCGCTGTCGACTCGCCCGCCTTTGAACCCAGCGAAGGTGCCGACGAGCACGGCGATGACGATCGCGAAGACTGCCCCGGAGACGATCATGATGAGCATCTCCGGCGTTGCGTGAATCATCAACGAGAGGATATCCTGGCCGATGGTGTTCGAACCGAGGATCGCGGACCCTTCTTGGAAGGCCTGTAGCATCGGCATCTCCTGGCTCGCCTCTGGGGGCCGGTAGAGATTGAACTGTGCGATCACAGCGAAGAGGAGATACAATCCGACGATTGCGTAGCCGATCCGCGTTCGCCAGTCCGACCACGCGACGAGGCCCGGCTTGTAGAGATACTCCTCGTAATACTCGCGTAGCTTCTCACGACGCGTCATCCCGACTTCCTGGGAGGCGTCGTAGGTCCATTCGAGCCCGTCTTGGGAATCAGTTTCAGAATGCTTCACTTTGATCACCCGTTTCGATACGCGGATCGATCTTCCCGTAGGTCAGGTCGGCAATATAGATACCGACGACTAGTGCGACGGTGATCATGATGAACACGCCCATGATCACCGGATAGTCGCGGACTTCGAGCGCTTCGATAAACTTGAGTCCGATACCGGGATAGTTGAAGATCTCTTCGAGAATTACGGTACCGCCGAGCAACCAACCGAGCGAGAGTAGAAAGCCCGTATACAGCGGCAGGATTGCGTTCCGTCCGACGTACCAGAGCGCGATCCGGGAATCGGATAACCCACGCAGTCGGGCGACCCGAACGAAGTCCTCGCCGAGGATCTGGATGCTGTTCCCACGGAACGACAGCGCCCGAACGCCGTACTGGGTTATTACCATCGACGCGATCGGCAATGCCCCGTGATAGATTACGTCGAGGATGTACGTCACTGAGAGCCCTGGATCGATGGCGTCTCCGTACCGGTTCCCGACCGGGAACAAGCTCATTTCGTACCCGAGGATCCAGACGAGCACGATCGCGAGCACGTAGAACGGGATCGACGTGAACACGATCGCGATGGCTGAATTTACTGTATCGAACAGACTGCCTTCCCAGTAGGCCATCAACGCACCGATTACGACAGCCATGATGTGGAAGAGAATAATCGACGAGATGACGATAAACAGAGTCCACGGGAGTGCCTCTGCCAGAATCTCGGTGACTGGCGTCTGGCGCTGGATGAAGACAGATTTCCCCAGACTCCCGTTCAGGAAGATGTTACTCATATAGCTTATGTACTGATCCAACAACGGGGCGTCGGGGTTGACACTGAGATACAGTTCGATACGCTGGGCGATGACTTCCGAGGGAACATCATCTTGCATCAATTGAGCCCGTAACGCCGTTGCAGGGCCCCCTGGCAGGAAACGCACCAGCCCGAATGCAATGGTAACGACGGCATAGAGCGTCACTACCATTTGTCCAGTCCGTTTTATGTAGTAATTTACCATGTGTAGCTAGTCAGTTTGTGGTATTTGGCGATTATGAATTGGCTCAGAACGCGATCAGTGCGCTCTGTTCAGTTCTAGTCTCCTTTGTAGGAGATGTCGCCCTGCTTGGGCAGCCAGCACGAGGGCCACTTGACGCCTGCTGCCGTCGAGTCTTCGTCGGGGGCGGCCCACGCGTCACTCTGCTCGTACCACGACTGCTCGAGCTTCGTCGAGAGTGGCATGAACGCCTGATCGGCGTTGAGCACACGGTGAAGGTCACGCACCGTCTGTGTGAGTTCCTCCTCATCGGTGAGTCGGGGAATACTGTCGACCAGTTCGACCGGGTTGGCAGACAGTTCGCCACCGTTACCGTCTGGCACGGTGATCTCCTGCCCGTCGCCATCGTTCCAGCCGGGGTAATTGTGGATATTTCCAGCACTCCAGACGTATCCGACCTGGCGTCGAGCCGAGTAGTAGGGGAAGGCACCACGCGGCCCACCAGACATCCAGGAGTACGTGTGGATCTGGAACTTGCTGTTGGGCAAGATGTCGCCCCAGGCAGAGCCGCCGGGGACGGTGTTCAGCGAGGCATCGAAACCAAAGTCGTTAAGCTGGCTGACAATCGTCTGGGACGCCGTCACCCAGTCAGACCAGCCGGCAAAGACACTGACTTCGAGTGATGCAGCCTTGCCGTTGGAGTCTTTCCAGGTGCCGCCGTCTTGCGTATAGCCCGCTTCTTCGAGTAGTTCCTTGCCGCGTTCAACATCTTCGAAGCGGAGGTAGCTGTCCATGGTGTCACCGAGCCACTCTTCCTCCGGTTGGCCCGGACAGAGGGCACCAGGCGTCGCCGCCATCTCCTTGGTCCGCGGGCCAGCGTTTTGCTTGACAACGCTGCGATCGATCGCGTGCTGGATAGCCTGGCGGACCTCGCGGTGTTCGACGTGCGGACGCTCGTGGTTCGGCATGAGCCCATAGCCCCAGTACGCCGGTGGACGTGCCTCTTCGAACTTGTCCGGCACGTTTGCCGCGATCCGTGGCGGGGCATACAGGCTCATCACGCTGTTGACTTTGCCCGAGACCAGCTGGGACTGCTTGTGCTGGTTGCTCGGCGAAGCACCCCAGTAGTAGTTCGAGAAGTTAATGTTGTCAACGTCCGGATGCTCGTCGTTGCGCGACAGCCGAACCCCATTGGCGTCACCGCTATCAAATGTCCACGGCGCAGCCGTCATCGGCGGGCTCGATGGTGAAAAGTTCGACACTTCTTGGTTGGTGGAGTCACTCACCCCGTCAACCCCATTCTCTTGCATCTCCTTCCAGAGAGTGGCAAACGGCGTCCCCTCCTTTGCACGAATGTTCGTCTGGATGGCACCGATCTCGTGTTCTAGGGCTGTTGGGTTTGCGGGCTCAGGAAGTTCGAGAACCAGCGTCTTGTCGTCGGGCGTCTTGATGTTATCGAGCGTATCGATATAGTCCCAGACCCCGCCACCGACGATGTAGCTGGCAGCGATCTCCTGTTTGAGATGTATGGACGTGTAGTCTGTCCCGTCGGCCCACGCGTAATCGCTCCGAATATTGAGTTCAGCCCGCTGGGGCTCGATAGTGTAGTCTTCAAGCGCGTACGGGTAATACTCCCGCTCGCTGAAGTTGTACGCGATGAGTCGATCGGTCAGAGTCCACGCGATCCAGCCCGCGTACGAAGAGCTGTTGAGGTGGTTGTACTGCAGATCGGCGGTCGCCGCCGTCTGGTTGAGATTGTTGTATTCAGCGTCGAAGACCTGTGTCGAGGAGTCAGGCGTACTGTCGTCCGTCTCGCCGCCATCCATCGGCGTGTCTTCGTCACCACTCCCTTCAGTGGTCGTGTCGCCACCACCACAACCCGCGAGGGCTGCCGCCCCGGTCGCTCCAGCGATCTGAGCGAACCGACGGCGACTGATCGTACTATAGTCGTCTGACTGTTGGTTCTCCACCATAGTCCACGTGGAACTCGCCTGCCGGACAGTATTAAGTATTTTGGCTCCGGATCGGGGAAGGGTTCCAAACAACCGAGAAGGCCGGTCTGTATCACTCTATCCCAGTTCTGAAGAGATAAGTAACCAATCGTTAACGACAGGGAGTGAAGTACCAGACTCGCTACGGCTCGATCCGCTCGACACCCGTTTCGGTCCCGAGGTAGACGACGTCAGCGAAGTCGAGGCACAGTCCGTTTTCGACGACGCCGGGGAGCACCGAGAGGGCTGAAGCAAGCGCCGCTGGATCTGTGATCTCGCCAAAGTCACAGTCAAAAATTAGGTTCCCATTATCAGTGACGACGGGGCCACTCTTGCGTTCGGCCCGGCGAAGTATTGGTTCGCCATCAAGATCGTGGATTGCGTCGGCAGCGGTCCGACGGGCATCAGGGAGAATTTCGACCGGGATTGCGGCGTCGAGGACATCCGCTCGTTTCGTCGGGTCGACGACAATCACCAACTCCTCGGCCGCACCGTCCACAATCTTCTCGCGAGCATGGGCCGCACCACCCCCTTTTATCAAATCACTGCCGGCGAACTGATCAGCACCGTCGATTGCCACGTCGAGACGGCCCTCTGTCTCTTCGAGCGTTGTCAATTCGATCCCAACTTCGGTGGCGACTTCGCGGGCCTGGAAAGAAGTTGGCACACCGATAATATCCAAGCCGTCCGCAACCTTCTGACCGAGCAGGCGAATCGCATGTTCGGCCGTACTACCGCTGCCAAGACCAACCATATCGCCGTCCGTGACGGTCTCGACAGCACGTTTGCTGGCACGTCGCTTCGCCGCCTTGCGTGTGGATTCGTCCATGTCTGTACGGATTTCACGACGACTGAAATAGCTGCTGTTCCTAGGTATCGTTTCAACCCCTCCCTCTTCGCGGACTAACCTGCCGGCGGTAGACCTCCTCAAGCCGTCTCTGATTCTGTGTCCCGGTCAGCCGTAGCCGTAGTAGCGTCGCCGTCCGCTTCTGTTGCCTGGCGGTCGGCTTCGAGTTCGTCGTCGATGTCGTCCGTCCCCAGCGCCGCCATCGATTCGACAGTGATGACGTTACCACCGCCGGGGTCGACGACAATCACCTCCTCGCCGACGGGGATCTCCTCGTCGAACGCGCGGGCCCGGTAGAGCGGATTGAAGCCACCACTGTCGAGTTTCACTTCTCCGTCCGTGTCGGTGACGCGTTCGGTCACCCGACCAGTCTTTCCCTTCAGCGAGTCGGAATCACTCGTCCGGCCGGCACCCTTCCCGCCGTAAAAGTCGAACTGCCGGTAGATGTACAGCGAGATGCCCCCGACGGCAACCACCACGCCGGCCATAATCACCAGCGAGAGGACACCAAGGGACGCGGGGAGGGCAAGCCCGACCAACCCGGCGACCAGCAGCGCGATCCCCAGGACGATGAAGTGCGCCCCCGGAGCAAAGGCCTCGCCGATGATCAACAACGCTCCTGCCAGCAACAGTAACAGTGAGAGGTCCGTCCCGAAGACCATCGCCATACCCGCGTTTCGGCCCGGGATGGGTTAACAGTTCGGGCGCGTCACAGGAACAGTTGCCACGTGAGTACCAAACCAAGCGTCACGCCGATGACGACGAACAGTGCGTTCTCCAGGGTCGGGGACCCGGCCTCGATCTCCTCGTGTAAGTTCAACCAGTCGTCGTCGTCCTCCTCATCCACCGTGCCCCCGTCTTCGACCTCGTCCACGGAGAACCGCCAGCCTCCGGTGGCTGACTCCTCGCTGCCGTCGTCCGACGATTTCTCACCCGAAGGCGGATCGTCAGCTGACGGCTCGAAGTCCCCCGTGTCGTACTCCCACTCGTCGTCAGTCATATCCGAGTTAGTCGATCGGTCGGCTAAAATGCTGTGCCCAACTCAGCGGATCTTCGACCCGAGCGGTGCGTCCTCGTGGGTCGTCAGCAGGTCGGCTTCCTCGCCGGCGGCCAGCACCATGCCGTTTGACTCGTAGCCGAACAGTTCGGCTTTCTCCATGTTCGCCAACAGCACGACGCGGGTGTCCGGAAGGGTCTCAACGTCGTGGAGTTGCTTGATCCCGGCGACGACCTGCCGCGTCTCCAGTCCGATGTCGACTTCCAGTCGAACGAGGTCGTCGCTGTCCTCGATGGGTTCGGCCGCCACGATCTCGCCGACACGGATGTCGAGTCCCTGGAAGTCGTCGAAGTCGATACGCTCGTCAGCGAGTGGTTCGAGGTCCATATCGCCCCCCTCACTCTCGGTAGTGTCGTCGCTTTCGGTTTCCTCGCTGTCGGTCGCGTCCGCGACCCGCTCGTCGAGTTTCTCGTTGAGTTCCGCGACGCGTTCGGCGGGGATCTTCTCGAAGAGTTCGGTCGGCTCGCCGAACGACTCAGGGGGCGCTTCGAGGGCCGCCTCGAGTGTGGCGTCAGCGACCGACCCGTCCGCTTCGAGCTGGTCCCAGAGCCGGCGTGCCGTCTCTGGCGTGACCGGTTGCATGAGGACGGCGACGGCCTTGGCGATCTGGACGCAATCGCGGATGACCGGCGCGGCTGCCTCGTCGTCGAGATTCCAGGGCTCGTGACGCTGGATGTACTCGTTGCCAAAGCTCGCCAGGTCGACTGCAGCCTGCGTGGCTTTCCGGATCGAATAGTCGTTGACGCCAGCCTCGAACTCGTCGATCGCCTCGACGATGCGATCTTCGACCTCCGAGGAGAGGTCCACGTCGGGCGTTCCCTCGTAGTTGCGGTAGGCAAAGAGCAACGATCGGTAGGCGAAGTTCCCGACCGTGCCGACGAGTTCGCCGTTGACGCGCTCGCGGAACCGATCCCACGAGAAGTCGATGTCGTCCTGAAAGCCCCCGACGGTCGTCAGGTAGTACCGGAGGAGGTCCGGATGGAACCCCTCATCGAGGTACTCCTGGGCCCAGATCGCGCGGTTGCGACTCGTCGAGAAGGCGTCCCCGTCCAGACTCATGAACCCACTGGCGACGACGGCCCGGGGTTCGTTGTAGTCGGCGACGTGGAGCATGGCGGGCCAGAAAATCGTGTGGTGCTGGATGATGTCCCGCCCGATGACGTGGACGATCTCGCCGCTCTCTTTCCAGGTTTCCTCCCAGTCGTAGGTGTCGGGACCGACCCGCTCGGTGTATTGCTTCGTCGAGGCGATGTACTCGATCGGCGCGTCGACCCAGACGTACAGGACGAGATCCTCGGCAGTGTCGTCCTCGGCCGCGTCCGCAACCTCGGGGTATTCGAAGCCCCAGTCCAGATCCCGCGTGATACACCAGTCTTGCAGCCCCTCCTTGATCCACTGTCGGGGTTGGTTCTGGGCGTTTGGCGTCCCCTCCAGGCGGTCGAGGAATTCGGAGAGATACTCGGCAAGTTTCGAGACGGTGAAGAACTTGTGGGTGCGTTCGCGATACTCGGCGGGGTTGCCCGAGATCTTCGAGACGGGATCCTCGATCTCACCGGGTTCGAGGTGGCGGCCACAGCCTTCGTCACACTCGTCGCCCCGAGCCGTCTCGCCACAGTACGGACACGTCCCGACGACGTACCGATCGGGGAGTGGCTGGTCGTCGGCGGGGTCCCAGGCGACTTTGATCTCCTGCTCCTCGACGTAACCCTCTCGCTCCAGGGCTTCGACGATCTCGTGGGTCAACTCGCGGTTGGTCTCCTGGTGGGTGTGGCCGTAGTTGTCGAAGGCAACATCGAAACGAGGGAACGTCTCCTCGTACTGTTCGTGGTATTCGAGGGCGAACGCTTCGGGATCGATGTCGTCTTCGATCGCCTGGACGGCGATCGGCGTCCCGTGCATATCCGACCCGGAGACGAAGGCCGTCTCCTGGCCGAGTTTCTCCAGGGCACGGGTCAACACGTCGCCGCCGACGTACGTCCGGAGGTGACCGATGTGCAGGTCGCCGTTGGCATACGGCAACCCGCAGGTCACCACGGCGGGATCGTCGGTCGGAAACTCGTCGTGGCTCATACCCGAAAGTATCGCCATTCCGGCCTAAAACCCGCCGGTTTCCGGACGGCAACGGCAGTCGGACAGTCTATCCGTCAATCAGTGACGCTGACGCCACCAAAGGCGGCAAAGCCGGTCACGACCAGATCGACCTCGTCATGGTCGCGCTCCCGGCGCTTGCGTTCGTCCTCGGCCCCACCAAATATCGGCAGGACGTCGAGTTGGACGTTCCATTCGGGCGGAACAGATATCTCACAGCCGCCAAAGATCGCTGTCGCGTTGACCGTCGCTGGTCGGTCTTCGATCCCGGCCTCTCGGAGGTCGAGATCGACACCACCGAACAGCGCCGTCAAGTCAGCCCCTTCGAAGTCCGGCGTCGTCGATCGTTGTTGACCCCCGCCAAAGACACCGATCGAGCTGAGGAACGTATCCTGGACGGCCTGGGGCCGCGAGCGGACCTGCCGGAGGATGAGCGAGAGCCCGAAGGCGACGACGACCAGTGGCCAGAACTGCGTGATTTCTTCGGCCGTGACGTACTCGAGGGCGATCAACTGCCAGGCGGCGGCGACAATGATCACGACGACCGGACCGAAGACGTTGCGGAAGTCGCTGACGAGAAGGGCGTACAGGCCAAGCAGGACGAACAGCGACGGGACGTACTGCAGCAGGATCGACGCGTCGTAGGCGTCGGTCGTCTCGGCTAGCAGTGCGATCCCGACGACGACCAGAATCGCCCCGAAGACGACCTGACTGGTGAGGGGTCGACGGCTCATACCACCCGACTCACCCGGAGACGGCATAAAGATATATCCCGATCAGTCGAGTTCGCGAACGACGTTCGCTGGATTGCCGGCGACGACGGTCCGGTCGGGGACGTCCTCGACGACCACCGCCCCGGCGGCGATCACGGCGTCGTCGCCGACGGTCACGCCGGGCGAGAGGACAGTCTGGCCGCCGATCCAGACGTTGTCGCCGACGGTGATCGGTTCGCCGCTCTCGAGACCTTCGGCGCGGGCTTCGGGATCGATCGGGTGGGTCGCCGTGTAGGCGTGGACGTTCGGCCCGAGCAGGCACTGCTCGCCGAACGAAATCTCGGTGACGTCCAGGAAGACACACCCGAAATTGGCCTCGAAACCCTCGCCGACGCTGATGTTGTACCCGTAATCGACCCGGAGCGTGGGCTCGACGAATGCGTCCTCGCCACCCTCACCGAACAATTCTCCGAGCAGTGCCTGTTTCTCCTCGTAGGCACCGGGCGGCAGCTGGTTGAATTCCATGGTCAGTTCGCGAGCGCGTTCCCGATCGGCAACCAGTTCGGGATCGGTCGCATCGTACAGTTCGCCAGCGAGCATCTTCTCCTTCTCGGACGGCATACCCCAGTAATTGACAGCCACTCACCATGGACGTTCCCCTTCAGCCGCCGTCGACGTCGACTCACTCACAGGATGGCGATCGCACTGCCGGCAAGACCGATCGTCACGAGCAGGCGGCCGACGCTGCCTGCAAACGTCGCCAGCGCGAACTTGAGGTAGTCCTCTTCGAGGATCGTGAAGGCGTAAATCGAAATCGTGTCCGGAAATCCGGGAACGGATAGGGCAAGCGCGAGCCCGACGTACCCGAAGCGCCTGGCGATCTGTACTGTTTTCCGTTCTGACCACTCGATGACGTCAAACCGGGATCGTTTGATCCGCCTGACCAGTGGTCCGTACTCTTTGGCTTCCTGGCCGATGTGGAAGGCAAAAACGCTCCCAGCTGCCTTTCCGACCCCACTGACGAAAACGATGACAGCGAGCGTCAGCGAGTACGGAAGTCCGTCAAGCATGTGGCCGGCCGGAGCGAGGACGATTTCACTGGGAAGCGGCAGCACGAACGCGATGAGAAACGAATAGATGCCGATAAGGGCCAGGCCGAGTGGCCCCGTCGCTGATTGCACCGATTCCTCGAGCGCGCCGTAAAACCACCCCAGAAAGTCACCACCGGCTGCCAGGAAGTCCTGGAGCGGGCCCAACAGGCCGATTGCAAGGTCACCGACGAGTGCGACAGGGAGGACGACAGTCACGGATCTCCGGTTTAGCTCGTAAGGCGTAAACCTTCCTGTTTCTGTCGGTGCTGTGGCCGGTCAGAACCAGTCCAGGTCCGCGACGAACGTCCGCAACATCGAGCGCGTGACATGGGGCATACAGACGACGCGCATCTCACCGGAGCCCGTTTTGGTGACTCGCCAGCCACGATCTCGAAGCTGTTCGACGAGTTCAAGGGAGACATCCGCAGCAAGGAGCGGTAGTTCCGGGCCAACAACATCGTAGCCGCGCTCTTCGAAGCGATCGGCCAGCCAGTGGGCATTGTCCATCGAGGCCTGATACTGGTCACGATACCCGTCAGGCCACAGCGTCTCCATTGCCGCGACAGCGCTGGCAACCCCTGCCCCGCTCCGAGTGCCCGTCAGCGTGAATTGGGACTCCGATTCGAGATAGGGCGTATCGATCGTCAGTTCGTCTAAGTAGTCCGTCGAGCGCGCCAAGAAGCCACCAGCCGGGACGGCCGCCTGGCCGGCCTTGTGCGGGTCGATCGTCATCGTGTCGACGCCGGCGTGGGCGAAGTTCCACTCGATATCGGTAAAGGGGAGGAAGAACCCACCGAAGGCCGCGTCGACGTGCAAGAGCGCGCCGGCGTCCTCGGCCAGATCAGCCAGTGCGGGGATGGGATCGACGTGGCCGTACTCGGTCGTGCCCGCGACGGCGACGATTCCAACCGTGTTCGCGTCGACGACATCGGCCATCGCCGCGACGTCCGCCCGGTAGTCAGTCGTCGGCACTTCCCGGAGTTCGACGTCGAGCATCTCGGCGGCTTTCGTGAAGCTGAAGTGGGCACTCTCGGGGACAACGACGTTTGGCTCGTCGGCGTCGACGTAGTTGCGGGCGATCCGGACAGCCTGGATGTTCGCCTCCGTGCCGCCGCTAGTGATGTACCCGGCAGGATCGTCCAGTGCCGTTATCTCGCCCAGGAGTTCGACTGCTCGCTCCTCGAGCCTCGCGACTGTCTGGTAGGTCCCCGGATCGCCGGGGTTGGTCGCGAGGAACCGTTCGGCTGCCTCGCGAGCCGCTGGATGGGGCTCGGTACACATCGAGGAGAGCACGCGGTCGAAGTCCTGCGGCGCGGCCCGCTGCATACTCGTAGGATACGGGCTAGTCCCGTTTATCCGTTCCGCTCGCTGGATCCGATTGGTGCAAGCGATAACCGTCAGGCTTCGATGATCTCGCTGTCTTCTGTATCCGGGACAGCAATCTGGCCCGACAGCGTTGTCACCGCACGGCCACCGACTTTGACGCCGTCGGCAGTCCGAACTGACACGCGCCCCGGGCGATCGAGAAAGTCGCCCTGTTCACACCGGAACTCCGTCCCCTCGACGCCGCTAAAGCGCCGGAGGTAGGCCCCGACGGCACCACTTGCAGTGCCTGTCACCGGATCCTCGTCGACGCCGACCGACGGAGCGAACAACCGACCGTGGACCGTCGATTCACGATCGAGCGTGTCGAACGTGAACGCGTAGATCCCGGCCGCGTCGTGGGCCTCGGCGAGCGCTTCGATCGTAGCCAGATCGGGCGAGACGTCCCCGAGTTGCTCGAAGTAGTTGACCGGAACGATCAGAAACGCCATACCGGTCGAAGCGCGGGCGACCGGCAGATCCTCACCGACGCCGGCAAAGGCAGTCTCAGTGAGTCCAAGCGCGGCCGCGAGTTCGTCGTAGTTGATCTCGACAGTGCTGACCGACGGATCGGCGCCGTCAAGCCAGACCGTGCCGTCGGACTCGACCTCGACCGTTACCTGGCCGGCACCGGTCGCGACCGTCTCAGTGCCAGCGTCGACCGCGGCCCGGTCGAACAGGCGAGCGTAGGCGGCAATCGTCGCGTGGCCACAGAGGTCGACCTCCTGTTCGGGCGTGAAGTAGCGCAGCCGACGATCGGCCTGCCCGTCCTCCCGGACGAAGACCGTCTCACTGGCACCGAGTTCAGCAGCGATCGCCCGCATCTGGTCGGCTTCGAGGTCGTCGCCGTCGGGGACGACACCCGCTGGGTTGCCCGAAAACGGTTCGGTCGTGAACGCGTCGACGAGGTGTACCTCTCGTCGATCCTGGCCGGTCATACACACTCTCGGGCCAGGGGACGAATATGCCTGCCGACCGTCGGCGAGGCTGTGGGACTGACGATCGACCACGACCCAACCGGCGATCAATCATCGAGTGATCGTCTTGGTCCACGTGGCCAGATCAGCTACGACCGCGTCAGTGACGTGTCCCGACTCCGGGAGCGTTCCGGTCGCCAGCGGTCCCCGGCCCGTGGTCAAGAGATGGTTCACGCCCTCGTAGGTCTGGATTGTCACCGACGAACGATCGCCCAGCGCGTCCCGCCAGCGGGAGAGTTCCGTCTCGGGGGGCACCTGCACGTCGTTGCTCCCCTGCTGGATGAGAATCGGTACGTCGAGGTGTTCGGCAGCGGCGACCTGGTCGTAGTCGGCCAGACTCCGCCAGTAGGGCCGCCCGCCGCCCCAGACGGTTTCGTTCGCGCTGACGTTCCCGGCCGCGACACGGTCGGCAATCGACTCGATGCGTTCGAGGCGTTCGCGTTCGGCGTCCGAGAGGGTGCCGTCTCGCTCGAAGGCATAGCGTCGCTGAGAAGCAATGAGGGACGGCAACGAGCGGGCCGGCGGGGCGAGCATCACGATACCAGCCAACGCCGGATCGCGATGTGCGATTCTCGGTGCCACCATCCCGCCGAGGCTGTGGCCCGCGACGACCACGTCCTCGGCGGCGACGCGCTCGTGCTCGCGAAGGCGATCGACCGCCGCCAGTGCGTCTGTCGTCACCTCGTCGTCGATGGTGATCTCGGTGGCCTCAACGGCCAGCGGACAGGCGTGCGTCCGCTTGTCGTACCGAAGGACGGCGATCCCTTGACTCGCCAGTCCGACGGCGAGGTCGCGGTACACCTGCATCGAGCCGACGGTGCCGTTCCGGTCGCTCGGGCCTGACCCATGGACGATGACGACGCCGGGAACGGGGGTCTCGCCGTCGGGAACCGTTAGTGTCGCCCCCAACGTACAGTTCTCGGTCGCCTCGATCGAAATCGTTTCCGCGGTGTAGGCGTCGGGGTCGGCGTAGGACGGCCGTTCGTACTCGGCCGCTACTGTCGTCGTCCGCGTACTCCCTGGGGTCGTGACTGATGGATCGGGAACGCTGGAGGACCGTTCGGACGTGATCGAGCCGTCCGCGTCGGTCGTCTCTCCGAACCCTGTACAGCCGGTGAGTGTGGCCGTCGAAAGCGCCCCGCAGACCTGGAGGAAGCGGCGACGTCGCATCAACACGAGCGTTCGGGCGGGCCGACAAAAATACCCCCGGGTGACACGACGGGGCGTCGATGCGCATGTAAAACCCTAATTGTCGTCGTCACCAGGCTTCGATCGGTGACTACCTGATGGGCGATCTGCCGGAGGAGTTCCCCTGTACGATAACGAACTGGGAGTACATTTACGGCCTCTGTCGGACGGTCAGCGACGACGTCAAGGCCGACGACTTCGAGCCGGACGTCGTTGTCGCGCTGGCCCGTGGGGGCTGGTTTGCCGGCCGGACGCTATGTGACTTCCTCGGCCTGGACGACCTGACGAGTCTCAAGATCGAACACTACGTTGGGACCGCCGCCAAGGGCGATGAGCCCGAAGTGCGCTATCCGATGCCCGAGGGATCGGTCGAGGGCAAGGACGTGCTGATCGTCGACGACATCGCCGACACCGGGCAGTCGATCGCACATGCTTCCGAGTACGTCAACGATCGCAATCCAAACGCGGTTCGGACCGCCACACTACAGCTATTACAGACCAGTGAGGTCGAACCTGACTTCGTCGGCGAGCGGCTCGAAGAGTGGGCCTGGGTCGTCTACCCGTGGAACTTCATCGAGGACATGATCGACCTGACCGAAAGCGTCATGGAGAAAGCCGAGGCCGAGCAGTTCAGCGAGGGCGACGTTCGGTCACTACTGCGCGCCTACCACGAAATCGATCCCATCGAGATGGAGATCGCACAGCCGGATCGTCTCGAGGAAGTCCTGACGGAGATGGAGCGTCGCGACGTGATCGAGTACGCCGGTGAGGATTGCTGGACGGTACCCTGAGCAACATTTAATAGCTCGTCGTGTCGTCTATCGAAAACGTGGTCAACGGAGATGGCGATCGTCGGGCAGTCGGGATCGCGACGACGGTAGCTGGAGCGATCGCATTCGTGCACGTTGCCACCAGTACCGATGGGATCACCACAGCGGCGACCCACACGCTGGTGATGGCAGTCGTCATCGCAGCCGTTCCCGCTGGTGTCGTCGTGGGGCTGTGGAGCGACAAGTACAATCACCATCTGATCGAAGGCGGCTTCGCTGCTGTCTGTGGGACGGCAGCGGGTGTCCTCGGGTGGGCCGTGGTCAGAGCGGCCATCCTCGAAGGCGTCCCGATCGCTCATCGACTGGATGTCGTCTTCATCGTCGTGGCGGTGAATAGCCCTATATTCGCGGCGGCCGTCCCCTTCTTGGCTCTCGTCGGCGGGTATACGGCCGCGAGAGTGGGCGAGTGGCACAGCCGGTCGATCGATGACGACCTGACTGTCGGACTGTTCAAGTGACAACCGATAGCCGCGAGACGGAAGTCATCACAGCGGACCAATGATTTTATTTTTCAGTTACACAACATTCGGGACAATATGGTTTCCCGCCGCGAATTACTCGCTACGCTCGCCACGAGTGCACCCCTCCTCGCTGGCTGTTCGGTTTTGAACTCCCCACCCCCGGGCGTCGCGATAGTGGAAGTCAAGGCGGCAAACGATACCCCCGATGGCCAAACGATAGAATTCCAGATCGATCGGGACGATCGGACAGTGGTCGAGGAAACCGTTACGCTCCAACCGGACGAGCGGGCGTCCTCGTCGGGATATCGGCTCGATACGTACGAAGACCTTCGCGTTCGGGACGTCTATCGGGTCCGGTACCGGCTTGCTGGCAACGAGTGGCGGAGTACAACCTATGACGGTGAGGAAGCACCGTGTCGAATTCTCGAATTCAAAGCCCACGAGCATCACGATGGCCAGACGGTCGCGGGCCTCCTCTCCTATACAGAAACGATCGAACGATGTGGAGCACTGATACGGACACCAACTGAAACTCGGTAGTGAGTGTTCTCGTCTGAATTCTTCGCGACGGTCGAGATCCGAAGGGATTGTGAGCCACCCCGTCGAAGCCCCGAATCGTGTCCGGCCTCGAACTAGAATCACTCGTCGGCATTTTCGGAACAGCCATCCTGCCGATCGTCGCCATCGCCGCGGCCGGGTTCGCGCTGGGACGCGTCAAGGACGTCGAGGTTGGGCCGCTGAACACGATTACCGTCTACGTGCTGGTTCCGGCTCTGGTCTTTCATACGCTCGTGAAGACACCGATGAGCGGGACGACGGTCCTGACCGTCGCCGTCGGTGTCCTGGCGTTCTCGACGATCATGCTCGTCATCGCCAAGGGGGCCGGTCGGGCCCTGGGACAGAGCGAACCGATGCTCGGCGCGTTCATTCTCGCGGCCATGTTCGCCAACTCCGGGAACTTCGGCATTCCGCTCTCGAAGTTCGCCTTCGGCGCGACTGGCCGGTCGACGGCGGTCCTGTACGCCGCGATCCAGGGCGTCCTGTTGTACACGCTTGGCACGTACGTCGCCGCCCGCGGGACCGGTGGGGCCTTCGCTGGCGTGCGCCGGGCGGCCCGCATTCCGATCGTCCACGCCGTCATCGTCGCCCTGGCAGCCCGCTGGCTGGGACTCGCGCCGCCGACGGGCTCGACCGCGATGAATACGCTACAGCTCGTCGGCGACGCCTCGATCCCGGTCATGCTGCTCATCCTCGGCATCCAGCTTTCGGAGACGAATTACGCGGCGGCAGCCCGGCGCGTGATCGTCCCGAACGCACTCAAACTCGCCGTCGCACCGCTGGTCGGGATTGCCATCGCGCTCGTGCTCACCTCCGGCGTCTTCTTTCTGGGATTCGAGAACGAGACTGTCGCGCGCGTGTTCGTGCTCGAATGTGCCGGCCCATCGGCCGTGACGCCGATCATCCTGCTTGGGGAGTTCAGCGGTCCTGCCGACGGCCCCGTCTCGCCCACAGAATTTGCGAGTACGGCCATTCTCACCTCGACACTGCTGTCGATCCCAATACTGACGGTCCTGATCGCTCTCCTCGAAGCCGGCATCGTCGTCTGAGTCCCCTCACCGGCCGTCGTCGTGGACGTACTCCAGTGCCGCGTAGTAGCGATCCCGATCGAAGCGGTCATCCAGTTCGACCAGGCGCTCACTGACACGCTCCGGGGTCATGCCGTATGTGACAGTAGCACGGGCAGAAACTTAATGATTTATAACACACTCAATCGTCAGCAGCGGCCACGTCGGTCTGGTGAGTCGCGTCCGGATTTCTGAGCCAGAGGTCGCCAAAGAGCGTGTCTTGCTGGAGGTCGACCCGGCCCGCATCGGCCAAAAATAGCACACCGAGGAACGTCTCGATGCGGGACCCGCCCACGTCGTCGACTTCGGCAAACAGGACTTCTGTGCGCCCGGCATCGTATTGTGTTTCCAGTTTCTCGGCGACCGACTCGACCAGTTCCTCGACGTTCTCGCCGTGGGCCGTGCCGGTCACATCGGCCGCTGTCGGTTCAGCCTCGTCCCGGAAGTCGTCGCCTGCCCGGTAATCCAGTTGTTGGGTGCCACGCTGGAAGCCCCGCGGTGAGTCACTGGTGTCGTACTCGCGGGATTCCTTCCACCAGGAGTCGCGTTCGGCATCCCGCAACTCCCTGACGAGTTCGTCCAGCGTCTGTGGCGTCCCGCGGGCACGCTTGCGCTCCAGACGGCGATCCATCTCGTCTTCCAGAGCGTCGAACGGGTCGCCGTCGACGGTCCCGCCCGGCGCGCCGGCGAACGGCTCGGGTTCGGGCTCGGGTTCTGGCTCGTCGTCGCTTTCGAGCAATGCGTCGCTTTTCATCCGGAGGAGGACGCTCGCATAGAACAGCGCTCGCCCGGAAGACCGGAGGTCGGCCTCGTCGAGGCGGTCCAGGAACTTGTCCGTCACAACCACGACGTCGATGTCCCAGGGCTCGATCTCGCCCTCTTCGGCCATCGTTACCAATACTTCCACCGGCTCGACTTCGTCGTCGTCATCGATCGACGGGGCCTCAGTCGGCGGAGTTGCGTCCGTCAGGACCTCCGTCCCGCCGTCCGGTCGCTCGCGTCCGTCGTGGCCAGCGATGTCGAGTGGCACGTCGTCAGTCATCTATGATGTCCTCCAAGATTTGTCTGGTGCCAGGTGAGGCCCCCGCTGTCAGTCATCGGCGGGCACCTCCCCGGCACCGTCGCTCAGGTCGATCCCGGTGACGGCGCTGACGTTATCCTCGCCCATCATCACGCCGATCGCTCGCTCGGAGCGTTCGAGCATGGCCGAGCGATGGGAGACGACGACGAACTGGGCCTCGCCCGCGAGATCGTCGACCATATCGCCAACGAGATCGGCGTTTGCAGCGTCCAGGAACGCGTCTACCTCGTCTAAGGCGTAGAACGGTGCCGGGTTGTGTCGCTGGATCGCAAAGATGAACGCGAGGGCCGTCAGCGACTTCTCGCCACCGCTCATCGCCGCGAGTCGCTGGATCGGCTTATCTCCCGGCTGGGCCTTCATCGTCAGCCCGCCCTCGAAGGGATCGTCCTCGTTTTCGAGATGGAGGCGTCCCGTACCGTTCGAGAGCCGTTCGAAGATGTCCTGGAACTGCTCGTCGATCGCCTCGAAGGCGTCCATGAACGTCTCCTTCTTGCGGGCTTCGTAGCTCTCGATCCGGTCACGGATGCCATCGGCCTCCTCGACCAGTGTTTCCCGCTTGTCTTGGAGGTCCGTTAGATCCTCGTTGACCTCGTCGTACTCCTCGATGGCGAGCATGTTCACCGGCTCTAAAACCTCCATTTTGGAGTCGAGCTGGCCGATCCGCGTCTGGACGGTGTGGTGATCGGGAATCGCCTCGGGATCGTATTCGCCGACCGCCGACTCCAGCTCCTCGATCTCCCACTGTAAGCGCTCTTGAGTCTCTCGCTCGCTCTCTAAGTCGCTCTCGACCGCGTTGACCCGCTCGCGCTGCTCGTCGCGTGCCTCTCGGGCCGCTCGAACGTCCGCGCGCAGCTCCTCGCGTTCGGCCTTCATCTCGGCGAGTTCCTCCTCGAGTGCCGCGACCGCGTCCTCTTTGTCGGCCAGCAGTGCCTCCTGCTCGTCGATCTCGGCCGAAAGCTCCTCGATGCGTTCGTCCTGCTCGGCCTTGCGGTTCTGGGCCGCCTCGATCTCGTCGTGGAGATCCTCGATGGCCTCCTCGGCGTACTGTTTCTCCAACTGGAGTTCGTTCAACTGGGCGTCTAAATCTTCGAGTTCGTCCTCGCGTTCGTCTATCTCGGCCCGGATCGACTCTGCCTCGTCAGTCAATTCGGGCAGCTCAGAGTCCTCGATCTCGCCTTCCAGGTCGGCGATGGTCGCCTCGATCCCGTCGATCTCCTCGGTGACGGTCTCGATCTCGGCCTCGATCTCGTCCATCTGCTCGGAGACGTCCTCGCGCTCGGCCTCGATCTCAACCAGTTCGTCTTCCAGTTCCGCGATACGCTCATCGGCCTCCTCACGTTCGCGCTCGCGGCGCTCGATCTCGGCCTGGATTTCCCGGAGTTGCTCGGCCGCTTCCGAACGGCGATCCCGGGCATCTTCGAGGCGCTCCTCGATGTCACGGAGCTCCTCGCGGACGCTCGCGCGTTCGTCTTCCAGGTCCGTGATTCGCTCGGCAATCCGCTGGAGACGCCCCTCGCCGCCCGAGAAGGAGTATCGCGACCCACTCGAAGAGCCACCGGTCATCGCCCCGCTTTTCTCGACTAAGTCGCCGTCCAGCGTCACCAGCCGGAACTCGCCCATCAGGTCCCGAGCCGTCTCCATGTTCTCGACGACCAGCGTGTCACCGAGGACGTAGCTAAACACGCCCGAATACCGTTCGTCGAAGTCGACGAGGTTGTACGCGAAATCGACGACGCCCGGGAGATCGGGCGGGGCGGGCAGCGACCGATCGTTCATCTCGGTCATCGGCAGGAACGTCGCTCGACCAGCGTTGCGGGACTTGAGATGCTCGATACACCGCTGGCCGATGCCGTCGTCCTCGACGACGACGTTCGCCAGCCGACCTCCCGCGGCCGTCTCGCAGGCGTCTGCATACTCCGGATCGACGCCGCCGAGGTCACCGACTGGTCCGTGAACGCCCTCCACATCGGCCTTCTGAATCGTCGTCACCGCCCGGCCATACGAGCCGTCACCGGACGCTTCGGCGCGGGCCTCGAGTTCGGCATATTCCTGTTGGGCGGCCTCCAGATCATCCTCGATCTCGTCGATGTCTGCTTGCAGATCGCGTTTCTCCTCTTGGAGGTCCTCGACGACCTCGTCGATCGTCTCACGATTCTTGCTTGCTTTCCGGCGTTCGTCTTCCAGATCGTCGATCTCGGCGTCGATCTCGGGGATCGACTCCCGTTGACTCTCGATGGTCGACTCGATCTCACGCTGTTGGTTCGAGCGCCGCCGGGCCTCGTCGAGGAGGCGATCCTGCTCGCGCTGGTGGTCGTTTCGCCGCTCCTTTGCCGCCTCCAGTTCGGTCTTCTTGGCTTCGAGTTCCTCGCGGACTTCCTCGTACTCGGAACCGACTTCCTCGATCTCCTCTTCGACTTCCGCCAGGTCGACCTGCAGGTCGTCGATCTCTGCTTTCACGGAGGACTTCTGTACTTTCGTCTCGCGAACCTCCGTCTCCAGATCGTCGACGGTCTCCTGCTTGCGATCGATCTGGACGAACGCCTCCCGGCGGTCGTTCTCGGCGTCCTCACGCTGCTGTGTGGCGCTCTCGACGGCGTCTTCGAGGCGGGCGATCTCGCCTTTGATCTCCTCGATCTCGCGTTTGAGCTGGAGTTGTTCGTCCTCGCCTTTCCGCTCGATTTCCTCGTTGAGTTCGTCGAGTTCCTCCTCCAGCCGGTGGACTTTGCCCTGGCGTTCGTCGAGTTCGCGCTGGCGCTGTTCGAGCGAGGCTTCCAACTCGTCGATCTCAGCTTCGATTTCGGCCAGATCGTCGCGCTTGTCTTCGAGTTCGGCGGCCTTCTTGTAGGCCTCGTACTCCTGTTTCTCGTCTTTGAGCTCCTGGTACTCCAGGGCTGTCTCGCGTTCGTCCTCGAGCTGTTCGAGGCGAGTCTCCTTCTCCTCGATGCGGAGGTCTGCCTCGTCGATGCGTTCTTGGACGGTCTCCAGTTCCGCGAAGGCCTGCTCCTTTTTCTTGTCGAACTCCGCGACGCCGGCGATCTCGTCGATAATCTCCCGGCGAGCGCCCGCGGTCATGTTGATGATCTCAGTCACGTCGCCCTGCATGACGACGTTGTACCCTTCCGGAGTCACGCCAGCCTGGGCGAGCAACTCCTGAATGTCGCCGAGGTTGACCGAGCGACCGTTGATGTAATAATAGGAGTAGTAGTTGTCTTCGGTCTCTTTGACGCGACGCCTGATCTCGATCTCCTCGATGTCGCCGACGTTCTCGCTGCCGGCAGCGTTTTCGACCTGCGAGCGAGCGAGCGTCCGATCGGAATTGTCGAGGACGACCGTCACGCTGGCTTCGCGCTCACCGTCCGGTCGCGCTCCATCTTGATGACCGGGGTTGTAGATGAGATCGGTCAGTTTCTCGGCGCGGATCCCCGACGTACGGGCCAACCCGAGTGCGAAGAGGATCGCATCGACGATGTTGGATTTGCCCGACCCGTTCGGGCCGCTAATCGTCGTAAAGTCCTCGTAGAAGGGGATTCGCGTCTTGCGCCCGAAGCTCTTGAAGTTGTCTAGGACGACCTCTGTGATGTGCATGTGGGGAGACGACTCCTTCCGACTGAGATCCGGGCACCCTGTCGGATCTCAGGCGATGATGATGTCCGATTCTGTTTCGGCGTCGTCAGGGGTGTCGTCCCCCTGGGCCTTATCGCCTTCGGCCGCGTCCGGGTCGGGCGCCGAGTCGCGTTCGATATTGGCCGGCTGCTTGAAGCCAGTGTCGTCGTCGACGACGTTTTCGAGCTCCCGCAAGCGCACCTTGCACTCGACGAGTTCGTCGGTGAGCCCCTCGACGGTGGCTTCGAGATCCTTGACTTTCGCTTCCAGTTCCTCGACGCGATTGCTGCTCATATCACTATCACCACCCTCCGTCCGCTTAAACCTACGTCAGACATGCACATCCTTTCTGATACGTCGCCAGGCGATCAGCGGGTCTTCAAGCCAGTTGCAGTACCGAGGGATTTAATCGCCACGCGACGGATGAGACGGTAATGACTGCTCAAGCCGCCCAGGAACGCGAACATGCGGTCGTGATCGGGCTGGAGGTCCACGTCCAGCTCGAAACCGACACGAAGATCTTCTGTGGCTGTTCGACCGATCTCGAAGACGCAGAGTCTAATACCCACACCTGTCCGGTCTGTCTCGGTCTCCCCGGCGCGTTGCCGGTGCTCAACGAGGCGGCCGTCGAAGCCGCCGTACGAGTTGGCAAGGCCATCGATGCGTCGATTCCCGAACAGACTCGGTTCCACCGGAAGAACTACTACTATCCCGACCTGCCGAAGAATTTCCAGATTAGCCAGTACGACGCCCCGATTTGCCAGGACGGCGAGTTGGAATTTACCGTCGAAGGCGAGCGCCGTTCAGTCGGGATCGAGCGTGCCCACCTCGAAGAGGATCCCGGCAGCCTCACCCACCAGGGTGGAAACATCGACACCGCCGACTATACCCTCGTGAACTACAACCGCGCCGGCGTCCCGCTGATGGAGGTCGTCACCGAGCCGGACTTCCGTGACGCGACGGAGGTCCGGGCGTTCCTGGCGAAACTGGAAGAAGTCCTGGAGTACCTGGGTATTTTCGACGCGACGCGGGACGGGTCGCTCCGAATCGACGCCAACCTCTCGCTGGTCGATGTCGAGGAAGTCGACGAGGACGGCACAATCGACGACGACGTGCTGGCCGAGGCCAACCGTACTGAAGTCAAGAACATCTCCAGCCACAAGGGCGCGGAGAAGGCACTGGCCTACGAGGCTCAACGGCAGAAAAACGCCGTCAAGCGCGGCCGCGAGGTCGAGCAGGAGACCCGCCACTGGGACGAGTCCCGTGGGATCACTGTTTCGATGCGCTCGAAGGAAGAAGAGAAGGACTATCGCTACTTCCGTGAAGCCGACCTCCCGCCACTGGAAGTCAGTCACTGGAAGGAGGAGCTATCCATTCCCGAACTCCCCGACGCCCGCCGCGAGCGCTTTGGTGAGGAGTACGGACTCAACGAGGAGGCTGCCTCGAAGCTCACCACGACCAAGCAAGTCGCAGACTTCTATGAGGACCTGGCCGCGACGTTCGACCCCGACCTCGTGGCGACCTGGGTGGCCGACGAACTGCTGGGCGAACTCAACTACCGCGACATGGCGATCACCGACGTCGAGGGCCGTCTCGACGAGATCGAGCGACTCGTCGAACTTGTCGCAACTGAGGAGATCACCGCCAAGAACGCCCGCGAAACGGTTCTCCGCGGGATGCTCGACGACGGCGACGACCCAGATGCGATCGTCGACCGGGAGGGCCTGGGCAAGACCCAACGCGACGAACTTCAGGGAGCGGTTGAGGAAGCCATCGAGGAGAACCCAGACGCCGTCTCGGACTACCACGATGGGGAGGGCGGCGCGATCAACTTCCTGGTCGGCCAGGTGATGCAAAAGACCGGTGGGAGTGCGGATCCCGGCGACGTGAATGAGTTGTTGCGAGCCGAACTAGAGGAATAGCACCGAGCACGAGCGTAGCGAGGCTCGAAGGAAGTGAGAGCCTCGAACTGCGAACGGCGTAGCCGTGAGCGAAGCGACTGCTCGCCTTTTTGGTCCAGCTTTTTCGAGGAGCGGTCCCGGAGCGGAGCGACGGTACCCGACGAAGAAAAAGGTGGGATACCGGGCGACGTGAATGAATTGTTGCGGGCCGAACTAGAGGGCTAGATCCCCAGCCACTCGTCGACGCGGACCTCGTAGCCGTTCGATCGGCAGAACTTCGCGGCTTCCCGGCGAACGGCTCGCGAGCCGGGGAGTTTCCCCTTCTCGTCGATGTGCTCGACGATCCACTCGGTGACCACGTCGATCCCTTCGTCGTCGTCATCCGCCTCGATCGCCGCGAGTGCTTTCAAGGTCTTCTTGTAGGCGTCCCGCCGGGAGCCACCGAAATCAGCGTCCTGGAGTTCGTCACTGGCTTCGATGATTCGCTTCATCGCAGCGGCAACGGTCGGCCGCTGAACCTGCACGCTGACCGCCGCCGGGGAATCGAACGTCTCGGCGTCGGTTTCGGGCAGCAGTTCCGCCAGCCGATAGGTGCCCTCCGGCGACTCGATCTCACGGTCGCCGACCGTCTCGACCACCGCGGCCGCGGTCGTGGGGAACGACAGCGTTTCGAGGGCATCTTCCAGCTCGCCAAGTTCGGTCGCCGAGATCGGCGGCTCCGGTTCGTCCCGGCGCTCCAACTCCGTTTCGAGGTCGCGCTCGCGCTGTCGTCGCTCCTCGTCGTGGGCCTGTTTGTCACGGCCTCGTTTGTCGTCTGCCATTCTCTATTGTTGAATCCCGAGGCCGATAGACCTATTGCTCGTATATGTCGTCATAGTGAATAGAATCCGAGGCCAAAATCTCTTCTGATACGTGTACCTCGCGGACGCGGGCGAGCGACGCGTGCGCGCCTTGTCCCGTCGCAGTCTTGCGATTACACGCCGAAAGACATATCCATCGGTCTCCGCGTAGCGAGCAGTAATGACTCACCAGCGACCCGGTGGTGATCGGGCATGCGCCTGATCGTCACCGAGAAGGACAACGCCGCCCGACGGATCGCCGAGATATTGAGCGACGAATCGGCGAGCGCCGAGCGGCAAAACGGCGTCAACGTCTACCGATGGGGCGGTCAGCGCGTCGTCGGCCTCTCGGGGCACGTCGTCGGTGTCGACTTCCCGCCCGAATACGAGGACTGGCGGGACGTCGAACCGGTCGAGTTGATCGACGCCGACATCGTCACGACGCCGACCCGCGAGAACATCGTCGCGACGTTGCGTAGCCTTGCACGGAAAGCCGACGAGGTCGTGATCGCCACCGACTACGACCGCGAGGGCGAACTCATCGGGAAAGAAGCCTACGAGTTGATCCGTGAGGAGACCGACGCGCCCGTCGATCGAGTACGCTTCTCCTCGATCACCGACCGGGAAGTTCAGGAGGCCTTCGAGAACCCCGACGAAATCGACTTCGATCTCGCCGCAGCAGGCGAAGCCCGCCAGATCGTCGACCTGATCTGGGGGGCGGCACTGACGCGCTTCCTCTCGCTTTCGGCAAAGCAGCTGGGCAACGACTTCATCTCGGTCGGTCGGGTCCAGAGCCCGACGCTGAAGATTCTCGTCGACCGCGAGCGCGAAATCCAGGCCTTCGATCCGGATGACTACTGGGAGATTGTCGCCGATCTCGCGAAGAACGGCGACGCTTTCGAGGCCCAGTATTTCTATGATGACGACGGGAGCGAAGCCGAACGGATCTGGGAGGAGTCGGCTGCAGAGGCAGCCTATGCGGACCTCGGGGACGCGACCGCGGCGACGGTCACGGAAGTCCGACGACGTACGCGGACTGACGACCCGCCAGCA
The DNA here is from genome assembly GCF_013839425.1 of Halorhabdus salina. Classification (GTDB taxonomy): domain Archaea; phylum Halobacteriota; class Halobacteria; order Halobacteriales; family Haloarculaceae; genus Halorhabdus; species Halorhabdus salina. Next base: position 160,387 of record NZ_JACDNP010000003.1, on the reverse strand, counting down.
CCCTTCGATACGACCGCGTTCATCTCGGCGGCCGGGTCGCTGGGCTACTCTGCCCAGCGCGCCATGTCGATCGCCGAAGAACTGTACACCGACGGGTATATGACCTACCCGCGGACGGACAACACGGTCTATCCGGACGACCTCGATCCCGAGGAACTCCTGGGTGCCTTCGAAGGAAGTTACGAGTTCGGCGAGGACGCCAAGCACTTGCTCGGGCAAGACGACATCGAGCCGACTCGCGGCGACAACGAGTCGACCGACCACCCACCGATCCACCCGACAGGCGAGATTCCCGATCGCGACGAGATCGGTGCGGACGCCTGGGAGGTTTATGAACTCGTCGTCCGGCGGTTCTTCGCGACCGTCGCGGAACCGGCCACGTGGGCGCACCTCCGCGTCGTCGCCCAGGCGGCGGGTCGCTCGTTGAAAGCGAACGGCAAGCGACTGATCGAGGAGGGGTACCACGCCGTCTATCCGTACTCCTCGGCGGGTGAGACGTTCGTCCCTGCTGTCGAGGAAGGCGACGAGCTCGCGATCAGCGACGTCGAACTGGAGGCCAAACAGACCCAGCCACCCCGGCGGTACGGCCAGTCGCGGTTGATCGAGCGGATGGCCGATCTCGGCCTGGGGACGAAGGCAACCCGGCACAACATCATCGAGAAGCTCTACGATCGGGGCTACGTCGAGGACGACCCGCCCCGGCCGACGAAGCTCGCCGAGGCAGTCGTCACAGCCGCCGAAGAGTACGCCGCCCACGTCGTCAGCGACGAGATGACCGCCCAGCTTGAGGCCGACATGACCGCGATTGCCAACGGTGACGTGTCCTTTGAAGACGTGACGATGGAGTCCCGGGAGATGCTCAGCGAGATTTTTGCGGAGCTTCGGGACTCACGCGAGGAGATCGGCGACTTCCTCCAGAAATCACTGAAGGCTGACCGGACACTGGGCCCCTGTCCGGAGTGTGGCGAGGATCTGCTCGTCCGGGAGAGTCGCCACGGCTCGCACTTCGTCGGCTGTGACGGCTTCCCGGAGTGTCGATTCACGCTCCCGCTGCCCAGTAGCGGCGAACCACAGGTAATGGACGAATCGTGTGAGGAACACGACCTCCGGCACGTCAAGATGCTCGCCGGCCGAGACACGTTCGTCCACGGCTGTCCGCGCTGCAAGGCCGAGGAAGCCGACGAGAGCGAAGACCGAGTGATCGGCGCGTGTCCCGAGTGCGGAAACAGCGCTGGGCCGGAGGGACAGCGAGACGGAGGCGGCGAAGCCGCCGACGGGGATGAGGGTGGTGACCTCGCGATCAAACACCTCCGGTCGGGCTCGCGGCTGGTCGGCTGTACGCGCTATCCTGACTGTGACTATTCGCTGCCACTACCCCGGCGCGGCGAGATCGTCGTGACCGACGAAACCTGTGATGATCACGACCTGCCACATATCGAGGTCCACGACGACGGCGACGACGAGCCCTGGGAACTGGGCTGTCCGATCTGCAACTACGAGGAGTTCCAGGCCCGCAACGCGGTCGAGGATCTGGAGGACCTCGACGGCATCGGCCCGGCGACGGCAGAGAAGCTCGAAGACGTCGGCGTAAAAGCCCCCGAGGATCTCCAGGACGTCGATCCCGACGCCGTCGCCGGCGACGTCCAGGGCGTCAGTGCCGATCGGATCCGAGAGTGGCAGACAGAACTGTCGGCCTGACCCCCACGCTGTCTGAATCGAAGGCCCGATCGTCCGAACGACGTCACGAGCACTGACGATCAGTACACGACGCGCTGAACGAGACGACCGAGCAGTCCCGGCTGTCCGTCGCTTCCCGGATGCAACACGAGAGCGTTCCCGCGTTTCGAAACAGTGACACCGGGACCGTCACGGAGGACCGCACCGCCGGTGTCCGCAACGACGACGACATCAGCGTCGTCCGTCGCACGGACCAGCGCCGCCGCGTCGTCGTCGCTTTCGACGATCGCTGACTCGGTCGGGACTGAACAGAGATCGGCCATCTCGTCGTGATATTCGTCGATCGAGTCACGCCGTTCCTGGGTCGCGTCGGGCGCGATCCCGTGGACGAGTTCGATCGTCGCTTCGTGTGCCATCGCCAGGGTGTTCGCAATGCGGACTTTCTCGGGATCGAACGGCCCCCCGTCGTCGACCAGGGCGATGCGATCGATCCCGTCAAGGCTCTCAGCGTCGACTCCCAGTACGTCGAACGAGCGGTTTGGCCCGAAGAGTACGTCCAAAAGCCCCTCAGTGAAGGTCGGGCCGGATTCGTCGACGACGACCAGGTCGTAGCCGTGGAGATCGGCGACGTTCGCCACCGTCCGATCGACATCGTGGCTGACAATTTCGCCGTACTCGACGGGTACGCCCGCGTCTTCGGCGATTACGGCCGTCCGTTCCTCGAACACCTGATCAGCCTCCGAAAGCGTCGACTCGGCGTACGACAACGGCGTCTGGTCGGGTACCTTGTCGAACTGGACGACCGTGACGGTCCCGTTCCGGGCCTGGGCGAGCGGAATCGCCACATCCAGCAGTCGTTCCTCGGCGGCCGCCGTCGTGTCCTCGGTAAGGGCCACGAGGACGTCCGAGTCGTCGGCGTCGTGACAGACCGATCGAGTCTCCTCGACGGCCCGCCGGTCGATGCCACGTCGGATCGCGTCAGTGAGTGCGCCTTCGCGGGCCACGTTGCGATGGGCGTACGCGAAGTACCACCCGACGCTACCGACGATGATCGCGATCGCACCGACGAACGCGATCAATCCCATCTGGGTAAGCAAGACGAGCCCACCCAGGACGCCGAATCCCTGCAACCAGGGATACAGCGGGGACTCGTAACTGGGATCGTAGGCGATGTCACTCTCCCGGAAGGCGATGAGGGCCACATTGATCAGCACGAAGACGAGGATCTGGAACGCGCTCGCGAGTTTGGCGATCTCCATGATCGGGACGAATGCGATCAGTGCCAGCATGACCAGACCGGTCAGCGTGATCGCCGTGATGGGCGTCCCGAAGCGCTCGCTGACTTTGGCGAACGTCGGCGGCGCGAGGTCGTCGCGGCTCATCGCAAAGGGATAGCGCGATGACGACAGGAGGCCCGCATTGGCCGTGCTAATCAGCGCGAAGATCGCAGCAATGACCACCGCGATGACGCCGGGCGTGGACATGGTCGCCTGGGCCACGTCGGCCACGGGCGTGTTCGAGCCGACGATCCCCGCCGGATCGACGCCGACGATCACCGCGACGACTAGTACGTACAGCAGCGTCGTAAAGCCCAGCGACCAGATCATGCCTCGCGGGATGACGCGATCGGGATCCTCGATCTCTTCGGCGACGCTGGCGATCTTCGTCACCCCCGCATAGGAGACGAACACGAAACCAGTCGCTTCGAGAATGCCACCGGCTCCCGCTCCCAGGAACGCGTCGAAGGAGGCAGTCTGGACCGAACCGAGACTCCCGCCGACGAACCAGGTCATCGCCGCGAGCATGACGGCCACGATAGCGACCTGAAGGCGCCCGGTCTGCTTGGCCCCCAAAAGGTTCACGAGGATGAGAACGGCCGCCAGCGCGAGGGCGACCGGTTTGATCGGTAACTCGAAGTACAACAACAGATACGGGACGCCCCCGACGAGCGCGAGGGCTCCCTTAAATGAGAGGGCGAACCACGTCCCGATGCCGGCGATCGTTCCCAACAAGGGCCCCATCCCACGTTCGATGTAGAGGTAGGTGCCGCCGGCTTCGGGCATCGCGGTGGCCATCTCTGCCTTGCTGAGTGCGGCCGGAAGCACGACTAGCGCGGCCAGGATATACGCAAGCACAACCGCGGGGCCAGCCATTTTCAGGGCCAGCGCCGGGAGAATGAAAATCCCGCTGCCGACCATCGCGCCGATGCTAATTGCCAGTACCGATGCTAATCCGAGGTCTCGCTCAAGTTCTTTTGGCATCGTGACTTAGGCAGTTTCCAGCGTCTCTTGGACGGTTCGAGTGTAAAGGTCGATCGGCGTGACCGTGTCCGTCGCGATGTCGTCGAACGCTTTCTCCCGGGTCGAGTCGTTGACTCGCACGATCACCCGGTCGACACCGTGACTGGTGCGGAGATGCTGGGCGAGAAGGAGATTGATTGAATCTCGCTGGGTCCCGAGAAAGGCGACGTCAGCCGTCAACTCCTCGCTATCGAACCCAGTCTCGAAGGTAGTCAGTTGCGCTGAGACGCCTGCGCGCTCAGCCCGTTGTTCCTGTTCGTTCCGGTCCGTGAGAAAGAGGACGGACTGGGAGTCCTGAAGGTGCTCTGCCAGGCCTCTGACGTCACTGGTCGAACCGACGACGAGGACGTCCACCCGGTCGATACCAGTCTGACTCATCCGGGCATGCACGCTCCGGCGTCGTTTCGGAGGTCGATCACCGTCTTGTGCATACAGTCTGCGGGACACATCGAACCGTGTTGTTGCATACAGTTGCCCTTCATTCACGGAACGTCATAAATCACTCGGTTACTTTGACGGTTCGTCAAATAAGTGGGCAAATATTGCGGAGGTGGAGTGTTAACTCGATAGGAGGAGGAACTGAGGGCCCAACGTAACTGAGACGCTCCGACGACGAGGAAGGATGTGTCCACGGACACCCATCGGTAGAGAACGAGATTGGCTGGATCGTTTGGAAAATAACGTGAGAACCTACCCGCAACAGCGTCTCCTGGCGCACTAGTCTTGAACGGCAAACCGTTCGTAGGGCGTCTCGTACTCGTTTCGAATGATGTCCTCATCTTCGATCGTGAGGCCGATCTCGTCGAGTTCCCGACCAATACGGTTCAAATCGTCACCATCCTGCCCGACAGCCTCGATGTGAACGTTTTCGTTCCCCGTCATCACTTCCCGGACAGCGACGACACCGCTTACTTCCTGGGCTTGTTCGGCGAGCCGTTCCCGTTCAGGAACCGGCGCTGTACAGAGGATAAGCGTGTGCAACTGTAATCCGGTTTGCTCGTAATTGATCTCTGCGTGATATCCCGTCAGCACCCCGTCGTCTTCGAGGGATTTGATTCGCGTCCGTACCGTACTCGGAGCAACATCCATGCGTTCGGCGATCGTACTCGTCGACATTTTCCTGGCGTCGTGCTGCAACGCATGGAGGATTGCCCGATCGAGGTCATCAAGCTCGTGAATTGCCATTACTCACCGTTTCGGGTGAACGAAAAGAAACGTTATGGTCGTCCTCGCCTCGCGACGCCGTAAACGGCTTACTGGTCGAATACGTCGACGATCTCGTCTGCAGCGGCGTCACTGTCCCAGTCAGTGATGAACGACGCGAAGGCATCAAGCAGTTCGATACGCGTCTGCGTGGTCACGCTGAGGCCATGGGCCATCGACTGTGGCTGATCGCGAGCACGCTCGAGTGCGCGCGCCTGATCCTGCCCGAAGACAGAGAGTTGGTCCGTCGGTGCGTCCGTCCGAGTCGGGAGTGAGCCCTTCGCCCTGGTGAACGGGACCTGACCGTCGGGTGAGCCAGCGTACTCCAAGAACGGACGAATGACGTCCATGTCGGCCGCTTTCGAGGGAGTCATCGCGTCTATACTGACGACGTACATGTCTTCGGTTCCGGGGAACGCTATGCGTTGCCAGTCTTCCTCGTAAGTAAACTCCGCCGCATCGACGAAGACGCCACCAGCCCAGTCACCCTGCTGATAGAACGGGGCCTTCCCGTCGATGAATCGCTCGTTAGCTTCGACCAGTGAGGTATAAACGGCGTCGTCGGGTGCCCCGGAGGCGAACGTCGCGACGATGTCGAGACAGTCCACAATCGCGTCCCGGTGGGTGCGAGCGCGGCCACCGGTCACGTCCTCGAACGTTTCGTGATCGAACTGCCCCAGCAAGACGAGTTCCCAGAGTTGCAAGACGAGCCACGGTTCCTTCATCGGCAGCAGAAACGCCGAGCCGTCGATATCAGCCTCAGTCACGAGAGTTGCAAACTCGCGGGGGGAATCGAGTGTCGCCGGATCGATACCCGCCGCTTGGGCCGCGGCGACGTTCACGTAGAGGTCGTTGATCCGATGCATCGAGTAGGGAACCGCTCGATACACGCCATCGACCTGTGCGGCGTCACGGGCGACATCCCGATAGTTGCGTTCCATCGCAGTGTCCGTGAATAAATCTGTCACATCCGCGAGCACGTTCGCCTGCTCGTAGGCCCGGAGATTCGCCCCAGCCCAACCGGTCCAGACATCCGGTGGATCGCCGTTCAGAATGCGACTTTTCACCTGTAAGCGCGTATTGTCGTAACTGATGGGGTCGACAACTGTCGTGTGGGTTCGCCGATATTCCTCTAGGAACGCCTCAAGTGCACGCTCACCGTCGCCACCAACGTGGTAGTGAACGAGCTCGATCGTCCCGGCCTGGGTTTCTCCCATCTCGGATGCCATATGCCTAATCTTTCATGAGAGAGTGACTTAAATACAGCTGTTCGTCGGTCTCGTTCACGCCGGTGCTATCGCGAAGCTACCGAGCAGGCGGGCGATGTCACGAAGACGTTGTGTGGCGAGTCAGGATAAGTGGAGTTTAATCCCCGGCGGCAAAATACCGGGGCATGCACGATCGGACGTACGCTGCTGCAGCCGAATCGGGCCAGACCGCGACCGTCGCGGGATGGGTGCACGAGATCCGAGACCTCGGTGGGATCGCGTTCCTTATCCTCCGTGACCAGACCGGAAAACTCCAGATCAAAATCGAGAAAGACGAACTACCCGAGGATATCGTCGAGACCGCACTCGACGTCCATCGGGAGAGTGTCGTCCGCGTCGTCGGGTCGGTTGAAGACGAGGAACGCGCGCCCACTGGCGTCGAGATCACGCCCGAGGAGTTCGAGGTGATCGCGCCCGCTGATCCCGAACTCCCACTGGACCCCTCGGGCAAGGTCGACGCCGAACTCCCGACGCGACTGGACAACCGCACTCTCGACCTTCGCAAGCCCGAGGTCAAAGCCATCTTCGAGATCCGCGCGGAAATCCTTCGATCCGTCCGTGAAGCCTTCCGCAACCTTGACGCAACAGAGATTAACACGCCGAAGATCGTCGCCACGGGGACCGAAGGCGGGACGGAGTTATTCCCGATCACCTATTTCGGGCAGGAAGCGTTCATGAACCAGAGCCCCCAGCTGTTCAAGCAGCTGATGGTCGGCTCCGGCTTAGAGCGGGTCTTCGAGATCGGCCCGATCTTCCGCGCCGAGGAGCACAACACGCCACGCCACCTCAACGAGGCCACATCGATCGACTTCGAGTCGGCCTTTTACGATCACACCGAAGCGATGGACGCCTGCGAGACGGTCGTCAAAGCTGCCTACGAAGGCGTCGCACAGAACTGTGCCGAGGAACTGGAGACCCTTGGCCTGGCCGCCGAGTTCGAGGTGCCCGAGGGCGAGTTCCCGCGACTCACCTACGAGGAGGCTATCGAGCGGATCAACGCGACGGGCGAACTCGATGACGTACTGGTCTGGGGCGACGACCTCTCGACGGAGGCCGAACACGCCCTTGGCCAGGACGTCGGCGAGCACTACTTCATCACCGACTGGCCCAGCGAGATCAAGCCCTTCTACATCAAGGATCACGACGACGATCCCGAGGTTTCGACAGGCTTCGACATGATGCACCCCTCGATGGAACTCGTCTCGGGCGGACAGCGTGAACACCGTCACGACCACCTCGTCGAGGGCTTCGAACAGCAGGGCCTCGATCCGGGTGCCTTCGAGTACTACACCAAGATGTTCAAGTACGGCATGCCGCCCCACGCCGGCTGGGGCCTGGGTGGCGAGCGCCTCGTCATGACGATGCTCGGCCTGGAAAACATTCGCGAGGGGGTTCTGTTCCCGCGAGACCGACAGCGTCTGTCGCCGTAGGCGACGGCGCAACTGTCGAGTGGGGGCTCGGTAAAGCTTGCTCTACCGGTGTCGCCGGCGCTTTGCGCCGGCTGCAAGCGATTCCTTCGGAATCGCCCTGTTCCCGCGAGATCGCCAACGTCTGAGCCTATAGCGAGACCGACCGAAGAGAGGTCTCGATTACGAGCGGGAGCGACGCGACACGCGAGCGGCGAGGACGTTGGGAGCGCACGAGAGCACGAAGTGGTCTCATGAGGCTGGCAGCGATTGAGTCCGTACACCGGTATCGGTCCAGTTGAGCGCCAGGCAGCCGTGACTCAGACGTCGCCGATAGCCTCGGCCCGGAGCTCGCCCGTCAGGTGGAGGCCGTGGCTGTCGATCCGGCGGACGATCCGTTTGGCTTGCGTCGTTTTCAGGTACTTGTCTTCGCTTGCGGCCCGGACGACAACGCCAAACGTGCCTGTGACTGTCGCCCCGAGCCCGTCAGCGATGGTCCGGAATGGCCGGTCGTCGGTGACGAGCCCGATCGGCGTCGCCTCATCGCGCTCACTCATCGCCCCAAGGACTGGCTCAAGTAGCCGACTCTCGACGACTGGCTCCGAGACGCCCAGGATTGCCTGGGCCTGCTCGGCGTACTCGGTGTCGATGAGTTCAATCGTGGCATCGCCGTCCGCAACGAACTTTGCCAGGTTCGTCTTGGCCGGTTCGGTCGAAACAGCGTCGGCGACCAGCTGGGGGACGACGATATCGCCGTCGAAGGCACCGAGCAGGGCGGTCTCTCCGACAGTCCCGAGATCGACTAACGGCACCGGTCCGACGTAGATCCGGGTCATAGCTCCCGGGCAGTCTCGACCTCGCGCTCGATGTCCTCACGCGTCAGTTGGACAGTCAGATTCCGATCGCGGGCGATCGTCAACCACTCGCCGACAGAAACGTTCGCCAGTCTGGCGGCCTCGGCGATTCCGACATCCCCGGACTGGTATTGCTCGACCGCGTGCCGAACGCGGAGGTCCGCAAGCCCCTCCCGAAGCGCCTTTCGGATCGTCGTACTGCGGTCTTCCTCCAGCAAGTCCGCGACCGATTCGAGTTCCGTCTTTTCGTCTTCGGACAACCGAACGCTGACTGACGGCATGTGTATACGATCGGAGACACCGTAAACGCACATCAATCTGGCGACATCCAGTGGCGTCCCGAAGGTTTCTACCGGACGGGGGTCGAAGGGCCGGCGATGACCGACGAGGCGAAGGCGTTCGTCCCGGGACACGTCACGGGGTTTTTCGCCGTCGAACGGACCGACGATCCGACGACGACCGGGTCACGTGGTGGGGGGATGGCACTGTCCGACGGTGTGACGGTGACGGTCAGACCCGCGGAGGAGACCGAAATCCTGCTCGGCGACGTCACAGCGGACATCGCAGCCGTCGAGGGTGTCTTGGATGCCCTCGGCGTCGAGGCGACGGTGATCGGCGAGACCGAACTGCCGATCGGGTCGGGCTTTGGCGTCTCTGGCGCGATGGCACTGGGAACGGCGCTGGCGGCCAATTCGGTTTTCGATCTCGACCTCTCGATGGCCGAACTCACGACCGTCGCCCACGGGGCCGAAGTGCAGGCAGGGACCGGCCTCGGCGACGTCGTCGCACAGGCACGCGGTGGGATGGTTTTGCGCCTGGAAGCGGGTGCGCCACGAACGAACGAACTGGACGCGATTCCGGCCCGGCCTCGCGTGGAGTACCTCGCGCTGGGCGAACTCGATACGAGCGACGTGATCGGCGGCGAGACCGATCGGCTCTCGGCGGCCGGTGGCGACGCCCTCTCACGGGTCGTCGAGGAACCGACGGTCGACCGTTTTATGTACGCCTCGCGGCGGTTCGCTCGGGAAGCCGACCTGCTGACGCCCGACGTCCGAGACGTGATCGAAGACGTGACCGAGGCTGGCGGCGAGGCGTCGATGGCGATGCTCGGGGAGACAGTCTTCGCGCTCGGGACGGGACTGTCCGACGCCGGCTACGACCCGGCGGTCTGTCAGCTCGATCCGACCGGGGCGAGTCTGATTGAGAAGTTAGAGACAGCAACCGAGGGTCGTCTGGGCTAGCTCGATGTGAACTATCCAGTGAGAATTAGTGGTATCAAATCGAGTGATTCCGGATTCTATCGTGGAGAGACACAGAGTCCCAATATCGGACCGACCATCTGACAGTCGCTGCGGTGTTGATCGAGGGGGAGTATAGGTACAGACCGTTTTGAAATCCAGAAATACAACGACGTCTACGAAAACGCACCAGTCGACGGCCCAGACAGCAGCAAACCCATCGACTACCAGGTCAGCCACCTCAACCTCGACATCCAATGCGCCCAAGGCAACCCATACGACTATGCTAACAGTAACCCCGACCGCTTTAACCCATACATCAAAGTTAGAAATGCATCCATCCCGTTAACCACCACAAAAGACAACCTGGTTGTTATGGAGTTGCCAGCGTGGACCAACACTGACAGGTATAAATGCTGGTACGGATTCCAACAAAAAGTCGGCGGATACGCCAACCAAGAAGGAGAACTACCCCGGTACCAGTACCTGACCTGGAAACAACGCGGCAACTTCCAATACGGATACTGGGACCTCTACCAAAACGTCAAAGGATACGGCGAACACATCCTCGAAGGCGTCAACACCTTCGGCAGCATCCGGTCGCTTGAAGGAAGCACATTACTGAATCCGACCAGTTATGATTACAGACCCAGCAACTACAACGACATGATCACCGAACTCAAAACCAAGGAAATCCCCAGCGAATACTACAACGGAAACCCATTCCAACACTACCCCGAAGGAGGAACTTATACTCCTGCTAGTTCCCGACATCCACTACTATCCTAGTGTGCTGCTTAGGAAATCATCCATCAGGCCATGTTCTAATTCTTCTTTCCTTTCTTCATTTACCACACTGAAGTCAAAGTCTTCAGCTGAGTATTCAGCGGGTTCAACTCCTGTATCTCCTGTATAGTCTACTTCCATGTATGCCTCATCTTCGTGGGCTACGTTGTTGTAGTAGAACATGGAGGCTTCAATTTCCAGTCCGTGAGCGACTTCTCCAACTGCTTCAGGTGCCTCGTTGATATCATTTGGATCAACGACATCTCCAACAACTGGGAAAGCCTCCGGAGTATAACTGATCTCAGATTCGTCTTTGTAGTTTGCACCAACAACGATGTTATCGTTCAAACGTCCTATCGCATCCTGAACTTGGTCTTTCGATCCTGCATCTATATCTTCGTCTTCGACATCATGTCTAATAGTACTCTTTATACCATCTGGATCAAAGTCTGACAGGGTTCGGGGTGCGTTGGGGTTCCACATGTCGGCGAAGGCTTCTTCGAATGTGTTTTCTGGTGTTTCGCTGGGGCTGAGGACGAAGAGGTTGTCGCCGTTTGGCCCGGTTTGTGGTTCTTCGTTTTCTGTGTGTTGGTAGAGTGTTTTAGTGTACCCGTCTTGTGTTTGTGCGAGGATTGAGGCTACGGGTGTGTTGTGTCCTTGGTCGTTTCTTGTCCGGGCGGCGACGAGTACTTGGTCTGGGTCGAGGCCGATTTTGTTGTATGCGATGTAGGCGACTGCTTGTGCGCCGATGTTGCGGTCTAGGTCGAAGTCTGCTTTGACTGCTGCGTGTGTGGCGATGTCTTCGATGAATTCTTCTGTGATTTCCGGGTCGGATAGGTCGTGACCCTGTTCCTCCATTTCTTGTTCAATCTGATCCCATGAGGCGTCAATATCTCCACGTACTTCAGAGGAATACAGTTCCTGGTTGTACACCTGTTTCAGATTATCGTACCGTGGTCCTTCCTCCGTAGTCGTGGTCTCAGTCTCTGTTTCCGTGGCAGTCTCGGTCTCTGTCTCAGTCGGTGTTTCCGTTTCCGTCGCCGTGGGGGTGGGTGTTTCAGTAGGTGTATCGTCGGGTGTCTGGGTTGCTCCCTGACCACTACAACCTGCAATAGACGTCGCCGTCGTCACCCCGGCCACTAGCAGGAAATGCCGTCTCGTGGTCTTCGTCGAATCGCTCGTGTCCATTGGTCGCAGTGTCAATCCCACGTGACAAACGTGTTACGGTCGTTTGGGGACACAATACCGACGCTTTTCATCGTCGCCGTCCGATCGTAGGGTATGAGCGACGTGGACGTTCCGGAGAGTCACCCGCGCTACGAGTCGCTGTTGACCCGCCACCGCATCGAAGAGGGGGTCGAAAAAGGGATCACGAGCCAGCAGGGGCTGATCGCCCAGGGCCGTGGCGAAGCGTTCGACTACTTGCTCGGCGAGCAAACGATCGACAGTGCCGACGCGGCCGAGCGCGTCGCAGCCGCACACCTCCTGCTGGCTGACCATCCAGTGCTCTCGATCAACGGCAACGTCGCCGCCCTGGTCCCTGGGGAAATCGTCGAGTTGGCCGAGGCGACGGACGCAGAGCTGGAGGTCAACCTGTTCAACCGGACCGAGGAACGGATCCGGGCGATCGCCGAGCACCTGCGCGAGCACGGTGCCCAGACCGTCAAAGGCTTCGCCGCCGACGAACGCATCCCGGGGCTGGACCACGAACGGGCGAAAGTCGATGCCGACGGGATCTACGACGCCGACGTCGTGGTCGTGCCACTGGAGGACGGCGACCGGGCCGAGGCGCTGGGCGAGATGAACAAGACCGAGATCGTCATCGACCTGAACCCCCTCTCCCGGTCGGCACAGGTCGCATCGGTCCCGATCGTCGACAACGTGATCCGGGCCGTCCCGAACATGACAGCCCATGCCCGCCAGTTGCGCGATTGCAACCACGAACAACTGCGCGCCATCGTCGACGATTTCGACGCTGACGTCGCCCTCGCCGCTGCCGAACGCGAGATCAGGGGCGGCGATATCGAGTAGTGTGCAGAGATCCACTCGAGTGGCGGAGTACTTACGTAGCCGCGCCGGGAAGAATGGGCCATGAGTTTGGAAGTGGACATCCGGAAACTCGATCTCTTCAACAAGATCGCGCGGGAGGGATCCGAGAAGGTCTCGGATCATCTCGATCAGATGGCTGGGCTCCAGACGGAGATTGCCGTCTCGAAGATCAACTTCCTCGACATTGAGGACGTCCGTACGCACATGGGCGAAGGAAAGCGCGTGGGCATCTACGTCGGATTGACTGAACCACCTCACGGCTACGTCCTGTTCATGCTCGATGCCGAAGACGCCAAGGAGTTGGCGAGCCTACTCGTCGGCGACATCAGCAGTGACGACAGCGAGGGCTTTTCTGATATGGAACGATCGGCGATTCAGGAGGTCGGCAACATCATGACCTCAGGGTACATCGACGGCTGGGCGAACGTGCTGGATACCACGATCGGGATGTCGACACCATCGTTTGCCTATGGCCCAGCGAGTGGCATCGTCGACAAGATGGGTGGCTGGCCCGACGAGGACATCGCGTTCGTGATCGACTCTCAGTTGACCGCAAGCGAGGGCGACGTTGGCCTGACGATCTACACCTTCCCCAAGCTGATCGAACTGGTCGATCTGATTCAGGACATCGATGTCGAAACTGTCGTCGGCGAAGATACGATCGCCTCCACGGACATCGCCGACAATGTCTGAGTCGATCGGTCATACTAGTCTCTTGATTCGAAACGGACAACCGGCTCTCCATCCGGGGCGAGCGTACCCGATGGTCCCCTCCCGAAGCGACGCGAACGCGTGCCCGATGTGTGGGAAGTCCGACAATCACGGATTGTCGTAGTTCGTGGCGACCAGCGGAGCGATCTGTATCTGAGTACAGTGGTCTGCTTTTCCGGAAGTTTCGCCAGCAGTGTGGGACTCGCCGAGATGTCGAAACCGACGAAATACGCATCGATGCGCGGCGGGCGGTCTCCTTCCGCGGGACAGAACTCGTATTGACCGTGTAACGCAATCGTCCGGGCCGATACAATACACACAGAGCAAGCAGCGCGTCGACGGTGCCCTTGTGACAAGAGCCACCAGTGATTTCGACTGGCAGAATCGACCGTGGTTACTTCGACACCGAGAGCTCGTCGAGTAATGAACGCAAGTGGGTCGCCTCGTCGGCCAGTTCACTCACCGTGTCGGTCATCTCCGTGATTGCGGCGGTCTGTTCCTCGGCGGAGGCCGAAACCGACTGCGTTTCCTCGGCAGTCTCGTCACCGATCTCGGCAATGCGTTCGATCGACTGATCGACATCCTCGGTAGTCCGGGCCTGGCTCTCGGTCGCCTCGTCAATCTCCTGAATCCCCGCGTTGACGTCCTCGATCCGCTCGACAACGTTTTCGATAGCACTCATGGCCTCTTCGATCGTGTCGGCACCGGTCTGGACACGTGACTCCATGGCCCCCATGCTATCGACCGCTGCATCGGCCTGGTTGCGCATTTCCTCGATGTGCCCTTCGATTTCTCGCGTCGCCTTCTGGGTGTTCTCGGCGAGAGTTTTGACCTCACCGGCGACGACGGCAAACCCTTCTCCGGCCTCGCCGGCGCGGGCCGCTTCGATCGAGGCGTTCAACGCGAGCGTGTTGGTCTGATCGGCGATATCGTCGATCAGGTCGACGATCTCGTCGACTTCCTCGATCCGCTCGTCAAGCGCCCGCACGTCCTCGGCAGTAGCGGTCGCTTCCGACCGAATGGCATTGACCTCCCCGACGGCCGTCTCCGAATCTGCGCGGGCCGAGCGGGCAGTATCTGTCACGTTTTGGGCGGTCCCCGCCACGTCGGCAGCAGAGGCAGCGATCTCCTCGATCGTCGCCGAGAGATCGTTCGTCTGGCCCGCAGCGTCGCTGAGGCGCTCTTGCTGGTCGTTTACGCCCGACGCAATACGTTCCATCGAGTCACTGATCTCGTCGCTGACCCGCGCGATCTCGTCACCGCTTGCGGCGGCATCGTCGCTGACCGTCTTGACGCGTTCGGAGAACTCTGTCACGTCGAGAACAGTCGACTCCAGGGCGTCAAGCATCTCGTTGAACGAGGTAGCGATCTCAGCCATTGCCTCACTGTCGGCGTCGGTGTCCAGCCGGCGCGTCAGATCGCCCGCGGCGACGGCTTCCATAACCGTGCTGTAGGCACGTGCCCGTTCCCGAAGGTGGCTAGCCGTCTGTTCGGCTTCCTGCCTGGCATTCTCGGCACGCTCTCGCGCCTGCTCGGCCGTCTCAGTGGCCTCCTGGGCTTCAGTGATTTGGGCCTGCAGGTCCCCAGCCGTTGTTTCGATCCCGCGATACACATCGTCGATGCCGTCCGCCCGCGTTTCGGCGATCTCGATATCGTACTCGCCCTCACTGATCGAATCTATCGCCGCATTCAATGTCTCGATGATCACGTACATTTCGCCGTAGATCCCGGCACCGACGCCGAACGTAACCACGAGAATCGCAAGGACCGTCAGCCAGGCCCCTTCGTACACCGCCATGGCCGCCGGAAAGGCCACGGCAGCCCCGGCAAAGAGCCACAGTTGTCCGTTTAGCGTTGATCGCAATCTCGTCGGGACGAACCGCTTGAGCGACTGCGAAACGTTTGCCATCCCCGCCCACAGTCTAGCGGTTCCAGTAGGCGTCGGCGAGATGGCTCCCGCGTCGTTCGACGCTGTCATCTGTTCACCGGCACTCATGAAGATCCATTATTAATTGGCCGTATTAACAGTTCGCCGCTAGTTTTCACGGCTAATAACGGTCGACTCTGATCGCTGTGGGTCAATCATACCATCACGAGTGCAATTGAGACAGGAGCGGAGGGCTCTTTACATCCGGTTCCGTGCGCACAACCAGTGCTGGCTGCACTCCTCGATTCCGCGTTGCTGGATCCGTTCGCGGTGATGAACACGATCGGACTCGTTGCGTTCGCCCTGGTCGGGGCAGCCAAAGGCATCCGCGAGGAGTTCGATGTCTTCGGTATCGGGGTTGTCGGCCTGGTGACGGCCTTCGGGGGCGGCGCGACGCGGGATGTCCTTGTCGGCCGGACGCCACTGGCCCTCCAGAACCTCGGTGAGATGGGGCTGGGCGTCCTGGGCGTTACCCTGGCGCTGGGTCTGAGTGTGCTCCTCGAATCGCCCGACGAGCATCCGATCACGCTCGTCGCCGACGCAGTGGGACTGGCCGCCTTCGCCACCGCCGGATCGATCGTGGCAACGGAGGCCGGCGTCAACGCCTTTGGCGTCGTCGCCGTCGCCACGATCAACGCCGCCGGCGGCGGGGCCTACGCCGACGTCCTGCTGGATCGCTCGCCGTTCATCCTCTTCGATGACTTCTATGCAAGCTGTGCCGTCCTGGGTGGGACGACGTACTGGGTGCTGACGGTCCTGGGCGCGTCGGCCAGCCTGACCGCCGCGGGCTGTGCCACAATGGTTGTCGGCACGCGCCTCCTTGCCGTCAAGTACGGGTGGGAACTACCGACGGCTCAGACGCTCGGGTTGACGCGAGGCGACGTGACCGAATAGTCCCGGTCGAAGAGTCACCAGTGGAGCACTTGCCAGGGGCGCGCCGGGACTGCCACCATCTTTCCCCGGATAGCCGACACCGAAACGTACTTCCTTTACCCAGTAATACCACCAAGTGGTATGAGCGATTCATCGTTCGATCAGTTCAGTGACGTCGGCGAAGCGGAAGTGACGCGAGCGATCGGTCAGGAGTGGACCGAGGAGTTCATGGACTTCTCGGATTCAGACGTCATCATCGTCGGGGGTGGCCCCTCCGGCCTGATGGCCGCCAAGGAGCTGTCCGAGCGAGGCGTCCAGACCATGGTCGTCGAGAAGAACAACTACCTCGGTGGTGGGTTCTGGCTCGGCGGCTTCCTGATGAACAAAGTCACCGTCCGGGACCCCGCCCAGTCGGTCCTCGACGATCTCGACGTCGACTTCAAGCGCTCCCAAGACAGCGAGGGACTGTACGTCGCCAACGGGCCGGAAGCCTGTTCAGGTCTCATCAAGGCCGCCTGTGACGCCGGCGCGAAGATGCAGAACATGACCGAGTTCACCGACATCGTGATCCGCGAGGACCACCGCGTCGGTGGCATCGTCATGAACTGGACGCCAGTCCACGCCCTGCCCCGGGAGATTACCTGCGTCGACCCGATCGCCGTCGAGGCCGATCTGGTCATCGATGCGACCGGCCACGATGCCATGGCGGTCAAGAAACTCGACGAGCGCGGCGTGCTGAACGCGCCGGGTCTCGAGGAGGAAGCAAGCGGCATGGACCAGACCGGCGACGACACCTACGGCGCACCCGGCCACGACTCGCCCGGCCACGACTCGATGTGGGTCGGCGAGAGCGAGGATGCCGTCGTCGAGCACACCGGCCTCGTCCACGACGGCCTCATCACGACTGGCATGGCGACCGCGACGACCTACGGCCTCCCGCGAATGGGCCCGACCTTCGGCGCGATGTTGCTGTCGGGCAAGCGCGGTGCCCAGGTCGCCCTGGACGAACTCGGTGTCGACGCCGACCCGGTCGAGATGACCACGCCCGCCACCCCCGCTGACGACTGACCCAGCAAGTCGCCCTCCGTACGCTTCCGCCGGCGACCACGGCGAGCAACGACGTTAACACGCCGTCGCCCGAGCACCAGACATGAACGTACTCGTCACCGGCGCAACGGGTGGTATCGGAAGCTGGGTCGTCGACAGCCTCGCGGCAGACAACCACGATGTCGTCGGCGTCGACCTGCGGCGACCACCAGGCGAGCGGGCCAACGTGCGCTTTCTCGGGGCCGATCTGACCGATCACGGCCAGGCACGCGAACTGATCCAGACCGCCCGACCGGACGCGGTAGTCCACTGTGCGGGCATCCCCCGGATGGGCGAGCGCCCGGGGGCGGAAACGTTCCGCGTGAACGCGATGGCCGCCTACAACGTGTTTGTGGCCGCCGGCACTGTCGATGCGGACGTGGTCTACACCTCAAGCGAGAGTCTCTACGGGATGCCCTACGCCGATCCGCCGTTCCTGCCGGATTATCTCCCCATCGACGAAGCGCACCCGAAGCGCCCGGCGGACCCGTACGGAGCGTCGAAGCTCGTCAGCGAACACCTCGCCCGTATGGCCGTCCGGAAGTACGATATCTCGGTCGCCTCGCTGCGGCCGTCGTGGGTGAACTACCCCGGCGACTACGATCTGACGGCGGTCCGGGACGGATTCGACCCGGAGACGGCAGCTCGATCGGGCAACTTCTGGTCGTACGTCGACATCCGCGATGTGGTCTCGCTCGTCGAAGCGGCGCTGGCGGCCGACATCGACGGCCACGAGGCCTACCTCGCCGTCGCGGCGGAGAACTACCTCGGCCGGCCGACCGCGGAAACCATCGAGACGGTGTTTGGCGACCTGCCGGACCGCTGTGGGCTGGAGGGCGAGGCGTCCGCCTTCTCGACCGCCAAGGCCCGCACGGACCTGGGGTGGGAGCCCGTCCACTCCTGGCGCGAGGCCGTCGACGAAGCGCTCGCCGGTCCGAAGTTCGTCTGAAACGATCAGCCCCAGTCCAGAACGCGCTACGACGCACTCACCGCAGCACGTCCAACCGCAGGACCGATGAGAAAGCTGCGTCCCGATACCGTGCCACAAGCGGTACTGGTCCGCAATGTGTTTTACCGCATGGTACTACCGACAGATATGGTCGAGCAGGTGACCCTATACCGGGCTCCGACAACGGCGGCGGAGGCCGATGCCATTGCCGAATGGCTCGACAAACGAGTGTCGGCAAGCATCAACGTCAGGGACCGATTCCTCTCGGGACACCAAAACGACACGGTCGCAGAGACGTTCGCAGCTTCCAGAGTACTCGATCCGTACGACCGCGAGACAGGCAACACGATGTTCGGAATCGTCCGCTACGAGGAGCGAGCGCTCGATGACCCCGAGCGGGCCGGCGGCGTACTCTACGACGGGCTCGCGGTCCAGCGGGCACTTGCCAAGCGTCTCCCGGCGAGCGAGCGCGGCCTCGATCACCTTCACGTCCCACTACTCGATCGCGTCCTCGGCACGTGGGGCGATCACGACGGACGCTGGCACAAGCGTGTGACCGTCCTCGGCCAGCCCGCCCTGATCTCCGTTCCTGGACTCTACGAGGCCCCCGCAAAACCCGAACAGTACTACAAGGAAAAGCAGAAACACGCGCTGCTTTCCGGGGATGCCCCACCGCGTGAGGTCCTCGAAAGCGAGGTCGAGGGAGACTTTCTGGTGGCGGACGATTCCCGGACGACCGACGTGGTGAAGGGGTACGTCCTCCAAGCCATCGACTATCTCGAAACCGGCGAGGAGTTCTGTGATGCAGAGGGCTGTCGGCTATCGAACCCGCATCGCCAGCCCGGCGTCATCGAGGCACAGCTTCGTGAGCCCAAATTCTGCCCTGATCACGCCCACTACGAGTGAGAACGCCCGAAAGGTGCTACGGACCGATGTCGACGTCGATCGTCTTGCTCTCGGTCCGGATCGTCGTCGCCGAAACGAACGACTCGTCACCCGCGATGAGGACAACCCGCTGTTCGTCCAGCATTCGGAGGCGGAACGTCTCAGACGTCTCGGGCGCTCTCTGACTGATATAGGTCCGGAGGCCCGTGTAGAAGCCCTCTGCAGAGGAGGGTTTGTCCCAGGCCGTCACCAGCACGAACCCCCCAGGACTGTCGGCATCAGACCCCCTCGA
Organism: Halorhabdus salina; assembly: GCF_013839425.1. Taxonomy (GTDB): domain Archaea; phylum Halobacteriota; class Halobacteria; order Halobacteriales; family Haloarculaceae; genus Halorhabdus; species Halorhabdus salina. The sequence goes on along the minus strand of NZ_JACDNP010000003.1, from coordinate 140,883 downwards.
AACAGTCACCAGCCGGTCGTTGCCCCAGTTATCGGTAGCTTCGAGGGCATTCTCACGATCGAGGTGTGTCGCCAGTGCCGCCCGCAATGTGAGTTCTCCGAGGGTCTCCCGGGCCTCGACCTCCCAGGTATCTGATACAGTTGAGTCGACAGCGAGGTCGCGTGGCGGGTCGTATGCCGGGGAGAGATCGTGGATGAACTGCTCGCTGGTTTGGGGCTGATACTGAAACGCGTGATAGTACAGCGGTGAGAACTCGTCTCGCTGTTCGTATTTCTCGAAGCCAACCCTAATTGCTTCACGAGAGAGCCATCCCTCGCTTCCGGGTGCACGTGCCCAGTCCTGGTAATACAGCGTCGTGTTCAGGGTGAACGCCTCGGCGTACGTATCAGCCCCAAGCGTTGCCCCGCCGTGATGCGTGGCGTAGGCAAGTGCGCGACTGTCAATCGATCCATTCGAGGACCCGGCTAAGGGACCGGTCCAACCGCGTTGTTCGTGGAGTGATCGGGCATAGAGGTACGCGAGATTGTGGTCGAGTTCCGATCGACTCCAATTTGCAGTCACGAGGCGAATCGATGTTCCCCCGTTCTCGACTGTTCCGATCGTCGTCTCCGGCGCGACTGCCGGCCCAAGCCCCATCGTCGCTTCGAACCGATCAGGAACGTCGATTGAAACACCACCCCGCTGGACCGGCGAGTCAGCGAGACTGACCGTCGGTTGAGAGCCATCGGTCTGTAAAAGGGCCGTCAATCGCTGAAACGCAAGCGTGACGTCACGCGGGTGGCGTGGATCTAACGAGCCAGTCTGGGCCTCAGTCAGTGGTCCGGTGGCTGTCTCCCTCTCAGTGACCGTCTGTGTCGTCGTGACGACCTGATCGGGTGTCTCGTCACCGGGAATCGGCGCGGGCGTGACCGTCGAGACGTCGGTTTCACTCCCGAACAAGCCCGTACAGCCAGCGGTAGCGACGAGAAATATGACAAGGAATGTACGAATTGTCCAGGATACCATCCGCGGAGTAATTGTATGGCCGAGCGCTTAAGCATTCAGATTCCTCGAACCAACTCGATAGCACGGCAGACTCACGTTCGTCTCGACGCTCGCGTGGGCTTACTCGACCTGTCCACTGGACTGTCGAACTAGACCGAGCGCGCGTCGTCCTGACTCACTATCGCTGGACCGTTCGACGACACGGTCGTGAGCCTCCCGGACGCGACGAGCGAGGGTCACGGCCGGTGACGTGAGGTCACCTCGACTCGAGGGCGCGGACAACCGAGTGAACGCCCTGAACCCCAGATTCAACGGTCGCCCGGCCGGCCGGTCGCTGAGCGTCGCATCGAGCAATCCGATCCGACCCTCGCCTCCGAACAACCCACACCACTCGTTGACGATGGCGGCCGGATCGTCGAACATGCCGACGACGAACGTGCCGAGGATCGCATCAACGTCAGCCTCGATCGGCGGGTCACGGGCGTCGCCGACGAACAGGTCGACGTTCCGCCAGCCCGCTCGGTCGATGCGCCTGCGAGCGCGGTCGAGCATGCCAGGCGAAAGGTCGACACCGACGACACGGCCCTCTCTGCCGACTCGCTCCCGGAGGAGCGGGAAGTTCGCCCCTGTGCCACAGCCCATCTCGACGACGACGTCACCCGAGTGCAATTCGAGCGCATCGACCACATCGATCCGCCAGCGGCGGACAACCGGTCCGCCCGCCAGTCGGTCGTACGGTCCCACAATGCGATCGTAGAACTGCCGGATCGCGCGCCGGTCGGTCGGCATCCTCAGACGAGATCGCGCGCCAGCTCGGCGACCGTCGGCGCGTCCGACCCCAGCAAATAGACGATCGGTTCGACGCCGAATCCCCCTGTCTGGTAGAGGACATCCGCCTCGGCTATCCCATCGACCTCACCAAATGCACCGTCGAGATCCGCGTCGGCGTCGAACTCGACAGCGTTGTATCCGTCTCCTTCGAGGGTGTCGACCCGATCGGGTTCGTAGGCGACATTTAGCGTTGCTCTGGCGTCGTTGCCGTGTTCTCTAGCCATCAAAAGCACACTGGCGACGTGTTCACTGACCCCGAACTCCGGGTCGCCTGGGACCGACGCTCGACCCTTCACGTCGAGGATCCGTCCCGGGACGGCCGCAACGTCGTCGATCCCCGTCGCCTCAGGTAGACACTCCACAAGGTTCGACCCGACCGCCGGGATCAAGCCTGCGAACCCGCTCGTGTTCTCCAGAATGCCCAGGCCCCGACGGATCGACGAACGGACCTGTTCGGATTGGCGGACACGACCCTCCGGGTCGTGGATCGCGATCGTCCCTCCGTGTTCTCCCAGCGGCGGGAACGCCTCCTCGTGGAGCTGGGCCAGCAGATCGCCCTCCTCTAGGTGGCGGACGAACACCTCCGCTTCAGCCAGTGCCTGGACGGTGCTCATCTCACCGTCGGCGAGGCCGTCAGCCAGGCGCTCGACGAGTTCGTCGAGGCGCTGGTCGGCCAGCAAGGTCTCGTTGCGTTCGACCTCGCCGTGGGCGTACTTCGAGACCGCACTCTGGCTGATCCCCAGCAGATCGGCGACCTCTCGCTGGGTCAAGCCACGATCCCGGAGGCGCTCGGCCAGCAACGATCGGAAGGTCGGCAGGAACTCCTCGACGACGATCTCCTCGACGAATTTCATTGGTCACCACCGAATTCCCTATCGCCCTGTATCCGCGAGGCCTGTGGCCCTTCCTGGCCCTGATATTTCGAGCCGCGCTCCTCGCCGTAGGGGCGATCCGCCGGGCTGGACAGTTCGGTAAAGGTCAGTTGCGAGATGCGCATCCCCGGATTGAGCGCGACGGGTGCCGTCCCGAGATTCGACAGTTCGAGGGTGATCTGGCCCTCGTAGCCGGGATCACACAGTCCCGCTGTGTTCGAGAGAAACACACCGCCGCGACCCCCGAGGAAATTCTCGATAGTACGGCCGTTCGGCTGAACCTCGAGATCATACGTGGGTTCGACGCGGTCTGTCTCCTCGATGGAAACGACTTTCTCGAAGCGTACGCCGCCGTCGAGGATCTGATCGAGGCGTCCGGTGTCGGCACCGGCGTCGGCGTACGTGTCCCGAAATCGGCGAAGTGTATCACGTTTCACGGTGTCGTACTCCCTGTTTTCGACGTTGGAAACGCTCGATTTCGAAGCGTACCCCATAGCCTCTGCGGCGTCGATCATTCGCATATCAGCTTCTTCGCGGAGCTCTCTCAGGAGTTCGTTCGGGACTGGAATATACTGGCCCCGCTTGTGACGCTCGCCGCTCACGTCGACGGCCCACATCTCCCCTTCCCAATCGACATCACTCATCGGGATATGTTGTTCGCGTTCGCGACTGTACATGGACCCGAGGTTTCCGAGTCGCGTGGCGAGGTACATCACTTGGTTCGCGAGCGACTGATTGGCCGTGTAAAACGTATCGCGCTCGTCCCGCCGGCATCCGTCTCCGTCGAGGAGCCCCTCAAGGAGCCCCTCGAGTACGGGGCGTGGCCAATCGAACGCCTCGGACGGAATTTCTTTCTCACTTCCAGACCCGGCGAGACTTCGTACGATCTTCGACCAGAGTGCGGAACAGATCGTGAGTTTTGTTATTCGTTCTCGCTCGTCCCAAGACATGCTCGTGTCGTAGGCTTCGAAGTACGACGCGAAGCGGTCCAGATACTCGCGCTGCGTGTTGGCTACCTGTATCTGCTTTCTCCGGCCGGATCCTTCGGCGATATAGAATCCGAGGACCCATCCGAACTCTCTCGTGAGCGGAATCGAACGGGGAAGTCGCGTCGTGCTCTGTCGGAACGCGACTTCGACTTCCTCAGGCATTGCAAGCCGGGGGATCGCGTCCATGGGGGCGCTATCGTTCGCTTCGTAGTGTCGCCTCGAACCGCCTGGGACGGCGGACGTATCGACATGACCGACACCATCACTGGCGTAGATCGTCGTCTCGGTCGGTTCGACGTGATCAAGGACGTCAACAGATCGCCGCTCACTCGGAGAGCTGGGGAGATAGCTAGGTACCATGACGGCCGCCCCCTCGGCCTCGTCGCTCGGGATACGTGCCACGCCGCCATGCTCGTCGAGGGTGAACAGATTATGATCTTTCGTCACGAGCACTTGCCGCCCCGAATCGAGCGTCACGCGATAGATCCGCTTGGTCGGATTCGTGATGTAATCCGTAACGCGATGTGTACTCACTCCCAAAGACGTTGGGTCGAACGCTACCGCACGCGCGGGTCGTTCGTTTTCGACGATTTCCCCGATTTCGTAAAACCCGAACCCGTCCTCGGGCGTCCAGAGGAACACTTCCTCGTCGTACGGTAACGAAGCGTGGACCACGACCGCGAGACGACCCAGCGAGGAGCGGCCCTCGACGTGAGCGATCAAGTCGTCGGGGATCGCGACGCGTTCCTTGGTTGTCCCGAGAACGAAATCGCCGGGATGGAGAATAAACTCGCCACCCTCCTCGACGACGGTCTCTTCGACGTACTCGTCAACCTCCTGCTCGCTGTTGGGATGGATACACGGAATGTTTGCGTGCTGGAACTCCAGGAACTCACGACCCAGCCGAAGATCAACGCTCGCGGGCTGGACCTGTAAATCAAGATCGTCCAGTGGCTCGATACGGAGGTCGCCCGCCTCCAGACGCGCCAGGATGTCCCGATCGGAGAGGATCATATCGGTATTCCGGACCCGGTCGGTCTAAAGGTTCCCGATCAGCGACTCGCAAGCCGGATACCGGGCCTACACGAGGAAGAGGAGGAACCCGATCCCGAACGTCACGATCGCCGTTTTCGACAGCGAAATATCGTGGACGATAGCGAGCCCGATGGCTTGGACGGCCGCTTCCCAGAGTACTCTGAGGAATTCGACAACCAGGAGGCCGGTCGACCCCCTATTGAACTGCTCGACGAAGTCGATCGCAGCGTCAGGTTCGGCCGGGACCTGCCCAAGCACCACGTAAAACCCAATTGCTGACAGTGGCAACAGCGCAACGGAGACCAGCATTGCTTCGCCGACGACCGCTAGCGTGGCTCCGAACCAACGATCTGCGCCGGCAAACCACATGAAAAAGTGAATCACGACAGCGAGCAACAGCCAGCCGAAATACACGCCGAGAAACGTCAGCAGGAACTGGCCACCCAGTTCGGACATGGCTTCCTGGCGCACGGCGCCAGCGACGTCGATCCGGCTGATAACGCGATCGACGAACCACCAGACAAGCGCGATCGAGAGGACAGCACTGACCGTCACGATACCGGCTGCCGAACGGAGTGACGGCCGGTCGCGACGGCTAAAGTACGCAGCTGGATCGAGGAGCGGTGTACGCGGGGACATGACAGTGATTGCTTACAATCACCAAATAACGATGTCGATTTAGGGGCAGGCGTCGAAGCGTCGATATGAAACAGGCGATTGTCGCCCGCGCTGACCTGAACATGGGCGAGGGAAAGCTCGCCGCCCAAGTCGCCCATGCCTCGCTGATGGCGTACGAGGATGCCGACCGCCGGACGAAAAGCGAGTGGAAAGGCGAGGGCCAGAAGAAGATCGTCCTCCAGGCCGACGGCGAGTCACAGCTGTTCGAACTCGCAGATGTCGCCGAATGCGAGGGGATCGCTCACGCGATTGTCAGGGACGCCGGCCACACCGAACTCGAACCAGGGACCGTCTCCGCGCTGGCCGTGGGTCCCGCACGCGAAGATATTGTCGATCGCGTCACCGGCGACCTCTCGTTGTACTGACTGGCGACAGTTCGACATATCGACCGGCGACAACTCGACCGCTTTCAATCCTCCTATTTACCTCTTACTGAAGCCTTTATGTATCGCGTGCCCTAACTCGGAGTGAACACTCGACCTATGCAAGGAAACCAGCAACAACAGGCCTACGATCGCGGGATAACGATTTTCTCGCCGGACGGCCGGCTCTACCAGGTAGAGTACGCACGCGAGGCCGTCAAACGCGGCAGCGCGAGCGTCGGCGTCCGGACCGAAGACGGCGTCGTCCTCGCGGCCGACCGCCAGGCTCGATCGGACCTGATCGAGCGCGATAGCATCGAAAAGACGCACAAGATCGACGACCACATCGCCATTGCCTCGGCCGGTCACGTGGCCGACGCACGCAAACTTATCGACTTCGCCCGTCGGCGTGCACAGGTCAACCGGCTCCGGTACGACGAGCCGATGGGCGTCGAACCGCTGACGAAGGCCATCACGGATACGATCCAGGATTACACCCAAACTGGTGGCGCGCGACCGTTCGGTGTGTCACTGATCGTCGGTGGGATGGAGAACGGTGAGCCACGCCTGTTCGAGACCGATCCCTCCGGGACCCCATACGAGTGGTCGGCCCTGGCGGTCGGCGGCGGCCGTGAGGACATCCAGGAGTACTTCGAAGACAACTACGAGGAGGGTCTGACCCTCGAGCAGGGCGTCGGCCTCGCGCTCGAAGGGCTGGCCGAACCAGATGACGACGGACTCGACCCGGACGGCGTCGACCTCCAGACGGTCGACGAGGACGGCGTCCTCACGGTCGGCCAGGACGTAATCGAAGAGCATCTCGACGAACGCGACCTCCTAGGCGGTGATGACGAATGAATCCCGATATGAATCTCGACCCGACTGGCGACGACGCGATCGACCCGTACAGCCCGGAACTCGGCTCGATCGCGACCGAGAACGGTGACAAGGAAAACGTGACGAAGACCGGCACGACGACGGTCGGCCTCGCGACCGAGGAGGGAGTCGTCATCGCAACCGATCGGCGAGCCAGCCTGGGTGGCCGGTTCGTCTCGAACAAGAACGTCGTCAAGGTCGATCAGATCCACCCGACTGCGGCCATGACGCTGGTCGGTTCGGTCGGTGGTGCCCAGTCGTTCATCCGCACGCTACGCTCGGAGGCCAGTCTCTACGAGACGCGCCGTGACGAACCGATGAGCATCAACGCCCTGGCGACGCTTGCGGGCAACTTCGCCCGTGGCGGCCCCTTCTTCGCGATCCACCCGATCCTGGGCGGGGTCGACGAGGAGGGGAGCCACGTCTACACGATCGATCCGGCCGGCGGCGTCATGGAGGACGACTACGCTGTCACCGGCAGCGGGATGCAACTTGCCTACGGGACCCTCGAAGGCGAATACAATCCCGAGCTTTCGACCGAGGAGGCACGGGAACTCGCGACGCGGGCCGTCCAGGCCGCAAGCGAACGTGACACCGGCTCTGGCAACGGGCTCGTGATCGCCGAGATCACCGACGAGGGCGTCGAGATCGAGGAGTTCGACGACCTCGCTGAGGCGCTGTAACTCTCCGAATCACGTTCCCTCAGACGGGACTGTCGTCATCTCCAGACGTATTTTGCAGACAGTTTCCCGAGACTGGTGAGAACGGAAGTTCTCACCGCCCAGACGAGGATGTGAAAATGCGGATCCAGTCGATGTGAACTACCCACCCTGCTCGCGCTGATGCGCTCACAGAGGGAGGGACTTAGCGCCTCGATTCAGCTAAGTAGCCGATGCCCTGCGGAGTGACCGCGGTAAGTGTGACAGATGAGTACTCTTTTCACTCAGTCCGTCCGACACATCACAGAATAATGGTTCCTCTGACACGTCGGACCTTCCTTCACGGTGCCGTAGGAGTTACTGCTGCACTTGCTGGATGTGCCGGAATGGATGATGATTCCGCTGAATCGACGGAGATGCCATTCCCCGACCATGACGACAGCAGCCCGACGCCCCAAACGGTAACGGTCCCGGAGTCGCTCTTACTCCGTGTTGATACCGATCGCCCGCCGATTTGGCTCGACGGGTCAGACGGCGAATCCGACGGCCGTCCGACAGCAATCGACCCTGACAACTGGCGGGATTTCATCGTCGACGATTCGGCCCGCGCTGACCGTGTCACCGTTAGTGATCGCGTCGATAGTGGACAGGTCGAATCGTTTTCTCAGCGACAGACTTTGCAACTGAGACGGTCTACGTCGATCTGATACCGGTCGAGGAATGTATCCGCCTCACGCTTTGTCTCGTCGGTTGGACAGCAACCAGCATATCGACGGATTACAGCCGTCGTAGCCGACCATATACAGCGCGCTGTGAAGTCGACGAACAGGTCATCGAAGCGCGGCTCATTCGAATCCCCGATGCAATCGACGCCGACGACGTGCACAAATACTCACGTTCGATCGAAACCGGCGTCTGTGATCGTCACCACGGGGAAGCCCCTGCTCATTCTACGTCCGCCAACGAACGGAAGACCCGGACAGAAACGACACCAACCCACTCCGGGGATGGACAGTGATGCGAGAAAATAGTTCGTCCACGACAGAGTGGGGCCGAATAACTCGCCGTGGGTTGCTGGCCGTCGTCGGAACGAGCCTCTTTGCCGGCTGTACTCGCCTCGGGGGGCTAGGCGATGGAGGACAACAGACAATACACGCCGATGATCTGCTAGCCGATCCCGACGAGGATCCGAAACCAGTTGTGTCCGAATCGGTGCCCGTCGACATCGCTCCCGACCACCGTAATGGTGCCCGATCCAGGGTAAGGACGCTCCTTGGGCAACTCCCCAGGCCACTGGGGCCGGACGATATTCCCAATGGCTATCTCCGCGAACACCTTTCTGACGCTGCGAGCAATGCCGCTACTGGCCTCGACGACGCAGGCAACGCCCCAACAGGACTCGCAGCGCTCACATCACTTCAACAGGCCCGTGTTGCGGCGCGGTACGCCGCTGCTGGCTGGGGTGTCGCCGACCGAGATCTCACCGCCGAACCCTTCCAACGAGAGTACAGGCAAGTGGTCTCGGAAGCGCGGTCGCTTCGCGATGGATACGAGTACCTCGGCAGCGATCCCGTCCGAGCAGCCCTCGTTCACGAACGCATCGAAGACATGCTGGAGCAAGTGATCGATAGTCAGGTCCCCGGAGAGAAACAAGATCTCCTGCACGTTGCCGAGTGGGGTGAAACAGCTGAATCAGCACGGGTACATCTTGCTGACGCACGCCACCTCAGCAAGCAGTTCACTGCGTCCCTGCCCGCGGACGCCGGTACTCTCGAGGAGGCACTCACTGAAGCGGCCGAAACGCTACTCACAGCGGTCCGGTCGCGAAGAGCGGAATTGCCACCGGGGCTGACTGCCGAAGAGTGGGGCATCCTTGAGCGGGCGATTGACGACCTTCGCGGGGATGTCGACGATGGGATCGCCCAAATCGGAGACGCAAACGGACCAGCCAGTGCCGTGGTCAACGCGAACAGACGACTCACAGAGTTCCAAGCACTAGACCGCTTAGAGGGGCGCATCGATGACGGCAAGCCGCCCCGACTGGAGAGTGCCGAGGCGGTCCGGAAGCTCCGGTCGACCGCCATCGATGCGATTGAGGCCGCACTTGCGGAGAGTTCAGTACCGGAACTGACGCGAACGGCCCTCAAGAATGCTGTCTGGCGAGTTGTCGCCACTGACCGGCGACTCGCCCGACATGAGGGACCGATCGACGTTTCGTATCTCGAGATTCACGCCCCCGATTACCGTATCGCGACTGCTATCGCACGGGCAGCGCCCGCTGTCTCTCGGCAGACAGTCGAGACACTTGACCGTGTGTAGACGTCCGAACGATACCGCGAGAGCCCCTCTCTTGAGAAGTCGACAGCGTTCACCTTGTTCGTGACCACTGATCGAGATACTCCCACTCGTCTCACTCGCTCAAAGAGTGCCCTAAGCGAGCACGATGCCAGCTCGGGCAATGGTCTCATGATCGGCGAGATACCGACGAGGGTGTCGAGTTCGAGGAGTTCGACGACCTCGCTGAGGCGCTGTAAAGACACGCTGAGCACACCGTTTCAGCACGTTCTTACCGACTCATTCCTACCCTTCGGGTAGCTAATGCGCCAGGCACACCCAGTCGAAGACGCAGTCGGGATGGACTACTACGTCAGCGATAGCGACGGCGTCGGTGGGCACCTCCGCCGGGAACCTGCGGCCTTCGGCGTCCGCGAGATCGAGGCCTTCGACGTCGAGTCGATCGACGCCGAGCCCGGCGCGTACCCACACGTCGTCTTCCGGGCGACACTCGCCGGCTGGGACACCAACGACTTCGCGAGCGTGCTCTCGGATTCCCTGGGGATCAGCCGCGAGCGCGTCTCCTGGGCTGGGACGAAGGACAAACACGCCCGGACGACCCAGTTGTTCTCCGTCACGAAGATCGACCCTGGCGACCTCGATGCGATCGACCTCTCGAACGTCGAAATCGAGGTTCTCGGCCGAAGTGGCCGGCCGATCCTCTTCGGCGATCTGGCGGGCAATGCCTTCGAGATCGAGATCAGCGAGCCCGATCGACCCGAAAACATCGATGCCGTGCTCGACGAACTCGCCGCGTTCGCCGGCAGTGACCGTGACCGCGACGAGGGAAGTGCGACGACCGTCGGCGTGCCCAACTTTTTCGGCCAGCAGCGATTCGGCAGCGAGCGCCCGGTCACCCACGAGGTCGGACTCGCGATCGCCCGGAGCGACTGGAAGGACGCCGTCCTCGCCTACGTCGGCAACCCACACGACCGTGAGCGCGAGGACACGCGCGAGGCGCGAGCGTATGTTGCGGAAACCAGGGACTGGCAGGGTGCGCTCGATCGCCTGCCCAATCGCCTGGGCTACGAGCGATCCATGTGCCATCGCCTCGCCGAGAACGGGGCCAGCAATCCAGAAGACTTCCGGGACGCCCTGGAGGCAGTCCCGACCAATCTCCAACAGTTGTTCGTCAACGCCGCCCAATCGTACGCGTTCAACCGCATCCTCTCGGCCCGACTCGAGCGCGGGCTCCCCTTCGACGAACCGGTCCCCGGCGACGCGGTGTGTTTTGCCGACAACGACGGCCCCGACGGACTGGAACTGCCGGATACCGGTCGGACCCAGCGCGTCACCGAAGACAACGTCGGAACGGTTCGTCGGCACTGCGAGCGCGGGCGGGCGTTCGTGACCGCGCCGCTGCTCGGGACCGAAAGTGAGCTTGCCGAGGGCGAACCTGGTGAGATCGAACGCGCAGTCTTCGAGGAGTTGGGAATCGGGCCGGCGGACTTCGATCTGCCCGGGGAGTTTCGTTCGGAAGGAACACGCCGGGCGATTCTCCTGCGGACGGATCTGTCCGTCGAGCGCGATCCGCTGACGCTCTCGTTTGCGCTGCCGAAGGGCTCGTACGCGACGGTTGTCCTCCGGGAGATCACGAAGGCCGATCCGGCGGATCTGTAGATCGTCCAGCCACTCCGGGAGGCTTTTGCCTGAATGCAGGCGCTAAGCCCCAGTCCTCAAGGAGTCGTTCGAGAGGGCGAAGCTCTCTCGTAATCACGAAAATCCCCGATTTTCGGACGACAACGCAGGGCGAAGCCCGAGTAGCGTTAACGAGATCGAAGCTCTCGTCAACGCCTGTGGAGACTGCGCTCCCGACGAGAACCACTACGTTCTTGCATAGCGCGTCGTGGAAGCAGGAAGCCCTCCCCTCAAGGAACGAGCCGCGTCAGCGGCGAGTGAATAGGAGAGTTCACGGGAGCACAAACTGCTTCAGGCCGAAGACACGTTGCGGGAGATCTACGATCAGGTAGGGAAGACCGACGAGATCGGACGCTACGAGGCCGCGCCGCGACCCGAGCGGTGACCTGGTGATACCTGTCGAGATTGCTTTGCTAACAGTTACCCCGACATGAAATATATTCGAAAATCTTAATGACTGAACGACATAACGTCACTAACATGGTGCGCACTACCCGCCGGCAACTTCTTGCCGGTGTCACCATGGCCGCCCTACCCAGTTGTCTCAGTAGCGCCGTCGCAGGCGAACCGACAACTGCGTCCGAATCGTCCCCCTCCGAAACGGCGACGCCGACGCCCGACTCGGATGATACATCGCTCCCAGACACCCTCAAGGCGGTTCTCGATCCTGTTCCGGAATCCGTGGACAGCACGCAGGCTTCGCGAATATCGATTGCCACGCCGTCGCCCGAACAGGAGAGTACCTCCGTGACAATGTGGAACCAGCGCGCAGACGAGTTCGGTCTCGATGAAGACTCCGTGGATCGAATCGCGACCGCGATCTATGGTGAAGACCGAAACCGGATCATGACACTCGTCGGCTCGTTCGACGCCAATGATCCGAACGCTCCTGAAGAAATTCCGGACAGTGCGGTCCATCGCGACGACGGGCTCTTCATTCTCGGCATGGCCTCACAAGGCGGAGCCTGGACTGACGGTGTCTCAGTGGCGAAAGACGCAATCGATGACGACTTGGAGTTCTCCGAGGAGACACGCCTGGCGCTGGCACAGGTAGCCGACTCGTCCACCGTACAGGTGTTCCCCTCCTTCCCGCCGAGTACGGTCTCAGGACTCCCTGACATCGACACAGAAGTGCTCGAAAGTGTGGCTCTCGGTGTGGATCGGATCGATCCCACAGCAGTCCAATACGCTATCGTCGGGGTGTACACGGACGAATCAGCATATGACGCAGACGACTTCGAGACGCTTCTCAAGGACCCGGGATCAGGTGACGGCAGCGTCGGAACTGTCAAACAGGACGGTCGCGTCGCCATCGGTTCGATCGAAATAGCATCCCCATCGAGTGAGCTCCGGGAACGATCACCTGACCTCTGGTTACGGGTTCAGTATGATGCGGAAACAGGAACAGCCAAACTCCTCCACTCACAGGACGAGCCAGTCTCGACAGATGGGCTGGCGCTGTATATCGACGGCCAAGAAGTAACCGACGTCTGGAACGGCGAGGAATTCGGCCCGAAAGAGGCCATCACTGTCGAGGCTGACCTCCTCTCGTCGATCGTCCTCGAGTGGACCGACCCTGAGAACCCCGAATACCAAACAGTCGTCAGTCAGGAGCTGGTCACCGACAGAGTGAGGTTCGAGGAGGACTACGCTCGTGAGTCAGGGACGCTGACGCTGACGTATACCGGTCCCAAACCGATTACAGCCACTGACCGTATCGAGATCGAGCACCGTTCGTCATCGACTCAAGAGTATACCTATCGAGAACAGGAGGCAGACACCGGATCCCTCGCGGCGTATCATGACACGCTTTCTCCGGGCGACAAGTTCGAAATTGACGGTGTCACACTCCACGACCGTGTATCGCTCTCGGCAACGCATTCGGTCGAGCGTGGCACCACCACGCAGTCGTTGTCGAGTTCGGTGTATCATTTCCGTGCACAGGTACCCGGACACTTCACACTGGACCAACAAGAAGAGCCAACGCTCGTGTATGGTGGCCGGAGAGCTCGCGATCCCGCGAACTACCGGGTGACCGTCGCTGGCACCGAACTCTCGGACGGGTTGGAGGACGAATACGACACACTCGAGTCAGGTGACGAATTCCCGATCGACGGCGAGGTTGGCGATGAAGTCGTCGTCGAGTGGACTGGAGCTGGCGGTCCGGCAACGGCCTTCAACGCGTATATTACACCGCCGGTGTCCTTCGAGTTGAACCACGCTCCCGACGGATTCGAGCTCGTCTACCGGAGCGAACAAGGATATGAGGGAGACCCGGACGCGTTCAAGATAGAGGCATACGGGTCGGACTCAAAGACGAAGTTCACCGAGGAGTACGAGACGCTGGAGGACGGCGACAGCGTCGACATCGCGTTCGATCGCATGAGCTTCCTCAGGGTGGAATGGACTGTTCCCGAAGAACCCGTACGGATCGACGGGATCAGTCTGCGTCAAATGGTCGAGTTCGAGATGGATGGGACGTCGCTGAGGTTTGCGGGTGAGGGCGAGTGGTCAGCTGAGGCGTTCGGGGTGACGGTAGATGGCGAGTCAATCGACGGCTTCTCGGATACCATCACCAAAGGAGACAGTATCGATCTGGATGTCGATACTGGATCGACTGTCGAAGTCGTCTGGGAAAATGGATCGACTGAGGTCGACATTTTCTCGGAGACTGTCCACCCATCGTTCGAGTTCACGGTCGAATATGACTCCGAAGAGGAGTCGCTGACGCTCACCTCCGAGACAGATGCGAAACTCGATCCGGCGGAGGTAGCTGTCTCGACCTATGGTAGCCAGATTGAGACCAATCCGAGTGTCTGGGCCGAGGAATACGACGTGGTCGAAGCGGGCGATTCGATCACACTGTCGGTGTCCGGAGAGCCGGAGGGGCTCGCGGTCGAACACGAGTCCTGGAACGCATATTTCTCGAAGGGCATAGAGTAACGAGTGACGTGAGTGAGGGCTCCGTCGAAACGAATAGGGCACCATTTTCTACCGTGGCCGACCTGTTTGGCGTGATGACTGCGGTCATCGACGTTGAGATCAACCGGGCTGATGCAGATACTGAGAAGGATGTCAATCTTGACAACAGCCAACCAATCCTGAACAGCAGGTCCTACGCAGAACCCAGCCGGCTACGCAGTCCAAGGAACCTGAAACTGCGTGAGACGATCACCGAGCACGGACCCGAGAGTATCCGGGCGACCGCCGAGATGGTGCAACGGGACGACAAACAGGGCCATCAAAACCGGTCTGAACTCGACGATATCGGCATTATCGAGATCGATAGCGGCGGAGCGGGAAAGGCGAAGACGCCGACACTGGCCTACGACGAACTCGAAATCGACATCCCCTTTGCAGGATCGAACGGAAACGTCGGTGCGGCTACGCCGTGATCCATCGTCGATTCATTTCCGTTCAGACTACGAGCAATTGCAGCACGATACCCAGAGCAAATACCGCCACGCCGGCCAGTAGTGCCTACGCGTGTAGTCCGTATTCGGTGACGATCGGAGTGGACTCGTCGTTCACCAGCCCGTAGAGACCGCTCACAAGCAAGACGACTCCGCCGACGAGGACCATCCCGCCGCGGAGAGTCGATTCGCCGACAGTGACGATCCCCCACGCCGTCATGTGGAAGCCAACACTGAGATACGCAACCGAGACCGCTCGCGAGGGATGCACCATGCAGGAGTGATCTTTCGGCGAGCGAATGAATCTTCGGCTCGGACGACCGTCTCGATTGCTGAATCAAAATTGCTCGACCACGACTGGTCCCAAGAGAAGTATTTTGACGATTAGCGCTGAAGGTCGACACATGCCCGACGAGCAGGCTGAAGCAGCCGGACCCATCGATGCCTTCCGATCGTTCTTCGCACTCCGGCGGGACGTCCTCGTGTTGTCCCTGGCGATGTTCACCTTCAGTCTCGGATTCCAGATGACCAGTCGCTTCCTCCCCGAGTACATGCGCGCACTCGGCGCGTCGGGATTCATCGTCGGCCTCTTTGGTACGTTCGGGAACATCATCTCGGCGGTGTTCCCGTACCCTGGCGGCGCGATCTCGGACCGAATCGGCTCGCGATACGCCCTGACGCTGTTTGGCTTGCTCTCGACGCTCGGCTTTGCTGTCTGGCTGGTCGCCGGACAGCTCGACGCGTTCACGGCCGCCGGCCTGACCGTCGAACCGTGGGTGTGGATCTTCGTCGGCCTGATCCTGGCCCAGGCCTGGAAATCCTTCGGCCTCGGAGCGACCTTCGCCGTGGTCAAGCAGGCGACCGAGCCTTCGCGGCTGGCAGCCGGCTTCGCAGCGACCGAGACGTTCCGACGGGTGGCATTTCTGGTCGGCCCGGTGCTCGCGACTGTCCTGATCGGCCTCCACCCGTCGTTCACGGTGAGTTTCCAGTACGTCCTCGCGGTCGCTGTCGTCTTCGGCGCACTCGGCACGCTCGTCCAGCACTGGCTGTACGACGCAAGCGAGGACACTATCGGCGGCTCCTTCTCCGGACTCGGTCAAATACTGGCGGATCTCCGGACGATGCCCGGTCCGCTCCGGCCGCTACTCGTCGGCGACACGCTGGTCCGGTTCGCCAACGGCATGGTCTACGTGTTCTTCGTGCTCGTCGTCACCCGTTTCCACGAGGTCGGCCTGGACCTGTCCCTGGCGCTCGGTGGGTTCGCCTACGACCTCACGCTCTCGCCGGCGGCCTTTTTCGGCGTATTACTCGGCGTAGAAATGTTGGTCGCCCTACTGGTGATGGCTCCCGCAGCGAAGGTTGCCGAATACGTGGGGCTCAAACCGGTCATCGCCGTCGGCTTTGCGGTCTATGCGATCTTCCCGATCGTGTTGATCTATGCACCCCCGACCGCGACCGCGATGCTCGCCGCCTTTGCGTTCTCAGGCTTGCGCTTTGTCGGCCTCCCCTCCCACAAGGCGATGATCGTCGGCCCCGCGGAGCAAGACGCCGGCGGCCGGGTGACTGGGACGTACTACCTGCTGCGGAACGCGGTTGTCATTCCCAGTGCCGCGATCGGTGGGTACCTCTGGGAGTTCCTCAGCCCCGAGATCGCGTTCACGCTAGCCGCCGTCATCGGCACGGTCGGGACCGGCTACTTCCTCATCTTTGGGGAAGAGTTCGCGGCCTACCGCTGAGCAGTTCGGGCCCATAGATCGCCCCGCTTATTCGGCACGAGCCCCCACAGTACAGTAATGCAGTGCCGAGAGTGTGCCGCTGATCTCGATCGGCCGGGCGATTACTGCCTGGTCTGTCGAACAGCCAACGCCGACGTGGTCGTCCTCGATCTCGACCGGGACCGAGCGCGCGTGACGACCCTCAGCGGCGAGGAGATCCTGGGGGCGCGTGTCGTCACGACGACGCCGGAAGACGGCGAGTTGAGCGGCGTCGAGTTGCGCAACTTCGCCGGCCAGGTCGCCGACGAGGTCCACCGCAAGCGCCCGGAGGAAGTCTACGTCACCGGCGATCGGACGGTCATCGACGCCGTCCGGTCGCAGTTCCATTATGAGTGTTTTCGCGTCAAAGGCGACGATCCCGTCGAGCGCGTCATCGAACGACAGGGCGAACCCGCCCTGGATGTCGTCGAGGCCAGCGCAGCCGAGAAAATCGGCGGCACGCATTCGACGCTGATCGGCAACCGTGACGGCAAACGGGCGATCGAGACCGTTGCGGGGCATCCACACGTCAAAAAGATTATTCCGGGACCGATCGACGCCGGCGGTTCGAGCGCCCGTGGGGGCGTCCGGGCGAAAGCGACCCGCGCTGACGAGGGTGGCAACGTCCGGTTGTTGATCCGGGACGGCTCTAGCGTCCAGGAGAACCGCGTGGTGACGACCGCAGGCGACCGCGAACTCGGTGAACACGTCCGGGCAGACCTCAACGAGGCACTCAACGAGGCCGATCTGGCAGAGTGATTGGGCCGCCGTGCCGCCAGTGCCCGCGACTCAACAGGTTTATGAGCGCGCTCGCCCGAACTGCTGGTACTATGGCCGAACGAGGAGAGACCGGCAGCGCCGGCCGGTTCGGCGCACGCTACGGGCGAGTCGCCCGGCGTCGCGTCGCACAGATCGAAGAGGACATGCGCGACGAACACAAGTGCCCAGAGTGTGGCGAAGACCGCGTCTCCCGCCAGGGCACTGGCATTTGGGAGTGCAGCTACTGTGGCTACACGTTCACGGGCGGAGCCTACAGCCCGCAGACGCCGGGCGGTCGAGCGGCCGAACGGTCGATCCGGGCGGCACTCGCCGAGACGGCGACCGAGGAGGAATAACATGGCCTACAAGTGCTCGCGTTGCAAGCGTGACGTCGAACTCGACGAGTACGGTGGCGTTCGCTGTCCCTACTGCGGGCACCGGGTCTTGCTGAAAGAACGGTCCCGAGACGTCAAGGAAGTCACCGTCGAGTAGCGACGGACGCTCGTATGGATCACGAGGCAGTTCTCACCGCCACATACGACGACCACGACAGCGCCCGCCTCGTCGAGCGGAGTATCGCCCTCGAAGTCGACGAGATCGACGGCGGCCGCACGCACGCCATGGTCCAACGAGAGGGCGCGACGGTGACCGTCACGATTCGAGCGGCTGATCTGGTCGCCTTACGGGCTGGACTCACGACCTGGACCGGACTGGTCGAGGTCGCCGAGGGAGCAGCAGGGATCTGAGCTGTCAGGTTCCGGGCGGGACCCTACAGATCGGCCCACGGGCCGAAGTGTGGCGCAGTGCCGGGTTCGGTACGTTTATGCGAGAAATAGTCGTTACCAGTGGCATGGTCCAATTCAGTCAGCCCTCACAGTCGAACAGTGGCGTGCCGATCGTCGGCGGTATCATCGGCGGGGCAGTCGCGTATCTCGTTGGGATTCTCGTGATCTTCTTCGCAAAATCGGGAGTTATACAGAACGATCTCGCCCAGTCTCTGGGCCAAGTAGGACAGCTAAGTGGGGACGTGAGTCTTCCCGGGGCCTGGCAGGTGGGTGGGTGGATCTTCTATGCAGCCCACAACGTCGAGATCACGATGGACATCTCGACGGCAGGGCGATCGATGAGTCAGTCCCTCCCAGTCACCAACGGACTGATATGGGAACCATGGTTCCTCGTCGTCCCTGTCGTAGCGCTGTTGATCGCGGGATTTCTCGTCGCCAGCACCGTTCCAGCCCAGACCGCCACGAGCGGATTTCAAGCGGGCGCATCGGTCGTCCTCGGGTACGGGTTGCTCGCCGTCGTAGGTGTGTTTCTGACCGAGTGGGAGCTCTCGATTAGCCAGTTGGGTACCGAGGTGAGTGCAGCCGTCGGGCCGAGTCTCGTGCCGGGAGCCATCCTCGTTGGCCTCGTGTATCCGATTGTCGCGGGTGGAATCGGTGGAATCGCAGCTAGCAGGACGTGACACGGTCGATTATCGTGCAATCTGTGACGAGTCTCGAAAGGTGGGTTTTTCAGTACGCGTCCCAACTTGATTGGTATGCAGGGTAATCTACCACCTGAAGCACAAGAGAAGCTCGAAGAACTGCAGGACCTCCAGGAGACGGCCCAGGAAGTCGCCCAGCAGAAAGGGCAGGCCGAGACCCAGCTGACCGAGGCCCAGAACGCCTTCGACACACTCGAAGACATCGACCCCGAGACGGGGATGTACCGCGAGGTCGGCGAACTCCTCGTCGAGACCGACTACGAGACGGCAAACGAAGACCTCTCGGAGAAAGTCGACACGCTCGAGGTCCGTGTCGAAACCCTCGATAAGCAGGAAGAACGCGTCCAAGAGCAGTTCGAAGAACTGCAAAGCGAGCTCCAAGAGATGCTCGGCGGTGCCGGCGGCGGTCCGATGGGCGGCGGTCCCGATGTCGGTCCCGGTGCCGGCGGGGCATGACCACCGGTAACGACGACCCGGACGACGAAACGGTAGTCGAGACAGCCGTGGAAGCAGCCGAAGCCGTCGTCTTCTCGCGGTTTGACCGCTCGAATATCACGGACATCGACATAACCGTCAGCTTCGAAGACGGCCGACTCGAAGTCGACGTGTATCTCGATGCACCCGATGGGCAGGCGGATCCCGAAACTGTCGTCGACGACGCCGCGCTGGCGGCGCGTGCTGCGGTCGACGACCTCTTCTCGTCGTAAGTCAGCCGCGGTCCTCGAGGGAACCACCCTCGGCACGATCGCTGATAAATCCAGTCCGAAAGCCGATCCAGGCCAGCACTGAAATGAAGAGGATCGGCGGAAGGATCATGAATCCCCAGAGTGGATCGAGTCCCCAGCCGAGCAACAGGAGGAGATCAGCGAGACCCAGCGCCAGGAACGGCGTCACCGCTTTCAGGGCCTGTCGGCGGTCGAACTCTCGATCCGTCGGTCGCTCGTTCACACACTGTCTACGGGATGGGCGAGCAAAAGGACGACGGCCCCGGAACCCGAGCGGCGGGGGAGTACTTTTCAGGGGTCACATCCAACTTCACGGCATGGAACACGAAGCGACGATCGAGGGGGTTGGCGTTGGCGTCGGTGAGGACGGGGCCGGGGCACCAGTGGTACTATTGCGAGCCCACGAGCAACTGGTCCCCATCTTCGTGAGCGGCGATCAGGCCCAGTCGATGCAACTTGCTATCGAAAATGAGCCATTCGAGCGCCCGCTGACCCACGATCTCCTCATCGAGATGATCTCCGAGTTCGGCGCGGCGATCGATCGCGTCCGTATCGACGATCTTTCCGACGGCACCTTCTACGCGAAGATCGACGCCGAACAGTACGTCGAGGGGGCTCGCAAGAGCGCGGTCTTCGACGCCCGCCCCAGCGATGGGATCGCCATCTCCCTCCGTGAAGACTGTCCAATCATCGTGAGCGACGAGGTGATCGAACAGGCCGGACGACCACCGGAGGCGTTCGAGCCCGACGACGAGTCAGACCTGGACATCGATGAACCCGCGGGTTTCGACCCACGCGACCTCGAACCTGACGAGTCTGACGGGCCGGACGAGTTCGACTTCTGAGACGGCGTCGATAGCAAGCAGTGCGTTTTTGGAGTGATTGTCGATGTGCCCTGTCACCCGGCCCAGATCTCGGGACGGAGTGGCCTGCCTGACGAGTACGCGGTCCCGTCGAGGACGCAGATACTGATTTGTGTCTCGGTCTCGTAACCGGATACAAACGAATGTCCACACAATCGAACGACTACCGAGTCGACTCCGAGACGATGGCTGATCTGGAAGCGATCGTCGAGGACAGCGACCTCGCTGGGGCCCTGGACATCTTCGAGGCGCTCGCCGACGAGCGACGCGTCCTCGTGATGGGGCTGCTCGACGAATCGGAACTGTGCGTCTGTGACCTGGTCGAGATCTTCGATATCGAGTACTCGAAACTCTCCTATCACCTCAAGGTGCTCAAAGACGCGGGACTCGTCTCGGCCGATCGTGACGGCAATTACGTGACCTACCGGCCGACCGCCTGCGGCGAGGATGTCATCGACGTCATCGAGCAATTCGAGTGACGAGCGAGCGCCGAGCGGAACCGTCGCTCACTCTCGGTTTGCTTCCCACTCGCTTCGAGAGATGCTATAGCAGACAGAATCACGCGGTTCGCCATCGATCACGATGTCGTTGCGAACGGTCCCTTCCTTCCGTCCGCCAAAGCGATCGACGTACTTCTCGATCGCATGGCGGGAGTTGTCATTGTCAGGATCGTGGGTGACCCTGACGATCTCCAGGTCGAGTCGATCGAACGCAAGTTCGAGAAACCGGCCGGCCCGTTCCCCGGAGTAGCCCTGCCCCCAGAACGGCTTTCGGAACCACGTGCCGAGCGTCCCCCGCTTGCGATCCCAGTCCGCCCCCAAACTCGCGAGGCCAGCCAGTTCACCCGCCCGGTCCCCGTCCTTCGGTCGGACCACGTACGTCCCAGTGTCGCCGTTCTCGAACTCCGTGCCACAAGTCTCGACCCACTCGAAGGCCTGCTTCGGGTTCGAATAGGGCTCCCAGGTGACGTATTCGGTGATTTTGTCGATCGCCGGGGCACCCTCCCGAACGTGCTCGTAGAGTTCGAACGGGTCGACATCGTCGGGGTGGAGTCGCTCATACCGGAGGCGTTCGCTCTCCATGTCGGTCGGGAATAGCGACATTGCCTGGCCATCACGACGGGCCGTAATATGCGTTTCCCTGTGGCAGCTCCCGGTCAGAACGCAACGAACAGATCTCACCAATCAGCGGTGGCTTGCCGATCATCACTGGGCCACCCTGGCTGACCTACGCGTCTGTCCCGAACAGCTCGTCAAACAACTCGCGGACATTCGCCTCGACCTGCTCGCGGATCGCACGGACGCCCTCGGGGTCCTGGCCGTCAGGGTCCGTCAGCGCCCAGTCCCGGACCTCGACGTCGGCATCGAGTTCGAGCGTCGAACACCCCATCGTCGCCACGAGATCACACTCGTTGAGTTGCGCGGTCGAAATCTCGCGTGGCTCTCGATCCGAGAGGTCGATTCCGATCTCCGTCATCGTCTCGATCACCCCGTCGTGAACCGCCTCGGCCGGATCGGTCCCGCCGGTGACGATCTCCACCTCGTCTTCGAGGCCGCGACGATCGCGTTCCCGTTCGGCGAAGGCCGTCGACATCTGACTGCGGCCCGCGTTCTGGACGCAGACGAACGACAGCCTGGTTACGTCATCTGTCATCGAGTAGCGACAGGACTTCCTCCAAGGAGTAGGTTGCTATGTTCGGTACATAGCTCTCAGTATCCTGGCCTGGGAACGCACTCTCACTGATACGAAACGGTTGGTGCTTCAAACGGCTCCTCGAGTACCGTTGAGAGCGTCTCGGCCGCACCGACGAGTGGCGATTGGGCGGGTTCCGAGAGCGGGTCGTCGCTGCTCCAGGCGTACCGGACCGTCCAGTCAGGATCGACCACGAAGACCGCCCGCTCGGGAACGCCGGCGTGGCCGCGGAAATCCTCGGAGACGATCCCGTAGGCGTCAGCGATCGAGACGTGTAGGTCCGACAGGAGCGGGATTTCGATGTTACGAGTCTGGGCGTATTCCTCGTGGGCGAAGAGACTGTCCGAGGAGATGCCCCAGACCACCAGGTCGTCCCTGTCCAGCCACTCGCCAGCCGCGACCAGATCCGGCGTGATCGTCGGCACAAAGTCGACCGGATACCACAGCAACAGTGCCGCCGAACCGTCCCGAAGGGGATCCATCAGGTTGTAGTACTCGGGGTCACCGTCGACGATCCCAGGCAGCGAGAAGTCCGGAGCCATCGCGCCGTCCTCGATCATGGCCGATGTTCGGCCCGGGGAGTCCTGACCCTGTCGGCGGACTTGACGGATGGATCGACCGCGACCGGAACGCACTCACGCCTCGACGCTGAACACGTATCCATGTACGAGGCGGTCGTCTTCGACAACGACGGCGTACTCCTAGAGTTGACGGAGATGGCCCTCCATCGGCGCGCCGCACGCGACACCTTCGAACGGGTGGGCGTCGCCGATCCAGCCGAGGAGCACGTCGAGGCCATCAAGATCGGGGTGACGGTACCGAAGCTACACGCCGTCTGTGCGCACTACGATCTCGATCCCGACCACTTCTGGCACGAGCGCGACAGCCTGATGGCCCGCCGGCAACAGGACGCCATCCGCCGCGGGGAGAAAGGCGTCTATGACGACATCGCTGTGTTGAATGAACTGGACCGGCCGATGGGCGTCGTCAGTTCCAACCAGCAGGCGACCGTCGAGTTCGGCCTGGAAACCTTCGACCTCGCCGGACACTTCGAAACGATCTACGGCCGGGAACCGACCGTCGAGAGCCTGCGACGCAAGAAACCTGCCCCCTATTATGTGGAGCAAGCGCTTGCGGACCTCGACATCACAGACGCGCTGTACGTCGGCGACAGCGAGACCGATGTCGAGGCGGCCCACGCCGCCGGCATCGACGCGGCGTTCGTCCGTCGGCCCCACCGCGCGGGCAAGGACCTCTCGGTCACACCCGAGTACGAAATCGACGGGCTCACAGACCTACCGGCGATTCTCGACGGCGAGCGGCCCGCGAGTGACTGAAGACAGCGGCCAGCAGTGTTCAAGACCCGCCTGAGACGAGGTGCAGACCGACGATGCCGACGACAATCGTCCCGATAAAGAAGATCCGCGCGAGCGTGGCCGGCTCGTCGAAAAGAACAATTCCAAGCGAGGCTGTCCCGACGGCCCCGATCCCGGTCCAGACGGCGTAGGCAGTTCCGACGGGGAGTTCTTTGACGGCCTGGGCCAGCAGGAGCATACTGATTGCGAGGGCAACGGCCGTTCCCAGCGTCGGCAACGGCTTCGAGAGCCCGTCGGAATATTCGAGCCCGATCGCCCACGCAATCTCGAACAGTCCAGCCACGAACAGAATCCACCAGGACATCACGCTCGGGCTACTCCGCTCGTGCATCTAAACGCAGTGATCTGTATCGAAACCTTTCAGTCAGTCGTCCCCGTCTCACGGAGACAAGCGCTAAAGAATACCACAGTAGTATTCTGGGCGTACCGATAGCGAAAGCAGAGACGACGGTGAACACAGAGTGTGAGGCAGGTCTGCTGGCGACGAACAGTCGGCCAGGATCTTGCTGAGGAACAACGAACAACCGGACAGGTACCGTTCATGCAGGAACTTCGCGTCACAGTTGCGTTTGCTGCCGCCAGCGTCTCGCTCCTGTTGGCTATCTACGCGTTTGTCATCCGTCGGCATCGAGGACCGAGCAAGACGGTCGCGGCGTTTGGCGTACTGATGGTCGGGACGGCAGGGTGGGCGCTAGCCGCGGGATTAGGCGACGTCGCGCCGACGGGCGATGGGATGGAACTATGGCTCCATCTCGAACAGATCGCTATCGTACTCGTTCCCGGCGCATGGTTCGTGCTCGCAGTGTCGTATACAGGCCGCGAAAATTGGCTTACCCGCGAGACGATGACGTTGCTTGCCGTCGAGCCAGTCGTGACACTGCTGGCGACCGCGAGCAATCCCTGGTCTGGCCTCATGTGGGCCGAGACGGCCGTGGCGACGAGCCGAGACGGAGTGGTGTCGCTCGAATACACCTTCGGCGCGTATCACTACGTCCATCTACTGTACTCCTATGCGCTGGTACTGGGAAGCGTGGGGCTGTTGTTGTGGATGGTGCTGGACTCCGATCGGCTCTATCGCCGCCAGTCAGTTGCACTGACGATCGGCGCACTCGCCCCGCTCGCGACGAACGTCCTCGGCGGCAGCGGGCAGCCGTGGGACGTACTGTTCACCATGCCGACGGGATTTGCCATCGGGGGACTGGCACTTGGGTATGCCATTTTCCGCGTTCAGTTGTTGGACGTCGTTCCGGTCGGGCGGGCGACCGTCATCGAAAATATGCGCGATGGATTCGTCGTGGTCGACGAACACGATCGAATCGTCGATCTGAATGCAACTGCACGAACACTGACTGGTGACGATGCGATCGGCACGCAAGCGACGACGGCGCTTCCGGAGATGTCACAGCTGTTTGCATCCACCGACCAGAAGAGTTGCACCCACGACGATATCGTCGTCGAGACCGACGACGGACAGCGTTTCTATACGGCCCGCCTCACCCCCCTCCGGAACGACAGCTACCTGGGACGGGTTTTGACGATTCGTGACGTCACAGACAATCGACGCATCGAGAAACGCTATCAGGCACTCATCGAGAACGCATCGGACATCATCACGGTTGTCGATAACGAGGGCACACTCGAATACGTCAGCCCGTCGATCGACCGTGTCCTCGGGTACGATCCGGAGACGCTCCTCGGACAGTCACTACGCACGTACGTTCACTCGGACGACCGCGACCGAGTCGGAAACGCTCTGGATACCATTGGCGTCGATACCGATACTGTTCGATTCGAGTATCGAGTCGAAGACGCGGATGGTGCCGTTCGGGTCGTCGAATCTGTCGGACAGGATCTCACCGAGAACCCATTCGTCCAGGGGGTCGTCGTTCACACTCGTGACGTGACCGATCGGCACCAGCGAGAACAGGAACTCGAACGCGCCAACGATCACCTCGAGGCGTTCGCGAGTGCGGTCAGTCACGACCTCCGAAACCCGCTCAACGTCGCGGCGGGGAACCTCGAACTCGCACGGACCGAGGGAGACGAAGAATACTTCGCGCGCGTCGAGAACGCCCACGATCGGATGGAGACGCTCATTCGGGATCTACTCACGCTCGCGAAGCACGGCCAGACAGTCGCCGAGACGGATTCACTTGACCTCGGGACGGTCGCAACCGACGCCTGGGAGACCGTCGAGACGGCCCGATCGACACTCGACGTTCGGGAAACAGCCACCATCGACGCCGATCAAAACCGACTCACGCAGTTGTTCGAGAACCTCTATCGGAACGCGATCGACCACGCCGGTGCGGACGTCACTGTCCGCGTTGGGACAGTTTCGGACGGGTTCTTCGTCGAAGACAACGGTCCGGGCATCCCGGAGGAGAAGCGCGACGAGATATTTCAGAGTGGCTATACGAGCAGTGACAACGGTACCGGGTTCGGCCTCGCTATCGTCCGAAATGTCGTCGACGCTCACGGCTGGTCGATCCGGGCCGTCGAAAGCGAGTCCGACGGTGCCAGATTCGAAGTCCGGAGTGTCGAACCCGACCGCATCACCGGACCAGCACCCGAGTCGAGGGACGACGATTGATTCCCTGACTTGTCGGAGCGCAGACCTGATTGGAGAGTGTTCAACTGTGTGGAACGATCGCATGGCTCGCTCCGATCGATATGGAATCCGCAACGTGCTACTATCCGAGCTTCCGTCGCGGCCCTGTGGGAATGTCTTCTGCCATTGCTACCGTTGGAGGCGCCATCGGAGCGATCGCATATTCCATGCTCTGTGCAGTGTTGACTTTCTCCTCCGCCTGAAGGCGGAGGAATCTCGAGCGTTGAGATACTAATTGGACGAAACCTATCGCGAGATATATCAAGCATACGCGGCGCGAAGCGCCGCGTTTCGCCGAGCGCCGGAGGCGCTCGGGTGTTTTTGCTCCACCGGAAGACCCACTTCGTTCGTCTTCCGAGCCTCGTGCTCGAAAATCGGAGATTTTCGGCATGACGAGAGAGCTTCGCTCTCTCGAACCACTTCGCGTCGCTCAGCGAGACAGCTTTTTGCGAGGAGGGTTCGCGCCGCGAACCCTCCAAAGTAAAAAGGTCGTGGTCGGTTAGTCGTCAGCCACGAGGGGTTCGGTCTCCGTCTCGACCAGCCGGTCGATGGCGTCGACCATGGCCTCGACGGAGGCTCGAGTGATGTCGGCGTCACTTCGGGCGACCGTCACGGAGCGATCGCCCCGTGACATCTCGACCTCGACAGTGACGAGAGCGTCCGTCCGGCCAGTGATGGCATCGACATGGTAGGAATCGAGGTTCCAGTCGACGGTACGGCCGAGAGCGTCCTCGACGGCGTTCATCGCCGCGTCGACGGGGCCGTCACCGACCGCGGCCTCAGTACGCTCGACGCCGTCGATAACGACCTTGACGCTTGCGGTCGGCGTCCCGCTCCCGGCGACAGTCGTCAGATCCTCGACCCTGACACGGCGCTCGCGGTCGCGATCTTGGACGTCCTCGGCGATGGCGAGCAGGTCGGCGTCGGTGACGCGTTTGTCACGCTCGCCGAGTTCCTTGACGCGCTCGAAGACGGCATCGAGTTCCGCATCGACGACTTCGATGCCGTGCTCAGCGAGTGCGGCCTCGACACCGGCCCGGCCGGCGTGTTTGCCCAGCGCAAGGCGTCGCTCCCGCCCCACTTTCTCGGGCGGGTAGGGCTCGTACATCGACTCGTCCTTGAGCGTGCCGTCGGTATGGATGCCCGACTCGTGGGTGAAGGCGTTCTCGCCGACGACGGCCTTGTTGGGGGCCAGTGGAATCCCCGTCTTGTTGGCGATGAGTTGGGCGAGATCGTACACGCGCGTGAGGTCCATCGTCTCGACGCCGTAGCCATGATCCAAGGCGATGGCGACCTCCTCTAAGGCGACGTTGCCGGCCCGTTCGCCGATTCCGTTGATCGTCCCGTGGACGAGGTCGGCACCCGCGGCCAGCGAGACCAGGGCGTTGGTGACCGCCAGCCCGAGGTCATCGTGGGTGTGTGTGCTCGTCGGCCCAAGATCGGCGAGCCGGGAGACGGCGTCCAGCGTGCGGTCGGGAGTCGCGTGGCCGACGGTGTCGGCGTAGCAAACGCGATCAGCACCAGCGTCGAGGGCTGCAGCCATGAGTTCCTCGAGGAAGTCAAGGTCGGCACGGGAGCCGTCCTCGCCGATCACTTCGACCCAGAGGTCGTGATCGACAGCGTACTCGACCAACTCGGCGGTGTCGGCGATCACGTCCTCGCGAGAGGTCGAGAGTTTGCCCTCGATGTGGCGGTCGCTGGCCGGGACGACGAGATGGACGCCGTCGACATCGGTGTCTAAGGCCAGATCGATGTCCCCGCGGACGTTCCGGGCGAAGCTGGTGATCGTCGCTTCCAGATCCATCGACGTTACGCGGCGGATCGTCTCGCGTTCGCCGGGTCCTGTCACGGCGCTGCCGGCCTCGATTACGTCGATCCCGGCGGCGTCGAGTTGGCGGGCGATGCGTGCTTTTTCATCAGGAGACAGCGATACCCCTGGAGCCTGTTCACCGTCACGGAGCGTCGTATCGAGCAGCCCCACGGAAGAGAGCGAGTCGAGTGACTCGGTCGCGGGGTGCTCGCCGAACAATCCTGGCAAAATTCGGTCCTCACTACTGGGGGAGAATTTCGCGCCCAGCCGCCGTGGGGCGACTTCCTCTATCCTCGGTCGTCGGGTATTCCGACATTGTACCTGACGAAATGTGCTCGACATTCATGAAGATGCTGGTCCCGGCACGAGTAGAGTGAACAGCAGAGCCGTGTCGAAAAACGATCAGGCTGTATCGCCCTCGACGACAACGCGATCGCCCGCCTCTACCCCATCGGCTCCGCCGGGAGGGAGCTCGATCACGCAATCGGCCGTTGCCAGCCCGAAGCCGATCCAGGATCGGAGCGTCGAAACCTGCTGGACCTCCTCATCGCTGATCCACACGACGTCGATCGGCGTGCGGACGAACAACATGTCGATATCTCGGCGGCCGACGGCATCGAAGGGAAACACGAGAGCGAAGCTCTCCGAGATCGAGGAGCGCCCCCGGAGTCCGCGAAACTTCGCCCAGACGCCATCGGCGACGTGGACGTCCGTCGCGAGCGTTCGACGCTCGGTCCCGTCGGTCGGGTCGTGGACGACGCGCATACTGGAACGTCCCTGCGCCTGGAAATAATGGTTTGGAAGCGACCAAAGAGAGGCAAAGAGCGAAAATTTTAGTGAGAGGGATGTGAGCGTGGCATATCAATGCCGTACTGCCAGGAATGCGGGGCCGAAGTCGACCAGCACCAAGAGGCCTGTCACGCGTGTGGGGCCGTCCTTCGCTCCGGACCCGGCGGACAGGACCAACAATCGTCGGACCAGCCACAACAGGGACAGCCATCACAGGAGCAGCCGCCCCAGGGCCAGCCACAGCAGGGACAACCTCAGGGCCAACCCCCACAAGGACAACCACAGCAGGGCCAACCCCCACAAGGACAACCACGGCAGGGCCAACCGCCACGAGACCAGCCACCGCAAGGCCAACCCGCACAACAGCCACCCCAACAACAGGGACAACCCCAACAGGGGCAGCCATCGCAAGGTCAGCCACGACAAGGCCAACCACCGCAGGGACAACCACCACAAGGGCAACCGGCCCAGGGCCAGCCACCGCAAGGCCAACCCGCACAACAGCCACCACAACAGCAGGGACAGCGCGCCCAGCAGCCACCCCAGGGACAGGGACGCGCACCCCCACAACAACCCCGAACCGGGCCAGGCCCGAGACAGAGTGGTGGCGTCCGGCGACGGAATCTGCTCAAGTACGGGGGCGGCCTCGTTGCCTTGCTCGGTGGCGGGTGGCTGGCGTACGATCAGTTCCTCGGCGCAGGTGGACCGGTCGGGACCACCAAGTCGTTCATCAACGCCTTGGACGCCGGCAACGCCGAGAAAGCGAACGAACTCATCCACCGGAACGCCCCGATCAGTGGCATTCCGGAGTACGCAATCCAGCGATTCGAAACACTCGACATCAGCATCGATGAAGCTCAACTGGAAAGCGAAACGGAAACGAGCGCCACCGTCGCGGTGACGCTCACGGTGGCAGAGCAGATGACCGATCAAACCCAATCGACGACACAGACCGTTGAGCTTCGGACTGAAGACGGCGAGTGGAAGATCTACAATACAGGCCTCATCTGAAACTGTCTCGTCGAGACCGTCACACGCGGACGTTTTTATCGGGCCAATCCGTATCGCGTACTGGATGGAAAAGACCGACGCGGGGACGACCGTTGGCGTCGACGACCCCTACGCGTACGTCGACCGCTGTGACCACTGTACTGACGACGGTCGCTGTCGGTTTGCGGTCGAAAATGGCCACCAGGACCCATCGTTTGCCGACGAGTTGAGCGCCCAGGAATACCAGTGTCCAGTCGTCGGCGACCCGCTCGAAGACGGCCTGGCCGGTCCCTGGAGCTGGCAGGACTGCCCGCACATGCGATCGCGCGACCACGCACGGGAATGTGCGCGCTGTGGTCTCGAATCCCGCCGGTCGGCCCACGATGACGAGCGCCCACTGCTCGAAGAACACCACCTCTCCTATGCCGACGCGAGCACAACGTCCGGAGATTCGACGGAAAACCGCGACAGACAAACTCCAGCGACAGCTGACAGCCAGCGACCGAATCACGAGATTACGATCTATCTCTGCCGGTGGTGTCACGCGAAGGTCCACAACTCCTGGGCGAGTATCGACGATCCCGCGAATCCGGATCCCGACGCGATCGCGGCCCGCGAGCGACGGCGGAGTCACGAGCAAGCCCAACTGGATTTCGAGACGGCAGCCGACCGACGAGAAACCGAGTGAGCACCACCGGGAGTCACGCCGTCCCCACCCCATTTTCAATAGAGATAATCGGACGCGTAGTCATAAGTGAACGTGAAATAAATGACATCGTTGCGAACGAATGGTAGTGACGAAACAGGTGCTCGGCATCAATTACGTGATGGCGACCGGAATCGTGCTGAGCGCGCTGTTCGTCCCAACGCTGGATGGAGCTATATCGAGTCCGCCCATCATGATCGTGGGCGGAATGGGGCTCCTGGCAGCGCTCGTCCTCGCGACTGCTGGGTACTGGCTCGACCTGTGTCACATGCATGGTGAGCAAACCTGGCGGGTCGCCACACACGCGGGGCTTGGAATCGGCGTGCTGACGTTATCAAACCTCGTCGTCCTGCAGGCGGATGGGTTCGTTCCATTCGAGTCTCCCGAGTCGGCGATCCTGGCAAGTTCCATCGCCATCGGCGGTGCCAGCGGAGCCGCCCTCGGAATCGTCCGTGAGTACGACCGTTCGACGACGACGCTCACCCAGAGTACGGAAGTCCTCTCGCGAGCGTTGCGACACAATCTCCGCAACGATATGACAGTCATTCTGGGACACCTCGACCAGCTCGACGGCAACGAATCGGCTTCTCCGTCTGAGTCGGTGCAAGCGATCCGCCGGAAGATCGACGACGTGATGGCACTTTCCGAGAAGGCCCAGGAGATAGAACTCGCGGTAACGGGGAAAGACCGACATCGGCACCCGGTCGACGCAACGGCGTTCGTCTCGCGCCGCGTAGCCGCGGTCGAACACACGTATGAGGACGTGACTATCGAGACGAACGTGCCGGATCGGGCCTGGGTAGAGGGCGACTGGATGCTCGAAACGGCTATCGAGAACGTGTTCGAAACAGCCATCGTCAACGGCCAATCAGGTGCCGATCTGTTCGTCACGATCGAACACGTCGATCCCGGCTGGACGGCGATCAAAATCGTCGATCCGGACAATCACCTCCCGGCCACAGATTTCGATACGCTCAAAAACGGAACCGAGACGCCCTTACAGCACAGCCAGGGGCTGGGCCTATGGCTCGTCAATTGGATCGTCCAAAGCTACAACGGTCGTCTCGATCTGGACCGTGACGACGACGGATCGAACGTGACGCTCTGTCTCAGGCGAGCAGTGCCGACCCGGAGAGACCGATAGGGGCCACGGGCTTCGAAATGGATACCCGCCACAGCAGCGCCGTCCCGACCGTCTCTTGGTAGCCCCCTCAGAGAGGTTTCCGGGGATATTTATCCGGAACGGCGCTATCGCTCTCCATGACTCGCATCGACGTCATCGACAATCACGGCCAGTTTACGCATCTTGAACAGCGTGCCCTGCGCGAGCTGGGCATCGAAGTCGATCTCGTGGACAATACGACGCCACCCGAAGCGATCGAAGCCGACGGCCTCGTGCTCTCGGGTGGCCCGTCGATGGATCGCATCGGCAACTGTCCGGCCTATCTGGATCTGGACGTGCCGATCTTCGGGATCTGTCTCGGCATGCAGATTATGGCGAGTGAACTCGACGGCCGCGTTGGCTCGGGTGAGTACGGTGGCTACGCCGACGTCACGGTCGAGATCCGTGACGACTCGGATCCACTCGTCGGGTCACTCGCGCCGGAAACCCGTGTGTGGGCCAGCCACGCTGACGAGGTCAGGGATGTGCCCTCGGGCTTTGAGCGAACGGCGACCTCTGAGGTCTGTGACGTCGAGGCGATGAGCGACGAGGGTCGCGATCTGTACGGCGTCCAGTGGCACCCCGAAGTTGCACACACCGAACGCGGACAAGAAGTCTTCGAGAATTTCCGGGCTCTGTGTGAGTGACACAGACACTGTTTGCGGACACGGGTAGATACTTTTAACCGGATCGGGCATCCCACTCGTAGCAATGACGGCAACGCAGGGTGATCTCGCCCAGCTCTCCCGCTATATCTTTCGTGCGCCGCGGTGGTACTCCAGCATCAGCTTTGCGCTGATACTTGCTGCCATTGCCGGACTCGCAGCCTTCGACTCGCGATACCTCCTCGAAAACGCCTGGGAAGGGGTGTTCTACATCGGGCTCCCGACGCTGGCTGCCGGCGTCTCGACGCCGTACATCGATCGAGCGTTCGGTGGCCAACTGACGCCCAATCGGGCGTCGCTGCTCGCGCTCGGCTGTGAATTGCTTGTGATTGCCATTTTGACGGCCGCGAGCATCGCGACTGTCCTGACTCCGCTAGGGCAGATTTTCGTCTTCGACGCGCTGCTGTTCGCGCTGGCAGCTGTCTTCGCCGTTAGACTGTTGATCGTCATGGCAGTCTCACGTCACCGACTCCTGGTGGCTACGATTCCCGCCAGCATCCAGACCGTCGCTACCGCCGTCCTGTTGTTCGTCTACAGCGGGACGATGCGCTATCTCGAAGTCGGTGGCCCACTCGCCAGGTCATTTCTCTCACGGCCGGAACAAGCGCCCCCGGAGCTACTGGTCGTCCTCCCGAGTGACTTCGTCCTGCTTGGCTTGCTCTGTGCCTTCTATGGGTTCGCAGTGTGGCTGTTTCTCGTAGTGATCGATCAGCCTTGGCAGCGGAGCCTGGGTGTCAGCGCGCTGGACTTCTTGCAGGGGTTTATCGGCCACATCGCGGAAGGATCTCAGGAACTCGAATCCTTCTTCGAGGAAATCGGGGAAGACGCGCTCGTCCCGGTGACGGTCCTGGCCTTTCGTCGACCAGACGGGACCGAGAAAGCACGGTTCGTCCTCCCGATGATCCATCCCGGCCCGATGGGCGACATCGGGGGCGGGAACCTCCCGGAACGGATCGCAAACCAGGCCGACGGACTAGGCTTTCCGCCACACGCCACCGCCGGCCACGACTTCAACCTCGTGACCGAGCGGGAAGTCGACTCGATCCTGGAAGCAGCGACGACGGCCCACGACCGAATCGAATACGACGATACGGCGACCAAAGGTCAGCGTCTCCATGAAGGGGAAGCCACGCTGACCGGGCACGCGTTCGGTACTGACGCCTTTACAACGGTCACGTTCTCGCCCTCGTTCGCCGACGACATCGAGTACGCAGTTGGCCTCTCTGCCCGGGCGGAAGCGCGAGCTGGCTACCTCGAAGACGTGATGCTCGCCGATGCCCACAACTGCAACAACGGCCTCGAAGGCCCGAACCTGGGCCACGTCGTCCCCGGTGGCGAGCGCTCCTTCGAATTGATCCACGGCGCCGAACGGCTGGGCGAACGGCTCGCAGCCGCCGATCAGGGATCGCTTCGGCTTGGCACAGCCTGGGACGAAACTCCCTGGGAGCCGCAGGATGGGATCGGTCCGCTCGGCGTCCGCGTTGCAGCCATCGACGTCGACGGACAGACGACGGCCTACGTTCTCATTGACGGGAACAACATGGAGCCCGGACTGCGCGAGGAGATCGTCGAAGCCATCGACTCGGTGGACCTCGTGGAAGTGATGACATCGGACACTCACATCGTCAACACTGTCGAAGCCGAAAACCAGGTCGGCGACGCGATCGACAAGGTGGAGTTACTCGAATTGATCGACACCCTCGTCGCCGAGGCCATCGATGATCTCGAACCGGTCGAGGCCGGGATGGAAAGCGAACAGGCCGAGGTGACGGTCTTTGGCAACGACCGGACCGAAACACTGGCCAGTACCGCAAACGCGGTCGTCTCGCTGGGCGGCGCAATGGCGGGGGCGTTTATCCTCGCAGTCATGGCACTCAGCTTTATCCTGTTCCTGCTGGCGTGAATTCCTGAGTCGCTCGTCAACTGTGGACGTGTGAGTTCGCGTCCTACGAGCTTACCTATGATATGTCAGATAGTTCTCGCGGCGTGTGCAAGAGACAGGGCGCGTATCTTGCACGCTGACCTACTCGAATAGCGGGCGAGGTAAATCGACCGGCACAGGGAACCGACACAGCAACCTCTCCTCTACTACAGTGAAGCCACCTTACAGTCTCGGCCGTGATAGAGCACGCTCTTGGCTGCCTGCCACACGGTAGATTGTAATATCCGTAGTGATCGCCGAGCGGACTATAGTAACGTTATTCTACCCAGATATGTAACCTGCATAGGAGATGGCGTTTATTCCCGACGAGCAAACCGGGATGACCGCAGTGATCGGTGTCCTGTTGCTGGTGGTGACTACGGTAATTATCGGGGCGACGGTGGTTGTATTCACACTGCAGATCGGCGAAGGCATCTCTGACCCGGGACCCGATGCGCAGATGGACATTGAGTCAAACTACTTCGGTGACGGCGTCCAGTACAACGATTCAGTGACGATCACACACAGGGTCGGTGACAGACTGCGTCGGGACCGCTTGGAGGTGTATATCGGTGATGACCTCGTCTACAACGAGACGGACAACAGCGAGAGTAACATCGGCGAGGATGGCGAGAAGGTCCCCGGACTGATTCTTGAAGTCGACGACGACAATTTCAACGACCTGAATAAACCCTGCCGGTTCAAACCGAAGGACTGCACTTCTTCGGACCCGCCCGGTGACAGCGACGGTGCGGACCCGAGCGTTGTCTTCGAGTGGGAAGAGACTGTCAATGCTGGCCAACGACTGACGATTCAGGAACGAAACGCTCCGAACGATAGCTACGATGTAATAGATCCCGGGGACACCGTCAAAGTCATCTATCGCGGTGACGGGTACACTGAACTCATAGCCGAGAAGACCGTCGCACAGGAATAGGCAGACTGAGCGGCACTACCGGAGCGTGACAGGAGAGTCCGAAATCGTCGGTCAGCATAATCTACGCCCGGCGAACATATCATATCAGCACACTCATCGAGGGGCAATTTACGTTGCAGGCTTACTGAGTGGCTGGTCCACTGTCTCTGGTATAAAAATGAAGCTGCCGTGCTACATGGAACCTCTATATCGTGCACACCCTTTGTTGTCAGGAGTCAGTGCTATCGTTCCATCAATAACGGATGCACGTACGGCTCGAAGCTTGACGTACCATTGAGAAGCGCCGAGGGAGTGATTTGAACCGGACGAAGACGGTCGCTCACTACGTTCGCGCTGCGTCTTCCAGGGTTCAAACTCTCGCGTTGCACACCTTCCTCACGTCCGTTCGGAAGGAGAAGCGCCGAGGGAGCGATTTGAACCACGGTCGTTCCGCTTCGCTCCACTCCCTGATTCAAATCTCTTTAGCGTACAGACTCCTCGCGTTTGCTCGGAGTTAGAAACGCCGAGGGAGAGATTTGAACTCTCGAGTCCGTGAGGACACCTGCTCTCGAGGCAGGCGCCTTGGCCAGGCTAGGCTACCTCGGCAACGATTCCGGGTACACCGTTGCCGTGTTTATCCGTTTCGATCCCAGTCCGGCCCCGGTATCACTAAGTTTCACCCAACAAAGCTCTGGGGCATGGACGTTTCCGAGGCGAGCGATACCTGCAACAGACTTCTCGACGAGATCGAATCGGCAGTGATCACCGACCGCGAGTTTCTCGAAACGGTCCTGTTTGGCGTTCTCGGACGAGGACACGTCCTGCTCGAAGACGTTCCTGGAACGGGAAAGACCCTGACTGCCAGAATGGTCGCCGAAACGCTGGGCGTCTCCTTCTCACGCATCCAGTTCACACCGGACCTGCTTCCAGCCGACGTCACGGGAACCCACGTCTACAACGAGCGCGACCGCACCTTCGAATTCAGCGAAGGCCCGATCTTTGCCCACATCGTCCTCGCTGACGAAATCAATCGGGCCCCGCCCAAAACCCAGAGCGCGCTACTGGAAGCCATGGAGGAAGGGCAAGTCACCGTCGACGGCGAAACCCACGAGTTGCCGGAGCCATTCTTCGTCATTGCGACCCAGAACCCTGTCGAGATGGAGGGGACTTTCGAGTTGCCTGAAGCACAGGTCGATCGATTCGCGATCAAGACGACGATGGGCTACCCCGAGGAAGGCGGCGAGATCGAACTCCTGCGGCGTCGTCTCGGTCGCGAGCAACAGAGCCCGTCCGTCGAGACGATCCTTGACCCTGACCAGGTACAGGCGCTCCGGACCGCTCCCGAGTCCGTCCGCGTCGAGGAAGACCTGCTCACCTACATGGCTCAGATCACGCGAGCGACCCGAAAGCACCGCCACGTCGAGGTCGGCGTCTCCCCACGTGGGAGTCAGCGACTGCTAGAGACGAGCCGGGCGCGGGCAGCGCTGGTCGGCCGCGAGTACGTCACGCCGGACGACGTCAAACGCGTCGCCCAGCCAGCACTCGCACATCGGATCGTATTGACGCCCGACGCGCGCGTCGACGACATCGCCAAATCCGCCGTGGTCGATCGCGTCCTCGAAGACATCCCCGTCCCGACAGTCTGAGAACAGTCCAAGAGAGCAGCGTCAGTATCCGGCCAGATGTGACCACATCAGCCTATCGTCCGATCCTGAGTGCCGGGACAAGTGCGAGCAAACCGGCGAGCAACAAGACGACCGCCAATAACGGTAGGTCACGCGGCGTCACGGAGAATCCGACGAGGACGACTGCAAGCGCGCCGACAGCCACGATCACACTCCCGGCAGAGTGTGCCAGCAGGAGGCGACGGCGGTCGGGACCGGTACCCAACTGTCTGGCAATGCTGATCGCGTGATCGGCGATATCCCATGTCAACAGTGCCGCAATTCCGGCGACGGCAACGAACGCGGGGTCGTATCCCGCAACGCCGACGATCAGGACCGAAGCGAAGAGTCCGGCCACACCGACACCGAGCACGAGTCGACGCCCGAGTTCGACCCCCACGAGTGCCGCGAGCGCCCCAGCGATGGCAAAGAGGAGGCCCGCTCCGTTGCCCGCTACCGATACCAGACAGACCACAACTGGAACGAGTGTCATCGCCACACCGAACCGCGAGGGCCGAGCGGCTCGGCTCACCGTGACCACCGCCGTTGGGCACGGTCGAACGCCAGCGCCAGTCGTTCCGCTGGCTGCCAGTCGACGACGCGGGCATCTGCCTTCCGGAGCGTCGAAAGCCGGAGCTTGCGCTCGATGCGTCCAACAGTCTGGCCGACCGTCCCGTCGCTCGTCGGATCCGGGCTGATCACTGTCATCGGATAGCCGTGGGCCTGTAACTGGCGAGCGATCGACGAACTCTCGTCGTCACAGAGGGGCGAAAACATGACGATCTGGGCGTCAGAGGGGAGACGCTTGCGGAGTTTCGGCAGCCGGACATGCGGGTGAAACGCCTGGGTTGGTGGCTGCGTCGAGAATGCTGGATCCTTGGCAAACAACGCCTCCGCCCGCGCCCAGTGAACGTGCCCGGCCCCTGGCGGGAGCCAACACCCCCGCGGAGACAGGGCAGCCATCCCAACCCGGTCATCGGAATTCAGCAAGGCCCGAAACACGTCCGCGGCCGCCTGGACGGTCCGATCGACAGCTGACGGCGCTTCCTCATCAGGAGCAACGTACGCGGCTGCACGCGTATCGAGCAGCAACACGACCGTCGCCGAGCGCTCCTCGCGGAACTGCAGCGTCGCAAGTCCCTGTCCCTGGGCGGCCCGATTCCAGTCGATGCGCGAGAGTGGATCACCCGAGCGATACTCCCGGACGGAATGGAACTCCAACCCACTCCCACCGACATCCGTCAGGACGCGGCCGACGTGACTCGAAGCCTGTTGGCGGAGGGGA
The DNA here is from genome assembly GCF_013839425.1 of Halorhabdus salina. Taxonomy (GTDB): domain Archaea; phylum Halobacteriota; class Halobacteria; order Halobacteriales; family Haloarculaceae; genus Halorhabdus; species Halorhabdus salina. The sequence continues at coordinate 103,038 of NZ_JACDNP010000003.1, read as the reverse complement.
AAAGTCGCCTCGAAATCCGGCTGGAGCCGATAGGTGATGGCTCGATCGCCCTCGGTCGCCGTCCGAAACGTGCGTTCGATCGACCCCGAGAGGTTCCGCGTGATCGTATACGCAGACTCGAAAGTGTGGGTGCCCCGCTCAGCCTGTACCGAGTACTCGAACCAGGTCGAGGCTCCCGGCCGCAGGACGGTTCCGTGTCGTGGTGAGCCATCAGCGACGGTCATCCCGGCCGGGACGCCATCGACGATCCGGAGGTCTGGGACCCACCGCCCGGAATCGTTGTGAACGTCAACGCGCACTTGGACGCGTTCGCCGGGGTCGGGGTCGGTCGGTTCGACCGTCCGTTCGATGGTGATCGACTGCGGGGGCTCGACGTCCATCGCCGCGTAGCCGACGACGAGCAACAACGGCCCAGCAACCAGCAGCAATCCCGGTTTACCAAGGCCGGCTCCAAGCCCGATCGCGAGCAACGCGATAGCACCCAACCCGCGCCAGCGACCCGTCGAACGGACGGTGCCAAACGTCGACCGCCGCCGCGTGTTCGCAGACGTCTCGGGGGAGTTGTACCAGTCTGTCGCTCGATCAGGCAGGTATCGATCCGCCAGCTCACCGACGACTCGCTCAACGCTGAGGACGAAGAGGTTGGGACGCCCGAGACGGACGTTCTCGATGCGGTCACGCAAGGTACGCTCGGTTGCCTCCTCGGCGAAAAAGTCCCCTGCCATCGGGTCGTCTGTCCAGGTTCCCGCCGACAGGGCCGCCTCGATCGAGCTCGCATCACGATCGGTACTGGTCGAATCGAGAACGTCGATCGTCGCTTGCCGGAGGCGTTTCGAGACGCGCCGGCGTGCCTTGATCCGATCGCCCTGCGACGGAAATGGCCCACGAAGGAGTCGATCGAACGTCGACCCAGGGACGGACGTCGTCGAGCGGGCTTCGACAGTCGGGGGCGTCGATTCCGACACCGAGGCGAAGGTCCGTCGATAGCTGTACCAGATACCCGCGATGATCGCGACCACCGAGATCGCGTAAACGGCCAGATACTCCGTCGAAGTCCCGACGAGCGACGGCTTCCAGACGACGACGAATCCAACGCCCACGAGAAGACTCCCGATCGCACCGATCACCGGAGAGATGAACGGCTCGATTCGCTGTTCGGTTTCGACATCCTCCTCGAAAGCTGACTCCTCAGCGGCGTCGGATAGCATTTCACGCTGCCCGGTCATCGTGTATTCTCCTGTGTGTCAGTCCCGTCGGAATCCGCCTGCTGAGCTGTCTCCTCCGCCGTCGCGTACGCTGCTTCGATCCGTCGAAGCGCTCCCTCGGCGCGATCGATCCGATCGGGCAAGGGCGGTTCATCACCGTATCGGACAGCCTCGAAGAGTCGAGTGAGTTCCTGCACGTCGTCGGGGTCCATGCCAGCCTGGATTGCTGCCTCGGCGAACTCACCTGGTGTCGTCGTGTCCGGATTCGACACTTCGAGGGCGTCGGTCATCTCGGCCCAGGCGCGGTAGATGGCATTCATCGAATCGACACCGGCCGCCAATTGCGACGCCGCCCGGCCGGCCGCTGATCCAACAGCGTTCAATTCATCGATCGACTCCTGGTCGTCTAAGTCTTCGTCTTTGGATGGATCCGATCGCCCGCCCGAGAGGACGAACAGTGCCACAACTCCGACGAGAACGACCGCGATCCCCCCGAGTACCACAATCGGAATGTCAGTGCCTGGAACGGCGGGATTCACGGACCCCGAGCCACCTGAACCGGTGCCATTCGTGACGGGGTGGGTCTGCGGTTCCGACCCGGGAAAGCTCATCGAGAGATCGATGAGTTGGATCATGACGAAAATGACACTACCCGCGAAAAGCGATATCATGCCCCCCCTGAGCGTGAGAGTCTGTATCCGGATTAGCAACCCAACGACGGTGAACCCGAGAAACAGCGCCACGGCGATGGTACGAACCAGTGGCGGTATATCGACCGTAATGTCGAACTCGCGGGGTTCCTGGGATGATTGGTTGAGGGACACGCCGCCCGTCCCATTACCAGGTTGGCCCTCCTCAGTCTGGGTCGGAACAACAGCCGCCGCGACGATAACGATCGCAAACACAGCCAAAAGAACTGTCACACCGACGAGTATTCGCTGGCGGTTTCGTTTCACCGATTGACACCCGGTAACACTCTCTGACCGTCCGCCGGTACCGTAGAAAAAGTGTCGAAGTCACCGTCAACACGTCACCGACCAATCAAAGACGAAGCGAGGAGATGATAACGGAGAGCCGGAGATTGCGAACTCATTGCACCGAGACGACTGATAGCCGCGTGGACGAAGATCGGTCGGTCGAGATCGCCCGTCCAGCCGACCTGTGCGGCGACACTGATCGACTGCTCGCCGACGCCCCAGCCCAACACAGTCCCGACCATCGCGGCCGAGAGAAACGGAACTGGAAGGCCTTCGCTGCCGGCGCGGAACGTCCCGCTGTTCAGTACGAAGACCCCCCACGCCACGTATTCGCCGCGAGCCGACTGCCGTTCCCAGGAGCGCAGGGATGGCTCCAACCAGCCCGACAGTGAGGGCGAAAGAGACCAGCGCAAGCGATGTCACAGCAGGAGCGCGAACTCTCCGGTCGCGAAGAGAGGTCGCCCGTGGATCCGGGCGGTGATCGCCACTAGGACCGCCCCTGCTGGGCGCGCTTGACAGCGATCGCGGGTAACTCGTCTCGCTGCCAGTCGATACGTGAGAGGGGGGTCGCCCGCACGCTACTCCCGAATCGTGTGAATCTCCAGGCCGGCCCCACCGATGTCGGTCAAGACGCGCCCGACGTGTTTCGAGGCGCTCTGCTGGAGGGGCATCGAGAAGGTCGACGCTGTCGGCGCTCCGTGGCCACCCCTGCCTGACACCAGGAATGTGACACCCGTTCCGGGCGACGCCGCTCTGGTCGCTTTGACCAGGACCACGCCTCCGTCGATCTGATTCGCGCCTGGCTGTCTGTCATGCCCGCCTCGCGCAGACCGCCGTTGCGAGCAGCGTCTTAGAAGCGCATCGACGCCGCCGGGGGAGAGTCGGCCCCGTGAATCGGTCGACTAAAACCGACAAGCGTCTGTCCAGAGGTTCGGTGCCTACGTGAGAAATTAAGTGGGCGGGTGGCCTATCGGTCCATATGAGTGGATCAGGCCGCGATACGGAGTACGCAGTCGAAGACGTGACAGAAGTTTTCAAAGACCGAGACGATTACGCCGAGCCACTGACCGCAAGTGAGGTGGCCGAGGCGCTTGGGTGCTCTCGCCGGACGGCGCTGAATAAACTGCACGAACTCGAAGAGTCGACGGATATCACGAGCAAGAAAGTCGGTGGGCGCTCTCGCGTATGGTGGATCCCGGTCCACATCGACCGCTGATCGACCGTCACGATCAGGGAACGCTGGTCAAGGAAGGCCACCGACAGGTTTCCTTGCCGCCGCCTACGCCTGCTGTGCAGCATCCACCAGTTCGACCGCCAGCTGTGTCACTTTCAGGGCGTCCTCGCCGAGTACGTAGGTGATCGGCTCGATCCCGAACGCACCCTCGTGGTAGACGACATTTGGCACCGCGCCGCGGTCGCGGAACGCGGCTTCGAGGCGCTCCCGACGGTTCTCGTAGCCGGCGTCGAACTGGAGTGGCTCGATCCCCCGGTCACGCGCGGCCGTGAGCAGTGACTCGTCGGTCGCGAGGTTCAACGCCCCGCGCCTGGAGGGATCGACAGCCATCGCAGCGAGAATCGTCCGGGCGACGTGCTGAGAGCCGCCAAACTCCGGATTAGCAGGCACGTTGATCCGGCCACGCATCGCGTGGACTCGACCCGGCACCGCCGCGACATCGCGCTCGCCCTCAGCGTCGGGCAGCGCCATGCCCACGTTCGTGCCGACGTTTGGGACGTAGGCGACCATCGCTGTCTCCTCGGTCAGTAGTCTCGTAGCGTTCCGAACCGCCGAGAGGACCGCCCGCTCGTCGGCGACCGCTTCGTCGTGGCCCCGCACACAGAGATCACAGCCCAGTCCCGCAAGCGCCGGGACCGCTTCCTCGTGAATTTCACAGATCGGCCCCCGATCCTCGAAGGCCCGAATCACGTCCAGCAACGCACCGAGCGCGTCGTAGGCATCCATCGACCCGTCAGCGAAGCCGGCGGCGACATCCTCGATGGTCGACTGTAGCCGCGGATCCTCACTGAATCGAGATTCGATCTCGACGTCGCCGCTGACGTACTTGCTCACGGCGGCCTGGGTCACGCCGAGGTGATCGGCGATCTCCTGTTGGGTGAGTCCGTGCTCGGACAGTTCGCTGGCGAGCATGGCCCGGGCCGTCGGCAAGAAACGATCGACGACAATCTCGCTCGGGAATCGCATGCCGGTCGTTCCGACAGCGAGACCAAGAATCTGGCGACCCACCAGTCGGCTGCAGGTCGTGGCTCACCAGCGATGGTGGACGCCCACATGGACGTACTATCCGGACTTGTAGCGCCCGCTCTCGACGGTCGATCCGCCGACGGCGATCGACTGAGAGCGCGAGACAGATCCCTGAGGGGGTTCCGAACCGGATCGACGTTAGTGATCGTCGACCCACTTTGCGCGCCGCACGTCGTAACTCCCACACTCCGGGCAGGAGTGATACTGGACGGGCAGTGGCGTTTCACAGGATAGACAGAGATAGGGAAGCGTCTCAGCCTCGTCGGACCCCGAGCTGAATCTGCCGCGGTCGAAGACACCCATCGTTACCACGCCTGATCTGAGGAACGAGACACGCAAAAAAGACTGCGATTGTTCACGCTGATGATTCGACTGCAGTCTTGCGATTCTCTTGGCTTTAAGACCCGGTGGCAATCTGGGCGGAGCGTGATGCCGTACACCCCGAACCCACGCTTGGCGCAAAGAACTGATGAAAACTTACTTTCCAACTGCATTCGAGGGATCTATCATGGCAAAACTCGGCACGACGCAGGGGCCGTTCGATCGAGACGAGATCGATCTGCTGCTCCCCCACGAACACATATTCGCCGACCTCGGCCCGATGGAAGACGAAAACTGGAAAGACACCGAGCCCGAGGCAGTGATCGACCTCATCGGCCCGGAGATCGAGCGCGCAAAGGAAGCGGATATCGACGCCCTCGTCGAGTGTACGCCCGAAGGCGTCGGACGCCGCGTCGACATCGACCTCGCGGTCTCTGAGGCAACGGACTTCCCTGTGGTCGTGCCGACCGGGATCTATCAAGAGCCAAGCATCCCCCAGTGGGCCCGGGAGATGAGCGTCGAGGAACTCACCGAGTGGATGCTCGACGAGCTGACCGACGAGGTCGAGGACACCGGCGTCCAGGCGGCTTGGATCAAGGTGAGCACCGACGACGAGGATCCCGAGGGACTCTCGGCCGACGAAGAGAAGATCCTGCGGGCGGCCGCGCGGGCCGGCGACGAGACTGGCGCGGTCATCGGCAGCCACACGCTGCATGGCAATGTTGCCCACCAGCAGATGGACATTATCGAGGAAGAAGGCTACGACGCCTCGCGGTTCATCTGGATCCACGCTCGCGCCGAGGAAGAACTCGACTACCACGAGCGCGCGGCCGAACGCGGCGCATTCGTCGAGTACGACTGGATCGGCGGCCACGACCAGGACGACCAGACGTACATCGACCTCGTCGAGTACATGACTGAACGCGGGTACACTGACAACGTCCTGTTGAGTCAGGACCGGGGCTACTACGACCCCAGTCAACCCGACGGCGGCGGGGCCGACCCCTACACCTATATCGTCGATGAGTTCCTGCCGAAACTGCGGGCATCCGACGTTGACGACGAAGCCATCGAGACGATCGTCCACGAGAACCCGCTGGACGCGTACTGCCGGTAACTCTCGTTACTTGCGTCGTTTTCTTTCCCCGATTTGAACAGATGAAGACGGTCGGCCTCGCTACGCTCGGCCGCTGCGACTTCCAGGCTCAAATCGGGGAGTGATATACTCGACAGTCGACGTGTTACGTCGACAAAACGAGTCCGCCCTCCCCGATTTGAACACCGGAAGACGGTCCGACTCACTACGTTCGTCGGCTGCGACTTCCGAGCACGAAATCGGGTCGTGGGTTACACGACAGACGCCGCTGGCTCCCTTCGGTCGCAGTCGGCGTCAGAACGAGTCCGCCCTCCCCGATTTGAACGGGGGGCAAGTCGATCTACAGTCGACTGCTCTACCAGTCTGAGCTAAGGGCGGTTGCACCCCAACGTAGGCCCGGTGGGAGACTTAACGGTTATCATTCCAACCGAGAAATCGGGCGGCGTCGGCCGGTCGCCAGCACAACCGCTGACGTGCGTCAGACAGTCACGAAGATTGAAGTAGGCTGGCTGTCAACGCGTATGACAGGCCGTATGAGCAAGATCACGTTCCGCGCTGATGACGACCTCGTCGATCGGTTGGAGACCTTCGACGCCTCCAAGAGCGAGGTCATGCGCGAGGCGTTGCGAGCCTACCTCGACGGCGAGACAGCCGAGCCCACTCAGACGGAATCGGCCACCGCCGAAGAGAGTCTCGACGAGCTCATCGCGGACCGTGTCGACGCCGTCCTTGATGACCGGCTGGACGGGCGTTTCCGACCACAGCCCGAGCCCCAGGACGTCAACGTGAACATCGCCCTGGAAGAAGCCGTATCGACATCGACTCCACAACCGACGGCCGAACGGACGGCTGAGGAAGCGGCTGGTATCGACCCGGAAACCAACGGCGGCGAACGGACCTGCTCACAGTGTGGCGAGACAGTCTCGGGAGATCACGTCTACTGTCCGAACTGCGGGGAGAAAGCATCGCGTCGCATCTTCTGTGAGTGCGGCGACGAACTTCGGTCGGACTGGGGGTTCTGTCCGAGCTGCGGTCGTCGGACGCCAGCTGCTGACGTGCTTGATCAGTGAACAAGGCGTAAACGCACCGCTACGCCCTGAATTCTGGCGTTTGCGATCGGGCGTCTTACACTCAGGGAAACCTTTATAGTCCCACACTCTGTGGTACGGTAATGCGTAAGACGGGCTTGTCTTACACAGTGGCGTACCGGGCGCAACCGGCCGCTGTCTGGCGGTTCTTGTGTGTAAGACGAGCGGGCGACTCGCTGCGTCCGTCTTACCCAAAGGGGAACAATAAACATGGAGCGTGTGACACTACGGATTCCGAAGCAGCAGATCGAGGAGGTCGAGCGAATGGTCGAAACGGGGGAATACCCCAACCGGAGCGAGGCGATCCGGGCGGCCGTTCGAGATATGCTAGCCGAGCAAGAGACCGGCAAGGAGCGCCCATCCGAAAAGCGCAAGCGGCGCACGTGGGCGAAGGTGTAGACCATGCAGGACATTGTCAATTCGGCCCTCGAACACGAGGAACAGGAAAGCCGGGAGGTCGACGCCGACGGTGACGAGTTCGGCGACCCGCGCATCGTGATCGTCGGCTGTGGGGGTGCCGGTAACAACACCGTCAACCGGCTGTACAACATCGGCGTCGACGGCGCCGAGACGATCGCGCTGAACACCGACAAACAGCACCTCAAGATGATCCAGGCCGACACGAAGATCCTCGTCGGCAAGTCCCTGACCAACGGCCTCGGTGCGGGCGGCGACCCATCGATGGGCGAGCGCGCCACCGAGATGGCGCAGGGCACGATCAAGGAAGTGCTGGGCGACGCCGATCTCGTGTTCGTCACGGCCGGCATGGGCGGCGGGACCGGGACTGGTGCGGCCCCCGTGGTCTCGAAGATCGCCAAAGAGCAAGGCGCGATCGTCGTCGGCATGGTGTCGACGCCGTTCAACGTCGAGCGCGCCCGGACGGTCAAAGCCGAGGAAGGACTCGAAGAGCTCCGTGGCGAGGCCGACTCGATCATCGTTCTGGACAACAACCGCTTGCTCGATTACGTCCCGAACCTGCCGATCGGCAAGGCCTTCTCGGTGATGGACCAGATCATCGCCGAGACGGTCAAGGGCATCTCCGAGACGATTACCCAGCCGAGCCTGATCAACCTAGACTACGCGGACATGTCCGCAATCATGAACCAGGGCGGTGTTGCCGTCATGTTGGTCGGCGAGACCCAGGACAAGAACAAGACCGAAGAGGTCGTCTCCGACGCGATGAACCACCCACTGTTGGACGTCGACTACCGCGGCGCGTCGGGTGGCCTGGTCCACATCACGGGCGGCCCCGACCTGACCTTAGACGAGGCCGAGGGGATCGCGAGTAATATCACCGACCGCCTGGAGGCCAACGCCAACGTCATCTGGGGTGCCCGCATCGAGGAGGAGTACAAGGGCAAGGTCCGCGTCATGGCAATCATGACCGGTGTCCAGTCGGCCCAGGTCCTGGGCCCGACGACCCAGAAGCAGGCCAACAAGTCCCGGCAAGCTATCGAGGACGTCGACGTCGAGGATACTTCCTTCGACGCCGCCAGCAACGTCGGCACCGATGCTGGCAGTGGCGCCGACCGAAGCTTCGGTGAAACCGACGGCGGTCGCGATGCCGTCGAGCAGAACCACGGCCTGGACGTCATCCGAACCGACTGATCGACCACTCGATCGGACTCGTCCCGTTCGAGGTACCTCCGTTTTCAGGCACCCAGCGCATCTAACAACTGGCATCGCCGGCACCGATCACCCGTCGTCGGTCGCCCACAAGTGTCACACGACGCGTAGCCTCGGTCTCGGTCGACGTTCCGGGCCGCCTGCCGTGCAAGCTGTTCGTATCCGGCCATGATCGAGTGGCGAGTCCCCGGATGCGCTTCTTCGAGTTTGTACAAGAGTGACTGTATCTCGCCACGGAACGATTCCGAGGCGTGGGGACACTCCGTGATGTGTGCGGGGAGGTCCCGGAGGCGCGCGTACAGCGCGACCTCCTTTTCAGGGACGTCCCGAAGGGGCTTGGCGCGCGGGACGTGCCGATCGGTTAGCGTCCGCTCGTCGAGCGGCCCCAGGCTCGCGTCGAAGTGTTTTGCCATCTGGGCGACATCGCCTTCAAGGAAGTTCATCAGTGCCGTCTCTGCTTCGTCGTCGAGATTATGGCCGGTTAGCAAGAGATCTGCAGTGAACTCCTCGGCATACGTCGAGAGGAGGTCGCGCCGGAAGACACCACAGTACGCACAGGCTGCCATGTCCTCGGGATCGTCCTCGACGACTTCGTCCATCCGAACGCCGAATTCCTCTGCGTAGGCGATCGTCTCGTGACGAACTCCCAGGTCGTCGGTGAGCGATTCAGCCGCGTCGAGACTCTCGTCACGATACCCCTCGATCCCCTCGTGAATCGAAAGGGCAAGGAGTTCGATACGGGGATCCTCAGCGAAGGTCTCGGCGAGGATCTGCGTGAGGACGACGCTATCCTTGCCACCGGAGAGGCCGATCAACCACGTAACGGGGTCTTCAGGAGTGGCGGTTTCGGGGACGATGCCGTCTTCGCGAATGCGACGGCGAACGCGCTTCTCTAGGGAGTGTCGGAAGTGCTTCTCACAGAGGTGGGCTCCGGAGTAAGCCGCGTGCATCACCGCCGCCTCGCCACACCGATCACAATCCATTCACTGGCCCTCAGAGATCCGCGCCCGAGAGGATTACGCTTCCAGCCCGGCCGCCCCCTCGGACAGCACTGCACGCAATGTGTCGAGATGTCGATCACGCGACCGTGACGAGAACAGTTCGTGCCCCCCGTCGTAGAGACAGATCCGCTCGGCTGGGACGCGTTCGCCGATCGCTTGCGTCGAGACGACCTGGTCGGTCAGCGAACAGAAGACGACGGCGTCGTCCCCGATAGTGGGGAGCGTCCGGTGAGCCTGCTGGACCGTCCGGAGAAAGGGCGGTGAGACGCGATCGGCACCATCAGCGACCTGCCGCTCGGTGGCGTATTCGCCAAGCAGCGACGCACCGTCGATGCCACTCGGCAGGAGTTTTCTGTCGAGCGGGATCCGGGCGACGATGTCCAGCATGCGACCGCTGGTCGTCGGCGAGAACCCCCACCACGGACTGAGATACGTGGTCGTGCGCGCATCGACATCGGCGTGGGCGACACTGAGTCCACCGGCACTGTGGGCCAGGACAGCAGGGTCCGTGAGATCGGCGGCATACGCAGCGACTGGAGCGACCCACTCGCGTTGGACATCTGTGACGTGGACTGGCAGCGTCGCCGTGTGGACTTGCCAGTTCTCGACGAGTCGGTCGAGCAACCAGCGAACGGGCTCGTGTGTCGGCCGATTCCCCCAACCCAGTACGAACAACAGATCCGGATCGCTGTCGTCCCCGAAGCGGTCGAACTCCATGGCGGGAGTTGTCACCCGCGGCGGAAAAAACAACACCCACAACGACCGGAAACCGTTTGACCCTCCCGACCCGAACGCGACCGATGACTGAGTTCGACCGCGATACGGCCGTTTCCCGCCTCGAAGGCCTCCTCGAGACGGTCGAAAACGAGACGTTGCCGGTCCCAGTCAGGGAGGTGTGGGTGTATGGCGACCTGGCGCTCGGCCTCGATCCGGTCGATAGACTGGATGTCTACCTCACCAAGGACCTGCTATTCGGGCAAGCCGACGAGGAAGCGACGGCGTTGAACGCCGAGTTGGGCGTCGAGGGCATCGGCGAGACGGTTCGGACAGAGTGGGCCCGCGATCATCAAGAAGCGGTCACAGCCAACGCCAGCGGCCACGTCGCGCCCGAACAGTGTCTGGCTGCCCACCTGACCGAAGACGGCGAGCCAATCCATCTGGAGGTCTGTAATGCCTCCTTCGAGGACAACGTCACCCGGCGTCTCGAGGGTGCACTAGCCAGAGAGACGTACGAACAGGTACTCGATCCCCGAGGCGTCTGTCTCTGGCTTGAGGGCACCCAGTCGTCAGAGGCACTCGAAAAACTCCGGGCGGGCGAGTACGTCTTCCCCACACTCGCCGAGGCCCTCCAGCAGTTGGGTGCTGAGGAACAGCAGGCCACGGCGGCCGCACAGACGCTACAAGAGCGACGCGAACGCGAGCGTGGCGTCACCGTTCGTGGTGACGTCCACTGAAGGGTGGGCTCTGTCGAGAAATCACTCCGGGACGTGGCCGGTTGCGACGTAGAACGGGACCGTTTCTGTCCGCTCGTAGACGCCGTCGCGCATTTGGTCGATAACAGCCCGCCCCATCTCCCGCCAGCGCTCACGGAGCGCGTCGTACGCCTCGACGGAGAGATCGCCGGCCAACATCGTCGCCCGATCGTCGTCGAGTCCTTGTCCGCTGGCTTTTCGTCTGGCACCTTCGAGGTGCTGCTGTGAATATGGGGGTTCGATCGTCCGAGCGTGATCGTATCGAGCGACATCGATCGATGCCAGTCCGGACGCCGCCAGCAACGATCCCAGGTCCGACCCCAGTGCAATATCCGTCTCGACGCCCGAGCGGTAGTGCCCTCGCGCTTTCCGGGCGAGAGACGCTTCGGTCGGGACGGTCGATTCGACGGTGACGGCGGCGTTGTCCGGTTCGATCACCGCGACGCTGTCGCGCGAAACGCGGACGAACTCCGCAAGGGAACGCTCCGGTTCAGTGAGATTGATCAGGAGCGCTTGACAGACCACGAGATCGAAGGTATCGTCCGGGAACGGGAGTCGATAGGCGTCGCCGGCGACGGTCGGTGGTGCCACGTGAGTGAGCAATTCGGGGTCGGCGTCACATCCAACGACGTCGCCGTCGGCCTCGTCCCGAAGGACACGCGTCAGTTCGCCGGTTCCACAGCCGACATCGAGGACGCGATCGCGGGCCGGAAGGTCGAGCGCGGAGAGTGCCTCGCGGGACTCCGCCCACATCCCGCGGCGCGTGTGTTCGAGATACTCGGCGTCGAACCGGCGCATACGTCACCCTGGCTGTCTCCGGTGAAAAGCGAGTCGATCAGCGACTGTCCAGCCGAATGGTTAGGCGTCCTGGCGCAATTCCCGGGCTCGCTTGACGTTCCAGGCGAAGCCGCGCCCGTCCTCCGTGGGTGTCTCGAGAACGAACGGCAGGTCCCGGAGGTCGGGATGAGAGACGACCGCTTCGATGCCTGCCTCGCCGATCTCCCCCTCGCCGAGGTGGGCATGTTCATCTTTGTTCGTCCCGCAGGCGTGCTTGGAATCGTTGAGGTGGATACATTCGAGGGAATCCAGACCAACCACGTCGTCGAATTCCTCGACGGTCTCTTCGACCGCCGCAGCTGTCGAGAGATCATAGCCCGCGGCGAACATGTGGGCCGTGTCCAGGCAAATACCGAGATCCTCGTCGCTTCGTTCGATGACCGTGGCCAGGTGTTCGAACTCGCCGCCGAGCTTGGTGCCGCTGCCGGCGTCTGACTCGACCAACACCGTCACGTCGCCGGGCACATCGAGTTCATCGAGGGCGCTCGCGGCGTTGTCCAGCCCTGTATCGACACCAGCACCGGTGTGGGCCCCGAGGTGGACGTTCACGTACTCGATATCCAGCTCGTCGGCGACCTCGACTTCCTGCTGGAGACTGTCGATCGATTTCGCTCGGAGGTCGTCCTTTGGGGTACAGAGGTTGACGAGATACGACGAGTGGATAACCCACGGACCGACGTCTGCCGCCGCCGAGCGGTCACGAAACGCCGTCGCTTCCTCGTCCTCGACAGAGGGATCCTGCCAAACCTGCGGGGAGTGAGAGAATATCTGTCCGCAGTTACCATCGTACTCCAGTTGTTCCTCGAGGGCGTTCGAGACGCCGCCGGCGATCGAGGTGTGTGCACCGATTCGCATACCAGAAAATCCGACTGGCGCGCTCAAAGTCGCTTCGAAGGTGACAAGCCTCTCGACGAAGAGTCCGACCGAGATGGATTAGATATATCCGTATTTGGTATATAACTCCACTTTCTACCCCGACACGTCGGGCTTTTGCCCGCGAACCTCCTATAGAGGGTAATGGTCTCGAACGTCGCGCCGCACCTCGCGGAGTTAGAACCCGAGGATTTCCATCTACTCTCCGGGATCGAGCAGGGAATGCGCTTCTCGGAGTGGGTCGCCCGGGAAAAGCTCCCGGAATTTTCCCGGCTGACCGCAGAGGACGTCGATTACCGGTTAGACCGCTGTGAGGATCGTGACCTGGTCGAGCGCAAGACGATCCAGTACACAGGATTTCGACTTACATTCGAGGGGTACGACGCGCTGGCGTTGCATACCTTCGCCGAACGCGAAACGATCGAGGGAGTCGGGTCGAGCCTGGGCGTCGGCAAAGAAAGTGACGTCTACGAAGTCCGCTCCTACAAGCCACTAGCCCTGAAGTACCACCGCGAGGGATACACGAATTTCCGGGAAGTGATGCGTGAACGGGAGTATACCGCCGATCGCGAGCATGTTTCTTGGTTGTACACGGCGCGGAAAGCAGCCGAACGCGAGTACACCGCATTGGAGGACCTCTACCCTGGGGTAAGCGTGCCGAGACCGGTCGATCACAACCGTCACGCGATCATTATGGAACGGATGGACGGCGTCGAGCTCTCCCGGACCAAACTCGAACCGGGGCAAGTCCGTCCTGTACTGGACCTCATTCTCCAGGAAGTTGCCAGTGCCTACGAAGGCGGCTACGTCCACGCCGACATGAGTGAGTACAACGTCTTCGTCGGTGAGGACGGCGTGACGATATTCGACTGGCCACAGGCCGTCGAAACCGACCACGAGAACGCCGCGGAGTTATTGCAACGTGACGTCGAAAACATCATCGGGTACTTCGAGCGGAAATACCCCAGCCAGACCGACGATATCGACCCGTCCGCGTGCGCACGTGCGATCGAAAACGGGACGTTCGAGTCAGTAACTGCCTGAAAACGGCATTATATCCAGTGTCATTCCGGATTGATAGTTCTCGCGCGCAGTACCGATAAACTATATTTTGCTATATCAAATGCCAATCTGCAGTCGCAGTGACTAGCGTTTTTAGAAGTCGCGTTACTGGCCGACGAGGAGGTGACGAAGGACAGTCCCGAGTTGGCGGAGGTGATACCACGCAAGATCACGAGGCCCGGTTAGTTCCCGGAACGAGATGTCTACCGTCTCGATGCGGAGGTCCGCAGCCGTTGCGTCGAGTGCGACGACGCCACAGTCACAGACGGGACCAACAGTAACGTGAGGGAGCGCCGATGCCCTGATTGCCCACACGTCGGTCGAGGGGTCCGGGACGCCAGTTGTTCGAGTGACCAGCTTGTTCAACACCCACTCCGAAATCCGGTCGAGTTCCGATCGCGTTCCGAACACGATGTCCGCCTCACCATCAACAAGCGGGGCAACGACGTCAGCGACCTCCTCGGGATCGTACTCGCCGGTCGGTTCGAACATCGCGACGAGATCCCCGTCGACGTGGGCAAACCCCGTCCGGAGTGCATCGGCACGACCCTGTGGAGCGTCGTGGGAGACGACACTCGCGCCGGCAGCTTCGGCAGCAGCAGCCGTGGCGTCATCGGAGCCGTCGTCGACGACGAGCACATCGTAGGTCGCGACGAGCGTCGCGACGATCCCGCCGATTCGATCCGCTTCGTCTCGGGTCGGGACAACGACTGTGACCGATTCGTCCATAGTCGTGTTTCGGGTAAGCCGGAACTTGAGCCTGCGGGTATCGCCCGCGACGGGAGTTCGAAGCGCTTAAACGCCCAACAAGGGTACAATAGGTAACTCGCTGGTCTGCGGGCAGCCAGCGGGCACCTGTTCGACAGGTCGGAATGTGGCCGGACACCCGGCTGAACCATCCAACGCCCGCGGTGAAAGCATGGCACGAAGCTTCTATTCACACATCCGAGACGCCTGGAAAGACCCGGACGACGGCAAGCTGGCCGAACTCCAGTGGCAACGAATGCAAGAGTGGCGCGAACAAGGCGCCATCGAACGCGTCGAGCGACCGACGCGACTCGATCGAGCGCGCTCGCTCGGCTACAAAGCAAAACAGGGGATCGTCATCGCACGCGTCAGCGTCCGAAAGGGCAGCGCACGCAAGCAGCGACACAAAGCGGGTCGACGCTCGAAGCGACAGGGCGTCACGCGGATCACTCGCCGAAAGAACCTCCAGCGCGTGGCCGAAGAGCGCGCGACCAAGAAGTACCGCAACCTGCGCGTCCTCAACTCCTACTGGGTTGGCGAGGACGGCAGCCAGAAGTGGTTCGAATCGATTCTCGTCGACCCCGATCATCCGGCGATCGAGAACGACGACGACCTCAACTGGATTTGTGACGACACACAGACGGATCGTGCGCTTCGTGGCCTGACAAGCGCCGGACAGCGTAACCGTGGCCTGAACGTCCGCGGAAAGGGTGCCGAACACACGCGGCCGTCCAACAGCGGCGACAGCGGTCGCGCGAAGTAACGACGCGCCGATCTTTTCGGTTTAATTCGTCCAATAGCTGTGCCTCACGAGCAAGGGCTGAGAGGACGCGAAATCAAAAACACGGGAGCAGCGATCGGGAAAACGAAGGCGAAATTACCGAGCCGCAGCCGCGACGCGTTCTTTCTCTTCTTTCTGGTTGACAGCGTAGGTACCGACGTCGTTGTCAGCGGCACCCACAAGCTGCTGGGCGAGGGCCTCTTCGGCGTCAGTTGGCGTCTTGAACGAATCGTTGTAAACGCCTTCGGCGAGGAACTTCAGTGCCTGATCGACCCGGCGCTGGGGGGAAATGTCGACAGCTTTGGGCACCGAGATACCGCCGTATTTCAGGCGGACCGTCTCTTCTCGCGGGGCGCTGTTCTCGATCGCTCCAACGAGAATCTGGATCGGATTTTCGTCAGTCTGATTGTGCACAATCTCGAAGGCTTCCCGGACCATCCGAGTCGTCTGCTGTTTCTTGCCCGTGTTCTCGTCGGTCTGCATGAGACGGTTGATCAACCGCTCGACGATCGAGATTTCGGATTTCTGGAACTGCTTGGTGGCGTGACGGCCCATCGTGTGTGCGATCGGCGTGATCGTAATGTATCGTTCCGTCGACGGATCCAGATATTCGATCTCGTCGGTCGCCCAGCGACCGAACAGCTTCGCACCAGTCGTTCCCTCGGCGTCGTCGGCTTCGGAGTCAGACTCGGCACTCATGGTTATCGCACCGGTTTCTCGGCGTTACCGCGGACCAGTTCGATCATCGAGACGCCGTTTACTTTCTCGACTTTGTAGTTGACGCCCGAGAGGTCGCCCATCGCACGACCCTTCGCCCCGCCAATGCCGGCGATAGTGACTTCGTCGTGTTCGTCGATGAACGAGATGGCACCGTCACCGGGACAGAAGGCCGTAACCTGTTTACCGTTCTTGATGAGCTGGACCCGAACACACTTTCGGATTGCAGAGTTGGGCTGTTTGGCCTCGATACCGACTTTTTCGAGGACGATTCCACGACCCTGCGGTGCACCTTCGAGCGGATCGGACTTGGCGCCGAGCCCGCGTTCCCGGCGAGCGTAATCGGAGTCGGACCACCGGTGTTGCTGGCGGTCCTTCTTGAGTTTGCGTGCGGCGTACTTGCCGTTTGCCATAGTGACGGGAAGTACCCCGTGAAGCTACTTAAGCGTCTTCTTTCGAACCCAGAGTTATCAGCCGGCCAGGCCGTCGACTCGATACCGTGCCCCCACGGGTGTAGTTATCTCGATTGATACTGGTGGCGTAATGTTTAGGCAAATACTTCCCGAACTCAGTTGCAGATTACCCATATGAGTGATGGCTCGGGACTGTTGGCACGATTTGAACAGCTGTTACCGGATAGTATCAGACGACGGTATCTCCGAAAGTTTCTCCTCGTGGTAGTAGTTGTTGGCTTGGTTGTATTGAGCCTCGGGATCGTTACCCAACAAACGGTATCGGCAGAGCTTACCGAAAACCGGAACGATCAGTTGCGGGCTGCGACCGAGCGGACGGCAGACAACGTCCAACAGTGGCTCGAACAGAAACAGGGAAAAACGAACTCACTGTCGAAAGTCCCGGCGATAGCATCCGAAGAAACAGATGCAGGAATGGTAAACATCGCCCTGCAACGCGCAAAGCTGAACGGTGAAGAGAGTCTTGTCGCGGTTCACTACATCGATATTCCAAAGAGACAGATCCTCGATAGCACCACTGGTGGTCTCGAAAACACGTCACTTCAATCCCAAAACTTGCGGTGGGGGACAACTACGGGCGGGGAGGGGCTATTAGGGATCGATCGTGACAACGCAGGCACCAAAGAGATTTACACGGCCGACAATCGTTCGCTGATCGCGTTCTCCAGCCCGACACGGAGCTTCACGCACGGAGTGGTTATGGTCTACGATCTCGACGCCCGAAGCGAACAGTTCCGGAACGTCATCAAGGGCGGAACCACAGAAGTTGTCTCGACGTCAGGGTCGGTGATGATCCCCGCAAACGAGAGCCAGATCTTCGACCAGTACCCAGGCGGAGCCAACGCGACGGCGTTACAGCAAGGCGCAAATACGAGTGGGATCCTAAACCAAGGCGATGAATTGATCGCCTACGCGCCAGTCAATGGCACCGACTGGGTTGTCATCAAGAGCGTGCCGACCTCGAACGCGTACGCACTCAATAACACGATACAGACGTATCTCATCGGCCTCATCGGCACGGCACTGCTGGGCCTGGTCGTCCTCGCCGTCTACGTCGGCCGTGACGTCATTCCCCGGATCGCCACCGTGGGCGAACAGGCAGCTTCGATCGCCAAGGGAGACTTGGACATTTCCGTCAAAGACGAAGGGCGGATCGACGAGATCGGGCAAGTCAGAGACGCATTTCGGGAAACGACGGGCTATCTACGCACGGTTGCCTCACAGGCTGACGCCCTGGCCCGCCAGGATTTCGACGATCCGGCACTCGACGAACGAGTCCCGGGTGACCTCGGGGAATCGCTTGAGACGATGCAAGACGACCTCCAAGAATCCATCGAAGAGATCGAATCCGCCAGAGAGCAAGCCCAGGCCTCCAAACAGGAGGCCGAAGCCATGGCTCAGTCCCTGCAGCGACAGGCCGACGAATTCAGTACGGTCATGGCCGAGGCAGCTGACGGCGATCTCACCCAGCGCTTAGACGAGGATGTTGATGACGACGCGATGCGTGCGATCGCCGTTGGGGCCAACGAGATGCTCACAGAACTCGAACAAACGCTACAGGAGGTGCGTGCCTTCGCGGCGGATGTCGATTCGTCAGCCGAAGACGTCGCCGCGAGCGCCAGCGAAGTACGCCGGGTTAGCGAGGACGTCAGCGAATCGGTCCAGGATATCGCCGAGGGGGCAGATCGCCAAGACGAAACTGTCCAGAACGCTACCGACGAGCTGACCGATCTCAGCGCCGCTATCGAAGAGGTCGCCTCCTCGGCAGAGGGAGTCGCGCAGAAATCCCAACAGGCAGCCGACCTCGGCGAGACAGCGAGCGAATTCGGTTCAGACGCCCTCGGAGAAATGGATACCGTCGAGTCCCAGGCCGAGACGACGATCGATGAGGTCGAACGCCTCGAAAGCGCGATGACGGAGATCGGCGAGATCGCCGGCCTGATCGACGATATCGCCGACCAGACGAACATGCTCGCGCTGAACGCCTCGATCGAAGCCGCCCGGGCCGGCGAGGCCGGCGAGGGCTTTGCCGTCGTCGCCGACGAGATCAAGGGGCTGGCCCAGGAGACGGCCGAGGCGACCCAGGACATCGAGCAACGTATCGAGGAAGTCCAGGCGACGACCGACCACGTTGTCGGTGACATGCACGAAATGGGCGAGAGTGTCACCGACGGGATCGACGCCGTCGAGGATGCCGTCCAGCTCCTCGAGCAGCTCGTCGAACAAGTCGAGGATGCCGACACGGGCATCCAGTCGATCAACGACGCCACCGACGATCAGGCTGACTCCACGGAGCAAGTCGTCGCGATGATGGACGACGTGGGTTCGATCAGTGAACAGACCGCCCAAGAGGCCGAATCGGTCTCGGCGGCCGCCGAAGAGCAGACCGCTTCGATCACGGAAGTCAGCGAACAGATCCAGGCCCTCGCCGACCGCTCGAGTGGTCTCCGCGATGCTGTCGAACAGTTCACGCTAGAGGCGTCTGACCCCGAGTCCGACCCGGGAACGTCCGGGAAACAGGACACCGCAGCCGACGGCGGCGGACAGGACTGAGCGCCGGGTGACCTAGCACAGTCACAGTCCCAGGCCGGTGCTGTACTCCAGGGTCCCAAAGCCAGTCCCAAGGTTCGCGTCGGCGAGATTCGTGCCCTCAACGCGGCCGGCAAGTCCGGCCATGCGGAACATGTACTCGTTGTAGCTCCAGTGAGAAGATGCGCGGCCGCCCAGTCGCTCGCGTTCGAGCCAGTTGCGTGCGTGGCCGTAGGTCCGGGCGACGAAACGCACGTAATCGCCGTCGTCGTTCTCGACACGAACGTCGAAGTCCGGATGCTCACCGGTGTCAAGCAATGGTTCGACGGTGACGCGATCGAACTCGACGTGGCCACTCCCATCGCCCCAGTGCCAGAAGCCGGACTGTCTGAGCGGGATCGTCAGCCGTTCGAGACTGTTCGAGGCAAAGAATTTGTACCCCCGTCGCAACAGCTGTGGACCGACGAACGGAACCATCACGGAGAAGGACGTCCCGTCGGGGAAGATGGCCCAGATCCACTTCCAGGGGAACAACGGCACGTCAAAACACACGCGCTGGAAGTAACACGACCCGGACAGCGTCTCTTCGCCGTCGGGGAGGGCAAACGTCCCCTCGAAGTCCATCTGGCGCAACGCGACAACTTCGATGCCCCCCAGCGACGTGTCGATATTGACTGACTGCTGTGGCGCAGTCATCTTCGAATCGAGATCGGCCCAGGCCTCGAACTCCGCCTCGACGTCCTCACCGATAACAGTGGCTTCCAAACCGATCGGTCGATCCGAGAGCGCAGCCACCTCACTCCCGCGTCTGGTGCCGTCCTCGCGGTCTGCCCAGGCTTCGAGACGCTGCTCATCCTGGGAGAGCACTGCCTCGGCTGGCTGCGTGACGACGTGATCGTGCACCTGTTCGTCGTCACCGGCCCACCCGACAGTAGAGGCGTTGAATCGATCGACGCCGTCGGAAACAGGGCGATCTACGTCCATCCCCGGTGCCGGGAGATCGTTGACGCGACATTGCTCACCCACACAAGCAGCGACCGAGAACATAAGCTGTCTGGGACCGTACCCTGCCTCACCCTCGGGGAACAGCAGGAAGAACCACCACGAGGACGAACTCCAGTTCTGTCGCTCGGGATTCTGGGACCAAATTTTCTCGAAGACACGCTGGTGCTCGGCCATCGATCGGTCTGCAAACTCCTCTGTCATCGATCGTACGTGCCGATTGATTCCCTGGACAAAGCGTGCATCGGTTTCGACGCGGCTGTGGGAGACGTCAATCGCGCTCGACCACCCGAGGAGTAAGATATCAGTTCGTCCTATGCGCCCAGTTACGCCTCGGCCAGTTCGATATCGTCGATGTCGAAGTGGCGATCGGCGAGTTCCCGCACGAGTTCGATCTTCCGACCGTCCGTTCCGATCGCGATACCGAGATCACGCTCGTCGACATCGACTCTGGCGAGGCGGCCGTCCTCGCCCTCCTCGATCGTGACACCCTCGACTGCTGCTGGCGCAAACGCGTTTGCGAGAAACGCTTCTGCCGTCTCGGCGTCCTCGACGAGCGTGACATCCTGGCCGAGTCGCTGTTCGATGCGATCGACGGTCTCGCCGTCCCGACCGATCGCCCGGCCGATCTCGCCAGCTTTGACGACGAACACCACGCGGTCGGCGTCGTCGTCGAACAGGCAATCTCGAACGGTGACGTCAGCGACGTCTTCGGCGACGGCGATCGCGCGACGTTGCTCGTCGGACAGGGAGATAGTCATCCGTCAGTCGGCTGCGCCGCCGCCGGTGTGACTGCCCATCCGGAGGTCGACATCGCCAGTCCCGAGCTTGATCGGTTTCCCGACGATGACGTTCTCGGTGACGCCGTTGAGGTCGTCGATCTCGCCGTGGATCGCAGCGTCGAGCAGGTGTGAGACGGTAACCTCGAAGGCGGCCCGGGCCAGGACGGACTCCTTGCTGCCGGAAATGCCGTGGCGACCGATCGACTCGATGACGCCACGGTTGGTCATGATGTCCGCGACCAGCATGAGGTGGCGGATGTTCACGTCGTCTAGGCCCTGCTCTTCGAGCGTGTTCATCGTCTCGTTGATGATCGCGTTGCGGGCGGCCTCGACGCCGAGGTTACTGAAGATCTCGTGGATGTTGTTACAGGTCGTCCGGGAGGCATCGACGCCCTCGATACCAATGGCGTCGCCAAAGGCCGATCCCTCGGTGTAGAGGACGAACTCTTCGTTGCCGTCCTCAAGTTCTTCCTTGCGAATGACGACCCGGGAGACCTCTTCGATACCTTTGAAGACGATCTCCCGCAATTCTTCGACCAACTGGAGCAGATCGCGGTAGGACGGCTCTTCGGGGCCGAACTGGATGACCGTCTCCTTGCGGATCGTGTCGACGCCGAGCTGGCCTTCGATGGTGGTGGCGATTTCTTCGGCGACTTCCTCAACGCTATCGGCCGTCGGCCACCGCTCCTCGAGCGTCTCGGGGTTGAGGTCGACCTGGACAGCCATATCGGCGACGTTCGTCGAGACGTCACCGAGGGCGAGGATCCGCGTTGCCTCGATCTTCCAGACGACTTCGTGGGCCTTCTCACGCTCGGTCGCGTGCTCGCCGTCGAGATGGACCGTCATCATCGGCGTGTCGGGCTCCTTGCGAGCGTCGACCAGCTCGATGAGTCGAGGCAGCCCCTGCGTGACGTCGATCTCGGCGACACCGGCGTAGTGGAACGTGTTCATCGTCATCTGGGTGCCGGGTTCACCGATCGACTGCGCACTCACAGTCCCGACGGGGTCAAGCGGGTCGACCCGCGTGTCGATATACTGCGACTCGACAGCCTGGGCGATGTCGTTAGCGTGCTCAATAGAGACACCATCGCGGTCCTCGATCGTCTTGTAGACACGCGTCTTGAGTCGGCGCGGCAAGTTGGTGTCTTCGACGACCGCGCTGACGTCAGTGTCGACATGCTCGAAACGATCTATCGGATTGTATTCGGTGTATTCCCCGTTCATCAGTCATCACCCTCCGCGAGCCAGCGCTCGTCAGCGTGTTCAGAGAGGTTCGTCGGCAAGGCCTCCCGTTCGAGGAACTCCGCCTTTGCCGCGTCGTCGTCGAATTCAGCATCGATGATCCGGTCGGCGATCGATTCGACGTCGATGTCGAAGTCCTCACTGGAGGAGACATCCACGGGCGAGGTGCCGTCTTCGCCGAATTCGAACTGCACGACAGTGTCGCTGGTGTCCCGGACCGTGCCGTCGTACTGGGTCTCTAGTTCCGAGAGGGCGTTGATGAGTCGGCGCTGGAGATACCCGGATTTGGAGGTCCGGACTGCCGTGTCGACCAGCCCTTCCCGGCCACCCATGGCGTGGAAGAAGAACTCCTTGGGGTCTAGGCCCTCACGATAGGAGTGCTCGACGAAGCCATGCGCGTCCGCCGAGAGGTCGTTCGGTTTGAAGTGACTGAGCGTCCGATCCTCGTACCCGCGGTTGATCCGCTCACCGCGGACTGCCTGCTGGCCGACACAGCCGGCCATCTGGGTCAGGTTGAGCATCGACCCACGCGCCCCGGAGTCGGCCATCACGACGGCCGGGTTGTCCTCGGCGAAGTGGTCTTCGGCGATGTCACCCGCGCTGTCACGGGCCTGGCCCAGCGTCTGCATGATCTTCATCTCCAGGGTCTCATCGACCGTACGGCCTGGCAGCGATTCGAGATCGCCGGCTTCGTAGGTCGCGATCAGTTCCTGGACGCGCTCGTAGGCATTGTCGATGGCCTCGTCGACCTGTTCGGCCGCGTTCGGCGGGATCGACTCGTCGTCGATCCCGATCGAGAACCCGAAGTGCATGATCGTCCGCACCGCGAGCGTCGAGACCTCGTTGATGAAGATCCGGGCGCGCGTCTTGTCGTATCTTTTCGCGATGGAATCGACGACGTTCCCGCCGAAGGCACCGACGGAGCTGTCGTCGATCGTCCCTTCGACGAGTTGGCCGTCCTCGATGACGACGTCGTCGCCGGCCTCGCTCGTGAATTCGAGGTTCAGATCGTCCGGGAGCAGTTCCGAGAAGATAGAACGCCCGGTCCAGTAGGCCTCGCCGTTTTCCTCTCCATCAGGATCAGGCAGCGCGTCGACGTTCGTCGCCCGCAACAGGTCCAGGGCCTGGGTCTCGTTGAACGTCGGGTTCTGATGGGTCAGGAGATACATCGAGGTGACGTGGTCCTGAATCGCGCCGACGATGTTCTCACCAAAGCGCGGGGAAAGCATCTGCTCTTGCACCCGCATGAGGACGCGGGCCTCCGCACGGGCCTCCTCGTTCTGGAGGGCGTGCATGTTCATCTCGTCGCCGTCGAAGTCCGCGTTGTACGGCGGACAAACCGTCGTGTTCAGCCGGAATGTCTTGTATGGCATCACGACGACCTCGTGGGCCATGATCGACATCCGGTGGAGACTCGGCTGGCGATTGAAGATGATGATGTCGCCGTCGACCAGATGTCGGGCGACTTCCCAGCCGGCTTCGACCTTTTCTGCGAGTTCCTCGCAGTTCTTCTCGGTCACTTTCAGCCGTCGGCCGTCGGGCCGGCGAACGTAGTTGGCGCCGGGATGGGCCTCCGGTCCGTTGGCGACGTACCGGCGCGCGTCCTCGAGGTTGCGCTCGTTGACGTTCATCGTCTGGGTCATCTCACTGGCGACCCGATCGGGCACCCCGACCTCGTTGAGCGAAAGGGTCGGGTCCGGCGAGATGACGGTCCGGGCCGAGAAGTTGACGCGTTTCCCGGACAGGGACCCACGGAAGCGTCCCTCCTTTCCTTTCAGGCGCTGGGAGAGCGTCTTCAGCGGGCGGCCCGAACGGTGGCGGGCTGGCGGGGTCCCACTGATCTCGTTGTCCATGAACGTGGTGACGTGGTACTGCAGCAGTTCCCAGAGGTCCTCGATGATCAGCTGGGGCGCACCGGCCTCGCGGTTCTCCATGAACCGCTGATTGATCCGAATGATGTCGACCAGCTTGTGGGTGAGGTCATCTTCGCTTCGCTGACCGTTATCGAGCGTGATCGACGGTCGCGCGGTCACCGGTGGGACCGGCAACACGGTGAGGATCATCCACTCCGGCCGAGAGCGTTCGGGGTTGATCCCGATGGCTTCGATGTCCTCGTCGGGAATCTCCTCGAACCAGTCCCGGATGTCGCTCGGCATCAACTTGTCCATGTCCTCATCGAGCAGGTACGACGACGCACTCTCGATGTCCAGTTGCTCGCCGAGATGCTCCTCCAGGTCATTGAATCGGGAAAGCGCCTTGCCGATCTGTTGCAACGCATCGATATCGTTGCGATCGGGCCGATAGGTGCCAGAGAGCAGTTCCCGGATCCGGCCGGCCTCGAAGGCATCGTCGATGGCTTCGGCGAGTTCGTCGGGCGTGACGGGTTCGCCCTCCGGCGGGTCCATCGCCATGCTGAGGCGCTCCTCGATCTCCGGGTGAGGGACCTCGATGATCTCGTAGTAGGTCGTCGGTTTCTCGTGTTTGACGTCGAACTGCTCGGCCCCACAGTAGGGACACCGGCTGGCCGAGCGAGCCTGCCGGATGGCCGACTTCAGCACGTCGTCTAAGTCGTTGCCCAGTTCCGCCGTGCGACGGAGTTCCTGGCGGAAGTCGCGTTTCTTCTCCTCGGCGGCGGCCTCGGCGGCCGCGAGATCGACATTGCCATCGCCGTCGGTGAACTTCGAGGCGTCGACCGCGGTCAGGCGCGAACACTCCCGGCAGGTGCCTCGCAGGAGTCGCCGGATGAGTTTCGAGAAGCCGACGTGGATGACGGGCGCGGCGAGTTCGATGTGGCCGAAGTGGCCGTTACAGGCTCCGGAGTGTTTCCCGCACGTCTTACACTCCAGACCGGGGTCGATCACACCGAGTCGCGGGTCCATCAGCCCCATGTCGATGGGGAACCCGTCGTCGTCGTAGGTGTCGGCCGTGATGACCTTCGTGGCACTCATGTCCCGATACTCCTCTGGGTCCATCAGCCCGAAGCTGATCTTGCCGATCGACTTGGGTGATTGTCCTGTCGACATGTTAGACTGCGTCCTCCAGTTCGATCCGCGGCGCGATGCCCAACGCCTTCATCTCGTCTAAGAGGAGTTTGAACGCGTAACTCATCTCGACCTCGTGGACATCGGTCTCCTCATCGCAGTTGGGACAGTAGACGCGGCGTTGATCGACGTTCTCGACGGCGGTCATGCCACACTGCCCACAGACGTTGATCCACTCCTGGTCTGACTCATCGAGCAAGCGCTCCTTGAGCGTCAAGGCGGCACCGTGCCCGATGAAGACGTCCCGTTCCATCTCCCCGATACGGAGCCCACCCTCGCGGGCACGCCCCTCGGTCGGCTGGCGGGTGAGCACCTGCACGGGCCCACGGGAGCGGGCGTGGATCTTGTTCGAGACCATGTGGTAGAGTTTCTGGTAGAAAATGGTCCCGACGAAGATCTCGGCCTCGATCTTCTCGCCCGTAATCCCGGAGTACATGACCTCCTTCCCGGAGGACTTGAAGCCGTGGTCCTCCAGGGATCCACGGAGTTCCTCCTCGTCCTCGCCGGTGAAGGCAGTCCCGTCGACGCGCCGGCCTTCCAAGGCCCCGACCTTCCCGCCGATCATCTCCAGGATGTGTCCGACGGTCATCCGAGATGGCAGTGCGTGGGGGTTCAGAATGAGGTCGGGAACGACACCCTCCTCGGTGAAGGGCATGTCTTCCTGGGGGGCAAGGTGGCCGACGACACCCTTCTGGCCGTGTCGCGAGGCGAACTTGTCCCCGAGTTCGGGGATTCGCTCGTCGCGCACCTTGACCTTCGAGAGTTTCGAGCCGTCCTCACCCTCCATGAGAGTGACCGTGTCGACGACCCCACTCTCACCGGATCGCATCGTCACGGACGTCTCGCGGCGCTTCTGCGGGCTGAGCCCGCCCATGTCGTCCGGTTCTTCGAGGAACCGCGGCGGCGAGGTCTTCCCCAGCAGGACGGCGTTCTCGCCGACCTTCGTCTCGGGATTGACCAGTCCGTCCTCGTCGAGATGGGTGTAGGCGTCCTCGCCGCGGGCGCCCCTGACTTCCTCGTCCGGAATCTCGAAGCGATCCTCCTGACCGCCCGGATAGCGTCGTTCCTCACCTTCGTAGGTCCGGAAGAAGTGTGACCGAGAGAGGGCACGTTCGACCGACCCCTGGTTCATCACGAGTGCGTCCTCGATGTTGAACCCCTCATAGGACATGACCGCGACCGTGAAATTCTGGGCCGCGGGCCGGTCGTCGTAGCCGATCTGTTCGGTCGTCTGGGTCTTGACCATCGACAGCTGCGGGTAGTGCAGCAAGTGCTGGCGCGTGTCCGGGCGAACCCGGTAGTTTGCGCTTGGCAGCCCCAGACTCTGCTTGATCATCCCCGAACCCATCGTAATCCGCGGGCTGGCGTTATGCTCGGGGTAGGGAATCATCCCCGCCCCGATCCCGAAGATGAGTTGCGGGTCGACTTCGAGATGGGTATGGTCCTCAGTGAGTTCGTCCTTGTCGACTGCGACGAGGATATTCTCTTCCTCTTCGGCGTCGATGAACTCGACGTAGCCCCGATCGACGAGGTCCTCAAAGGAAAGGTCGCCATCCTTGACCGCCTCGACCTCCTCATCGGAGACGAGTGGCTCACCGTCACGAATGACCAGCAGTGGGCGGCGTGCCCGGCCGGCGTCGGCGTTGATGATGACCTCGTCGGTGCGGTCTTTCACCGAGACGTTGACCATCTCGCTGACTTCGCCGCGGCGGCGAGCTTCGCGGACCTGGTTTGCGAGCTGTTCCGGTTCGGGATGGGTCCCGACGAGACTTCCGTTGACGTAGACTTTGGCTTCGCGTCCCTGACTCATATTAATCGTCGGCGGGCTGTTGTGCGGCGGTTTCGATCGCGGGGATGCCCTGTACCCCCATCTCTGCGAGCGACTGTTTGAGATCGCGTTCGTCCTCGACGTGCTGGGAGAGTTCCATCGCCTGCGCGAAGTTCTTCACCAGCCCACAGTTCGGCCCTTCCGGCGTCTCGGAGGGACAGATTCGGCCCCACTGGGTGGCGTGCAGGTCACGCGCTTCGAAGTGCGGTTGGGACCGGCTGAGTGGCGACCGCAAGCGGCGCAGGTGGGAAAGCACACCCATGTAGTCGGTTCGGTCGACCAACTGGGAGACACCGGAGCGACCGCCGACCCAGTTGCCCGTCGCCAGCGGGTGTTCGAGCCGTTCGGTCAGCACGTCCGACCGGACGACTGTCGACACTGAAAGCTGGCGGTTACGCATGTTTGCGCGTTCGAGCTGGTATTTGACGTCTCGTGCCAGCTTGTTCAGCGCCGTCCGGAAGAGGTCCCGCATCAGGTCTCCCGAGACCTTCAGGCGCTTGTTGGCGTAGTGGTCCTTGTCGTCGCTCTCCCGGCGATCCAGGGCGAGTTCGAAACACGCCTCGGCCATCCGGCAGAGGTAGTAGGCCTTGTTGATCCGAACCTCCTCCTCCTCGACGCCCTCCTCGTGGAGGTGTGGCAGCAGGTACCGATCGATAACGTAGTTGGCCCGCTTGAGCTGGTAGTTCTTACCCTGGCCCGAGGCGACACGTTTGCCAAGCGTCTCGATGGCCCCTTCCTGGGACTGGACCTCTGCAGCCTCCAGGTTTTCGAGCATGAACTTCACGACCTCGGGATCGTCGCTGACGCGGTGGACGATCTCCTCGTCGCTCTCTAAGCCGAGTGCGCGAACGAGCGTGACGAAGTTGATCGAGCCCGAGACACTCGGGAAGGACACTTCGAGCAAGCCGTCTCGCGTCCGTTCGGTCAACACCAGCGCACGGTACCCCCGGCGCTGACTGAACGTCTTGGCAACCTGAATTTCGTCGCCATATTTGGTGTCGTACTCGGCGAGGATCTTGTTTGGGGCGAGGTCCTCGCTGGTCATCAGGACCCGCTCGGAGCCGTTGACGATGAAGTAGCCACCGGGGTCAGCGGGGTCCTCACCGATATCGATGAGTTCCTCGTCGGTGAAGCCGGCGATGTTACACTTCTCAGAGCCGACCATGATCGGCATCCGGCCGACCTTGGTTTCGGTCTGGTCGACGACCCGCTCTTCCTCCTCTTCGCCGCCCTTGACGATGGCCATCTCCATGAAGACGGGCGCGGAGTAGGTGATGTTCCTGAGGCGTGCCTCCTGGGGGTAGAGCAGTTCCTCACTGCCGTCGGCCTCACGGACGCGCGGCGTGAGGATACGCACATCTCCGAGTTCGACCCAGACAGGCTCTTCGCCCTCTTTGTCACCGATATCGGTGTCGATGGTCGCCTTCTCGTCGACGACCTCCTGCATGCCCCGGTCGAGGAAGGCGTTGAACGACCGGAAGTGGTGTTCGGCGAGTCGGTCCCTCGAGAAGTATTCCCTTGATATGGCGCGATGATCTTCCGTATCCATGTTATTCTACGACGAGTCGGTACACCACTGCGGTGTCGGTTGTTCGTGAATCCCGGACGACCTCGATCACGTCGCCGACTTCCGCCTCGTTAGGCAAGGCCGGGTCGGCGCGTTTGATCTTCGGCAGGTCGGTCCGTTTGATATCATACTCCGCGAGCACGTCCTCGAGTTCGTCATCTTCGAGGATGGTGTGTTCCGGAACGAGTTCGTGTTGGGTTACGTCTACCATGTGTGTGATGTCTGGTGTGGCGGGCTGGAGAAGGTTGTTGTCACGAGATACTACAGAGGGTTATCAGCGGAGGGCATATAACGCTTATCAAAACCTCGGCAGTGGCTGTCGGCGTGTGGGCGTTCAGTACCAGCACGTATGCCGACTTCAGGTAAATGTGTTCTGGTCGGATACCCCCTGGCAGTTCACTCAATTCGAAGTTAGCGATCGACACCGCTCGTCGTGGGAGCCAATCGGCACGCACTACGTCAATCATCACCACGTGAAGGACCGACAGTCCGGGTCTGTTTGGAAAGCCTTAATATTAGCACCCGGATACGATAGGATGCAGCAAGCCCGGATGGTGTAGTGGCCCATCATACGACCCTGTCACGGTCGTGACGCGGGTTCAAATCCCGCTCCGGGCGTACTTTTGCCGAACTCAACCCACAAGCGAGGCGTCTCGTCGCCGAGCGACTCGAGTTCGGCAAATACCCCGCGAGGGATTTGAACTCTAGAAGACGCAGCGCGAACGGAGTGAGCGACCGTCTTCCTCCGGTTCACAATCCTGAGAGACGCCACGGCGTCTCTCGACCTTCGAAAACGCTCGCGTTTGCTCAGTCCCGGAAGACGCGATCGTCTTCCGACCTTCGCGAATCCGACGGATTCGCTCAGTCTCGCTTCGGGCGTCTTCTACTGCGAACAATTTCCGACGAGCACCGCGTAGCGTGTGCTCGTCTTCGTGAGCGTCGAAACGCAAAGCGGGATTTGAATCACGCAACGCGAATGCAATAGCGTTACTCGATCGGGTAAACGGCGTCACTCCCACAGTCGGGACAGGTCTCGTAGTCAGTGAAAAATTCCGACTCGCAGTCCCCACAGCGATGGGTTGGCTCGCTGGCGTTGTCGGACGCGCCCTGCTTGAAGGACTCGACTTTGCGCCCGAGGTTTTCGAACAGTCCCACAGGCGCACAACGCGGGCGAGCACGAAAAGCGTGGCCCCCACGAGTCGATGGACGAGCTATCTTTAGGCAGCGAGAGAATCCCGCCGTTTCACGGCGGGTGTGAATCGCGTCACTCAACTACGCAATCTATCGTTCAATAGCAAACTGGATATTCAACGCCAATCCGAGCCATTAAGTAGGTATATCTATATAGGCTATGTATGGCGATTGAGGTCACGCGCACCTACGTTGGTTCCATCCAGAACCACCGGCAGGTCAAGAGTGATCTCGATTCGCTCGGAGACTCCGCCTCGAAAATCTGGAATGTCGCACGATGGACAGCCGACCGCGTATGGGATGCAACTGACGAAATTCCAAACGAGAGTGTGCTAAAGTCGTATATGAAGAATCAAGCGTGCTGGAAAGACCTGAACGCCCAATCCAGTCAGAAAGTCATCGAAGAACTTTCCGACGCTTTCCAGTCGTGGTTCGACCTGCGACACAAGGACGACGAGGCGAATCCGCCCGGCTTCTTCTCACGGGCGCGAAGCGCCCGTTCGAATGGTACGTGAGACCTCGGTCTCACGCTAACCGCAAGCACGGCGACACCCGACCGCGTTCGACGGTCACGTTCAAAGCAGACGGGTTCGAACACGATCCCGAGAACAACCGCGTCCGACTCAGCAAGGGGTCAAACCTCAAAGAATACTGGTCGGACTTCATCCTCTGCGAGTACCAGACTCGGCCGGACGTTGACCTCGGTGATGTCAACACGGTTCAGAACGTTCGTGCTGTCTGGAACGGCGACGAGTGGCAACTGCACTTCGTCTGTAAAGTCGAGCTCGAAACAAACGACTCAGTAGGCGACGAAGTGGCAGGAATCGACCTCGGCATCACAAACATCGCCACGGTTGCATTCCCTGACGAGTACGTCCTGTACCCCGGCAACTCGCTCAAGCAGGACAAGCACTACTTCACGCGAGCCGAGTACGACACGGAAGGTGAGAACGGCCCCTCGGAGAAGTCACTGTGGGC
The DNA here is from genome assembly GCF_013839425.1 of Halorhabdus salina. Taxonomy (GTDB): domain Archaea; phylum Halobacteriota; class Halobacteria; order Halobacteriales; family Haloarculaceae; genus Halorhabdus; species Halorhabdus salina. The sequence goes on along the minus strand of NZ_JACDNP010000003.1, from coordinate 72,342 downwards.
ACGCCAGAAACTCGCTAATCGTGAGACGCACTTCTACCACACGCTCACGGACGCCATTATCACGGAGTGTGTCGAACGCGGTGTTGGCACGCTCGCGGTGAGTTGGCCTGAAGACGTGCGTGAGGCTGACTGGGGGAAGACCGGGAACAAAAAGTTGCACTCGTGGGCGTTCGACCGCATCTACCAGTACCTCGCATACAAAGGCAAGATGCGTGGTGTTGAGGTGCTGAAGGAGAACGAGTGGGACACCTCGAAGACGTGTTCACGGTGTGGCGATAGCACAAAGTCGAACCGTGTCGAGCGTGGTCTGTACGTCTGCTCGTCGTGTGAGTTGGTAGCCAACGCGGATTGTAACGGGGCGGAGAATATGCGCCAGAAGATAACTCCGAGTCCTCACGGCAAGGATAGGAGTAACGGCTGTGTGGCACAGCCATCGACATATCTGTTCGACCGCGAGAGCGGGACGTTCACGACAAGAGAACAGGTCGTGTCGTAGACCAGCAAATATCCCAACTGCGGGACGGGAAGCCCCGTCGTCGTCGGGCTACGCCCGACTGCCTGAGGGAGCGAAGCTCCCTCTCCGTTTACGACGGGGAGGATGTCACAGCGCCAGCAACGTCGAGATGCGTGCGTTTTCCTTCAGCCGGATGCCCTCACCACCTACCGAGAAGGGGACTGGATCCAGGTCGGTGACACGGAGCGAGGGGTGGAACGCCCCGGCCGTCCTGACGGCGTCACGGGTCTGCAGCCAGTACGACTGGTCAGTTGTGGTGAGAGACTCGTTGAACGCCAGCAGGTACTGGCCCGAATCGAGATGATACCACTCGTAGTCGTCGTCGCTGTGGCGACGTGTCGTCTGGACCGCGCGCAAGTCGGGGGCTTCGAGTTCGCCGCCGCCGAAGTCAACGCGGCCAGGGGCCGTGACTTCGGAGACGTCGGCCAGCGTGAGATCGAGACCGGGGCCCTCAGTCTGGGTCGGTTCGTAGACGATGCCGTCGACAACGTCAGTCAGATTCGAGGACATCAACTGGTAGTGACAGGCCCGACCGACAACAACGTTCGTCTCGGTTGGCTCGCGGGGTCACTCGGCGTCACTGGCGACGAGTGCTTGCAACTCGTCAAGCGTCGGTCCGTCGTAGGTGTCTTCGAGCAAGGCGACAAGCACGGCGACCCCCAGCGCACGGCGCATCGCGGGACTGAGATCGGTGTCCGGCGATACCCCGGCTTCGAGGGCTTCGAGTGCGTCGTCGTCGACGTCGAGCACGTCCGACAGCGCAAGTCTCTCGACGTTGGCCAGGTGCGAGAAGTCCTCGATCGCGGCGATCAGCTCCGTCTGAAGCTGCTCGTGATAGGCGGTCGATGGATCCAGTGGTCGCGCCCCGTGGCGCACGCCCTGGAGGTACTGAATCGAGGTCCGTTCGAGAAAGCCGTCCCGATTGTCCCCCTCGAAGACGAGTCGCTCACCACACCGATCACAGTACCGTGCCCCCGCCTCGGCATCGGCCCCGCAATACGGACACTCACTCATACAGCGGGGTTGTTCCCAACCGGCCTACTGTCTTTCGGCGCACTGTGGCCTCGCTCTCGAGGGGGCTCGATACCGGACACCGCGCCCCCCAGGCAGACATGAACCGTTCCGGCAACCGCTCCCGGCGGGAAGGGTTTAGTGACAGGGCCCAAAGAAGCGGCTATGGACCAGCCGGACGATTCCGGAGAGTTACCGGGGTTGCTCGTCGAGGAGTACCTCGAACGGGAAGCGGGCGTACACGCGTTGCTCGACGATCTCGAACGGCAGGCCCTGGAGGGCGAGCACGAGGCCATTCGGGACCGCATCCGACGACTCGCCGAGGAGAACCGGAGCGTCTTCTTCACTGTCGCGCTAAGCCTGACCGGCTCGGCACAGTTCTTTGGCGACGTCGAGGCACAGCTGGACGTGACCGCAGCCGACCGGTTACGGGACCTGGCCGACACCTATCCGTCCTTAGCGGAGCCGTTCAGCATCGTCCGGAACGAACAGGCTCGCGACCGCCAAAACCCCGTCACCGGCCTGGAAACGACGACGAGCTACCACGCCGAAGAGGCGCTGCCGCTGATTCGCTATACCGTCAAGTCAGGCGAAGTCGACCTCTATGAGGGCTGTGAGTCACCGGAGGAAGTACTCGAAGTTGGTACACAGTTCGTCCGTTCGACGACCGACGCCCTCGAGGCCGCAATGGACGACGATTTCTCGGTCAATACCGAGGAACTGAGCAACCTCATCGACCGCCGCGAGGAACTGGAGTCCGAACTCGATCGCCTGCGGAGCCAGATCGACGAATTGCGACGCCGGCCGGTCGGCGACGAGTGAGCGAGAGCGGTCGGCAGCCTCCTACAGGGCTTCGAGCAACCGATCCACGTCTTCCTCCGTGTTGTACGCGTGGACGGACGCCCGAACCGCCCCGGCGGGGAAGGGCAACGACCGGACAATCACCCCTGCCTCGGCCAGTCGCTCCACCGTCGTCTCGGGGTCGTCTGTCTCGAAGGTGACCAGTCCCGACTCGTACTCGCGGGGACTGATGAGTCGATCGCCCAGACCCGCCTTCAGACGGTCGGTCAGCCGCTCGATCCTGGCCTGGACGGTGTCCATGCCGATCGATTCCAGCAGATCGATCGACGCGGCGAGGCCGACGTGCGGGGCCGGCGAGGTCGTCCCGAGTTCGAACCGGGCGGCACCCGACTTGTACTCATAGGGTGAACCAGTAGGCTCCTCGACGCCGCGATACCCGATCCGTCGTGGGGTGAGCGTGTCGATCGCGTCGGGCGCGACGTAAAGGAAGCCGGCACCCCACGGACCAAGGAGCCACTTGTGGCCCGAGCCAGCGACGAAGTCCGCGCCCCAGGATTCGAGATCGACCGGGCGCTGACCGGGCGACTGAACGGCGTCAATCAGGACCCGCGCGCCGGCGTCGTGGGCGATTTCGACCGCCTCCTCAACCGGGAGTTGGGTGCCGTGACTCCAGGAGATCGAACTCATCGCGAGCAAGCGCGCATCCGCGACAGCGTCCCGAAGGACGTCCAGATCGAGACGGCCATCGGTGGTCTCGAGAGTGCGTACCTCGACGCCATGGAGATCGGCCATGCGGTCAAACGGGAGCACGCCAGCCGGGTGTTCAAGGTCGGTCCGGACGATCACGTCGCCAGGCACCCAGTCGATCGAAGACGCGACCACTGAGATCCCCTCTGCGGTGCTTCCCGTGAGTCCGATCGTCTCGGGCGACGTGCCCAGAAACCCGGCGATTGTCTCGCGGACGGCCTCGTAGGAGTCCCAGGCGTGCGGGTACATGCCCTCCTCGACGGGGGCCTCGAAATTGTGATACTCGAGCCAGTCTGTCATCGCCTCGACGACCGGGCGTGGGGCAGGACTGCTCGCACCGGTGTTCAGATACGCAACCTCGCTCATAACGGGCATTGCCGCGCGAAGATCCTCCGGATTCATACGAAAACGGAGGATCGGGAGGCACGTGAACCCCGCGGCCGGCGAGGGAGCGAGCCGGCGACGGTGACCGCTACCCGACGAGGATACTGACGACCAGCGTGCCCAGTCCGACGGCGAGGAGTGCGCCAGCCAGGTGTGCCGTCGCATTGGCGAGCGCGCGACGGCGACGCCCGTCTTCGTAGAGGCGAACGGTCTCGAAGGCGAACGTCGAGAACGTCGTGAACGCGCCACAGAAACCAGTACCAAGCGCCAGCGCGACCGGATCGTCGAGCGGCGCGGCCACGATCGCCCCGAGCAGGAAGCTTCCGAAGACGTTGACCGCGAAGGTGTCCCCGCCCTCGCGTTCGACCCGCTGGCCGACGGCGTGACGGGCGAGTGCGCCCGCGATCCCGCCGAAACCGACCAGTACGGCGGGATTCATGCTACCAGCCCCCTGGAGACGGCCCGACCGGCGAGGACGCCAGCGATGCCGAGTGCGTAGTTAGCGAGGATGTTCCCGACAGCCCACGTCGGCGAGAGCGCGGCCGTCTGGACGGCGAACGTGCTGTAGGTGGTGAACGACGAGAGAAAGCCGGTCCCGACCAGCAGCCGGGTTTCCGTCGAGAGCAGGTCGGCCAGACGCGCCTCGTAGAGGACGATCCCGAGGCCGAAACTCCCGAGAGCGTTGGCTGCGAGCGTTCCGAGGACGACGTTGGGCAGTCCAGACGAAAGTGCGTACCGCAAGATTGCCCCAGCGAACCCACCGACGGCGATCAAGACGAGTGGTTCAGCCCGTTTGAGGGGGTGGGGCTGGCCCGGTTCCATCAGTGGCAATTTCGAGTCAGCACACTCGTGGGTTTCGATGCGACGACGCGTCGATCTGATCCCCTGGAACCGCCAGAAACGCAGAAGGCAGGGATCGATACGCGATTACGCCGACTCGGCGTTCTGTTCCCGAAGTCTGACGTACGCTTCTGTGATGGTGGCAATCGAGAAGACGCCGACGATACTGGAGACGACCACACTGACGAGGGATCCAGCAGTGCCGGGAACGATGCCCGGGAAGAGTAGGATGACAAATCCAATGAGGAACAACACGACAGCCAATCCAAATAACATCCAGCGGTTGCCCTTCGTGAGTTTCCAGGTGCCCGAGAGGGCCGCCATCGGCCCCTTATTGGCAATGGCAATCTCCTGGCGGAAAAACAGCGTCCCGACGTAAATGAAGATCCCGGGGATGGCTGCCAGCACCAGTCCCAGTCCGATCGCGATGTGCAACACTGTCCCACCGAGAAAACCATATAGCGTCGCCATCGTCAGTCGACGCGTCGCGAGGTCGCGTGGGATCCCATCGAGCGCACCGTCGGCAAAGGCTCTAACAGCGACGATATTGACCGCTTCGCCCAGCAATGCGAGCGCGAAGATGGCGACGACGATTACGGGAAGCGAGACGTCGAGGGTCAGTCCCATCGCATCGATCGTCCGCTCGAGTTCGGTCAGCGCCGTCTGTACCTGCGGGTCGGCCAGATCGAAATTCTCACGCAGGTACGACAGCATCGTTTCGCTGACTGTCAGCTGAATCGACTGCCAGAGAACGGTACTCACGATGCCAACAGCGGAGATGAGAACCACGAGTTGGGCCCCGGTCCGGGACAGCAATCCGTCGAGACCATCCGCCAGTAGCGACCCGATATCCAGCGACTTGGGTTGCTCTAGGTCGACGTCGGGGTCAGCCGTTGGGCGGTCTTCGTCCATCAGTCACGCCCCGCAACGATCGCAGCTGTTTCCGCTCGATGGCCCCTCTCGACGACTGCGTAACGTCGAAGTCCAACGATAGATCGCACCATTACTTGAGGGTTCGCCCAGCCACCACAAAAATCCACGTCAATCGAGGGCGTGCGTCGAGGCGGTCGGAAGATGCCGACAACTCCGCCCCGGACACACACGACGGACTCACTACCCGTCCCAGTCGATCCAGTCTTGCTCCCAGCCGGTCCGTGACTGGGCCGCCTGACGAGCGCGTTCTTCATCCTCACGGTGCATCCGATTGCGCTCGATGGCACCGACCTGTTCGCCCTCGACGAGCATCGGCCGGAACGCCACAGCCCCACACTCCTCGACGACCTCGCCATCTTCGAGGACGGTCAGCGTCTGCTCACGGGCCCCAAGTGGCATGACCAGTCGCCCGTCGGGGGCAAGTTGGTCGAGGAGGGTCTGTGGCGGCTCGACGGCCGCCGCTTCGAGGAGAATACGATCGTACGGAGCGTACTCGGGAAGGCCGTCGGCCCCATCCCGGCAGTCGACGAGTACCGACGCATAGCCCGCGTTCGCCAGGTTCCCTCGCGCCTCGTAGACGACCTGCCGGGTGATGTCGACCGCCTGGACGTTGCGGGAACCGACGATCGCAGCCGCGACCGCTGGCGTGTAGCCGACGCCGGCACCGACGAGCAACACCGAATCGTCCGGCTCTATGGCTGCGGCCTCGAACAACCTGGCGACCGTCGAGGGTGCGAGGACGCGTGTCCCCACGCGTTCGGTCTCCCGGTCGGCGTAGGCCGCCCGCTCGTCGTCGAAAAAGGCATGTCTCGGTACGGCGTTCATCGCCGTCGCGACAGTCTCGCTGTCGAGGACACCACGGCTCTCGTGGCGGAGTCCATCGATCATATCCTCACGCAACACCGCGGGATCCATTGGGCCGGGTTACGCGTCCACCCTAATGAACGCCGCGTTCGCCGGTGGTCCGTGCCCGAAAGTCACGGCGACTCCTCGCTACCCTGCATCTGGACGAACCGGACGCCACCGACGTCCTCGCGCTCCGTCGATCCGTCCGGATGCTTGCTGACCCGGACCAGTCGCTGTGATCGCGTGCCGATCGGCCCGAGAAAGACGCCACCGGGCCGGAGTTGGTCGAGTACAGTCGCCGGGACCTCCGTGGCAGCACAGGTGAGATAGGCACGGTCGTACGGTACGTGTTCTGGCCAGCCTGCGTGACCGTCACCGACGCGGATCGACACGTCGCCGTAGCCCAGGTCGGCCAGGCGCTGCCGGGCCTGTTCGGCAAGTGTGGCGTGATATTCGACGCTGTAGACGTGCTCGGCCCCGACGACTTCAGCGGTGACGGCCGCGTGATAGCCACACCCGGTCCCGATCTCAAGGACGTCCAGCCCGGGTTCGAGGTCGAGGCGATCGACCATGATGGCGACCATGTGCGGCGCGCTGATGGTCTGGCCCTCGCCGATCGACAGCGGCCGGTCGGCGTAGGCCGCTCGACGAGTCGCCTGGGGCACGAATTCGTGTCGCGGCACGGCCGAAAGCGCGTCCAGCGCGCGGTCGCTCACCCGATCGCGCTCACGGAGGCCGTCGAGCAGGGCTTGCCGTCGCTGTCGCCAGTCCTCATCCCCACCGTCGGCGGCCGGGGTATCGTCCCGGTCGGTACCCCACCAGCGAGCCATCCTTACCACGCCGACCAGGCGTCGCTTTCCTCGTCCCGGAGGTAGAGCCGGTTGACGTCCTTGGCGGGGGCGCTGTCCCGGTCGTGATCGAGTTTCTCGTAATCGTAGCCGCGAGCGTCATCCCGGAGATGAATCCCCTCGATGGTATAGGTGAAGTCACCCAGTTCGTCGGTCTCGCCGACGACGAACTCGTAGTCGCCGGGGACGTGCAGCGTCTCACTTCGCGTCTCGTCACGGGCCCCCGATTTGGGGTGGATCGTCGCGTTGACGCTGACGTTGCCCACCGCGCGCGTCCAGATCGTCTGGACATCCTCGACGGGAGCCTCCTCGACGCGTCCTTGGGCGAGTTCGAGGCTGGTGATTCGGACGGTCATGATCGCCTCCTCGGTCTCTAAGACGAACTCCTCGCCCACCGCCAGAGTCTCATCGGCGGGCGGTTCGGCCGTCCCCGTGAACGACTCGCCATCCTGTGAGACGACGACATCGCGTTGGACCGTCTTGGGCTCTGGGAGAGTCGTCTTATGCACGTGGTCACACTCGGTACACCGAACCGTTGCCTGCCCGCCGTCGTTGAGAACGTCATGGACCGTCTCCAGATCGGGCGAACAGGCCGGACAGGGAAGCCCCACCCGCTGTGTTGAGTCTGTCATGGCTGACGGTACTCGACGCGAACGTAAAAGAACGCCGTCGGAGCGACGCGGTCGAAGCGGGTCCAGCGTGGGCTTCAGGGACTCGGCAGTGTGATCTCCTCGCCGTCGACGGAGACTGTCGGGTTCCGGAGGATGCCATCGAGGTGGATCGGTGCCTCGGTATCGCCGCCAAAGCCCGCGTCGTCGCCGATCGCGAAGTGGACCGTCCCACCGGCCTTCTCGTCGAGTAGTACCGACCCGACCAGTTGACGGACGCCGACGTTAGTGCCGATGCCGAACTCCGCGAGGTTGTAGGCGTCCTGGCCGACCGACTCAGCAGCTTCCTCGACCTGCCCGCGGATCGTCTCGTCGTCGATCTCGGTGACGTAACCGTCTTCGACCTCGATGTGAACTGCCTGATCATCGCTGAGTCGTCCGTGTGGTGCCATCGTCCCCGTCACAACGATGGTTCCAGTCACAGTCTCTGGGCTGATGAACACCTCGCCGGCTGGCAAGTTCGACATCACCCCCGCGTCGTGGACGATCCCCGTGTCGAGTTGCCACTCTCGATCACCTGGCTGGAGCCTGATGTCAGTGCCCTGATCAGACGTGACCCGAATCTCAGCGGCGTCAGCGACCCGATCGTACATGGTTTCGCTGTGATCCTGAATCTCGCCATAGTCGACGTTCAGTCCGGTCGTGAACACGTCGTCAGTGATCCCTGGCAGCGTCGCTACCCGGGCGCCAGCCTCGTTGGCCTCGGTCCGGGCCCGCGTATGGCTCAGGCTCTTGGTCGTCGGGGCGAGAACGACGTCGGCACTCGCCATCGCCGTGGCGACCGTTTCGGGGGGCTCAGCTCCGTGCTGCTCACCGGGTGGGTACTGGAGGATCATCGCGTCGTCTGTCGTCTCGCTGGCAACCGCGTACAGCGCCTCGGCGATCGGACGGCGCTGGTCGTCGGTGACAATCAAGCAGGATTCGTCGGTGTCGAGACCGAGACACTGCTGGATTGCCGTTTCCGCTGGCCGTCGAAAATCAGTATCTCTCATGGCAAGGGGTACGCGGGCGAACAATTAGTGTCTTCGGCCCCAACGGAGTTCGAATGCGTCGGTCGAGCCAGTTGTCGTCTGGATGACGAGCGTCGCGGGCGGATTTGGCGCTGCCGGGATCGGCACGCCGCTGGGATTGAGTTGAACCGTCCCGTCGGTTCCGTTTTTCGCGTGCTCGCTCGTGGGTGTGCCCACAGAGGGCAGTCCTACGAGCCAGTGTCGACGAGCGCGTCGATGAGAGGCTCGCTGGTACCGTGATAGACGGCAAACTCGATATCGTCAAACGCCAACTGACCCATTTCGTCCAGGTACGTGCCGGATACACGCACCGTGTCCGCGATGACGCCGATCTGTATACGACATCCAGATACGACAAGGCGCCCGAAAACGAGTGGTGGGCAGATCGGACGGATGTCTTCTCCGACCCAAGCCACGACCCGTGCCTCGACAAATAGAGCGAGGCCCATACCGAGCCCCTCACAAAGCTGGCTACCTGTAGCAATCACAGGAGCATAACAGTCGTCGTGAATACGGCAATTTCATTCACGGGATTTGTAACAAGCAGCTATTCAATACAGACGAATATATATATAGTTGGAGGATATAATTGAAAGTATGTCCGAAAACGAAGACGGCAGAGAGTCCGACGGAGAGGACGGGAAAATCGAGTGGCTTGATCGCATCGTCGATTTTTGGGCCACATATATCCCATGACTGCCGGCGGTATTCCTCACTGGTAGATTCGCACGCTTATTGACCAGTTATTTCACCCAGTTAGATGAATAAAGGAACTATATTCACAAAAACTCATAAGATAGGTTTACTTACATCTCCATGTATATGGATTTATCCCGATATGACAGAAAAGAGAATTATGAGGGCGGAGATCGTTTGATCAGTCAGGAATAAACCGATCCGACTCAGACAGACAAATGCGAAAATGATCGCGTCAAGCGCGCACAAAATCCGATAAAGTCGAAATAACTACTCCGATACTGGCGATTTACGAGCGAATAGCATAAGATACGAAAGAGCGCGGACAATCAGATCAGGGGTAAATTCCACGAAGGGTGTCGTTTTAGCGTCACAAAGAACATTGAACACGCCAAGCAACTAACTGAATACTATGCTTGAACGTACCGATGAAATATACCATACGTGATTATGATGGGGCGGACCATCGACGGACGAAGAAGGCGAATGCGTCGAAAGAACACAAAGCGGCGTGGAATAAGTGAGGTGTAGGGACACCACGACAACGAATAGGAGACGCACAGCGTCCGTCGTACCGACCTATTGGATCTCGATACTGGCTCGCGAAAATTCGAGATCGAGCCAGCCAAGTCGAGCGATAGAACACCTCGAACAGCATAATAAGACATGAGGACACAAACTGGGCCGAGATCTCGTCCGGGGGATAGATCTTTCCAGGAAAGTGTCCGGTGAACCGGCTCTAAACCATCATATGACGTATTATTCATATATACCTTAAATTTAGATGCATATTTGGGCAGCCAGTAGGCAATGTCGGGCTCGGAAGAGATATATTCTGATTGACTCAGAATTAATATACCATCATCTATAGAGAATATTTGTGAACGAACAATATGTTTAAATGGACATGGCGTCCACTCCCGCCTGTGAGTTTACAAGATCAACAGCCAGGGGTCGCGTCGTTCGCCGTCGAAAACATCGGCGGGATCACGTCGACCGATGTCGACGTGGAGCCTGGGGTCACCGTTCTGGTGGGCGACAACGCGACCAACAGGACGTCGTTTTTACAGGCAATTATGGCTGCGATGGGGTCGGACCAAGCGTCGCTCAAGGCCGATGTCGATGAGGGACGCGTCGAGATGACGCTGGGAGAAGACGAGTACAAGCGGACTCTCGAAGCGGCTGGCGACGCGGTGCATTACGAAGGGGACGGATATCTCGACGATCCGACGGTTGCGGAGCTGTTCGCCTTTCTGCACGAAGCAAACGAGGCGCGGCTGGCCGTCTCACGTGGGGCAGACCTCCACGAGCTCATCATGCGACCGATCGACGTCGAGGAGATCAAACAAGAGATCGAACGCCTCCGCGACGAGAAGGGATCGATCAACGACAAGCTGGCCACGATCGAGTCCCGCAAGCGTGATCTCCCGGAGCTCGAACAACGCCGAGATACGGTCGAAGCCGAGATCGAAAGCAAGCGCGAAGAGCTGGCCGAACTCGAGGAGACGATCGACAAGAGTTCAAATAACATCGAGGAGAGTCAGCGGGTCAAAGCGGAGTTCGAGGATGCACTGGAAGAACTGCGATCGGTCCGCTCCGAACTGGAAACCGTTCGACGAGATATCGAAACCCAACAGGAGAGTATCTCGTCGCTGCGGAGCGAGCGGTCGGAACTAGAGACGGAATTGTCGGAGCTCCCGGATCCGGAGGGCGACGACGAGCTGGCGGACCAAATCGAGACACTCCGGAACCGTCGGCAGTCCCTGAACAGCGAGATCAGTGACCTCCAGAGCCTCATCAACTACAACCAAGAGCGGCTCGAAGAAGAGGACTACGAGTTGCTGGGTGACGTCGAAAACGACGCGGGGTCACGGAACGGCGACGTCACGGACCAGCTGCTTGAGGATGTCGACGAGGATGTCGTCTGCTGGACGTGTGGGTCACGCGTTCAGCGCGACCAGATCGAAGAGACAGTCGAGTCCCTCGAGGACCTTCGCGAACAAAAAGTCCGGACGCTTAACGACGTCAACGACACACTCGACGAGGACGAAACCCGGCGCCGGGAGATCGAACGTACCCGGCAGCGACGCGAGGAGATCGAACGCGAACTCGAAGATATCGACGCAGAGGTCGAGCGACGGGAAGAGCGCCTCTCCACACTGAAAGACAGCCGTGAGGAACTTACCGAAGAGATCGAGCATCTCGAAACGGCGGTCGACGAATTCGAGGACACCAATTTCGAGGAGATCCTTTCACTTCACCGGGAAGCCAACCAGCTCGAGTTCGATATCGAGCGCCTCGAATCGAGCCTCGAGGACGTAACCGAGGAGATCGCCGAGATCGAATCGATGATCGAGGAAGCCGAAGACTTGCGAGAGCAACGCGAACGGCTAGGAGAGGAGCTCACGGACGCCCGGACGCGGATCGAGCAGATCGAGAAGGAAGCGGTCGAGGCGTTCAACAAGCACATGGACGCGATCCTCGATATCTTGGAGTACGAAAACCTCGATCGAATCTGGATCGACCGGACGACAGAGTCGGTCCGTCAAGGTCGGGAAACAGTCGACCGGACTGTCTTCGAACTCCACGTCGTCCGCACGACGGACAACGACGTGGCATACGACGATACGATCGACCACCTCAGTGAGAGTGAACGGAAGGTTACGGGACTGGTCTTCGCACTCGCCGGCTACCTCGTGCACGACCTCCACGAAGACATCCCATTCATGTTGCTTGACTCTCTCGAAGCGATCGACTCCGAGCGGATCGCCAGACTGATCGACTACTTCGCCGAGTATGCGGAGTTTCTGGTCGTAGCGCTACTGCCCGAAGATGCCCAGGCTGTCGACGACGACTACAGGCGTCTTACGTCCTTATGAATCCCATATCGCCGGGTTTAGAGTTCGATAGACGAGAATTGACCCATGGCTGATGAACAGACAGACAAACCGTCGAGCAAAGTGGCTCGGTTGATCGACCGGTACGCCCTAGAGGAGCTCGGCGAGGAACTCGAATCGCGCTGGACGGCCGATGGTGACCGACGGCTGAGCCTACGGGACTTAGCCGAGCTATTCAATAAGCGACTCTTGGCACAGACGTTGGTTGATGCAGGGATGAGCACGCTCGAACACGATGTCGACACGATATATCGGAACCTCACCGACACGGACGTCAGCGCCGGTGTCCGAACCGATGCCCGTGAACGCCTCCAACGCAACGGTGTCGATCTCGAACAGCTCGACCGTGATTTCGTCACCTACCAGGCGATTCGCTCGTACCTGAAAGAGTGGCGGGGCGCCGAGTACGAGCAGCCATCAGCCGAGGAGAAAATCGAGAAGGATCAAGAGTCGATTCAACGTCTACAAACACGGCTGGAAGCGATCACGGAAACCCGGATCGATAACCTCGGCGAAACAGACCGAATCGATGTCGAAGACTTCGAAGTGTTTGCGAGCGTCCAGGTGTTGTGCCAGGAATGTGGGACGCAATACGACGTCAATTCCTTCCTTGAGCAGGGCGGCTGTGACTGTACGCGTAGCCACAAGTGACCGGACTGCTGTGGGATATCGTTCGGTCACGACGTGCCGGCCCTCGCTGTCCCTTCCGACTTGTTGTCCATCGCCACTCATAGAATCGAGAAGTATCATTCGGCACCGAACTACCTAACATGTCAAGTTACAATACTACATATTTTCCAGATATGGAGTGAACGGTGCGTCGTGAAAACCGAGTGCGCAAGCAGAGCAACAACCGAAACAGAGACAGCGCTACGTACGACACGACCGAGAAGGACGAAGGCGAATGGCCACGCAGCACTAGATAGACACCGAAAAGCGCCGGAAAAAGCCAGGCGAAATAGCCGCGTCGCAAGAATCGCCGAGTTTTAGTTGGCCTGTTCGATCAGCACTTCGGCCGCTTCCAGTTCCTGGCCAGTCAGGGCGTTGAGGTACGCACCGCCGGCGATGGAGATGTGGTCGTAGTTGTCCTCACTCAGTCCGTACATCGACAGCGTCCGGGCGGTGTCACCGCCGCCGACCACCGAGAAGCAATCGGTCCGGCCGATCGCGTCGATAAGTTCGACCGTGCCATCACTGAAGCGTTCGTCCTCGAAGACGCCGACCGCGCCCTTCACGAAGACGGCCTCGCTCTCCTCGATGATGGGCACGTACGAATCGATCGTGTCGTGGCCGATGTCGAGGTAGCCCGTCTCCTTCTCCTCGATGTCGTCGAGAGCGATTTCAGCGCGTTCGCCGTCGTCGTTCTCGTAGGCGAAGTCGACCGGAAGTTCGAACTCGTCGCGGCGGTTCGCGACCAGATCCTCGAGCGTGTCTTTGGTCTCGGCCCACTGGTCGTCAAGCAGGTCCATCCCGCCGACGTCGTACCCGACGGGCTTGCCTTCCGCGCGGAGGAACAGTTCGCCGGGCAGGCCGCCGATGAGGAACGTGTCGATGGCGTCGCCCAGATTGTTGACGACGCTGATAACGTCCTCGCTCTTGTTGCCACCCAGAACCATCGTGACCTGGCCCTCGGTCTCGCGGGCGCGCTCGGCGACGCCCGTGTTGTACTCGTACTCGGCTTCCATCACGCGGCCCGCGTAGGCGGGCAGTGCCAGCGCGAACCCGACCGTCGAGGCGTGGGCACGGTGGGCCGCCGAGTAAGCGTCGTTCACGAAGGCATCGAAGTACGGCGAGAGGGTCTTCACGAAGTCGCTCTCGGCGTGTTCTTCGGGGGCCTTCTCGGGCAGTTCGTCGTCGACCATCCGGGTGTTCTCCAGCAGGAGGATCTCACCCGCTTCGAGAGCCTCGATGGCGTCGATGGCGTCGTCGCCGACGGTGTCTTCGATAAATTGGATATCCTTGCCGACGTACTCCTCGAGAATTTCGGCGTGTTGGTCGAGGGAAACGAAGTCGTCGCGGCCAGGTCGGCCCTGGTGGGCCATCAGGACGACTTTGTTGTCCCGATCGGCGAGTTCCCGGACCGTTTCGGCGTAGCGATCGAAGCGGTGGTTGTCCTGAACGACGCCGTCCTCGACCGGTGAGTTGAGGTCGACGCGAACCAGGACGCGCTGTCCATCTGCGAGGTCATCAAGCGTGTTGAATGCAGCCATGATTGGTGGGTTTCGTGTTCTGAAAGAAATTGCGTCCCTGTACACGACGGGGGAGGGATGGATCCGATGATCAGACGATGTCTTCGGCCAGGCGCATCATCTGGGACGTATAGCCCATCTCGTTGTCGTACCAGGCGAAGATCTTCGCAAGCTTGCCGTCCTGGACGGTCGAGGTCTTGCCCAGGTCGACGGCAGAGCCGTTGTGTCGGCCGATGACGTCACGCGAGACGATCGGATCGTCGATGACACCCATTGCGCCGTCGAGTTCGCCTTCGGAGTACTCGACCATCGCGTCGTTGATCTCATCGACGCCCGGGTTGCCGGGCAGGTCGACGACAATCTCGGTGATCGATCCGCTCGGCACCGGAACACGGATCGCCATCGCTTCGAACTTGCCCTGCAGTTCGGGCAGGATCTGGGGCGTCGCCGTCGAGGCACCAGTCGTCGTCGGGACGATGTTCTCGGCGGCCGCGCGGCCACGCCGGGTCTTGGACTTGGGGCCGTCGACGATGGCCTGGCTGCCCGTGTAGGCGTGGATCGTGGTCATTTCGGCAGCGTCGACGCCGAACTCCTCCAGCAGGACGTACATCGGCGGCGAGACGCTGTTCGTGGTACACGAAGCGGCGGAGACGATGTCCTCGCCGTCGTACTCGTCGTCGTTGACACCGTAGACGAACTGCGGGACGGGCTTGTCACCCTTCGGCGGTGCGGAGATCAGCGCTTTCTCCGCGCCGGCGTCGAGGTGGGCACTCGCCTCGTCCTTCGTCCGGAAGATACCGGTGGACTCGATGGCGACGTCGACATCCAGCGAGTCCCAGGGAAGTTCCTCGGGGCTCTGGACGTTGAGGAGGTCGATCTCCTCGTCGTCGACGACCAGCGTATCGCCGTCGAGGTCGACGTCGTACGGGAGCGTGCCCAGCGCACTGTCGTACTTCGTCAGATATTCCATCTTCTCGAAGTCCATCACGTCGTTGATACCGACGATCTGGACATCGTCATTCTCGAGGGCAGCACGGAGGGTACAGCGGCCGATTCGACCGTAGCCGTTGATCCCGATGCGGACCGGATCGCTTGCACTCATAGTAGTATAGCTCCGTATGAAGGTAGCGGCAACATTGAGTAAATGTTTTTCGATATGGCGAAGTGAAAGATGAGTATCTCACGATCGATACTCGTGAAGGCGGTATATATCACGATATGCACCGACAGACGAACGTACGTGCAATCGAATTCGAGGAGACAACAACTGACGGATATTTCGCCGTTCAGAAGGCTTTTGATGCGTTCGGCCCAATTGAGAGGCATGCGAAGAGACGACCGCGACGACCCGTTCAACGATTTCTTTCGCGAGCTTGAGCGGATGATGAACGACATGACGAGTGGGGAATTCGACATGCACGTCGAACGCCGCGAGGGCGAGTCAGCGACGACGAACGACGTCCATCTCGATGTCTACGAAGAGGACGAGCGACTGCGTGTTGTCGCTGACTTGCCGGGTGTCTCGAAGGACGCGATCGACCTCAAGTGTGATGGCGAGCGACTCACAATCGATGCTGCTGGCGATCAACGGGAATACCACGAGCGGGTCCAACTGCCGACCCGAGTCGATGAGCACACGGCCGAAGCGAGTTACAACAACGGTATTCTAGAAGTTACGTTCGAGACAGGCGACGACTCAGCGGACATTGATCTCTCTTGACGCTGTTCGGTCTTTGTATAGGCGTCAAAATGGCGACACCAGGCGATCAAACACGCCATTCGTAGCCACAGGACAGACACTCATAATGGCGCCAGTCGGTACCTCCGGGTACCGAATCCTGACCCACCTTCTGTTTCTCGTCGCTTCCACACGCCGGACACTGATGCAGTTCCACTGCGGACATAGCATCAACTAGTTGTACACGGTCTATAATAATGTTTTTGTAACAAAATATCACCTGTCTATACCACAGGACACTAGCTGCTCGATAGACCGGATTGCAATATATCAATTGGTACCAACCACCACAAAAGATATGGCAGTTTCCATATGTTTCCCACGAAGGCACTTCGGAGAAGCAAATGAAGACAGCAGTGACGTTACTCGCGTTCAGAACCGGACGGCAGCCTGGCGGTTCGACGGACAATATCGGCAATACGGTCCCAGAAACCAGCAACGTATTTATCGGCGTCGTCAATCGTCGGCCGGGCGTTCGTCTCTGTAATGACGGCGCTGTCGGCCGTCACGAGCAAGTCGATACCGACGATGGGAATGTCCATCGCCGAGGCGGCCTGTTCGGCGAGTCGACGGTATTGGTCCGTCAGATCGACGGCCTGGGCGGTCGCGCCGCGGTGAACGTTGTGCTTCCAATGGCCCCCGGAAGCGTCGTCCAGCCGGCGCTCGACGGCACCGACGTACTCGCCATTGAGGACCATCACACGATAATCCGTCGCGTCCGCGAGAAACTCCTGGACAAGGAAGGAACGATCGCCAGTTGCCCGGTAGTCGTGGACGAGATCCAGATAATCACAGATACCCAGGAAGGAATCCAGGTCGTGGGCCAGCGTCACCCCAGTCCCCCGAGTCGTCGAATTAGGTTTGACCACGACGGGTGGGTCGAACTGCTCGAAGACGGATTCGAGAGCCTCGCGATCGACGGGGTTAGAGACGAGCGTGGTCTCCGGCGTCGGTAGCCCGGCAGCATCGAGTCGGGCCAGCGTCTCCGCCTTGTTGCGTGAGCGCAGCACGCACGCGCGGTCGTTTACCCACGGCACGTTAAGGGAAGCCACCGCGACGCCGCCTTCCATCAGTCGCGGGGGGAAGACATAGCCCACGTCCACGTCGGGAAACGGATCGCGACCGAGTGGGACGGTCCGCTCGTCGGTTCGAATCGGCACCACCTCGATATCGCGGTCAGCAAGCGGATCCCGCATGCGTTCGTAGGTCTCGGCTTGCGTCGAGACCGCCAGCCGGAGCATATGCCGAGTGGGACAGGCACCCGGAAAACTGTTCGGTCACGTGGCCCCGAAAACCGCCGTCATTCCGTCCCGAGCGCGGTCTGCAAATCGGTCGTCATTCCGTCCCCAGTGTGTCGTGCATATCGGCCGCCACGTCCTGGACGATCGTCTTCGCACGGTCGATGTCCGCGGTCGCAAAGCCGTGAATCATGTCGTCCTCATGACGGTGTGTGACGGCGACGCCGTCGGCTTCGAGTCGTTCGGCGTACTCGATCCCGCCGTCCCGGAGTGGATCGAACCCGGCCGTGACGACTGTCGCCGGCGCGACGCCACCCAGATCACGAGCGTGGGTCGGATCGGCGTAGGGGTTGTGACTGTCGAGGTCGCTCTCGTAATAACACTCCTGGAACCACACCAGATCCTCAGAAGCGAGGACGATGCCGTCGTTTTGCGTGACTGAGTGCTGCTCTTCGCGGAACCCGACCCCTGGATAGAACAGGATCTGGGAGTCGATCTCGGGGCCGCCCCGGTCCCGGGCTAGGAGAGCCGTTCCGGCGGCCAGGGCCCCACCTGCACTGTCGCCGGCCACCACCAAACTCCCGTCAGAATCCAGCCGATCCGGGTGTTCGGCCGCCCACTGGGTGGCAGCGAAGGCGTCCTCGACGGCCGCGGGAAACGGGTGTTCGGGTGCGAGTCGGTACTCGACGGAGACGACGACAGCACCGGTTTCCCGGGTGAGTCGTCGACAGAGTGTATCGTGCGTGGCGATGCTGCCAAAGACGAATCCCCCACCGTGGAAGTACACGAGTGTCGGATACGGCCCCGGTTCGTCCGGCTGGTAGACTCGAACGGGAACCTCGCCCTCGGGACCGGGAATCGCGCCGTCAGTCGTCGCCCCGACCGCTGGCTGCTCCCGGTTGCCAAGCCACGTCCCGACACGTTCGAGCGCCCGGATCAGTCGGCGATCGTACCGGGAAATCGGTGGCAGACCGAGCCGTCGCTGGCGATCAACGACGGCACGGGCCTGCGGATGAATCTCCTCAGCGCGCATGGGGCGACTTTCGACTCGCGGTGGCAAAAGCGTGCCGAGGCCCATCAAGAGCCAACAGCGGCGCGTGTGACTGGGCAACACATTTTTGGGTCCTGGCCCTACAGCGGGTATGGCGACGACTGATGCCGATCCGCCGGACTTGCGTGCCACGGCTGGGCTACTCCGGGACGCAGATCGGATCACCGTTCTCCACGTCGACGACGACCAGGAGTACGCCGAGATGGTCGCGATCTACCTCGAACGGGAGGGCGACGCGATCGAGGTGCTGACTGCGGGGAACGTCTCTCAGGCCCTCGAACGGGTCGAGACGGAACCCATCGACTGCGTCGTCAGCGACTACGACATGGAGCGGGCGACCGGCCTGGATTTGCTCGACGCCGTCCGTGAACAGCGGCCAGACCTCCCGTTTATTCTGTTCACGGGCAAAGGCGATGAGGGGATCGCAAGCGAGGCAATCTCGGCTGGCGTCACCGACTACATCCGCAAACAGAGCGGCACCGATCAGTACGCCGTGTTGGCCAACCGAATCGAAGACGCAACGCGGCAGTACTACGCGGAACGAGAGGTCGAACACGCGTTCAAAGCGATCGAAACGGCGCGGGAAGGGATCTCATTCATCGACGAGGAGGGGACGTTCCTGTACGTCAACGACGCCTACGCCGAAACGTTCGGGTACGAACCGGCGGACCTGAAAGGCGAACACTGGGAGAAACTATACCCCGACGAGCACGTCGAGCAGGTCTACGAGGAGATCCTGCCGGCCGTGCCCGAAAAAGGGGCGTGGTCGGGCGAAACTGTCAACGTTCGCGCCGACGGCGAGCGAGTGATCGTCGATCACGCGCTGGCGATGACCGATACCGGGACGATGCTCTGTCACGTCGACGACATCACCGAGGAAAAGCGACAAGAACAGACGTTGCGACGGGAACGTCAGCGATTCGAGCGGTTCGTCGACGCCGTCGAGGGATACGCGATCGTGAGCCTCGACCCGGACGGGTTCGTCACGAGCTGGAACGAAGGGGCCGAGCGACTGCTGGGCTACGACAGTCAGGCCATCCTGGGCGAACACGTCGCCACGTTCTATCCCGATGACAAGCGTGAGGCGGCCGTCCCCGAGGAAATGATGGACGAGGCATTCGCCGAGGGAGCCGTCGAAAACGGGGGCTGGCGCGTCCGGGCAGACGGGGCAAAATTCTGGGCGGACGTGACGACGAGTGCAGTCTTCGACGAAGACGGAACACACGAAGGGTTCCTGCAGGTGATGCGGGACGTCTCCGACCAGCGAGAGACCAGGCGATCAACCGAACGCGACCGAGCGTTTCTGGAAGAATCCCTGGACGTCCTCGATGACGTCTTCTACGTCCTGAACGAGGACGGTGAGATCGTCCGGGTTACCGAACAGGCAGTCGAAAAGACCGGCTACGAGGAGGACGAGTTGCTTTCGATGGACGCACTGGAGTTGTTCCCTGCGGAAGATCGTGCGGCAATCCGTGCGGACATCGAAGCGGCGTTCCTCGAGGGGTCCTCGACGATCGAGGCGGAACTCGTCCGGAAAGACGGCCGAACAATTCCATTCGAGTTCCGAAAGCGCCGCCTGACCGATGAAGAAGGCACTGTCTACGTCGCCGGCGTCGGACGCGACATTAGCGAGCGCAAGCGGCGCGAACGGCAACTCCAGCGACAGCTCGAACAGTTCGAACACTTCGGGAGCGTCGTCTCTCACGACCTTCGGACGCCACTACAGACGGCCAGAGGGCGACTCGAACTCGCCGCCGAAACTGGCGACGAGGAACACTTCGAGGCGGCGGAACGCGCCCTCGAACGCATGGAGACACTGCTGGGTGACCTCTCGACAGTGATGCGCGAGGGCGAACTCGTCTCCGAGGTCGAATCCGTCAGTCTCGACGACGCAACACGTCCAGTTTGGGAGTCGCTGTCCCCGGGTGAGGCCACCCTCACGATCGAGAACGACGTGCCGATCCAGGCCGACCGAGGCGCACTGGAGCGGCTTTTCGAGAACTTGTTCAAGAACGCGCTCGAACATGCGGGGCCGGACGTGACAGTAACGGTGGGCGCGCTGGCGACGGGCGCCGGGTTCTACGTCGAGGATGACGGACCAGGTGTGCCAGAATCGAACCGAGAACGGGTTTTCGAGGCGGGAGTTTCGACGGCCGAGGATGGAACCGGGTTCGGTCTCGCGAGCGTTCGCCAGCTCGCCGTTGCCCACGGCTGGGACATCGCCGTGACTGAGAGTTCCGACGGCGGTGCGCGCTTCGAGATCACGGACGTCTCGGTCGACACTTAGTACACGTCGGCGTCCATCGCTACGGAGGTCCCCGCGACAGAGGCCTCGTGATCGTGCGTGTGGGTATGACCCCAGTCGTCGAGGAACGCCGACAGGTTGTCGACCCCGTCACCGTATTCGGCACTCGTGCGGACGGTTGGCATCTCGGGGGCGATTTCCGCGACATCGCTTTCCATCAGATCCAGGTCGGCATTGACCGCCTTGGCGATGTCGACCTTGTTGCTGACGGCAGCGTCGCACGCCTGGAACAGCAGCGGATGCTTGCGGACCACGTCGTCGCCTTCTGTCGAAGAGACGACCAGCACGCGAGCCTGGGCCCCCAGCGGGAAGTCAGACGGACAGACCATGTTCCCGACGTTCTCGATGTACAACGTATCCAGCGCGTCGAGATCGAGGTCCGCCAGGGCGTCCTCGACCAGTCCCGGGTCGAGGTGGCACTCCTTGCCCGTATTGACGTTGGCGACCGAGACACCCAGTTCGCGAAAGCGGGTGGCGTCGTCCTCGCCGACGGCCTGGAGTTGCTCGTCCTCATCTTCCTGAGTGAGTTTTTCGTCTCCGGGCTGTTCCCGACGCTGCTGTCGCTGGGCATCGAATCCAACCCCGGCTTCACCGGGCCGGTCAACGCCATCGCCAACATCTCGGCCCAGGTCGGCTTCTTCACCGTCCCCGCCGCGGTCGGATTCATCGCCGACGGCTCGAGGATCCAGCGGGCCATGCTGGTGTTGATCGGCCTCGCTGGCCTGCTGGCCGTGGTCCTCCTCGTGCTCCGCGTCGGCCCTGTCGAGGACGGACCGACGCCCGCCTGAGGATCGGGGCCCCATTCGACGACGTTCTCGCTCTCTGGCCGCGAACGTCGCCTCTACGCTCGATCCCGAGTTACCGACGTGTGGGCCAATTGTGCCCCAATATACAACTAAATTTGGACTAGAACAAGCCGGTTGGCAAACCTTTTTCCGGGCCACCCACACACCACATGTTGCGCCCAGTTCGCGTTGACCCGAAGATATAGGGCCTCAACGGGGGTACGATAGTGACAACCATGGACTGTCCCGATTGCGGGAACAATCGCACGCGCGTCGTCGACACCGAGCCGAGCGCCGACGGGACCTCGATCCGCCGGCGGCGGGAGTGTCAGCGCTGTACCTTCCGGTTTACCACCTACGAACGCCCCGAGTGGGAGAGCCTGCAGGTCAAGAAGCGCGACGGGACCATCGAACCGTTCGACCGAACGAAACTGCGGGGCGGTATCGAGCGCGCCGTCGAGAAACGCCCCGTCGACGACGAGGCCGTCACCGCGATCGTCGACGACGTCCAGGAGGCGTGTCGGGACCGCGAGGAGCGCATCGTCGCCTCGACGCTGATCGGCGACCTGGTCGCCGAGGCGTTGCGCGAGCGAGACAAGGTCGCGTACATCCGCTTTGTCTCTGTCTACGAGGCCTTCTCCGATCCCGAGGAATTCCTACGCGAACTCGACGCCGTGCTCGAAGCCGAGACCGACCCGCCCGACGAAACGAACACATGAGCCAGACGACAGCACACACCGACAGCGTCGCATCGATACTCGACCGCGCCATCGACAGCGAGAACCCGGCGATCCCGCCCGCTGAACGCCGGGATCTCCGGGAAGCCGTCGAGGCGAACTGCTATTCCGGGGCCGACACCGCCGAAGTCTACGAAGCGATCCTCCAGACGATGACCGCACGCATCGAGCGCCGTCCCGCGTACAAGCGCCTGGCAGCCCGCGTCTTCCGCCAGCGCTACTACCGCGAGGTGATCGGCGAGGACCTGCGTGGTGAGGCGCTCGACCGTGCGTATCGAGAGACCTTCCGTGAGAACCTCCGTCGGGGCGTCGAGTGCGGGTTGCTCGACGAGCGCCTGCGTGAGCGCTTCGACCTCGCTGCCCTCGCCGAGTATCTCGTCCTCGATCGGGACGAGCACTTCGAGTACATGGCGATGGAGACACTCTATCAGCGGTACTTCCTGAAAACCAACGACGGCGAACACCTCGAACTCCCCCAGGCGTTCTGGATGCGCGTCGCCATGGGGCTGGCCATCGAGGAAGACAACCCACAGGCCCGCGCCGAGGAGTTCTACGACGTCCTCTCGAAACTCGAATTCACACCTTCCTCGCCGACGTTGTTCCACAGCGGGACGGCCCACCCACAGCTTTCCTCGTGTTATCTCACTACCGTCCCTGACGACCTGGGAGGCATCTTCGAGGCCTACAACCACCACGCGCAACTCTCGAAGTGGTCCGGCGGCCTGGGCAACGACTGGACGCCGCTGCGCGCCGAGGGTGCGATGATCGAATCGACGGGCGTCGAGTCGACCGGCGTCGTTCCCTTCCTGCGGATCTCCAACGACGTGACGGCGGCGATCAACCGCTCGGGGAAACGACGCGGCGCGGCCTGCGCGTATCTCGCCGCCTGGCATCTGGACTTCCCGGCCTTTCTCGACCTGAAACGCAACACGGGCGACGAGCGCCGGCGCACCCCAGACATGAACACCGCCGCCTGGATCCCCGACCTGTTCATGGAACGCGTCCAGGCCGACGAAACGTGGACGCTGTTCAGTCCTGACGAAGTGGGAGACCTCCACGAGGCCACGGGAAGTGACTTCGCCGAGAAATACCGCGAGTACGAGCAAGCGGCCGAAAACGGCGAGATCGACAATTTCGAGCGTGTCGAGGCTGCAGAACTCTGGCGGACACTGCTGACGCGACTGTTTGAGACCGGCCACCCCTGGGTCACGTTCAAGGACCCCTGCAACATCGGCTCGCCCCAGGACCACGAGGGGACAGTCCACTCGTCGAACCTCTGTACGGAGATCACGCTCAACACAAGCCAGGATGAGCACGCCGTCTGCAACCTGGGAAGTGTGAACTTCTCGACGCACGTGCGGGACGGTGAACTGGACCGTGAGTACCTCGAAGACACCGTCGAAACCGCGATGCGGATGCTCGACAACGTCGTCGACCTGTGCTTCTACCCGACCGAAGAGGCCGAGGACTCGAACATGCGCCACCGCCCCGTCGGCCTCGGGACGATGGGCTTTCACGAGGCACTGATGGAGGTTAGCGTCCCCATGAACAGCGAGGACGCCGTCGAGAAAGCCAACCGCTGGCAGGAGTTTGTCGCCTACCACGCGATCCGCACCTCGTCGGAACTGGCTGGCGAGCGCGGATCGTATCCTTCCTTCGAGGGCTCGAAGTGGGACCGGGACATCCTCCCGCAGGACACCGTCGACCTGCTGGCGGAGGAACGCGGACAAGAGATTCCCACCGACCGCGGGGAAACGCTCGACTGGGGGGCGGTCCGTGAGTCCATCGCCGAACACGGGATGCGCAACTCCAACACCATGGCCATCGCGCCGACGGCAACCGTCTCCACGATCAACGGCACGACGGCCTCGATCGAACCCCAGTACTCCAATCTCTACGTCAAATCCAATATGTCCGGGGACTTCACGGTCGTCAACGACCGTCTCGTTGCCGACCTTCGGGAGCGCGACCTCTGGGACGACGAGATGATCGACCGCATCAAGTACCACGACGGTTCCATCCAGGAGATCGAGGCGATCCCGGACGACGTACAGGAACTCTACCGCGGGGCCTTCGAAATCGACCCGCGCCACCAGTTGCGCCTGACGGCCCACCGCCAGACGTGGATCGACCAATCGGTCTCTCACAACGTATTCTTTCCCTCGACGGACGGAACCTTGCTGGACGACATCTACACGACCGCCTGGGAACTCGGTCTGAAGACGACGTACTACCTCCGGACGCTGGGGGCTTCCCAGATCGAGAAATCCACGCTCGATCTCTCGGAATACGGCAAGACACAGCACCGCGAAGACGGCGAGCCCGCCGATAGCGATGACCTGGACGACCACAACGCCAGGACCGACAGCGACGCCATGGCCGACAGCGACGCCACAGCCGACAGCAACGGCACGGGCGACCTCGCCAGCGTCGAGGATCCGACCTGTGACGCCTGTCAGTGAACAGCCAGTCAGCCACAAATCCACAGCTACAGCCATGACAATTCTTGACACTGATGCCGAACACGACCCGAACAAGATCCTGCCGATCGACTATGACTGGGCCCGCGAGTACTACGAAGCGGGCGTCAACAACAACTGGGTGCCCGCGGAGATCCCCATGCAGGACGACGTCGCCCAGTGGAACAGCGACGAACTCAGCGACGCCGAGCGCCAGCTCGTCGAGTGGAACCTCGGCTTCTTCTCGACCGCCGAATCACTCACCGCGAACAACCTCGTCCTGGCCCTTTACGAGTACGTCACCGCCCCGGAGTGTCGCCAGTACCTCCTCCGGCAGGCCTACGAGGAAGCCATCCACACGGACACGTTCATCTACTGCTGTGACTCGTTGGGCTTCGAACCGGAGTATCTCTACGGGATGTACGACCGCGTCCCCTCGATCGCGGAGAAAGACCAGTTTGTCGTCGGACTGACGCAATCGATCGACGACCCCCAGTTCACGATCGATGGGGATGGCGATGTGCGCGACCTCCTGCGGGATCTCGTCGGCTTCTACGTCGTCATGGAGGGCATTTTCTTCTACGCCGGGTTCGCCATGATGCTCGGACTGAAGCGACAGAACAAGATGGTCGGAATCGGCCAGCAGTTCGAGTACATCATGCGCGACGAGTCGCTGCACGTGGGCTTTGGCGTCGACCTGATCGACCAGATCCGAACCGAGCACCCCGGCGTCTGGACCGACGAGTTCGACGCCGAGGTGATCGAGCTGATCGAGGAAGCCGTCGAGTTGGAGCAGATCTACGCCCGCGAGGCCTGCCCCGAGGAGATCCTGGGGATGGGGTCCGAGCAGTTCGCCGACTACGTCGAGTACATCGCCGACCGCCGACTCGACCAGCTCGATCTGCCCGAACAGTACGGCACCGAGAACCCGTTCCCGTGGCTGTCCGAGCAGGTCGACCTCAACAAGGAGAAGAACTTCTTCGAGACCCAGGTCACCGAGTACCAGAGCGGCGGGTCACTGGAGTGGTAGGCAAAACGGGTCGACATTGCTCGTCTGTTGAGAAACCGTCGTCGATTTCGTTACTCGTCATCGTCGTCTTCGTCGAAGTCACCCTTGAAGGCCACTTGGGACTCGATAGTGGGACGTTCGCGTTGATCCTCGTTATCAGGCCGATCGCTCATCTTCTCGTCTATTCAGGGAGAGCAAAAACAGTTAGAACTACCGAAACATCCGGGACTACTCGTGGGTGTGAGTGTGTTCGACCTCGTGTGAGTGACTGTGCTCCGTCCCGGCGACGTACGCCTCGTGATCGCTCGCGTGAACGTGCCCGCGCTCCTCGAGGTACCCCGCCAGGTCGTCCAGGCCATCGCCATGCTCGGCACTGGTCCGGAATGTGGGCATCTCGGGAGCGATCTCGCTCACGTCGGATTCCATCAGATCCAGATCGGCGTTGACCGCGTCGGCGATGTCGACCTTGTTGATCACCGCCCCGTCACAGGCCTGAAAGAGCAGTGGATGTTTGCGCACGACATCGTCGCCCTCTGTGGCGGAGACGACCAGTACACGAGCCTGTGCCCCGAGCGGGAAATCCGCCGGGCAGACCATGTTGCCGACGTTCTCGATATAGAGGGTGTCCAGCGCGTCAAGATCGAGTTCCGCCAACGCGTCTTCGACCAGTCCCGGATCGAGGTGGCACTCCTTGCCCGTGTTGACGTTGGCGACGGAGACGCCCAACTCCCGGAAGCGCGTGGCGTCGTCCTCGCCAGCGACGTCGCCGACGATCACGCCGATCTCCTCGTCATCGGGCGCTCGCTCGATGAGTCGTTCGATGAGTCGGGTCTTGCCGCTGCCGGTCGCGCCGAGGAACTCCGCGACGAAGATCCCGTGGTCGTGGACGACCCGCTCGTGAAGATCGTCGGCCTGCTCGGCGAATTGGGCGAGGATATCCGCCTCGGGGTCTCCCTCGCCATGCTCGTGGTCGCCGTCGCCGTGCCCCATCCGATGAGCCTGGGCCGGTCCGAGCGGATCGGCACCGGACAGGAGACGGTCAAGCAAGCGGTCGATCGGCGTCGCGTCCGAAAGTGGCTGTCGTAGCGTGTAATTCATTGTCTAACTCCGTATACGCAGTTAGTTGGTCGCATCAGCTTCGTTCTCGGTGGGAGATTCTGCGGTGGTCCCGTCCGATCCCGCCCCGTTGGCGTCCATCTCGCCGGTGTCGTCGTCATCTTCATCCGGGATCGTGACGCTCATCAGCCGGCACTCGTTGCCGGTGGCCAGTTCCAGTCGGTCCTCACAATCCGGACAGGTGAGGTCTGGCGCGTATGCCAGCGCCCGGTCGATCGTCTCGGGTTCGCCGCTCCAGCCACAGTCACACTCGGCGTAGGCCGACTCGGTCTCGACGGTGATCGTCAGGTCGTCCTCGCCGACCGTCGAATCGGCCGCGGCTTCGAGACACGTCTCCAGCTGATCGGGGTTGACGTGACTCGCCTCACCGACTGAGACGGTAATTCCTTCGAAGGTATCTTCTCCGTGATCGGCCGCCGCTTCCCTGGCGGCTTCGAGCACCTGCGTGGCGATGGAGAATTCGTGCATGTCAGCAGATCCGTGGGAGTTGTTCGCCTTCCGGCGGCGTGAGATAGCGTCGGCCAAAGCCAGTATCGAGGACGACCTGTCCGGTGTGGTCAGCGACGACCTCGCCGACGATCGCGGCGTCTTCGCCCTTGGAAGTGTCTTGGAGTGCCGCCAAGACAGCCTGGGCATCCTCGCTCGCGACGCCCATGGCGACGACACCCTCACAGGCGACATCGAACGGTTCGATACCCAGCACCTCGCCGGCCGAGGAGACGGGGCCCGAAACCGGGATCGCGCGTTCGTCGAGGTCGATGCCGACGTCGGCCTTGCCCGCCATCTCGTTGAGCACCGTCGCGAGACCGCCCCGCGTCGGATCCTTCATTGCCGTCACCTCGCCAGCGTCCATCGCCGCGCGAACGAGATCGTTGACCGGCTGGACATCGCTTGCGAGGTCGCCGCCGAAGTCAAAGCCCTCGCGTTCGGAGAGCAGCGAAATGCCGTGATCGCCGACCGTCCCCGAGACGATGATCGTATCGCCGACCGAGAGGCCGGCGTCAGGGACGTGGTTCCCTCGTGGGACGACGGCGACGCCTGTCGTGTTGATCGCCAGCGTGTCGATCTCGTCGCTGCCCATCACTTTCGTGTCACCGGTCGTCACCGTCGCACCGGCCTCCTCGCAGGTCTCCTGCATCGACTCGGTGACGCGTTCGACAGTCGACTGGGGCGTGCCGGCCTCGATGATCAACGAACTCGTCAGCGCCAGGGGTTCGGTCGCGCCCATCATCGCCAGGTCGTTGACCGTGCCCGAGATCGCCAGCCGGCCGATGTCTCCCCCGCTGAAAAAGAGGGGTGTGACGACGTGGCTGTCAGTTGTGACAACCACCGAATGGTCGTCATCGATCGGCTGGACGCTCCCGTCGTCTAAGGCTGCCAGCCCGACGTCCGCCTCGCTGTCGGCAAAGCGGGAGACCGCCATGGCTTCGATCAACTCGGTCATCTGTCCGCCGCCGGCCCCGTGGGCGTGGGTGATGACGTCGTTGTCGGTGTAGCCGCTCGATTCCTCGTCCGAATCCGTCGTTACGTCGTCGCTATCGCTCATTTTGGTCCCTCACAGATCCGGTTGCCCGCCGTATTCCAGCCAGATCTTGCAGGTCCCCTCGCTTGAAACCATACAGGCCCCGACGGGATCCTGGGGCGTACACTCTTCGCCGAACAACTCACACTCGTCGGGGTCGGCCTTCCCGGCCATGATGTCCCCACAGATGCAGTCCTCGGTCAGCGGATCGGCTGCGCCGGCATCCACGTCGATGTCGAAGCGTTCGCGGGCGTCAAAGTGGGCGTAGTCGTCGCTGATGACGAGGTTCGCATCGGGGATTTCGGCGATCCCGCGCCACTCCCCGCTGGTGGTGTCGAAGACCTCCCACATCGCCTCCTTGGCTGGGACGTTGCCCTCCTCGGTGACACACCGCTGATAGGCGTTTGCGAGGCCAGCCTCCTCGTCGCGGATGAACTCCAGTAGGCGGGCGAGTGCGAACAGAATATCGATCGGTTCGAACCCGCCGACGACTGCCGGCGTGTCGTACTCGGAGACGAACTCCTCGAAGAGCCCATAGCCGGTGATGACGGCGGCGTGGCCCGCCGCGAGGAAACCATCGACGTCCGTGTCTGGCATCTCGGCGACGATCTCCATGGCCGGCGGGACGTACTTGTGGGCCGATAGTACCGAGAAGTTCTCGGGCGGATCCGCGGTGAGGACCGCGGCAGTCGGCGCGGCGGTCGTCTCGAAACCCGTCGCGAAGAAGATGACCTCCCGATCGGGTTCATCCTCGGCGATTTCGGCTGCTTCGCTGGCGCTGTAAACCACCCGGACGTCCGCGCCCTCGTCTTTGGCGTCGGCGAGGCTCTTCTCCGTGCCGGGCACGCGGAACATGTCGCCGTAGGTGGCGACGATCTTCCCCTCCTCGGCCAGGGCAACGGCCTCGTCGACCTCGGGCATGTTGGTCACACAGACCGGACAGCCCGGTCCCATTCGCACCGTCAGATCGTCGGGCAGGATCGAGCGGAGGCCGAACTTCGCGATGGCCTGTTCGTGGGAGCCACAGACGTGCATCACGTTGACCGGCTCTCCGATGTCGTCCATCAACGACTGGAGTTCCTCGGTCAACTGGTCTGCCTTCTCGGGATCGCGGAACTGCAACTCGCTGTCTCCATCGTCGGCGTTCGTTGCCATGCTATCGCCCCTCGATGCCGAGTTGCTCGCCCTCGCCGGCACCGATCTCCTCTAGGGCCTCGTCCTCGTCGCCTTCGAGGAACGATTCGTAGATGGCCATCGTTTCTTCGACCTCCTCGTCAGGGATCTTTCGGATGGCGAAGCCGGCATGGTTGAGGATGTGATCACCCACCTCGACGTCCTCGTCGACCACGTCGATCCGGACCGTCTTTTCGACGTCCCAGAACTCGGCGCGCGCTTCGTTACCGTTTATTTCGACGATCTCTCCCGGGATGCCTAGACACATGTACTATCACCTTGGTATTCTGTCTCGCCCTCACGGCATTGTTCCGTCGGAACCGGACGATCCGGCCGGGGTCCGGCGTCGGTCCGGCGACGGGACGCGTCTGTGTCCCAGTCGCTCGGGACGGTGCCGGGACGGTCGGATCTCATAGGGAAAGAGACGGCTCGACTGTACTTCACTGTGAGCCCTCTTCCCGGACGGTGATAACACCGATGATAGTCGATACACAACTGCATTTGGCCGAACGTCTTCGGCGGAGAAACGCCAGATATCTGGGAGAGTGCCCGACCAAACTGTTATCCCTGCTGTGGACGTGGCCCACGTAATGGACCGGGGTTCGTACTCGTCCGTCCTCGTCCGGCGCGTGTCAGTCGGTGGCCTGGTTATTGCGCTCCTTGGCTTCGTGTTGACTCGCTTCACCGTCACGCTCACGCTCGACGGCGATCCGTTACGCTTCGTGGTCGCGGGCTTGCTCCCGTTGACACTCGGCCTGGGGCTGTCGGCGTTCGGGATCGCACTCGCAGTCGGCTCGTTCGGCCGCCAGTACGCTCAGACGACGGCGATCTGGACGTCGATTGGAGCTGGCGCGATGTTCGTCCTCGTCGTTCTGACGGTTGTCGGCGCCGGGTTCGAAGACATGAGTCGGATGGGGGGCGTCACCACGGGGACGTACCTCTCGAATTTCCTCATTGCGGGGGCAATCGGCGGCGCGATGACGGGACTGTATGCGGCCGAAAACCGCAAACAGCGAACTGCCCTCCGCCAGCAAGCCGATCGACTGGTAGTGCTCAATCGGAGCCTGCGTGACCGGGTACTCAATGCGGTGCTAGCGATCGACGGGCAGATCGGTGTGATCGCCGATCGGGACGATCCGGAACTGCGCCAGCAGGTCGTCAGCACTGTCCGCGAGCAGGCCGACACGATCCAGCGAACCGTCGAAGACGTCAAGTACTTAGCACGATCGACAGCCGACGCCCAGAAACACCTCGACGCGATCGATTTCAGCCAGACACTGGATGAAGCCATTGCGTCCGTCGAGGCAGACTACCCAGACGTGGAGATCGACGTGATCGACAGACCGGCGGAGGACATTGCTGTCTGGGGCAACGTCATGCTCGAACGGGCGATCGAACACGTCCTCGCCCGGGCAGCCGACGACACGACCACGTCTCGCATCACGGTCGCCGTCGAATCGACCGACCGAACCGTCCGTCTGGCCATCACCGACGACGGCGACGGATTGACACCAGCCCAGCGGCACATCCTCGAAGGGGGTGCCAGCGGCGAGTACGACGACCCGTCGGTCGGGTTCGGTCTCAACGTGGTTCGACTGGTGACCGACACCCTGGACGGCCAGATCAGTTGTGCCGAAACCGACGACGAGACGACCGTCGACGTAGCGGTGCCACGGGCCGACACCGACATGCGTCCCGGCCAGACAAGTGCGACTGACGTCCGGGCCTACGGCGTCCCAACGACTGAACTTGGGATTGTGGTGGTGGCGGCCGTCCTCGCTGGGATCGCTATGGGGCTGGTCGGCCAGGCGACATCTGGGGTCGTGCCGATCATCGGTGCGCTGTATGGCAACACAAACGCACTCGTCGGGTGGGTCACTCACGAGTTCCACAGCGTCGTCTTCGGTCTCGTTTTCGCGGGGATACTCGCGACAGTGCCTGATGGGTACGCCGAGGATTGGCGGTGGTGTCTGGCGACCGGGTTGAGCTGGGCGTTTGCCCTGTGGCTGGTGGCCTCGGGCATTATCATGCCACTCTGGCTCGAACTCGTCGGGATTCCGGCGGTAGTACCGAATCTCTCGCCCTGGGGCCTGCTCAGCCATCTGGTGTGGGGACTGACACTGAGCACCTTGTACATGGGCGGGCGGATGGTGCTCGACCGGCGGTCACCAGCCGAATCGGCGTGACTGGGATTCCTCCTGGCCCCTCCGTTGAACTCGATCAGGTGCCCGCCAGCGATGCCGACTCGAATCGGACCTCGAAAGCAACTACACCCTCGTCGTTCCGGGCCAGGCTCAGATCCGCGTACGAATCGATTGATCGATCCGCGAAATAGAGTTTGAGGCCACTCTCTCGTGTGACTGGTTCGAACAGTGACTCCGCGATCGCCGCTGGAAGCGTGGCCGGCGTAGCGGTATATCGGGCCAGGACGTCCTTGTGGTGTGTCTCGAACGTGCACTCGATCCGTCCGTCCGGCCCTCCCATGTCGGCCAGGGCTTCGAATAGCAACGCGAGGTCTTGGGCGACCGAGGCGCCGACTACAACTGTCGGCCCGTCCGCGGGAATCTGGATCGACAGATCCGCGTCGATCTTGGCAAGCTGGTTCGCCTGCTCGCTCAGGCTGGCCAGGTCGGCAGCCGGCGGCACGTCATCGAACGCGGCCGCGGGGCCGAGCCGATCGACGTGCTCGGCAACCGTCGCGACCGTCTCGACGCGGTCGGCGATCGTCTCGATGTGCTCGCGCGATTCCGCGTCGGTCACGCGGTCCTGGAGATCAGCCAGACAGAAGTTGATAACTGTCACGGAATTGTTCACGTAGTGGCCAAAGACGGTGTTGAGTTCGGCCCATCGCTCCCGTTCGTCTTCGAGTGCGTCGAGTTGTGATTCGACGCGCGTCACTTCCTCGGCACGAGTGAGGGCACGGGCTTCAAACGAGCCGATGGCCGCGCCGAGCAAGCCCCCGACACTGAGCGACACCTGGACGATGTGTAACAACTCCTCCCCGGTGACGGTCTCCTGGGCCATGGGTTGCACCACGAGGAACACACCCAGTAACGTACCGGCACCCAGCCCTGTCCACGCCAGGATTCGCTTGTTCCGGGCGCTGGAAAACGACTGCCCCGAGAGCCAGTAGGCGACGTACAGCAATCCGGCCCCCGCGCCGCCTGCGACGACTAGATTGCTCACGATATGGGCAGTCGGGGCCGTGTTGATCTCGTGGGTCAGAAAGTTCACCACGGCAAAGCTAACGAGCCCGACACCGGCGAACGCGAGGACCGACGCCACTCGGTTCGTTCGCATCAATGACACAGGTTTCACGCCGATTATCAAAAATGTAGTCACTAGGTGGAGTTGTGGGGAGCCGATTTTGGGGCACTATATTCAATTATTTGGCTGTTTATCTCAAATCGTAGTTCTAGCGAACCCAGAATGTTTTTTAGCAGAACGGGCGGGGGAGAGGTAATTTGATTGTACAGGCGGGCTTTTAGAGAACATGGACGTCAATCGAAGGACATTCATGAGTGGATCAGTTGGTGTTTTAGCTGGTTTAACAGGATGTTCTGAGTTATCAAATCTTACTGGACCACCTCAACCAGGGGAATTAGTTAGGACAGCTACTTTCAACAATTCGTTTTTTTTTTTACTAAGGTTGAAATGTATGACAATGGCGTTGCGAAAATCACGCTCGTTGAAGATCACAGCAGCTATACTCGAATTGCTTTAACTCACGCCTCTCATGAGTTAGCTTGGGAACAGGGAGGTGGAGATCTTGAACGAGCGTATCAAATATGGGAGGCCCCAGAGTTCGCTGGTCCAATCACTGTAGATTTAAAATCTCCCATACAACAACACGGACCATATCCTGCTCCACGATTCAAACTGAGGGTACTTACTCCAGAAGGAACTGTGTCGTTTGGTATTGGAACATCAAGGACTGCCGTATTCACAGTTCCTGACTCATATCTTCCTGATTCTTAGTTTTTGGATTCTACTAAAGCTCCAAAGTTTATTGTGTTCAGTAAGAGCCGGCAGATCTTGTATCGGAATCGCTCGCTCCGACTCTCCGCTCCCGATGGTCGCTCCGCTTCGATCGCCGTGCTCGTACGATCTCCGCCTTCCGGGTCCTCTTCGCTCAGTCCAGCTTGCCGGTCCGGGCTGCCTGGCTTTGCTCGAGCACGTCAGTCCTCACCGCTTCGCTCTCCAGTCGAGCAAGTAGGGGCTGCCGGCTCGCTTCGCTCGCGGGCTGCCGCGACCAGCTCTCCCTACGTTCGTCCCTCGTGCTTGAGCCTGCGCGGGCTGCCGGGCTTTCGTGCTGTTTCCTTCGCTCGTCGGCTGCCGGATACGGAGATCACTGCGCGCGGCTTT
This sequence comes from Halorhabdus salina, assembly GCF_013839425.1. GTDB lineage: Archaea > Halobacteriota > Halobacteria > Halobacteriales > Haloarculaceae > Halorhabdus > Halorhabdus salina. Next base: position 38,460 of record NZ_JACDNP010000003.1, on the reverse strand, counting down.
CAAGTACTGCCTCCGGCGCTTCGCGCCGTCGGCCCGCTCGCTTAGTATCACTCATCGATGAGTTCATCTTCTGTGCTATTTATTATATATTCTAATATTATAAACCCACAAAGACCAAGAACACAAGCTGCCATCACTCTCGAAGGAGAATTACTTTGCAATCCATCATTTATACTAGCGATCACTCCACCAGCAACTAACCAGCGCAATCCACGTATCCCGGCTTCTTTCGTTCTTTTGCTATCACCAAAACGGTGTAGAGATCCATAAACTACGACGAAAACAGCCATTGATACTGTAGTGACTATAACAAATGTTACTGGTTGTATTGTCATCGAAATATACCTTATACTTCTGATGTAGTTAGCCAACGGATATAAATCTATCAGCACATCTCATCCACAATCGGAGGATCATTTTCACGATTCACCACCGATAGTTCACCATCATTCTGCGTTTCGCATTCGACAGTTTCGAGATCACGCGGCTGTGGACCAGCGGATCCGCTCGGCATGTCCCAGACAGCATACGCACCGAGGTAGTCGATCACAGCCCGATGTGACGATTCCTCGGGTAATGTCGACCGCACTTCCGGTTGTTCAACCTCACTGATCGCACGTTCTATCGCGGCCTCCAAGTCGTCGAGATCGTCCCATTGCCGCCGAGCGAGATCGTCACGAATCGGCGTCTCGCAGGCGTTCTTTACCGAGTCGAGAGAACACCACCGGACGGCCTCACGTACGTCCGGGTCGCGGGTGTGTTCGTTCGGCTTGATGCCTTCGGTAATCTCGCGTGAACACGACCAGAACCGGCGGTTTGTCGCCCAGTACAGCGCGAGTTTCCACGTCGCGGCTTTGTCCGCGAACGCGTCACGCTCCTGGTCGTTCGATTCTTCGAACGATTCCGTAGCGTCGAGCAGCGAACCGAACGTCACGCTCAGATACTTTCCGAGGTACGCGCCCGCTGTCGATTCCATCTCATCGGTGTCGTCGCCGAACTCGATGAGTTCGTGCGCTTGGGTCCGGTTTCGAATCCACTCCTCGCTGTGGTCGTGGTCGCCGAAGCGATACCAGTCGACGAATCCCTCGTCGCTCTGGAACTCAGGTTCCAGCTCGTCGAGATCGTCGCGGTAGACCAGCGGGTACGTGTCGACGATCTTTGCCTGGCCGTAGTCGGCCCACTTCGCGGAGAGTTCCGGTTTGTCGCACAGCCACGGCATTCCGTCCTCGTCGCGGGTCGGCACGTCGAAGAACAGCACGTGAAGATGCGGATAGCCTTTCTCCGTAAACTCCAGCGCCTTGATGTACTCCGGTCGTTCGCGCGGTCGCCCGGTCACCTCATCGTCGAGTTCGGGACGCCAGCCGACCGTGCCCTCATTGCGGGTGTCGGCTTTCGTCGACGGGTCACTGTCGAAGTACGACAGCAACCGGTTGAAGTTCTCGTTTATCGACTCGATTCCGTCGAGCAGCGAGTCTTGTTGTTTCGGGTCGGTCGTCAGCGTACACAGCACGGCGTTCTCGGCATGTTCGTAGCCGTATTCCAGGGCATCATTGAACCGGGCGAACTGCTTAGAGATGCGTCCCTTGTCGTTGAAACGTGTCTTGTACCGCTTGGTCATCCGGCGGGTCGACTCACCGCCGTTGCGGTCGACGAGCAGCACGTCGAACAGCAGCCGGTAGTCCTCGATCCGATTCAGGTAGGATGTAAAACCGTCTACGAGCAGGTCCCGAAGCCGGTTATCCACTGAATCGACCAGAGAAAGTCTATTTCGCAGAAACTCACGGTCGTACAGGAGATCGTCGGAGTTGGCCGTTTGAGTAATGCCTTCTGTAATCAAGTCAAGAAGCCGCAGGGTGGGCGTGACCATCAGAACGCCCGACGGCTCCGATGTTCGCACGTACGGCTCCTCGGGTTCGGCGAGATCGTTCACGAACCTATACGCAAACTGATAGTCTGCATCTGAGCCTTCGACGCGTTCGCACTGTTCCGGCGAGACGCCTTTCACCGCGTACGAGACAACGTGTTTCAGGGGCGTTCCCTCGGGATGCTCCGCGAGGAACTTCGCTATCCGTACTCGTTGCTCGTCACGCTCGGTGAGCGTCCCGTCGATCAGCGGGCCGTAACCGAGCAGATCGCGCTCGTCAAGAAGGTCCGCTAACTCGGGAGTGTTACATCTGGAAAGGTCGAGACCGCCCAGGTGTCCGGGTGGCTCGACGATACTCATAGGAACGCAGTGAGAAAGCTGCGAGTGTACTGGAGAGAGGCTGCGCTACTCGTGACGGGACTGCCGACCCCCGTAAAGGGGGCCGGCACTCCGTCGGACCCACGATTGACAGGGTGGGTGGGTCGGGCGGGGGACCACACCTGTGGTCCGGCGATCATCAGTCAACCGAGCCGGACGTTGAGTGGTCGTCCTGAATCCCTCGATCACGAGGGCTCGACGCCGGGGAGACCTCTCTCCACGACCGCAGCGAAGAAGTCCCCTCACCCTCCGGGTTCGGGGAGTGCGCTCGGGCTTCCGGGTCGCCCCGCGAGGGGGCGCTTCCAGTCAGTCGAGCCGGTGCGGACCGCGATTGGCCCTCGCGGTCCGGTCCGGGATGCTCGTCGGCGCCGCTACGCGGCGTCGCCTGCGCTTCCGGGCCTGCCGGCTCTCCCTCGCCCTCGCTTGTGACGTTGGTGAGGTGCTAGATATCACCCTCACGAAGACAGTACCAACAGACACCAACCTGAGCAGTAGCCGAATCTATTCTCTCGATGCACGGCCAGCCACACGCCTGACAGGTATACCACCGATACACTGACCAGTCGATGTTGTCCGGAACGTCGGGAACATCAACGCCCTCGCACCGATGTGGGTCAGTAGCGGGAACCTCGCCGCTGGAATACTCCAGTTCAGACACGGCCATCACCTCGATCGGGAGCAGCCGCGTCTTCGGGAATCGCCTGGAGGTACACTAGACGGCTACAGTCGGGACAGTAGAACGTTCTTGTCCCGTTCTTGAGCGTCATCAGGTCCGTTCTGGCTATCTCCTGATGACGGCACGCCGACGGCCGCGAAATCGAAGGATCAGCGAAGCGAGCAGCTTCATCGAAACCGGCGAATCGGCTCATCGCGCACCACCGTCCTCAACAAGCCGAGCAGTGGCCTCGTTCGGTCGAGAAGACTGCTGAGCAAACTTCACTTGTCGAACAAACTCATCCCGTCGAAGCGTCCGAACCGGACGCGAGTGAGACGCTTCACGGACCTGAGCGTACAGGTCTACGAGATCGGGAACAAGTTCCACGAGTAGGACCGTCTCAGTCATCGCTGACACCTCGGAGATTCTGTGAACGGTGTTCCCACTGGTTTCGTACTTCGACTGAATCCGGTGTGTCGATCGCCGGGAGGGAGATATCACCGACCTCGATCGGCGACGGTGGAACGTGCTCGTCGAGATCGAGCCATTCCGAGAGAGGAAGGTGATGCACGTCGGTTTGATCTGCAAACACACGATGCGGGTCAGCACCGCCAGCAATCGCACACAACTGATGAACGTAAACAGTATCGTAACGACCACCAGACTCGTCACGAGCGAAGTGGTATCCGAGGCCGGTCGTCGAGATAGCCGGCGCTCTCGCCGACTTAGACATCTCGATCACCGTCCTCAACTGCCTCAACGGCTCGACGAACATCCGAATCTTTAGCGCCGTAGTCGACGAGACGCGAGGCACGAACGAACTCACACGGTGGATAGGGCCACCGCTGACGACGTAGCACCTCGATCAGATGATTCAGACGACGAACTGTGAGGTCGGGGTGATTGTCGGCACTTAAAGACCGGCTTAATTCCAGACTAATTTTCTCAGGAAATTGTCGGTTCGCACACCTAAACGTGCAGGTGTGTGGACCTGTCAAAAGTTTGAGTGGGGCCGCCGAGATTCGAACTCGGGTCCGACGCACCCCATGCGCCGAGGATACCGCTACCCTACGGTCCCGCGATTCGAAGAATGACTGAGCCAGAGTTAAGGCCTTCGTTTCGTCGTCGGATCAGACCAATACCCGTTCGAGGTCAACAACTGTCCCCTCCTCGGCTGCCGGATCCCCGACGATCCGCCCGAGACAGACCGCGGCTCCGTTGGGGGTGTAACAGGCAACGAGCGGTGCAGCGGCGGGATCGAGCCCGTCCTTGGCGTCGATGACACCCGGCGCGTAGACGGGTGCCCCCTCTGCGACCGATTCCGCAGCACTCTCAGCAATCGTCACCGAGGGGAGATCGACCAATGCTCGCTCGGCTGGCTGGACGACCTCCCGCAGTGGCTCGGGATCGTCGTCTTCGCGCCACCACGAAAGCGCGTCGGTGAAGTCATGGAGCGTCACCAGGTCGCTGTCGTCGAAGGGGTCGGTCCCGACCCGCCGGAGATCGCCCATGTGCGCGCCGGTCCCCAGCGCGAGCCCCATGTCGTGACACAGTTTCCGGATGTAGGTCCCGCTCTCACAACGCACTCGGAGCAGTGCCTGTCGGTCATCGGTCTCGAGAACATCCAGATCGAAAATCTCCCGGGTGCGCAACTGGCGGACGACGGCGCTTTTCTTGGGCGGCTTCTGATAGATCTCGCCTTCGAACGCAGCGGCAACCTGCTCTACGTCGGCTTGACGGACGCGGTCGTGTAACTCCAGGACGGCAACGTATTCTTTGATGCTGTCGTCGAAGACCTGTGCGATTCGCGTGGCATCGCCAAGCAACATCGGCAGACAACCAGTCACCTTCGGATCGAGCGTGCCGGCGTGAGCCGCTCGGTCGAGCCCGGCCAGGTCACGCACCCAGGCGGCGATCTGATGGGCCGAGGGGCCGGGGGGCTTATCGAGGTTGACCACCCCGAACTCGAGCAGGGCGGTGGGCGAGCGCTCTTCAGGGGGGCCACGGAGACTCATTAGAAATCGTAGTCGAGATCGTCGATCGGCGCTTTCCCCTCGTCCCCGTTGGCTTCGTAGGACTCGACGGCGTGCAAGACAACGCTCAATACGCCCTGCGGGCCCCAGCGAGCGGTGTTGATCACCAGATCGTAGATCGAAAGATCGCCGATATCAATCCCGTAGTACTCGCGATATCGCTGGGCTTCGCTCTCGCCACGCTCTTTTGTCTCGGTTTTAGCCTGTTCGATCGGTTTGTTCTCGCGCTGGGAGATCCGGTCGGCCCGGACGCCGAGTGGCGCGTCCAGCCAGAGTTTCAGGTCGGCGTGATCGCCGGCCATCCAGCCGGCCAGCCGGGATTCCAGGACGAGATCGTCACGATCCTGGGCAGTCGTCCGCAATCGTCGATCCAGATCCAGGTCGATAGTCTCGTCGTCCTCGGCCTGTTTGTTCAACTCCAGAGGCGTCATCTCCCGTTCCTCGGCGAGAGAGCGAAAAATGTCGCCGCCGCTGACGTGGTCATAATCTAAGGCGTCAGCGAGACTCTCGGCGAGCGTACTCTTGCCGCTGCCGGCAGGGCCGGAGACGGTGATCAACATATGCTACCTGCGAACGGCGCGGTAAAAAGCAGTGCGTCTCGCAGTTCACCCGGAGAACGATCGAACGGCCCGATCAGGTGGGCGTCGTCTGGACGTTCAACGCCTTGCGGACGATCTGGCTGAAAGACAGCGAGCAGACGAAATACCAGAATAGCCAGGCCGGCCACGGGCCAAGCGTCCCGGCATTCCAGTTGGCAATCTCACCAAACAGCGGCATGACGATCGCCACGCCGTTCATATCCAGGTTTCCGGTCCGCCAGTACAGCCACAGGAAGATGGGGATCGTAAAGAGCATGATCCAGACCATCGGGCGGATCTGCTGTTTGAACATGCCCATCTGGTCGCTCATCATCTCCATTTGCTCTTGCTGGATACGATCGAGTTCCTCGTCGTCGCCCCGCTCTTTGGCACGCTCGCGGCGCTCCTTGAGCTGCTCCATCTTCTCTTGGTGTTGGCCCATTCCGCTCATGTCCATGAGATTGTCCTGGAGGAGTGCCGACCAGAGTCCAGTCAGCGTCGCCAGGACGAGGATGACCATGTAGAAGGGCAACATCGACTCGACCGGGCCCAGCACAGTATCCAGAGTCGTCCCGACGGTGTTCTTGATCGACGGGATCGAGTAGCCCAGGATGAGTGATACCGCGCCGACGCCGGCGAGTTTGTCCCAAGTCGTCCAACTACTCTCTTCGTCGTCTTCGGGTTCGGCGACCTCTAGGGCCTCTTGGACGCCTTCGGGATCGTCGACGACGAACCCATCGCCGTCGGCGTCGATCAGGAGGCCGGTTTCGATTAGTCGGCCCCACTGGCCGCTCGAGAGGTCGTCGCTAACGTCGCCCCACGAGACGGTGCCCTGTTCGTCGGCCGTCGACAGCACCGTCTCGATCGCCCCCTCCATGCTTCCGTCCTCGGCGACGAGACGGTCTATCTTCTCGCCTGTCCGTGCCATCGTACCCCCTCTAATGAACGCAGGTAAATCAACGTTGTAGTTTCCAGACGACCCTGTGCCAACGAAACACGTCGCCGTGCCAGCTGAAACGTCGGTGCCACTCCGCGATTAGACGGTGTCTTCGACGGCGGCCTGCAACTCTTCCCAGACCGTATCCAAGGACTGTTCCCCGTCGATATCGACGAAATCCGCACGGTCGCTGTAGTACTCGATGACTGGCTCGGTGTTCTCGGCGAAGACATCGAGGCGATTCCGGACAGCGTCCTCCTCGTCGTCCTCACGCTGGATCAACTCGCCACCACACTCGTCACAGACACCCTCGTTCTCGGGTTGATCGAACTCGACGTGGTAGTTCTCCCCGCACTCGTCACAGACCCGTCGCCCGGTCAGTCGGTCGACGAGTTCGTCCTCGGAGACCGACAGGGAGACGATACCGTCCAGGTCAGTCATCGATTCGAGTTGTTCGGCCTGCTCGAGATTCCGGGGATAGCCATCGAGAACGAACCCATCCGCGCTGGTCAGGGCTTTCTCGACAATGGCGTTAACCACTTCGTCGGGGACGAGTTCGCCTTGATCCATGTACTCGCCCGGCGTATCGTATTCCAGGCCGAGATCCGAGATGTCCATCTCCTTGTTCGATCGGAGTGCATCCCCCGTCGTCACGTGCTCGACACCGAATGCTTCGACGAGATTCGAACTCTGTGTGCCTTTGCCAGCGCCCGGTGGTCCCAGCAGCAGAATTTTCGGCTGACCCATGGGCAAGGGTTCGCCACCGGAGATTAACTATGTGACGTTTGCCGATTGACGCTCAGTGTAATCAGTCGGCTAGATCACTGGTGTTCGTCGAGCATCGCCGCGGCGTCGTCGACAGATTCGGCCACGAAGACATCGTAGCCTTCCTCGGAAGACGCTTCGTCGCCGATCCGCTCCCACTGGAATTCGGCCGTTATCGACTCACCGGTAACGCGGACGACGGTATCCATACCGAGTCGGCCCGCCTCTGTTGCCCCCCTCTTTGAGACTCGTTTCGGCATCCTCCGCCGCTGGCTTGAACGCGGAGATATCGTTTATCAACCCCCATCCATCGTCGAGGTCTTGTGCGCCATCAGCCATCGCATCGATCACGGCTTCGACCTCGGACGTATCGAGTTGCCCCTCCAGTCTAAGCGTCATCCGATTCTTTGCCGTGTTCACGTCGATGTTGTAACTGCCCATCAGCCAATTATATATGTTTTATAATTATATATTTTCGCATTCAGAATGTTTCCACTGCGACTTCAGGTGGATAGGGATCGGTCACCGGAGATCCATATGGGAATTCCTTAACCACGTTCGAGTACAATCCTCGGCAATGAGTGATTTACTCGTGCGGGCGGCCCGGGGCGAGCGCACGGAGCGACCGCCGGTGTGGCTGATGCGCCAGGCAGGCCGACACCTCCCCGAGTACCGCGACATTCGCGAGGAGTACGACTTCCTCGAAGCCGTGACGACCCCCGAGATCGCGGCCGAGATCACACTCCAACCTTGGGACCGCTACCGGCCTGACGGCGTCGTCATGTTCTCGGACATCCTGACGATCCTCGAACCACTCGGTTTCGAGTACCACATCGAGCCCGGCAAAGGCCCGATCGTTAGCGAGCCAGTCGCCGACCCGGCCGACGTACCCAACGCCTATGCGTCCATCTCAGATGAACTCGATTACGTCGGATCCTTGCTCGACCGCCTCGAAACGAGAGTCGGCGACGAAACCGGGGTTATCGGCTTTGCCGGTGGCCCCTTCACGCTTGCCGCCTATGCGGTCGCCGGCCATCCAACACGGAATCATTATCCAGTCCGGCAGTTCCGCGCCCGACATCCCGACGCCTTCCGCGACCTGCTTGCGATCTTCGCCGACGCCGTCACGGAATTCCTCCACTACCAGGTCGAGCATGGTGCGGACGTCGTCCAGCTATTCGACACGTACGCCAGCGTGCTCCCGCCCGCAGACTACCAGGAGTTTATCCAGCCGCTCCACCGCGAGATCCTGTCGGCGGTTGAGGCCCCGACGATCGCTTTCGTGCGGAACATGAGCGGCCGACTTGACCAACTGGCGGCCACTGACGCTGACGTCGTCGGCTTGGACTGGTCCGTCGAGATAGGCGCCGCCCGCGAGCAACTGGGCGATCGTGCTGTTCAGGGGAATCTCGATCCCTCGGTCCTCTTTGCCGATCCGGCGACGGTCCGTGAGCGGACACGAGATGTGATCGAGGCGGCCGGCCCGCGTGGGCACATCCTCAATCTGGGTCACGGTGTCCACAAGGACACCCCGGTTGAGGGAGTCGAAGCGTTCGTCGAAACCGCCAAATCGATCGAGCGATAGCTACTCGAAGGGCGCGTTCAGACACATTGTCCCCGGTTCGTCCCGGCACTGACACTGTCGGAACTGATAGACCGCCGGATCGAAGTCAGCGAGAAACGGTTCGACGAGGTCCTCCAGGACCCCGACGAAGCGCTCGTCATCGTGGGGGATCGGCACGCGGTGGAACTCCAGGCCCTCGTCTTCGGCCTCCTCGCGCAACTCGACGTCCAGTTCCGAGAGCGTCTCACTTTGTTCGTGGATGAAGCTGATCGGGTCGACGACGACCCGTTCGGCCTCGACGCGTTCGATGACGTCCTCGATCTCGGGTTCGGTCCACGGGATGCCCCGGTTCTCGTGATTCTGGTAGCCAAGTTCGTAGGTATCGATGTCCAGCAGGCCCGCGACGGTCTCGACGTACTCGGTGACGTAGATGTCGTATCGGCTCCCTTCGTCGAGGTAGTGCTGTGGCGTCCCGTGAGCCGAAAAGACAAGTGCCGTGTCGGGATCGTGCAGGTCGACTCCCTCACGGTCGACGTAAGCCTCGATCGCATCGGCCCGCAGTCGTGGATAGTCAGGATGGCGATGCCAGCCCGAGAGCTCCTGCAGGTCGCCGTCGAAGTCGCGTTCGTTGGCAGCCTCCCGCAGCTCTTCAAGGGCGTCAACGGTCGTCGAGGGGCCACACAGCGGGTAGATCGGCAGGCCGATGATTCGATCATGGCCGTCCGCAATCGCGGCGTCGACGGCGTCGCCGATGAACGGCTCGGTGAACTGCATGCCGATGTAGGTCTCGATGTCCCTGCCGCGTTCGCGGAGTCGCTTTTGCAGTGCATCGGCCTGCTGGCGAGCCTGGCCGTTCAGTGGCGAGCCACCGATCTCCTCGTACTCCTCGATGAGTGGGCCGGCCCGGCGCTCGGCGAGCTCGCGGGAGCGTTCGCGGGCCTCGGCCTCGGTAGTGTCGCCCTCGATCTCGCGGTTGTTGAAGAAGATGCGTTCGAGATACGAGACGACAGCCTCGCGTTCGGGCGTGGCCGGTTCGCCGAAGTTCAACAGCAGGATGGCAGTCGACATGTCCTGCCGTTGGGCCCGGATCGGAATAGACGTTTGCCTGCCAGCGAAGCGACTGTCCGACCGATCAGCTCAAGTCGGGGACACGGACAGGGAGGGAAAGTACGACCCGTAGAAGCCATCGTCGAACGTGATCAGGCTATCAGCGTCGATCCCCAGACGACTCCCCACGGAGACGACCCATTCGTTCCAGCATCGTCTCGTCACTGTCAGCGAAACCGCGATACACCCCGAACGGGTCGGCGTCCGTGTCGGTCTTCGGCGCTTGTTTCTGAATCTCGTAGCCCCCCCGCTGTGCGCTCGAAGGTAATCTCGTTGCCCGGTTCAATGCCGAGGGTTTCGCGGATCTCCGTCGGGATCGTCACCCGGCCCTCGTTGGTGACCCGAGGCATCGTATTTGGGAATTAGTCCCTCACGACAAAAGTATTCCCGCACGTTTCACGATCGCCAGTACGCTCGCGTCAGCAGGACGAGCACGGGGAAGATCTCCAGGCGGCCGATCCACATCAAGAAGACCATCAGGAGCTTCGAGGTGTCGGGGAACAGTTTGTAGCTCTCCATCGGGCCGACGACGCCAAAGCCCGGCCCGACGTTGCCGATCGTGGCGGCGACGGCGCTCATACCGTCGAGGACTTCCAGTTGCATGCCGATCCGGCCAGCATCGAGCATCAGGACGACGACGCTGATGAAAAACAGCGCGATGTACAGCAGTGTGAAGGCGTGAATACCACGGATGGAGTTCTCATCGAGCGCCCGACCCCCGAGTCGAACCGGTTTGACTGCCTCGGGGTGGACCGTCGTGAACAGCTCCCGCTTGATCGACTTGGCGATCACCAGCCAGCGGACCATCTTGATCGCCCCGCCGGTCGAGCCCGCCGAGCCCCCGAGGAACATCCCAAAGAGCAGGAGGTACTGGGCGGTCGCCGTCCAGCCGTTGAAGTCGAAACTCGCATACCCCGTCGTGGTGACGATCGAAACTACCTGAAAGAGTCCGTGTCGAAGCGATTCCTCGACGCCCGCGAGCCCGGTCCCCGGCAGGCTCGGCCCGACGAACAGCACAACCGTCAGGACAGCCGTCAGGGTCGCCATCGCGCCAGTGTAAAAGCGGAATTCCTCGTCTCTGAGCAGGGAAAGCGGATCACCGCGCAACACACCCCAGAACAGCGCGAAGTTCGTCCCCGCGACGACCATGAAGGGGATGATCGCCCACTGGACAGCTGCCGAGAAGACCTCGATCGAGTAGGCTTCCGGCGAGAACCCGCCCGTCGGCAGCGTCGTCAGACCGTGGGAGATCGCGTTGAACAGCGTCATCTCCGGCGCGAATCCGGCCAGATGGAGGCCGTACAGGAGGACCATCTCGGCGACCGTAAACGCGAAGTAGGCGATCCATAGCACGCGGGCCGTCTCGGCGATCCGTGGCGTGAGTTTCTCGATGCCGGGGCCGGGCGCTTCGGCGTCCATCAACTGCGCGCCACCGACCGAGAGTTCGGGCAGGATCGCCACCGCGAGGACGACGATCCCCATGCCGCCGAGCCACTGGGTCAGTTGTCGCCACAGCAGAAGAGCGTGGGAGTGGTTTTCGACCCCGATGTCACCCATCACTGTCGCTCCGGTCGTGGTGAACCCACTCATCGACTCGAACAGCGCGTTGACGGGGTCCGCGAGCGTCGATCCCGTCCCCCACCCGGCGACAATATAGGGAATCGTCCCGACCAGTGCCACCGCGAGCCAGGTCGCTGCGACCATCAGAAAGCCCTCGCGGGCCCCCAGGTCGTGGTCGTCGTCGAGTTGGGAGAGGCCGTAGCCGACGACCGTCGTCACGGCGATGGTGACGAGGAAGGGTGTCCACCCCTCCCCGTAGCGCAGTGCCGCGACCACGGGCACGAAAAGCGGCACCGCCAGGTACAACAGGACACGCCCGGTCAGCGAGAGGCTGGCCCGCCAGTCGACCCGAACGTAGCCGGTCATATTTGGGCGAGTGTGTCGGTCAACACGTCAGCTTCGACGAAGACGACGACGTGATCGCCCACCTCGACGACGGTATCACCGCGCGGCCGGACGAACTCCCCGTCCCGGGTGATTGCTCCGACCACGACGCCGTCGGGTAGGTCACCGGCCGCCTCGCGGATCGGCCGGCCGGCGAAGACGCTGTCGTCGTCGATCTCGATCTCGATGACCTCGGCCCGGTCGCTCTCGAGGATGGCGACGTTCTCGGTGTGCTCCTCCCGGGTGAACCGCGTAATCTCCTCGGCGGCCACCTCGCGGGGCTGGACCGCCACGTCGATCCCGACGGTCTCGAACAGCGAGACGTACGAGCGGTCCTCGACGACGGCGATCGCCCGATCGGCCCCCAGGCGTTTGGCGAGCAGGCCGGCAAGCAGGTTCTGCTCGTCGGACTCCAGCGTCGTGACGACGACGTCGACGTCGTCGATGTGCTCGCGTTCGAGAAAGTCCCTGTCGGTGGCGTCGGCCTGGAGGACGGTCGTTTTTGGCAACGATTCGGCGAGTGTCTGGGCCCGCTCGGGATCGCGCTCGATCAGCCTGGCTCTGATTCCGCGCTCTTCGAGCAGCCTGGCGGTCTGGTGGCCGACCGAACTGCCCCCGACGAGCAACACGTCGTGGTAGTCGTCGTCGGGCGCGACGTCGTGGCTGAACGCCGTCACCGCCTCGTCGGTCCCGATGACGATCACCTCGTGGCCGGCTTCGAGCACTGTGTCGCCACGGGGAATGACGATCTCCTCGCAGTCCCCGTCCTCATCGGGACACAGCACCGCGGCGAAGGTGAGGTCCGCGAAGCGGTCGGCCTCGGCGACGGTCTGGCCGGCGACCGGGCTGTCGGCCGCGAGTTCGAACTCGGCCATCTGGATGGTCCCGTCGGCGAAGCTATCGACGTCACGGGCGGCCGGCAGCCCGATGATACTCGCGATCTTGCGGGCCGTCAGCAGATTCGTCCCGACCATGACGTCAACACCGAGTGCCCCCTCGGCGTGTTGCCAGGTATCGAGGAACTTGGTGTTGCGGACTCTGGCGATCGTCGTGACGTCGTCGATCGTCTTGGCGGTGCCACAGGAGACGATGTTCGTCTCGTCGTCGTCGGTCACGGCGATGAGTAGCTCGGCCGATTCCAGACCGGCGTCCCGGAGGGTTTCGATCGCCGCCCCGTCGCCCTCGATCGCCAGGACGTCCAGATCGTAGGTCAGGGCGTCGACGCGGTCGCTGTCGACGTCGACGACGACGACCTCGTGTTCGTCACAGAGGCTAGCCGCGACACTGGAGCCGACCTCGCCCGCGCCGATGACGATTACGCGCATCCGCGCACCTCCATCATTGTCCCGAGCTATTTCCGCGTCTCGGAAGTGTGTTTTCCCTTTGACCGTGGCGCGTCATCGGAATCACCGGATCATTGTCCTCTGAACGCCGACAGCGTCTCCTCGGAGACGCCCGATCGCGAGTGGACCGTGACGAAGTCGCCCGCTTCGATGGTCGTCTCCCCCGTCGGCGAGATCGACTCGCCGTCGCGGTTGATCCGCACGACGAGAAGGTCGGCGGTCAGCAGTCCCGTCTCGTTGGCCTCCGCGAGCGTCCGGCCGACGATCGGCGCGTCAGCTTCGACGAGCAACTCGACGACGTTCGCGTCGCCCGTCAGGCCGGCGACACCGGTAACAGGTGAGACTGGTTCCGCCTCGCGAGGGCCGAACGGCGCGTACGGCCTGAAGTACTCCCGGTGAACGAGATCCTCGTCTTCGACGCGGATGCCGAGCGAATTCAGATCCTGAGCGATGCGCGTCAGGTCATCAGTGTTCGTGCCGACTACCTCGATCCGGAGGTCGCCCTGTCCTGACAGGATCTCCCGGACGTTGATGACGCCAGAGACTTCCAGGGCCCGCCGGGCCAACTCTTCCCGATCCCGGTCGCCCGTCGAACAGACGTAGTGGTTGGTGAGCCGGCCGTCGACCTGTCCGTAGTCGATGTTGGCGTGATACCCCTGAATGACGCCTGCCTCTTCGAGACGCCGGATCCGGTTGCGCACGGTCGGCGCCGAGACGTCGACGTGCTCGGTGATGTCCGGTGCCGAAGTGTGTCGTGCCTCCTCGGCCAGGAAATACAGAATCTGTTCGTCCACCGAATCGATTTCGATTGCCATGCGTCGCGATTGAATCCGGAATCCAATATGAACGTCGTTTGGGATTTCGTCATTCCGCGGCTGATTCGATCGCCGATCGCGCCGGCATTCCGCCGAATATCGACACCGACACGGACTCAGAAGAGATTTGGGAACCGTTCCGGTAATTTATGGACGGAGAGGTGCTGTATCGATACATTTGCGGTGGATACTTATCGCGTCACGCGGCTAGGTCGCGTATGACCGACGATCCGGCGTCCGACCGGGAACTCTCGGCGCAACTTCGAGAGCAACTCGACGGACTCGACACGGCCGGACTCCGGGCGGTTCGATCGTACGCCACGCGCCGCCTCGAATCGCTCGATCCGTCACTGGCAGACCGAATCGAAGCAGAGGCCGACGGGGAGATAATCAATGTCGAATCCCACGGCACCTACGCACTCGTCCGCATGTACCCACCCGGGGGGGCTGACCACCCGGTGCTCTTTCACGTCATGCAGCAGCGACATGTCGACGGGGCCGAGTCGTTGCACTGGACGCGGCTGGGCGACGTCCGTGACAATGGAGGAGTGGATCGATGACGGATTCGCTGACGGAGCATCTCGTCGTCCCCGTCGCAAACGAGGCAGACGCCACGCGGACCGCGAGGGCGCTCCAGGCGTACGAGTTCGACCAGGTCACGGTCGTCTACGTGATCGAACACACGGCGGACGCCATCGACATCCTCTCGCCCGAGCAGGCCCGCGAACACGGCCAGGACGCCCTCGAAGCCTTCAGGGCGGTCATCCCGGACGCGGGAAGTGAGACCGTCGCCGCCGCGGACGTCGTCGACGGCGTGCTCGCGGTCGCCGCGGACGTCGACGCCACCGCCATCGCCTTCCAGCCCCGCGGCGGGAGTCGGATCGTCCAGCTGCTCTCGGGCGATACGGCGCTTCGGCTGGTCACGGAAGCCGACCGGCCCGTGATCGCGCTTCCGGGCGGTGAGGAAGACGAGTCTGAGGGCGCGAGGGGTGAGGACACGTGAGCGAGGCCGACCAGGAACTCGCCCGTGACCTTGGCTTTCTCGAGGCCTACACGATCGGTCTCGGGACGATGATCGGCGCGGGCATCTTTGTCTTGCCGAGCATCGCTGCCAAGGCCGCCGGGCCGGCGAGTATGATTTCCTTCGCACTGGGCGGGGTCGTCTCGCTGCTGGCGGCCCTCTCGCTGTCGGAACTCGCTACAGGGATGCCCAAAGCCGGTGGCAGCTATTATTACGTCAATCGAGCGCTCGGGCCCTTTTTCGGGAGTATCGTCGGCTGGGGGATGTGGGCCGGCCTGACCTTCGCTTCCGCGTTCTACATGCTCGGGTTCGGCCAGTATCTCCTCCCCCTGTTGACGCCCCACGTCGATTTCCTCGCGTCGATGAGCGGCCTCGGCAAGACCGTCGCGGCGCTGGTGATGGCCGCGCTGCTGACCGGCGTCAACTACTACGGCGTCAAGGAGACCGGCAGTCTTCAGAACGTCATCGTCATCACACTGGTCGGACTCATCCTGGGCTTTCTCACGCTCGGCCTGCTCAGCGGCCCGTCGATCGGGGAGTTCAATCCCGAGGGCTGGCCGGCGGTCGCGGCGACCGTCGGGACCGTCTACGTCACGTTCATCGGCTTCGAGGTGATCGCCACGAGTGCCGAGGAGATCAAGAACCCGAGTCGGAACCTGCCACTGGCGATGATCGCGTCGGTCGTCACGCCGACGATCCTCTACGTCGGCGTCATGTTCGTCTCGACCGGGACGATTCCGCTTGACGTCCTGGCCGCCTCGGAAGTGCCCGTCAAACTCGCCGCCGAGGAGATCCTCCCCGGCTTCGCGTCCGCGATCCCGTTCGTCTCGGTCCCATCGTCGCTGCTCGCGGCCATCGGCGGGACGGTGATGATCCTCGGAGCCGTCCTGGCGACCGTTTCGAGTGCGAACGCGTCGATCCTCTCGGCCGCCCGGGTGAATTTCGCGATGGGGCGGGACGAAATTCTCATCGACTGGCTCAACGAAGTACACGATCGCTTCCGGACGCCGTATCGCGCGATTTCCGTCACCGGTATCCTCACCCTGGTGTTGATCGGCATCGGCGTCGGTGTCGGGACCCTGGCGGAAGTAGCGAGCTTCATGTACCTGGTCACCTACGCCCTCGTCCACGTCGCGGTCGTCGTCCTGCGGCGAGCCAACCCCGACTCCTACGAACCGACGTTCCGAATTCCGTCGGTGCTGTACCCCGTCGTGCCGATTCTCGGGGGGCTGGCCTGTGTGGGCGTGTTGATCCAGATGTCCACGAGGATGGTCCCGTACACGCTCGCCGTCGGCGGCCTGAGTGTGACGAGTCCGTTCCAGTTGACGGTCGTCGGGGGGATCGGGATCGTACTGGTCGCGTTCGGCGTCGCCTGGTATTACCTCTACGCGCGAGACCGTGCGCCCTCAGAGACGCTCGTCGGGGAGGCAATCGCCCCGGCGCCGGCGACCGCCGCGGACGGCGACGGGACCTACCGCGTCGTGGTCCCGCTGGCCAACCCCGCCAGCGAGCGCGACCTGCTCCGCCTGGCGGCCGCCAGCGCTCGGACTCACGAGGACAGCGAGATCGTCGCCATCAACGTCATCGAGGTGCCCGACCAGACCTCCCTGGCCCAGGATCTGACCTTCGAGGAGGAACGCGTCGAGCGCCAACAAGAGCTTCTTGAGGCCGCCCGCGACATCGCCGCGGACCTAGACGTGGGCCTGCGGACGCGGGCGATCGTCGGCCGGGAGGCCGGGTCAGTCGTCCTCGATATGATCGCGGAAGAGGACGCAGATCAGGTGGTCGTCGGCTGGGCCGGTCCCCGGGGCCGGCGCGAGCACGTCCTCGGCTCGACCGTCGATCCGATCGTCAGCCGGGCGTCCTGTGACGTGACGCTCGTCAAGCGCGGCGAGCGGGCCGGCGGCGACGTCCTGGTCCTGGCCGGCGAGGGACCGTACGCGCCGGTCGCCGCCCGCCGCGGCACGGAGTACGCGGCCGCAACCGACGGGACGGTGACGGTGTGCAACGTCCAGCCGCCGGGCGATGGCGAGGAGTCCACGGCGACCGAGCGGGGCGAGGAACTCGTCGAGGCCGTGATCGAGCAGGCCGGGATCGACGACCCGGACGAGACGCGGGTCGTCGTCGACGAGGACGTCAAGGAGACGTTGTTGTCGATCGCTGGAGAGTACGAAACGATCTGCGTGGGTGCGACGCGATCGAGTGCGCTTGCCCAGGCAATGTTTGGCTCGCTGCCCGAGCGAGTTGCCGCTGAGACCGACCGGACGGTCGCCGTCGCGCGTGGCCCGGAAGAATCGCCACTGTCGATCGGGGAAGCGATCGCGCGCCGGCTGGAGAGCTGAGAGAACGGGGCTTCGATTCCGATACCGGTCAGACACCGAACCCCTTTATTCCGGGGCCCGGAAGAAACCGGCTATGAGCGTTGAGCACGATCCAGGCGAGCGGTCGCTACTTGCACACGTCCTGTTGCCGGTCGCCAGCGAGGACGATGCACTGGCGACGGCACGGGCGCTTGCACCCTACGATCCTGACGGCGTGACGGTCATGCACGTCGTCGAGAAGGGCGAGGGCGTCCCCGATAAGACGCCCGTCGAGCAGTCCGAGGCGACCGCCGCCGCGGCCTACGACGCCGTCCGGGAGGTGTTTCCGGAGGCCGAGGACCACACCGCCTACCGGCGGGACGTGGTCGAGGCCATCTTCGAGGCGGCCGAGGAGATCGACGCGAGTGCGATCGCCTTCCAGACGCGCGGTGGCAACAGACTCATCCAGTTTCTCTCCGGTGACACCACGCTGAAGCTAGTCTCACAAGCGGATCGACCCGTCATCACACTCCCGAAAGACCCCGGTGAGACATGAGCGAGGAAGAACTCGCCAAAGACCTCGGGCCGCTGGCGGCGCTGACCATCGGCGTCGGGACGATGATCGGGGCGGGGATTTTCGTGTTACCCGGTCAAGCGGCAGCCAAGGCTGGTCCCGCCGTGGCGCTGTCGTTCGTCGCTGGCGGGATCATCTCGATGTTCACGGCGATGTCCGCTTCGGAACTGGGCACGGCGATGCCGAAAGCAGGTGGGAGTTATTTCTACGTCAATCACGCGCTGGGCCCGCTGTTCGGTTCGATCGCCGGCATGGGCAACTGGATGGGACTGGCCTTCGCCAGTGCGTTCTACACGCTGGGGTTCGGTGACTATCTCTCGACGTTCGTCCCGCTCCCGACCATCACAGTCGGGTCGTTCGTTCTCACGCAGATCCAGATCGGTGCGCTGCTGGCCGGTGTTGCGTTCGTCCTCGTCAACTACGTCGGGGCCAAAGAGACGGGGCGACTCCAGAATATTATCGTCATCCTACTCGTGAGTATCCTGACTGTCTTCTCTGTACTGGGGTTTCTCCAGGCCGATCTGTCGACGCTCCAGCCGTTTTTCCCGAAAGGGACCGGCTCGATCCTGCCGGGGACAGCGCTCGTCTTCGTCTCGTTTCTCGGGTTCGCGAAGATCACGACGGTCGCCGAAGAGATCAAGAATCCGGGGAGAAACCTCCCGCTGGCGATCATCGGCAGTGTCGCCATCGTGACGGTGATGTACGCCATCATCATGGTGATGCTGATGGGCGTGGTCAACTGGGAACAGCTCGGCCCGGCCGTCACCGACAGACCGGTCCTCGACGTGGCCGAGGTCGCGTTCGGTGCCGTCGGGATCGGCGCACTCGGGGTCGGCACGCTGACGTTCGCCGGGCTCCTGGCGACGGCCTCCTCGGCGAACGCGTCGATCCTGGCGTCCTCGCGGATCAACTTCGCGATGGGGCGGGACAAGTTGATCTCCGCCTGGCTCAACGACGTCCACGATCGCTTTGCGACGCCGTACCGCTCGATCGCCGTGACCGGCGGGTTCATCGTCGCGTTCATCCTCATCGGCAACGTCAAGGTACTCGCCAAAGCCGGGAGCGTTCTCCACCTGATCGTCTATGGACTTCTCAATATCGCGCTGATCGTCATGCGCGAGGCCGATACGCCGGAATACGACCCCGAATTCAGGGTACCGTGGTATCCAGTGGTGCCGATCCTGGGGGCTGTGACGTCGTTCGGACTCATCGCGTTCATGAAACCGATCGAGATCGTGCTGGCCGCCGCGTTCGTCGCGTTTGGCGTTGTCTGGTACCTGGCGTACGCTCGAACACGCGCGACGAAGCACGGAATTCTGTCACAGTACGTCCTCGATCGGTCGGAGCAACTCCCAAAACCGGCGGTGTCAGCGGCCCGGACCGCCCAGCCCGACGGCGGCGAGTACAGGGTGATGGTCCCGCTGGCAAAGCCCGAACACGAGAGCCATCTGATCTCGCTGGCGAGCGCGATCGCCCGCCAACGCGGAGGGTCGGTCGATGTCGTCCACATCGTCACCGTGCCGGATCAGACCCCCCTCGAGTACGGCGCCGAGCACATCGAAACCCTCGACGCAGAAAGCCAGTCACTGCTCGAGTCCGCCCGCGAAGACGCCGAGACCGAGGGCGTCCCGGTCGAGACCCATACGATCATCTCCCACGAGTCCTTCGAGGAGATCTTCGACGCCGCCGCCGACCACGACGCCGATCTGGTTGTGATGGGCTGGGGCGTAGACTCCCACGGCGCACCCGGCCGGATCGAAGGCGCTTTCGACGAAGTGACCCAGGACCTTCCCTGCGACGTGCTGGTGCTCCGCGATCGTGGATTCGATCCCTCGCGAGTGGTCGTCCCGACTGCCGGCGGCCCCGACTCCGAACTGAGCGCTGCGACGGCCAAACTCCTGCAGGCCGAGTACGACAGCGAGGTGACGCTGCTGCACGTCGCCGACGACCACGCCGAAGGCGAGGCATTCCTCGAAGAGTGGGCCGAAAGCCAGGGTCTCAGTGACGCGACACTCCGGATCGAAACCGGCGACGTCGAGACGGCCATCGAGAGCGCCGCAACGGACGCGACGATGGTGATCGTCGGCGCGACCGAACGCGGCCTTCTCGAACGGCTCGTCCGGGGCTCAGTCGTGATCGATATCGCCGAGGACGTCGATTGTTCGGTGCTCCTGGCCGAACAGAAGCGATCGAGATCGCTGTTCGAACGGCTGTTCGGCGGCGACTAGCCCCCACGGCCCTCAATCACCACGGCCGGATCGGAAGCCTCACTTACGTCGGTTGAGATAGTCGAACCAAGTGACCGGAGGGACAGGCACGTATGTACATCATCATCGTCGGTGCCGGGGACATCGGCACACCACTGATCGATATCGCGACGCGTTCGGGCAACGAAGTCGTTGTCATCGAGCGCAACGACGAACGGGCCAACCGCGCAGCCGACCGGTTCGACTGCCTCGTGCTCAACGCGGATGCGACGACCGAGGCCACGCTGGCCGATGCCTGTGCCGATCAAGCGGACGCCATCATCTCGACGACCGACCGGGACGCGACGAACATCATGGTCTGTCTGCTCGCCAAAGAGCACGATGTCCCGTCGATCCTCTCGGTGGTTCACACCCCCGAGCACATGAGCCTCTTCGAGCAGATCGGCGTCAACACGATGGAGAACCCCCAGGAACTCATCGCCGAGTATCTCTATCGCGCCGTGGCGCGACCGGCCATCGTCGACTACATGCGCGTCGGCGAAGAGGCCGAGGTCTTCGAGATCACCGTCACCGAGAACGCGCCCATCGTGGGCAAGACTTTACAGGAGACAGCCGACGAGGGGTTGCTCTCTCAGGACACGCTCGTCGTCGCGGTCGAACGGGAAGACGCTAGCGAACCCATTACTCCGCGCGGGAACACGACGATCCACGCCGGCGATCTCCTGACCGTCTACTCGGCCGTCGGGGCCGATCCGGAGATCACGGACATCTTCGGCCACTATGAAGATCGGACAGTCGAGTGACCTGAGGGACACCGCTCGATTCAGCGACCCCACACAGCCATGAACGGAAAGACGGCGACGATCGGACGTGACGTCGGCCGCATCCTCGAAGCCCTCGGCGGATTGATGGGCGTCTCGATCGTCGTTCCATTGGCCTGGGGTGAGTGGTTCGGGGCTGTCGCCTTCGGCGCCTCGGCGCTCGTCCCGCTTTCGGTCGGCTACGGACTGCACCGGCGCTTCGCCGACGCTGACTCCCCCTCGCGTCTGCACGGGATGGTCGTCGCCGCCACGGGCTGGGTGCTGGTCGGGGTGTTCGGGTCGCTCCCGTTCCTGTTGATCGCGTGGGGTGTGCATCTGGATCTGCCCTCGACTCTCGAAGCGACCTCGACGCTCGCGGCCTTCCAGGACCCGCTAAACGGCATTTTCGAGTCGACGAGTGGCTTCACCGGCACCGGCCTCACGATGACCGACAACGAGGAAGTGCTTCCCCGTAGCCTCCAGTGGTGGCGGACGTTCATCGAGTGGGTCGGCGGCGTCGGCGTGATCGTCCTCACGACGGCAATCCTCGCCCGGCCCGGCAGTGGGTCGCTGACGCTCTACGAGAGCGAGGCCCGATCCGAGAAGATCCACCCGAGCATCGTCTCGACGGTCCGGACGATCTGGTGGATCTTCCTCCTCTTTACGTTCGTCTCGATTCTCGCGCTGTTCCTCGCGGGCATGCCACCCTGGGACGCGATCAACCACGCGATGACTGGCCTCGCAACGGGTGGGTTCTCGATCACGGACAACTCCATCGCGACCTACGACAGCGCACTCATCGATGCGGCCCTGATCCCCATCATGTTGCTGGGATCGATCGCGTTTCCCGTCCACTACCTGATCCTGCAGGGCGACCTCCGGAACTTCTACAAAGATCTCCAGACCCGGTGGGTGTTCATCTACATGAGTGTGGGGTCGGCGTTGCTGTGGGCGTTCCTGTACGTTGGCCCCTACGACTCGCCGGGGGCGGCCCTGCGATACGGTGCCTTCCAGTTCGTCTCGGCGGCGACCTGTACGGGCTTTCAGACCGCCGTCGATGCGACGAACGTTGCCCTCGGAGCCTGGCCAGCCCAGGCACAACTACTCGTGGCGTTTGGCATGTTCGTCGGCGGGGCGGCCGGGTCGACCGCCGGCGGAATCAAGATCATACGCGGACTGACCCTGATCAAGGGTATCCGCTATCACGTCGCGGACATCTTCTATCCGGATAGCGCCGTGCGACGGTTGCAGATCAATGGCCGGCGACTGACCGAGACGGAGGCCAACCGGGAGTTCGTCGAGGCGACGATTATCGTCGTGCTCTGGATCGCGTTCCTCATTGTTGGGACGTTCCTGCTGCTGGTCATCCTGCCCGCCGAGGAGTTCTCCCTGGCGAACGTCTTCTTCGAGGTGGCAAGCGCCCAGGGCAACGTCGGGCTCTCCTCTGGCATCACCGGTCCCGAATCGCTGCCGGCGATCGGCAAGGTCGCCTTCCTCGGGCATATGTGGATCGGTCGGCTGGAGATCATCCCGATCCTGGTCGCCCTCAGGGTCCTGTTCCGTCGCGGGGGGATGTACGCATGACCCTCCGGGAGCTTCCGATCGTTCGAACCATCTCCGAGTCCGGGGCCGACGATCGCGTCTATGATGGGTTGCTGTTGGTCGGGCCCGTGGTCATTTTCATCGTTACCATCCTGAGTACTATCCTCGACCAGTCCATCATCGCCGAGCTACTCGCGCTCACCTACATCGCCGTCTTCGTCTGTTACGTGCTGTATCGTGGGCTGCCCGTCTCCGACTGAGGCGGGATTAGTGCCTGGGATGATGCCGACCCGGGCGGCGGATACCTGTACGCTCGGGCAGCTATTCACCACCGAGAGTGGCGAATGCCGTCTGCTGCGTGATGGGTCCTAGTCTGCTACGAGCTCCCGTCTGTACTACCCAATCTCAGCAGTGACCTGGTACTGATGACACCGCTGACAGAGCGATCGCTCTGCGTCCCGGACGCGTTCTCTCTCGTGCCTGTCCGACCACCGCCGTCCCCCTCAGAGCAAGACGACAAACGAAACGACTGTCCCTGCCCCCATGAACGCCAGCATCAGGACGATCAGCAGGTACGCCACTCGGCGGAAGGTCTGATCGACGACCCTCCATCAAGCTCTATATACAATTTCAACTGTGATATATTTATTTCATATTTTAGACGATTATTTGGGTGGCCGAACGCTCCTGACTGAAACGGCCCAGCGAACGGCGAGTATACGCAGCCGAGGCTGTACGTACTGACGGCCGACGACACTCACACGGCACAAGACGAGCGGCAAGCGTCAAAATGGACGGCGGAAGCGGGGTTCGCCTGCGTTAGCCGAACATCTGGCGCATCATGGGGTGCATCTCCATGAGTTGCTCTTCGGCGATTTCCTCGTAGAGCTTGTAGGTGATCGAGACGGTCAGCAGCAGGCCCGTCCCGGTAACGCCACCGATCGTGCCGAGCATGTTCGCCATGACAGCGAGCAAGCCGACCAGTGCGCCGCCGATGACCGTCACCTGCGGAATGTAGCGCCCGAGGACTTTCTCGAGGACGCCAGGACTCTGCCTGAAGCCGGGGATCTGCATCCCGGAGTCCTGGATCTGCTGGGCCGTCGCTTCGGGCCCCATGTCAGTGGTCTCGACCCAGAAGATGGCGAAGATCGCACCACCGATGATCATGAACGTGAGGTCAACCCCGACTCGCGTGAGGATCTTCCAGGCCGGCTGGGAGACTCCGCCGAGGAACCACGCCCATTCGCCGGGCGACTGGATCGGTGCCATGTAATAGAACAGCCCACCAGTCGGCTGTGAACCGCTGTATTGGCCCAACCAGGCCGGTAACGTCCCGAGTTGCTGTTTGAGAATCCGGCCGAGGAACTGGATGTTCATCTGCAGGGCCCGAACGAGGATCATCGGCAGGACACTCGCGTAGATGAGCTTTACCGGGAACCGACCACGCGCACCCTTCACCCGAGCGTGGCTCAGCGGGATCTCGACGCGGACCGACTCCGCGTAAACGACGATCACGAAGATCGAGAGCGTCGTGAGGATGGCGATCAGTCCGATATAGTTCTGTCCACTCGTGTGGAACATGAGCTGTGTTATCCCTTGGCCCGTCAGCACCGACGGTGCATCGACGATCCCAGCCACTGCACCGATCCAGTAGGGGATGAAACCCCAATTTCCGGAGATCTGTGGAATCGCGATCAATCCGCCGACCAGGCTCTGGCTGACGCCGGCAATGATGAACAGGCCGATCCCGCTGCCGACGCCCCATTTGCTGATCACCTCGTCCATGTAAAGGATGAGGACACCGCCGACGAAGATCTGGGCGAACATCAACCACTTCGTCCCGGCCACACCCAGTCCAAACACTGGCTCGGCCGGAAGGAAGTCGGCGGCGAACACCATTGGAAAGCCCGTTAGCACGATCATCACGAGCACCAGCAACTTCTGGAGCCCCTGATAGAGAATCTGATCGCGCGGATTGTTCTGGGTGTCTAGCCCGAGCAAGTCCGCCCCGCCGAGCAACTGCAGGACAATACTCGCGGTGACGATCGGCCCGATCCCCAGCTGCAAGATCGATCCCTGCTGGGTGGCAAGGATCGACGAGAACCGACCGAATGCGTTCGATCCACCGGTACCAAGGCCGTACAGATTGATGTTTCTCAAGAAGAAAAACAGGACCAGGACGCCGGCTGTCCAGCCAAGCTTCCGTTTGAACGGGACGTGGCGATCCGGTCGAGCGACTGACGGCATCCGCGTCAGCAGTGGTTCGGCGGTGTCCTTCCAGCTCATCCTTACTCGGTATCGTCGGCGTCGTCCTTGTCAGCCTGTCGCTGTTCGCCTCGCTCGCTCAACGTCGCGGTTCCGCCGGCAGCCCCGATCTTTTCGCGGGCACCGGCCGAGAAGGCGTCGGCGACGACGGTCAGCTCGTTGCGAACCTGCCCGGCACCGAGGACCTTTACAGCGTCGACATCGAAGCCGTCCTCGACGACCTCGCGGGCGTCGATCCGGTAGCCGTCGCCGTCTTCTTCGGCGATACCGTCGGCGGCCATCAAGGCAGCGTTCTCATCGAGCTGTCGGACGTCAATCTCGGCGATATCTTCTTGGGTCTTCTCGGGCCGCGTGAAGCCGCTCTTTCCGATCGGCGGGTGTAGATGCTGCTCGTGTTTGTCGCGGCCGGCGTCGCCGCGCCCACCGCGGTGACCGGCCCCACGACGGTTCTTGTGCGTGCCGCCACCGTGCGTTCGAGAGCCACGCTGGCGTTTGCTCTTGTCTGTCATTATCGCATCGCCTCCAGCAGTCCGTCGATGCCGTCGGTATCGTGCTTGCCGAGTTCGCCACCCTCCTTGACGGGATGTTTGATCCCGTCGTGGCCCTTCCGGGGCGGGTGTAGCCGAAGCGTCGGCGACAGACCTGCTTCCTGCAGAGTTGTCTCCTCTTCGAGCAGCGCCTCGGCCAGTGCCGAGAGGTCGTCGTAGTTGGTGTTCCAGCCAACCCAGTCGTCGTCGATGTCTCCCTCACCCTCGGCGGGCTCGGCTCGCCGTTCGAGCAGGAGTTCGACTGTCTCGGCTGACGGTTCACCGTAGGCAACGACATCGTTGACCTTCGTGATCATGCCCCGATACGTATCGGTTTCGGGGACGAGCGTCGCGTGATTGACGCGACCGAGGTTGAGCATCTCCAGGGTATCGACGATGTCCTGGCTGACGTCGACCTCGCCGCGCAGTTGGACGATCGCTTGCATCATTCGATCACCTCACGCTCCTCGAAGGCACGCTCGGGGACCCGCGCTTCGGCCGTGTTGCGCAGGGCGTTGAACGTCGCCTTCGCGAAGTTGACCGTCGTCCGGGTGTTCCCTGACGACCGAGTCCAGATGTCTTCGATGCCGGCCAGTTCGAGGACGTGCCGGACGGTCTCGCCGCCGGCCAGCCCGAGCCCGCGCGGGGCCGGCTGGAGTTCGACCTCGACACTGCCGGCCTTGCCTGTGGTTCGGAGTGCGACCGTGTGCGGTCGCCCACAGCCACACTCCCAGGAGCCACAGCCACGCGAGACATCGATCATGTTCAACTTCGCGATGTCGATGGCCTTCTGGATCGCGCCGCCGACCTGATCGTCACGCCCCTCGGCGTAGCCGACGAGCCCGTCACGGTTGCCCACGACGACGACACAGCGGAACTTCACCCGGCGACCCGAGTCGGTCATCCGCTGGACCATGTTGATGTCCAGCACCTCGTCTTCCAGCCCGGGAACGAGCTGATCGACGATTTCCGATTCCTTCAGCGGCAGCCCGGCGTTCAGGGCGTCGCGCATCGAGTCGATCTCGCCGTCGGCGACCTGCCGGCCGAGCCGCGTTCGTGGTTCCCATCCGTCAGCGCTCATAGTTCGATGTCACCTTCGAGTAGCGTCTCCCGCACCGAATCAAAGTGTGCGGGCAGTTCTGTCGCGTCGAAATCCCCGCTGTAAAGCCCCTCATCGAGGGACTCAGCGTATTCGGCGATGTGCTCGCCGCGCGTCCGTGGCCACTCGGCCAGAACGTCGTCGTTGTGGGGTATCTCCAGGCCGGCGTCGACCGCCCCTTCCTGGATTGCGAATACTTTACTTCCTGGCGTCGGCGTGTTGAGCCCAATGTCCAGCACTGCCTCCTCGTAGCCGGCCTCGATCGCCCGAAGCCCCGCGAGGAGTCCGGTCAGGTACGCGGCGGGCAGGTTACCCGTCGGCGCATCCCAGCCGTACTCGGCGAGGTCGTTGGCCGTGGCCGCTGCAACAGTTTCGTCACCATTGGGACCCGTTGTCACCAGCTGCGCCCTGGCCTGGCTGTTCGAGAGCCGCGCCACGAGGCGTGGCTTGCCGGATTTCAGCAGGCGCAACCGCTGATGGTAGTCCGTCCGAGATTCGCGGCGCCGACGCATCGGCACCTTGTAGCGTGGTCCTGTCGCCATCACTGATCACCGTGTTGGTCGTCAATATATCGGTTCAGGTCACCGACGTCGTCGAATTCGCCGCCGCTGGCCTGGTTGTACAGTTCGCGATACTCCGTCGGCGACAGCTCGCCGCTGTCTCGGAGCTCTCGCAGCCGCTCGCGCTGGGCCCGAATGCGGGACACCCAGTCGTCTTTCTCGTTCTGTCGCGCTCCCGCAGCACCTTTTCGGGACCCGTGCCCCTTCTGATGGCCGTAAGCGCGTTTCTTCTGGCGCTCTTTGGCTCGACCGCGAGAGTTCCCGCTCTTTTCTTTCGTGCGGATGATGCCCTGATCGATGAGGTCACGGACGTCCTCACGGGTGATCGCATCCGCGATTTCGCCCTGTGCTTCGGGGTCGAACCAAACGCGGTTCTGCCCGACGTCCAGAACGTCTGCCGCCAGTCGCTTCTGTGCGCTGAGATCACTCATCCTCGCTCACCTCGACTTCGACGTAGGTGGGGTTGAGCACGCGAATTGCCTCGCTCTCGGCGCGCTCTTCGATCCGTTCGCGTTTGCGAGCCCCGACTTTCGAGGCGATGCGTACTGCTTGGGTATCCCCGTCGACACCGTCGAGATCGTCGACGTTGTGGACGCGAACTTCCTCGAAGCCGGAGGGATGCAATCCACGAGTCGCCTTGGGAGTGCGGAACCCGGCTTCGACCGTGTCGCCTTTGCCCTTGATGCCGCGGCGCTGCTTCGAGAGCCCGCCCCGCGGTCGTCGCCAGGACGTCGGCACACGCTTTTTCTTGTGGTAGTCCTGTCGATTGAACTGCGGTTTGCCCTCGCGACGACGCTGGACCAGCAGCCGGGCCTCTTCGTCGGAGAGGTCCGGCGTCTTCTCGGTCAGTCCACGGGGTTGCAGTTCCGTTTCGACATCTTCGGCTTCCTCGGCGGCCTCGCCTGCCTCTTCGACGTCGGCAGTCTCGGCTTCCGAGACGTCGAGTTCGCCGACGTCAGCCTGGATCCGGGCCGCCAGAGCGTTACCGACACCCTCGACCTCGGTCAGGTCGTCTTGGTCGGCGCGTGCGACGGCTTCGACGGTCTCGAAGCCGGCCTCGCTCAATGCGTCGGCCGTCTCCTCACTGACGCCACTGATGTCGGTCAGACCCTCGTAGTCAGCGAGCGTCTCCGTTTCGTCAGCCGAGGCATCTGCTTCGGACTCCTCGTCCTCGCTCTCGGCATCGTCAGCCTCGTCGTCAGCTTCGTCGGTCGAAGTGTCTTCGACCTCGGCGTCAGCGTCCTCTTCGACGTCAACGTCGCCGACATCGGCCTTGATCCGGGCCGCCAGGGCGTTGCCGATCCCCTCGACCTCGGTGAGTTCCGATTCCTCAGCTGCTCGCAAGTCATCGACGGTATCGAAACCAGCCTCGGCCAATGCGTCGGCCGTCTGGTCGCCGATCCCGCCGACATCTGTTAGTTCCGTAGGTTCTTCGTCAGCCATCAGACCTCACCTCGATTCGGTTTCTCGGTGATGTAGACGCCGTCTTGGAACACCCGAACGTCTTTATCGGTGACGCGGGTGAGCTGTTCGATGTCCGCGGCCGTCTGGCCGACATCCTCGATACTGGGTCCGCGCAGGGAGATCTTTTCCTCGTCGATCTCGACCTCGGTCTCGCCGTGAATCGGCGTCCGGCGCGGTGCCTTTTCGCCGAGGAAGTTCTCGATAACGACTTCCTCGCTCTCGGCGCGTACCTGCATCGGGAAGTGTGAGTAGAAGACCTCCATCTCGTAGGTCCAGCCCTCGGTGACGCCGTGGAACATGTTCCGCACGTGGCTCTCAAATGTGCCAAGCGTGGACATCGTCTCGGCGTCATCGGCGTCGGACTCGATGACGATGGTCTCGTCTTCAACATCGACCGAAACGTCGGGATACCAGAGTCGACGCGTTACGCTGCCTTCAGGTCCCTCGACAGTAAGCTCGAGGTGATCGACCTCGGCACTGACTTCGTCAGGTAGCTGTAGTTCTGTGCGTGGCATTGTCAGTATACGTATGCGATCACCTGGCCACCGATGCCCGCCTCGCGGGCCTCGTAGTGGCTCATGATCCCGTGGCTCGTGGTCACGATGAGCGTCCCGTAGTCACGGGCAGGGAGGAATCGCTTCTCCCACTGCTCGAACTCGTCGGCCCCCGCCGAATAGCGGGGTTTGACCGAGCCACACTCGTTGATCGCACCTTTCAATTCGACCTCGAACTGCCCGGCTTTGCCGTCCTCGACGCGCTCGAAGCCGTCGATATAGCCTCGATCGTAGAACACTTCGAGGACACTGCCGATCTCGTTCGAGGCGGGCTCGACTGTGAACGTCAGCTTGCCAACACTCTCGGCGTTATCGACGCCGGAGAGGGCGGCACTGAGTGGATCGTTACCCGTCATCGTTAGCTGTACTTCTTGAATCCCATGTCGCGGGCAATCTCCCGGAAGCATTGCCGACACAGGTTGATGTCGTATTTGCCGACCAGACCCTGCTTGCGACCGCATCGCTGGCAGACTTCGAGCTGACCGGTCCGCTTTGCGGCCTGCTCGCCGGTTTGTTCGCCCGCGTCGGCGTCAGTTTCACTCTCGCTCATTCGCGTACCTCCACGTCGAAGGTCGACTCGACGAACGCGACGGCATCGTCGGGATCGAGTCGATGGGTCGACGGAATCGGGCGTGAGGCCTTATCCCGTTTGCTGACCCGGTAGCCCGGGCGCGTCAGGTTGACCGTCACGTCAAATCCGTAGATTCCGATCGTCGGATCGTACTCCTGGCTCGGGAAGTCGGTGTGTTCCTCGATCCCGAAGCTGAAGTTGCCCGTCTCGTCGAACTGTGCAGCCTCGAGGTCAGCCAGTTCGAGGGCCGTCTCGAGGAACGACTCGGCGGCTTCGTCACGCAGTGTGACTTTCGTCCCAACTGGGTCGCCCTCGCGGATATCGAACTCGCCGATAGTCTCCGTGGCGGTCGTCCGGACCGGCTGCTGGCCCGCGATCTCCGCCAAGATCTCTTCTGCGTCGGCGAGTTCCTGGCCACCGCGGCCGATACCCATGTGGACGACGACCTTCTCGACCGACGGTTCGCGCATCGGGTGGAACTCGGCCTCGGTCTCGGAACTCATTCCTCGGCACCTCCGTCTTCGTCGTCGCCCTCGTCGTCGTCCTCAGCGTCTTCGTCCGGGGCTTCCTCGGCGTCGTTTCCAACGTCTTCAGTGTCGGCCTCGTCGGCCGCTACATCGTCATCGCTTGTGAAGTTCTCGTCGATGACAACGACGTACTCCTCGACAGTTTCGAAGGTCGAGCCGTCCTCACGTTCGACGATGACGTTGTTGTCGGCACTGCTGGCCGTGACCTGGATCGTCTCGACCTCGCCGATTTCACCCGCGTGCTGGCCGTCGACGGCCGTGACGAGTGCGCCCTCCTCGTAGGTGAAGTGGGCGACGATCTTCTCGTCTTCGTTGGCCACGACGATCGAGTCGTTTGGCGTGTATGCGTCGTCTTTGCCGACCAGCAGCGTTTCGCCGTCGTGCAGGGTCAGCTGCACGTCGCCGCCGGGAACCTGTCGTTTTTCGACGATCTTGCCCAGTTTGGACTGAGCCGATTCCTCGTCGATGGGCGTCAGCGCGAGCCGACCGCCATCGCCGGGGAAGATCCGGTAGAACTCCTCGCGTTCGGTGAAGGCGAGGATGTCGAACATCCCCACCGGACGCGTTTCGTCGCCTTCGGGGTCGCCGTTGATCAACACCTGGTCCTGATCGAGCGCGAACCGGGCCTCCTTGCGGCTGTCGACGTACCCCAGTACGTCCCGAAGGACGATCAGCAGGGGCACGCCCGCCTCGCCGTGCGGGCCGGCATCGGCCGACACGGTGAAGGTCTCGGTCTTGCGCTCGACGGGCCAGCGTTCCGGTACCGAGAGTCGTTTCTGGTGGTTGCTCATTTATTCGTCCTCCTCGAGTCGCTGCCGTCGCACGTCATCAGACAGATCGAGGTCCGTCACGCGAACGTTACTGGCCTCAAGCCGGCGGGGCGTTTCCTCGCCGTCGGCGGTCTCGACGGTGACCTCTTCGACGCTAATCGTCGCGTCTCGAAGGTCGACATCGGTGACATCGCCTTCCTCGCCGGCGAAGTCACCGCGCATGACCTCGACCGTGTCGCCCTCGTTGACGCGGACGCGACGCTGCCCGTACTCCTCGCGGAGATCCTCGGTCAGCGTCGACCGCACCTGCTTGTGTCGCTCGTGCAACGGAGCGCGCTCGGTCTGATTGCGCTGTTTGGTTGGTTGTTCACTCATAGTCTAGACAATCATCGTGGCAGTCGAGGCGATGGAGCCGAACCGCTCGGCGACCTCGCGGGCAATCGGGCCCTTGATCTCGGTGCCGCGGGGGTCCTCGTTCTCGTCGACGATGACCGCCGCGTTGTCCTCGAATTTCACGCGCTGGCCGTCCGGCCGCCGGATCGGCTTGCGCTGGCGAACGACCACCGCTTCGAGAACCTGGCGGCGCATCTCCGGCGTGCCTTTGGTCACCGAAACGGTGATCTTGTCACCAATACCCGCCTTCGGATGGCGGTTCTTCGTCCCGGAGTAACCCGCGACGCTGATGACTTTGAGTTCACGTGCGCCCGTGTTGTCTGCACACGTGATCAACGAGCCCTTCTCTAGGCCCTGGGTAACGTCGGCATTGAGGGCTTCCATCAGTCCGCACCTCCGTGTTTCTCGACCACTACGTGAGACTTCGTCTTCGAGAGTGGTCGGGTCTCTGCAATCGTGACCGTGTCGCCTTCCGCCAGGTCCACGCACGGGGGTGCGTGGGCTGGAATCCGACTCCGCCGTTTCATCTGGCGGTCATATTTGGGCACGGGTACGTCGTACTCGCGCTCGACGACGACGGTCTTGTCCATATCAGTGGACGCGACGGTGCCTTCGATCGTCTGGCCCCGCACGGAAAGCGTTCCGTGGAACGGGCAGTTCGGATCGTCGCAGGTCGCGTCCGGTTGTCGTACGTTCAGTCCTAGCGCCATGTGGATTCACCTCTGCGTTCGGTCCGTCTGGCCGGGCGAGCGATCAATCGCTCACCATCGACGGCGACGCGTTCGGGCTTGCCCGCATCTGGGCTCCCCGCTACGTCGCCGGGAAGGTCGAACGCGAACGTCGCGCCGGCCTTGGGAACCTGCCACGTCCGCCCACCGCGCTCGATCGAGACGGTGTTGGTCGTCTCGGCGACGACCGTGCCGTCGATACCCACGAGCCCGGAATCGGTCGCATCGCTAACGCGAGCGGCGAGCCCGAGCAGCTCGTGGCGAGCCAGGGTGGCGGCGGTGCGTGACATTACGCTGTTCCTTCGGAGGCCGTCTCGGCCTCGCTGTCCTCGGTTTCGATCGTCTTGATCCGCGCGATCGCCTTGCGGATCTCCTTGATGCGGCCCGGATTCTCCGGGGCACCACCCGCTGCCTGGACGGCGCGGGCGTTCAGCAGTTCCGTCTGGAGGTCCTCGAGTTCGGCCTCTCGCTCGGCCGGCGTCATGTCGCGGATCTCCTCGGGATGGAGGATCGTCATTCGGCATCACCCTCCGTGTCTTCGTCTGCGTCAGCTTCGTCGTCAGCTGTGTCCTCCTCGTCTTCCATTTCCTCCAGCAACTCTTCGGCTTCTTCCTCGGTCTCTTCGTCGAGTTCTTCGTCGACTGCCGACTCGAGTTCGTCGAGTTCCTCCTCGACACCGTCGTCGTCGGGCACGTCAACTTCGTCGAACTCTTCGGCTTCGTCGGCCTCTTCGAGGACTTCTTCCTCAGGTACGTCCGCGTCGGCCTCGTCCTCGGTGTCGGCGGCCGCCTCGCCTTCGCCGTCCTCGGGCTCGCCGGAAAGCAACTCCTCGACGGAGTCTCCCTCGACCTCTTCGACGTACTCGGAAACATCGACGTCCTCGTAGATCTCGAAGTCGTCGGGCAGTTCGGCTTCCGGCGGGATGATTTTGACATCCACACCGATAGTGCCGAGCTTCATGACGGCGACGCCCTGGCCATGGTCGACGATGTCCTGGGCGGGTTCGCCGTTGTGCTTGATGTAGCCGCGGTTGAACTTCTCCACGCGTGAGCGAGCGCCCGTGACCTTCCCCGAGAGGACGATCTCGGCACCCTTCGCGCCGGCTTCCATGATCCGGTCGATCGTGGTGTGACCGGCCTTCCGGAAGTACCAGCCGCGTTCGAGGGCGTTGGCCAGCCGGTCGGCGACGATCCGGGCGTTCAGATCCGGTTCCTCGACTTCCTGGACGTCGACCTGCGGATCGTCGAGGCCGAACTCCTCTTCGAGGGTCGTGGTGATCTTGCGGATGTTCTTCCCACCCTTGCCGATCACCATGCCGGGTTTCTCGGCCTTGAGGACGATCTGGGTCCCCATCGGCGTCTTGGCGACTTCCATGCCGCCGTAGCCGGCCCGACCGAGTTCGTCCTCGAAGAACTCGTCGATCTGGGTGCGCTGGAGGCCATCCTCGATGAACTGCAGTTCGTCGGCCATCAGGCATCACCCTCCTCGGCGTCGGGGTCAACCAGGATCAACTCGACGTCAACCTCTGGCGTGTTCCACTCGTTGGCCCGACCCATCGCACGGGGCTGGCGACCACGCTGTTCGCCGACCTTGTGGGCGGCGACGTGCATGATCTCCATGGACTCGCCATCCATGCCCGCGTATTCGGCGTTGCCGGTAGCGTTCTCGATCAGATCGAGAAAGGCCTCGCTGGCCTTCTCGGGGAAACGGCCGGCGTCCCAGCCGTCGATATCGTTTCGGTGGCCGACGCCCGAGTTGTGGGATTTGAACGGCACTGACTGTGCGCCCTCGATGACGTCTTCGAGGTAGGCGACCGCGTCCTCGGCGGTCATGCCCTTGATCTCCCGGGCGATGGCCTTGCTGTGCTTGTGGCTCATCTGACGCTCCCGAAGCATGGCTTTGGCCGTCGTGTCCGGGTCGGCGTCGACTGAGTAGCTGATTCCCATGGATTACTTGAGGGGCACGAACTTCGAGGACCGGGTCGCCCCGATCCCGGCCTGTCCGTGCTCGACGCTCGTGCGCGTGAGCTGGAACTCGCCCAGATAGTGGCCGAGCATCTCCGGCTCGACGTTCACGCGCTCGAAGCTCTCGCCGTTGTGGACCGCGAAGGTGATCCCGACGAACTCGGGGAGAATCGGCATGTCCCGCAGGTGCGTCCTGATCGGGTTGTTTGCCGTTTCTTCCTCGCCGGCCTCGCGGGCCGCTTCGAGCAGCTGTTCCTTCTCGTAGGACAGGCCGCGTTTGATAGTTCGCCGCTGACGTGCGGGGAGCAGTTCCGCAACTTCATCAATCGACATCTCCTGCAACTCCTCTAACGTATGACCACGGTAGGTAAACTCTCCCTCGTGGCCGATCTGGTAATCACTAGAACTCATTCGTCACCACCTCGGCCGGTGCGTCGCGAGGAGATGTCGCCCACCTTCCGGCCCGGCGGGGCGTCCCGCGAGATGGACTTCGGTTTCCCGGGGTGCTGTCGGCCGCCACCACCGAACGGGTGGTCGACGGCGTTCATCGCGACCCCGCGAACCCGCGGCCACTTCGTCCCGCGAGACTTCATCTTGTGATACTTGTTGCCGGCCTTGACCATCGGCTTCTCCGTGCGGCCACCGCCGGCCACCACGCCGATCGTCGCCCGGCAATCCGGGTCCAGGCGTCGAACCTCGTCGCTTGGCAACTGGACGACCGCCACGTTACGGTCGTGAGCCATCAACTGCGCCGAAACACCAGAGGCGCGAGCGAACTTCCCGCCGTCGCCCGGCTGGGCCTCGACGTTACAGATCTGGATGCCCTCCGGGATCTCCGCCAGCGGGAGCGTGTTGCCTGGCTCGATCGAGGCCGAGACGCCAAGCTGAATCTCGTCGCCGACACCAACGCCTTCCGGTGCGAGAACGAGGCGCTGATCGCCGTCTTCGAACTCGACGGCCGCAAGCGGCGCCGATCGGGCGGGGTCGTGTTCGATGTCCACGACCGTGCCCGCAACGAGGTCACCATCGGTGGCCTCGGTGCTACGATGCGAAAGCTCCGCCTTGTAGCGGTGGGAGGGTGCCCGGAACGTGGGCGTCCCGCGACCGCGTCGTTGTCCCTGAATGCGTCGTCCCATAGTTAGAACACCCCGATTCGGGAGGCGACTTCCTCGGCGTCGTCCGCCTCGGATAGCGTCACCTCTGCCTTTTTGTTGCCGTTCATCGTGACCTGCGTGTTCACGTTCTCGACGGTCACGTCGAACTGCGTTTCGACCGCCTCGGTCACGTCGTCCTTGGTAGCGTCGAGTGCGACGATGAACTGCAAGGCGTTCTCGAAGTCCATCTTGTCCATCGCCTTCTCGGTGACGTGTGGGTGCTCGATGACGTTGATCGGATCAGTCATCGGTCGGCCACCTCCGCGAGGGCGCTCTCGGTCCAGACCGTCAGGCGACCGGCCGTCGCGCCAGGTGCGAGGTCTTCAGCGTTGACCTCGCGTGCGGTCGTGACGTCCGCGCCCGCGAGGTTCCGTGCTGCTTTCGACGGCTCCTCGCTCGTGACGAACAGAATCGACGTCGGCCGTCGGTACTTCCGGCCACGGGTCGTTCCCTGGCCGGCCCGGACGGTCGCGTCGTCGGCACGATCGATGTCCGCGTGGACGCCAAGCGATTCGAGGACGTCGACGACCGCCTGGGTCTTCTTGAGGTCCTCGAAGGCGTCACTGACGACCAGCGGCAGGTCGGTCTCGTCGTCGAATTCGTGACCGCGCTCGGCGACGAGGTCCGCATCAGTCGTCGCCGCGATCGCCGACCGAACGGCCTGCTTGCGTTCCTTGTCGTTGATCGCGGGTGCCCGATCTTTCTCTTCTTTGGGCGGGTGTGCGGGTCGACCGCCGACAGTCTGGGGCACGCGCTTCGCTCGCCCGTCCTGCTGTGGGACGTGTGCCATGCCGCGGCCGCTCCCTTGCGATTCTGCGGGCGTTCGCATGCCCGCGTAGTCGTCTGCACCGTAATCCTGTTTCCGATTAGCCTGGGCGGCAAGCACCGCCGACTTGATGAGGTCGGGCCGGTAGGGCGTCTCGAAGACGTCCGGTAGCTCGACGTCACCGTCTTCCTCGCCGTCCAGATCGTGTAGTGTTGCCTGCATTCATCTCACCCCTGATTAGACTCCGTAGAGACGTACCGCACCTCAGGGTCGAGACGCGGCTGGTCGTTCGGCCGGACGGCCGGGCGCAGGCGAACGAGGCGACTCTGGGGGCCGGGAACCGACCCTTTTACCAGCACGTAGTCCCCGTCGACCTCGCCGTAGTTGACGAAGCCACCGTCGGGGGTGACGTCGTCGTCGCCGATGTCGATGAGGCGCTTGTTGAGTTCGGTGCGCTGGTGGTAGCCAGTCTGGCCCTGCTGGGGCACCGTCGAGCGAACCCGCGATGGGTTCCACGGGCCCAGGTTGCCGATGCGTCGGCGCCAGCCCTGGCGGGCGTGTTTGCCCTTCCGCTTTTGGACGCCCCAGCGCTTGACGGGGCCCTGGGTGCCCTTGCCCTTGGTGACGCCCGCAACGTCGGCGTACTCGCCGGCGCGGAAAACGTCGGTCAGGGCGTACTCGCCGTCCTCGCCAACGAGCTCGAGCCCGTGGTCGAGGCGGTCTTCGAGACTGCCACCGCCGACGCGCGTTTCCATGACGTCCGGTTCGTTCTTGGGCACGCTCGACAGTTCGCCCGGGACCGTGTGCGTGATGAGACGCACGTCCCCAAGGCGACCGTCTGTGAGTGCCTCGCGAATCTGTTCCTCTGCAGCATCGCCGTCCTGCTCCTCGGGAAGATCGATGGCCCGATCGAGATCCGAATGGAACTCGTCGGTCCAGACCTCCGTCAGCGGACGCAGACCGTACGGCGTATCCTCGTAGGCTCGCAGAGCCACCGCCCGCATTGGCGGCGTCTCGACGACCGTGACGGGCACGGTTTCTTCCATGCCCTCCCGCGGTGAGTCGGGTTCGTCGTTGATGACAACGACGTGGCTCATGCCGGCCTTGTAGCCGGCAAAGCCTTGCGTCCCCGGCTGACCCTCGTCGTCGGGCCAGCTGTTGAACCGCGGCGTCTCACTGGTCGCGCGCTTGCGCGGACTGTAGGCCAGCGAGCCTTTGCGTGGTCTGTTTGGTTGTGGCATCGGATTCTCACTCCGTGAGCGTCAGGGGCGCGAGGGTGGCGAACATCGCCTCTTCCGTTCGCACGACCTCACTGCCCTGGTTAGGAACCGTGTTCAGCCAGAGGTCGAACCGGGTTCCGTCCGGCCGAGATCCGGTTACCGCGTCGCCAGTTCCGTCCTCCGTGTCGTCGGCAGCCGCCAGCTCCGCCACAGTGGTGGAGCCAACGGACTCCGTATCGACGCCGAGGATAGCCGGCAAACCGCGCTCGGGCGCTCCGAAGACGACTGTCAGGTCGCCGCCGGCCCCATCGACCGTCCCGATCAACTGGCCAAGTCGCCCAGACGTGAGCGACTGGCCGTGACGGGACGCGGCGATGGTGATGCCGGCATCGGAGCGTGCGAGCGCCGTATCGAGGTCCGCTCGATCCACCTGGAAGCCCGCTTGGGGCTCGTCGGTGAGTTTCGCGCGGACCGGTCGTCTCGAAGAGACCCTGACGGTGACACGCTCTCCCTCAGCCACGGTCCGGTCGTCCGGAACGGGGAGAGAGATCGGGTGTTGCAGGCCGCAATTGACCCGGACGCGCCCATCAGGTCCGACCTCGGTCACGATTCCCTGTCTTAACGACCCCGAATCGTCCGATCCGGAGCCGGTCTGTGTCGCAACGCGGAGCGGCGGCAGGACGCCGACACACTCCAGTTCGTCCCGCCTGTCCCATACCGCCTTTCGGAGGTAGGGGGGTGTGGCGGCGTACCGCAGCACGGTTTCGACGAACCCGCCGTCCAACTTCCCCGCCCCGTCAGGGTCGGGGAAGACGGTCAAACGGTCGACCCCGAAGACGGTGGCCGCACGGGCCACGTAGCCGATCTTCCGGGTCGCCTCGCGTTTGTCCTCTGCCTCGCGGCAGAGCGACGACGGCACGAGTGCGTTGGTCGTCATGCCGTGACGCTTCCAGGTCACGCCACTAGACTGTGCCGATTACTCCCGGCCCAAGTCCTAAAAGGATGCCGCTTTGACCCGGTTGTGAGAGGTTCTATCAAGGGATTGCGCCCCACGCGAGTCGATGACGGGACGGGGTGCTCCCGTCCACGAGATTCGGAAGCCTTATATTTCTCTCCGGCCCCAGTTTGAGATGCACCGTGCGACGGTGGTGTAGTGGTATCACAGGACCCTGCCACGGTCCTAACCCGAGTTCAAATCTCGGCCGTCGCACCTTCTTCAACGCAAACTACCAAGCGACGCGTCTCGTCGCGTCGCGATTCAGAACGCTGTGCGGTGCGGATAAGAGGTTTAAATAACCCAAGATACTCCATGCAAGAGCGGTCTTGATAATGGATAACTTGCAGACGTGTGATACTGATCGATGACTTTTGTCAGAAAGAGTCAATAGATGGAGTACTATCTACTATAGGAGTTTTAATTTTCAGAGTCGTTACGTACCGCCTTCTGTATGCCAAGCATCAGAACGGTATA
>NZ_JACDNP010000025.1 GCF_013839425.1 Halorhabdus salina | reverse complement strand
TTCAGAGTCGTTACGTACCGCCTTCTGTATGCCAAGCATCAGAACGGTATATACGATCACAGATCCAATAAAAATACAAAAGAGGGAATATAAAATCGTATCTCCATATAGCAATCCAGTAAAGCCCCATGTTATCATAACGAGTCCAATGGCAAAGCTAATTCCATATGTCGCAAACGTAAATGTGTCTGTACTCATTGCCCGAAATTAATTCCAATGCAACATATTTTTTATCCATTGTCGGTCCTTCGCACCCTGCCAGCGATATAATTCTGTGAACGCTCTTGAGTAGTGGAACATTGATCGGTGCGTTGTAGTTTCTGGAAGGCACAGCGAGCAAAATTGAGATATTACTGAGTTGTATTAGATTTTACATTAAATTGTTATGTCATTCCGTTTCTTCCAATAATCTATCCGAGATGATGCGCTTACTGAGATGGGTCCTGCACTGA
The DNA here is from genome assembly GCF_013839425.1 of Halorhabdus salina. Taxonomy (GTDB): domain Archaea; phylum Halobacteriota; class Halobacteria; order Halobacteriales; family Haloarculaceae; genus Halorhabdus; species Halorhabdus salina. The sequence continues at coordinate 632 of NZ_JACDNP010000025.1, read as the reverse complement.
GACCATAACTAATCGAACCCGGTTGATCCAATACTTCCCAGGAGTGTGTATAGGTCCCATAAATATTGCAAGATTCAGATTCTAACTTTTCATATGTTACACTCATTTCTCCTTTCCTTTTGGACTCATCTGGAACATCCGGTGAGAGTCCGGCATCTAGGTCTGGATCGTTAAACCCACCAATTACGCCTTCAGAGCCACGCTTTCGAAGTTTAGTTCGGTCACCTAGATCCCAACTTATGGGTCTAACTCTGTCTGCTGCAAATGTAATTCCAACACCATTTCTGGGCCCCGCGCCATCAAATGGGGCACGGGTGTCGTTGAAATCAAGATTCCAGGTCAACGTAGACGTGAATGATCCATCTATATTACACTTCCCAAAGTGATGGAACTCACTGTCACTTTTACTATATTCCGACATGATACTTACACTATTGTTTGGCTCTCCCTGCTCTTGTGGGGGCCGCAGGTCCACAACCGAATGTTCATATTCGATATCATTTCTTTTGCATATACGCTCTGCGACCTGGAAATTCCGGTTTTTTAGGTTTATTTTTATAGCCTCAGCCACACCATTATGCGACCGGCGACGAGAACGATCACTTGTGCCGCCTGCAGTTCCAATGGCTGAA
>NZ_JACDNP010000024.1 GCF_013839425.1 Halorhabdus salina | reverse complement strand
GCCGCGGGCTTCCAACGTCCAGGGTGGGTTGGGCGGTGGGGCGGGTAATAGCTCCAGGCGGAGCAGTCACCAGCGACCTCCAATCGGAGCCCTCGACGAGCCCGGAGTCAGTGAGTGATCAGTCAGGCGGGCGGTCTGTGGACGTGACGAAGCGATCGACGCCGCCGGTGTCGTCGCGGTGAACCCGGTGGAACTCGGTGCCTTGCACGATGCCGTGCAGGGACCACTCAGAGACGCTGTCGTCGTCGTCAGGCTGTTCACTGGCCATGTACGACTGAGCCCCTTGCGAGGGTCGCCAGCGTTGCTTGCCGGTGGCCCACAGCACTGCATTGGCCATCTGTTGGTGATCGGGAGCGTCCAGCGGGTCGCCGCTGTGTGTGCCGAGGTACTCCGCGAGGTACGTTCCGAGGTTGCCGATGGAGTCGCCGTACTCGATACCCTCAGCAGCAGCGTGAAGCTCTCTCCTGTCCAATCCGACGCGGTTTATCGAGATGGTCGAGTCGTCGGCGGTGTCATGCGCGTCCCGTCCAGCGATAGGGCAGTTACGCAGGTGCGCCTCGATGACGGGAGCGAAGTCATCGCGAGTGACGACGCCCTCAACGAACACCGCGATATGGATGTGTAGGTAGCCGCTTACATGCGGTTCGAGGATAGCGAGGTACTCCCATCGGCGGTCCTCGAGCTGTCGGGAGAGTTCTCGGCGGACTGCTTCCCAGCTGGCGTCAAGGTCGTGCAGGTGGTCAACCGGCGGTATCGGGTTGCCGTCGTCGTCGGTCGAGGAGCCAGTGAGCGTCAGCATGGCCGTGTGTAGCCGTTTGCCGTACTCGTCGCGCAGAGCCCGTTCGAGGTCCTTCAACTTGGCGTACTGCTTGTTAGCGTACTCCTCAGCGAATCTGTGGGGGGATGAACCAGCGGCGTACTCGCCCGTGAGGTCGTTGCGCAGCACGGTGTCGGTGTCGTCGGTGTCCTCGATGTAGGTGCGCCAGCGGCGCACGGAGCGTCGCCAGGTGGTCGGACGATCGCCGTCGAGGGCGTCCCAGTCACGAACTTCTTCACGGAGCGCTACTCCGTCGCGTTCCGTCAGGGAGCATTTCAGGGATTGGCCTTTAGACGGACTCTCTTGCGGGTTTGTAGTGTCTGCACGGTCCGTCACGGAAGGCCGAGAGTGTGACGGACCGTGGCGATCTCCGGGGTGATCGGCACTACTCACACCGACCACCTCGACAGCACCGCCACCGCACAGCACCGCTTGTGATGGGGGCTCCCTC
>NZ_JACDNP010000023.1:1567-2590 GCF_013839425.1 Halorhabdus salina | reverse complement strand
ATCAGTCCATCTTCTACCCCTAAAGCCCGAATATACCTTTCAACATGCGGCTTCTGAACTCCTTTCCGAAATACACGGGTTTTCAGTTGAACCCAGATCCGTACCAGATTGGGCGGGAGATGAGAGGCTCCCAAGACAACAAGAAATCATTGAGCGAAGTCACGAACTAAGAGAAGAATTTGAGAGACTGGATGAGTTCAATAAGCTGCTCTATGAGGACGGTACAGAACTGGAAGATATTGTACTAGATGCTTTCGAAGAATTGGGCTTCGAAACCAGACCGGAAATCCCTGGAAAGCGAGACGGAGCAGTGCTTCTTGACGACAAGGCTTTCATTTTAGAGATACATGGAACAGAGAACGCTATCGGTATAAGCAAAGTAGACCAACTGGACCGATGGGTACGAAACGCCAGCGAAGACTTTGATGATAGAGAAATAGAAGGCCTCCTCGTAGCAAATGCATATCGCAGGCAGGAGCCAAAGGAAAGAGGTCCGCCAATTATCGGAGATCCCAAAGAAGATCTTGAAGAATATGGTTTCAAGCTCTTAACCACGACTCAGCTGTACGAATTCATTAGAGAGGCACAGCAACAGGAAATCTCCAAAGATGATGTTAAAGAGACTTTGAAAGAGTCTGATATACTCATAGAAAAAGTATAATAAGAGGTCTAATAGAACGGAGTCATCCTGCCAAATTCTAATGAGAGTTGGATGTTATTGCCCTATTGAAAATGGGGTATAGCAGCGGGGTTGCTGGATTTTGAGCCGAGAAAATCACAAAGTTCAACCGAAAATAGAGGGCTTTCCACCAGTCTCGGCGGTGACCAACGTGACTATCTCGGACCGAATATATCCTAGATAAGTTAGTCGAGAATATCATTGAATAAGGTACGTCGAAACGAGGAACCCTTGTGCTGTTATCTATTTTCAATAGGGCAGGATGAAGGGCTTTGTATGATGGATTATGGCAGAGTAGATAGAAGAGTGGATTCGATCGAAAATCCAGATTGGAGGAGATAATC